>NZ_CP047943.1:0-1301584 GCF_014279595.1 Synechococcus sp. RS9909
ACGCTTTCCCCAGCACCTACTACGGCTATTGAATTGGATTTAAAAAAGAACTAATCCTTGAAACAGCAGATGAGGCAAACGTTCAGCGCCAAGCGGTTGAGTCCATTGCGCTTCGCCCTGGCCTGTGGAACCGTGGGAAGCCGCTCAGAATGGTTTGCCCGGACGTTGACGCCATGAAATTGGTCTGTTCTCAGGCTGAACTCAACGCCGCTCTGCAGCTCGTCAGTCGGGCCGTTGCGTCCAGACCTACCCATCCGGTGCTGGCCAACGTGCTGCTGACTGCGGATGCCGGCACCGGGCGGCTCAGCCTCACCGGTTTTGACCTCAACCTCGGGATCCAGACGTCCCTGCCCGCATCGGTTGAGAGCAGCGGTGCCGTCACCTTGCCGGCGCGTCTGTTGGGGGAAATCGTGTCGCGTCTCTCGAGTGAGTCACCCGTGACCCTCGCGAGCGATGACGCCGGCGAACAGGTGGAGCTCACCAGCCTCAGTGGCTGCTACCAGATGCGGGGCATGCCCGCCGATGAGTTTCCCGAGCTGCCCCTGGTGGAAAACGGCACGGCCCTGAAGCTGGAGGCTGCTGCGTTGGCTCGCGCCTTGCGCGCCACCCTGTTCGCCAGCAGCGCTGATGAGGCCAAGCAACTCCTGACCGGGGTGCATCTGCGTTTTTCCGGTTCCCACCTGGAAGCAGCGTCCACGGATGGCCATCGCCTGGCGGTGCTCGCCGTGACCGATGCCCTCCGCGAAGCTCCGACGCTGGAGGGTGGGGAAGCCAACGACGGAGAAGCCGCCGATCTTTCCGTCACCCTGCCGGCTCGGTCGCTGCGGGAGGTGGAACGTCTTGTGACCAGCTGGAAAGGCGACGATCCAGTCACCTTGTTTTACGACCGTGGGCAGGTGGTGGTGCTCGCGGCCGATCAGATGGTGACCAGTCGCACCCTGGAGGGCACCTATCCCAACTACCGCCAGTTGATCCCCGACAGCTTCAGTCGGGTGTTTGAACTGGATCGCCGTGGTTTCGTCGCTGCCCTGGAGCGGGTGGCGGTGCTGGCGGATCAGCACAACAATGTGGTGCGGATCAGCAGCGAGCCTGAGTCGGGGCTGGTGCAGATCAGCGCTGATGCCCAGGATGTCGGCAGTGGTTCTGAGTCGTTGGCGTCTGATCTCAGCGGTGAGCCCGTGCAGATCGCTTTCAACGTGCGTTACGTGCTGGATGGCCTCAAGGCCATGGAAGCCGACCGGATCAAGCTGCGTTGCAATGCGCCCACCACGCCGGCCGTGCTCTCCGCCGCCGATGATGACTCCGGGTTCACGTATCTGGTGATGCCCGTTCAGATCCGCAGCTGAGGCCTTGTCCCGTCCTGATCAGATCCTTCTGAGCGATCTGTTGCGCCATCGCGTACGTTGCGACCAGGGGCTCGACCATGGTCCCGGCGTCATGGCCTGGATGCATCCGCCCGTGCATCGTCTGCTCGGTTGGGTCAGTCGTCCATCGGCGCTGCGCACCCGTCGTGCGGTCTGGCGTCTGGATCAGTGGCGCGGGCTCAGTGAGCAGGAGGTGTTCGTCAAGGGCCCACCGGCTGAGGCTGATCTCGTGACGCTGGAACGGCTTCCCACACTCCTGGAGGCCGATCTGCTCGATCGACAGGGTGAACGCCTGGGGAGCATCGCCGACCTGGCGGTGGTGCCGGCCACAGGCCAGATCCTCCACTATCTGGTGTCGCGCAGCGATCCGCGCCTACCCGGCAGCAGCCGTTGGCGACTCACACCCGACCGCATCGTCGATCAGTGCCCCGGCCAGGTGTCCACGGCGCTGAGGGAGCTGGATGAGCTGCCCCTGGCCCGCTCCAGTGTTCGACAGGATCTGCTGCGTCGTTCCCGCTCCTGGCGTGAGCAGCTGCAGCAGATCGGTGATAAGGCCGGAGAGCGACTGGAGGGTTGGCTGGAGGAGCCTCCCTGGGACGAACCTCACGATGAGAGGCCTGATCGCCCTTCCCGCTCCCCCCATTCTGATCGGGGTGATGACGATCCGGATCCCTGGATCTGAACCGCTGTCGGCAACACTGGAGACAGCTGATCAACCTCCAGTGGCCCAGTCCCCCGCTTCGGCGCCGTCGTTTGACGTGACGGCCGCTCTCCGCAAGGAGGGACTCACCGAGGAGGACTACCGCGAAATTCAGCGCCGTCTCGGTCGTGATCCCAACCGGGCGGAACTCGGCATGTTCGGGGTGATGTGGTCGGAACACTGCTGTTACCGCAACTCCAGGCCGCTCCTGCGAGGTTTTCCGACGGAGGGGCCCCGCATCCTGGTGGGACCGGGGGAGAACGCCGGGGTGGTGGATCTGGGCGACGGGCACCGTCTCGCGTTCAAGATCGAAAGTCACAACCATCCCTCGGCGGTGGAGCCCTTTCAGGGCGCGGCCACGGGGGTCGGTGGCATCCTGCGTGACATCTTCACCATGGGCGCCCGTCCGATCGCCCTGCTGAATGCCCTGCGTTTCGGCCCCATGGAGGAGCCCTCCAATCGGGGACTGCTGGAGGGGGTGGTGGCCGGCATTGCCCATTACGGCAACTGCGTTGGCGTGCCGACGGTGGGCGGTGAAGTCGCCTTTGATCCCTCCTACAGCGGCAACCCGCTGGTGAACGCCATGGCCCTGGGGCTGATGGAAACGGAGGAGATCGTCAAATCCGGAGCCTCCGGTGTCGGCAATCCCGTGGTGTACGTGGGCAGCACCACCGGTCGTGACGGCATGGGGGGTGCCAGCTTTGCCAGCGCTGAACTCAGTGGCTCCTCCCTCGATGACCGCCCGGCTGTGCAGGTGGGTGATCCCTTTCTGGAAAAGGGGTTGATCGAAGCCTGTCTGGAGGCCTTCCAGAGTGGTGATGTGATCGCCGCCCAGGACATGGGAGCGGCCGGTCTCACCTGCAGCTGTGCCGAAATGGCCGCCAAGGGGCATGTGGGCGTGGAGCTCGATCTGGATCGGGTGCCCGCACGGGAAGAGGGCATGACCGCCTACGAATTTCTTCTCTCCGAGTCGCAGGAGCGCATGCTCTTCGTGGTGCGTGCCGGTCGCGAGCAGCCGCTGATGGAGCGTTTCCGCCGCTGGGGGCTGCAGGCGGCCGTGGTGGGACAGGTGTTGGCGGAGCCCGTGGTGCGGGTGTTGCAGCACGGAGCGGTGGCCGCTGAAATTCCCGCCCGCGCCCTGGCGGAAGACACGCCGATCAATTCCCACAGCCTCTTGGCCGATCCCCCCCTCGACATCCAGCAGCATTGGCAATGGCAAGACTCCGAGCTTCCCGGTGCCGCGTTGGAGCACGACTGGGGTGCCGATCTGCTCGCCCTGCTCGATGATCCGACCATCGCCAGCAAGCGCTGGGTGTATCGCCAGTACGACCAGCAGGTGCTGGCCAACACCGTGATTCAGGCCGGAGGCGCTGACGCCGCGGTCGTGCGACTCCGGCCTCAGCAGGGGGACGGGTCCCTGCAGGGAACTGAGCGCGCTGTGGCGGCCACGGTGGATTGCCCGAATCGCTGGGTGGCGCTGGATCCCGAGCGTGGTGCGATGGCGGCGGTGGCGGAAGCGGCCCGCAACCTGAGTTGCGTCGGTGCCGATCCGCTCGCGGTGACCGACAACCTGAACTTTCCCTCACCCGACACCGATCGCGGCTACTGGCAACTGGCCATGGCCTGCCGTGGTCTGGCTGAGGCCTGCCGCCGACTGAACACCCCCGTGACCGGTGGCAATGTCTCCCTCTACAACGAGACCCGCAGTGATGATGGCGCGTCCGTGCCGATCCATCCCACGCCCGTGGTGGGCATGGTCGGGGTGGTGGAGTCCATCGCCAAGGTGATCGGTCTGGGGTGGCGGCAGCCGGCGGATCCAGTGGTGCTGCTGGGGGTGCCGATCGATGGGCAGGCCGATGATCGGCTCGGGCTGGCAGGCAGTGCGTATCAGGGGGTGATCCATGGTGCCCTCACCGGCCGCCCGCCTCGTCCGGATCTGGATCTCGAGGTGAGAGTGCAGGCCCTGGTGCGGGCGGCGATTGGCCAAGGCCTGTTGGCGTCCGCCCACGATTGCAGCGACGGTGGCCTGGCGGTGGCGTTGGCGGAGAGTTGCCTGGCGGTGGGCCTGGGTGCCGCGATTGACCTGGGCAGCAGCGGGTCCCGTCCGGAGCAGCTGTTGTTTGCGGAGGGTGGCGCCAGGATCATCGTGTCGGTGAAGGCGGAAGCCCTTGAGGCCTGGCAGGCGCTGTTGGCTGGAGCGCTCGGTTGTGACGTTCCGGCCACGCCCCTCGGCTTCGTCACGGATCAGGGGCGGTTGACGATGCGCTCGGGAGATCAGGCCCTGCTGGATCTCGATGTCGCCGCGATGCGCCTGGCTCACGACCAGGCACTGCCCCGACGCATGGCGGCATGATGCAAAATTGTGACCACATCATGACGTCGAGGCGCTCTGTGCATCAGTCCGAGACGGAGCGCCCCGACCGGATGGAGGAAGCGTGCGGCGTGTACGCCGTGCTCGCCGCAGAGCAGCCGGTGGCGAACCTCACTTATTTCGGCCTGTATTCCCTGCAGCATCGCGGCCAGGAGTCGGCGGGAATCGCCGTTTTCAACCAGGGCAAGGTGCGCCTGCACAAAGACATGGGCCTGGTCAGCCAGGTGTTTGATCAGGACGTCCTGGCCCGCATGCCCGGTCATCTGGCCGTGGGCCACAACCGCTATTCCACGACCGGCAGCAGCAGGGTCTGCAATGCCCAGCCGGTGGTGCTGATGACGCGCCTCGGCCCTTTCGCCTTGGCTCACAACGGCAATCTCGTCAACGCAGCGGAACTGAGGCAGCGTGTTGATGATGGCCAGGCCGAATTCACCTCCACCACCGATTCGGAATTGATCGCGCTGGCGATTCAGCAGGCGGTGGAGCGCGGCCTCGATTGGCAGCCGGCGATCACGGAAGCCGTGGCCTTGTGTCGTGGTGCTTTCAGTCTGGTGATCGGCACCAATGACGCCCTCTATGCCCTTCGCGACGGCTATGGCATCAGACCGCTGGTGTATGGCCGCCTTGGCGATGCCAGCGAAGGGCACTGGGTGGTGAGCAGTGAAACCTGTGGGCTCGACATCATCGGCGCCAGTTATGAGGCGGATGTGCAACCCGGCGAAATCGTGCGCTTTCATTGCGGTGAACCGGAGCCATCGATTCAGCGGTGGGTGGAACCTTCCACCAGGATGTGCGTGTTCGAAATGATCTATTTCGCCCGGCCAGACAGCCGCTTCTTCGGAGAATCGCTCTACAGCTACCGGCAACGCATCGGTCAGATCCTGGCGAAGGAATCGGCGGTGGAAGCCGATCTGGTGATCGGTGTGCCTGATTCGGGCATTCCTGCCGCCATCGGGTATGCCCAGGCGAGCGGATTGGCGTTTGCCGATGGCCTGATCAAAAACCGCTACGTCGGTCGCACCTTCATTCAACCGACCCAGGCGATGCGGGAAGCGGGGATACGGGTGAAATTGAATCCGTTGCCGGATGTGCTGGCCGGTCAGCGGGTGGTGGTGATCGATGACTCGATCGTGCGCGGCACCACAAGCCGCAAGCTGGTGCAGGCCCTTCGCGATGCCGGTGCCACCGAGGTGCACATGCGGATCAGTTCCCCACCGGTCACCCATCCCTGTTTTTACGGCATCGACACCGACACCCAGGATCAGCTCATCGCCGCCCGTCTCACGTTGGCGGAGATCCAGGAGCATCTCAAGGTCGATTCCCTCGCCTATCTCAGCAAAGAAGGCATGGTGGAAGCGGCGCGGGCCAGTTCGTCCCAGTTCTGCACCGCCTGTTTTGACGGTGCCTATCCGGTGCCGATGGATGAGGCGATGCGCTCCAGCAAGCTCATGCTCGAGCCGGCCGGTGTGGCGGCCTCACTCCGCTGAGTCCTTCGTGCCGTTGATCAGCGGCACCAGAGCCTTCAGTCTCTCGCCTTCTCGCAGCGGCAGTTCCAGGCTGTCATCGGTGCTGATCGCTGTTCCGGCCAACCGTCCATGCCGCCCCTGGCTGGAGATCAAGCCCAGCAGCGGCGTCGCCAGGCAGACGGACACGAGGCGATCGTCCGGCGCAGCCGTCGCGTTCAGATCGATCGCCAGATCGCCCAGATCGCCGCGGTGGCACAGTCTCAGATCACCGAGAGGGCGTCGGATCAACCGACCCTGACGGGTGGCGGCGATCAACTGGCCGGGAGCATCGGCAGCCAGGCTGACAGCCCCGACCAGCTGTTCTCCCGGCAGCAGGCGCAGCGCCACCGGCCCCTGGGCCAGCTTCCCCATCAACGGCAGCGCCGTGTCATCCACCGGCAGCCGTAGCACCCGGCCGATGTCGGTCACCAGGGCGATCGTTCCCCCCTCGGAGCAGATCACTCCAGCCTGGAGGCTGACGCCCTCCTTGAGCTTCAGCACGCTGGCGGCCCGCCCCGACAGTTCCTGCAGGTCCTGCAAGGGCAGACGCTTGAAGCGACCATCGCTGCTCAGCAGACCGAGGGACAAAGTCCGGCTGGCGTGATCGTCGTCGGTGTCGGGAAGCTGCAGCAGGTTGATGACGGTTTCACCCTCCATGGCGGTGGGTAGAAACCGTTCGAGCGCTCCTGGCTGTTGTCCGGCGAATTCCCAGCGCACCAAGGCCACCCGGCCCTGGGCGGTGAGGGCCAGCAACCGGGGGGGTGGGGCGATCGGCAGGATCAGGCGGGCTGGTGACGGTTCATCGCCGAGGGCGGCGGCGTCCTGCAGATGCATCCGGCCCAGCACCTGGGGGCTGATCACCTTGACCTGGCCATCGGCTTGGATCAGCAGACGGGCATCGCCAGGAAGTGCGCCCAGGGCCTGCTTGCGTTGCAGTTCGGCATTCGGGCGTTGGCTGGCAGCCCGTTCGGCCAGCAGATGGTCGCCGCCTTCGATCAGGCGGGTGCGGCGCGGCGTGGCGAATCGTTTCCTGAGCTGCTTCAGTTCATCCACCAGAGCCGCCAGCAGAACGTCCCTTTGCTCGAGCAGGCGTTGCAGGCGACTGCGTTCCTGACGCAGTTCCTCGGCTTCTTTCCGCAGGCTCTCCTGCTCCAGTCCGGTGAGTCGACGCAGCGGCATCGCCAGAACGGCATCGGCCTGTCGTTCGCTCAGGTCGAGGTGCACCATCAGGCTGGCCCTGGCGCTGGCCGCATCCCGCGCCTCCTGGATCATGCTGATCACCTGTTGCAGTGCCTCGAGTGCGCGGTTGAGACCCTCCACCACCTCGAGGCGATCCTCGGTTTTGCGCAGGGCATGGCTGGTCCGACGGATCAGGGTCTGCTCGCGGTACTCGAGGAAGGTCTGCAGCAGCTGGCGCAGGGAGAGCTGCTGCGGTTGACCGTTCACCAGCGCCAGCAGGATGGCTCCGAAGTTGCTCTGCAGTGACGTCCGTCGTTGCAGGTCGGCAAGCACCTTGCCTGGATCGGAATCCCGCCTGAGTTCCACCACCACCCGCATGCCGTCGCGGTCGCTCTCATCCCGGATGTCAGCGATGCCACCGATGCGCCCCTCGTTCACCTGCTCCGCCAGCTTTTCGATCCAGCCCGCTTTGCTCAGTTGAAAGGGCAGTTCGGTGATCACCACGGCATTGCGCTTGTGGCGCCCCTTGCCCGGCTGCACCTCCTCGATGTGAGCCACGCCCCGCATCGGGATGCTGCCGCGACCCGACAGGTAGGTCTCCCGGACGCCACTGCCTAACAGCACTTCGCCGCCGGTTGGGAAATCCGGGCCGGGAATCAGGGTCAGGAGCTTGTCATCGCTCAGCTCCGGTTGGCGCACCAGGGCCACCAGGGCATCCACCACTTCGCCGAGATTGTGGGGCGGGATGTTGGTGGCCATGCCCACGGCAATCCCGGCACAGCCGTTGAGCAGCAGGAAAGGCAGCTGGGCCGGCAGCACGGTCGGTTCCTGCTGGGAGCCGTCGAAGTTCGGAGCGAAATCAACGGTGTCGTCGCCGATCTCATCGAGCAGTCCCTGATGGGCGATCGGAGCCAGGCGGGTTTCGGTGTAGCGCATGGCAGCCGGCGGATCGTCATCCACGGATCCGAAGTTGCCGTGGCCATCCAGCAGGGGGTGGCGGCTGGAGAAGGTCTGCACCAGCCGCACCAGAGCGTCGTAGACCGCCTGATCACCGTGCGGGTGATATTTGCCGAGCACATCGCCCACGACGCGGGCGCACTTGCGGTAGGGCCGATCCGGTGTCAGGCCCAGTTCGTGCATGGCATAGAGGATGCGACGCTGCACCGGCTTGAGGCCATCGCGGGCATCGGGCAAGGCCCGACCCACGATCACGCTCATCGCGTACTCGAGGTAGGAGCGCTGCATCTCCTGATGCAGGGCGATCGGTTGAACGCGCTCCTCGGCCATCCGGATCGGAAATTCTGAGGGCGGAAGGGGCTCAGCCTACAGATCTCCCCTGGGATGACCAGTCCTCTCAGCTGGCGCTGCTGGGATCGGCGTTGGCTTCTGCACGCTCCACCGCATCCTGGAGGGCCGGGTTTGCCAGCAGCGTGCGCGCCGCCAGCCTCAGGTTCAGCCCCCACAGCTGCTGTTTCTGATGCCCGGGGAGCACGTAATTCGGATCGTCGGCCAGGGCTTGTCGCGCCAGGGTCAGCGCCTCTTCATCACCCGGTGATTGGCTGTTCAGTGCAGCGGCCAGGGCGAGCATGGGTTCGGCGTTGCGCTTGATCGTGAGCACGCGTCGCCAGCGTTGAATCGCCTCACGGGTGTTGCCCATTTCGAACAGCACGATCGCCTGGTTGTTCACCGCTTCCCAGAAGGTGGGTTTGAGGCTGGCGGCTTTTTCAAAGGCCTTGAGTGCGGCGCCGTAGCGCGATTGCATCACCCTGGCGTTCCCCAGGTCGAAATAGGCGGCGGGATTGTTGGGATCGAGCTTCAGCCCTTCATCGAGCAGGGGGATGGCATCCTCCGGCCGGTTGTCGCGCAGGGCCAGGGAGGCCTCGGCAAACCAGAGTCCGGCTTTGTTGGGATTGAGTTCCTTGGCCTTGGCCAGGGAGCGGGCGGCCGCATCCAGTTGCTGGCTGCGCAGTTGGGCCTCAGCCAGTACCGACCAGAGCCGTTCATCCTCCGGCTGGAGCCGCACGGCCAGCGCCGCCAGCCGGGCGGCTTCTTCCGGTTGACCCAGCTTGAGCAACTGCGCCGCCGTGCGCCCGATGCCGATGCCGGATCCCTCCAGTTCCTGCTGGCTCGGCACATACACCGTGGGAATGAGCGCCTTGGCAGGCAGGGGCAGAATCGCGCCGGCCAGGGCGAGCAGGGTCGCTGCACACCTGGTTGCACCGGGTTTGAAGCGAACGTTGCGACCCATCACTTTGATGTCGATCCGTTCAGGGTAGGAGGGCTCTCCACGCGCGCTGCCTCGGCGTTGCGTCTCCACATCCAGGGCTTGATTCTGCGCAGCGCCGAACCGCGCAGCTTCTCCAGCCAGGTGGCGTCATCCCAGCTCAGGGCCTGGTCGCGCTGCAGGCTGAGGATCCAGGGCCGGGGCTGCACATCGGGATCCTCACTGCAGGGCAGGGGCCCCTCATTCCAGGGGCAGACCTCCTGGCAGATGTCGCAGCCTGCAAGCCATGGACCCAGGGCGGCCTGGATCGTCTCCGGTAGTTGCGGGCTGCGGTTTTCAATCGTGTGATATGCGAGGCAGCGGCGGGCATCGACCACAAAGGGTTCCCGGATCGCGTCCGTGGGGCAGGCGTCGATGCAGCGTTGACAGCGACCGCAGAGGGGTTCGGCGGGTTGATCCGGCGGCAGGTCGAGACTGGTGAGCAGGTGGCCGATCACCATCCAGGACCCCCGTTGGCGGTGGATCAGGTTGCTGTGTTTGCCGATCCAACCCAGACCGGCCTCCTCCGCCCAGGCCTTGTCGAGCAGGGGGTCGGCATCCACGCAGGCTCTCCAGCCCACGCCGGGATGCTGCTGCTCCAGCCAGCGTCCGAGTCGCTTCAGCCGTTGCATGACGACGCGGTGGTAATCCCGGCCCCAGCCATAGCGGGCGATCGCCAGCGTTCCTGGTTCCCGCCTGGCTGCCACGTGGTAGTTCAGACCCACCGCCAGCAGGCTTCTGGCACCGTCGAGCAGCCGTTCCGCCGCCAGCCGCCGTGGTGCGGCCATCCAGGCCATGTCGGCCTGATGTCCTGCCTCCAACCAGCGTTGCAGGGCTGCCGTCCGCAGTTGGAGTCGGGCACTGCCCGGCAACCGGGCGAGACCCACCGGCTCGAAGCCCTGCTGCCGAGCTTCCCGCTTCAGGGCTTCGGCCAGCCTGGCCAGATCAGTGTCAGCGGACACGGAAAGCGACCGTACAGTTGGACGACTTCAGGCATCTTGCCGTGTCCGCTTCTGCTCCAGGTTCCTCGTCCACGCTGCGACTCGCCCCTGTGCTGCGCTGGCTGGGTCTCACGCTGGTGGTGCTCCTGGTTCTGCAGATCGCTGTGGTCCTCAGTGGTGCCGACTGGGCGGAGGCGTCGTTTCAACAGCTGCTGATCGAACGGCTCGTCAGCCAGGCCCCGATGGGATTTGTCGGCTTGTTGCTGATGTTGATCGGGTCGCGCCTGGATCATCCCGTTGCCGATCGCCAGCCGATTCGTTGGGTGGTGTGCGTGCTTTCGGCTCTGCTGGCGATTGCCATGATCGCTGTGGTGCCGATGGCGATCAGTGGCAATCAATCGCTCGCCGGTCAGGCGGATCAGACGCTGCAGCAGCGCCGCAGCCAGCTGGAGATGGCCCGACAGCAGGGAAAGAATCCCGACAACGTGAAGATGCTGGGAGAGCAGCTGGCCCAGGCCGGACAACTGCCTGCTGACGCCACCGATGACGACAAGGCCAAAGCGGCCCAGGAGTTCATCGATGGTCAGCTGCAACAGATGAACGATCAGCTTCAGCAGGCGGAGCGCCAGCGCAATCTGGCGATGAATCAACGTCGTTTCGGTGGCACCGTCAGCGCCGTGGTGCTGGCCATTGCCTTTGTGCTCCTCGCATTCGCGGCTGTTCTCTGATTGCTGGTTAGGTTGGTTGGATCACGTCGCCTCAAGGACCGAGACGTTTCTTGGTGCAGTCCAACCCCAGACCCGATCTGCCGCTCAGCGCCAGACTTCAGCAGGATCTCAAGAATGATCTGATTGCTGGTCTGCTGGTGGTCATTCCGTTGGCCACCACGATCTGGTTGGCGACCACGGTGAGCCGTTTTGTTTTGGCGTTTCTCACGTCGATTCCAAAGCAGTTCAACCCCTTCATCACGCTCAACCCCCTGCTGCAGGACCTGATCAATCTGGCCCTCGGCCTCACGGTTCCCCTGCTGGGGATTCTTCTGATCGGTTTGATGGCCCGCAACATCGTGGGCCGATGGTTGCTGGAGTTCGGTGAGGGCACCTTGTCACGGATTCCCCTGGCGGGATCGGTGTACAAAACGCTGAAACAGCTCCTCGAAACCTTCCTTCGCGACAATTCCAAGCGGTTTCGCCGTGTCGTTCTGGTGGAGTACCCCCGCGAGGGTCTGTTCAGCGTCGGTTTCGTGACCGGTGTGGTGGGCCCCTCGTTGCAGGCCGAACTCGAGGAGCCCCTCCTGAGCGTGTTCATCCCCACCGCTCCCAACCCCACCACCGGCTGGTACGCCTTGGTGCCTGAGTCATCGGTGCGGGATCTCAATCTCTCGGTGGAGGATGCATTCCGCACGATCATTTCCGCTGGAATCGTCAATCCGGATGAACGGGAAGCCCCTGTGAATCGCAGTTTTTCCAGTCTTCTCTCCCAGTTGCGCGCTACCTCTCCGTCGTCCCGCGCCTCGGAAGCGTGATCAGCGATCTGCCTGTGCCAACCTTCGCTTGACCTCCATGCAGTCCCGTTCCCTGGCCCGTGAGCTGGCGCTCCTGGTGCTCGGTCAGCTTCCTGACCGTGATGGCCAGGTGATGGCAGATCTCTCCCTGGAGACCCTGCTCCAGAAGGCGCTCGACACCCTGATGCAGCACTGGCGGGAGACCCTGGATGGCTGTGCCGCTGATCTGGAGAAGGCCCAGCAGCATCTGCTCGACAGCGAACTGCAGGATGGTGGTGATCGCGGCAGCGATCGAGCCGGAACTCAGGTGGTTGCTGTCCGCGATCAGCTGCAGGCGTCGATCGGCGCTGCCGAACAGGTGCTCAATGGTCTCTCCGGATGTCTGGAGCTGCCCCGCCTGCTGGCACTGGCGGATCAGGATCAGGTGCGTGATGACGCCCGCCGCCGGGTGGCTCTGGTGCTGGAGCAACGCAGTGCGATCGATGCCCGTCTGGATGGGGTGATGGAAGGTTGGCGTCTCAGCCGTCTGCCACGGATTGATCGCGACATCCTCCGCTTGGCGGTGGTTGATCTCACCGCTCTCCACACGCCGGCAGCGGTGGCCTGCAACGAAGCCGTGGAGCTGGCCCATCGCTACAGCGATGATCAGGGCCGGCGCATGATCAACGGCGTTCTGCGCCGACTGCAGCAGGCGACAACAACTGCCGCCAGCTCCTGAGCCCCATCCTCTGATCTCTGGTCACCACCCTGCCGCTTCGATGGTTTACGACTGGTTCAACCGCACCTCCGTTCCCAACGATGAGGAGGCCCCGTCTCCACCAACCCCCGAGGTTGGTGAGGCTGCGGCTGAAGCAACGGAGGAGGATCCGCTGGAGTGGGCCCGTCAGGCCTACGCCCGCCTGAAAGCGCAGAAGGCCCAGGTTCAAGCCCAGGTTCAAGTCCCCTCGGCTCAGGACACTCCGGAGCAGGAGCGCGCGGCGGAACCTGACTCCCCACCAGCCCCGTCGGCTCCCCTGTCGTTGTTGGAGCTGGCGGCGGCGCAGCGTCAGGAGCGTCTGCAGGAGCTCGCGAGTCGGGCCTCCCGCCTCGAGGAGCCCGCACCGGTTCCCCCCGTTCGCACTGCGCAGACCTCCGAGACGGTTCAGGACAGTCAGGAGCCCCAGCTCGGTGACTTTGACGACACCTTCACCTGGTCGGCGGAGGTTCTGGCCGCCCAGGGCCGCGAGGTGGATCAGGTGTCGCTGGAGGAGATCGATTGGCTCGGTCGCCTGCGCCGCGGTCTGGAGAAGACCCGACAGGGCTTTGTCACCAGCCTGCTCGAGACTCTCGGTGATGACCCCCTCACCCCCGAGGTGGTTGATGATCTCGAGGCTTTGCTGCTGCGGGCGGATGCCGGAGTGCAGGCCACCGATCAGGTGATGGAGGCTCTGCGGCGTCGCCTCAATGAGGAGGTGGTGGATCCCGGAGAGGGGATCCGTTTTCTCAAGGAGCAGCTGCGCGGTCTGCTGGAGCAGCCGATTCAGGCCAGCGGCGTTGAACTGCTGGCGCCGGAACGGGGTCGTTTGAACATCTGGTTGATGGTGGGCGTCAACGGTGTTGGCAAGACCACCACCCTGGGCAAGCTCGCCAATCTGGCCGTGCGCAGTGGCTACAGCGCTCTGGTGGCCGCGGCCGACACCTTCAGGGCCGCTGCGGTGCAGCAGGTGACGGTGTGGGCGGAGCGGAGCGAGGTGCCGGTGATCTCCAATCCGTCAGCGAACGCCGATCCTGCCGCTGTGGTGTTCGATGCGATCGGTGCGGCCCGTTCCAAGGGTGTGGATCTGCTCCTGGTCGACACGGCCGGACGACTGCAGACCAAGCACAACCTGATGGAGGAGCTCCAGAAGATCCGACGCATCGTCGATCGACTCGCTCCGGAAGCCAGGGTGGAGTCGCTGCTGGTGCTGGATGCCAGCCAGGGGCAGAACGGCCTCAAGCAGGCGATGGCCTTTGCCAAGGCTGCTGATCTCACCGGTGTGGTGATCACCAAACTCGATGGCACCGCCCGCGGTGGTGTCGCTCTGGCGGTGGCATCGGAAGCCGGCTTGCCGATCCGGTTCATCGGCGCTGGCGAGGGGATCCGAGATCTCCGCCCTTTCAACAGCTTTGAATTTGTCGAGGCGTTGCTGGCTGGCCGCTGAACCCTTGCTACTTTGCGGGTCCTGCCATGGTCGGCCGTGAGCAGCAAGCCACCACGGCGCCATTCCACTCCGCGTCAACGCAGCAGCGTTCAGCCGTTGACGGCCACGGCGTCTCTGCGTCAGCTGCTCGACAGCCTCTCCAACGAGCAGCGCACCAATCAGGACCTTCTGGTTTCGCTGGGATTCGCCCTGCGCAGCTTCACCAACCTGCATCGGTTTCTGGAACTGGTGCCGGTGGTCGCCTCCCGTCTGGTGGGCGTGGATGGTGCCTTGCTGGTGCCCTTTCAGCCGGATGGTCGGCTCTGGCGGGAACAACTGCAGGTGCTTCCTGTGGAACGTTCGGAGGAACTGCTCCGCCAGATCGCGGCCTTTGGACCCGGCCATGCCGTCGGTTTTGCCTCTGAAGAGGCGCAGGTGCAGGCCCTGGATCAGCTTGTGCAGCGCCAGCTCGGCCGTTCCGATCTGTTCGCCACCTCCCTGGTGGCGCGGGGACGGCAGCGCGGGCGGTTGTATGTCTTCAACAGCACCGGGCCGCTGGTCTGGAGTGAGGTGCACCGCCGCCATGTGCAGCTCGTCGCCGATCTCACCGGCGTGGCGATTGAGAACGATCTCATGCTGCAGGAGGCGCGCCGGCATGAGCGGGTCGATCGACAGCTGAGCATCGGTGCCGAGATCCAGGCCCAGTTGCTGCCGGATCACTGCCCGGTGATTGAGGGCGTGGAACTTTCGGCCCGCTGTCGGCCTGCGTTTCAGGTGGGCGGCGACTACTACGACTTCATTCCCACCCGTCCGGAACTGATCGGTCGGCGCCGGGAGCGGGGGCGTTGGGCTCTGGTGATGGGCGATGTGATGGGAAAGGGGGTTCCCGCTGGCCTGTTGATGACCCTGTTGCGCGGCATGCTGCGCGCTGAGGTGCTGAGCGGCCTGCCGCCGGATCGGATTCTTCACGATCTCAACCAACTGGCGCAGGAAGACCTGGCCCAGTCGCACCGGTTTGTGACTCTCTTTTATTCCGATTTCGATCCGCGCACCCGTCGGCTCCGTTTTGCCAATGCGGCTCACAATCCGCCCTTGATCTGGCGAGCGCAGCAGCGCAGCATCGGGCGGCTGGATGCGCCTGGTCTGTTGATCGGACTGCAACCGGAAGCGGATTACGGCTGTGGTCAGGTGGTGCTCGAACCGGGTGATGTGATCCTTTATTACACCGATGGGGTCACCGAGGCCCCGGGAATCACCGGGGATCGCTTTGATGAGGCCAGGCTCATGCGCACCCTGGAAGGTGCTTGTCGATCCGGGATGGGATCCCAGGGAATCCTCGATCAGCTCTTCACCCGATTGGATCGCTTCGTGGGTGCGGACCGGCAGCTGGAGGACGATGCTTCGATGGTGGTGCTCAAGGTGCGCGAGGAGGTGATGCTGCCGTCCGTCCCCCGTGCGTCCCTCTGACAAGCTGAAGCTGTGTGCTGGGATCGGCAGCGATGACAGGCGGGGTGACGGGTGGCGGAACGACGACCTGGAGTGATCGTTTCGATCAGGGCCTGCATCCGGCGATTGAGCGTTTCAACGCCTCGATCGGGTTCGACATCCAGTTGCTGCAGGAGGATCTGGATGGGTCGATCGCCCACGCCAGGATGCTGGCGGAGTGTGGTGTGATCAGCGCCGCTGAGGCCGATCAGCTCTGCGGCGGGCTGGAGCAGATTCGCAGCGAGGCTGCGGCGGGAACCTTTCAGCCTGGGCTCGCTGATGAGGATGTGCACTTCGCTGTCGAGCGGCGGCTGATCGCCCTGCTCGGACCGGTGGGCAAGAAGCTGCACACCGGTCGCAGCCGTAATGACCAGGTGGGAACGGATCTGCGCCTCTGGTTGCGGCGGCGGATGGAGGGGTTGGAGCAGGGGATCGTGCGGTTTCAGCGTGCCCTGCTGGTGCAGGCTGATCGCCATCGTCAGACCCTGATTCCCGGGTACACCCACCTGCAGCGGGCCCAACCCCTGTGTCTGGCCCATCACCTGCTGGCCTACGTGGAGATGCTCGAGCGCGATCGGCAGCGGTTCGCTGATGTGCGCACGCGCGTCAACATCTGTCCGCTCGGTGCCGCTGCTCTGGCTGGAACCTCGGTGCCGATCAACCGGCGCCACACTGCTGCGGCCCTCGGCTTTGATCAGATCTATGCCAACAGTCTTGATGCCGTGAGCGACCGCGATTTCGCGGTGGAGTTCAGCGCTGCCGCCTCCCTGGTGATGGTGCATCTCAGCCGACTGGCGGAGGAGGTGATTTTCTGGGCGAGTGAAGAATGCGGCTTTGTGCGCCTGAGCGACCGTTGCGCCACGGGCAGCAGCCTGATGCCGCAGAAGAAAAATCCGGATGTGCCCGAACTGGTGCGCGGCAAGTGTGGCCGGGTCTTCGGTCACCTCCAGGGTTTGCTGACGATGATCAAAGGCCTGCCGCTCGCTTACAACAAAGACTTTCAGGAAGACAAGGAAGCGCTCTTTGATGTGGTGCGCACCACGGGCGATTGCCTCGAAGCGATGGCGATCCTGCTCGAGGACGGTGTGGTCTTCCAGCCGGAGCGTCTCGAGCAGGCTGTGGTCACGGATTTTTCCAATGCCACCGATGTGGCCGACTATCTCGTAGCGCGGGGGGTTCCCTTCCGAGAGGCCTATCAGTTGGTGGGTGCCGTGGTGAAACGGTGTTTGCAGGAGGGGCAATTGCTGCGGGATCTGAGCCTGGAGCAATGGCGCGCCTTTCACCCGGTGATCGAGGCGGATCTGCTGGAGGCCCTGGTGCCGCGTCAGGTGGTGGCGGCCCGTCTCAGTGAGGGTGGAACGGCGTTTGTGCGGGTGGAGGAGCAGTTGGCGCTGTGGTTGGAGCGACTGCCCGTCACGGCCGGCTGAACGAACCGTCTGACTGGGTCTACGCTGAGCAGGCCGTAGGCCATTGGCCCTTTCAACAACGGTCCACCAGGAAAGTGAGCATTTTCGTCGGCAATTTGCCCTTCCGCGCAGAGCAGGAAGACGTCATTGAACTGTTCGCCGCCTATGGCGAAGTCACCAATTGTGCCCTTCCTCTTGAGCGCGATACCGGACGCAAGCGCGGTTTCGCTTTCATTGAAATGGCAGATGAAGCGGCTGAAGCCGCAGCCATTGAAGCTCTGCAGGGTGCGGAGCTGATGGGTCGTCCGTTGCGGATCAACAAAGCCGAACCGCGTGGCAGCGCACCGCGTCGCGGCGGCGGTGGTTATGGCGGTGGCGGCTACGGGGGTGGCGGCTATGGCGGCGGTGGTCGTGGCGCAGACCGCGGCGGCTACGGCGATGGTGGCGGCTCCGGTGCGCGTGGTTGGGAAGACCGCAGTTATGGCGGCGGTGCGCCTCAGGCCGGTGCTGATGACGACGGCCGCAGCCGGCGTCGACGGGGTGGCGCTGCTCCTGCGCCTCAGAGTGATGACTACGGCGATTACGGCGGTGCCGAAGGCTGAGCGCTGATCGCCACCTCTGGCGCGCTGTTCAGATGGCGGGATGTTCAGAGCCCGGCAGCTTCCAGTTGTCGGGCGGCATCGTCGAGCACGCTCAGGTCAGCCCCCTTGCGTTGGGCGTTCTGACCAAGATCGCGGCGCCAGTGCCGCGCTCCCGGCACCCCTTCCACCAGATGCACCAGGTGGCGGCCTAGATCCCAGAGGCGGCCGCCGCGTTGGAGGTGGCGTTCGGCATGGGGAAGCAGCCCTCGCACCACGCCGGCGGCGCTGATGCTTCGGGCTGGATCGCCATAGATCAACGCATCGATGGCCGTCCATCGCAGTGGATGGGCGTACACAGCGCGGCCCACCATGGCGCCATCGCAATGCTGGAGAGCCTCAAGGCAATCGTCCGGAGTGTCCAGGCCTCCGTTCAGTTCGATCAACAGCTCCGGTCTGCGTCGCTTCAAGGCGATCACCCGGTCGTATTGAAGCGGTGGAATCGTGCGGTTCTGTTTCGGATCCAGACCATCGAGCCAGGCCTTGCGGGCATGCACGGCAAAGCGACTGGCGCCAGCGTCGGCCAGCCGATCCACAAAGGCCTGCAGCAGGGCATCGCTATCGAGGTCATCGATGCCCACGCGGTGTTTCACCGTCACCGGCAGAGGCGAGGCTCTGACCATGGCCTCGACGCAGCGGGCCACGGTGTCGGGTTCGGCCATCAGGCAGGCTCCGAAGTTGCCTGCCTGCACCCTCGGGCTCGGACAGCCCACATTGAGGTTGATTTCGTCGTAGCCCCAGTCGGCCGCCATCCGCGTCGCCTCTGCCAGGAGGGCGGGATCGTCGCCTCCCACCTGCAGAGCCAGGGGATGCTCCATGGGATCGAAGTCCAGCAGCCGCTCTCGCCGCTCGCTGTGGTGTAGGGCCTGCACCACCACCATTTCGCTGTAGAGCAGGGCCCGGCGGCTGATCTGCCGCATCAACATTCGGAAATGGCGGTCGGTGCAATCGAGCATCGGCGCCACGCTGAAACGCCACGGCGGTTCCCGTTTGGGCTCGATCGGAGGCTCCATGTCCCCATGCTGCCTCGCACCGGCTCCCGCCTCCTTTAAAACGGAGTCATTGGGTTGTTGGTCCAGTGATGACATCGGGACTTTCCGACAGGCTTCTGCCCCGCCGGTCGCTCCTGCTCAGCGGTGTGGCGGGTGTGGCGGCTTGGCTCGCGGCGCCGAGGCCTGTCCTCGCTGCCTCCAAGGCCGGTGAGTCTGCCTGGAACCTCTCCGATGCGGAGTGGAAGAAGCGTTTGTCTCCCGAGGCTTATCAGGTGCTGCGGCGGGAGGGAACGGAGCGACCCTTCAGCAGTCCGCTCAATGCGGAACAACGTTCCGGCACTTATCACTGTGCCGGTTGTGATCTCCCCCTGTTCTCCGCCAAGGCGAAATTCGACAGCGGCACCGGCTGGCCGAGCTTCTGGGCACCGCTCAACGGCGCGATTGCCACAAAAGTAGATTTCAAATTGATCATTCCGCGCACCGAATACCACTGTCGTCGTTGCGGCGGACATCAGGGTCATGTGTTCAATGACGGCCCAAAGCCCACAGGAAAGCGCTACTGCAACAACGGCGTCGCCCTGCGGTTCCAGCCGGCTGCATGACCTGATCGTGGTTGGGGGTGGTCCCGCTGGTTATCTGGCGGCGATCACGGCGGCGGAGCTGGGGCTGGAGCGGGTTGCGGTGCTGGAGGCCACGCCCGAGCCGCTCACCAAGGTGCGTCTCAGCGGTGGTGGGCGCTGCAATGTCACCCATGCCTGCTGGGATCCGACAGATCTGGTGCGCCATTACCCGCGTGGAAGTCGGCCGTTGCGTGGCCCGTTCAGTCGTTTTGCCTGTGGCGATGCGGTGGCCTGGTTTTCGGAGCGCGGCCTCGAGCTGGTGGAGGAGGCCGACGGCCGGATGTTTCCCCGCGCTAATCGTTCCGATGCGGTGATTCAGTGCCTGCAACGGGCGTCCCGGGACGCCGGTGTGCAGCTGCACACCGGATCACCGGTGCGGGGGCTGGTGCGCTGTGCCGATGGCTTTCAGCTGGAGGGTGCCGGTCGGCCGTCCCTGCCCCGTTCGTCCTGGCAGGCCCGACGCGTGCTCCTCGCCACCGGTGGGCATCCCAGTGGCCGCAAGCTGGCTGCTGGCCTCGGTCACCGGATCATTGCGCCCCTGCCGTCCCTGTTCACGCTGGCCCTCGACGCCGCCGGCTTGACGGCCTGTTCCGGCGTCGCCCTCGATAATGTGGAGCTGCAGCTCAGCCTCCCTGGCGGACGCTGGCAGCAGCACGGCAGGGTGTTGATCACCCACTGGGGATTGAGCGGGCCGGCGACGTTGCGCCTCACGGCTTTTGCGGCTCGGGCGCTCCATGCCGAGCGTTATCGCGGTGTTCTCACCGTGCGCTGGCTGGGCGGGTTGAGCCCCGAGCGGGGGGTGGCGGTTGTGCGAGCGCTCCGCCATGACCAGGCCCGACGCACCCTTGCCGCGGCCAGGCCCTGCTCCGATCGCCTGCCCCGTCGGCTCTGGTTGGCCCTATTGGAGCAGGTGGGGGCGGATCCTCAGCGCCGTTGGGCGGATTGCCCCGCCGCCTGGGAACGGGCTCTGGCGCAGGCGCTCACCGGCAGCAACTACAGCATTCGTGGTCGTGGACCGTTCGGTGAAGAATTCGTCACCGCCGGTGGCGTCGATCTGGGTGACGTGAATCTGGCCACGATGGAAAGTCGTGTGGTGCCCGGGCTGCATTTCGCCGGAGAGCTGCTCGACGTGGATGGCGTCACCGGCGGCTTCAATTTTCAACACTGCTGGAGCAGTGGCTGGTTGGCGGGTCAGGCGATCGCAGCAGCGCTCACTACTTGATCTGGTCGAAGACCGTGAACATCGGCAGATACATCGCCAGCAGAATCGAGCCGACAATGCCACCCACCACCACGATCATCGCTGGCTCGAGCATCGAGGTGAGCGCTTTCACCGAGGCCGTCACTTCATCTTCGTAGAAGTCGGCCACTTTGCTGAGCATCTGATCCATCTCTCCCGTTTCTTCGCCGATGGCGAGCATGCTCAGGGCCATCTCGGGCAGCACGTTCTGGCGAATCAGGGCAGCACTGAGCAGCACGCCTTCCTGCACGAGGCCACGGGAAGCGAGGATCGCATCGGAAATGATCGAATTGCCGGCTGTGTCGCTGGAAATCTCCAGCGACATCAGGATCGGCACACCGGCACGGGTGAGGGAACTGAAGATCCGGCAGAACTGTGCTGTGGCGGTTTTCATGATCAGATCGCCGAACAGGGGCAGGCGCAGCAGCAGACGGTCGATCGCGCGTCGTCCCTTGGCGGTGGCGTAATACCGGCTCAGCATCCACAACGCCATCAGCATCACGCCAGCGAGCAGCAAGGACAAGGGTGAACGCAGCAGCTCGCTGAGATCCACCATCAACTGGGTGAACAGGGGCAGTTCAGCCCCGAGGTCCTTGAAAATGCCGGCGAAGGTGGGAATCAGAAAGATCGTCATCCCCAGGAAGACGAGAATCGCGATCACCAGCACGGCCACGGGGTATCCCAGGGCTCCTTTGATCTGGTTCTGGAGTCGGGCGTTGTCTTCCAGCAGCTTGGCCAGCCGTTTGAGGGATTCGTCGAGCACCCCACCGGCTTCACCGGCCTCCACCATGGCGATGCTCAATGGGTCGAACACCTTGGGCCACTGGCGCATGGCCGCCCCCATGGCTGTGCCCTGGTTCACTTCAAGGCTGATCTGCAGCAAGGCCCGTTTGAACATCGGCAGGCGCTGCTGACGGGCCATCAGATCGAGGCTGCGCACGATTGGCACGCCTGCATCCACCAGGGCTGCCAGCTTGCTGGCAAACACCGCTTTGTCTTTCACCCCCGGGGCTTTTTCCAGGGCTGCGTTCCAATCGATGGAGAGCCATGAGCGTGAGCCAGCCCCAGTGCGCGGGCTGTCGCCCGTGGCGCTTGGGTCCGCCACCAGGCTGTTGGCGCGGATGCCGCGACGGCGCAGCAGCTTGCGGGCGCTGGTGACGTCTTTGGCCTGAATGCGAATGCTGCGGTTGTCGCCGGCAGGACCGCTGTAGGTGGCAACAAAACTGGCCATGGCTCAGCCGGATCAGGATCCGCCCAGCAAGCGGTCCAGTTCACCCGGTTTGCCCGCTTTGGCCATGGCCTCATCCCGGCTGATGCTGCCGGCCGTCACCAGATCGGCCAGGGCCCGCTCGAGGGTCTGCATGCCCAGATCCGCACCGGTTTGCAGCTGGGAATAGAGCTGGGCGGTTTTGCCTTCACGGATCAGGTTGGCGATCGCCGCTGTGTTGATCAGAATTTCCTGGGCCATCACCCGGCCGAATTGCCCCGGTTTCGGATCGAGCCGACGGCAGAGGGTCTGGGCGAAAACGGCCACCAGGCTGCCGGAGAGTTGCACCCGGATCTGGGTTTGCTGGCCGGGAGGGAACACATCCACCATCCGATCCACCGTCTGGGCGGCGGAACTGGTGTGCAGGGTTCCAAACACCAGATGACCGGTTTCCGCTGCGGTGATCGCCAGCTGGATCGTTTCGAGATCGCGCATTTCACCCACCAGGATCACGTCCGGGTCTTCGCGCAAGGCGGCGCGCAGTGCATTGGCAAAGCTGCGGGTGTCTTCATTGAGCTGGCGCTGGTGCACCATGCTGCGGTCGCTGCGATACACGAACTCGATCGGGTCTTCGATCGTGAGGATGTGTTCGCTGCGGCTGTGGTTGATGTGGTCGAGCAGGGCGGCGAGGGTGGTGGTTTTGCCCGATCCAGTCGGTCCGGTCACCAGCACCAGGCCCCGCGGTCGGGCACAGGTGTCCACCACCACCGGCGGCAGCTCCAGCGAGGCGATGCTGGGGATCGTGTTGCCCAGGGCCCGCAGGCAGGCGGCGTAGCTCCCCTTCTGCCGATACACGTTGACGCGGAAGCGGGCCACCCCCTTGAGGCCATAGGCGCAATCCAGCTCCCAGGTTTGCTCCAGGGTCTTGCGCTGGCTGTTGTTGAGCATCGAAAAGATCAGTCGGTTGCAGCTTTCTTCGCTGAGCGGCGATTCCGAGAGGGGGCGGAGCTGTCCGTTGAAGCGCCCATAGGGCGGCTGCCCGCTGGCCAGATGCAGGTCGCTGCCGCTGCCCTGCACCAGCTGCTCCATCAGGTCTTCGATCATCAGCTCCATGGCGGGCGCCTCACTGACGTGGGGTCAGACAGTACGGACATTCCAGCCAGCCTTCCTGCAGTCCGCCACCGCAGCCCTGGCAGGTGAGGCTGTGCAGGGCTCGGGCGCGGCGTTCCGATTCCAGACCGGCGTCGGTGAGGATCATCCGGCCCACTTCCTCCAGGGTCGTCTGGCCGCGGCGCACCAGCTCCAGGCTGTAGCCCAGCAGCGTCGTCATGCCGCTTTCCAGGGCGAGTCGCCGGATCACGTCGGTGGTGGCGCCACGGGCCACCGCCGTCGCCAGCTCCTCATTCATCCGCAGCACTTCGTAGACCCCTATCCGGCCCCGATATCCACTGCCCTGGCAGTGGGGACAGGCCTGGCCGTCGCCATCGTGGTGATGGGCTCGCACAAAGCGCACATCCGCTTCGTTGTGGGTCATCAGTCCGAATCGCCCCAGTTCGCTGGCATCGGGCTGATAGCTCTCGCAGCAGTGGTGGCATACCTTGCGCAGCAGGCGTTGCGACACGATGCCGATTAGGGAGGCGCTGACCATGAACGGTTCCACCCCCATCTCGCTCAAGCGGGCGATGGCACTCGGTGCATCGTTGCAATGGAGTGTGGTCAGCACCAGGTGACCGGTGAGCGCCGCTTCGATCGCTGTCTTGGCGGTCTCCAGGTCGCGGGTTTCGCCCACCAGCAGCACATCCGGGTCCTGACGCATGAAGGCGCGCAGGGCGGTGCTGAAATCAAAGCCTTTGTCGCGGTTCACCTGGCACTGCGTGATGCCCGGCAGGGTGTATTCGATCGGATCTTCCACGGTGGAGATGTTGATTCCCGGGTCGTTGCGCTCCGCCAGCAGGGAATACAGCGTGGTCGATTTTCCCGAGCCCGTCGGTCCGGTCACCAGGATCATCCCGAAGGGTTTGGCGCCGAGATTGCGCACCAGATCCAGGGCCGCCGGGTCGGTGATCAAGGTGTCCAGCCCCAGCTGGGTGGCGGAGCTGTCGAGCAGGCGCAGCACAATCTTTTCGCCGAAGCGGCTCGGCAGGCTGTTGACCCGGAAATCCACCGTGCGCTCCTGGAAGCGCCTGCGGATGCGGCCGTCCTGTGCCTGGCGGCGTTCGGCGATGTCCAGGTCGGCCATGATCTTGAAGCGGGAGGTCACGGCGGGCACTAACCGACTCGGCAACGGTTCGCTGTAGCTCTGCAGCACGCCGTCCTGTCGGAACCGCACCTGCAGGCCTGCCTGCTGCGGTTCCACATGAATGTCGCTGGCACCCAGTTGCAGGGCCTGCAGCAGGATCCGGTTCACCAGATTCACCACCGGTGAGGTTTCGGAATCCCTCAGGCTCTGCTCCAGATCTTCGTGCAGGCCCGCCAGTCGAGCGTTCTCGTCGGCGTCGTCCTCAAGCACTCCCTCCGGGTCGAACCCATCGAGCAGGGATGGCGCTGGGGTGTCGCGGCTGTCGTCGCGGCTGTCGTCGCGCCGGGCCAGGAGCGGTTGCAGCTGCTGGGTTAAATCCTTTCGGCGCATCGCCTCCTGCAGTTGCGCATCAGCGGCGGCATCGAGCCGCTCCGGCACAGGAACCTGAAGCAGCAGCTCCAGCTCCAGTCGCTGCTGGTGCCACGGGTTCTGTGCAGCGGCGGCAGGTGCGTGGACGGTCAAGCGTCACTCCGGGGCAGTGTCTGGAGCGGCAGGTGCGGGCTTCCGCCGCTTGTGGGAGGTGAGCCCCACCCATCAACATGTTTAAACGTGAATCCGCTTTCGGTCAGCATGAGTGGTGATCCCTCCTCCCCCGCGCAAGAGCCCGTCCGTGATGCGGCGCCTCAAGGCGAGGCCCAGGCATCGGTCGTCGAGCCTGCCGATGCCAACCCTGCGGCCGCGGAGCAAGCCGCTGCGAACCAATCCCCTGCTGACCAGCCCGCTGCGGACAATGAGGCCAGGCTGGAACAGCTGGAGCGCGAGCACAGCACCCTCCGCGATGAGCACGAGACCCTGCGCAGTCAGTACATGCGCATCGCTGCCGATTTCGACAACTTCCGCAAGCGCCAGAGTCGCGATCAGGACGATCTCAAGCTTCAGATCACCTGCAGCACCCTGAGCGAGATCCTGCCGGTGGTCGACAACTTCGAGCGGGCGCGCCAGCAACTCAACCCGGAAAGTGAGGAGGCGCAGTCGCTGCATCGCAGCTACCAGGGTCTCTACAAACAGCTGGTGGATGTGCTCAAGCAGCTGGGCGTTGCGCCGATGCGGGTGGTGGGTCAGGAGTTCGACCCGACTCTGCATGAAGCGGTGCTGCGCGAACCGAGTGATGAGCACGGCGAAGATGTGGTGATCGAGGAGCTACAGCGCGGCTACCACCTGCAGGGCCGCGTGCTCCGCCACGCCATGGTGAAGGTCTCGATGGGTCCGGGTCCTCAGGTTCAGGCCGGCGCAACCTCGGCGACGGAGGCTTCGGCCGAGAGTGCTGAGCCGGAGGGCGGACAACCCGACCATGACCAGGCCTGAGGGGCACAAGTTGGCCCTTAGGGTGACGCAGGGATGACGAGCTGATGGCCGATTACTACGAGATGCTCGGCGTCGGTAGAGACGCCGATGCCGACACGCTGAAGCGGGCCTATCGGCGTCTCGCTCGCCAGTATCACCCGGATGTGAACAAGGATCCCGGCGCGGAGGATCGCTTCAAGGAGATCGGGCGGGCCTACGAAGTGCTCAGCGATCCCCAGAGCCGTGCCCGCTACGACCAGTTCGGGGAAGCGGGGCTCGGTGGCGCTGCCGGCATGCCCGATATGGGCGACATGGGCGGCTTCGCCGACCTGTTCGAGACCTTCTTCAGTGGGTTCGGCGGTGCTGGCAGCGGTGGTCGGCAGCGGCGGCGTGGGCCCCAGCAGGGCGACGATCTGCGCTACGACCTCACCATTGACTTCGAACAGGCTGTCTTCGGGCAGGAGCGGGAGATCCGGATTCCCCACCTCGAAACCTGCACCACCTGCAACGGCAGCGGCGCCAAAACCGGCAGTGGACCCACCACCTGCACCACCTGTGGCGGCGTGGGTCAGGTGCGTCGCGCCACCCGCACCCCCTTCGGCAGTTTCACCCAGGTGGCGGAATGTCCCAGCTGCAATGGCAGCGGTCAGGTGATCGCCGATCCCTGCACCGCCTGTGGTGGTCAGGGGGTGCAGCAGGTGCGCAAGAAGCTGCGCATCAACATTCCTGCTGGAGTGGATACGGGCACCCGCCTGAGGGTCGCCGGTGAGGGCAACGCTGGCCTGCGGGGTGGTCCCGCCGGTGATCTGTATGTGTTTCTCACGGTCAAACCCCACCCCAGCCTTCGCCGGGATGGCCTCACCGTGCTCTCTGAGGTGAAGGTCAGTTATCTGCAGGCGATTCTCGGCGACACGATCGAAGTGGAAACCGTGGATGGGCCCGCCGATCTCGAGATTCCGGCAGGGACCCAACCCAATGCTGTGCTCACCCTCGAGAACAAGGGAATTCCCAAACTGGGCAACCCGGTGGCCCGCGGCAATCAACGCATCAGCGTCACGGTGCAGCTGCCCACCCGACTCAATGACGATGAACGGCGTCTGCTTGAGGATCTGGCCGGTCACCACTCGGCCCGCGGTGAGCAACACCATCACCACAAGAGTGGCCTGTTCGCCCGCTTGTTCGGGCAACGCTGACCGTGGCGTCGTCTGGGGCCGATCAGAGCCTTGATCTGCGCGGCACGCCCTGTCCGGTCAATTTCATTCGTTGCCGCCTGGCCCTGGAGACGCTTCCGTGCGGCGCTCAGCTGCAGGTGACGCTCGACCGGGGTGAGCCGGAGGCGATGGTGCTTTCTGGTCTGCAGCAGGACGGTCACGCCGTCTCGGTGCTTCACACCGATGCGGATTGGTTGAAGATTGTGGTGACCCGTGGACCGGCCTGAGCGCCAGCCCGGTGTGGTGGTGGCGCTGCAGGCCAATTACCTCGAGGTGGAGTTGGAGGGGGTTGGGTCGGGGCTGCGGCTTCTCTGCACCCGTCGCACCCGACTTGCCCATCGGGGTGCGGCGGTGCATGTGGGAGATCACGTGTGGGTGGAGGCGATCGATCGGCGCCAGGCCCGGGCGGTTGTGGCCTCGGTGGAACCGCGCAGCAGTTGGTTGGCACGACCGCCGGTGGCCAATGTCACCGCGGTGGTGGTGGTGCTGGCGGTGGAACAACCGGCTTTCGATCCCGACCAGGCCAGCCGGTTTCTGCTCACCGCCGAACAGACCGGCTTGGCGGTGCAGGTGCTGCTGAGCAAATCGGATCTGATCCCAGAGGAGCCGTTGCGCTTGCTGGTGCAGCGTCTGCAGGGCTGGGGTTATGGCGTGCTGCCGGTGTCGAGCCAGACCGGCATGGGCCTGGACACGCTGCGTTCCCAGCTGGCCTGCCAACCGCTGTCGGTGCTGTGCGGGCCTTCGGGGGTGGGCAAGAGTTCCCTGCTCAATGCCCTGATTCCTCAACTCGAACTCCGGGTCGGCGCGGTGTCTGGTCGGTTGCAACGGGGCCGTCACACCACCCGGCACGTGGAGTTACATCCCTTGGCTTCCGGAGCGCGGGTGGCTGACACACCCGGGTTCAACCGTCCGGAGTTGCCAGCCGATGCCCATAACCTGGAGGTGCTGTTTCCGGAATTGCGTTCTCGGATCGCCCAGCACCCCTGCCGTTTCCGAGACTGTCTCCACCGGGATGAGCCCGGTTGCGGCGTGGATCGCGACTGGGATCGCTACCCCCTCTACCGGCGTGCCGTGGAGGACCTGCTGGCTCTCAGCCGCCCATCCCGGGGAGGTTGAGGTTGAGCCCACCGGTGAGCTCCTCCATGCGCTCTTTCATCGTGCCGGTGGAGCGTTCGTAGGCGGATTGCAGGGCGGCGAGCACAGCGGCTTCCGCAGCAGCCTGGCCTTCGGCGAGCAGGGCGGGGTCGAGACGCACCCGCAGGGGCTGTTGATTGCCCGAGAGCCAGATGCTGGCCCTGCCATCCTCAGAGCTCCCCTCGATTTCCATGGCATCCAGTTCCTCCTGGAGCTTCTGGGCGTCCTGCTGGATCTGCTGGGCCTTCCGGAAGGCTTCCGTGAGCTGACCGAAATTGGGGAGTCCGAACCCTGCCATGACGCGTTGGGAAGAACAGGCAGGTTACGCGGTCAGTGCGGAGTGGTTTCGGGGAAACCGAGTCGCTTCACCTCCGGGTGCAGATGGATGCCGTGATGCTTGGTCACGGTGGTCTGCACCAGTTCGATCAGGTCGCTGATCTGTTCGGCCGTGGCGTGGCCCAGGTTCACGATGAAATTGGCGTGCATCGGCGACACCTGGGCATCACCGATGCGCTGGCCTTTGAGCCCGAGCGCTTCGATCAGACGTCCGGCTTTCAACGGCTCCGGATTACGGAACACACTGCCGCAGCTTGGCCACTGATAGGGCTGGGTTCCGGTGCGATGGCTGAGATTGCTGCTGGTGCGTTGGGTCAGCGCTGTCGGGTCGTGGCCGGGTTCCAGCTGGAAGTGACCCCGGATCACCAGATGGTGACCGTTCTGCAGACGGCTGTGTCGATAGTCGAAGTCGAGGTCGTTGGGCTCAAGCCTGAGCCTGGCTCCGCAGGTGTCGCCATCGAGACTGAGCACATCCACAGCCACCAATCGCTCGGCGGTGCAGCCCCCCTGGGCTCCGGCGTTCATCACAGCCGCTCCTCCCACGGTGCCAGGAATGCCCACCGCCCATTCCAGGCCGTGCAGGCCAGCGCGGGCCGCCCGCCGCGCCAGCGTCGGAATCGGTTCACCGGCCCAGGCGCTCACCGCTCCGCTGTCGGCATTGAGGTCACTGCCCTGCAGTTTGCGCAGGCAGAGCGTCAGTCCGGGCAGGCCGTCATCGTGGATCAACAGGTTGGAGCCCGCACCGATCACGCGGCAGGGGAGGCCTTCGTCCTGAGCCCACTGGAGCAGGGCATCGAGTTGCTCGTCGTGGGAGGGTTCCGCCAGCCATTCAGCTGGGCCACCCACCCGCCAGGTGGTGTACTCAGCGAGCGAGACCTGACGCTTGAGCAGGCCGGACTCCACCAGCTGCATCAGGCCGCTAACGGGGAATGCTGGGGCTGGGGCGAGGAAACGCTGTCGTCGGTCAGTCGTTTCCACAGGCTGTTCACATCACCGGCACCCATGGCCAGCACCAGATCATCCGGGCGACTGTGCTCCTGCACCAGAACGGTCAGCTCGTCCATGCTGTCGGCCACAAGCACGGCTTGTTCCGGCGCCAGATGGCGCATGGAGCCTGCGAGGGCATGGCTGCTGACTTCGGCGATCGGTGCTTCACCGGCGCTGTAGACGGGTGCCAGCAACACCAGGTCGGCCACGGTGAGAGCGGCGGCGAACTGATCCAGGAATTCCTGGGTGCGGCTGTAGCGGTGGGGTTGGAACACCACGGTGAGCCGTTGGGGCTGGCGGGGCAGGGGGCTGCGGCCACTGCTCACCATCAATCGCGCCATGGTGAGGGTGGCACTCACTTCGCTGGGGTGGTGGGCGTAATCATCCACGATCTGACGCCCTTGCCAGTCACCGCGGAAATCGAACCGGCGACCGGGTGCCTGCAACTGCTCCAGACCGCGTTGCAGTCGGCTGAATTCCACCCCAGCCAGACGGCAGGCGGCAAGGGCGCCTGTCACGTTGCTGAGGTTGTGCAGGCCCGGCAGGGGCAGGGTGATGCGGCCCACCAGCCCACCATCTTCATAGAAGTCGGCGACGGTGCGATCGCCATCGAGGCGCACCGGGAGGGCCGCGAAGTCAACACCTTCGCAGCGCTGCACCGACCACCAGGCGGTCGCCTGGAAATGGTCCCGCAGGATCGGGTCGTCCTGATTGGCCAGCAGCCGCTCGCAGCCGGAGGCGAAGCGCTGCAGCGTGGCCACGAGGTCATCGAGGCCGCTGTAGTGATCGGTGTGATCGAGCTCCAGGTTGGTGAGCACGCCGAGCTCGGCCTGGAATTTCACCAGGGACCCATCCGACTCGTCCGCTTCAGCCACCAGGTAGCGGCCGCTGCCGGCATGACCATTGCTGCCGTAGCAGGGCACCACGCCACCGATCACGGCGGTGGGATCTTCTCCCGCAGCGGCCAGCAACGTTGTGATCACGGTGCTGGTGGTGGTTTTGCCGTGACTGCCCGCTACGGCGATGGCCGGTTGTTCCGCAATCAGGGCAGCGAGGATGTCGGAGCGATGCCAGATGCTGAGCCCCCGGGCCCGCGCTTCAACCAATTCGGGATTGGATTCTGGGATGGCGGTGCTGACCACCACCAGAGGCGGGGAAGCCGAACCCGCGACGAGTCGGTCGATGCTGCTGGCCACCTGGGCATCCATCACGGTGATGCCACGCGCCATGAGCTGTTGCACGATGGCCGAGTGGCGCGGCTCCGAGCCGCTGATGCTGAAGCCCCGTTCCGCCAGGATCAGGGCGAGGGCCGACATGCCGATACCGCCGATGCCGATGAAATGAATGGGCTGCTGGCGGCTGAGCAAACGGGCCAATGGGCTGGATCGTGAGTCCGAAAGATAAGTCAGGCGTCGCGAGAAAGCTTGCCTTTGATCCGCCGCTGCGGCCTGGGATTGCGCCGTGTTACGGGCTGTGGTGGCACCGGGCGCCAGCAGGGGAATGGAGGCGTGGCATCAGGGAATTCAGAAGATTTCTGTATGATCGGCGGCCAAACACCCCATGCGGTAAGCCGCTGTTGCCATGACCCTGCGCGTTGCGATCAATGGATTCGGCCGAATTGGTCGCAACTTCATGCGTTGCTGGATCAGCCGTGGTGCTAACACCGACATCGAAGTGGTGGGTCTGAACGACACGTCGGATCCCAAGACCAATTCTCACCTGCTCACCTACGACACCATGCTGGGTCGGATTCAGGGAGCTGAGATCGGTTATACCGACGACACCCTGATTGTGAATGGCAAAACGATCAAGTGCTATTCCGACCGCAATCCTCTTAACCTTCCCTGGAAGGAGTGGGACATCGATCTTGTGATCGAATCCACCGGTGTCTTCAACACCGATGAGAAGGCCAGCATGCACCTCCAGGCCGGTGCCAAGAAGGTGATCCTCACCGCCCCTGGCAAGGGTGATGGCGTGGGCACCTTCGTGGTGGGTGTGAACGCCGACCAGTATCGCCACGAGGATTTCAACATCCTCTCCAACGCCAGCTGCACCACCAATTGCATGGCGCCGATCGTGAAGGTGATCGACCAGGAGTTCGGCATCGTCAAAGGGTCGATGACGACCGTGCACAGCTACACCGGTGACCAGCGCATCCTCGACGCCAGCCATCGCGACCTGCGTCGTGCCCGTGCTGCAGCCATGAACATCGTTCCCACCACCACCGGCGCCGCCAAGGCCGTGGCGTTGGTCTATCCCGCGGTGAAGGGCAAGCTCGATGGTCTCGCCCTGCGCGTTCCCACCCCCAATGTGTCCCTGGTGGACATGGTGTTCAACGTGAGCAAGACCACCACCTCTGAGGAAGTGAACGCTGTTTTGAAGGCTGCTTCTGAGGGGTCCGCCAAAGGCATCATCAAATACTGCGAGCTTCCCCTGGTGTCCACCGACCATGCCGGCACCGATGAATCCACCATCGTGGATGCTGAACTCACCAAGGTGATGGGCGGTGACCAGGTGAAGATCCTCTCCTGGTACGACAATGAGTGGGGTTACAGCCAACGTGTGGTCGATCTCGCTGAGATTGTGGCCAAGAACTGGAAGTGAGCTCAGTGAAGTGAGCTGAGTCAACATCAGCAACAGTGGCCCCCTCTGAGCAGGGGGCTTTTCAGTTTCAAGACCGAAGTCCAGTCTTGAATCAGTCCTGGAAATGTTGAAATTCTCCGCTCGCTGACACATTGCCTCGGCCATCACTCCAGTGGATGCCTGCGTTGGCGTTGGACGTGATCCGGCCGATCCGTTGCCGGCCCGGCGCCTGGGCAATCCATGGCGTGGCCCACTCCGGCGGCAGGCTGAGCACGAGTTCGAAGTCTTCTCCTCCGTTGAGGCACCAGCTCTCCCGGTTCAGCTGCGGGGGCCAGCCGGGAGCCAGGGGCAGCGCTGTGGGATCCAGTTCAGCGCTGCAGCCGCTGCTGTGGCAAAGATCCTGCACGGCTCTCAGCAGTCCGTCACTGCTGTCGGTGCCAGCTGCGCGCCAGGGCAGATCCAACGGCTTGCAGTCCAGGAGGTCGCGGAGTGCGGCAAAGCGTGGTTGAGGTCGTTGATGCTGCAGGATCGCCGCTTCATGGAGACGGCGATTGATCGAGTGGTGGAGAGGGTCGACCTCCCCGCGCAACAGGGCGAGCCCCAGCCGGCTGAGCCCATGGGGGCCACTCACCACGAGCCAGTCTCCGGCCTGCGCCTGGTTGCGATGCAGTCGCAGGGGTCCGCAGTGGCCCAGGGCGGTGATCGCGAGCATGCGCTGTTGCCCTGTCGTGCAGTCGCCCCCTAGTAAGGAGCCGCCATGGCGGCTCAGGGCTGCGCTGAGTCCTTCATAGACCCCTTCCGCCCAGCGCCAGGGCGTGTGGGCTGGTGCCACCAGGCCCACGGTGATCCCCACGGGTTCGGTGACGCCGCTGGCAGCCAGATCGGAGAGGTTGGCGCCGGCAGCCCGCCAACCCACATCCTGGGGGCTGGTGGTGGTGTCGCTGAAGTGAACACCCTCCACCAGCAGATCGGTGTTGATCAGCAGGGTGTCGTTGCCGCCTTGCACGGCTGCCGTGTCGTCATCGAACTGGCCTGGAGGGGCAAAGCGCGCCAGGCGGCGGATCAGCTCCGCTTCTCCCAGGTCGCGCAGGCATTCCGTCACGGCTGCGGTCTCAGGCAGGGCCATGCTCTCAGGCGTGGGCCTGCAGCCGATCGGCGCCGTCCGTCACGGTGATGCTCAGCACCCGGTCGTCCACACCGAGCTCCTCGAGCACGTCGAAGCCATCCACCACGTAGCCGAAGGCGGCGTTGCGTCCATCCACCAGGTTGAGCCCGGCGGGGGTGAGCTCGGCCTCATAGAGGAACATGAAGAACTGGGACGATCCGTCATCCAGCGCCTGATCGGAGTGGGCCCATCCCAGGGTGCCCAGGGTGGCGAAGGGAAGGGTCGGCGTCGCTTTGTAGAGCCCCACATCCTCGAAGGTCTGGTTGTAGAGCGTTTCAGGCTCGCCGGGCACCCGGATCTCCAGGGGCACATGGCGTTCCTGTTTGGTGCTCGGATCGATGTAGCCGATCTCCGGACCTTCCGGATCACCCGTCTGCAGGATGTAGAAATCCTCAGCCCGTGTGAAGGGAAGGCCGTCGTAGAAGCCTTTGCTGGCGAGATCGATGAAGGCGCCCGCCGTCAGAGGTGCGTTGTAGCCATCCACCACGGCCGTCATCGCTCCCTGGGTGGTGTTGATCGTCACGGTGGCCCGTCCCAGCAGGCGGGGCAGGGCGTTGAATTCGGCGGGGATCTCGGGGATCGCGTCCTGCATCAGCATCGCTTCCAGGTCGCCGATGCGATTCAGGGTGCTGCGGCGTGTTTGCAGGAAGTCGGCTTTGTCCTGGGCCTCCACCTCCTCCTGGAGCTGGTGGATGCCGTCCGAAACGGTGTCGAGCAGGTGCTCAGCGCTGGCCTGCTCCGGTTCGGGAATGGCCTCGAGGATGACCCGACGCCGGGTGGCGAGCAGGGCCTGGCTGCGGCTGAGCGATCGGGACAGGGCACTCCAGCGCTTGGCGCGCAGGTCATCGCTGGTTCCCTCCAGACGATGCTGAAGCTCGCGCAGATCGGGCTGATCGAAGGGCAGGGCATCCCGCAGGATCGCCGCCGGGTCTTTGACGGCGTTGCCCTGCGGTAAGCCGGCATGGGCCGGTTCAGCCAGGACCAGCCCAAGGGCGCTGATCAGGGCAACCAGCAGGGCGGAGAGACGCTGAAGTGCCATGGGGAACCCAGGTGCTGCCTGGACTTTGGCACAGCCGTATGATCCCCTGAACCGTTCAGCGGGAATGATCTCCAGCAACGACTTTCGCACCGGCACCACGATCGAGCTCGACGGTGCCGTCTGGCGCGTTGTCGAATTCCTGCATGTGAAGCCGGGCAAGGGGTCTGCCTTCGTGCGCACGAAGCTGAAGGCGGTGCAGAGCGGCAGCGTTGTGGAGAAAACCTTCCGGGCCGGGGAGATGCTCCCCCAGGCCATGCTCGAAAAGTCCACGCTTCAGCACACCTACATGGAGGGTGAGGATTACGTCTTCATGGACATGTCGTCCTATGAGGAGACCCGTCTCACCGCGCAGCAGATCGGCGACAGCCGCAAATACCTCAAGGAGGGAATGGAGGTGAATGTGGTCTCCTGGAACGGCAAACCCCTGGAGGTGGAGCTGCCCAACTCCGTGGTGCTGGAGATCACTCAGACCGATCCGGGTGTGAAAGGCGACACGGCCACCGGAGGCACCAAGCCCGCCATCCTTGAGACCGGTGCCCAGGTGATGGTGCCCCTGTTCCTGTCCATCGGCGAGAAGATCAAGGTGGACACGCGCAACGACACCTATCTCGGCCGCGAGAACGGATGACCATGCAGCTTGATCACGACCAGCTCCATCGCCTGCTCACGGCGCTTGGTGAGAGCGACATCCAGGAATTCCGTCTGGAAGGGGATGATTTCCGCCTTGAGGTGCGTCGCAACTTGCCCTCGGCCGTGGTGCCTGTTGCCGCTGCCGCATCGGTGCATCCCTCCGTGGCTGCTGCCGCTCCCGAGACCGCCGCAGCAACTCCGGCCACGCCACCGCCGGCGGTGGCGGCAACCCGTTCCGACCTGCAGGACGTGACCGCGCCGATGGTCGGCACCTTCTATCGCGCGCCTGCTCCCGGAGAGGATCCGTTCGTCGAGGTGGGCACGCGTATCGGTGTCGGTCAGACCGTGTGCATTCTCGAGGCGATGAAGCTGATGAATGAGCTCGAGTCGGAGGTCTCCGGTGAGGTGGTGGAGATTTTGGTGGATAACGGCACGCCGGTGGAATTCGGTCAGGTGCTGATGCGGGTCAAGCCCGGCTGAGACAGATCCCAGGCGGCGCGCAGTGCCGCCACCATGCTGTCGCTGCGAGCGATTCCACGGCCAGCGATGTCAAAGCCGGTGCCGTGATCGGGTGAGGTGCGCAGAAACGGCAGGCCGAGGGTGGTGTTCACCGCCTGGTCAAACGCCAGCAGTTTCACCGGGATCAGCCCTTGATCGTGATACAGCGCCAGAATTCCGTCCGGACTGTGGCGCTCCGGTCCCTGGATCCAGGCTCGAGCAGCGGGAAGCCAGCAGGTGTCCGGTGGCAGCGGTCCCTCCAGCTGAATCTCCGGGTGCTCTGACGCCCATTGGTGCAACAGGGGGATCAGCCAATCCCGCTCCTCCTTCCCCAGGTTGCCTTGTTCGCCGGCATGGGGGTTGAGGCCAGCCACCAGCAGGCGGGGTGTGGGATTGAAGCGTCGGCAGAACTCCGCCAGGTGGTTGAGCTTCTCCAGCAGCAGGTCCGGCGTGAGCGCCTGGGGAACGGCTGCCAGGGGAATGTGCGTGGTGGCCAGCAGGGTGTTGAGGCGCCAGCCGGTCAGGGGCGAGAGCGCGGTGAACAGCATGGCGGCGCGATCGGTGCCGCACAGTTCCGCCAGCCGTTCCGTCTGGCCTGGGTAGTGATGGCCAGCGGCGTGCCAGGCATGTTTGGCGATCGGTGCGGTCACGAGGGCGCGACCTTGACCGGCCAGCACCGCCCTGACCGCGTCAGTCAGCCATTCGAAACTGCACGCACCGGTGAGGGCCGACGCCTCCCCAGGTCGGATCGGGGCTGGAACGGGTCGATCGAGAACCTGCAGCCGCTCCGGGTCGGCCAGGCGGGTGATGCCGCGCGCGTGCAGATCGCGGTGGACCGCTTCCAGGCTGCGGCGACAGCCCACCAGCACCGGGGTCAATTCGCGGGGGAGCTCCTCGGAAGCCAGAGCTTTCAGGGTCACCTCCATGCCGATGCCCGCAGGATCGCCAAGGGCAATCAGCAGGGTCTGACTAGCGTCGGTGCACTCAATCGACATGGCGATGCTGCGCTGGTTGCTTCTGGGGCTGTTGTTGTATGGGCTCGGGACGGCTCTGCGTCATGGTTGGCTGGAGGTGCAGTGGCATCGTCTGTTGCATGACGCCGGTCTCACCTTCGTTGATCCGGATGAACCGATCGAGCTCCACGAGCTGCCTCTGTTCAAGCCGACGCCTTGAAGCCCTCCGCCTCCCAGCAGTCGAGCAGACCGCTGCGGTAGGTGGGATGCAGCAAGGTATAGCCAAGCTCCTCGCAGAGCAGAGTGTTGCTGACGCGCCGGTTTTCGGCCCAGAAGGAGCGGGCCATGGCACTCATTGTCTGGCTTGCGTCGCTGTAGGGACGCGGTTGGGGCAGGGTGATGCCGAGCAGCTCGGCCGCATAACCCTGGATCTGCGCCGAGGCCGCCGGTTCGTCGTCGCTGATGTTCACGACGGGCGGCCGCCTGCCCTGGGCTGCCTGCTGGATCAGGTGCCAGCAGGCTCCGGCGATGTCATCCACATGCACACGGGAAAACACCTGGCCGGGCTTGTCGATCGGTTGGAGATCACCGCGAAGAATGGCCTGAAACGGTGATCGCCCAGGACCGTAGATGCCTGGAAGCCGCAGGATCTGCACCGGCCCATCGAGGCTTTGCCAGGCCTCTTCGCAGGCCAGACGGCGTTGGCTGCGCTCCTGCATCGGCGTGGCTGGATCGGATTCGTGCACCCAGGCCCCCTGACGGTCGCCGTAGACGCCGGTGGTGGAGAGATAGCCCAGCCACTGCAGGGGCAAGCGTTGCAGGGTTTCGCCCAGGCAGCGGATCACGGGATCCTGGCCATCCCGTTCGGGAGGGATCGTGCTGAGCACATGGGTCACCCCCTGGAGCTGCTCCGGGTCGGGCAGCTGGTTCAGCTGGCTGTCGAAGCGCAGGGTGCTGGGGTCGCTGCGGTCAGCGGGCAGTCGCACGCTGGTGAGCACGCGCGTTCCGAGCTGCCGGGCCAGGGCAGCGAAGTGGCTCCCACTGAAGCCCGCACCCAGCACCAGCAGAGTCGGCTCAGCGGGCAGGGGCCGGCACCGGTTGACAAGATCCGAAAGCATCAGTACAAGTGTATTAGTTGCTGATCATCCGTGGCGAATTCCTGCCTCAGCCTCGTTGCGCCTCCCCCCATCATCGCTCCGCCGCGGCGCCAGCCGTTTGCCTCGCTTCGCCTCGGTGTTGTGACGGCCGCCTGTGTAACCGGGGCGTTGCTGCTGGCGCCGGAACAACCCCAGCAGCAGGCGGCGATCTGTGAGCGGCGTCAACCGGCGGCGGCTTGTCGGGTCTGGTGAGGCGTGGCTCTGACGCCTTGCCCATCAGGCCGGTTGGAGTTGCCAGCTGCCGCTCTGGAGGTCATCGTCGGCATCGCGGTTGTCCAGATCGGCAACCTGTGCGGTGTCGAGATCCGGCTGGGCCCACTGCAACAGGCGGAGTGCCAGACGTAGGTCCCCATCCATCCAGGCCCGGATCGCCATCGCGCGTCGCGGGTCGTAAAAACGCTGCCGGCGATACCAGTCGAACGCATCCGCGTCGGATTTGTGTCCGTTGCAGGAGAGGCAAGCGGGAACACAATTTTCGGTGACGCTCAGACCACCACGGCTGCGGGGCAGCACATGATCAATCGATTCGGATGGTTTGCCGCAATAAATGCAACTTTTTCCGGTGTAAGTGTGGAGCGATTGACGCCATCGTCGGACACGTAACTTCGGGCAGAGATCTTCAAGGAAAACCGCATCCCTGTTGTGCATCCGAGTGCCTCGGTTGGGCGCAGTGTGCCGCCTCCAGGCCCGACGTCAATGTGTCGAAGACTGCATTTCCGCCCTTTGGTTGCTGTGAGCCAGCTGCCATTCATGGCCCACTCATAGTTGACTGGTGCCTTTCGCCAGGCGGGCTACATTCATAGCTTCCGGTTGATTGATCACGGCTTCATCGGGGCTGCGCTGTTATCTCGGTTTGTCTCCCACCGGCCTCGTGCGGGTGATGCATCCCTACGACGCCGTGACTTACGCGCAGGTGCGACGCATTCGGCCGAGGGGTATCTGGCGCGGTGCCGCCCAGGGTTGGGACTTTCCCCTCGCCGCAGCTCAGAGCCTGCAGGAGCAGCTGGGCTCTCGTTTTCCCGTGCGCGATGACCTGGCGCGCTGGCTGCAGTGGCATCGCCATCCCCTGCCGCCGCTGCCGCCGCACCGCCAGCTTGTGGCGCTGGCTGATCTGGAGGTGCCCTTGCGGGATGGCCGGCTGCCCCTGCCCCATCAGCGCTCCGGGGCGCGTTGGTTGCTGGCCCGGCGTGGTGCCGTGCTCGCGGATGAGATGGGCCTGGGCAAAACGCTCACCGCTCTGCTGGCAGCACGGGCCATGCTGCGCGCCCAGCCCCTTGCTTTGCAGGTGATCGCTCCGGTGGGTTTGCACGATCACTGGCGCCGGGAGGCCAGCGGTCTGAATCTGGACCCCAGTCTGCTCAGCTGGGCCAATCTGCCGCAGGAGCTGCCGGAGGCGGGCACCCTGTTGCTGGTCGACGAAGCGCATTTCGGTCAGTCCATGGCTGCGCAGCGCACCCAGGCCCTGCTGCGCCTTGCTCGCCACCCCCGCTTGCGGGCGATCTGGCTGCTCACCGGTACGCCGATGAAGAATGGGCGTCCGGATCAGCTCTTTCCTCTGCTGGCTGCGATCGACCATCCGATCGCTCGCGATCAGCGTCGTTTTGAAGAGCGCTATTGCCACGGTCACTGGAGTGAGCGGAGTGGTCAACGCCGTTGGCAGTCGGGTGGAGCCAGCCATCTGGAGGAATTACGCCGTCTCACCCGCCCCCTGGTGTTGCATCGACGCAAACAGCAGCTGCTGGGTCTTGCTCCCAAGCAACGGCGCCTGCACCCCCTCGTGCTGTCGGAGCCGGAAGCTCGCGGCATGGACCATCGCGTCGATCAGGTGATCGACGACTACCGCCGGCGGGTGCGAGCCGGTCTGGTGCGCTCCGATGCGGAAGCCTTTGCCCTGCTCACGGCCCTGCGACAGATCGCTGCCGAATTCAAGCTGCCGGCAGCCGAGCAGCTCATTCGCGACTGTTGTGCCGAATCTGGCACCGTGGTGCTGTTCAGCACGTTTGTGGAGCCGCTGCATCTGCTGCAGCAACGGCTGGGCGGTGCCGTGCTCAGCGGTCGTCTTCGGCCGAGCGAGCGCCAGGCGGTGGTGGATCGCTTCCAGGCCGGTGGCATCGACCTGTTGCTCAGCACCTACGGCACCGGAGGCCTGGGATTCACCCTGCACCGAGCCCGGCACATCATTTTGCTGGAGCGCCCCTGGACCCCTGGTGCGGTGGATCAGGCGGAAGACCGCTGCCATCGCATCGGCATGGAGGGAGAGCTGATCAGCCATTGGCTGCAGCTCGGTGTGGCCGATCAGTTGGTGGATGGATTGGTGGCCAGCAAAGCGAAGCAGATTGAGGTGCTGCTGGGCCCGCGCCGGCTGTCGTTGCAGCGTCAACCCTTGCCAGCGTTGCTGACGCGTTGCCTGCAGGACGCCTGACGCACCTTCAGCTCATGGCGGACCATCGGATCCACCGTTGAGCCCTTGCTGTTCATCAGCGCCATGGCCCGATCCACATCCCTGCAGGCCTGGTCGATGCGGCCCAGCAGGATGTAGAGCAGGGAGCGATCGGTGAGCGGTGCCGGATCGGTGCGATGGGCCCGCACCACCGCATTGCAGCGTTGCAAGGCCTGGTCCAGCTGGCTCAGGTCAAGCTCCTCAAGGCAGGCCTGGCTGTTGAGTTCCGATGGTTCGGGTCGGGCGGTGGAGTCGGAGCGCCCGGCGCTGCCCAGACCTGCGATCAGAAGGCCGGCCATCAACAGGCCGGCCAGCAGGCGCCTGGGATCAGTAGCTGTAGCGCTGTTCACCGTAGGAAGAAGAGGAGTTGGATCCGTAGCTGGAGGTTTTGGGCTGGTTTTCAGGCAGTTGACCGGAGCCGCTGGAGGCCCCGAACAGATCGCCGAGGTAGCGGCCGCAATCGGGATAGTTGCCGGGTGAATTGACCACCGCTTCCGTGATCATCACTGAGGCATGCTCCGGCGACGTTTTGAACAGACTGTTGCCTTGCCGTTTGATCACGGCATAGGAGGCCTCCCAGCTGACGCTGTGGCTGTTGCCGTTGCTGCGCATGAAGCAGTAGATCTGCGCGCCTTTGGCAGCGGTCGGATCCGTGCTGGCCTGATTCGCCTGGGCACGGATCCCCACCAGCCCTGCGCCGGTCAGTCCGGCCAGGGAGAGGGCAACAGCAAGACGGTGACGGATCCTGACCATGGCTGGACGTTGAGGACGATCTGCGCCAACGTATCGATTCACCTGTTTCTGTCCAGGTCTGCTTCAGGACTCGCCGATCCCGAGGGGGGTGAGCAGTTTCACCACCAACGGCAGCACCAACAGCACGGTGATCAGACGCACGGCATGGAGCGCGGCCACGGCGGCTCCGACCCCGAATTCAGCGCCCACCAAACTCATGCCGCTGATGCCGCCGGGAGCGGCGCCGAGCAGGGCGACCACGGGATCAACCCCGAGCAGGCGACTGGTCCAGAGTCCCACCACGAGGCCGGTCATCACCAGGGTGAGCGTGATCAGCACCGCGGGCCGCCAGAGCTGTTGCAGCTGATGCAGGGCGTCCCGGGTCAGGCCTGTGCCGATCACCGTGCCGATGCCGATCTCCAGGGCTGTGCGCGTGCCGTGAGGCCATTCGGCCACTGGCAGGCGTCCGCTCATGCTGACCAGTCCGGCGCCGAGCAGAGCACCGGCGAGGGGAGCGGCGGGAATGCCGGTGCGCAGGGCCAGCAGGCCCAGGGTTGCTCCAGCCAGCAGATACACCAGAGGCGTTGCCGGAACAGGCATGGAAGGGATTCCGATCAGGAAGCCTTCCAGTCTGATCTGCCATGTGTTGTCATCGGCTCAGTCCTTCCGGCTCGCCGCGGCCATGACCCAATCCGTGTCCTTTCGCATCACCCGCACCGCTGAGGATGTGGCCCAGACCCTCAACGCCCTCTCGCAACGGTTGGTGAAACTGGAGCAGCGGCTTGAGAGCCTGGAGCTTCAGCTGCGCCAGCAGCAGCAGGCCGGCACGATGGCCGCCGAAGAGCTTGAGCGCCTCGATGGTGTGGATTTGATCCTGCAGGAGTGTCAGGACCTGCTGCGCGAGTCTGAAGCGATCACGGAACCATCCAGTCGTGATCAGGACATGGCGCTGGAGAGCCTGGCCGCCTGAGGCTGAGTGGCTCTGGAACACCAGCACATCCTGGCCTGAGGTGTCAAAATAAAAAGAAAGCCAACCATGGCACACACCAATTCCCTCTCTTGTGCTCCGGGTGCTTCCCTCCGCCCGGCCCGGATTGCTTCTCCCTCCTGCGCCCGCCGAGGTTTTGTGGAGGGGGGCCACCAGTTGGAGAAACTGGAATTTGCTCTGGCTGTGGCGATGAGCCGTGGCGATGATGACCGCTCCGCCCAGCTGCGTGAGCAGATTGACGCCCTCGGTGGCAATGTTGAAGAACCGGGAACCTGACGCCCTCGGCAGCAGTATCGATGCAGCAGGTCCAACACCTGACTGTTTTTTATGCTGAGTAGAGATAAGATTGAAACAGATTGATTGTTTGCATTGACCTCCACATTGCTGAAGTCCACGCCAGCGCGTTCGCTGTCTGTGGCTGGGGCGGATCAGCGACAGTCGCATCTCAACCAGGCACAGACACTGTTTGCTGAAGCACGTGCCCATGCCGATGCCGGGCGGATTGATGCTTCGGCTGCATGCATTCTCAAAGCCCTGGATCAGGAGCGGCGTGCCAGTAGCGTCGGTCCACAGGTGCTGCAACTGATCAAGCCGAGATCGTAATCACGGTTGATCGCCGTCAGCCAAATCTCATTGATCAAGTAAGCGGGTGACCGGACTCGAACCGGCGACGTTCAGCTTGGGAAGCTGACATTCTACCACTGAATTACACCCGCATGAGCGGCAGTGTATGTCACTGCCGCGGCGTTTTCGATTGCGTTCAGCCTTGCAGCGCTTCCGCTGCCGCGGCAACGCCGGCCCCCATGCTGCCCTTGTGTAGACCCAGCGCATGGAGTGTGGCCTCGATCGCCGACACGGCGGTGAGCACATCGCGATCACAGACGAAGCCGAGGTGGCCGATCCGGAACACCTGGCCCTTGAGATGGTCCTGGCCACCGGCCAGGAGGATGTCGAAGCGATCTTTCACGGCCTTGCGCAATTGCTCGGCGTCGAGGCCTTCGGGGGCCACGGCCGTGATCGCCGGGCTGCCATGACCTTCCGCGGCGTAAAGGCGCAGGCCGATCGCTTTCATGCCGGCCTGGGCGGCGGCCCGGTGGCGGGCATGACGGGCGAAGATCGCCTCCAGGCCTTCAGCCTGCATCATCTCCAGGGCCGCTTCCAGGGCGAAATAGAGGTTGACCGCCGGTGTGAATGGGTTGCTGTGTTTCGCCGCCGTTTTCCGATACGGACCCAGATCGAGATAGAACTTGGGCAGATCGGAGCGCTCGTAGGCCTGCCAGGCCCGCTCGCTCATGGCCACAAAGCTCAACCCCGGCGGCATCATGTAGCCCTTCTGGGAGCCAGAGGCCACCACATCCAGGCCCCAGGCATCCATCGGCACGTTGCTGGCCCCCAGGCTGGTGACACAGTCGGCGATGGTGAGTGCCGTGCCGTGGGCTTTCACGTGGGCGCTGATGGCTTCCAGGTCGTTGATCACCCCGGTGGACGTTTCCGAATGGGTGAGGATCACAGCGCGGATCTCTTTCTGCGTGTCTGCTTCCAGGGCTTTGCGGAAGGCCTCCGGATCGAGGGGCTGCCCCCACTCGGCCTTGATCACCTCCACGTTGAGCCCGTAGGCGCGGGCCACTTTCACCCAGCGTTCCCCGAACTTGCCGTTGTCACCACAGAGCACCCGATCACCGCGGCTGAGGGTGTTGATGATTCCCGCTTCCATCGCTGCGGTGCCGCTGCCCGTGATCACGAGCACATCGCCGCTGGTCTGATGCAACCAACGCAACTGTTCAGTGGTGCGTTGCACCACGGCCTGGAACTCACCGCTGCGGTGTCCGATCGGATGCCGGCCCATCGCCTTGAGCACCGTCTCGGGCACCGGGGTCGGCCCGGGGATCATCAGGGTGAGCTTGTCCTGCACGGGCCTCGGATCGGGAATCAGTCATTGTAAAAAATGACCACAGGCCGCCTGTTGCAACGCGAACACCCATGCCCGAGGCCCCCTGCACGGATCCGTCTGGCCTGACCCTGCCGGTGTGGGTGGCGGCAGCGGCGCGGGCGGCTCTCCAGTGCCTGCTGGGGATGCCGGTCGACGAGAGGCAGGTGTTGACACTGCCCGATCGCAGCGAGCCCCTGCACGTGCCGGTGCAGTCGGTCGCTCCCTTCGCCCAGGGTGAGCAGGCTCTGGCGATCAGCCGGTGTGATCCCGGCCCGGGGCTTGACCTGACCCGGGGGCTGGAGATCTGGGTGCGGCTCTGCTGGCGGCAGCCGGCGCCGATCGAAGCGGAGGGCGACGACTGGCTGGAGCTGGTGGCCGGGGAAGGGGTGGGGCGGATGGAGGCCAATCAGCGGCTCTGCATTTCTTCCTTCGCCCGCCAGTTGTTGCAACGGAATCTGCGGCCGTTGTTGCCTCCGGGCCGCGCCCTCAGGCTCGAGGTGATCCTGCCGGCCGGCCGGGCGCTGGCGGAGCGCACCAGCAATGCCGCCTTCGGGGTGGTGGATGGACTGGCCCTGATCGGGACCCAGGCCGAGGTGCAGGCCAGCGCCTCGCCCGACCAGCTCCAGGCGACGCTCGAGCAGCTGACGCAACTCACCCGGGCTGCCGCTTTTGAGGGCGGCCTGGTGGTGGTGATCGGTGAAAACGGCCTCGATCTCGCCCGCAGCAGCGGTCTGGCGGAACGGGTGCCCGTGCTCAAGGTGGGCAACTGGATCGGTCCGGTGTTGGTGGCGGCGGCGGAAGCGGACGTTCAGGAGCTGTTACTGCTGGGCTATCACGGCAAATTGATCAAACTGGCCGGTGGGATCTTCCACACCCATCACCACCTGGCCGATGGCCGCCTTGAGGTGTTGGTGGCCCTGGCGGTGCGTGAGGGCTGGGCCACGGAACGCCTGCAGCCCCTGCTCCAGCTGCCATCGCTGGAGGCGGCTCTCCTGGCCTTGTCGGAGTGCGACCCTGAGGCGGCAGGCGCTTTGTGGCAGGCGATCGCGGCCGCTGTGGAGCAGCGCAGCCGCACCTACCTGGAGCGTTACGGTCGTTGGCCGCTCCGCATCGGCGCCGCCCTTTTCGATCGTTCCCGTTGCCTGCGCTGGGCCGGGCCTGAGGGCCTGCGCCTGCTGAACCGCTGGGGTGGTGGCGTGCAGAGCCCGATCTGAGCCCTTCATTACGCTGAAGATCACGACGGTCGTCCTGATTCGACCCACCTGCCGAGATGTCCTCAATCCAGTCCGATGGCCAGCGCAAGCCGGCCATCGTCATTCTTGATTTCGGTTCCCAATACTCCGAGCTGATCGCCCGGCGCGTGCGTGAAACCGAGGTGTATTCGGTGGTGTTGGGCTACAGCACCTCCGCCGAAGAGCTTCGCGAGCTGGCGCCGAAGGGAATCATTCTCAGTGGTGGCCCCAGTTCGGTGTATGCAGAGGGGGCTCCCCTTTGTGATCCGGCACTCTGGAGCCTGGGGATCCCGGTGCTCGGCGTCTGCTACGGCATGCAGCTGATGGTGCAGCAGCTAGGGGGGCGCGTGGAGGCGGCCACCGGCAAGGCGGAATACGGCAAGGCTCCTCTGGTGGTGGATGACCCCACCGACCTGCTCACGAATGTGGATGACGGCTCGACGATGTGGATGAGCCACGGCGATTCCGTTGAGGCGTTGCCGCCAGGATTCGTGGGCCTCGCCCACACGGCCAACACGCCGATGGCGGCCGTGGCCGACCATCAACGCCAGCTTTACGGCGTGCAGTTTCACCCCGAGGTGGTGCATTCCACCTGCGGGATGGCCCTGATCCGCAATTTTGTGTATCACATCTGCGGTTGTGATCCCGACTGGACCACGGCGGCCTTCATTGACGAGGCGGTGCGGCTGGTGCGGGAGCAGGTGGGTGAGAAGCGGGTGCTGCTGGCCCTGTCGGGTGGTGTGGATTCCTCCACGTTGGCCTTTCTGCTCAAGAAGGCCATCGGCGATCAACTCACCTGCATGTTCATCGATCAGGGATTCATGCGGAAGGGGGAGCCTGAGTTCCTCATGGATTTCTTCGATCGCAAGTTCAACATTCATGTGGAGTACATCCACGCGCGTAAGCGCTTCCTCGACAAACTCGCCGGCATCACCGATCCCGAAGAGAAGCGCAAGATCATCGGCACGGAGTTCATCCGGGTGTTCGAGGAGGAGAGCAAGCGCCTCGGCCCCTTCGATTACCTCGCCCAGGGCACCCTGTATCCGGATGTGATCGAGAGTGCCGGCACCAACATTGATCCCAAGACCGGCGAACGGGTGGCCGTGAAGATCAAGAGCCACCACAACGTGGGCGGCTTGCCGAAGGATCTGCAGTTCAAGTTGGTGGAGCCGCTGCGCAAGCTGTTCAAAGATGAGGTGCGCAAGGTGGGCCGCAGCCTCGGTCTGCCCGAGGAGATCGTGCGCCGCCATCCCTTCCCCGGACCGGGCCTGGCCATCCGCATCCTCGGTGAGGTCACCGATGAGAAGCTCGACTGCCTGCGCGATGCCGATCTGATCGTGCGCGAGGAGATCAAGGAGGCTGGCTTGTATCACGAGATCTGGCAGGCCTTTGCCGTCTTGCTGCCCGTCCGCTCCGTGGGTGTGATGGGCGACAAGCGCACCTATGCCTGGCCGATCGTGTTGCGCTGCGTGTCGAGCGAAGACGGCATGACCGCGGATTGGTCGCGCCTGCCACCGGAGTTGCTGGAGCGGATCTCCAACCGGATCGTCAATGAGGTGAAGGGGGTGAACCGGGTGGTGCTCGACATCACCAGCAAGCCACCGGGCACGATCGAGTGGGAGTAGGGGGCGATTGGGGGCTGGTGATCCAGGCCCATCGTCGATACCCTGAGCGCCCGGCCCGAATGTGTTGTGACCGCTGCCGCCCAACAGCAGGACCAGCAGCTGCAGCGGCGTCTGCAGCAGGACAGCATTCAGCTGGCCGGCAAGACGATCTATATCAATCCGTTTCTTTACTGGCGCCGCTTCGACAGCAACACCGATCGCTGGTTGCGGGAACCCGGCCAGCTGGGTGAAGAGCAGATCAGCTCCAACCGTCGTCGCTTTTATCCTGAACTGGCCTGGGATCTGCTCGATGAAGACGCCGTTCGCATCAAGGACGGTGCTGTGGAGATGTTTCTCAAGAGCCTGGAGCTGATCAGCACCTTCCACCCCGAGCTCACCTCCGGCCAGCTCCTGGAGGTGGAGCGCAAGATGGCGGTCACCAAGAAGCGCTCATTTGAGCGCTGGGTGGAGAAGTCGTATCGCCGGCGCTTCAAGCAGGAGGTGCGGGAGCGGCGCCGTTTCGCCCGCGACCGTTTCCTGCGGGGCTGGCGGGAGTGGTTGGCGCTTGACACCACCCATCAGGCGATCGCTCCCCTGCTGGCCTTGATCGTGCTGGCGGCGGTGGGGGGGTGGACCCTCGGGGCCTCCCAGTCGCCTTGCCCCACGTTGATGCTGCCCGCAGAGCAGACTGGAGAGCGCTGATCGCCACCGGGCCATGGCCGACTCCCGACCCTTCGACGCCATGCGGCTGGCCCTGATGCAGGACGTGTTGCCGGTGGGGCTGGCCTTGCTGGACCGGGCGCGGCGTGGTGGTCCCGGCCGGGTGGTGGAGAGCTTCACGACCTCGCCTGAGCCGTTCAGTGATCTGCGCTCGGAGGGGGAGCCGGCGGCGCGTGAGGTGCGTGAGCGCCTCGATCAGGTGAGCCCTGGCCTGGGCAATCCGGTGATGGAGGTGGCTGTGGAGGTGGAGGACATGGTCGAGGAGATGATCGAGGAGAAGGGTGAGCAGGAGTTGCCCGTGTCTGCGGAGGATGAACGGCTGGCCCTGCAGGCGGCCCTGACCCGGATCGAGCAACGCCTTGTGCAGCTGCGGCAGCAGCTTGCATCCTGAGGGCATGGTCTGAACCCGCCATGACACGCACCATCAGCAGCCGGGATGGCCATCGCCACAGCGGCATGGGTCAGCAGCCTCTGGTGCTGTTGGGGCTGGTGCTGGTGTTCTGCGGCGCCATGCTGACGCGACTCACCTGGTTGCAGGTGCTTGAGGGTGCCCATTACAAGCAGCTGGCCGACGAGAATCGCATCCGCTTGGTGCCCCGTTCCCCGATTCGGGGCCGTCTGCTCGATCGCCATGGCAAGGTGCTGGCGTCGAGCAAGCTCACCTATTCGCTGTATCTCGAACCGCGTCTGGTGGATGACACCAGCTGGCCGGACCTGCGTGATCGCCTCGCCAGGCTGCTCAACCTCTCCGCCCAGGATCTCGACGCCCGCCGCGGTCGCGGTATCGATCGTGATGGCTATCGGATCACCCTGGCCACCGACCTGAAACCCGAGCAGGTGCTGCGTTTCCGGGAACAGGCCCTCGGGCTCAAGGGTGCCCAGGTGGATATGGACATCCTCCGCTACTACCCCCACGGATCACTGGCCTCTCACGCCCTCGGTTACACCCAGCCGATCACGGAAGAGGAATACGAGCAGCTGGCTGAGAAGGGCTACAAAATTCGTGACCGCATCGGCCGCACCGGTGTGGAGGCTGCATACGAAAGCCAGCTCCGTGGCCAGTGGGGTGGGCAGATGCTCGAGGTCAATGCGATGGGCGAGGTGCAGCGCAACCTTGGCGATCGGCCGTCGGTGGCGGGCAAAGACCTCACCCTCACCCTCGATCTCGATCTGCAGAAGGTGGCGGAACAGGCGTTGGCGGATAAACCCGGCGGCGCGATCGTGGCCATGGATCCCCGCACCGGTGCGGTGCTTGCTCTGGCGAGCAAGCCGAATTTCGACCCCAATTTCTTCTCGAAACTGGTCACCACCCAGAAGGAATACGACGCCCTGTTCTCCAATCCGGTCAAGCCGCTGTTGAGCCGGGCGATGAATCCCTATGACCCCGGCAGCACCTGGAAAGTCGTGACGGCGATGGCCGGCATGGAATCGGGCAAATTTCCGGCCGACACCAAGCTCAACACCACGGCCTGCATCACCTATGGCGGCCACTGCTTTCCGGATCACAACGGTGCCGGTTTCGGTCGGATCGGCTATGCCGATGCCCTGCGCTTTTCCAGCAACACATTCTTTTATCAGGTGGGTGTGGGCTCCGGCTCCAGGGCGCTGAAGAAGGCCGCCACCCAACTTGGTTTTGGCAGAAAGAGTGGCATCGAGATCGGCTGGGAGGAGAGTGTGGGCCTGGTGGGCGATGAAGACTGGGCTGCGGCCGGTCGTGGCTGGGCTCAGCCGGGCACCACCCCCTGGATTCCGGAAGACATGGCCAGCGCCTCCATCGGTCAGTCGGTGGTGCAGGTCACGCCGCTGCAGCTGGCGCGCGCCTATTCCGTGTTTGCCAATGGCGGTTGGTTGGTGACGCCCCATCTCGCCGATCAGGGACTCGACTGGACCGCTCCCTCCCGGCGCACCAAAGTGGCCATGAAACCTTCCACCCTCGCCAAGATCCGGGAGGGCCTGCGCAAGGTGGTTTCCGATGGCACCGGCTATGGCCTCAATGGACCGGGGATTCCCCCGGCGGGTGGGAAAACCGGCACGGCGGAAGACAGCACCGGTGGGCCTGACCATGCCTGGTTCGCCACCTATGCCCCTTACCCTGAAGGCGAGATCGTGATCGTGGCGTTCGCCCAGAACACCCCCGGCGGCGGCTCGGTGCATGCTCTGCCGATGGCCAAGAAGGTGATGGAGGTGTGGAACCGCAAGCGGGCGAAGTAAGGATCAGGCGACCTGGGCCAGCTCCGGCTTCAGCACGTTGCGGTAGTAGGTGCGCAGCTGTTCCGTGGCCCCGGCCCAACCCCAGCGCTCCGCTTCCGTCCGGGCCGCCCGGCGCAGGGCCTGCCGTTCGAGATCGTTGCCCAGCAGTCGTTGCGTGGCCTGGATCAGGCTTGCGGCGCCTCCATCGGCCCCATCCGGCTCGTAGAGGCAGCCGTTGAGGCCATCGCTGATGATGTCGGGGATGCCACCGCGGTTGGCGCCCACCACCGGACACCCCGCAGCCATCGCCTCCAGCAGCACCAGCCCGAGGGTTTCAGTGCTGGAGGGGAAGAGGAAGGCATCGCCGCTGGCGTAGGCACTGGCCAGCTCTTCGCCAGCGAGATAACCCACGAAGGTGGTGGCGGTGCCTTCGAAATGGCGCTCGAGTTGCTGGCGGTGCGGTCCGTCCCCCACCAGGGCGAGGCGAGTATCGGGCAGGGCTTCCAGCACCGGACGGATCCGCTCGATCTGTTTTTCGGCAGACAACCGGCCCACATAGAGCAGCAGGGCGCAGCGGTCGTCGTGTGCGCCCAGCAGCCGCTGACGCATGGCGTCGCTGCGCAGCTCGGGTCGGAACAGCTCGGTGTCGACGCCTCGCTGCCAGAGGGCGGTGTGCTGGATGCCCTTCTCGCTCAGCTCCTTCACCATGGCGGTGGAGGTGCAGAGGTTCAGTTCCGCCTGGTTGTGGGCCGCCTTCAGCAACTCCCAGAGCAGGGGCTCGAGCATGCCCATGCCGTAATGCTCCAGGTATTTCGGCAGATGGGTGTGATAGCTGGCGATCAGGGGGATCGCCTTGTTTTTGGCCAGCCAGATGCCGCCGAGGCCAAGAACCGCCGGATTCACCACGTGCACCAGATCCGGCTGGAAGGCGTCGATCGCTTCCGACACAGCGGGCCGCGGCAGGGCGAGCTTGAGCTCCGGATAGAGCGGCAGCGGCATGGCCGGCACACCGATCACGCCTGCGCCCATGTACTCGCTCGGAGCGCCTTCCGGGCAGAACACCAGCACCTCATCGCCGGCCTCCACCAGGTGTTTCACCGTCTTGGTGAGACGGGTGACGATCCCATCCACCTTCGGCAGAAAGGTTTCAGTGAAAAAAGCGATCTTCACGGAGTGGCGGTGCAGGCAGGGAATGCGGAATCAGGCTTTGGCCCGGATCGCTTCGGCTTGTTGGTTGGTCCAGGCTGACACGCAGGGGATCCGCTTTCGATCGCAACGGTCGGCGTAGCGCGTGGCGATCTCCACCACTTCCTTGAGCAGGCCGTCATCAAGGGTGGTGGGGTTGAGCCCAAGCTCGATGAAGCAGCGGTTGTCCACGATCAGATCGTTCTCCACCGCTTCGTTGCGCGGGTTGGGCAGGTTGTTGATGGCGGCGCCGGTGAGGGCGGCCACCTTCTTGGCCAGTTCGCCCACCTGATGGCTCTCGGTCATCTGGTTGAAGATCTTCACCCGCTCCCCCTTCTGTGGCGGGTTCTCCAGGGCGAGCTGCACGCACTTCACCGAATCACGGATGTGGATGAAGGCGCGGGTCTGACCGCCGGTGCCGTGCACCGTGAGCGGATAGCCGATCGCCGCCTGCATCAGGAAGCGGTTGAGCACCGTGCCGTAGTCACCGTCGTAATCGAAGCGGTTGGTGAGGCGCGGGTCGCGGTCGGTGGCGTCGGTGTTGGTGCCCCAGACGATGCCTTGGTGCAGATCGGTGATGCGCACCAGATCGTTTTTGTTGTAGTAGAGGAAGAGCAGCTGATCCAGCGTCTTGGTCATGTGATAAACGCTGCCCGGGCTGGCCGGGTGGAGGATCTCCTCCTCGAAGCGGGAGCCATCCGGCTGGGGCACCTCCACCTTCAGGTAGCCCTCAGGGATCGTGGCGCCGCGGTGGGAGCCGTAGCCATACACGCCCATGGTGCCCAGGTGCACCACGTGGATGTCGAGGCCGCTCTCGACGATGGCGGCCAGCAGGTTGTGGGTGCCGTTGACGTTGTTGTCCACGGTGTAGCGCTTGGTGGCGCTGCTCTTCATCGAATAGGGCGCAGCGCGCTGTTCGGCGAAGTGCACCACCGAGTCCGGGCGCTCCTCCAGGAGCAGATCGAGCAGGCGTTGGTACTCATGGGCAATGTCCATGTGCATGAAGCGCATCGGCTTGCCACCGATGTCCTCCCAGGCCTGCAGCCGCTCGCCGATGCTGGTGATCGGGGTGAGGGATTCCACCTCCAGATCGATGTCGATCTTGCGACGGCTGAGATTGTCGACGATCAGCACCTCGTGGCCCTGATCTGCCAGGTTCACAGCACACGGCCAGCCGCAGAAGCCGTCACCGCCGAGAACGAGAACTTTCACCCCAAACTCCTGCCGAAGCGTGCAAGCCGCTGATCTGGGGCAAGCTACTACAGGCTTTTCAGCTGATTGCCGCGGAGATGGCCATCAGGCTCAGCACCAGCACGGTCCCGCCGAGAATCAGCAGCCGGGAGCCGTTGCTGCGGCTGGCGGAAGCGTCCATCACCTCCATCCGGGGCTCTTTGGCGAAGGCGTTGAGACGGCCGCCGTCTTCCTGAGTGACCTGCATGGCCTTGCACTGCATCTGCGCAGACCTTATGGAGGCCGTTCAGCTGTGGCTTGCTTCTGCCATGCAGCTTCACGGCCGGTGATCCTTCGTTACGTCACCCGGCCGCTGCTGGGGGAGCTGGCGGAGGCCTCCTGACGCAGGGGCAGGCGACCGGCGCGATGGGCGAGGCGGCCGGCCCGCACGGCGTCAGCCATCGCTTCCGCCATCGAAGCTGGATCGCCCGCCAGGGCGATGGCGCTGTTCACCAGCACCGCGTCCGCGCCCATCTCCAGCGCCTGGGCGGCCTCACTCGGCACCCCGATGCCCGCATCCACCACCACCGGCACGCCGGCGTTTTCGATGATCAGGGCGATGTTGGCGGCATTGCGCAGCCCCTGACCGGATCCGATCGGCGAGCCCAGGGGCATCACCGTGGCGCAGCCCACCTCCTCCAGGCGTTTGGCGAGCAGTGGATCGGCGTTGATGTAGGGGAGCACGGTGAAGCCCTCGTTCACCAGCTGTTCCGCCGCTTCAAGGGTGCCGAAGGGATCGGGGAGCAGATGGCGGCTGTCGGGGATCACCTCCAGCTTCACGAAGGTGTTGTCCTCCTGGCCGGCCAGCTTGGCCAGCTCCCGGCCGAGGCGCGCGACCCGAACCGCTTCCTCAGCGGTGGCGCATCCGGCGGTGTTGGGCAGCATCCAGATCCTGGTCCAGTCGATCGCCTCCATCAAGCCGGCATGGCCGGCGGCCACAGCCTGCACGCGGCGCACGGCCACGGTCACCATCTCGCAGCGCGAGCGCTGGAGGCTGGCCTGCATCGTGCTGAGGTCGGGGTATTTGCCTGTGCCGGTGAAGAGCCGACTGCTGAAGCAACGGCCGCCGATGTGCAAAGGATCGTCTGCGGCGGACGGGCTTGCGGGGCTGGAGGTGAGATCCATGGCGCGTGCGGCGGATTGGTGTGAGAACCGGATCAGGCGGTGCTCCCGTCGTTCGGGATGGCACTACCGTGCGCCCATCATCCATTTCCATCCATGCCTGTTCCAGTCGCCGTGGATCTGCCGGTTCAGTCTCCGGTGGTGTTCGAGGCTGCCCTGCCGTTGGATTCCTCCCAACTGGCGGAGCCGATGGTGCTGGAGGGAACGGTCGACACCTTTGATCCGGTGGCACGGGCCGCATCGCTCGCCGCCTCGATGCCGCGTCAGTGGTGCGGCTCCTACCGCTCCTTCACCGGCGGCGCGGTGCAGCCCGTGGAGGTGACGCTCGCCAGCGTGCAGCCCATGGGGCAGATGGTGGTGCTGCGCGGCGACATGCGCATCGGCGAGACCAGCACGCCGGTGCAGGGCAATCTGAATGCCAAGTCGGATCAACTCGACCTGTTGCCCCTGGCGGATCCGCTCACCGCGGGGCTCGAGCCCGGTGGTTCCTTCCTAGGCCTGCAGGGTGCCACCCTCTCCGGCTGGGTTGCACCCCGGATGACCTCCCTCGGTGGTCGCCTCAATCTCGCTGCCGAGTGTGCGAACTCAGAAGCCCTTCCGATCCGCGGCCTCTGGTGAGGTGGTGCTGCGGGCAGCACTGCGGCGCAGTTGCTGCTCGACACGCTTCAGGCGGCGGGACGCGGTGGCGTTGGCCGGCTCCAGCTTCAGCGACTGGCGGTACAGCTCGGCGGCTTCGTCGAGGTCGAGAAGACGTTCCCTGGCGAAGGCCAGATTGTTGAGGGCCACGGGATAGTCGGGCTTCGCCTGCAGCGCCGCTTTGTAATGCTTCACTGCCCCCTCGAAATCCTTCTGGGCGGCGAGAGCGAAACCGAGCGCATTTTCCACGAGGGCCCGTGCTTCTTCCGGCTCTCCGGCCAGACGTTTCAGAGCCTGCCGCAGGGTGGTGATGGCCTGGGGATAGAGGCGTTTGCGCAGTTGCACCGACGCCAGTTCATAGAGCTGGCCAGCGTCGCGGGAACCAGCGGCACCCTCCTGTTCAAGGCGAATGAGGGAGAGCTCGTCGCGACGCACACGCAACAATTGCCGACCCACCAGCACGGCCACGATCGACAACAGGCCGATCAGACCGAGCAGGTAAGTCTGGGGAACGAGGATGTCCATGAACGCTGACTCCTCGGTTCAGTTTGACCTCAGGCCTTGGCGGTGGTGACCACGGTGGTGAAGGTGCCGGGATCGACCATGGCGAGCTGGGCGAGCATTTTGCGGTTGATCCGCACGTCGGCTTTCTTGAGGCCACCGATCAGGCGGCTGTAGCTCATGCCATTGAGGCGAGCGGCGGCATTGATCCGAGCAATCCAGAGACGGCGGAAATCACGCTTGCGACGACGACGGTCGCGGTAGGCGTTGCAGAGGGCCTTCATCACCCGCTGATTCGCGGTGCGGAAGAGGGTGCCATTGCTGCCGCGGAAACCGCGGGCGAGGCGAAGGATCTTGTTGCGGCGCTTGCGGGCGACATTGCCTCTTTTGACGCGAGCCATGGATGTGGAGAAAGCTGGTTAAAGGACGATCTGAACGCGGTTCCGTGTCTGTTCGCTCGAGGAACAGGCCTGGGATTCAGGCGTAGGGCATCATCAGGGCCACACGCTCTTCATCGGTGCGGTCCACCACAGCCTTGGTGGCGAGGTGGCGCTTCAGCTTTGGGCTCTTGTGATCGAGCAGGTGATTGCGGAAGGCGCGACGACGCAGGAACTTGCCAGTGGCCGTTGCTTTGAACCGCTTGGCGGCAGCTTTGCGGGTCTTGAGCTTGGGCATGTCTCTGGCAGCGCGTGGCACAAACAACAACAATACGCCTTCGACTGCCACCCTTGGATGACCCGCTGGCCCGCCGTAGTGATGCAGGGATGGATTGCGCCCGCCCTGGTGGCGGTCACGGCCCTCAGCGGCGGGTGCCGGGCCCAGGATCTCGCTGGGCCACCCGCCGCTGAGGAGATCACCTTGCCGCGGCCCACCCACCGGCAGGTGCCCAGGCCACCGGCGGCGACGGCCCAGGCCCTCTGGGTGGCGCTGGCGGACCATCTCGGTCAAGCCGCAGGGGGTGATCAGGCGGCCGCTCTACTGACCCTGCGCAGTGCCGGGGCGGCACCGCTGCGGTTGGTGGCGCCCGGCGGGGGCTCCGAGCCCCTGGCGTCGGGGGCCAGCCTTCGTTTCAGCTGGCGGGCGGTGCCGCTGGCCAAGCCGGTGGAGCTGGCGCGGCAGGTGGCCGGGCCTTTCGCCAGCTTTGAATCCGCCGATCGGGTGGCGCAGCGCTGGCGCGCGCAGGGGGTGGACGCCCTGGTGGCCCATCCCAAGGATTGGCAGGTCTGGGCGCCTGAGTCGGCGTCGCCGCTGCCGGACGTGCTCACCCGGCTCTGGACCGCCACGGTGCAGGCCACGGTGCAGCCGGTGCTGGAGGGGCCCAAGGGTGGTCGCACCCTGCAGGGCCCGCTGTTGATCGAGGCGCCGGATGGTTTGCGCTGGAAGGGGGGGGTGATGCGAGGGCCGTTCCGGCTCCAGGCCGATGCCTATGGCAGCTGGACCCTGCTGGAGCAGGTGCCGTTGGAGCGCTACCTGGAGGGTGTGGTGCCCCATGAGATCGGTGCCGGCTCACCGGCTGCAGCTCTGCAGGCCCAGGCCGTGCTCGCCCGCACCTGGGCCCTGGCGAACAGCCACCGCTTCGCGGTGGATGGCTACCACCTCTGCAGCGACACCCAGTGCCAGGTGTACAGCGATCCGCGGCAGGCCGGACCGGCCGTGCGCCAGGCGATTCAGGCCACCGCCGGCCAGGTGCTGCAGTGGCAGGGATCGCCGATCAGTGCGGTGTATCACGCCTCCAACGGCGGCGTGATGGCTGGGGCGACGGAAGCCTGGGCGATGGACCCGGCGCCCTATCTGCGTGGCCAGGCCGATGGCGATCAGAACTGGAGCGGTGCGGTGGTGTTGCCGCTGCAGAACGATGCGGCGGTGCAGGCCTTGCTGAACAGGCGGCAGGGGGCTTACGGCGCCGGCCATCCCCGCTTCCGCTGGTCGCGCACCTACAGCGCCAGCCAGTTGCAGGCAGCCCTGGCCACCCAGGCGCCGCGCTTGGGCGTGGTGCAGGCGGTGTCGGTGCTGGAACGGGGCCCGAGTGGCCGGGTGCTGGCGCTGCAGATCAAGGGCGATGGCCCGGGGGCTCCCCAGGTGTTGCGCCTCGATGGGATCCGTCGCACGCTGCAGCGCTTGCCCAGCACCTTGTTTGTGGTGAAGCCTGCCGGCGCCGGGCTCTGGCGCTTCCAGGGCGGTGGCTTCGGCCATGGGGCGGGTCTGTCCCAGGCGGGAGCGATCGATCTGGCCCAGCGCGGCCAGACCGTGGACCAGATTCTTCGTCACTACTACCCCGGCACAACCCTGGTTCCCGTATCCGCCCTCAGGCAGGCCCCTTAGAGTCCGGGCATTCCGGGGTGGTGGATGGCCGTGGCCGCAGTGATTGGCGATCACCGACGCGGCAAAACGGCCCTGTTTCTGGCGGCGTGCGGCTGTGCGGGGGCTGCTCCCCACTGGCTGGATCCGATGCGCAGCCTTCTGCCGGCGCTCACGCTGGCCCTGGTGCTGGGCGGTTATGGCTTGCGCACGGTGCTGCGCGCCCGTCGCCCTGCTGGCAGCGCCGATGCGGCGTCTGCGGCGGCGAGCGAGGTTTTGGATGCCTGGCCCAGCGTGGATGTGGTGGTGGGCGCCCGCGATGAGGAAGCGGTGGTGGCCCGACTGGTGGAGCGGCTTGCGGCTCTGCGTTACCCGACTGAGAAGCTGACGTTCTGGGTGGTGGATGACGGCAGCCAGGACCGCACCGGGGCGATCCTCGATGCCCTCAAGGCGGAGCATCCCCAGCTGCGGGTGCTGCACCGACCACGGGGCGCTGGCGGTGGCAAGTCGGGGGCCTTGAATGCGGTGCTTCAGCAGCTCCGCGGCGACTGGTTGCTGGTGCTCGATGCCGATGCCCAGCTCCAGGAGGACGTGCTCGAGCGATTGCTCCCCTATGCGGTGCAGGGGGGATGGGCGGCGGTGCAACTGCGCAAGGCGGTGGTGAATGCGGGCCAGAGCCTGCTCACCCGGGTGCAGGCGATGGAGATGGCCCTGGATGCCTTGATCCAGCAGGGGCGACTGCTCGGCGGTGGTGTGATGGAGCTGCGCGGTAACGGTCAGCTGTTGCGGCGCCCCAACCTTGAGGCTTGCGGCGGTTTCAACGAGCACACGGTCACCGATGACCTCGATCTGAGTTTTCGCCTGCTCACGGAGGGATCCCGGATCGGTTTGCTCTGGGATCCGCCGGTGCAGGAGGAGGCGGTGGAATCGGTTCCGGCTCTCTGGAAGCAACGACAGCGCTGGGCGGAGGGTGGCCTGCAGCGTTTCTTTGATTACTGGCCGCAGCTGCTCTCCAATCGGTTGAGCCCGAGCCAGCGGCGCGATCTCGCCTGTTTCTTCCTGCTGCAGTACGCCCTGCCGGTGGTGTCGTTTGCCGATGTCGTCACCAGTGCTGCCACCCGCACGGTGCCGGTGTATTGGCCGCTTTCGATCGTGGCCTTCAGCGTGTCGGGCCTGGCCTACTGGCGCGGTTGCCGGCGACCGAGCGAGGGTCCGGAGCTGCCCCAACCCGACCTGCTGTCGCTGCTGATGGCCATTGCCTACTTAGGCCACTGGTTTGTGGTGATCCCCTGGGTGAGCGTGCGCATGGCGGTGTTCCCCAAACGGCTGGTGTGGGCGAAAACCAGCCACCGCGGCGAGGCGACGGCGGACGTGTGAGCCTGGTCTCCGAGGCCCATCGACGCCACTGGCAGCAGCGGCGACGCCAAGAGGCGGAACGCATTGCAGTGCGGCGTGAAAAGGCGGAGCGCAAAGCCGAAGCAGCGGCAGCGCTTCTGAAGCAGCATTGGCCTCAGATTCAGGCTGTCTGGTTGTTCGGCTCGGTGCTGGAGCCTGGATTTGGCCTCAGATCAGATATTGATCTCTGCATTGAGGGTTTGCCCTCTGATGCTTTGTTTGCAGCAATGCATCAAGTGGATCAACTCCAACGGGATGTGGTGGATCCTGAATCGCTGATCCCTGTGGATCTGGTGCGACTGGAAGCCTTGCCAGAGCATTGGCAGAAGCGAATTCGAGAGCGTGCCCGATTGTTGCTTCCATGACCCAGCTTCCGTTTGATCGTGAGCTGCACGATCTCAGAGTGGACCTTAAGGTTGAGCGTTTGAAGTTGGCTTCGCTTGCGGAGAGCTTGGCGGATCTTCTCGCTGACTGGGAATTGGCCTCGGCTGCACAGGAGCGCTGTGATTCAGCGGCTCTGCGTTTGCAGAGTTTCTATACCGGGATTGAACGCTGCTTTGTGCAAATTGTGCGAGTTTTGAATGGTGGACCTCCCGACGGGGCCGACTGGCATCGGCGCTTGTTGGAGCGTATGGCTGTTGCCACCGAGAGTCGCCCTTCGTTGCTGACGGCATCCACGCTGAAGGATCTTGCTGAATTAATGCGTTTTCGGCACGTGGTACGTCATCTTTACTCCTATGAGCTTGAGAGAGGTCAAGTGCTGCGTCTGCTTCAGAAAGCGATCCAGCTTTGGCCCGATCTGATGCAAGAGCTGCAAATCTTCGAAGCTTGGCTTCAGGACGTTGCGCGTTAAATCAATTTTTGATGTTTTCTTGCGTGCTCGACAGGTGCGGGGGGGGATCAGATTCAGCGGAGGGATTTAGCCCGGGGTCTCCAAATCCACATCGAGAACATCGCCGTTGAAGAAGTCAGCAAAGCGCTTCACTTTCTCGTCCATCGGTGAGCTTGGAGGCCGAGAGTCTGGCGGTTGCTGTTGGGTGTGTTGGGCTTGCGCGGGTCTGGGTTGATCAGGCTCTGCATTGCCTGGGCTTGGTGCTGGAGCCGCTGGCCTTGGCGGTGAAGCCGCGGCTGGTGGTGGTGCTGTTGCTGGGGTGGGCGGTGCGGCCGGTGCGGTCGGCTTGGGGTTGGGCTTGGTGGCGGCGGTGCCGCTGTGCTGCTCCAGTACCAGCTGACGCGTTCCCCCCAGAGCTCGGCTGATCGCCTGCTCCAACAGGCTGGCCCGACTTTGCACCATGCCCATCCAGTTGCCGGCCACCTGCACCACGGCCCTGTGGGCATCCAGTCGCACCAGTTGGGCCTGCTGGGAGAGCAGCATTCGCGTGGAGGGCAGCTCCAGGCTGCCGAGGATCTGCTGCCACAGCTCCGTCAGGTTGGTGGGATCGGGCGCACTGACGCTCGCCTGCTCTTCTGGTGCTTCTGGCGGGGGCTTCGTTGCTGGGGCGACAGGCTGGGTGGGGGGCAGGCTCACCGCCGCTTTCGCTGGTGCTGCAGGAGGAGCCACCGTTGGGGTGACCGCAGGGGCTGAGTGCACCCCCTGTGTTGGCTGGGCCTGGGACTCAGGTTCCGCCAGCAATCCCAGCAGCAACACCTCCAGCCATAGGCGCGGCTGCACACTGAGGCGGAGCTGTTGCTCACTGCCGCGCAGACGCGCTTGCCACTGGAGCAACCGTTGGCGGCCGATGCGTTGGGCGAGCGGCGGCAGTTGATCCCGGAGCTGGGGTGACACGCTGGTGAGTTCCGGACGCTCGGGTGCAGCCGCCATCAGCACGAGATCGCGAAGGATCGCTGCCAGCCCCTGCAGCACCGCGCCGGGATCGCGGCCTCGATCGAGCAGGCGACGGCTTCCCTCGAGCAGGGGCAGGGGTTCGCCGTTTGCCAGGGCCTCCGCCAGGCCGATCAGCTCCTGTTCCGGCACGGCTCCCAGCAGCTCCCATACCGCTTCGGCCTTGATCGGTGCCGGCAGCAGGCTCAGCTGATCGAGCAGGCTTTCGGCGTCGCGCAGCCCCCCCTGGGCCCGTTGCGCCACCACATGCAGGGCCTCAGGCTCAATGCCGATCGCTTCCTGCTCGGCGATCCAGCGCAGGTGCGCTTCCAGAGCCTCCAGCGGAATGCGGCGGAAGTCGAAGCGTTGGCAGCGGCTGAGGATCGTGGGCAGCACCCGTTGCGGGTCGGTGGTGGCCAGCACGAACACCACCCGCGGTGGGGGTTCCTCCAGCGTTTTCAGCAGTGCATTGAAGGCAGCGGTGGAGAGCATGTGGCATTCATCCACCACATACACCTTCCAGCGCGCCTGCACCGGTGCGAAGCGCGAGCGTTCGATCAGATCGCGGATGTTGTCGACGCCCGTGTTGGAGGCGGCGTCGATTTCGATCACATCGAGGGCGGTGCCGGCGCTGATCGTGGTGCACAGCTCGCAGGTCCCGCAGGGCTCAGGCGTGGGGGTGTCGCTGCTGAGGCAGTTGAGCGAGCGGGCCAGGATGCGGGCGCTGGAGGTCTTGCCGGTGCCGCGCGGGCCGCTGAACAGATAGGCCGGAGCGATCCGATCGCTGCGCAGGGCGTGGCTGAGGGTGGCGGCGATCACGTCCTGCCCCACCAGCTGGTCAAACCGCTGGGGTCGGTATTTGTGATGCAGCGGCTGATAGGCCTGACTCATGCGCTGCCAGCGGAACCCAGAGACTACTCAGCCTGGTTCGGAGGCTTCCCTTCCGGAGCCCCCTCCAGCAGGGCGACGATCCGCTGCTCCATCTCCTCCACCGCGGCCAGTTCATCGGCCAGGGTCTGCCCCGCCTGCAGCAGGCGTCGACTGTGGCGGTTGCCCCGCTCGGCAGCGCCGTTGTCGGGCCCGCCCCGGATCCAGCCCTCCGCCTGCTCGAGGGTGGTTTCCAGCTTCTGGAGCAAGCGCAGCCGCAGCTGTTCCAGCTGCTCCAGGCCGCGCTTCGCCCGTTCGCGGGAGGCCTGATCCACCAGCCCCTTGCGCAGCAACAGGCCGAGGCCCGTGAGCAGGGCCGCCGGCATCAGCTGGCCCAGGGCCAGAGCGCCGAGACTGCCGGTGTGCAGCCAATCTTCCACCTGGCCGCTGCGGTGGCGACCCGTTTTGCACCAGGTGGCGAAATGCTCGCAATTGTTGAAGAGCAGGTTGTAGCGCTGCTCGCCGATGCGGCTCATCGCCCGGCGCAGGGTGATGCCCGCGGGCGAGGCCTGGGGGTGGTCCACCACCCGGATCTCCAGGCCACGGCTGAAGTCGTTCAGCGGGCTGCGCAGGATTTCGCGGCCTTCGAGGTAGTGGGCGACGCTGCCATCACCCAGATCGATGCCGTGATGCAGAAACAGGCCGTGCTGGCGGGGAACGGTGAGGTGATCGGCAGCGGCCACGGGGATTCAGATCACAGGCCTAGGCCGATTCCTGCTGACGCTCGTTGCCGGGCAGGGGCAGCACCTTGCCGCCGGTGTGTTCCTCCACCATGGCGCGCGTCACGGTGAAGGTCTTCACGTTCTTGCGAGAAGGCAGCTCATACATCAGATCGAGCATCAGCTCTTCCACGATGCCGCGCAGGGCCCGGGCTCCGGTTTTGCGGCGGTGCGCCTCGTGGGCAATCGCTTCCACCGCTCCCGCCTCGAAGTCGAGTTGCACGTTGTCCATGCTCAGCAGGGTGCGGAACTGCTTCACCAGGGCATCGCGCGGTTCGGTGAGGATCGATTCGAGCGCGTGCTCATCCAGGGGCTCCAGCACCGCACTCACCGGCATGCGACCGATGAACTCCGGGATCAGGCCGTATTTCACCAGGTCGTCGGGTTCCAGGTGCCGTAGCACCTGGGCCGCCTGCAGATCCCGGTTGGCCCGATGCCGGCCCCGGCCAGCGTCGGGCATGAAGCCGATCGAGTTGCGGCCAAGTCGTTTCTGCACCACGTCATCCAGGCCCACAAAGGCACCGCCGCAGATGAACAGGATCTGGCTGGTGTCGATCTGGATGCAGTCCTGATAGGGGTGCTTGCGGCCCCCCTGGGGCGGCACGTTGGCCACGGTGCCTTCCAGCATCTTCAGCAGCGCCTGCTGCACCCCTTCGCCCGACACATCCCGGGTGATCGAGGGGTTCTCGCTCTTGCGGGCGATCTTGTCGATCTCGTCGATGTAGATGATGCCCCGCTGGGCCTGATCCACATCCATGTCGGATTTCTGCAGCAGCCGCAGCAGGATGTTTTCCACGTCTTCGCCCACGTAACCGGCTTCGGTGAGCGTGGTGGCATCGGCCACGGCGAAGGGCACATCCAGCAGCTCCGCCAGGGTCTGGGCCAGCAGGGTCTTGCCGCAGCCGGTGGGGCCGATCAGCAGGATGTTGCTCTTGTGCAGCCGTGTGGCGGTCTGTTCGGTTTCGCCATTGCCGTCGCCCTGCCAGGCCAGGCGTTTGTAGTGGTTGTACACCGCCACCGACAGCACTTTCTTCGCCGCTTCCTGGCCCACCACCTGGCGGTCGAGGAAGGATTTGATCTCCTGGGGTTTCGGGATCGAGGCGAGTGTGGGAGCGGGTTTGCTGCTCTTGCGGGGGGCCTGGCCGCCCTTGCGGGCCGGTTCGGCGCCATGGCGGGGATTGCCCTGGGCGTCGATCAGTTCCTCATCGAGGATCTCGTTGCACAGATCGATGCATTCATCGCAGATGTACACACCGTGGCCGGCGATCAGCTTCCGCACCTGCTCCTGCGACTTGCCGCAGAAGGAGCACTTCAGATGGGCGTCGAATTTGGCCATCGGGCGCTGATCACTTCAACGGTTTGCAGACGGAGTAGCCGTGCGGCCGATCCGGACTCCAAGGATCGCGGCAGAGCTGAGCCATGTCAGCCCTCCGTAACGATTCCTCCGTCACCGGAACTGTCCACGACGCGATCAATCAAGCCGTATTCAACCGCTTCCGCCGGTGAAAGGAAGTAGTCGCGGTCGGTGTCTTCGGCGATCTTCTCCAGGGGCTGGCCGGTGTGTTCGGCCATCAGTCCGTTGAGGGTGTCCTTGAGGAAGAGGATCTCCTGGGCCTGGATTTCGATGTCCACCGCCTGTCCCTGAGCCCCGCCGAGGGGTTGGTGGATCATGATCCGGGCGCTGGGCAGGGCGAGCCGTTTGCCCTTGGTGCCGCCGGAGAGCAGGAAAGCCCCCATGGACGCCGCCAGGCCATAACAGATCGTCACCACATCGGGCGCGACCTGCTGCATCGTGTCGTAGATCGCCAGGCCGGCGGTCACCGAACCACCCGGGGAGTTGATATAGATCTGAATCTCTTTTTCAGGATCCTCGGCCTCGAGGAAGAGCAGCTGGGCCACGAGGGCATCGGCCACCTGATCGTCGATGCCGGTGCCGAGGAAGATGATTCGCTCTCGCAACAGGCGCGAATAGATATCGAAGGAGCGCTCACCCCGCCCCGACTGCTCCACCACTGTGGGCAAGACGCCCGGAGACGCGGAGGGCAGGCCCGAAACGGGGCGAATGCCCCGCCAGCGGTTCTGAATCGGATGGTGGTGTCGGGCGTCGATCACGCGGCGGCAGGAGGCGTTCTCAACTCAATCTATGGGTGCTGCTCGGCCTGATGCTGATCAGGCGTCCGCCGCAGCGGCGTCGGGGTCGGCTTTGGCCTTGGCCTTGGCTTTGCTCGTTTTGGCAGCGGCTTTTTCCGTGATGCTGCTGTTCTCTTCCAGCCAGCCGAGCAGCTTGTCGCGCAGGAGGTCGTCCACCACGGCATCGCGCAGGCGCTGGGGATCGATGTCGCGCTCGCCGGAGAGCTGGCGTTTCACCTCCTTCAGCTTCGCTTCGATCTCCTCTTCTTCCACCTTGAGGTTTTCGGCTTCGGCCAGGGCGCTGAGGGCGAGGCTGCGGCGCAGGCGTTCCTCCGCCTCAGGCCGGGACGATTCCATCAGGGAGCGCACCAGGTCGGGGGTGAACAGCGACTTCACGTCCATGCCCTGCTGGGCGAACTGGCCGGCGGTCTGTTCCACCAGGTTGCGCACCTCCTGTTGCACGAGGCTGGCGGGGAGTTCCACCTCCAGCTGCTCCACCAGGGCTGCCAGCAGGGCGTCATGACGATTGCTCTGTTGACGACGCTCGGCGTCGTCCTTGAGGCGCTTCTCCAGGTCCTGGCGCAGTTCCGCCATGGTGTCTTTGTCGCTGGCCTGCTTGGCGAAGGCGTCATCCAGCTCGGGCAATTCGCGGGTCTTGAGATCCTTGAGGGTGATCACGAAGCTGGCTTTGCGGCCGCGCGCATCCTCCTTGGGGTAATCCTCGGGGAACTGGCAATCCACGGTTTTCTCCTCACCGATCGCCATGCCGAGGATGCCCTCCACGAAGCCCGGGATCATCTGTCCGTCTTCCAGCTCCACATCCATGGAGTCGGCACTGCCGCCTTCGATCGCGGAGCCGTCGTCGCTGTAGGTGCCCTCGAAGCTCACCACCGCCACATCGCCGTTGGCGGCGGGGCGATCCTCCACCGGCACCAGGGTGGCCATCTGCTTGCGTGATTGCTCGAGCATGGCGTCCACCTGGGAGGGATCAAAGCGCACGCTCTCGGCTTCCGCTTTCAGCCCTTTGGTGGCTTTGAGCTTTGGAACCGGGGCCACATCGGTTTCGAGGGTCACAGTGAGGTCTTTGCCCGGATCAAAGGCCTCCAGCAGCGGTTCGAAACCACCGCTCAGATCCGGTTGCCCGAGGGCTTCGATGTTTTCCTGCTCGATTGCTTCGCGCCACACGGCGTCCACGATCGATTCCAGCGCCGTGGCCCGGATGCGCAGTGGTCCGATCTGTTGCAACAGCACGGCGCGAGGCACCTTGCCTTTGCGGAAACCGGGCAGATTGATCGTGCGACTCAGACGTGAAATCGCCGCTTCGTAACTCTCCTTGCAACGGGCCGCCGGAACCGCCACTTCCACCGACAGGCGGCTGCCAGGGCAGGCGGTGGTTTTGACGGTCAGGGTGGCGGCGCTCATGCGGAAGGGTTCGGGCAGCCCAACACTTTATGGAAGCGCCAGCGCCGGACCCGCCACGTATTGTTATGGCACCGTTTTCCCGGTCCTCCGGCCCGTTGCTCCCGCCGGAATCCGAACCAGGGCCTGAGGCCTGCGTCCTGACTGCCGTTCCCCATCCCCACCGCTTGCCCTCTCCTTCATCGCTGTCTCGAGGCTCCCTGCCTGACCGCCCGCTCACCGTCGCCGTGCTGGGGGCCAGCGGTGCTGTGGGTCAGGAGCTGCTTCATCTGCTCGAGACGCGCGACTTTCCTGTTGGCGAGTTGAAAGTGCTGGCTTCAGTGCGCTCCGCCGGCAGCAGCCTGGCCTGGAAGGGTCGCGATCACCGCATTGAAGAGGTGTCCAACGCCGCCTTCCAGGGGGTTGATCTGGTGCTCGCCTCCGCCGGTGGGTCGGTGTCGCGGCAGTGGCGGCAGGCGATCACGGAGGCCGGTGCCCTGCTGATCGATAACTCCAGCGCCTTCCGCATGGAGGAGGGCGTGCCGCTGGTGGTGCCGGAGGTGAATCCCCAGGCTGCCTTCTCCCATCAGGGAGTGATCGCCAACCCCAATTGCACCACGATCCTGCTCACGCTTGCCCTTGCTCCCCTGGCGGCGAAACGGCCGATGCGACGGGTGCTGGTCAGCACCTATCAGTCGGCGAGTGGTGCCGGGGCCCGCGCCATGGAGGAACTGCGCCGGTTGAGCCAGGTGGTGCTGGATGGTGGTACACCCACCAGTGAGGTGTTGCCCCATTCCCTCGCCTTCAACCTTTTTCTGCACAACTCGCCGCTGCAGCCGAATCTCTACTGCGAGGAGGAGATGAAGATGGTGAATGAAACGCGCAAAATCATGGGTCTGCCCCACTTGCGTTTTAGTGCCACCTGCGTGCGTGTGCCGGTGTTGCGGGCCCACTCCGAGGCGGTGAATGTGGAATTTGAGCAGCCGTTTCCAGTGGAGGAGGCCCGCGCCCTGCTCGCTGCGGCTCCCGGTGTTGAGTTGATCGACAACGTCGAGGCGAACCGGTTCCCCATGCCCATCGATGTGACCGGTCGGGATCCGGTGGCGGTGGGTCGGATCCGGCAGGACATCAGTGATCCCCATGCCCTGGAGTTCTGGTTGTGTGGTGATCAGATCCGCAAGGGTGCCGCCCTCAACGCGATTCAGATCGCCGAACTTCTGCTTCCCTCGCCATGAGCCTCGCCGCTGCCCTTTCCCCCACGCCCTTCGGCCGTCTGCTCACGGCGATGGTGACCCCCTTTGATGCCGAGGGTCGGGTCGATCTGGCCCTCGCCGGCCGCCTTGCGCGCTATCTGGTGGAGGAGGGGTCGGATGGGCTGGTGGTCTGCGGCACCACCGGTGAATCGCCCACCCTGAGTTGGCAGGAGCAGGTGCAGCTGCTGGAGGCGGTGCGCCAGGCGGTGGGTCCAGGCGTGAAGGTGTTGGCCGGCACCGGCAGCAACTGCACCGCCGAAGCTGTGGAGGCGACCCGGGAGGCGGCCGCGGCTGGAGCCGATGGCGCTTTGGTGGTGGTGCCTTACTACAACAAGCCGCCCCAGGAAGGGCTGGAAGCCCATTTCCGCGCCGTCGCCGAGGCGGCGCCCCAGCTGCCGTTGATGCTTTACAACATCCCCGGCCGCACCGGCTGCTCCATGGCGCCGGGCACCGTCGCCCGCTTGATGGATTGCGCCAATGTGGTGAGTTTCAAGGCCGCCAGTGGCAGCACCGATGAAGTGACGCAGCTGCGCCTGGCCTGTGGCGCCAGACTGGCGGTGTACAGCGGCGATGACGCGCTCACCCTGCCGATGCTCGCCGTGGGCGCTGTGGGTGTGGTGAGTGTGGCCAGCCATCTGGTGGGTCGCCGCATCCGCGCCATGATCGAAGCTCAGCTCAGTGGCCGCAACGCCGAAGCGCTCGGACAGCACGAGCAGCTGTTGCCGCTCTTCCGAGCCCTCTTCGCCACCACCAATCCCATTCCCGTCAAAGCCGCCCTCGAGGCCAGCGGCTGGCCGGTCGGAGCCCCCCGTCTTCCCCTTGTTCCCCTCAGTGCCGCCATGCGCGATGACCTGAACCAGACCCTCGCTGCCCTGCGTCAGACCTGACGCCACGGCTGGCAGGCGATCACGCCTTTTTGTTTCGACATCACCCCTTTGTTTCATGACCGCTTCGATGACCAAAAGCCATAACGGCCAATCCGTCGGCAAGGAACCGACGCTGCGCGTGATCCCCCTCGGGGGCCTGCATGAGATCGGCAAGAACACTTGCGTGTTCGAGTACGGCGATGACCTGATGTTGGTGGATGCCGGCCTGGCTTTCCCCAGCGATGGCATGCACGGCGTCAACGTGGTGCTGCCGGACACGAGCTTTCTGCGTCAGAACCAGAAGCGCATCCGCGGCATGATCGTGACCCACGGTCATGAAGATCACATCGGTGGCATTGCGCACCACCTCAAGCACTTCAATATTCCCGTGATTTACGGGCCCCGTCTGGCCCTGTCGATGCTCACCGGCAAGATGGATGAGGCGGGGGTGACCGATCGCACCACGCTGCAGACCGTCGGCCCCCGTGATGTGGTGCGGGTGGGTCAGCACTTCTCGGTGGAATTCATCCGCAACACCCACTCGATGGCCGACAGCTTCTCGCTGGCGATCACCACACCGGTGGGCACGATCATCTTCACCGGCGATTTCAAGTTCGACCACACGCCGGTGGATGGCGAGCATTTCGACCTGGCCCGTCTCGCCCATTACGGCGACAAAGGCGTGCTCTGCCTGTTCAGCGATTCCACCAACGCCGAAGTTCCCGGTTTCTGTCCGCCGGAGCGCTCCGTGTTCCCCAACCTTGATCGCCACATGGCGCAGGCAGAGGGCCGGGTGATCATCACCACCTTCGCCAGCTCGATTCACCGCGTGTCGATGATTCTGGAGCTGGCACTCAAGAACGGGCGCAAGGTGGGCTTGCTTGGCCGTTCGATGCTGAATGTGATCGCCAAGGCCCGGGAGCTCGGCTATATGCGTGCTCCCGATGATCTGTTCGTGCCGATCAAGCAGATCAACGACGTGCCCGATCGGGAAACGTTGCTGCTGATGACCGGCAGTCAGGGCGAACCGCTGGCGGCCCTCAGCCGCATCTCACGCGGTGAGCACCCCCAGGTGAAGGTGAAGTCCACCGACACGATCATCTTTTCGGCCAGCCCGATTCCTGGCAACACGATTTCTGTGGTCAACACCATCGATCGGTTGATGATGCTGGGCGCCAAGGTGGTGTATGGCAAGGGCGAAGGCATTCACGTGTCTGGCCACGGATTCCAGGAAGACCAGAAGTTGATGCTGGCGCTCACCCGCCCCAAATTCTTTGTGCCGGTGCACGGCGAGCACCGCATGCTGGTGTGCCATGCCAGAACCGGGCACGCCATGGGGGTGCCCGAAGACAACACCCTGATCATCGACAACGGCGATGTGGTGGAGCTCACGGCTGAGTCGATCCGCAAGGGCGATCCGGTGAAGGCCGGGATTGAATTGCTTGATCAGTCGCGCAACGGCATCGTCGATGCGCGGGTGCTCAAGGAGCGTCAACAGCTCGCGGAAGACGGCATCGTCACGATCCTGGCGGCGATCAGCACCGATGGGGCGATGGTGGCGCCGCCGCGGGTGAATCTGCGCGGTGTGGTCACCACGGCGGATGCCCGCAAGATGTCGCTGTGGACCGAGCGGGAGATCAGCTGGGTGCTGGAGAACCGCTGGAAGCAGCTCAGCCGCAACAGCGGCGGCAAGACGCCGGAAGTGGATTGGATGGGCGTGCAGCGGGAAGTGGAGGTGGGCCTGGGCCGGCGCATGCGCCGCGAGCTGCAGGTGGAGCCACTGATCCTCTGCCTCGTGCAGCCCGCTCCTGGAGGCACGCCGGTCTACAAGGGCCGTGCCGATGCCGAGCCCGATGACCGGCCCGCACCCCGGGGCCGCGGTGGCCGTGGTGGCCACGGTGGTGGTCAGGGTGGACACCACGGTCGGCGTGAGCGTGCGGCGGCTCCGGCGAAGGCAGCACCCGCTCCCGCCGCTGCAGCCGCCTCGCCCGCTCCTGCTGCTGCCAAGGTGGCCGCAGGACGGCCCGAGCCCGAGCAGGAGATGCCGGCCGGTCGCACCCGTCGCCGTCGTTCGGCTGCGGCCTGAGCGCCGCCGGCGCCTGGGCGCAGAACCTTCAGCGATCGCGCAGATCGAGTCGCAGCAGGGCCCCTTCGAGCAGGAGCAAGGGGTCGGGCTGGGGTGCTGGGATCGGTGACGCGGGCTCTGGTGACGCGGGCTTGATCGGCTCGGGCTCTGGCGGTTGCGGATCTGGTGGTGGCTCCGGTGGGGTGGCGTCACCCGCGGTTGGCGTCGCTGTGTCGAGCCAAGGTGTTGCCGAGCTCAGCGTCTCTTCCTGAGTGCTCACCAGCACCGTTGGCTCGCTGAGGAAGGGATCGCGGGTCAGGGCGTCGGCCTGATTCGCTTGTGAGGCTGGCGGCTTGGACACCGACTGCTCACAGGCTTCGAGCCCCTGTTCCGCCAGCTCCCGCAGGGTGTCGGAGGGTTGGCTGTCCAGCACCAGGCGGTAAGGGCCGTTGGCGGCGATCGGATCCTTGAGGCCATGGAACTGCACGTGGCCCAGCAGCAGGGCCACAAAGGCGCGCCAGGCCAGTCGCGCTTCGTCGTTGTCGCCGCCGGCCGGCACACTCTCCAGCTCCTGCAGCAACTGTTCGGTGATCGTCGCGGCACGGCGGTAGTCGCCAGCGCCGTAGGCCTGCTCCGCATCGAGATAGCGCTTCTGGAAGTCGTCGTTCATGGCGAGACGTGGTTCATGGCGAAACGTTGCGCTGTTCCAGTTGTACCGAGCCGGCATTCCAGTGAATCCGCCAACCGGCCGGCAGGTCGCGGCCGGCTGCCGCGGCGCCCGGGCGGATCGCCTGGGCCAGCTCGGCCAGACAGGCGGCGGTGACGGCGGGAGCGCCGTTGCGGCGCAGCCAGTGGGCCAGAAGATTGCGGCGCACGGGCTCCGGTTGGCTGGCCAGAGGCCGCCTCGGCAGGCGTCGGCGGGCCTGCGGGGCAGGGCCTGCGTCCAGGCCCACAAGACCCTGCAGGGCCAGATCCATCAGCTCGCTCTGGCTGTCCTGAAGCCCCGCCATCCGGTCCGCCAGGTTGGCCAGGCGCTCCGTGCAGCCAGGGTGCAGGCTCTCCAGCACCGGCAGCACCTCGGCGCGGATGCGGTTGCGTCCGTAGCTGGGGTCGTTGTTGCTGGGGTCCTGCCACACCGGCAGGGCCAGCTCCTGGCAGATCGTGGCGGTGTCTGTTCGGCTGAAATCCACCAAGGGACGCACCAATGGCAGCTCACCGTCGCTCTTCAGGGGGCGCTGGCTGCGCTGACCACCGAGTCCGGCCAGATCCGTTCCCCGTGCCAGCTGCAGCAGCAGGGTTTCAGCGCGGTCGCTGGCGGTGTGGGCGGTGATCACGGCGCAGCAAGGGCTCTGGGGGTGCAGGGCGTTGAGCCGTTCGGCTTCGGCGGCGAGGGCGCCATACCGCCAGGCGCGGGCACCGGCTTCGCTGCGCTCAGGGCTCTCCAACGCGGCGCGCGTCACTGTGACACGCTCAACAGCCAGATCCAGTCCCTCGGCACAGCACCAGGCCTGCAGGTCCGCCGCGATCCGGCTGGATCCCGCCTGCCAGCCGTGGTCACCGTGCCAGAGATGGAGCTGCCAGCGATGCAGGGGCTGCAGGTCCCGCAGCAGCGCCAGCAGGGCCATCGAGTCCTGTCCGCCCGAGAGGGCCAGCAGCAGCCGACCGCCCTGCGGCAACCAGTGCGGTTGGCGCAGCAGGCGCCGATGCAGGCGGTCGTGCCAGACGGTCCAGCCCATGGGACGCGGCGAGGGTGCGGTGGGAGAATTGACTGATCCGAACTCGAATCATGACGCGCCTCAGCTCCCTGCCTGCCGCCCTGCGTGAGCGCCTCGCGCAGCGCTCGGCCCTGAAGGTGATCGCCGGCCTGATGAATTTCGATGCCGCCTCGGTGGCCCGGGTCGCCCGCGCCTCCGGACGCGGTGGCGCCGATCTGATTGATGTGGCCTGTGATCCGGAGCTGGTGACGCTGGCGCTTGCTGAGTCTGCTGGCCTGCCCGTGTGCGTGTCGTCGGTGGAGCCCGAGCAGTTTGTGGCAGCGGTGGCGGCCGGTGCGGCGATGGTGGAGATCGGCAATTTCGACGCCTTCTACCCCCAGGGCCGGATCTTTGGAGCGGCTGAGGTGCTGGAGCTCACGCGCCAGACCCGGGCTCTGCTGCCCGAGGTGGTGCTGAGCGTGACCGTGCCCCACGTGCTGCCGATGGATCAGCAGGAGCAGCTGGCGGTGGATCTGGTGGCGGCCGGTGCCGACCTGATCCAGACCGAAGGCGGCACCAGTGCCAAGCCCTTCAGTGCCGGCAGCCTCGGCCTGATCGAAAAGGCGGCACCCACCCTGGCGGCCGCCCACAGCATCAGCACCGCGTTGCATCAGGCCGGCCTTTCGACCCCTGTGCTCTGTGCATCCGGCCTCTCGGCCGTGACGGTACCGCTGGCGATCGCCGCCGGTGCTGCTGGTGTGGGTGTGGGTTCGGCCGTGAATCGCCTCAACGATGAGCTGGCGATGGTGGCGGTGGTGCGCGGTCTGCGTGAGGCGCTCGGCAGCGCCCTCACCACTCGGGTCTGAAGGCTGCCGGGGCAGCAGGTCTTGGCCTCAGCGAACCACCACGATCTGGTCTGCCGTTGCTCCCGGCACAAGATCGTGGTGGATGCGCCGGTCGAAACTCACCAGGCAGCCGTCGTTGGCGACGGCCACAGCCAGCAGATAGGCATCCGTGATCTGGCGTGGACCCAGCAGACAGTGCCATTTCAGATGGCGTGGATCCAGCAGGCTCAGGGCACCTCCCCAGAACTGGTGGCTGGGATGGCGGCAGGCTTCGGCCAGCCGTGACGCGATGGCGGCGGGGGGCTGGGCATTGGGGTAGCTCGGCTGCGACATGATGCGAATCACACCGTTCTGGCTGATCGGACAACTTGCCCAGCCGGCTGCGGCATGGTGGCTGAGCCACTGACTGGCAGTGGAGTGGAGGCTGTGTTGCCCGTCGAGCAGGGCAATGATCACGTTGATGTCAAGCAGGGCGCGCATCAGAGATTCAGCGCATCACGCAGGGCCTCCACATCAGCGTTGTTGGTGATCCGGCTCGGATCCCCGGCAAAAGGGCGGAAGCCGCAGGGATGGGGTCGAGCCGCAGCCTCGCTGGGTGAATGGTGCGCTTGGGTGAGGGCTTGACGCAAGAGCGTCGACACCACCTGACCTGCGCTCATGCGCTGTTGCTTGGCGAGATCTTTGGCGGCTTGCAAAAGGTCATCATCAATGTCGAGGGTTGTCCTCATCTGATGCGCTGATGCAGTTGCATCAACCCTAGCCCCCTCGTCGCAACAGGGGCGCTTCTGGTCAGCTCTGGATAGTTTGCGTAGGGTTCCAGCAGCGTTGTTGGAACCCTGATGAACACCCTCGGCTGGTTGCTGCAGTGGCCGATCCGTGCGTTGGTGTTGCTGCTTGTGGCGGCGTTGCCCCTGGGGGTGGAGATGGCCAACTTCGGAACGGCCCTCTGGGCGGCGGTCCTGATCGGTCTGCTTGGCACCCTGTTGATCTGGCCCCTCAAGCTGGTGCTCGGACCGGCCTGGGCGATCACATCGTTGGGGGGTCTGATTTCGCCGGTGTCGTTTCTGTTCAACTGGTTGATCACGATCGTTCTGTTCGCGATCGCGGCCTGGTTGATCAACGGCTTTCGTCTCAAGCACGGCCTGTTCAGCGCCATCCTCGGGGCGGTGGTCTACAGCGTGATCAGCGCTTTCGTGCTCCGGGCCCTGGGGCTTGTGGAGCTGTAGGCCTCCAGGCTGGCGCGATGGATCACGCCGCCAGCTGATCGAGCACCTGGCGGGCCCGCTGCACCACAGGGGCGGGGACGCCGGCGAGGCGGGCGGCTTCGATGCCGTAGCTGCGGCTGGCGCCGCCGGCCTGCACGCGATGCAGAAACAGCAGGTCATCGCCGGTTTCCTCCACCAGCACCTGGAAGTTGGCCACATTCGGGCGTTCTGCCGCCAGGTTGTTGAGCTCGTGATAGTGCGTCGCGAACACGGTGCGGGCCTTGAGATCGCCAGCCAGGTGTTCGCTCACGGCCCAGGCGATGGAGAGGCCATCAAAGGTGGCGGTGCCACGGCCGATCTCATCGAGCAGCACCAGGGAGCGATCGGTGGCGTGATGGAGGATGTTGGCGGTTTCCGCCATTTCCACCATGAAGGTGGATTGGCCGGCGGCGAGATCATCGACGGCGCCGACGCGGGTGAAGATGCGATCGGTGATGCCCACCGTGGCCGATTCGGCCGGCACCCAGCTGCCGATCTGGGCGAGCAGTTGGATCAGGCCAATCTGGCGCAGGTAGCAGCTCTTGCCGCTGGCATTGGGGCCGGTGAGCACCACCAGATCGGTGCCCTGGCCCAGGTGCACATCGTTGGCGGTGAAGCTCCGTTCCACCAGCAATTGCTCCACCACCGGGTGCCGTCCGGCCGTGATCTGCAGTTCGCGGCCGTCGCTGATCGTGGGCGCGCACCAGGCGCTGGTGGCGGCCACCTCCGCCAGACCACACACCGCATCCAAGGCGGCCACAGCGCGGGCGGCCTGACGGATCGGAGCGGCCATGGCGCCCACCTGTTCCCGCAGTTGGCAGAACAGTTCGTATTCCCGCTGGCAGGCGCGGGCCCGCAGCTGAAAGATCGTGCCTTCCCGTTGTTTCAGCTCAGGGGTGATGAAGCGCTCTTCATTGGCGAGGGTCTGGCGTCGGATCCAGTGGTCCGGCACTGAGGCCGCCTTCGCTTTGCTCACCGCCAGGAAATAGCCGAAGGTGCGGTGATACTGCAGGCGCAGGTTGGCGTTGCCGCTGGTCTGCCGTTCCAGTCGTTCCTGCTCAGCCAACCAGGCCTCCTGATCGTCGAGCTGGTTGCGCAGGCCATCCAGCAGCGGATCAACGCCGTCGTGGATCAGGCCGCCTTCACTCAGCGACAGCGGGGGCGTGTCGATCAGGGCATGGCGCACCGCTTGCGCCAGCTCCGCCAAGGCCGGATCCGGTGTGCAGAGAGCCTGCAGCCAGTCGGGGTGCCGATCGTCGAGGCCAGTGTTGAGGCGCCCGGCCAGCTGGGGCAGCCGTTCGAGTCCATCGGCGATCGCCACCAGATCACGGGCTCCGGCATGGCCGGCACCGGCGCGTCCCGCCAGTCGTTCCAGGTCGGCCATGGACCGCAGCAGGCGGCGCAGACCTTGCCGCAGGCTGCGCTGCTCCACCAGGGTCGACACCAGCGCCTGACGCTGCTCGATCTGACGGCGATCCATCAGTGGCGCCTCCAGCCAGCGCCGCAGACAGCGACCACCCATGGCGGTGAGGGTGCGATCGATCGCCCAGAGCAAGGACCCCTGCAACTGCCCATCCCGCTGGGTGCTGGTGAGTTCCAGGTTGCGGCGCGTCTGGGCGTCGAGGATCAGGGCATCGCCGCTGTGGACAATCTGCGGCACCTCCAAGGGCACGTTCAGGTCGTCCTCCAGGGGCTGGGTGTCGCGCAGATAGCGCAACAGGCCTCCGATGGCACGCAGGGCCAGGGGTTGATCGGCCAGGCCGAGGCCATCGAGGTTCGCCAGGCCGTAATGCTGCTGGAGGGTGGCTTCCGCTTCCGGACGGCTGAACGGCGTGGTCGCCATCGGCGTCAACCGCAGCCCCTGCGGGCACCAGGCCGGCGCCGCCGATTCCTCGGGTGGCGCCGCCCAGACCAGTTCTGCCGCCTCCAGCTGGCTCAGCTGCTGATGCAGGCCGGCACTGCCTGTCTGCTCGATCACCCGCACATCGCCGGTGCTCACATCGGCATGGGCCAGGCCCCAGCGGAACGGTTGCGTCCCCTTCGCGGCCTCCACCACCACAGCGGCCAGCCAGTTGTTGCGTCGGGCGCGGAGCATGCCCTCCTCCAGCACCGTGCCCGGGGTGAGCACCCGGGTGATGTCGCGCTTGAGCAGGGCTCCTTTAGCGGGGGTGGTTTCGAGCTGATCGCAGAGGGCGACGGAGTAGCCGCGACGGATCAGATCGGCGCAGTAGCGCTCTGCGGCGTGATGGGGAATGCCGGCCATCGGCACCCGGCCGATCGCCTTGCCGCCTTCTTTGCCGGTGAGGGTGAGTTCCAGCACGCGCGCGAGCTCGATTGCATCCTCGAAGAAACACTCGAAGAAATCCCCCAGCCGGTAGAGCAGCACCCGTTCGGGATGGGCTGCCTTCAGCTCCACGTAGTGGCGCAGCATCGGCGTCAGCTGCAGCGGATCCACCTGGCTGTGATGGGCCCAGGCCGGCGCATCGCTGCCGTCATCATGTGCGTCGGCGGCTTCATTGCCGTGGTCGCTCGCCGGTGTTGCCTCCGCCTCCTGCTCGCGGCGCTGGCGCGGCCGTTGGCGGGCATCAGCGCTCAGGCTGGCATCACTGAGGTCTGCCGTTGCAGCGGCGTCCTGGTCGGAGCGGCTGCGTTGCGGCTGTGGGTCCGCGGCGGGTTCAGGAGCTCCGAACAGATTGCCCTGCAGGGCCTGTTCCGGGGGCTGGGCAGCGGACCTTGGCATGGGGGCGCGTCCGGTGCGGGCACTAGCGGGATCGTACCGATCCCGGGTGGGGTCAAAGGCGCCAAGGGTTCAGCACCTTCACCCCATCCAGCATCCGCTCATGACCGAAATCTTCGGAAAAGAGTACGGAGCAGTGGCTGCGAATGGCGGCTTCGGCGATCAGGGCATCAAACCAACTGAGTTGTTCCCGTGCGGCCAGCTCGTTGGCATCCAAAATCATCGCCGTGTCGGTCGTCACCACATCAAACCCAGCCATCGCTTCCAGCAGGGCGCGGATCTGAGCAGCGCTCAGGGCGGGCCGTAACTTGCGCGTTGCAACTGATCGCAGTTCGATCAATACCTGTGTGCTGATCACCACGTCATCCCGGCCGACCACCTCCGGCAGCCACCGTTGCATGCGTGCCTGTTTTTTGGGTTCGCGTCCGTCCAGTCGATAAGCCCAGACGTTGGTGTCGATGAAAACGCGCATCAGGACTGTGCATGCAGCGATTCCCTGCTCCAGGGTTCACTGCTGGCGCAATCGAGGCCGGAGGCCAGGGCTTCCAAGCGGTTCAGGGCTTCCAGACGCCGGCTGCGGCGGTCGACGTAGCGGTGGAGGAACTCGCGCACAACAGCGTTGACGGATGTCTTGTCGCGCAACGCCACTTCGCGTGCCTGTTGAAGCAGGTCGTCGTCGATCGCCAGGGTGAGGTTGGCCATGGCGTCATCGTGGCATAACTGCCGTGCAGCACGGATCCTGCGTTTGTGATTGCTGGTCCCGGGGTCATCCCCCGTAACCTGAACCACCGGCTGCCGGCCTTCGACCCATGCCCGCCTTCGAGCTCTCGGCGCCCTATTCCCCGAAAGGTGATCAACCGACGGCGATCCAGCAGCTGGTGGAGGGGGTGAACGGCGGTGAGCGCTTCCAGACCCTGCTCGGGGCCACGGGCACGGGCAAGACGTTCACGATGGCGAATGTGATCGCCCAGACCGGCCGGCCGGCCCTGGTGCTCGCTCACAACAAAACATTGGCAGCTCAGCTTTGCAACGAGCTGCGGGAATTTTTTCCCCACAACGCCGTTGAATATTTCATCTCCTATTACGACTACTACCAGCCGGAGGCTTACGTTCCGGTCAGCGACACTTACATCGCCAAGACGGCCTCGATCAATGAAGAGATCGACATGCTGCGGCACTCGGCGACTCGCTCTCTGTTCGAGCGACGCGATGTGATTGTGGTGGCCTCGATCAGCTGCATCTACGGCCTGGGGATTCCGAGTGAATATCTCAAGGCGGCGGTGAAGTTCGAGGTGGGAGACACCCTGAACATCCGCGCTCAGCTGCGGGATCTGGTGAATAATCAATACAGCCGCAACGACACGGAGATCGCCCGCGGCCGCTTCCGGATCAAGGGCGATGTGCTTGAGATCGGCCCCGCCTACGACGACCGGTTGGTGCGGATCGAGTTGTTTGGTGATGAGGTGGAGGCGATCCGCTACGTGGATCCCACCACCGGTGAGATCCTCCAGAGCCTGGAGGCGGTGAACATCTATCCCGCCAAGCACTTCGTCACCCCCAAGGATCGCCTCGATGTGGCGATCAAGGCGATCCGGCGTGAACTGAAGGAGCGGTTGGAGGTGCTGCACAGCGAGGGCAAGCTGCTGGAGGCCCAGCGGCTCGAGCAGCGCACCACCTACGACCTGGAGATGCTCCAGCAGGTGGGTTACTGCAATGGCGTGGAGAACTACGCCCGTCACCTGGCCGGGCGTGAAGCGGGCAGCCCACCGGAATGCCTGATCGATTACTTCCCCGACGATTGGCTATTGATCGTGGATGAGAGCCACGTCACCTGCTCCCAGCTGCAGGCGATGTACAACGGCGATCAGGCTCGAAAGAAGGTGCTGATCGAGCATGGCTTCCGCTTGCCCAGCGCTGCCGATAACCGGCCCTTGAAGGGGGAGGAGTTCTGGCAGAAAGCGCGTCAATCGGTGTTCGTGAGCGCCACACCGGGCGACTGGGAGCTCAAGGTGAGCAAGGGTCAGGTGGCCGAACAGGTGATCCGGCCCACCGGGGTGCTCGATCCGATCGTGGAGGTGCGGCCGACGACGGGACAGGTGGATGACCTGCTCGGGGAAATCCGCAGCCGCGCCGCCAAACAGCAGCGCGTGCTGGTGACCACGCTCACGAAGCGAATGGCGGAAGATCTCACCGACTACCTCGCCGAACATGAGGTGCGGGTGCGTTATTTGCACTCGGAGATTCACTCGATCGAGCGGATCGAGATCATCCAGGACCTGCGCCTTGGCGAATACGACGTGCTCGTGGGGGTGAACCTGCTGCGGGAGGGTCTGGACCTGCCGGAGGTGTCACTGGTGGCGATTCTTGATGCGGATAAGGAGGGGTTCCTGCGGGCGGAACGCTCCTTGATTCAGACCATCGGCCGGGCGGCACGGCACGTGGAGGGCGTGGCGCTCCTCTATGCCGACACGATGACCGACTCGATGGCCAAAGCGATTGAGGAAACCGAGCGGCGTCGGAAGATCCAGCAGGCCTACAACGAGAAGCACGGCATCGTGCCGACGGCGGCGGGCAAGAAGGCCAGCAATTCGATCCTGAGCTTCCTGGAGCTCTCCCGCAAACTGAAAAGCGAAGGCCCCGATGCCGATCTGGTGCAGGTGGCCGGTAAGGCGGTGCAGGCTCTCGAGGATGACGCTGAGGGCATGGCTCTCGATGCCCTGCCGGAACTGATCGAGCAGCTCGAAGCGAAGATGAAGGAGGCGGCCAAAAAGCTCGACTTTGAAGAAGCCGCCAACCTGCGCGACCGGATCAAGCAGCTGCGCCACAAGCTGGTGGGCAGCCATTGATCAGGTGGGCAGGGATCATGAGTCCAAGGGTGATGCCGTGCCCTGGGCTGCATGCCGAACGGCGCCCCCGAGGCCGAAGCCAGCATGCACCGCTTGCAGGGCCGCCACCCCATCCGCTTCCGCCACCACACAACTGGTGCGGATCTCACTGGTGGCGATCAGTTCGATGTTGAGGCCGGCCTCGGCCAGATAGCGGAACATGCGGCCCGCCGTCCCGGCGGTGGCGGGCATGCCGGCGCCCACGGCGCTGACCCGGGCGATGGCCGGGCCATCTTCCAGTAAGGCTCCAGGCCACTGGGCCAGCAGGGAGCCGAGGGCCTGGTCGGCAGCGGCTCGATCCTCGCGTTTGAGCGTGAAGCTGATGTCGCGGCTGCCATCCGCGTGTTGCCGCTCCGACTGCACGATCGCATCCACGCTGATGCCCGCGTCGGCCAGGGCTGAGCAGAGGGCTGCGGCGGTGCCGGGCCTGTCGGGCACATGGCGCACGCTCACCTGGGCCTGGTCGCGATCAAGGGCGACACCCCGCACCTCCGGCTCGCCGGCGCCGGAGGCGGGGGGGTTGATCTGCAGTTGCCGCTCCGACAACTCGAAGGCTTCGCTGGCGGCCCGCAGCGCCTTGCCGCCCATGGCGGCAGCGATCACGCAGCTCACCTTCACTTCGCTGGTGGCGATCAGACGCAGGTTGATGCCCTGCCGCGACAGGGTGTCGAACAGGCCGGCGGCAATGCCGGGGCGCCCCATGATCCCAGCGCCACTGATGCTCAGCTTGCTCATGCCGCCCTCGGCCACCAGCTCGCCGCCCATGGCGTCGACGAGATCGGTGCAGATCCTGCGGGCACTCTCCAGATCCGTTTCCGCCACCGTGAAGGTGATGTCGTTGCTGTTGCCCTCGTGGGTGGCCTGAATGATCAGATCCACATTCACCTCGCCGGCGGAGAGGGCTTCGAACAGGCGGGCGGCGACGCCGGGCTGATCGGGCACGTGGGAGAGGGCGAGCACGGCCTGCCGCTCCACCAGCTCCGCACCATCCACAGGACGGCCCAGTTCCAGGCCTTCGCGGCCGATCGGCCGGGCACTGCGGCTGGTGAGGGTGGTGCCGGGTTCCTCGCTCCAGCTGGAGCGCACGACCAGGGTGACGCCGTAGTTGCGGGCGATCTCCACGGCGCGGGGGTGAAGCACGGCGGCGCCGAGGCTGGCCAGTTCGAGCATCTCGTCGCAGCTGATCTGCTCCATCAGCTGGGCGTCGGCCACCTTGCGTGGATCGGTGGTGAGCACGCCGGGCACATCGGTGTAGATCTCGCAGGCATCGGCGCCGAGGGCGGCGGCGAGGGCCACGGCGGAGGTGTCGGAGCCGCCGCGTCCGAGGGTGGTGATTTCGGCGGTGCCGCCACTGCTTTGACTGGTGCCCTGAAAACCGGCCACCACCACCACCTGCCCATCACCGAGGCGGCTGCGCAGGCGATCGGTGCGCACGTCGAGGATGCGGGCCCGGCCATGGGCCGATTCGGTGACGATGCCCACCTGGGCGCCGGTCATGGACATCGCTGGAACGCCGAGGGCATGCAGGGCCATGGAGAGCAGGGCAATCGACACCTGTTCGCCGGTGGCGAGCAGCATGTCCATCTCCCGCTGGGGCGGGTTGCTGCAGAGGGCCCGGGCTTTGGCCGTGAGCTCATCAGTGGTGTGGCCCATCGCCGACACCACGATCACCAGGTCATGCCCTTCGTCGCGGCGGTTGGCGATGCGGCGGGCCACCGCCTGGATGCGCTCCACGCTGCCGACGGAGGTGCCGCCGAACTTCTGCACCAGCAGGGCCATCCATGCGCCTCATGTTGGTGGCGATTGTCTCACTGAGGCCGTGGAGTCCTTTCAGCGCAGAGGCGTGAGTTGCAGGCCTGCGCTGCAGAACCGTTCGAAATCCTGGTCGAGGCTGAGCAGCCGCCAGCCGCCTTGGATCGCCACGGCCGCCAGGTAGGCATCCATCCAGAGTTTCGGGGCGGGACGCTGATGATCCGCCAGCTGGAGCCAGAGTTCGCTCACGCCGGCCGGCTCATCGGCGATCAGGATCCTGGGATGGGCCAACAGGATCTCCAGTGAGGCACGGGCATCGCGGTTGCTGAGCGGCGGGGAGCCATAGGCGCGATGGAGAGCCGGTGTTGCCATCAGCCGCAGGTAGCTCTGCTGGGTGGCACGGCACCAGAGCCAGTGATCGGAGCTTGGAGTGTCTTGAAAGGCCCGGCGGGCCTGGGTATGGCCTGGATGGGTGTCGAAACTGATCGCCAGCCACACATTGGTGTCAATCAGCGTGGCCGTCATTCCTGTTGCGGAGATCGGTGAGCTCGTGGGTCTGGAGGAGGTCTTGCTCGAGCTGAAGCGCGTCCGGCACCGTGTGCACGGTCGGGGCTCTGGTGGATCGAATCAGGGGGAGTCCCGTCGCATCGGTTTCCACCAGGATGGATGCAGCGGGCGAGGTGCCGCATGACGGGCCCTTCAGGCCCTGGCGGATGTAGTCGGCAATCAGATCCTTGAGAGTGCGTTTCTGCTGGAGGGCCCGTTGCTTGGCTTGCTGGATCAGGGCATCGGGCAGATCGATGGTGGTTTTCATGGCGCTGCAATTCCCCCCAGACCTGAAGTCAGGTTACTGGCTGGCCAGCTTGCTGGGTCAGTGCCGCAGTCTTTCTCACGTCATCCCAACAGCCCGTCGCGGAAGGCGTCGCCGGGGTGGGCGCCCCGTTTGAGGGCGGCTTCCACATCCAGCAGCCGGCCCAGCAGCTTCAGGCAGCGGCTGGGAGGCCGTCCCTTCAGTTGCTTGCGCATCACGTAGATGCGCTTGGGGTTGCCGATGCCGGCCGCTTTGGCGATCACGCCCACGTCCCGTTCGCCCTGCTGCTCCAGCAGGCTCACCCAGAGCCAGCCGCGGATCTGGCCGGTGAGGGTGGCCACGATGCGCAGGGCCGGTTCGCCCGCTTCGATCAGGCCATCGAGGCGGCTGATCGCTTCGCCCACAGCCCCCTCCAGCAGGGCATCACCCACTTGCAGGGCGTTGCTGGCCTGGCCATCGATCAGTTGGGCGATGGCCGTGGCGCTGATGGTGTTGGCGCCGCTGCTTTCGGCGTGGAGGGCCAGTTTCTGCAGTTCCATGCTCAGCCTGGCGCTGTCGTTGCCGATCGCTTCGATCAGGGCATCGATCGCGTCGGGGGCGAGCTGCAGCTTCAGCTCGGCTGCAGTGCGTTCCACCAGCTGGCGCTGGCCGGCTCCATCCCACACTGCCGGCAGCTGGAAGCCTTGCTCTGTGGCCAGGCCGGCTTTCACGAGCTTCTGCAGGGCCTTGGTGGTGCGCAGTCGGCCGTCGGGCTTGGACGGGTTGGTGAGCAGCAGGTGGCTGTTATCAGGGATCAGCGCCGGGGCGGATTCGAAGCGGTCGGCCAGCTCGCTTGGGCAGGCATTGCAGAACGGCGAGCGCTGCAGCAGCACCACCCTTCCGCCGCCGCCGAACGGTGGCGTGCGCGCCTCCTCCAGCGCCTGCAGCGCCTGGCCCGTTTCAGCGCCATCAAGTCGGCTCAGGTTGATGCTGCTCCAGGCGGGATCCACCACATCCGCGATCAGCGAGTTGATGGCCCGCTCCAGAGCGGCACTGTCATCACCCCAGAGCAGGTGGATCGGCATGGTTAGGGGAGAGCGCTGAGGATGGGCAGTTCCGTGCAGGCGCTGAAATCCCGGTCATGGGTGATCAGGGCGGCGGAATGGCATTGAAGAGCTGTGCTGAGTTGCAACGCGTCGGGAAAGTTCAGTCGGTAGCGGTGACGCAGTCGGGCGGCGCGGCTGGCAATCGCCTGGGTCACGGGAACGAGTGTCCAGTGGTGGGGATCACTCAGCTCGGCTTCGTAGCGCTCTGCCAAGGCGTCTCTTTGCTGGCTGATCGGTCCTGTGAGGAGTTCGGCCAGGGTGATGGTGCTGATCACGCCGCGCCATCGGCCCTCCGCCAAGCCCCGAAACAGGGGGGCATAGGTGTCAGCCCAGGAGCTGGTGCCGTCGAGGAAATAGATCAGGGGAGCCGTGTCGATGCACACCGAGCTGCCGTCAGGCACGGTATCGAGCTCAAGCGGATCCATCAGCTGTCAGTCCCATTCGCTGCGCAGTTTGTGAACGACGTCGGCAGCGTCGCTGGAGCCTGTTGCCTGATCCCAGCAGCCGCTGCCGCTGCCGCGCAGGGCAAGTAAGCCAGGGTTGAATGTTTGAAGAGCACCTCCGCCTTGCGCTGGAACAAGGGCGGCGACAGGTTGGCCGCGTCGTCGGATCAGGATGCTCTCACCCTGTTCAGCTCGATGGAGCAATTCAGGAAGACGGCGCCGCGCGGCTTCAGAACCCAGGCTGTCCATCAGAGTCCCTGCCCCAGTGAACGTACAGACTGTACGTATCTTAAGGCGTTTGGCGTGTTGTCTTCTGCCCCGTTCAGCGGCGACCATCCGATCTTCACGGAAAGCATCCGGCGCATTCGTGAGTATCTCGGTGAGACCGGTCTGGAGCCGCTGCCACAGCAGGTGCTGGAGCGGTTGGTGCACAGCAGCGGTGATCTGAACCTGGCGCCCCTGCTGCGCTTCAGCGACGGAGCCTGTGGGCAGGGAATCGAGGCGCTGCGCCATGGCGCCCTGATCCTCACGGATACGGCGATGGCCGCCGCGGCGGTGGCGCCGATGGCGGCGCGCACCCTGGGCAATCCCGTGCGCTGCCTGCTCGAGTGGGCACCCACCCAGTCGCCGCCGGGCTCCACCCGATCGGCGGCGGCGATGGCGCAGGCCTGGCCCGAGCTCACCCAGGCCGCTGCAGCCGCTGGTCAGCCCATGCCCGTGCTGCTGATCGGCAGCGCCCCCACCGCGTTGGAGCAGCTGCTGGATCAGCTGGAGGCCGGGGCGGCGGCGCCTGCTCTGGTGATCGGTATGCCGGTGGGGTTTGTGGGGGTGGCGGAGAGCAAGCGGCGCCTGGCGGCCAGTGGGTTGGCCCAGATCCGCCTGGAAGGAAGCCGCGGTGGTGCCGGCCTGGTGGGCGCGGCGACCAATGCCCTGCTGCGGGCGGCGAGCTCAGAGTTCCCTTAGGGAATCGGTTTTGCTGCGGAAGGTGTTGAGCAACAGCTGCAGGTAACTCACGCTCCGTAATTTGATGTTGGCGGTGAGCGACATGCCCACCTGCAAAGGGAGGTTGGTGCCGTTCTTGAGCTTCAGTTGTTGGCTGTCGAGCGTGATCGTGGCCGGGAAGCGGTACTCATCACGACCCTTCTGGGCATCGGGCGCGAGGGCATCGGAACCCACCGACGACACACTGCCTTCGAGCACACCGAAATCGGTGGCAGGGAAGGAATCGATGCTGATTTCCGCCGGTTGCCCTTGGCGCACGAAGCCGATCTTGCTGCTGGGGATCTCCACATCCGCCTCGAGGGTGTTGAAGGGCACCACCTTCAGGGCTGGCTCGCCGGTCTGGGCCACGAAGCCGGGCGTGGTGAGCTTCAGATCGAAGACGACACCATCCACCGGTGCTCGCAACGACTGGTAGCCAAGGGTGACTTCCGCTTCCGTGATCTGAGAGCGCAACTGGGCGAGGTCGCTGCGTAGGCCGGCGATTTCGGCATTGATCTGCTCCACCTCCTGGTTCAGCACGCTCTGCTGGCGGCGCCCCTCCACCAACTCCTTGCTCACGTTGCCGCGCAGCTCCTCCACCTTGTTCTGCTGCTGCAGATACTGCAGTTCCGAGGAAGCTCCCTCCTGCGCCAGCTTGGTTAGGCGGTTGAGGATCTTCTCCTCCAGCGCCAGCCGGGCTTCGAGACTGCTGATCTGCTCACGGTTGATCTCGGCACTGCGCTGTTTTTCCTGCTGTTTCAGGGCCAACTGCTGTTGTTTCTGCTGCAGTTGTTGTTGCTTCTGGCGCTGGGATTCCTGGAGCGACTTCAGTTCTTGGCTGCTGCTCTTCTGATCGAGTTCGATCAACACCTGGCCTTTCTTCACCCGTTCGCCACTTTTCACCAGGATCGCCTTCACCACGCCACCGGAGGGGATCTGCAGATCCTTCACATCGCCGACGGGCTCCAGCTTGCCCTGGGCCACCACCACCTCTTCGGTGCGGGCGATCGCCAACCAGCCGATGCCGATCACGGTGGTGCCTACCAACGCCCAGGTCACGGAGCGAAGCCAGATGTGGCTCTGCTGCAGCACCGACTCGTTGTGGGTGAGCGAGCCGGCCCGTCGCTCCAGTTGATCCTGCGCTTTGCGGATCAATCCGCCCACGGGGTTGGTGTTGTGGTCCGACATCTCAACCGGCCTCCTGCTGGCGATAAAGGGCGTAGTACCGACCGCGTTGCTTGATCAGATCGTCATGGCTGCCGATCTCGGCCACGACGCCGTCATGCATCACCACGATCAGATCAGCGCGCCGCACGGTGGCAAGGCGGTGCGTGATGAAAAACACCGTGCAGTCCTGCAGGGCGCTCACCAGGTTGTCGCAGACCCGTCGCTCTGTTTCGTAATCAAGGGCGCTGGTGGCCTCATCGAGCACCAGCAGCTTCGGGTTGCTCAGCAGGGTGCGGGCGATGGCGATGCGTTGGCGTTGGCCGCCGCTGAGCGAGGCGCCCCGCTCGCCCACCGGGGTGCTGTAGCCACTGGGCAGGGCCATGATGAAGTCGTGGGCATCGGCGAGCTTCGCCGCCATCACGATCGCATCGCTGCCAGCATCGGGTTGGGTGAGCGCGATGTTCTCGCTGATCGAACCGGAGAACAGCAACGGGTCCTGAGGCACGATGCCGATCTGGCGGCGCAGGGAATACAGCTCCACCTTGTCGATGTCGTAGCCGTCGATCAGGATCCGGCCCTGATCGGGGCTGTAGAGCCGCGGCAGCAATTTCATCAGGGTGCTTTTACCGCTGCCGCTCTGGCCCACGATCCCCACGAAGGTGCCGGCCTTCACTTGCAGATTGATGTCTTTGAGCACCGGGTCCATGTCGGGCCGGAAGCGGAAGCTGAGGTTGTCGAAGCGCACCTCGCCCTCGATCGGCGGCAGGGGCACCTTGGCTTTGTCGAGCGAATCCGATTCCTGCGGCGTGTCGATCACGTCGGCCAGCCGCTCGAAGCTCACCTTGAGCTCCTGGATGTTTTGCCAGATGCTGGAGAGGCGCAGCAGCGGCTGGGTCACGTAGCCGGAAATGATCCGGAAGGCGATCAACTGGCCCAGGGTGAGGTCACCGCTGAGCACGAGCGTGGCGCCCACCCAGAGCACGAGCAGCTGCGACAGCTTCTGCAGCACCTGGGAGGTCTGGTTCAGCACGGTGCCGCTGATCGTTTTCTCAAACGAGCGGTTGATGTAGGTGGCGTAAAGCTCCTGCCAGGAGAAGCGACTCACCATTTCCACGTTCTGGCTTTTCACGGTCTGGATGCCGGTGAGCACTTCCACCAGATGGCTCTGGGTCTTCGCATTCGCCTCGGCGGCCTGCCGGTATTGGCGGCGGAAGAGGGGGGCGCCGATCAGGGTGAGGGCGATCTGTATCGGCAGCACCGCCAGAGCGATCAGGGTGAGCAGCCAGCTGTAGATCAGCATCACCACGATGTAGATCACCGAGAAGGCGGCATCGAGCAGGGTGGTGAGCGCCTGGCCGGTGAGGAAATTGCGGATCTTTTCGAGCTCGCTGATCCGAGAGCCCAGTTCACCGACGGGCCGTTTGTCGAAATAGCCGAGCGGCAGCCTGAGCAGATGATCAATCACCTCGGCGCCGAGGCGCTGATCGATGCGGTTGGTGGTTTCAGAGAAGAGGAAGGTCTTGAGGCTTCCCAGCACCCCTTCCAGCAGTGTCACGGCCACCAGGGCAATACCCAGCACCTGGAGGGTGTCGAGGCTGCGCTGGGTGATCACCTTGTCGATGATCACCTGGATCAGCAGGGGGTTGGCCAGGGCGAAGAGCTGCACCACGAAACTGGCGATCAGCACCTGCACAAGCACGTTGCGGTGACGGCGCAGGGCCGGCCAGAACCAGGAGGGGCCGAAGCTCTGGTTGAGGGTGGCGTTGGAGCGCTCGAGCAGCAGCACATCGAGGCCGTCTGGGAAGGCGGCTTCGAGTTGATCGGGCGCCAGCTCCACGATGCCGTCGCGGGGTGAGGCGAGGGTGAGACCGCTCTGGTTGCTGCGGGCCACCAGGGCGAAGCTGCCCTTCCAGGGCACCAGGGTGGGGGTCTGCAGGCGGGTGCCCATGGCGGCAGTCACATGGGCGCCGGACACATGCAGCCCGAGCCCGGCGGCGATCTGACCGCAGAGACGGAGGGTCGGTTCCTGACCGCGTCGGGTCATCTCCCGCAGCACTTTCTCGATCGCATCACGGCGGAAGGGCAGCTTCATCAGCTGCGCCAGCATCTGGAAACAGGCAAGTGTTTCCTGCAGCACGCCTTCAGCGCGAATCAGGCGCAGCCGTTCGAGCCAATCGCCATCCGGGCTGAAGCGGCTCACCGGCGTCGGTCCCGCTGGCGTTGGGGAGTCGCCATCGCTGGCGTTGTCTGGGGCGTTGTCTGGGGTGCTGGCCGCTGTTGTGTTCGGAGTCGGGGTGCGGAGGATCCGCTCCACCAGGTCGCTCGGCAGGCTGATCAGGCGCGCTGGGAAGGGCTGGCTCTCGGGGGGCAGGGCTGGGGGGGTGATGCGTGCGCCCGGGTTGCTGCCCCCCCAGGCCGATGTCAGAAACACCTGGCGCCCGGCCGTTTCTGCCTCCTCAAAGGCCGTGGAATCCAGGGGGACGCGGCGAGCGCTTTGGAGCGTCTCCTGCAGCAGCTCTTGGCAGGTGGCGTCGGCGCGGACGCTCTGCGATTGCAGATCCTGGATCAGGGCGGCGGTTTCCGAGACCCACAGCTGACCCTGGCACCAGCGGCGGAAGCTGTCTTCCTGTTGGTAGAGCTCGGCCCAGAGCTCATCGCTGATCGCTGCAGCGGTGACCGTATCGCTGGCGATCAGATTTTCGATGCCGCGCCCATTGAGCAGGCTGGCGGCACCGAGCACGGCGCCGGCTTCGAATTTCCCCAGGGAGAGCAGGCGGCCCTGGCTCTGGCCGACCAGGCGAGCCCGCCCGTTGAGCAGGATCAGCACCCGGCCGGGAATCACGCCGGGATCCACCAGTTGCTGCCCCAAATCGAAGGAGAGCAGCTGGGCCTGTTGCAACACCTGCTGTTGCGCGTCCTTACTCAGGCAGCCGAACCAGTCGTGTTGGATCAACTGACCGGCGAGTGCCTGGGTCATGGCTTCGAAGCGTCGCCCGAAGTCCGATCGAGCGCGCTCAATCTATGGGCCGTTTCCTGTTGGAGCCACTCCTGCAGCAGCTCCACGCTCATCTGTTCGGCCATCCGGGCATCGAAGCTGGCCGCCGCGTAGCGCTCGAGGCGGGCGATCACCCACCAGCGATCGATGCGGAACGGTTCGAGCAGGGCCCCGGGCTGGGCGGCGCGCAGCTTGTCGGCGAGGCTGGGGTGCGCCTGGTTGAGGGGGACTGGGCCCACCACGCCGTTGGTGCTCTGTTCCGGGCCCTGGGAGAAGCGGGAGGCGAGTTCGGGAAAGTCGGCCTCACCGTGGGCGATCTGCAGATAGAGCTCCTGGGCTTGCGAGCGGCTGTCCAGGCGCAAGAGGCTGTAGACAACACGATCCAGCCGGCCCTTCTGCTGCAGAAAGCGTGCTTCCGCTTTGGCGCCGAACTGGTCGCGGGCGAGTTTGGCCAGGCGCAGTTGGCGCTCCTGCGGCTCGCTGGGTGCGGCCTCGAGGCTGGCGGCATCCAGTTCCACTTTGGCGATCAAACTGCTGATCAGCATCCGCTCGATCAGGGTCTCCAGCAGCTGGTGCTCCCTGAGCAGATCCAGGCCCTGTGCACCGATCAGGGCGTGCAGATCGGGCAGCGTTGGCGTGAGCACGGGCTGGTGTCGGTCGAGGTGAGCGTAGGTCTCGCGTCATCCCCACAACCTGTAACGCTTCTCTGCCTGCCTGGGGAACGCAAGCACTCCTGCGTGTGAGAATCGCCCCACCGACCCGGCGTCGCTCCTCTCCATGCAGATCCTCAACACCCTCACCGTGCTGGCCCTGGTGGTGATGTCTTTCGCCCTGATCGTGGCCGTCCCTGTGCTCTACGCCTCCAGCGAAGACAGCGGTCGCTCCAATCGTTTGATCCTGCTGGGCGGCATCGTGTGGGTGGCATTGGTGCTGGTGAACTGGGGAATGAGCTTCTTTGTGGTGTGAGCCAGGGGGCTCCGTCCGTTTCGGGCTGATGCCACGATGGCTTTGCGCACACTCGGCATCCGCCCATGGCCACCTTTGAAGGACGTTTCACTGATGTGCAGGAGTTGCGCATCGCTGTGGTGGTGGCCCGTTTCAACGACCTGGTGACCGGTAAGCTGCTGAGTGGTTGTCTGGATTGCCTGGGCCGGCATGGCGTCGACACGTCGGCTGAGAGCTCTCAACTCGATCTGGCCTGGGTGCCGGGATCGTTCGAATTGCCTGTGGTGGCGCAGAGCCTGGCCCGCAGTGGTCGTTATCAGGTGTTGATCACCCTCGGGGCGGTGATCCGCGGCGATACGCCCCATTTCGATGTGGTGGTGGCGGAAGCGAGCAAGGGCATTGCTGCCGTGGCGCGCGACACCGGTGTGCCGGTGATCTTCGGGGTGCTCACCACCGACACGATGCAACAGGCGCTGGAGCGGGCCGGCATCAAGAGCAACCTCGGCTGGAGCTACGGCCTGCAGGCCCTGGAGATGGGCAGCCTGATGCGAGCTTTGCCAGGGGCTGCATGACGGTTGGATTGACCGAAGGCCCCTCCGTGTTGCATGCTCTTTGGGTCGCGAGGGACACAGCCCAAGCGCCCGACCTGCGGATGTAGCTCAGTGGTAGAGCATCTCCTTGCCAAGGAGAGGGTCGAGAGTTCGAATCTCTTCATCCGCTTGTCTTGATTCATTGTCTCCGGATCAGCAGCTGCTGGGGTTCGGCGGATTCGAAGCCCAGCAGCTGATAGAAGCCGGCGCTGTTGGTGGTCATCAGATACACCCGCTCCGTGTTGCGAATCGCTCGGGCGCTGAGCAGGGCCTCCACCACCCGCCGGCCCAGGCCCCGGCCCTGCAGGTCGCCGGCCACCACCACATCCCAGAGCACGGCCCGGTGGATGCCATCGCTGGTTGCCCGCCCGAAGCCCACCATTCGCTTGCCGCGCCACAGGCTCACCACCACCGTGCTGCCCGCCAGCATCCGTTTGAGCTGCCCGTCACTCCTGTTCTCGGCCCAGAAGGCGTGCTTATCGAACAGGCGGCGAAGCTTCAGCAGCCCCCGGCTCGGCCGCAGGTCGGGCCCCATGCCAAACCAGCGCAGCCCCGGGGCTCCGGGCGCATGTTCCACCAGGCGGTAGCGGGTCATGGCTGTGAACACGAGTGATCATCATCGGCCACGGCGAAAACACCCCACCCGGCCTCAGTAGGCTGGCCAGCACTGACCTCGGCCGCCTCCATGCTCAAGCTCCTGCTGGGTGACCCCAATGCCCGCAAGCTGAAGCGCTACCAGCCGATCGTTTCCGACATCAACCTGCTCGAGGAGGAGATTGCTCCCCTCAGCGACGACGACCTGCGCCGCCGCACCGCCGATTTCCGCCAGCGCCTCGAGAACGCCGGCAGCCTCGACAACCAGCGCCCCCTGCTCGATGAGCTGCTGCCCGAGGCCTTTGCCGTGGTGCGCGAAGCGGGCAAGCGGGTGCTGGGCATGCGCCACTTCGATGTGCAGCTGATCGGCGGCATGGTGCTGCATGAGGGCCAGATCGCCGAGATGAAAACCGGCGAGGGCAAAACCCTGGTGGCCACCCTGCCCAGCTTCCTCAATGCCCTCACCGGCCGCGGTGTGCATGTCGTCACGGTGAACGACTACCTTGCCCGCCGCGACGCTGAGTGGATGGGCCAGGTGCACCGCTTCCTCGGCCTTTCGGTGGGTCTGATCCAGCAGGACATGACCCCCACCGAGCGGCGCCGCAACTATGGCTGCGACATCACCTACGCCACCAACTCGGAGCTGGGGTTCGATTACCTGCGCGACAACATGGCCACCGACATCAGCGAGGTGGTGCAGCGCGAGTTTCAGTATTGCGTGATCGATGAGGTGGATTCGATCCTGATCGATGAGGCGCGCACACCCCTGATCATCTCCGGCCAGGTGGAGCGGCCCCAGGAGAAATACCAGCAGGCGGCCCAGGTGGCGGCCGCCTTGGAGCGGGCGGCGGAGATGGGCAAAGACGGCATCGACCCGGAGGGTGATTACGAGGTGGATGAGAAGCAGCGCAGCTGCACGCTCACCGATGAGGGTTTTGCCAAGGCCGAACAGCTGCTCGGGGTGAGCGATCTCTACGACCCCCAGGACCCCTGGGCCCACTACATCACCAATGCGCTCAAGGCGAAGGAGCTGTTCATCCGCGATGTGAACTACATCGTGCGCGATGGCGAAGCCGTGATCGTGGACGAGTTCACCGGTCGGGTGATGCCGGGGCGGCGCTGGAGCGATGGCCAGCACCAGGCGATCGAGGCCAAGGAGGGCCTTGCCGTGCAGCCGGAAACCCAGACGCTCGCTTCGATCACCTATCAGAACTTCTTCCTGCTCTATCCGCGCCTGGCCGGCATGACCGGCACCGCCAAAACCGAGGAGGTGGAATTCGAGAAGACCTACAAGCTTGAAACCACGATCGTGCCCACCAACCGGCCCCGGGCCCGGCAGGACCTGGCCGATCAGGTGTACAAAACGGAACAGGCCAAGTGGCGGGCCGTGGCGCGGGAAACCGCCGAGATCCATCGTCAGGGACGGCCGGTGCTGGTGGGCACCACGAGTGTGGAGAAGAGTGAGCTTCTCAGTGCTCTTCTGGCCGAAGAGGCGATCCCCCACAACCTGCTCAACGCCAAACCGGAGAATGTGGAGCGGGAGGCCGAGATCGTCGCCCAGGCCGGGCGTTCCGGCGCCGTGACGATCGCCACCAACATGGCCGGCCGCGGCACCGACATCATCCTCGGCGGCAACAGCGACTACATGGCCCGGCTCAAGCTGCGGGAGGTGCTCTTGCCCCGGTTGGTGCGCCCCGAGGAGGGCCATCGCCCGCCCGTGCCCCTGCAGCGCAGTGCTGAAGGGGGTGGTGGTTTTGCCGCTAAAGCGGCCCCCGCCAGCGGGCCCCATGGCCACGCCCCCAGCGAAGCCAAGGCGATCGGCAGCCTCTATCCCTGCCAGCTCAGTGATGACACCGATCAGGCCCTCGCCGATCTCGCCCGCGACCTGGTGAAGGCCTGGGGCGATCGGGCCCTGAGCGTGATCGAGCTGGAGGATCGGATTGCCACGGCGGCGGAGAAAGCGCCCACGGAGGATGAAGCGATTGCGGCCCTGCGCGCGGCGATCGCCCGGGTGAAGGCGGAATACGACGTGGTGGTGAAGCAGGAGGAGGCGCGGGTGCGCGAAGCGGGCGGCCTGCATGTGATCGGCACCGAACGCCATGAATCGCGCCGGGTCGACAACCAGTTGCGCGGCCGCGCCGGCCGTCAGGGCGACCCCGGCTCCACTCGCTTTTTCCTGTCGCTGGGCGACAATCTGCTGCGCATCTTCGGTGGCGATCGGGTGGCCGGTCTGATGAATGCGTTCCGCGTGGAGGAAGACATGCCGATCGAATCCGGCATGCTCACCCGTTCGCTGGAAGGCGCCCAGAAGAAGGTGGAAACCTATTACTACGACATCCGCAAGCAGGTTTTCGAATACGACGAGGTGATGAACAACCAGCGCAAGGCCGTGTACACCGAGCGGCGGCGGGTGCTGGAAGGGCGCGAACTGAAGAAGCAGGTGATCGGTTATGGCGAGCGCACGATGAACGAAATCGTGGAGGCCTATGTGAATCCCGACCTGCCGCCGGAGGAATGGGATCTCTCCCAGCTGGTGAGCAAGGTGAAGGAGTTCGTGTATCTCCTTGAGGATCTGGAGGCTGAGCAGCTCAAGGGGCTCTCACTCGATGAACTGAAGGCCTTTCTGCAGGAGCAGCTGCGCAACGCCTACGACCTCAAGGAATCCCAGATCGAGCAGCAACGCCCCGGCCTGATGCGGGAGGCGGAGCGCTTTTTCATCCTCCAGCAGATCGACACCCTCTGGCGCGAACATCTCCAGGCGATGGATGCCCTGCGGGAATCCGTGGGGCTGCGCGGCTATGGCCAGAAGGATCCTCTGATCGAATACAAAAACGAGGGCTACGACATGTTCCTGGAGATGATGACCAACATGCGCCGCAATGTGATCTACTCGATGTTTATGTTCCAGCCGGCACCGGCGGCTGCGCCGGCGGCCGCCGAGGGCGTCACCCCAGCGTGAGGGTCGTGGGGCCAGTCCACCTTCATCGGGCACCGTGGTGACGCCATGGGCATGAACATTAAGGACCCCCAGGTGCACGCCATGGCAAAGGAGCTGCAGGATGCTCTCTACGACGATCAGGGCTTGCCCAAATGAGCCACCCCAGGCTGTGCTGGTGCATCTCAGCGCCGCATCGAGACTGGAGTTGGGTTTGGTGTCCGAAGGTTCGCGTCACAGGGTGGAAGACACGGAGGTTGAACAGCTTCTTCTGATCTCCCCCTGCTGTTCAAGGGTGATGACTTCGCCCACAAAGATGTGAAGCAGGCGGTTTGAACGCTGCTCATTCAGCCTGCGCTACCGGGGTTATCCCCCAGGAACTCGAGAATCTCCCGGTCTTTGAGGTTCTGGGAATCGCCCTGGCAGATCTCGCTCAATGGTCTCCCCGCCGCCACCGCTTTGAGGCAGGTCTGCAGCGTGCCCACCTGACTTTCGAGCTGGTCGATCCGCTCCATCAGGTTGCGGATCACGTTCGCTTCCGCATCCGGTAAGGCGGAGTGGGCGAGGGGATTGATGCGCACGCCGCTCTGGTGGATCACCCGGCCGGGGATGCCCACCACCGTGCAGTCGGCTTCCACATCGCGCACCACCACCGAGCCGGCACCGATGCGCGTGTTGCTGCCCACCTGGATCGCCCCAAGCACCTTGGCGCCCGCCCCCACCACCACATCACTGGCCAGAGTGGGGTGTCGTTTGCCGTGCTCCTTGCCCGTGCCCCCCAGGGTGACGCCTTGATACAGCAGGCAGCGGTCGCCGATTTCGCTGGTTTCACCGATCACCACCCCCATGCCGTGGTCGATGAACACGCCGCTGCCGATGCGGGCACCGGGATGGATTTCCACCCCCGTGAGGCTGCGCCCGAGCTGACTGAGCAGCCGAGCCGGCAGTTTCAGTGGCAGGCGTGAGCGCCAGAGCCGATGGCTGATCCGGTGCAGGGTCACCGCCTGGAACCCCGGGTAGCAGAGCAGGATCTCCAGGGGGCCGCGGGCGGCCGGATCCCGCTCGCGGATAATCGCCAGGTCGGCGCGGATCGCTTTCAACATGCCTTTCCGCCGCCAGCACGCGCGCCTGAAGCCATTCTCGCAGCTGGCTCAACAGTGCTGCGGTCCGGTCGTGGGTAGAATGGTAGAAAGCGAAGGCATGGCGCGGTTGTCGCTGAGAGTTGCGGATGAGCATGAACATCAAGGACCCCGCCGTGCATGCCATGGCCCGCGAGCTGGCAGCTCACAAGGGCACCACGGTCACGGATGCTGTTCGCCAGGCCCTCAAGGCTGAGCTGGCTCGTGTTGGTTCCGCTTCGACGTCTCAGGCTGCCGAGCAACGGGAGCAGCAGCTGATGGAGCTGCTGCCGCGGTTTCGTCACTTGCCCTGGCCTGAGGGCGTGTCATCGAGGGAGCTGCAGGATGCCCTCTACGACGACAACGGCCTGCCCCTCTGAGCATGGTCATCGACACGTCGGCATTGATGGCCATCCTCAAGGCTGAGCCCGAGGCGGCTGACTTCCTTCGCTGCCTGAGCCGCAGTGAGCTCAGTTTGCTCAGCACGGCAACGCGTCTGGAAACCAGCCTGGTGGTGGAGGGGCAGCTAGGAGCAGCGGGGTTGCCCGAGTTGGAGCTCCTGCTCAGTCGCGCTGGGGTTGAAACGGTTCCCTTTGAGCTCACCCACTGGCATTGGGCACTGCAGGGATGGCGCCGCTATGGCAAGGGGCGTCACCGGGCGGCGCTCAACCTTGGCGATTGCTTCAGTTATGGCCTTGCCCGAGCCCTCGATCAGCCCTTGCTGTTCAAGGGAGAGGATTTCGCTCTCACCGATCTGGCCTCAGCCGGCCTGTAGGCCGATCTCCTTGCGCAGCAGTTCGATGGTGTCGCCGCTGAGGTAGCTCTCGGCGCAGTGCACCTGGGGCATGCGCATCAGCTGGGAGCGGTTCTGACGCAGACTCTGCTCCACCAGCGGCAGGCTCGGCCGGTCGCACAGCACATGGCTGGCGGCCCGCAGCAGCGCCAGCAGCCGACTGCCCACATCCGGGGTGGCGGTCATCAGCAGCAGCTCATTGCCGCGCATGCTGTGCAGAATCACCTCGGCGGCCCGCAGGATGCCGGGGCTGATGCTCACCAGACCGACGCAGCTGCCGGGCCGGAGCTCCTTGAGCATCGCCAGCTCCTCGCGGAAGTCGTTGAGGTCTACCGCCACGGCGCGCACGCCATGGCGCTTGGCCAGCTCCTCCACCGGTTGCAGAAAATAGCGGCTGGTCACCACCGTGCCGTTGCTGGCGCTCTCCAGCACGCTCTCCAGCTCCTCCATCGGCACCACCTCCACCGGCACATCGAGGTTGGGCTCCAGTTCCTCGGCGATCAGCATTGAGGCGCCGATGTCTTCCCTGGGGGTGCTTACCAGCACCCGGGCGCCGCAGCGCAGGCGCCAGTCGATTTCACGGGTGAGCAGCTCGCGGGTCTGCTGCAGCGTGCAGCCGGCATTGAGCAGGCCATCGACGCACTTGCGCACCTCCCGGTCGAGATCGGTGACCCCCCGGTTGCGGATCTGCACCGGTGTGCGGATTTCCCGCGGCTTCTGCTGGTCGCGCACATAGATGCCCGAGCCCGCCATCGCTTCCACAACCCCATCGGTTTCCAGCTGCCGATACACCTTGCTGATCGTGTTGCGGTGCAGGCCGGTCTGCATCGCCAGCTGGCGCGTGCTGGGCAGACGATGGCCGGGGGGGTAGTGACGGGCGGCAATCGCGAAGCAGATCTGGTTGTAGAGCTGGGTCGACGCCGGAATGTCGCTTTCCTGTTGGATGTGGAATCGCACGCCGGTAGACCGGATCGGAATGCGGCCACCCTAAGGAGCGATCGGCCTGGTGACAATTGGCGTGCTGGCCTGCGCTCAGGCGGGGCCGGTCTGGCTGGCCACTCTGGCGGCGGTGGTTCGTAGCGGTGCCGGAATCGTGCGCACCGCCTTGGTGGCCACCTGGCTGTCGTCGCCGTCTTTTTTCGCCAGCGGTGTTTTGCGCGGTGTGAGGAACATGATCATGTTGCGGCCCTCCCGCTTTGGGGCCTGCTGGATTTCCGCCTGCTCCTCCAGATCCTTGGCCATCCTGCGCAGCAGGGTTTCCGCCAGGGCGGTGTGCTGAATCTCGCGGCCGCGGAAGATCACGGTGCACTTCACCTTGTCACCGGCTTTGAGGAAGCGGGTGGCCTGACCGATCCGCACGTCGTAATCGTGCTGATCGATCTTGTAGCGCATCTTGACCTCCTTCACCTCGGTCTGATGCGACTTCTTCTTGGCTTCTTTGGCTTTTTTCTCCTGCTCAAACTTGTATTTGCCGTAATCCATGATCCGGCACACCGGCGGATCGGCCTTTTCGCTCACCAGCACCAGATCGAGCTCGCGATCTTTGGCCACCTCCAGGGCCTTCTCCCGGTCGATCACTCCCAGCTGCGCTCCGTCGGCGTCCACCACCCGCAGCTGCGGATAATTGATGCGATCGTTGATGTTGGGCAGCTCCCTGACGGGAGCACGACGGTCAAAACGGGGACGTGGAGGCATTCAGGGCGTTGAGGGGACAGGGAAGGGCCGCAGCTCGGCTGATCCAGCCGTGGCCCTTGACTTTTCACCTTAGACCGCTCCTGATCTGTGTCATCGCTTCGTTGAGGGCATCCGCATCGCTTAGCCAGCAGGGTTGATGCTGGCGGCGGAACCAGGTGCGTTGCCGTTTGGCGAACTGGCGCGTGCGCTGGCAGGTGCGGGCAATCGCGTCCTCCCGGCTGAGGCTGCCGTCGAGCAGCAGAGCAGCCTCGCCGTAGCCGATCGTCTGCAGCAGGGGCAGCTCCGGGCCGTAGCGCTCGCGCAGGCGGGCGGTTTCCTCCACCAAGCCATCGTCATAGAGCTGTTGGGTGCGGCGCTCGATGCGTTGACGCAGGTCGGCGGGATCGAGGCCCAGTTCCAGCACTCGCCAGGGTGGCGGGCTGCTGCCTTGCTGGCTGCTGATCGGTTGCCCACTGGCGTAGAGCACTTCCAGGGCCCGCTGGGTGCGCACGGCATCGGCCGGGGCGATCCGGGCGGCCGCCGCCGGGTCGGCCTGTCGCAGCAGCTGGTGGCACACCGGTTGCCCGAGCGCGTCCAGCTGGGCACGCAGCTCCGGCTGCGGTGGCACCGCCGGTGGCCGCAGGCCACCGGTGAGGGCTTTGAGATAGAGGCCGCTGCCGCCCACCAGAAAGGCGATGCCGCGTTGCGCCAGGCTTGCTTCCACCAGCGGGGTGGCGATCGTCTGGAACTCCTGCAGCGTCAGGGGTTGGTCGGGGCGGCGCAGATCGAGCAGATGGTGGGGCACCCGCTGGCGTTGCGCTGCCGTTGGCTTGGCGGTGCCGATGTCCATCTCGGCGTAAAGCTGCCTCGAATCCACATTGAGCACCTCCAGCTCGAGGCGCTCCGCCAACTCAAGCGCCAGGGCGGTCTTGCCACTGGCGGTGGGCCCGAGCAGCACCACTACCAGTGGTGTGTCTGTGGGGCGGGGCGCGCGCGGATCGAGCATGCGTCAAACCAAGGGGGTGCACCCCCTTGAGAAATGGCGCCTCAGAGGCCTCTGCAAGCGCCTCTGGCGCGCCGGTGGTAAATTAAGCCTGACAGGAGGCCCGGCACACGACGAACGCATGAGCGAAGCCTCAAAAGTTCAGGCCGCCTACGGAGCCGAGCAGATCCAGGTGCTGGAAGGCCTGGAGCCGGTGCGCAAGCGCCCGGGCATGTACATCGGCACCACGGGTCCGCGCGGTTTGCACCACCTGGTGTACGAGGTGGTGGACAACTCGGTGGATGAGGCCCTCGCCGGCCACTGCTCCGAGATTGAGGTGGTGCTCGGCGACGACGGTTCCGCTTCCGTCACCGATAACGGCCGCGGCATCCCCACCGACATTCACCCCCGCACCGGTAAGAGCGCCCTCGAAACCGTGCTCACCGTGCTCCACGCCGGTGGCAAGTTTGGGGCCGGTGGCTACAAGGTGTCCGGCGGCCTGCATGGTGTGGGCGTTTCGGTGGTCAATGCCCTCTCCGAATGGGTGGAGGTCACTGTGCGTCGCCAGGGGCAGGTGCATCGTCAGCGCTTTGAGCGTGGTGCCCCGATCGGCAGCCTCGCCTCCGCGCCCCAGCCGGTCGAGGAGAAGGGCCGCACCGGCACCAGCGTCTGCTTCAAGCCGGATCTGGAGATTTTCACCGGCGGCATCGTTTTTGATTACGCCACCCTTTCGGCGCGCCTGCGCGAGCTGGCTTACCTCAACGGTGGTGTGCGCATCGTCTTCCGCGATGAGCGGGAGAGCGCCCTCAACGCCGAAGGTGACGCCCATGAGGAGGTGTACTTCTACGAAGGCGGTATCAAGGAATACGTCGCTTATATGAATGCGGAGAAGGATCCGCTCCATCCCGAAATTATCTATGTGAATGCCGAGAAAGACGGCGTTCAGGTGGAGGCGGCCCTGCAATGGTGCGTGGATGCCTACTCCGACAGCATTCTCGGCTTCGCCAACAACATTCGCACTGTGGATGGCGGCACCCATATCGAAGGCTTGAAAACGGTGCTGACCCGCACTCTCAATGCCTTCGCCAAGAAGCGCGGCAAACGGAAGGAATCCGATTCCAATCTGGCGGGAGAGAACATCCGTGAGGGCCTCACCGCCGTGCTGTCGGTGAAGGTGCCCGAACCGGAATTTGAAGGCCAAACCAAGACCAAGCTCGGTAACACCGAGGTGCGCGGCATCGTTGACAGTCTGGTGGGTGAGGCCCTGAGCCAATACCTGGAATTCAACCCCTCGGTGATCGACATGATCCTCGAGAAAGCGATCCAGGCCTTCAATGCGGCGGAGGCCGCCCGCCGCGCCCGCGAACTGGTGCGCCGCAAGAGCGTGCTGGAGAGCTCCACCCTCCCCGGCAAGCTGGCCGATTGCAGCTCCCGCGATCCGGCTGAATCCGAGATCTACATCGTGGAGGGCGATTCGGCCGGTGGCTCCGCCAAGCAGGGCCGCGATCGCCGCTTCCAGGCGATCCTTCCCCTGCGCGGCAAGATTCTCAATATCGAGAAAACTGACGACGCCCGTATCTACAAAAACACTGAGATTCAGGCCTTGATCACGGCCCTGGGCCTGGGGATCAAGGGTGAGGATTTTGACGCCAAAAACCTGCGTTACCACCGGGTGGTGATCATGACCGACGCCGATGTGGATGGCGCCCACATCCGCACCCTGCTGCTTACCTTTTTCTATCGTTACCAGAAGGAACTGGTGGAAGGCGGTTTCATCTACATCGCCTGCCCGCCGCTCTACAAAGTGGAGCGCGGTAAGAACCACACCTATTGCTACAACGAGCAGGATCTGCAGACCACGCTCGCCGGTTTCGGTGAGAAGGCCAACTACAACATCCAGCGCTTCAAGGGCCTCGGTGAAATGATGCCCAAACAGCTCTGGGAGACCACCATGGATCCCACCACCCGCTTGATGAAGCGTGTGGAGATCGAAGATGCCCTTGAGGCCGATCGCATCTTCACGATTCTGATGGGCGACAAAGTGGCGCCGCGGCGGGAATTCATCGAAACCCACAGCGCCGAACTCGACATGGCCAAGCTCGACATCTGATGCCGATGGCGCTGACCTCCCTGTTGCGTTGGAGCTGGCTGCTGGCTGTGGCCCTGCTCGCCCCGGCCGCCCTGCCCGCTGGCGGTGCGGATCGGCGTCAGCCGGAGGTGCGTCGCCGCGAAGCGGGTGGGCCTCTGCTCAGTGGAGCTGATGCCCTGCTCCAGGGGTCGCCCCGTGTGGCCGCACCAACACTGCGCCGTCTGGAGCTCGGCACGCCCCTGCAGCTGCTGCGTCGTTGGCGCGCCGATAATGGCCAGGAATGGATTCAGGTGCAGGTGGCTCGCACCGCAGCGATGCCTGTGGAGGCTCAACCCCAACGGGGTTGGTTGCATGGCTGAATCGTTGCTCCTGCCGGGTCAGGCGTTGTTGGTGGGGCTCGGCGCCATTCCCGGTGCCTGGTTGCGCCTGCGGGTGGTGAACCACTTCGAGCCGATCGTGCCCCGCAAGCACTGGGGCACCTTCACGGTGAATCTGATCGCCGCTTTTGCCCTCGGCCTGGTGCTCGGTCTGCAGACGAGTGGTCGCTGCCAGCCCGCTGCCGCTGGGGCCTCGCCCCTGATGCTGCTGATTGCCGTTGGTTTTTTCGGCAGCCTCAGCACCTTCTCCACCTTTGCGGTGGAATTGCTCAACACCCTGCGCCAGCGCCACTGGGCGGAAGCGCTGCTGCTCGGCGTGGGCTCGATCGTGGGTGGTCTGCTGGTGGCCGGGCTCGGTTATGGCCTCGGCCTGGCGGAGGGGGCGGCATGACGGCGGATCCGCAGGCGCAGCAGCGCCAGCTCTCCCTTCGAGCCGAACTGGAGGAGCTGCTGCTGGTGGCGATCGGAGCCGTCCCCGGCGCTCTGTTGCGCTGGCAGGTGGGGGTGCACCTGCACGACAAGGACGTGCTCGTGAATGTGCTCGGCGCCTTGATCCTGGGCTGGATGGTCGGTCGCCGCGTGCCGCCCCGTTGGCAGCTGCTGGTGGGGATCGGTTTCTGTGGTTCGCTCACCACCTTCAGTAGCTGGATGGTGAACAGCGTCGCCCTGATCGCTCAGGGCGACTGGGCGTCAGCGCTCGGCCTGCTGGCGCTGACGCTGGGCCTGGGTCTGGGTGCCGCCGCCGTGGGATTCGGAGTCGGGCGGATCAGGCGGCCAGGGCAGTCTCGATCGCCGCTTTGAGCTCAGGATCCTCGGGGGTGACGCCGCTCTTGAAGCGGCCGATCACCGTGCCGTCTTTGCCCACGAGGAATTTTTCGAAATTCCAGGCCACATCGCCGGCGGGGTTGGTCTGGTTGAGGCTGGTGTAGGGCTCGGTGGTGCTGCCCGTCGCGTGCACCTTGTCGAACAGCTCGAAGCTGGCGCCGTAGGTGGTGGAGCAGAAGCTCTTGATCTCATCCAGCGTGCCCGGCTCCTGGGCGCCGAAGTCGTTGCAGGGGAAGCCGAGCACCTGCAAACCTTTGGAGCCGTAGGCGTCCTGCAGAGCCTGCAGGCCGGCGTATTGCTTGGTGAAGCCGCAGCGGCTGGCCACATTCACGATCAGCAGCACCTGGCCGCTGTAGTCGCCGAGGCTCTTCTCGCTGCCATCGGCGGCGCGCACGGTCACGGCGCTCACGTTCACGCTCATCGTTCTTGAGTGGGGCGGCCATACACTAAGCACGCCCTGACGGATGCCGATGGATGAGGCCAAAGGGGGGGCGGCATCGGCAAGCGTCACAGCCGCTGACGTGGCGGCCGTGGTGGCGCAACAGCTCGAGGCGATGCTCGCCACAGGCAATTACGACGCCGTCAAGATGCTGCTGGAGCCGGTGCAGCCGGTGGATATCGCCGAAGCGATCGGCAGCCTGCCCCGCACCCTCCAGGCCCTCGCCTTTCGTTTGCTCAGCAAGGACGAGGCGATCGAGGTGTACGAATATCTCGACCCGGCCGTGCAGCAGAGCCTGTTGGAACGCCTGCGCTCCGGTGAAGTGCTGGAACTGGTGGAGGAGATGTCACCCGATGACCGGGTGCGTCTGTTTGATGAGCTGCCCGCCAAGGTGGTGCGCCGCTTGCTGGCCGAGTTGAGCCCGTCGGAACGGCGGGTCACCGCCCAACTCCTCGGGTATGCGCCGGAAACCGCCGGGCGTCTGATGACGACGGAATTCATCGACCTCAAGGAATTCCACAGCGCTGCCCAGGCCCTCACGATCGTGCGCCGCCGCGCCCGCGACACCGAAACGATCTACAGCCTCTATGTGACCGATGGCCAGCGTCGCCTCACCGGCATCCTGTCGCTGCGCGATCTGGTCACCGCTGATCCGGAGGATCGCATCGGCGATGTGATGACCCGCGATGTGGTGAGCGTGAGCACTGACACCGACCAGGAGGAGGTGGCGCGGGCGATTCAGCGGTACGACTTCCTCGCCGTGCCGGTGGTGGATCGGGAGCAGCGGCTGGTGGGGATCGTCACCGTTGATGACGTGATCGACGTGATCGAGCAGGAGGCCACCCGCGACATCTACGCCGCCGGTGCTGTGCAGGCCGGGGATGAGGACGATTATTTTCAGAGCAATCTCTTCACCGTCGCCCGGCGCCGGGTGGTGTGGCTGGCGGTGTTGGTGGTGGCCAATGGCTTCACCACCCAGGTGATCGCCATGAACGATGGGGTGCTCAAGCAGGTGGTGATGCTGGCCGCCTTCATCCCTTTGCTGATCGGCACCGGTGGCAACGTCGGTGCCCAGAGCTCCACGGTGGTGATCCGCGGCCTCAGCACCCAGCGGATTCAGGCCCTCGGACCGCTGAAGGCGGTGGGTCGGGAGGCGATCGCCGGTGCCCTGCTTGGATTGCTGATGCTTGTGGTGGTAGTGCCCTTCGCCTGGTGGCGGGGCGAGGGCCCCCTGGTGGGTGCGGCCGTGGGCATCAGCCTGATGGCGATCACCACCCTGGCGGCAACGGCCGGGGCGGCGCTACCGCTGCTGTTCAACCGCATGGGCCTCGATCCGGCCCTGATGTCGGCACCCTTCATCACCACCGCCACCGATGTGGCCGGGGTGTTCATCTATCTGCGCACGGCCGCCTGGCTGCTGGAGCGCCTGCCGACTCTGGCGACCTGACGCTGCCTCCTCAAAGCTGGCGGGTCTAGGTAATTCCACTCAAAACAGGCCTGGCTTGCATTCCTGAGAGAGGCTTCACACTTCTTCAGGTGTAGGGTTCACATAACGCAAAGGAGCAGACATGGCCGTCTCCCCGCCCCCCAGAGCCGCCACCCCCAAAACTGTTTCCGCGGTTCCATCTCGTCCGACTGGTGACGTCGATCTGGTGCGCTCCTACCTGCGGGACATCGGTCGTGTGCCGTTGCTGAGCCATCAGCAGGAGATCACGTTGGGTCGCCAGGTGCAGGAGCTGATGGAGCTGGAGGCACTGGAGGCTGAGCTGCGCGATCAGCGCGGTGGTGAGGCGGTGCCGGCAGCGGAGCTGGCGACAGCGGCGGGGTTGAGTGCGCTGCAACTGAAGCGGAAGCTGCAGGCGGGCCGCCGCGCCAAGGAGCGGATGGTGGCGGCGAATCTGCGCTTGGTGGTGAGTGTGGCCAAGAAATACACCAAGCGGAATATGGAACTGCTGGACCTGATCCAGGAGGGAACGATCGGCCTGGTGCGGGGAGTGGAGAAATTCGACCCAACGCGGGGCTACAAGTTCAGCACGTATGCGTATTGGTGGATCCGGCAGGGGATCACGAGGGCGATAGCGGAGAAGAGCCGCACGATTCGGCTGCCGATCCATATCACCGAGATGCTCAACAAACTGAAGAAAGGGCAGCGAGAACTGAGCCAGGAGCTGGGGCGCACACCAACGGTGACGGAACTGGCGGGGTTTGTGGAACTGCCGGAGGAGGAGGTGAAAGACCTGATGTGCCGGGCACGTCAACCGGTGAGCCTGGAGATGAAGGTGGGGGATGGGGATGACACTGAATTGCTGGAGCTCCTGGCGGGTGATGGTGAATTGCCGGAGGAGCAGGTGGAGGTGGAGTGCCTGAAGGGCGACCTGCGGGATCTGTTGGAACAACTGCCGGATCTGCAACGGCGTGTGTTGCGGATGCGGTATGGGATGGACGGCGAAGAGCCGATGAGCCTCACCGGGATTGGGCGCGTCATCGGCATCAGCCGCGATCGCGTCCGCAATCTGGAGCGCGATGGTCTGGCCGGTCTGCGTCGCCTCAGTGATCAGGTGGAGGCCTACATCGCCTGCTGAGTGCGGCTGGTTTGCTTGGCGATGGCGAGGAGCAGCGGATTCACCAGCTCCGGCGCTTCGTCGTGGGGGCAGTGACCAACGCCGGGAAGGATCTGAAGCGAACGAATGCAGGGGAAACGCCCAGCCCAGGCCCGGGCTTCCGCCACCGGCTCCCACGGATCGGCTTCACCCCAGATCAGATGCACCGGCAGAGCCAGATCGGCCAGGAGAGCCGGGGCGAGATAGTCATCAAACAGGTTGATGAAACCGCGAAACGCTTCGGCGGCGCCTGGTCGGCGGCTGGGTTTGTAGAGCAGTTGCACCAGCTCGTCATCCACATGGGCGCCGCTGGGGTAGGCCTGCCGCAGCACCTGCCGGATCAGTGCCGGTCGGGCGGCGTTGCGGAACAGGGCCGTGCTCAGCCAGCGCTGCCGCACCATCGTCTTCAGCAGCGGCCGGATCCAGGCCATCCAGGCTGGCTGCCGGCTCAGTTGTTTGTCGTCCATCAGCCGCTGGGCACAGTCGATCAACACCAGGCCGCAGCATGGGCTCGGCCCCGCATCCGCGTTCAGCAGCTGGGCCGCTCGCAGGGCCACGACGCCGCCGATCGAATTGCCCACGAGCAGCACCGGCCGGCCCACGATCTCCCGGCAGAACGCGGCCACCTGGGCCCCCCAGAGCTCGAAGCCGTAGTGGATCGCCTCGTTTGCGGGATCATCCGCTGCTTCATCGGCGAGCCGTGCCCGCGGCTGGCTGCTGGCGCCGAACCCCACCAGGTCGAGCGCGTAGGTGGGCAGGTGAGCCCCAAGCGCGGGCAGGGTGTGGCGCCAGTGCTCCTTGCAGGCGCCGAAGCCATGGATCAACACCACAGCTGGCAGCTTGTCGCCGGGCTCAACAGCGTTGGGTTCAGCGGCATCAGGCGCGTTATGACCGCCCGTCCAGCTCACCTCCAGCTCAGGTCCCTGTCCCTGCGGGCGGGGCCAGCGCCAGAGGCCGCTCATGCCGGGCTGTCGGAGGGAGCGGCGTCGCCTTCCGCGTCACCCTTGCCGAACAGGCGCTCCTCCAGCCCCTTGATCACCACATAGAAGGGGGGCACCACCCCGAGCGAGAGGATCGTTGCCACCACCAGGCCGCCGAAGATCACGGTGCCGAGCGATTGCTGGCTCTGGGCGCCGGCGCCGTTGGCCACCACCAGGGGGAGGAAACCGGCGAGGGCGGCGATTGCCGTCATCAGGATCGGCCGCAGCCTCGATTCGGCCGACGCGATCACCGCTTCACTGGCGCTCATGCCTGAGTCCAGATGCTGCTCGGCCACTTCCACGATCAGGATGCCGTTCTTGGCGGCCAGACCGATCAGGGTGACCAGGCCCACCTGGGCATACACATTCAGATCGATCGAACGCAAGGCAAGGAAGCCAAGCGCTCCGAGCATGGCCAGAGGGACGGTCATCAGGATGATCACCGGCGTCACGTAGCTCTCGTATTGGGCGGAGAGCACGAGATACACGATCAGGATGCCGAGACCGAACACGAGGATGCTGGCGCTGCCGGCGGAGAGCTGCAGGGCCGCCAGACCGGTGAAGGCGTAGCCGATGTTGTTGAAATCCAGCTGCTTGAACAGGGTCTGGATCGCTGTGAGGGCCTGACCGGAACTCTTGCCGATGGCCTGGGCGCCCTGCACCAGCACCGTGCGGTAGAGGTTGTAGTGGCTGATGATCGGCGGTGCGCTGTCGAGCTCCGCTTCCGCGAACTGGGACACCTGCACCAGATCGCCATCCTTGTTCTTCACGTAGTAATTGAGGATGTTCTCCACCTGGGAGCGCTGATCGGCGCCCGATTGCACATACACGTTGCGAACCTGGCCGTTTTCGTAGGTGAGGCCGGTGTAGGTGCCGCCGGCCAGGGTGGCGATGGTGTCCATCGCCTCCTGGTAGTCGACGTTGAGGGCCCCCATCACGGCCCGATCCACCTTGAGGCCGAAGGCGGGAGCGCTGGGGATGAACTGGCTGTAGAGCGAGGAGAATTCACCGCTGGCTTTACCCGCCTTGATCAGTTTCTGGGCCTGATCATTGAGCTGGTTGAAGGTGTAATCGCCGCTCAGATCATTGAACTGGAAGTAGAAGCCACCCTGGGCTGAGAACCCCGGCACCGGCGGCGGTTGGCCGATCACGGCCATGCCACCGCTCAGTTGCGACAGCTTGGCGTTGAGCCGATCGGCGATCGCGAAGGAGCTGTTCTTCTGGCCGGGCCGCTCACTCAGGGGCTTGAGACCCACCATGATCGTGCCCTGGTCGGGGCTGGAGCCGTTGAAGCCATAACCGCTGATGACGGCCGCGGAGAGCACATCGTCTTCCTCCTTGAGGATGGCGGCGATCTCCTTGCCCATCGCCTGGGTCTGGCTCAGGGAGGCGCCGTTCTGCAGCTGATAGATGCCGAGGATGTAGCCCTGGTCTTCGTCGGGGATGAAGGCCTGGGGCAGGGCCGCGAAGGCGAGCACCGTGAGCACGATGCCGCTGCCCAGGGCCACCATCACCCAGCGCCGGGCCTTGATCAGGTTGGTCACCAGGCGGGCATAGCCGTTCTGCAAGCGATCGAAGAACCGGTTGAACACCCGAAAGATCAGGGGGAGATTGGCGCCGGCCAAGCCACCCACCACCACGCCGAGCACGTAGGTCCAGCTGCCGAACGATGCGGAGCTGAAACGACCGAAGGCCAGACCCACGATCACGCCTGCGACGGGCCAGGCCCAGCCTTTCGGCTCCTTCTGTTCGCCACCTTTAAGGATCAGGCCCGAGAGCATCGGCGAGAAGGTGAGGGCGTTGAAGGCGGAGATCGCAATCGAGAAGGCGATCGTGAGGGCGAACTGCTGGTAGATGATGCCGATGCTGCCCGGATAGAAGGCCACAGGAACGAACACCGCCATCAACACCAGGGCCGTGGCCACCAGGGCGCCGAACAGTTCACCCATGCAGGCGAGCGCCGCTTGCCGGGGCCGCAGGCCCGCTTCAATGTTTTTAGACACCGCTTCGATCACCACGATCGCGTCGTCCACCACCAGGCCGGTGGCGAGCACGAGGCCGAGCAGGGTGAGTTGGTTGATCGAGAAGCCGAACACCTTGATGAAAGCGAAGGTGCCGATCAGGGAGATCGGGATCGCCAGGCTGGGCACCACCGTGGCGCGCCAGTTCTGCAGGAAGATGAACAGAATCAGAAGCACCAGCACAATCGCCAGGCCGAGGGCATCGATCACCCCTTCCACCGACGATTCAATGAACTGACCGATGTTGTAAACCTGCTGCACCGTGACACCCGGTGGCACGGTGGCCGCGAAGGAGGTCATCTCCTTCACCACCGCATCGGCCACATCCAGCGCATTGCTTTCCGGGGTCTGGAACACGGCCACGGTGATCGTGTCGTAGTTCGATGTGTTGATCGCAGCCGTGGTGTAGTTGTTGAAGCCGTATTGCACCTCACCCACGTCCTTGAGCAGCAGCAGGTTGCCGGTGGGGGAGCGACCCACGATCAGATTGTTGAAATCGTCGATCGAGATCAGATTGCCGTTGTTCTGCACCAGCAACGGATAGGTGTAAGCCTGATTGCCCGCCGCCGGAGGGCCACCCACCAGACCACCGATGGCCGTTGTGTTCTGCGCCTGCACCGCATCCACCACCTCCTGGGCCGTGAGCTTGTTGGCAGCCAGCTTGTCGGGATCGACAAACAACCAGTAGGCGGGATTGCTGCCACCGAGGATGTTCACATTGGCAACTCCTTCCACCCGCCCCAGGGGGTAGTAGAGCTGTTCGTATACCAGGCCGTTCAGATAGGCAGCATCAAACTGCCCCTGGGTTGACGACACCTGATAGGCCAGCAGGATTGATGGGGTGCTCTGCTGCACCGACACGCCAGTAGCAGACACCTGGGCGGGCAGCTGCGGCATCGCCAGCGACACGCGGTTCTGCACATTCACCTGATCGATGTCGATGTCGGTGGTCTCATCGAAATAGACCTGAATGATGCTCTGCCCCTCCATGTTGCTGGTGGAGGAGATGTAGGAGGCGCCAGGAACACCGTTGATCTGCTGCTCAATCGGGTTGGTCACTGCCTGTTCCGTGACCAGGGAATTGGCACCGCCGTAGTTCGCCGTCACCTGGATCAGGGGCGGGGCGATATTGGGCAGGTTGGCGATCGGCAGGGTGGGGATCGCGATCACCCCCATCAGCACGATCAGGATGCTGCAGACGGTGGTGAGAACCGGCCGCTTGATGAAATTATCGGAAAACGCCATGTCGGTTTCAGTTGCTCCCACTCTTGCTGGCGAGCTTCACCGGCATGCCATTGCTCAGCAAGGCGGTGTTGCTGACCACCACCGTTTCGCCGCGATTGAGGCCGGATTGGATCGGGTAGAGATTGTTCTGCAGCGTGCCCAGTTGCACCGCTTTCTGCACCACGATCGGCGTGCTGGTGGGAAGGCTTTCCAGTTTCTTCTTGCTCGCTGCCGGGATCACCGTGGAGGCCTTGATTTTCGGTAGCGCTTTGCTCAGGGGCACCACCACATACACGAAGGGTTGCTGCGCCTGCATGAACACCGCCTGCACCGGCACAGCCAACGCCTGGGTCTGGCCGGTGATGATCTGACTCTTCACAAACTGGCCGGTCTTCAACTGGCCGGTGAGGTTTGGGAAGGTGGCCTTCACCATCAGGGTGTTCGGCGATTGCTTGCTGCCTGAAATGCCGAAATAGGGGGAGATGAAGGTGACGCTGCCTTCGCCGGTGATCGGTGGGGTCGTCTGGGAACTCACGCTCACCGTTTGCCCCACCTTCACCCGACCGGCCTGGGTGGCCGGGATCTGCATCAACGTCCACAGGGTGGAGTTGTCGACGATGCCGGTGATCGCCTGACCTGTTTTGACGTAATCACCCAGTTTCACCGTGTCGAGGTCTCCCACGACTCCATCGATCGGCGACCGCACGTATTTGTATCCCAGGTTGGCGGCGCTGGCGAGGGCCTGATCGCGGGAGGCGATCGCCTGGGTGGCGTACTGGTCGCGGGTCTTGGCTGAAGCCGCACCTTGCTTGTAGAGGAACTCGTAGCGTTCGGCGTTGAGTTTGTCGGTGCGGGCCTGGGCGCGGGCCGCATTGAGGGCAGCGCTCTGTTGCACGTTGTCGAGCACCAGGATCGGCTGGCCTGCTTTCACGCGTTGGCCTTCGGTGGCGATGATCTTCACCACCCGGCCGTCGGTTTCCGGCCGCAGGGCCACATTGGTGGTGGACTCCAGCATGCTGATGGCTTCAATGCTGGGATTGAAGGTGGCCTCGTTGATCTGAGCCGTTTTCACGGTCAGAAACTGTTGAGCCGGTTGCTTCGGTTTGCTGCAGCCCACCAGCAACGTCGCCGCGATCGCGGTGCAGGCCAGAGGACCTCTCACGTGCAAAAGAAAATCTGTGTGGACGTTACCGGGTTTTCTCGGGCTTGATCGTTTGTGTCTGCCACTCCTGGCGATGCCACAGGTTGGTTGCGGCCCGCGCGTTCAACGCGCATCGACCGGAGCTGAGGAGTGGTGCAGCACGATGCGGATGTCGCCCTTCTCGGTTTTGTAGAAGGTCCAGGTTTTCTCCACCGTGGTGGTGACGCCCTTGTCGTCGGTGAGGGTCACGAACCCCATCGTGTTGGCGGTTTTGCCGAACAGCTGCACAACGTTGTCGTTCACTGTGCAGGATTTCCAGCGGCGGTAGGTGGCGAATCCCTTGCCGATGGGGAAGGCGCTGTCGGGTCCAACGAAATAGGCGAGGGCGCCGGCGCGGGTTGGGCGGAAGGTGTCCTGACCGGTGGCCAGGGTGGGCTTGAAGGCCACGGGCCCGATCGCATAGCCATAGGCCACATCAATGATGGTGCCGGCCTTGGTGCGGGCTGCAGCTTCACCCTCCACATAGAAGCTGTTGCTGATGGCGATCAGCGCATTGCACCAGGCTTTCTGGGCCTGTTCCACCTCCTTCACTGTGATCGTGTTGTCAAACACCTGCACCTGAGGGTTGGCATGGCCAACGGTGGGGCTGAAAGCCGTCAGGGCCAGGGCGGCGCTGCTGCCGGCAGCGAGAAGCCTGCTCAGGTGCATCGTGAATCGTGGTGCAACAGATCGGATGGACAGTAGCCAGGTTGGATGGCTCAGGCACAACCCAAAGCGGCAAGGCCTGAGGCAATCGCTGCATAACAGCGTTCTAGCTGGCTGTCGCTGATGCAAAGCGGCGGCAGCAGATACACCACATTGCCGAGGGGGCGCAGATACACACCTCGCTGAAGGGCTTGGTGCTGCAGCTGGCGGCCGATCGGGTTGAGGTAATCGGTGGCGCCGATCGCCAGCTCGAACGCCGCCATCGTGCCCAGGCAGCGCACCCGCGCCACGCCGTTGAGCGTCTGCAGTCGCTCCAGATGCCGCCGGTGCCTGGATTCGAAGCCGCTGTAGGCCTCAGGGTTGGCTTCGAGCTGATCGAGGCTGGCGAGGGCGGCGGCACACCCGAGCGGATTGGCCGTGAAGCTGTGGCCGTGGAAAAAGGTGTGGCTCGGTTCCCGGCTGATGAACCCCTGATAGAGCCGTTCGCTCGCCATCGTCGCGCCCATCGGCAGGAAGCCGCCGGTGAGCCCCTTCGACAGAGCGATCAGATCGGGTTCGAGTCCGGCCAGGGCGCTGGCGAACAGGGCGCCGGTGCGTCCGAACCCCGTCATCACTTCATCGGCGATCAGAAGGGCGCCCCTGTCCTGCACGCGGGCCTGCACGGCTTGGAGAAAAGCGGGGCGCACCAGGCGCATGCCGGAGGCACCCTGGATCAGCGGTTCCAGAATCAGCGCTGCCGTTGGCGTCTCCAGGGCCTGGTCGAGGGCAGCCAGCGCCTCCCGCTCCCGAGCCTCAACGCTGCTGTCGCCCCAGTGGGTGTGCGGCCAGGGAAGGCGGCGAACGTCGAAGAGCAGGCTGTCGTAGGGGTCGGTGAAGACGGAGCGATCGCCCAGGGCCATCGCCCCGAAGGTGTCGCCGTGATATGCCCCTTCAAACGCGATCAGCTGACGCCGCTCGCTGCCCTGGTTTCGCCACCACTGCCAGGCGATCTTGAGCGCCACCTCCACGGCCGTGGAGCCGTTGTCGGAGAAAAACATCCGCTGCAGGCCGGTGTGGGCCGCCAGGCGTGTGGCCAGCTGCTCCGCGGGCGCATGGCTGAAATTGGCGAAGATCACCTGTTCCAGCTGTTCGGCCTGGCGGGCGATGGCGGCGGCGATGCTCGGTTCGCCATGGCCGTGCAGGGTGACCCACCAGCTACTGATGGCGTCGATCAGTTCGCGCCCGTCCTCGAGGCTGAGCAGGCAGCCCCGGGCGGCGCGCACCCGCAGAGGTTCGGGGTGCAGAGCCACCTGGGTGGTGGGGTGCCAGAGATGGGGGTGCCAGGCCATCGCCTCAGCTTCGCGCCCCGGCTGCCAGCGCGCGCAGGCAGCGGCACAACGTGGTCATGGGTCCGGGCTCAACTGCTCTGATCGGTGCTGTTGCGTCCTTGCAACAGTGCTTTGTGGTTCAGGGGCTTTCTCAGGATTGGCCGCCGCCGATACGGTCCCGCCGTCCTCCGTTTCGGACTTTTCCCGTGTTGACCCACATCGTCACCTTTGATCTGGCTGTTCCCTACAGCCAGTGGCTTGAAGGGTTTGATGCCCACGCTGCCAAGCGCACTGAGTTCGGCATCACCACCGTGTTCCGCGGCAAAGCGGCTGACGCCGACGACAAGGTCTGCGTGATCCTCCAGGCCGAACCCGGCGTGCTGGAGCGCTTCATGGAGGCATCCGCCGAAGCGATGAAAGATGCCGGCCACAAACCGGAAACCACCCAGGTGAAGGTTTACACCGCTTGATCGGCTGAGCCGTTCTCACTCCAGCGTTCTTTGTCCCCTCAGCCATGTCTGCCTCGGTCACCAACGTTCCGCCCCACCAGCCCGACGTCCTCAACGGTCTGCCGCCGGTGGCGGTGATCGGTGCCGGTCCCGGCGGCCTGGTGGCTGCGCGCTGGCTGCTGGCCAAGGGGTTTGACTGTTTGTTGCTGGAGTCGTGCGCGGAGCTGGGCGGTCAGTGGAACGGGGCGAATCGCCGCAGCGCCACCTGGCCCGGTCTGGTGACCAACACCAGCCGGGTGATGACCGCCTTCTCCGATCTCGATCATCCCGAGGGCACCGCCACCTATCCCAGCCGCGAGCAGGCGCAGGTCTACCTGCAGCGCTACGCCGAGCGCTTTGATCTGTTGCGCCGCATCCGTTATGGCTGCGAGGTCACCGAACTGGATCGTGACCCTTCAGGACAGGGGTGGCAGCTGCGTTGGCGCGAGAAAGGCGTGTTGCTGCAGGCCCGTTTCCAGCAGGTTGTGGTGGCCACCGGTGCCCAATCCTGTCCGAGCACGCCCAACCTTCCCGGCCTGGAGAGTTTCAGCGGTCGCCTCGGGGTGCACCACACCGCCCACTTCCGCGGTGCCGAGGGCTTCCGCGGCGCTTCGGTGCTCAGCGTCGGTTGTTCGATCAGCTCTCTGGAGATCGCCACTGCCCTGGCCCAGCAGGGCGTGGAGGTGCATGCCACCTACCGCCGGCAGCGCTACGTGCTTCCCAAGCTGCTGGCGGGTGTGCCCAACGATCATGTGATGTTCACCCGTTCAGCGGCTCTGGCGGCTGAATGTCTGCCGATCGAGGCGGTGGCGGAGGCACTCAAGGCTGAGGTGCTCCGCCATGCCGGCAGCCCGGAGCAGTGGGGGGCTCGCCAACCCCATGCCAACATCCTGCAGGCTGGTATCAGCGGTTGCCAGGGCTTCCTGCCCCTGGTGGCCGAGGGCCGCATCCAGGTGCATCCCTGGATCGAGGCGATCGAGGGCGACAGCGTGGTGTTTCAGGACGGCAGCCGCGAGCGCTTTGACGCCCTGCTGCTCGGGACGGGCTTCCGCTTCCACCTGCCCTTCCTCAGTCGTGACCTGTGCGAGCTCATCAACCTGCAGGAGAAAAGCATGGGCCTCTATGCCCAGACGCTGCACCCGCAGCTTCCCGGGCTGGCCTTCATCGGCTTTTATGGCTTGATCGGCCCGTACTGGCCTGTGCTCGAACTGCAGGCCCGCTGGCTCGCTGGTTGCTGGGGTGATGCCACCCAGCTGCCGGATAGGGAGACGATGCAGGCGGCGATCAATGCCCAGGCAGCCCGTCCGCTGCCGGCAGAAGGCGTTCCCATGCAAGGGATGGCCTTGCAGTTCGCCCGCCTGGCTGGTGTGGAACCCACCCTGTCGCGCTGGCCTGAGCTGGAGCGGGCATTGCTCTTTGGCCCTCTCTCGCCGGCCTCCTTCCGCTTGGAGGGCCCCGATGCGCTGGCGGAGGCGCCCCAGCGCACGCTTGCGGCGGCCGCCTGCTTCGGGCATCAAGCCGACACAGTGCTCAGGCCGGAGGAGGCGGGTTTGCGTGACGCCCTCAGCCAGCCTGCCCGGGAGGCTGTACCCCTGCCCTGATCTGGTCGGGTAGGTGGGCGCAGAGGTAGCTGATCAGTTCACGGGTGGCGGGGCTGGGGTGACGACTGCGGGGAAAGATCAGGTGAATCAGCTCCTCGCACTCGCCCTCCCAGTCGGGCAACACCCGCGCCAGCCGGCCGGCCTCGATGGCATTGGTCACGATCACGTTGGGTAGCAAGCCGATGCCGATGCCGGTCTCAACGGCCCGCAGTTGCACATCCAGGTTGTTCACCAGCAGTCGGGGCTGGTGGCTGAAGCGTTCGATCTGAGCGTGGCGGCGCAGGGCCCAGATCGGTCCCGCTTCGCTCACGGCGGAGGGCCAAGCCACGCTCGGCCAGTCGGCCAGGGCTTCGGGATCTTCGATCGCTCCGCGCGCCTCCATCAGCACCGGACTGGCCACCAGCCAGTTGCGCACCGGCAGCAGCGGCCGAGCCACCAGATGGCGACTGTCCTCCAGCTCCGGCCGCACCCTGAGCGCCAGATCGATCGGGTCGCGGGAGAGATCCACGATTCGATCGCTGGCCTCCACCTCCACCTGAATGCGCGGGTAGGCCTGCAGGAAGGCCGGCAGCAACCGTGTGAGGTAGGTCTGGGTGATCTGCACCGGGCAGGAGAGGCGCACGCGTCCGCTCGGTTCCGCCGCCAACTCGTTCAGTTCTTCGATCGCGCGCTCGAAGCAGAGCAGCCCTTCACGGCAGTGGGCATACACCCGCTCGCCAGCCGTGGTGAGTGTCACATGGCGGGGGGTGCGCCGCAGCAGCTGCACCCCCAGCGCCTGCTCCAGGCGCGTGATCCGCCGGCTCAGCCTCGATTTGTCGATCCCCGTCGCCCGCTCGGCAGCACTGAGGCCTCCGTGCTGCACCACCAGCACGAAATCATGCAGATCGGACGGGGAGACGGGAAGGCTCAAACCCTGCTGTTGAACACCTCAGCCGATCGGAGGGGTGCTGAGTTTGTAGCCGCTGTCGATGGTGCTCTGCGGCAGGGGCTGGCTTTCCTCGTTGGGGATCATCACTTCGATGTAGGCGGCGCCGTCGTGGGCGTCGATCTGATCGAGCACTGCATCGAGCTCCGCCACGGTGCTCACCCGGGCGCTGAGCCAATTGCGGCAGCCGAAGGCTTCCGGCAACAGGTGGTAGTTCACCGGCGCCAGATCGTCGTAGCCGTGGCCGCGTTCGCTGATCACATCCTCGATGCCGAAGAGGCCGTTGTTGAGCACGAAGATGCGCGGCTTCACGCCGTAGCGCCCCATCACCGCCAGTTCGTTCAGAGTGAGTTGGTGAGAGCCATCGCCGGTCACCATCCAGGTGTGCCCTGATGTCTTGGCCATCGCCACCCCGAGGCAGGCCGGAGTGCCCCAGCCGATCGAGCCCCACAGGCCCTGGCCTTCGGCGCTCACGCCCTCCGGCAGCAGCACCTTGTTGAGGTGGGTCATGCAGGTGCCGGTTTCGATCACCAGCGTGTCGCCGGCGCGCAGGCGGCGCTGCAGGCGCGGGTAGAACGTGGCCGAGCAGGTGGCATCGCCGGCTGCTCCCACCAGCGGCATCGGCTCAAGCTTGAGGCCGTGATCGTTGCAGCGGGTGCTGACGCGTTCGCAGAGGGCGTTGAGTACATCGTCGATCGCCACATTCACGAACACTTTGCTGCCGGCGCGCACAAAGTTGTCCTGGATCGACACCACCTTGGCGGGGTCATAGTTGCCCGTCCACAGGCCGGTGTTCAGTTCGGTGGTGATGATGCCGCCGATGTCGAGCACCAGATCGGCGTTGCCCACGAGATCGCGCACCGCATCCGACGACGACCAGTCGCCGGCGTAAAGCCCGGCGTACTGCGGCATGGATTCGTCGATGGTTCCCTTGTCGTTGGGGGTGAGGGCGGTGGGCAGATTGGTTTTGCGGATCAGCTCCAGGGCCTGATCGCGCACGCCATAGCGGCTCACCAGGTGGGTGAGCACGGCGACAGGTTTCTGCGCTGCTGCTAGGCGCGCCAGGATCGTGCCCACGGCGGCTTCCAGCTCCTGCGGCACGCTGTGCTGTCGTTTGATCGCCACCAGCGGTTGGCCCTGCACCGGGGTGCCGAGCACCGGCTGGCCGCCGTTCACCTCCGAGATCACCAGGTAGGCCGGTCTGCTCTGGCGCAGCGCCTCGCGGATCACGCGCTCGAGCTCATCAATGCAGTTGTCCGGCGTGAGCACCGCGCTCACGCAGGCCGCTTCGGCCGACAGCACCTGGAAGCGGTCGTAGACCGCATCCCCCAGGTTGTGGTGGGTGATCAGCCCCTGCTTCTGGATGCGTTCACTGGGCATGCCCACCAGGTGAAACACCGGCAGGCGATGGGCCTTGCTACCCATCACGCCATTGATGGCGGAGAGTTCACCCACGCCGTAGGTGGTGGTGAGCAGCGCCGCCCCGCGGATGCGGGCGTAGCCATCAGCGGCGTAGGCGGCATTGAGTTCATTGGCGCAGGCCACCCAGCTCAGGCCGGGCACCTCCTCCGCCGCATCGTCGATCGAGAAGGCGTAATCACCGGGAACGCCGAAGATCTGGTCGATGCCCAGCTGGGCGAGGCGGCTGAGGGTGTACTGAGCAACGCTGGGAGCGGCCATCGTTGGATCATCAGCGAGTGGGAGTGATTCGTTCATAAACAGGGGATCACATCGTTAACCTTCCCCTCCAAAATCTCTTTGGATTGTCGGAGCGTTGTCTCCTTTCAACGGCCTCACCACTCGAGCCCTCCTCCAGTGGTGGCAGCAGCACGGTCGCCGCGCGCCAGGCCTCAAGCCCTGGATGGTCACGCCTGAGGGGCGTTGGCCCCTGCCTGGGCAGGCGATTGATCCCTACGGCGTTCTGGTCGCCGAGGTGATGTTGCAGCAGACCCAGCTGCAGGTGGTGTTGCCCTACTGGCGGCGCTGGATGGCGGCCTTTCCTTCCTTGGAGGCCCTGGCGGCGGCGGAGGAGCAGGCCGTGCTGCTGCAGTGGCAGGGGCTGGGGTATTACTCCCGTGGTCGGCGCCTGTTGGCGGCAGCGCGATCGATCCGGGAGCAGTGGCGCTGCGGTGCCGATCGCTCCTGCGAGGCCTGGCCCCGGGAGCTGGAGCTCTGGCTTGCCCTGCCCGGGGTCGGTCGCAGCACCGCCGGCGGCATTCTCTCGTCGGCGTTCAATAGTGCACTGCCGATTCTTGATGGCAATGTGCGCCGGGTGCTGGCCCGCCTGCAGGCCCATCCGCGGCCACCGATGCGGCAGCAGGCCCTGTTCTGGCAGTGGAGCGAGGCCCTGGTCGCAGCGGCCCCCGGCCGGGGTCGGGATTGCAATCAGGCCTTGATGGATCTGGGCGCCACGCTCTGCACGCCGCGCCAGCCCTCCTGCGGTGTGTGTCCCTGGCGCGCGAGCTGTGCTGCCTACGCTGCCGGCACTCCCGATCACTACCCCGTGAAAGACGCCCCCCGCTCCGTGCCCTTTCAGGTGATCGGTGTGGGCGTGGTGCTCAATGCAGCCGGTGAGGTGCTGATCGATCAGCGTCTCAACGAGGGCTTGCTCGGAGGACTCTGGGAGTTTCCCGGCGGCAAGCAGGAGCCCGGTGAGGCGATCGCGCACACGATTCAACGCGAGCTGCAGGAGGAGCTGGCGATCGAGGCGGAGGTGGGTGACGAGCTGATCCGCCTGGAGCACGCCTACAGCCACAAGAAGCTGCGCTTTGTGGTGCATCTCTGCCGCTGGCGTTCCGGTGAACCGCAGCCCTTGGCCAGTCAGCAGGTGCGTTGGGTGCGGCCACACGATCTCGATGCCTACCCCTTCCCCGCCGCCAACGCCAGGATCATCGCGGCCCTGCGCCAGCATCTCGGCATCGCCGCCGGCGATCTGCCCCAGGCGGGCTGAACCCTGTTGGCAGCCAGGCGATCCCTGGCCAGGCTGCCAAGCAGACCGCTGCACGATCCACCATGGCCGATCCCTCCCCGCAGGTGCTCTGCCTCGGAGAGGCCCTGGTGGATCGGCTCGGTCCGCCGGGTGGTGATCCCCTCAGCGCTGCGCCGGAGCAGTGCGATGACCGGCTTGGCGGCGCGCCCGCCAACGTGGCCTGTGCTCTCGCCCGTCTGGGCACGGCGGCAGGCTTCATCGGCCGGCTGGGCGACGATGCCATCGGCGCCAGCTTCCGTGAAGTGCTGGTGGATCGCGGTGTCGATCTGCGCGGGCTGCAGTGGGATGCCGCTCGCCCCACCCGGGTGGTGCTGGTGCGTCGTCACCTCGATGGGGAACGGGTGTTTCAGGGGTTCGCGGGCGATCGGGGGCAGGGGTTTGCCGATCAGGCCCTTGAGCCGGAGGCTCTCGCCCTGGCCTGGCCTCCCCTGGCGGCCGCGGTGCGCTGGTTGCTGGTGGGCACCATTCCCCTCGCCAGTGAGGCCTCGGCCGCGGCGCTGGGGTCCGCGCTCGCGCTGGCCAAGCGTGATCAGGTGCGGATCGCCCTGGATGTGAACTGGCGCCCCACCTTCTGGAGGGCTGACGCCGATCCTGCGGCCGGTCCGGATGCCGCAGCCCTGGCTGCGATCGCCCCTCTGCTGGAGCAGGCGGCGCTGTTGAAGCTGGCGCGGGAGGAAGCGGAATGGCTGTTCGATACGGATGATCCGGTTGCCGTCAGCGCCCGTTTGCCGCAGCGGCCGGATGTGGTGGTCACCAATGGGGGTGATCCTGTGCGTTGGTGCATCGCCGGGCACAACGGCGCGATGCCGGTGCTCGCACCGCCTCGGGTGGTGGACACCACCGGTGCCGGTGATGCCTTCACCGCCGGCCTGTTGCATCAGCTGGTGCGGCTGACGCCTGCCGTTGGTCATCCCCTCGAGCTCAGTGAGGCTGTGGTGGAGCAGGTGGTGCGCTTCGCGGCGGCCTGCGGTGCTTTGGTGTGCGCTGGGGCGGGAGGCATCGATCCCCAGCCCTCGGCCGCGGCTGTGGAATCCTTTCTGGCTCAGGCGCCCGTGCAGGCGTCCAGCTGAATCGCTGGCTCGCGCAGCTGGGCCAGCCGCCCGCCCTCCTGGCGGTGGTTCAACCTGAGTGTCCAGGCATCGGTGAGCTCCAGGCTGAGCCGCTCGGGCCACTCCACCACCAGCAGGGCGCCGAGGGCGCGGGCCTCCTCCTCTTCCTGCAGAAACAGGTCATCGGCGGCAGCGGCCAGCTCCAGCCGGTAGAGATCGAGATGCACCAGCGGCGGCTGCCCCTGCGGGTAGTGCTGGGCGAGCGCGAAGGTGGGGCTGGTGATCGGTTCGCTGATCCCCAACCCCTCCGCCATGCCCTGCACCAGGGAGGTTTTGCCGGCCCCGAGCGGGCCCTGCAGCAACAGCAGGGAGCCGGCGGGCAACCAGCCGGCCAGCGCGCGACCGAGGTCGCGTGTCGCCTGCAGATCCGTGAGGATCCAGCTTCCCTCTGTAGATTGAAGGTCTGGCGAGCCCGAAGCCTCGGAGACTCTGCAGAGATTCCTGTCCACGTCCTCCCCAGGGAGTTTTCAACTCATGGTGGCAACACCCACGGCTACGACCGGCCTTCAGGTCGCTTCCGACTACGTCGTTGCGGATATCAATCAGGCCGATTTCGGCCGCAAGGAGCTCGACATCGCTGAGACCGAGATGCCCGGTCTGATGGCGCTCCGTCAGAAATACGGCAGCGAGAAGCCCCTCAAGGGCGCCCGCATCGCCGGCTCCCTGCACATGACGATCCAGACGGCCTGTCTGATCGAGACCCTGGTGGAGCTGGGCGCTGAGGTGCGCTGGGCCTCCTGCAACATCTTCTCCACCCAGGACCACGCCGCTGCCGCCATGGCCGCCCGCGGCATTCCGGTGTTCGCCGTCAAAGGCGAGACCTTGGAGGAGTATTGGGACTACACCCATCGCATCCTGGCCTGGGGCGATGGCGGTGCCCCAAACATGATCCTTGACGACGGCGGCGATGCCACCGGTCTGGTGATGCTCGGCAGCAAGGCGGAGCAGGACAGCAGCGTGCTCGACAACCCCTCCAACGAGGAGGAGACCTATCTCTTCGCCTCGATCAAGAAGAAGCTGGCCGAAGATCCCAGCTTCTACTCCCGCACCAAGGCGGCAATTCAGGGCGTGACGGAAGAGACCACCACCGGTGTTGCCCGTCTCTACAAGATGCAGAAGAGCGGCGAACTGCCCTTCCCGGCGATCAACGTCAACGACTCGGTCACCAAGAGCAAGTTCGACAACCTCTACGGCTGCCGTGAGTCGCTGGTCGACAGCATCAAGCGCGCCACCGATGTGATGGTGGCCGGTAAGCAGGCCCTGGTGATGGGCTACGGCGATGTGGGCAAGGGTTCGGCCCAGTCGCTGCGTGGGCTCGGCGCCACCGTGTGCATCGCGGAAGTGGATCCGATCTGCGCTCTGCAGGCCGCCATGGAGGGCTATCGCGTGGTGCGTCTGGAAGACGTGGTCGATCAGATGGACATCTTCGTGACCGCCACCGGCAACTACCAGGTGATCCGCAACGAGCACCTGCTGAAGATGAAGGACGAAGCGATCGTCTGCAACATCGGTCACTTCGACAATGAAATTGATGTTGCCTCCCTCAAGGCCTACGAGTGGGAGAACATCAAGCCCCAGGTGGATCACATCACCCTGCCCAGCGGCAACCGGATCATCCTTCTCGCCGAGGGCCGTCTCGTGAACCTGGGTTGCGCCACCGGCCACCCCAGCTTCGTGATGAGCAACTCCTTCACCAACCAGGTGCTGGCCCAGATCGAGCTGTTCACCAAGGGCAACGAGTACGGCAAGGAGGTGTACGTGCTGCCCAAGCACCTCGATGAGATGGTGGCCCGTCTCCACCTCGATCGCATCGGCGCCAAGCTCACCGAGCTGAGCAAGGATCAGGCCGATTACATCAACGTGCCTGTAGAAGGCCCCTACAAGCCCGACCACTACCGCTACTGATCCCCGCCTCGGGTTGCGTTGACGCCCCATGGAAGACTTGCGCGAACGTGCGCAGGCTCCATGGGGCTTTCTGAATTCCTCACCCAGCTGCCCCAGTGGATCGGGCAGGCCGTCGAGGCCAATCCCTGGGCGGGCTACGGCGCGATTTTCGCGGCGATGTTCCTGGAGAACCTCTTTCCGCCGATCCCCTCGGAATTGATCATGCCCTTGGGGGGCTTTTACGTGCAGCAGGGCCAGCTGCAGTTCATTCCGGTGGTGCTCGCCGGCCTGATCGGCACCGTGCTCGGTGCCCTGCCCTGGTATGGAATCGGTCGCCTGATCAACGAGGAGCGGATTGAGCAGTGGCTGGGCCGTCATGGCCGTTGGATCGGCATCAGCCCCGAGGAGCTGGCGCGCAGTCGCCGCTGGTTCAATCGCTACGGCACCGCTCTGGTGTTCTGGGGGCGGCTGGTGCCCGGCATCCGCACCCTGATTTCCGTGCCCGCCGGCATCGAGTTGATGCCGCTGCCGCCCTTCCTGATCTGGACGACGGCCGGCAGTCTGATCTGGACCCTGCTGCTCACCGTGGCCGGCATGGTGCTGGGTGAGGGCTATAGCAACGTGGAGCTGTGGATCGAGCCGGTCTCCAAGCTGATCAAGGTGCTGCTGGTGATCGCTGTGCTGGCGGGAGCGGTGTGGCTCGGGTTGAGGATCTGGCGGAGACGCAACACGGCCGACTGAAGCGTCGGCCGCGAAAGGTTTGCGGTTCCGGCCCTGTGGGCCCTTGACTCAGCTCAGAACGGCACTTCCTCTTCGCTGGGGCTGCCATCGCCGAAGTTGCCTCCGAAGCCGCCGGCCGCGGCATCGCTGTCGCGCTTGGAGCCGAGCAGCTCGAGACGGTCGACCCGCACCACGGGTTTGCTGCGCTCCTCACCGCTGTTGCGATCGGTCCAGCGCTCCAGCTTGAAGCTGCCGATGATGCCCAGCAACGATCCCTTCTTCACGTAGTCGGCGGCCACCTGGGCCTGTTTGCCCCAGATCTCCAGGTTGAACCAGTCGGGTTCGTCGTCGCGGCTGCGGCGGTTCACGGCCATGGTGAGGTTCGCCACCATGCTGCCGGATTCGAAATAACGCACTTCAGGGTCGCGGCCGGCTCGGCCGACCAGGGTGACGGAATTCACGCCCATGTCAGTCTCCAATGTGGTTGGGTCAATGATGCGCCACAGCTGTCTGGATCGACAGTTGTTGTGGCTGCTTTCAAGGAGTTCCACCGTTCGGATCGAGTGTCACAGGCTGGTGGGCTGAAGGGCCGCTCAACTGCCCCTATGATTCGCCGACCTGAGCCGGGCCAAGGTGCTTTTTCGTCGTTTCCAGCTGTCCCGTGACATCGGGATCGACCTGGGCACAGCCAACACCCTTATCTATGTGTCGGGCCGCGGCATCGTGCTGCAGGAGCCCTCGGTGGTGGCCCTGGATCTGGAGCGCGGTGTGCCCCTGGCGGTGGGGGATGAGGCCAAGCTGATGCTGGGCCGCACCCCGGGAAACATCAAGGCCGTGCGGCCCCTGCGCGATGGCGTGATCGCCGATTTCGATGCCGCCGAGCAGATGCTCAAGACCTTCATCCAGAAGGGCAACGAGGGCCGCGGCATCGTGGCGCCCCGCCTGGTGGTGGGCATCCCCAGCGGCGTCACCGGTGTGGAGCGGCGTGCCGTGCGTGAAGCCGGTCTGGCCGGAGCCCGTGAAGTGCATCTGATTGATGAGCCGGTGGCGGCGGCCATCGGTGCCGGTCTGCCGGTGACCGAACCCGTCGGCACGATGATCGTTGACATCGGCGGTGGCACCACCGAGGTGGCGGTGCTGAGCCTCGGCGGCACCGTGCTGAGTGAATCCGTGCGGGTGGCCGGTGATGAGATCAGCGATGCCATCGGCGTGTATCTCAAGAAGGTGCACAACCTTGTGGTGGGTGAGCGCACAGCGGAAGACATCAAGATCCGGATCGGCTCGGCCTTCCCCGACAACGAGTTCGATCAGACCGTGATGGATGTGCGCGGTCTGCACCTGCTGTCGGGGCTGCCCCGCACGATCCAGCTCCAGGCCGGTGACCTGCGCGAAGCAATCGCTGAGCCGCTCAATGTGATCGTGGAAGCGGTGAAGCGCACCCTGGAGCGCACCCCGCCCGAGCTGGCGGCCGACATCGTTGATCGCGGCATCATGCTGGCCGGCGGCGGCGCCCTGGTGCGGGGCATCAGCGACCTGATCAGCCACGAAACCGGCATCTTCACCCACATTGCTGAAGACCCGCTGCTGTGCGTGGTCAATGGCTGCGGCCAGGTGCTGGAGGATTACAAGCGTCTGCAGCGTGTGCTCGACACGCCCGAATACGTGCGCAACACGGTGACGGCCTGAACCGATGGGCTCCTCCCAGTGGCCGACCGTGCCACGCCTGCGGGGCTGGCGACGTCTCTGGCCCTGGTTGGCGCTGCTCGCCGCCCTTGCGGCCGTGCGCTGGAGCAAGGGGGCTGGTTTCGCTGATGCCTACGCCCTGTTGAGTCGCCCCTTCTGGCCCGGTTCTGCCCAGAGGGAATGGCTGCAGTCGGCCGCCAGCCTTGAGCAGCGCGCCCGCCTGCAGCTGTTGCAGCAAGACAATGCCCGCTTGCGGGGGCTGCTGGAGTTGGATCGCAACGCCGATGTCAGTCGCCGTGTGTCGGCGGCGGTGATCTCCCGCCGGGTGGAGGGTTGGTGGCAGCAATTGGAGCTGGGCCAGGGGTCCCTCGCTGGCCTCGCTGCCGGAGACGCGGTGATGGGCCCGGGTGGGCTGCTGGGCCGGGTGCAGAGCGTCACCCCCTCCACAGCTCGCGTCCGTTTGCTCACCTCACCGGGCAGTCAGGTGGGGGTGTGGGTGCCGCGAACGCAACAGCATGCCCTGCTGGTGGGCGTGGGCACCAGCAGGCCCCAGCTGCGCTTTCTCGATAAGGACGTGAAAGCCCGTGCCGGCGATCTGGTGAGCACCTCACCCGCCAGCACCTTGCTCCCCCCCAATCTGCCGGTGGCAGTGATCCAGTCGATCAACCCCCGCGGCGTGCCTGCGCCCGATGCGGTGGTGGAACTGGTGGCGTCACCGGATGCCGTCGACTGGGTGCAGGTGCAGACCCGCTGATGGCACGGCTGCATCAACAACCGATCTGTGTGGCCTCCGCCCTCTTGGTGCCGCTGCTCACCCTCGCCACCCCCACCTGGCTCACCCTCTCGGGGGTGGCGCCGAGCTGGGCGATTCTCTGGCTGCTGCCCTGGTCGCTGGTGGATGGCCCGGTGTCCGGGCTGGTGGCCGGCGCCTGTGTGGGGCTGGTGCTGGATGGCCTCAGCGGCAACGGCCTGACACAGGTGCCCGTGTTGATGCTGCTCGGTTGGTGGTGGGGGAGGTTGGGCCGCCGTGGGCGGCCGATTCAGCGCAGCCTCAACCTGGGGCTGCTCGCCTGGATCGGCAGCATGGCGCTCGGCCTCAGCCTCTGGGTGCAGCTGCGACTGCTCCAGGGCCTGGATGCTCCGGTGCTGCAGCACTGGGCCTGGCAGCTCTGTCTGTTGCAGGCTGTGCTCACCGGTCTGCTTGCGCCCATGCTCGCGTCCTGGCAGCTGCTGATCTGGCGCCGCCGCGCCCCGGCCTGATGCTCTTCGCCTGAGTTCGCCCGAGATGGTTCTCTCCCTGCGCCGCCGCACTGTTCTGCTCGCGCTGCTGCTGAGCGGCTCCACCCTGCTGGCCTGGGGCTGCCGCCCGGCGGCCCGCACCGAGGGGCCGCTGCAGCTCTGGACGCTCCAACTGGCGCCCAAGTTCAACGGTTACATGGAAGGGGTGATCGATCAGTGGGAGCGTCAGCACCCAACGGCACCGGTCCGTTGGACGGATCTGCCCTGGGGATCGGTGGAACGCAAGCTGCTCGCCGCCGTTTTCGCGCGCACGGCGCCCGATCTGGTCAACCTGAATCCACCCTTTGCGGCCAATCTCGCCAGCAAGGGCGGACTGGCGGATCTCACGCCCCTGTTGCCGGAGGGGGCATCCAGCCGCTATCTGCCGTCGGTGTGGCAGGCGGCGCGCGATCCCCAGGCCGGTCAGATCGCAGTGCCCTGGTATCTCACCGTGCGCCTGAGCCTGGTGAACCGCGCCCTCCTGGCGGAGGCGGGCTTGAAGCAGCCGCCGCAGCGCTGGGAGGAGGTGCCGGCGTTCGCGCGCCGGATTCGCCGGACCACCGGGCGCTACGGCCTGTTTGTGACCGTGGTTCCCGACGACTCCGCCGAATTGCTGGAGTCGATGGTTCAGATGGGGGTGACCCTGCTGGATGACCGCCAGCGGGCGGCGTTCGACTCGGCGGCTGGCCGCCGCGCCTTTGCGTTCTGGACCGATCTCTATCGCGAAGGCCTGTTGCCGCGTGAAGTGGTGAGTCAGGGACAGCGACGGGCAATCGAGCTGTATCAGAGCGGTGAGCTGGCCGTGCTGGCCAGCGGTGCCGAGTTCCTGCGCAGCATTCAGACCAACGCGCCTGGAATCGCGGCCCAGACCGAGCCATTTCCGCCCCTCACCGGTGTGGATGGCACCGCCAATGTGGCCCTGATGACCCTGGCGGTGCCCCGTCAGAGTGCGCGTCAACGGGAGGCGGCGGCCCTGGCCCTCTTCCTCACCAATGCCACCAACCAGGCCCGCTTCGCGCGAGAGGCCCGGGTGCTGCCCTCCTCGCGGCAGGCCCTCAACCAGGTGCGGGCCGAATTGGAGGCGGAGGCGCCGACCACACCGCAGCAGGCGCAGATCCGTCAGGCGCGCCTGCTGTCGGCCCAGACCCTGGAGTCGGCGAAGGTGCTGGTGCCGGCCAGCCCGGGCATCAAGCGGCTGCAGAGCATCATCTACACCCAGCTGCAGCGGGCCATGCTTGGCCAGATCAGCAGCGACGAGGCGGTTCAGGAGGCGGCGCTGCAGTGGAATCGCTACGCCGAGGCCCGCTGGCACTAGAGCGTTTTCTTAAGATAATCGGAAGTCTCAAGGCCCTGTGATCGCTTCTCTCGTAATCGGTTTGCCCTGAACGGTAGGGTTGCGACTCCTCACGAGCGGTTCGCATGCCCGAAGCCGGGCCATCCAGCACGCCGAAGGCGACGATCCTTGTGGTGGATGACGAACCCGCCGTGCGGCGCGTGCTTGTGATGCGGCTGCAGCTGGCCGGGTACCAGGTGATCTGCGCTGAAGATGGCGAGAAGGCGCTTGAGCTCTTCCACCGCGATAGCCCGGATCTGGTGGTGCTCGATGTGATGCTGCCGAAGCTCGATGGCTTCGCGGTCTGCCGTCGACTGCGGGCTGAGTCCTGCGTGCCGATCATTTTCCTCTCCGCTCTGGAAGCGATTTCCGAGCGGGTGGCCGGCCTGGATCTCGGCGCCGACGACTACCTGCCCAAGCCCTTCAGCCCCAAGGAGCTCGAAGCCCGGATCGCCTCGATCCTGCGCCGTATCGGCCGCGGCTCCGCCACGGCGGAACCGCGTGAGGTGCCGGTGGGGCAGGGCGTGCTGCGCCTGGGTGATCTGATGGTGGACACCAACCGTCGCCAGGTGACCCGTGGCAGTGAGCGTATTGCCCTCACCTACACCGAGTTCAGCCTGCTCGAACTGTTGTTCCGCGAGCCCGGCCGGGTGGTGCCTCGCGCTGAAATCCTGGAGCAGCTCTGGGGCTATCCTCCCCGCCGCGCCGCTGATCTCCGTGTGGTGGATGTGTATGTGGCGCGGTTGCGGGGCAAGCTCGAGCCCGACCCGCGCAATCCGGAATTGATTCTCACCGTGCGGGGCATCGGCTATGCCTCCCAGCGCATGGGAGATCTTCCCCAGGTGGCAACCGGCTGAGGCACCGCCGCTGGCGAAGCGGTCGGGCAGGATGGCGCCCGACTGCTGAAGGCCCGTTGTCTGAGCTGCGCGACACCCGTTTAGAGAAGGCCAACGCTCTGCGGGAGCTGGGGCGGGAGCCCTATGCCCTGCGGTTTGAGCCCAGCCACCGCACGGCGCAGTTGCAGGCTGACCATGCCGACCTTGCCAATGGCGAGGAGCGCCAGCTGGAGGTGGCGGTGGCCGGCCGGGTGATGACCCGACGGGTGATGGGCAAACTCGCCTTCTTCACCCTGGCGGATGCCTCCGGCCCGATTCAGCTCTTTCTGGAGAAAGCCAGCCTCGGTGACGCCTTCGCCCAACTCACCTCCCTGGTGGATGCGGGGGATTGGATCGGGGTGCGGGGGATTCTGCGTCGCACCGATCGCGGTGAGCTGTCGGTGAAGGTGGCCGAGTGGCAGATGCTCACCAAGGCACTCCAGCCCCTCCCGGATAAATGGCATGGCCTGGCGGATGTGGAGAAGCGCTACCGGCAGCGATACCTCGATCTGATCGTCAGCCCCCAGTCGCGCGAGACCTTCCGGCGCCGCGCCCTGATGGTGAGTGCGATCCGGCGCTGGCTGGATGACCGCGATTTTCTCGAGATCGAGACGCCCGTGCTGCAGGCGGAGGCCGGTGGGGCGGAAGCGCGGCCGTTCATCACCCACCACAACACGCTCGATCTGCCCCTCTACCTGCGCATCGCCACCGAGCTGCATCTGAAGCGCCTGGTGGTGGGTGGCTTCGAACGGGTGTATGAGCTGGGGCGCATCTTCCGCAACGAAGGGGTCAGCACCCGCCACAACCCGGAATTCACCTCCGTGGAGGTGTATCAGGCCTATGCCGACTACGTCGACATGATGAACCTCACCGAGCAGTTGATCGCCTCGGTGACCGAACAGATCTGCGGCACCACCCGCATCACCTACCAGGGCACGGCGGTGGATCTGACGCCCCCCTGGCGCCGGGCGACGATGCATGAGCTCGTGCAGGAAGCCACAGGTCTCGATTTCACTGCGTTCACAGGCCCTGGAGCCGCCGGTCGCGACGCCGCCGCAGCGGCCATGGCCGCTGCGGGGTTGGAGGTGCCGGATGCGGCCGACAGCGTCGGTCGCCTGCTCAACGAAGCCTTTGAGCAACGGGTGGAGGCCACGCTGATCCAGCCCACGTTTGTGATCGACTATCCGATCGAGATCTCCCCGCTGGCCCGCAAGCACCGCAGCAAACCGGGCCTGGTGGAACGCTTCGAATTGTTCATCGTCGGTCGTGAGACCGCCAATGCCTTCAGTGAACTGATCGATCCCCTCGATCAACGCCAGCGACTCGAGGATCAGCAGGCCCGTCGGGCTGCAGGTGATGACGAAGCCCATGGGGTGGATGAGGATTTCCTCCAGGCCCTGGAGGTGGGCATGCCCCCCACCGGCGGCCTCGGGATCGGCATCGATCGGCTGGTGATGCTGCTCACCGACAGTGCTTCGATCCGCGATGTGATCGCCTTCCCGTTGCTGCGTCCCGAGGCCCGACCCGTCAGCATGGATAATTAGACCCAGTGGCTGGGTTCTCTTCCCATGAGTGGTGAGCGCGTAGGTTTCCGCTTCAAGCACGCCGATGCGGTGGTCAAGCGCAATCCCCAGGGGCGCTCCCGGCGCGGCTGGGTGATGGAGCCGGTGGAGCAGACCACCAGCCGTGGCACCAAGATGCCCGCTTACCGCATCCGTTGGCGCGACAGTGAACGACCTGAGATCGTGCTCCAGCACATGCTGATTGCCGATCCTGATCCCACCCCGCCGCCGGAGAATGTGAGCCTCGAACCACCGGCTCCCAAGGCCTGATCAGCTGAGACCCTGGCGGCGCCGCAGCTCCTCCAGTTCCTGTTGAGCTTCAAACAGGGCCCAGTCCTCATCCAGGCTCCGTCCCTGCTGTTGCTGGGAAGCGCTTCGGTGCAAGGCATCGAGTTGGTGGTCGAGATCCCGGAACTGCTGGCCGAGCTGGCCCAGTTCCTCCCACAGCTGCCGCCCCTGATCCATCAGGGTCTGCGTATGGGCTTCAGCCCGTCGTGCCAGATCCATGGCGCCGGCAGCGCGAGCTCGATCACTGCGGCCGCGCCAGTCGCGCACTTCCCGGGCCAGGCTGAGCAGCTGGCGGCGATGCTCCTGTGCCTGCTCCTGCAGTTGGCGGCGACGGCGTTGCAGGTCCTGTTGCCGGTCGTGCAGGTGCTGCTGGCGCAGCAGTTGATCCTGCTGAGGGTTGGAGCGCAGAAAGGCGTTGAGACGCTCCTCCAGGTTGCGTTCGAGTTGATCCAGCCAGCTGGGAGCCATCAGTCGGCCTCGGGGGCTGGGGAAGCCGCCGGGGTTGCCGGTGAGGTGATCAAGGGCGCTTCGATCTCCTGCTGCAGTGGTGTGATCGCTCCGTCGCGGGAGCGCAGCAGCAATTGGGTGAGGCGGGCCACCGATCCCTCCCCGAGATCCAGTGCACTGAGCCGTTCAAAGGTCTGCCCGTAGAGCGTTTCCAGCTCTTCGATCAGGGATTCGCGCTGTTGGCGGATGGTGCGGCGCTGTTCCTCGCGACTCATGGCTGTTTCTCGCGACGCATGGCAGCGGCGATGACGGGATCAAACCTCAGTCTGCCGCTTCCAGCAGATGCAGGGAGAGGCTGTCGGCGGCGTCATGCCAGCGGGCTGCGCAGCGCCAGCCCGATTCCTTTGCCAGGGCTTCGGCCATCGCCGGGCTGTATTTGACGCTGTATTCCGTGACCAGGGGCTCCCCTGCCGCGAACTTCCACCGCTGGCCGTCGATGCTCACCTCTTGCTCACAGCAGCTGATCAGGGCCATTTCCACCCGGCTGTGGTCGGCTTGCCAGCGGGCCCGGTAGCGAAACCGCTCGGGGTTGAAATCCGCCTGCAGATCCTGGTTCAGCCGTTGCAGCAGGTTGCGGGCGAAGGCGGCGGAGATCCCGGCAGCGTCGTTGTAGGCCGCCTCCAGCTGCTGGGCCGGCTTGGGATGGTCAAGGCCGAGCAACAAGGGGCCTCCCGCCAGCAGGTGGCGAAAGCGTTGCAGCAGCTGCACGGCCTCCTGCCGATTGAAATTGCCCAGGGAGCTGCCGGGGAAGAAGCCGAGCCGCTTCTGGCCCTCCAGCAGCGGATGGGGGGGCAGGGCGTCGAGTTGGCTGTGGTCGCAGCAGATGCCGAGCATCGGCACCCGGGGGTGGACCGGTTGGAGTGCGGCGAGCGCCTCGCGCAGATGGGAGGCGCTGATGTCGAGGGCGACATAGGCGGTCGGTTGCAGGGCCGCCAGCAGGGGCCCCACCTTGCGGGCACTGCCGGCACCGAACTCCACGATCACCCCCGCACCGAGCCTGGTGGCGATCTCAGCAGCGCTGGCGTTGAGCAGGGCGATTTCGGTGCGGGTGAGGGTGTATTCCGGCTGCTCGCAGATCTGATCAAACAGGCGCGAGCCCTCGGCGTCGTAGAGAAACCAGGCCGGCAGCTGGCGGGGCTGACGTGCCATGCCCTCGTGCACCAGTTGGTGCATGTCGGCGGCAGCGGGATGAAGATCGATCAGGTTCATCGGCACAAGCGCAGGCCGGAGGCCATCCAGCGCGAGGCGGGTGGGAAGAAATTGCGGTAGGTGAGGCGGCTGTGCCCCGCTGGGGTCCACCGGCTGCTGCCGCGCAACACAAACTGGGAGGTCATGAATTTGCCGTTGTATTCCCCCACGGCACCGGCTGCCGCCTGGAAGCCCGGATAGGGCCGATACGGACTGGCGGTCCATTGCCACAGCTCCCCGTGGGCTTGATGCAGCGCGCCGTTGAACTGCCGCGCCGCCACCTCCCATTCCGCTTCGCTGGGCAGTCGGGCGCCGGCCCAGCGGGCATAGGCGTCGGCCTCAAACCAACTGAGATGACGCACGGGACGCTCGGGCTGCAGCGGTTGGCGACCCGCCAGGGTGAATTCCCACAACCAGGGGCCTTCGGGGGCATCGCGGCGCCAGTAGCGCGGTGCCTGCCACTGCCGCTCCTGAAGCAGCGCCCAGCCCTCGCTCATCCATAGATCCGGTCGTCGGTAGCCGCCGTCCTCGATGAAGCGATGGAACTCGGCATTGGTCACCAGCCGGTCCGCGATCGCGAACGGTTCCAGCCACACCCGATGGCGCGGCCCCTCGTTGTCGAAGTGGAAACCGTCGCAGCTGTGGCCGATCTCCACCAGGCCAGCGGTGGGCTCCAGCCAGCCAGGCCCATCCGCGGCTGCCTGGGTCCAGGTGACTGGCGTGGGCTGGTCGGCATCGCTGCGATACACCGGCTCCAGCGGCTGACGGCTGAAGCCATCGAGCAGGTCCATCAGCAGCAGCTCCTGGTGCTGCTGCTCGTGCTGCAGGCCCAGCTCCACCAACTCCAAGCAGTGGCGGTCGTTATTGCGGTTCAGCAACCGCTCCAGCGAGGCGTCGACCCGGCGGCGCCAGGTGAGCACCGCCTCGATCGTCGGTCGGCTGAGCAGACCGCGCTGCGGTCTCGGTTGCCGGGGGCCGATGGCGTCGTAATAGGAGTTGAACAGGTAGCCCCAGCGGCGATCCGCCGTCTCGTGCTCGGGCCAGAAGCGCTCCAGCACAAAGGTTTCGAAAAACCAGGTGGTGTGCGCCAGGTGCCATTTCGGCGGGCTCGCATCCGCCATGCCCTGCAGGCAGAGGTCCTCCGGCTGCAGCGGTTCGATCAGGCGTTCGCTGCGGCGGCGCACCTCCAGCAACCGCGACAGCAGGGAAGGCAACGTGCTCAGCGGCATGGCCTGCTGGTCATTCGGCGAGCCCCTTCTACCATCAGCCCACTGCGGCGGGAACGATGGAGATCGGCTCTGTGCTCGCGGAGCGTTATCGGATCGATCAGAAGCTGAGTGGTGCTGCGGCTGAGGCTGCAGCTGGCGTGGGTGCCACCGCTGGCTCAGCTCCCCAGGGGATCCTCTGGCGTGCGGCCGACACGCTCGCTGCCGATGCGCCCGTCGCCCTGCGTGAATTGCGCGATCCCGCCGCCCAGGCCCGTTTCCGGGCGATCTGGCCGGCGATGCAGGCGGTCTTGCACCCCCAGATTCCCCGCTTCGGTGGCCTGTTGGAGGAACACGGTGCCCTCTGGCTGGTGCGCGAGTGGCAGCAAGGTCAGAGCCTGCGCCAGATCCAGAGCCAGCGCAGGGAACGCCAGCTGGTGTTCGGCGCCGGGGAGGTGCTGCTGCTGCTGCGGCAGTTGCTGCCAGCCCTGGCCGTGCTCCATGGCCGTGAGCTCGTGCATGGGGATCTCAACCCGGGCAATCTGCTCCGCCGCGATCAGGACGGTCTGCCGGTGCTGATCGATTTCGGCCTGCTGCAGCAGGTGGGCCAGCAGCCGATCGCCGGAGCCACCGCCGGCTTTGCCCCTCGGGCCCAGGGGCGCGGCGAAGCGGCCGCGGCCTGGATGGATCTGCATGGCCTCGGGGTCACGGCCCTCACCCTGCTGAGCGGTCGTGCACCGGAGCAGCTGTTGGCTGAGGGGAGCGATCAGGCGAGTCCCTGGCGCCTGCCCGACAGCCTCAGCCTGGAGGCTCCTTTACGACGTGTGCTCGAGCGTCTGTTGAGCGAGCGTCAGGGCGAGCGTTTCGAGCAGGCCCGCGAGGCCTTGCAAGCGCTTCAGGCCGTGGCGATGCCGGAATCCACCGGTCCCCAGGCGCTCTCGGAGCGCACGGTGGTTCTGGCGCCGGTGGCGCCGATTCCCGTGCCGGTCCGGGAGACCACGCCTCCCGCCCTGCCGAGTCTGGAGCCTGAGCCTGCGGCAGCTGCTGAGGCCCCCGCGTCGCGCAGCCGGCCTCGGCAGGAGGAGCGTCAGCAGGCGGCGGAGGGGCGTCTCTGGCCTGTGGTGGCGGCACTGCTGATCTCCGCCGTGCTTGGAACAGCGATCGGCTGGTTTCTGCTCAGCCGGGGCCGGGCCCCCGATCGCGCCCCTTCCACGGAGCGGGATGTGGTGGGGCGGGCGCCGACGGCAAGCCTGCCGCCGGCGGAGGTGGATCAGCGGCAGCAGCTGCTCAGCCGCCTTCGTGCGCTTCAGATCGACCGCAGCTGGTTCCTGCAGCTGGTGGATGCCAGCCTGCTGGCCCGCTTCCCGGAGCGGAACGGCCGCCTGCCCAGCGACTCGCTCGAGGATGCGCCGCTGCGCCGGGTCTGGAATGAGCTGGCGGAGGAATGGCTGGCCCGGGTGGAGCAGCTGCCACCGGATCTGCGCTCCCGCCTCGGCCGTCTCAAGGGAGCGGATTGGCAGAAACAACGGGAGGCCCTGACCGCACAGGGCGTCAACCCCCGGGTGGTGGAGCAGCTGGTGAGTGCGTCGGCCCAGAATCTTCTGCCAGGGGTGGTGAGCGGCAGCAAGCCGCCGGAGCCCTATCTGCAGCTCTGGTATGCGGCGGCGATGCGAGGCCTGGCGGATGTGCAGATCGAAACCCTGAAGGCCAGGCCCGATGCGCCGGTGGTGCTCTCCAGCCGGGTGCCTTCGGGCGGCGCCCGTTTGATCACCATCCAGGTGCCGGCGGGCCGTCGTCTCGTGCTCGGCATCAACGGCACTCCCCTGATGCAGATGACGGTGTATGGCGCTGATGGTCAGGTGGCGGCGGAACGGGGCCCGCTGCGGGTGGTGACGCTGACGCCGGAGGCGGGCTCTCCGGTGCAGGTGTTGGTCACCAACGAGGGGGTCTCCTCCGGCCTGCTCACCCTCTCCTGCCGCGCCGATCGTCCGGCCCCGAAACCCCTGCCTGAGGTGGATCCGCAGCCGATTCCAGATCCAGCCACCGGCGCCCGCGGCTCCGTGGAGACGATGCCGGAACCGCCTGGCCCCAGGCCGGCGGGGATGCCGGAACCCATGGCTGAGCCTGCACCGCCGGCTGAGCCCGCTGCGCCAGACACACCGCCAGGGGCTGCCGGAACTCAGTAGCGAGCCATCTCAGTAACGAGCAATGGCCGCTCGCGTTTCCTTTTTCAGCTGCTTCTCCTTCTCGGCGGCGCGCTTGTCGTGCAGCTTGCGGCCTTTGCCAAGGCCGATGGTCACCTTGATCCACGACCCCTGCAGGTGCATGTTCAGCGGGATCAGCGCCAGTCCCTTCTGGTCGAGCTGGCCCCGCAGCTTGTCGATTTCGCGCCGGTGGGCCAGCAGGCGCCGAACCCGCAGGGGGTCGTGGTTGTAGTAGCCGCTGGCGTGGCTGTGGGGGGCGATGTGCACGTTGTGCAGCTGCAGTTCGCCGTTGCGGATCAGGCAGAAGCCATCGCGCAGATTGGCCTGACCGGCCCGGATCGATTTCACTTCCGTGCCCACCAGCTCGATGCCGGTTTTCAGCGTTTCAAGAATCTCGTATTGATGACGCGCCAGGCGGTTGTCCGCCAGCAGACGGTTGGCCGCTGCCCTGGCTGCAGCGCTTTTCTTTCCTCCCCCCTTGGCCATCACCGTTACCCTTCCTCCATGGCGATCGTCTCATCCGGTGCCGGCCGGTCCCCTCTGCTGGATCCCACCACCGCTCCGGAGCGGCGGGAACAGCCGCTGCTGGCATCGAATCGGGATGAGGGTCTCAGGCCGCGTCGTCTCGAGGATTACATCGGCCAGCCCGAGCTGAAGCAGGTGTTGGCGATCGCGGTGCAGGCGGCCCTCGGCCGTGGCGACGCTCTCGATCATGTGCTGCTCTACGGCCCACCGGGCCTGGGCAAGACCACCATGGCCCTGGTGCTTGCCGAGGAGCTCGGGGTGAGCTGCCGGATCACCAGTGCCCCCGCCCTCGAGCGACCCCGCGACATCGTCGGTCTGTTGGTGAACCTGCAGCCGAATGAGTTGTTGTTCATCGATGAGATTCACCGTCTCACCCGGGTGGCGGAGGAGCTGCTCTATCCGGCGATGGAGGATCGCCGCCTCGATCTCACCGTGGGCAAGGGCAGCACGGCCCGCACCCGCACCCTGGAGCTGCCACCGTTCACGCTGGTGGGGGCCACCACCAGGGCCGGGGCGCTCAGTTCACCCTTGCGCGATCGCTTTGGCCTGATTCAACGGCTCGAGTTTTATGGCCAGGAGGATCTGGAGGCGATTGTGGAGCGGGCCGCGGGTCTGCTGGGTCTCCGCCTCACGCCGCAGGCCTGCGCTGAAATCGCCGGCCGCTGCCGCGGCACGCCGCGGATTGCCAACCGTCTGTTGCGCCGGGTGCGGGATGTGGCCTGCGTGCGGGATGTGGAGGGAGCGATTGACGCGGCGCTGGTGGATGACGCCCTCCGCCTGCATCGCGTCGATGGCCGCGGTCTCGATGCCAGTGATCGCCGCCTGCTGGAGCTGCTGCTGCAGGCCCATGGCGGCGGACCGGTGGGACTCGACACCCTGGCGGCGGCCCTCGGTGAGGATCCCACCACCCTGGAAGCGGTGGTGGAGCCCTATCTGCTCCAGCTCGGTTTTCTGCAACGCACCCCCCGAGGCCGGGTGGTGACGGCGGCAGGACGCGAACATCTGGGCTGGCCGGCCGCGGAGATCGACGCCGCATGATGCGTCGTTGTCTGCTGCTTCTGTTCACGCTGCTGTTGCTGGCCCAGCCGGCGTCAGCGCTGAGCGACGTGGTGCCAAGCGATCAGGCCCTGTTCGAGCAGGCCCTGGCGGCGAGTCGGCAGGGAGAGGCAATTGAGGCCCTGCCCCTCTGGGATGCCTTCCTGGCGCGTCATCCCGAGGATGCGGCGGCCTGGAGCAACCGCGGCAATGTGCGCCTGGTGCTTGGTGATCCGGAGGGGGCCATCGCTGATCAGACCGAGGCGATCGCGTTGGCGCCAGACGCCATCGACCCCCATCTCAATCGGGGCACCGCCGAAGAAGCCCTGCAGCGCTGGCCGGAGGCCGCCGACGATTACGCCTGGATCCTGGAGCGGGATCCTGCCGAGGCTTCGGCTCTTTACAACCTTGGCAATGTGCGCGCCTCCCAGAACGCCTGGTCGGCTGCCGCCGATCTCTATGGCCAGGCGGCGCTGGCTCGACCTGGATTCGCCATGGCCCGCTCCAGCGAAGCCCTGGCCCGGTATCAGCTGGGTGAGCTCGACGCTGCCGAGCAGGAGCTGCGCAAGCTGATCCGCCGCTATCCCCTCTTCGCCGATGCCCGCGCTGGCCTGTCAGCCCTGCTCTGGCGCCGCGGCCGCGGCGGCGAAGCGGAAAGCCATTGGGCCGCCGCCGCCGGCCTGGATCCCCGCTACCGCCAGAGCGACTGGTTGCGCCAGGTGCGGCGCTGGCCGCCCAAGCCCACCGCCGACCTCGCGGCGTTCCTCAAGCTGGAGAGCCCATGAGTGATCCCTCCCGGCTCTGGCCCGCCCGTCTCGAGCGGGAACTCCCTGAGCTGCTGGAGCTGCGTCGCCATTTGCATGCCCATCCCGAGCTCAGCGGCGAGGAGCACCAGACGGCGGCCCTGGTGGCCGGTGAGCTGCGGCAGCGCGGCTGGCGGGTGCGTGAAGCGGTGGGTCGCACCGGCGTGGTGGCGGATCTGGGGCCTGACCAGGGCCCCAGGGTGGGGCTGCGGGTCGACATGGATGCCCTGCCGGTGGAGGAGCGCACCGGCCTTCCCTTCGCCTCCCGTCGTCAGGGAGTGATGCATGCCTGCGGCCACGATCTGCACACCTGCGTGGGGCTCGGCGTGGCGCGGTTGCTGGCGGCCGAACCGGCGTTGCCCTGCGGCGTGCGCTTGTTGTTTCAACCGGCTGAGGAGCTGGCCCAGGGAGCGCGTTGGATGCGGGAGGACGGCGCCCTGGAGGGGCTGAGTGCTCTCTATGGCGTGCATGTGTTCCCCTCCCTGGCGGCGGGCACGATCGGGGTGCGCAGCGGCAGCCTCACGGCAGCGGCCGGTGAACTGGAGATCGAGGTGATCGGGGAGGGCGGCCATGGCGCCCGGCCGCACCAGTCAGTGGATGCGATCTGGATCGCGGCCAGGGTCGTCACCGGTTTGCAGGAGGCGATCAGTCGACGCCTTGATGCCCTGCATCCAGTGGTGGTGAGCTTCGGGGCGATTGAGGGCGGCAAGGCCTTCAACGTGATTGCTGATCGGGTGCGTCTGCTCGGCACCCTGCGTTGTCTGGATGCCGAGTTGCATGCCCGGCTGCCGGCCTGGATCGAGGAGACCGTGCAGGCGATCTGCGCCAGTTTCGGTGCCACGGCCCGGGTGAGTTATCGCTGCATCGCACCGCCGGTGCACAACGATCCAGCGCTCACCGATCTGCTCGAGCGCTGTGCAATCGACCAGCTGGGGCGCGAGCGGGTGCTGCGTTTGGAGCAGCCGTCTCTGGGTGCGGAGGATTTCGCTGAGCTGCTGCAGGACGTGCCCGGCAGCATGTTCCGCCTCGGGGTGGCGGGGCCGGAGGGATGCGCGCCCCTGCATCACGGCAGTTTTCTGCCGGATGAGGCGAGCCTGGCTGTGGGAATCCGGGTGCTTACGGCCACCCTGCTGACCTGGTTGCAGGAGGCTGGCGGCCAGGAGGTGGGGCGATGACGTCGCCGGTCCGCCCCGCTGGTCACGTGTGGTTGTCGTTGGCGGCTCCGTTGCTGGTGTTGCTGGGGCTGGTGGCGATGCTGCAGCGCCAGGGCAACGATCGGCTGCAGGCCCTGCCTGCGATTCTGGTGGGACTCGCCCTGGTGATCAGTGCGATCGTCGGCCGACGGCGTCGGCGTCATCGCCTGTTGCTCGCCTTGCGCAGCACCTGGGCGGAGCGCCCCTCGCGACCACGGGATTGATGCCTGCCATGCCTGAGTTTTCATCGCTGCCCGATCCGGCCGCCTTGCGTGCGGCGATCAGCTCGGGGGACCCAACCCGGGCGATGCCGGCTCTGGCCGGGCTGCGGCAGTTCCCGGAGGACCAGACCGAAGCGGTGGTGGTGCCGTTGCTGATCCTCGGTTCCGAGCAGGAGGCCTTTCTGGTGCGCTCGCTCAGTTGCAGTGGGCTCGGGGTGCGCCGGAGCGAGGCGGGCTGGGCGGTGCTGTGTCGTCTGATCCGCGAGGACGAGGACGCCAATGTGCGCGCCGAAGCTGCCAATGCCCTCGCCAGCTTCGGCGTTGAGCGATCCTGGCCCCTGCTGCGGGACAGCTTCAGCGCCGATCACGCCTGGTTGGTGCGCTGCAGCATCCTCTCGGCCCTGGCGGAGCAGCCGGCGATGGAGCCCGGTTGGTTGCTGGCGCTGGCCCGTGAGGCGATTGCTGATGCGGATGGCACCGTGCGGGTGGGCGGAACGGAGATCCTGGGCCGGTTGGTGCGGGAGCAGGGTGGTGCTGCCACTGGGGCGCCGGTCATCACTGCTGAGGCCCGCAGCCTTCTGCAACGGCTTCAGCAGGATGGCGATCACCGGGTGGTGGCGGCGGCCCTGAATGGTCTGCAGTCCTGATTGGTCAGCGCTTGCTAGCGTTCGATCACCACTAGGGGTGCCTTCAAGTCGCTTGCGGCCTGAGGGCTGAGATCACACCCTCCGAACCTGATCCGGGTCATGCCGGCGCCAGGGAAGTGACCAAGCGTGATCCCAGGCCGTCCGGCCAGCTCCTGTCGTCCCATCGCTCTACGGATCATGCGCGCTTCCTGGGTTACGGCCCGTCGGGGTCAGGCCAATGTCTCCCAGATGCACTACGCCCGTCAGGGGGTGGTGACCGAGGAGATGGCCCATGTGGCCAAGCGGGAGAATCTGCCCGAGTCGCTGGTGATGGAGGAGGTGGCCCGCGGCCGCATGATCATCCCGGCCAACATCAATCACACCAATCTGGAGCCGATGGCGATCGGCATCGCCAGTTCCTGCAAGGTGAACGCCAATATCGGCGCCTCTCCAAATGCCTCCGATGTGGATCAGGAGGTGGAAAAGTTGCAGCTGGCGGTGAAGTATGGCGCCGACACGGTGATGGATCTGTCCACCGGTGGTGTGAACCTGGATGAGGTACGCACGGCGATCATCAACGCTTCACCCGTGCCGATTGGCACCGTGCCCGTGTATCAGGCCCTCGAGAGTGTGCATGGCTCGATCGAAAAGCTTGATGAAGACGACTTCCTCCACATCATCGAGAAGCACTGCCAGCAGGGCGTCGATTATCAGACGATTCACGCTGGTCTGCTGATCGAGCACTTGCCCAAGGTGAAAGGGCGTCTCACCGGCATTGTGAGCCGTGGTGGCGGCATCCTGGCCCAGTGGATGCTGTATCACCACCGTCAGAATCCGCTGTATACCCGTTTTGACGACATCTGCGAGATCTTCAAGCGCTACGACTGCAGCTTCTCACTCGGCGATTCACTGCGACCCGGTTGTCAACACGATGCCTCTGATGCGGCGCAGTTGGCGGAATTGAAGACCCTGGGCGATCTGACCCGTCGCGCCTGGAAGCACGATGTGCAGGTGATGGTGGAGGGTCCGGGTCACGTGCCGATGGATCAGATCGAGTTCAACGTGAAAAAGCAGATGGAGGAGTGCAACGAAGCGCCCTTCTATGTGCTCGGCCCTCTGGTCACCGACATTGCTCCCGGTTACGACCACATCACCTCAGCCATCGGTGCGGCGATGGCCGGTTGGCACGGCACGGCGATGCTCTGCTATGTGACTCCCAAAGAGCACCTCGGTCTGCCCAATGCTGAGGATGTGCGCGAAGGTTTGATCGCCTACAAGATCGCGGCCCATGCGGCTGACATCGCCCGGCACCGGCCCGGTGCCCGCGATCGCGATGATGAGCTGAGTCGGGCTCGGTACAACTTCGACTGGAACAAGCAGTTTGAGTTGTCACTCGATCCGGAGCGCGCCAGGCAGTATCACGACGAAACCCTGCCGGCGGATATCTACAAGCAGGCCGAGTTCTGCTCCATGTGCGGCCCGAAGCACTGCCCGATGCAAACCAAGATCACCGATGCCGACATCGAGGGTCTGGAAGAAGCACTCAAGGCCAAAGGGGGCGCCGAACTGGCCGGCGTGAAGATGGACAAGGCGGAGTGATCGTGATCTGACTCGAGAAGGCGGAGATGTGGTTCAGTCGGCATCTCCGCTGTATCGGGATCTGAAATCAGCAATCGTGCGCTCCAGCCCGGTAGCGAGGGGGACTGAGGGTTGCCATTGAAGAATCTCTTGAGCCAGCTTGATCACGGGCTGGCGTTGCAGCGGATCGTCCTGCGGCAATGGCTGATGGACGATGGCCAGATCGGGATTGATCCGATCACGCACCATGGTCGCCAGCTGTTGGATGGTGAATTCGTCTGGGTTGCCGATGTTCATCGGTCCGGTGTGATCACTGTTCATCAGGCGGATCATGCCTTCGATCAGATCATCCACGTAGCAGAAGGATCGCGTCTGCTGGCCATCGCCATAGAGGGTCAAAGGGAGCCCCTTCAGTGCTTGCATGATGAAGTTGCTGACGACGCGACCGTCATCGGGAAGCATGCGGGGGCCATAGGTGTTGAAGATGCGCATCACACGGATTTCCGTGTTGTGCATGCGCTTGTAGTCGAAACAGAGTGTTTCAGCGATGCGCTTGCCTTCGTCGTAGCAGCTGCGAATGCCGATGGTGTTGACACAGCCGCGATAGCTTTCCGGTTGTGGGTGCACCTCGGGATCGCCATACACTTCGCTGGTGCTCGCGAGGAGGAATCGCGCTTTCACGCGCCGAGCCAGGCCCAGCATGTTGTAGGTGCCCAGAAAGCTGGTTTTGGCCGTTTTGATCGGGTTGTATTGGTAGTGAATCGGGGACGCAGGGCAGGCCAGGTGCCAGATCCGGTCCACCTCCAATTTGATCGGTTCAGTTACATCGTGACGAATCAACTCAAACTTGGGATGACCGACCCAGTTCTGTATGTTGGCTTTGCGTCCGGTGAAGTAATTGTCGAGACAGATCACTTCTTCGCCGGCTTGCATCAGCCGATCGACCAGGTGGGAGCCGAGAAAGCCGGCACCGCCGGTGATCAGATTGCGAGGTTGAGGCATGGCCAGAAATGAAAAGGCCCCGCTTTGAAGCGCGGGGCCATCCAATCATTCACGTGTGAATTGGTGTCGCGTTCAAGCCAGCAGCGCTTTGGCTTTGGCCACCACATTCTCCACGGTGAAGCCGAACTTCTCCATGCAGGTGCCGCCGGGCGCGGAGGCGCCGAAGCGATCCATGGTGACGGTGGCGCCATCGAGGCCCACGAAACGATGCCAGCCGAAGGCTTCCGCAGCTTCCACCACGATCCGCTTGCGCACGGCGCTGGGCAGAACCTCTTCCTTGTAGGCGTCGCTTTGCTCATCGAACAGCTCCACGCAAGGCATGGAGACGACGCGCACCTTGTGGCCTTCCGCCGTGAGCTGCTTCGCCGCTTGCACGCAGAGATCGAGTTCAGTGCCGGTGCCGATCAGGATCAGCTCGGGGGTGCCGGCGCAATCCTCGAGGATGTAACCGCCGTGGGCCACCTTGTCGATCGAGGAGTTGGCCTGGTTGGCCATGGCCTGGCGGCTGAGGCAGAGCGCACTCGGACGCTTGCGGTTCTGGATGGCCAGCTTGTAGGCGCCACTGGTTTCGTTGCCGTCGCCGGGGCGGAACACCAGCAGGTTCGGCATCGCCCGCAGAGAAGGGATGGTCTCGATCGGCTGGTGGGTGGGGCCGTCTTCACCAACGCCGATGGAGTCGTGGGTGAGCACATAGATCACACCCAGCTCGCTCAGAGCGGAGAGTCGCATCGAGCCGCGCATGTAGTCGGCGAACACCAGGAAGGTGCCGCCGTAGGGGATCAAGCCGCTGTTGTGGTAGGCGATGCCGTTGAGGATCGCCGCCATGGCGTGCTCGCGCACGCCGAAGTGGAGATAGCGCTTCTCCGGGCTCTCCGGCTGGAAGGAGCCCGTTTCACCGGCGATGTCGGTGTAGTTGGAGTGGGTGAGGTCAGCGGAACCACCGATCAGCTCGGGCAGGTTCGGGCCCAGGGCACCCAGGCAGATCTGGGAGTGCTTGCGGGTGGCCAGACCTTTGTCGTTGGGGGTGTAGGAGGGCAGATCCTTGTCCCAACCCTGGGGCAGCTCACCGCGCAGCATCCGCTCAAATTCGGCGGCTTCGCTGGGGTACTTGCTGCGGTAGCTGGCCAGCGCCTGGTTCCATTCGGCCTCGAGGCTGGCACCGCGTTCGATCGCCTGACGGTATTGGTCGTAGGCCTCCTGGGGCACTTCAAACGGCCCGTGGTTCCAGCCGAGCTGCTTGCGGGTGAGTTCCGCCTCTTCTTCGCCGAGGGGAGCCCCGTGCACTCCGGCCGTATCGCTCTTGTTGGGAGAGCCGTAGCCGATCGTGGTGGTCACCTTGATGATCGACGGCTTGTCGGTGACGGCTTTGGCGGCCTCAATCGCATGGGCGATCGCATTCACGTCGGTGTTGCCATCAGCCACGTGCTGCACGTGCCAGCCGTAAGCCTCGTAGCGCTTGAGCACATCTTCGGTGAAGGACACATCGGTGCGTCCGTCGATGGTGATGTGGTTGTCGTCGTAGAGCGCGATCAGCTTGCCCAGCTTCAGGTGACCCGCCAAAGAGCAGGCTTCCGACGACACACCCTCCTGATTGCAGCCATCGCCCATGATCACGTAGGTGTAGTGATCGACGACCTTGGCGTCGGGCTTGTTGAATTTGGCCGCGAGATGGGCTTCCGCGATCGCCAGGCCCACGGCATTGGAGATGCCGGCACCGAGCGGGCCCGTGGTCACTTCAACGCCAGGGGTCTCGAAGGTTTCCGGGTGGCCGGGGGTTTTGGAGCCCCACTGACGGAACTGCTTGATGTCGTCGATCGTCACCGAGTCGTAGCCGGTGAGGTGCAGCAACGCGTAGAGGAGCATGCAGCCGTGGCCGGCCGAGAGCACGAACCGATCCCGGTTGAACCAGAGGGGGTTTTTGGGGTTGTGCTTCAGGAACTTGTCCCAGAGGGTGTAGCCCATCGGCGCTGCACCCATGGGCAGACCGGGGTGGCCGCTCTTGGATTTGTTGACCGCATCAACGGCCAGCATGCGGATGCTGTTGATGCAGAGGGTGTCGAGGGAAGCGGGCGCGGCGACCATGGCGTGGTGACGAAGTACAGAACAGGGGATGCGCAGAGTCTGAATCAGCGCATGCGACGGAAGGCAAGGCAGACGTTGTGGCCGCCGAAGCCGAAGGAGTTGGAGAGCACCGCATCCAGTGTGGCTTCACGGGCGGTGTTCGGAACGACATCCAGATCACAGTTGGGATCTGGGTTGGCGTAGTTGATCGTGGGGGGCACAACGCCATGGCGGATGGCGAGGATGCTCGCCACCGCTTCGATGCCACCGGAACCTCCCAGCAGGTGACCGGTCATCGATTTGGTGGAGCTCACAGGGATCTGATGGGCCCGATCGCCGAGTGCGCTCTTGATGGCAGCGGTCTCGTTGCTGTCGTTGGCTGGGGTGCTGGTGCCGTGGGCATTGATGTAACCCACACACTCAGGGGCCAGAGCGGCATCGTCGAGCGCCAGGCGGATGGCAGCGGCGCCGCCCACACCACCCGGGGTCGGGGCGGTGATGTGGTGGGCATCACAGGTGGTGCCGTAGCCCACGATCTCCGCCAGCACCGTGGCGCCCCGGGCTTCGGCGTGGGCCAGGGTTTCGAGCACCAGCAGGCCTGCCCCTTCACCGATCACGAAACCGTCCCGCTCGGCGTCAAAGGGGCGACTGGCTGTGGCGGGATCATCGTTGCGGAACGACAACGCCTTGGCGCTGGCGAAACCGGCGACTCCCAGGGGCGTGATCGCCGATTCGGCACCGCCGCAGATCATGGCGTCGGCTTTGCCCAGCTGGAGGATCCGGAAGGCATCACCGATCGCATTGGAGCCGGCGGCGCAGGCGGTGGCTACCGCGGAACTGGGACCCTTAGCGCCGAGGGCGATGGCCGCCAGCCCGGTGGCCATGTTGGGAATCATCATCGGTACCGTGAAGGGGCTGACCCGCCCCGGTCCCTTGTCGGCCAACACGTGGGCCTGGGTCTCCATCGTCAGGAGGCCGCCGACGCCGGAGCCGATGCTGATGCCGATGCGGTGGGCATTGGCGTCGGTGATCTCCAGGCCGGAATCGGCCAGGGCCTGCTTGGCTGCCACCACGCCGAATTTGCAGAACCGATCCCAGCGCTTGGCTTCCTTCGCTTCGAGATAGCCGCTGGGGTCAAAGGCTTTCACTTCCGCCGCGAAGCGGCAGGCGTGGGCGCTGGCATCAAACAGCGTGATCGGAGCCACACCGTTGCGGCCGGAGGTCAGCCCGGTCCAGTAGTCGGCAACCGTGTTGCCGATCGGCGTCACCGCGCCGAGGCCCGTGACCACGACACGTTGGAGACCCTCCACCATCCCGATCCTCAGGCCTGCTTGTCTTCGATGTACTTAACTGCGTCACCCACGGTGGCGATGCCTTCAGCGGCTTCGTCGGGGATTTCGATGTCGAAGGCTTCCTCCAGAGCCATCACCAGCTCGACGGTGTCGAGCGAGTCGGCGCCGAGATCATTCTGGAAATTGGATTCCGGCTTCACGTCGCCGGCATCAACGCTGAGCTGCTCCGCCACGATCGAACGGACTTTTTCGAGGATCGCTTCCTGGGACATGGCCGTGAAGACGGGACGACGCATCCTACGGGCTGGTCTCGCGGTCGTTAACAACGGTGACGGCGACGTGCCACAGGTGGTTCAGCTCCGGTTGTGACGGGTACCTTGGCGCCAAGCCATCAGTTCAGGAACGGGCACATGTCCCACGCCGTCAAGATCTACGACACCTGCATCGGCTGCACCCAGTGTGTGCGTGCCTGCCCTCTGGATGTGCTCGAAATGGTGCCCTGGGACGGCTGCAAGGCCGGTCAGATCGCCTCGTCCCCCCGCACCGAGGATTGCGTCGGTTGCAAGCGCTGCGAAACCGCCTGTCCCACCGACTTCCTCAGCATCCGCGTCTATCTCGGTGATGAAACCAGCCGCAGCATGGGTCTGGCCTACTGATTGAGTGGGTTCATCGATAGGCCATAAGCTCAGCCCGGCGACTGCCGGGCTTTTTTGATATGTGCGGAATCGTTGCGGTGATCGGCTCGCGGGATGCGGCCCCCCTGTTGCTTGAAGGCCTCAGGCAGCTGGAGTATCGCGGTTACGACTCCGCCGGGATCGCCACGGTGGAGGCCACCCAGCTGCATTGCCTCCGGGCCAAGGGCAAGTTGGTGAACCTGGCGGCACGGTTGGAAGCGGAGGGAGCACCGGGCTACTGCGGCATCGGCCACACGCGCTGGGCCACCCATGGCAAACCGGAGGAGCGCAATGCCCATCCCCATCGCGATGGCAGCGGCACGGTGGCGGTGGTGCAGAACGGCATCATCGAGAACCACCGCAGCCTGCGGGAGCAGCTCATGGCTGCAGGCGTGGTGTTCGAGTCGGAGACCGACACCGAGGTGATTCCCCACCTGATCGCAGCCCGGCTGCAGGCATTGCGTTCTGAGGGGCGCCCCGCCGATGGCGCCCTGCTGCTGGAGGCGGTGCAGGCGGTGTTGCCGCAGCTGCAGGGCGCCTATGCCCTGGCGGTGGTGTGGGCGGAGGTTCCCGGCGCCCTGGTGGTGGCCCGCCGGGCGGCGCCGTTGCTGATCGGTCTTGGTGAAGGGGAGTTTGTCTGCGCCAGCGACACGCCGGCTCTCGCCGGGATTACCCGCACGATCCTGCCGATGGAGGACGGGGAAGTCGCCCTGCTCAGCCCTTTGGGCATCGAGCTCTACGACGCTGAGGGTGTGCGGCAGCAGCGCACGCCTTCTCTGTTGAGCGGCACGGATCATGTGGCCGACAAGCGCCATTTCCGCCACTTCATGCTCAAGGAGATCCATGAGCAGCCGGAGACGGCTGAGCTCTGGGTGGCGCGCCATCTCCCCAGCGGTTTGCCGGAGTCGAATCCGGTGGCCTTGCCGTTCGATGAGGCCTTTTACTCCGGGGTGGAGCGGATTCAGATCCTGGCCTGTGGCACCAGTCGTCATGCGGCCTTGGTGGGGGCCTACCTGCTGGAGCAGTTCGCCGGATTGCCCACCAGCGTGTTCTACGCCAGCGAATTCCGTTATGCGCCGCCGCCGCTGGCGCCCCACACCCTCACCATCGGGGTGACCCAGTCGGGGGAAACGGCCGACACCCTCGCCGCCCTGGCGATGGAGGCAGAGCGCCGCCGCGCCCTGGGCGATGACGCCTATGCACCACGCCAGCTGGGGATCACCAACCGGCCTGAGAGTTCCCTGGCCCGCCAGGTGGAGCACATCCTCGACATCGGCGCCGGCATCGAAGTGGGTGTGGCGGCCACCAAAACGTTCCTCGGTCAGCTGCTGGCCTTCTATGCCCTGGCCCTCGCCTTTGCGGCCCGGCGCGGCAGCCGGCCGGTGGCGGAGATCGCAGCTCTGGTGGCGGAGTTGCGCCAGCTTCCCAGCCAGCTCACGCAACTGGTGGAGCGTCACGATCGGGAGTCGGAAGCGCTGGCCCACCGCTTTGCTGAAACCCAGGACGTGATCTTCCTGGGGCGTGGCATCAACTATCCGATCGCGCTGGAGGGAGCGCTCAAGCTCAAGGAGATCAGCTACATCCACGCCGAGGGCTATCCCGCCGGCGAGATGAAGCACGGCCCGATTGCCCTGCTCGATGCCCACGTGCCGGTGGTGTCGATTGCGATGCCCGGCGTGGTGTTCGAGAAGGTGCTGAGCAATGCCCAGGAGGCGAAAGCCCGCGATGCGCAGCTGATCGGTGTGGCACCGGAAGGACCGGACACGGCCCTGTTTGATGCCCTGCTGCCGGTGCCGGAGGTGAGCGAGTGGGTGAGCCCCCTGCTCACGGTGGTGCCGATGCAGTTGTTGAGTTACCACATCGCTGCCCATCGCGGCCTCGATGTGGATCAACCGCGCAACCTGGCCAAGAGCGTCACCGTGGAGTGAGTCGGCTCAGGCCTTGAGCGCGGCTGTGGCGTCGCTGCGGCCATATAGATCGTCGAAGCGGACGATGTCGTCTTCGCCGAGGTAGGCCCCGCTCTGCACCTCGATCATCTCGACGGGGATGCGGCCCGGGTTGCTGAGCCGGTGTTTGCAGCCCAGGGGGATGTAGGTGCTCTGGTTTTCGCCGATCAGCTGCTGTTCGCCGTCGCGCTCCACCAGGGCGGTGCCCTTCACCACAATCCAGTGCTCGGCGCGGTGGTGGTGCATCTGCAACGACAGGCTCGCCCCCGGTTTCACTGAGATCCGTTTCACCTGCCAGCGATGGTCTTCGACCACGCCGGTGTAGGAGCCCCAGGGGCGATAGATCCTGCGGTGGGCCTTGCCTTCGGGGCTTCCGTCGGCCTCCAGCTGCTTCACGATCGTCTTCACGTTCTGGGCCTGGCTGCGGTCGGCGATCAGCACGGCGTCGTCGGTTTCCACCACCACCAGGTTCTCCACCCCCAGGCCCACCACGAGGCGATGCTCGCTGCGCAGGTAGCAATTGCGGCTGCCTTCGCTGATCACCCGGCCGCGCAGCACGTTGCCGTCGTCATCCCGATCGGCCGTATCCCACAGCGCACTCCAGCTGCCCACATCGCTCCAACCCGCCGCCAGGGGCAGCACCGAACCCAGCGCCGTTTTCTCCATCACCGCCACATCGATCGCCACATTCGGGCACTTGGCGAAGGCTTCCCGCTCCAGACGCAGGAAGTCGAGGTCGGCCACGTCCTGCTCCAGGGCGGCGCGGCAGCAGCTCACCACTTCAGGCGCCAGCCGCTCCAGCTCGGCGAGCATGGCGCTGGCCCGGAAGAGGAACATGCCGCTGTTCCAGGTGAAGCGACCGCTGGCGAGGAACTGCTCGGCCGTGGCCCGATCGGGTTTCTCCACAAAGCGGGCAATCGGCACGGGCTGGAGCGATCCCGCCTGCAGTGGTGCTGCCGCTTCGATGTAGCCGTAGCCGGTTTCCGGCGCTGTCGGCACGATCCCGAAGCTCACCAGACGGCCAGCTTCCGCGTCGGCGCGCCCGGCTTCGATCGCGGCACGGAAAAGGGCCGCATCGCGGATCACATGGTCGGCGGCGAGCACCAGCAGCAGCGGATCGTCGCCGCGGGCGGTGGCCTGGAGGGCCGCCACCGCCACCGCCGGTGCCGTGTTGCGCCCCATCGGCTCCAGCAGGATGGCGCCCGGCTCCACACCGATCTGGCGCATCTGTTCGGCCACGATGAAACGGTGGTCGTCGTTGCAGATCAGCAGGGGAGCTGCGAGACCGCTCAGCCCTTCCAGCCGTTGCTGGGTCTGCTGCAGCAGGGTCTCGTCGCCGCTGCCCCCCAGGGGCCAATACTGTTTGGGATAGCTGGCGCGGGAGAGGGGCCAGAGACGGGTGCCGGTGCCGCCGCAGAGGATCACCGGGATCAGGGGGGTGGTCACCGTGGGCTGAGCCGAACGTGGCGCCAGTGTCGCGCAGGGCCCCAGGGGCTGTCAGCTCTTGATGCCGGTGTTTAGAGCTCCAGCAGCCCCGGTGGTGGCGTGAGCAGCAGCCAGCCCTCCTCGAGGTGCACCTCCGGCACGATCGCCTCCACGAAGGGAATCAATTGTTTGCGGCCATCCGTGCGCTCCACCTCCAGCAGGTCGTTGCCACCGCTGATCAGATCGGTGACGCTGCCGATCGCTTCAGCATCGGCCTGGAGCCGCACCTCGAGGCCCACCAGATCGAGCAGGTGAAACTCGCCATCGGCCAGGGCAGGCCGGTCATCGGCGCGCACCAACAGGGTCTGGCCCACCAGGGCTTCGGCGGCGCTGCGGTCGTTGACCCCGTCGAAGCGCACCACGAACAGCTGTTTGCCGGGCAGCTGCCGACCGCTGCTCAGCTCTACGGGGCGGGGTTCGCCGCCACGGGCTTGCAGCCAGCGGGTGCCGGGCGTGGTGAAGCGCTCCGGGAACTCACTGGCGGGATTGATGCGCAGCTCGCCGCCGAGCCCCTGGGCACCCACCACGGTTCCCACCGCCAGCCAGTCGTTCGGCTGTGGAGCGTTGGTGGGTTCAGGCATCGAGCACCTCCACCAGCTCGATCACTTGGCTGGCGATGCTGAGAGCTTGATCGGCATCGCCTGGATCAAACAGATCCGCGGGTGGGGTGGCATCCATTGGGTAACGCGATTGAATCGCCATGCGACTGAGCCCCCGGAGTGGAAGGGCTTGGAGGGCCTGGGTGTCGAGACCGGCTTGGTCGAGTTGTTGGACGAGATCATGCAGCACGTGGGTGTGCGGGGGCTCGATGCCGAGCTCCAGCAGTGCTCCGTTGAGGGATTTCTCGGCGGCTTGTGAGGCGAAATAGCAAGCCTGAGCCAGAAACCCGTTGTCGCGGGCGAGCCGCGCCAAGGCCAGGTCATTCCTGGCCTGATGGAGCCAGGCCTCAGGCCGGGAGTTCATGGCTGTTGTGCGCGTAAAGGTTGTTGCGCAAGTAAAGGCTGGGCATCGCGAGCCACATGGCGCCAGATCACCGACGGATGCTCGGGGAGCTGTTGCCAGGCCACGCGGTCCAGCCCGATCGCGTCCTGGGCGACACCATGCGCGAGCAGCTGATCGGCCCATTGCTCGGCTGCTTCTCGGCTCTCGGCCACCACCAGCAGATCCGTATCGGAGAGGCCATCCCAGTCGCCTCGTGCTCTGGATCCAAACAGATAAATCTGATCAGGCCTGACTGTGCTGCCTGGAGGGGATGAGACCAGCACCTGATCGATGCGTTGTTTCAGCTCAGTGAGCCACTGCGCATGCCGTTGCTGGCGCAACACATGAAAGCTGGTGACGGCAGCCATGCCAACGCCCTGGCAACGTTGTTCCATTCTGGGGTTGATCCTTGCGTCGGCTCCCCTGCGCCAGAATGCGCTCACGATCGCTGCCCGCATCCATGGCCTCCACCGCTCCGATCCTGCCCGGTGCCACGGTGAAGGTGGAGGATCCCCGTTCGATTTACAACGGGTACACCGGGTTCGTGCAGCGGATCAGCGGGGATCGGGCGGCGGTGCTGTTTGAAGGCGGCAACTGGGACAAGCTCGTGACCCTGCGTCTCAGGGATCTGAGCGCCGCCTGAGGGTGATGTGGGCCGGCGTCCGGGTGCAGTTGCGGCGGGTCGTGCTCGACTCCGACACCCGAGCCGGACGCCTCTACAACCTGATCATCTTTGGCACGATTCTGGTGAGTGTGGCGGGGCTGATGGTCGAGCCCCATCCGCTTCATCTCGCTTCTGATGATGCGGTGCCGGCCTGGGTGCACAGCCTTGAGCGGGCCTGCCTGCTGGTGTTCATCGCCGATTTTCTGCTCCACCTCTGGGTCACGCCCCAACCGCTGGTCTATCTGCGCAGCTTCTACGGCCTGATCGACCTCTCGGCGGTGCTGTTCTTTTTTGTACCCCAGATCAGCAGTGGCTTGATCCTCTGGATCTTCAAGTTCGGGCGGGTGCTGCGGGTGTTCAAGCTGCTGCGCTTTCTCGATGAGGCCCAGCTGCTCGGCAACGCCCTGCGCGCCAGTGCCCGCCGCATCGGTGTGTTCCTGTTCTTTGTGGTGATGGCCCAGGTGATGCTGGGGTATGTGATGGTGATGATTGAAAGCAGCCACCCCCAGACGCAGTTCCAGACCGTGGGCCACGGGGTGTATTGGGCGATTGTGACCATGACCACGGTGGGCTACGGCGATGTGGTGCCCCAGACCGTGCTCGGTCGCCTGTTGGCGGCGGTGGTGATGCTGCTCGGCTTCGGGATCATTGCCATCCCCACCGGCATCGTCACGGTGGAGACCATCAATCAGGCCCGGCAGGATCAACGCTCGTGTGGGGACTGCGGCCGCACTGGCCACCGCCACCGGGCCGCCCACTGCGATCAGTGCGGGGCGGTGTTGCCAGAGGCTGTCTCAAGGTCCTGATCCAGTCATTCAGGCGATCGTCAGCAGAATGCCCCTATGAACCGCTCTGCCGATTGGTTGCATCACACCAGGCGGTTGAAAAAGCCCTGAAGGCTTTGCATCTCCATCACGGTCAGCAGAGTTGGGGTCATGGTCTGGGGCGCTCGTTTCGGGATTTGCCGGCCTTCGTCTCCGAACCCTTGGCGGCGAGAGTGCCTGACCTGGAAGACAGGCTTCGGGTGCTGGACGCCCTGTATATCCCTACGCGCTATCCCGATAGCCTTCCAGAAGGTGCTCCAACCGATCACTTCGGTCGCCTGCAGAGTTCTGACGCCATCACCCATGCCAGTGCGCTTGTTGACGCAATCCGTGTGGCGATGGCCAACTCCTGAACAGGTCCTCGCTGATGTACGACTCTGGGCGCAACAGCAGCAGCGTCAGGTGCCCAGTCTTCGTCAGGTGGGGGTGTTCGGCAGCTACGGCCGAGGCTCCGCAGCATTCGGCAGCGACCTGGACCTTCTTCTGGTTGATGCTCAAGCCACCGGCGGCCAGATCGAGCGTCTCCAGGTCTGGCCCCTGGGTGACCTCCCTCTCAGTTGTGATGCTCTGGTGTTGACCCCTGAGGAATTGGATCAACGGCTTTCTGATGGCACTCGGATGGCGGCTGAGCTCAGGCGCGATCTCCGTTGGATGCTTTGATCTCTGCCAAGAGAGCAGCTGCAGCGTGCTGTTCGGCTTCACGCCTGGAGCCGCCCCAGCCCTCAGCGAGGAGATCGGGCAGGCTGACGCGGCAATGGAAGCGGCGCGGGTCGCCGTGGCGCCTGCTGGCCTCGCGGGTGTCGTAGGCCGGTAGGCCCAAAGCCTGGCCCTGGCTCCACTCCTGCAGGGCGGATTTGCTGTTGCCCCGATGCGGATCGGCGAGAACGGCGGCGCTGGTTGGCTGCCAATAGGGCGTCAGCCAGGCCTGCACCGCCTGCAGCCCCCCGATGGCATAGATCGCGCCGATCAGCGCTTCACTGAGTTCGGCGCGCAGGGTGGCGTGGCCGGCGACATCACCGCTGGCCATCGCACCGATCTGCCACCAGCGTGCGATGCCGATCTGCTCTCCCAACTGGGCCAGCCATTGATCGCTCACCAGCTGGGCGCGCAGGGCGGACCGTTCCCCCATCGGCAGCTGGGGCTGGGTGCTGGCAATGAACTCGGTGGCGGCCAGGCGCAGCACCGCATCGCCGAGAAATTCCAGCTGCTCGTGATGGGGATGCAGGCCGCTGGAGGTGTGGGTGAGCGCTTCATTGAGCTGGGCAAGCTCGTCGTCCTTGAGCGGCAGCGGCGGGCTAAGGCCGAGTTGCTGCCAGAGCTGCTCCAATTGCTCGCGACGGGCGGCATCGATTGGCGATGGTCGGGGCACTGCCATGGCGCAGGCGCGGCATTTCCCATGATTGCCTTCGAAGACCATTGGGGCCGGTTCTGGTGGAAGACGTTGTTGCTGTGTGCACTCTTTGGCCATGACCTATTGGCTCAGCAAGATCCTGCCCCTGGCCCTGCTGCCCCTGGGGCTCAGCCTGATGCTGTTGCTGCTGGGGTTGTCGATGCGCTGGCGCTGGCCCCTGATCGGTGCCCTTGCCCTGCTCTGGTTCTTTTCGCTTGGTCTGGTGAGTCAGGTGCTCTGGCGTTGGTTGGAAGCGCCCTGGCAGCGCTTGCCTGCGGCTGCAGCCCCAACGGCCGATGCGATTGTGGTGCTCAGTGGCGGCCGCCACCCCGCCCCCGGTGCCGCCCGGGTGAGAGAGTGGGAGGACCCCGATCGCTTCCTGGCTGGCCTCGATCTCTACCGCGCCGGCAAGGCGCCGCGGCTTCTGTTCACCGGCGGTGCCAGCCCCTTCCGGCCCGGTCAGCCACCGGAAGGTCAGCGCTATCTCGCCGAAGCGGAGCAGCTGGGTATTCCTTCCGAGGCCATGGCCAGCACGCCGGTGGTGGTGAACACCGCCGAGGAAGCGGTGGCGATTCGGCGGCTGCTCCAGGCTCCCTCCGCCAGAATCCTTCTGGTCACCAGTGCGTTCCATATGCGCCGGGCCCAGCGGCTGTTCGAGCGGCAGGGGCTGGAGGTGAAGCCGTTTCCGGTGGATTTTCAAACCCGTGGGGCCTGGGCCGGCTCCCTGTGGCGGGATCCCAGCCAGTGGCTGCCAACAGCTCAGGCTCTCGATCACAGTTCCCGCGCTCTGCGCGAGTTGTTGGGGCGACTGGTCTATCGAGCTTGGTGAAGAGTCACTGAGCCAAGGGGGTGAAAGCAGGACATAAGCCGGGTTCTGTTCTCCCTTCCGGGGAAGGGGGGTGGTCATCTATCTGGGATCGCCGTTACCGACGACCTCGAGCGGCACGTTGTTGGCGGAACGGGGCTGATGGCCAACCGTCGTTCCTGGGCCTTGCTCCCGGCCGGGGTTTACCGAGCCAGCACCTCTCGATGCTGCTGGTGCGCTCTTACCGCACCTTTGCACCCTTGCCTGTGCCGGCGAGCCGGCCATCGGCGGTGTGTTTCTGTGGCACTCTCCTCACGGTCACCCGCACTGGGCGTTACCCAGCAAGCCTGGCCATCGGGGAGCCCGGACTTTCCTCAACCGAGCCCATCGCCCCGTGGGACGACGCCTCGATCGCGACCACCTCGCCTGCTTTCAAACCCCATAATGGCCATTGAGGGGCTGTAGCTCAGCCGGATAGAGCGACGGTTTCCTAAACCGTAGGTCGTGGGTTCGAGTCCCGCCAGCCCCGTAGTCGACACTACATTTGGTGGGGTGGTCAGATCGTGCACCCCCGCTAGCGTTGCGCCAGTGAACCCGGTGCCATGACCCAGCTTCACGATCTGCGGCTGAGGCTCCTTGTTCAGCAGGAAAGCGAGCGCATCGCCGACTCCCAGCCCACCGATCTCGACCTCTCGGTGGTGCAGGCCCGCTGCCTCTGCTGGTTGGCCCTGCTGGCCGAAGCGCACGAAGACCAGGCCAGCGATGCCGAGCGTCGTGGCGACACCGAGCAGGCGATGGGCTGGTTTGCCGATTCCATGCGCCTCCGCGATGTGATTCAGGTGGTGAGTTCGATCGAAATTCCCCTCCCGGGTGCTGTCGATGACAGTGCCGATGGTCCTGATTCAGAGGGCGGAGATCAGGGTTTTTCGGGGGATTTTTCGGGAGAACCGCCCCTGGCAGCGTGATCAGGTGCCATAGTGGAAATTGATCTAGAGGGTCTGCGGTGCCTGAAGAGCCCTGTCAATGCCCTGACTGCCAACGCTTCTACCGGGAGCACGACCGTCTGATCCGTGAATGCCCCACCCTGCGTCAGCAGCAGGAACTTTCTTGGGCCGCTCTGCAGGCGTTCCGCACCCTGTCGGGGCGTGTGCTGGAAGACCTGCAGAAGCAGCACGGCGCCCGCACTTCCGAATCTCAGGCCCACGCCACCCCTGTGGGCGGCACTGAGGAGCCGGCCGACGCGATTCAGCAGGCGATGGCCGATCTGGAAAACATCAATGCCCACCTCTTCTCGATCGAGGCCTTGATGGAGCGCATCTTTGATGTGCGTGTGCCCGACGACATCGAGCAGAAGTTCCGCGAGCTGGCCGGTGAACTTGCCCCTGATCCGCTCAATGCTGATCGGTTGCGTCTCAACCGCCTGCTCCATCAGACCCCCGACCTGCCCGATCGCGGCTGACGATCAGCAGCTCGCTCTCTCACTGGCTTGACTGCTCACTGGCTCACCCGTTCACTGAGGCGGGCGATCATTCCCTCTTCATCGGCGGGCACCACCTGAATCTCCAGATCGGGGATCCAGGAGAGCGCATCGGCCAGTTCCTGTCTTAGCGCCCCATCGTGTTCGCCGATGCCGCCCGTGAGCGCGAGCACGTCGACGCCGCCCAGGCTTGCGGCCATGGCGCCGAGTTCCTGCAGCAATCGGTGGCGGAACACCGCCAGCGCCAGTGATGCACCGGCATGGCCAGCGGCGGCCTGCTCACGGATCTCGCGCATGTCGCCGCTCAGCCCTGAGAGGCCCTTGAGGCCGGCCCGTTTCTGCAGCAGCTCCGCCAGTTCCGCCTCGCTGAAGCCTTCTCGCATCAACTCCAGCAGCACGCCGGGGTCGACGCTGCCGCTGCGGGTGGCCATCACCAGCCCCTCCAGCGGCGTGTAGCCCATGGTGGTGTCGATGCAGCGGCCGCCGCGCACCGCCGCCAACGACGCCCCCGCCCCAAGATGGGCGCTGATCAGGCGCAGCTGACTGGAATCACGGCCCTGGGCCTGCCACTGCGCGGCCACGGTTTCCGCCACGTGCTGATGGTTGAGGCCATGAAAGCCGAAGCGTCGCAGCCCCCGGGCGCGCAGTTCTGCCGGCAGCGCGTAGGTGCGGGCCGCTTCCGGCAGGGTGCTGTGGAAAGCGGTGTCGAAACAGGCCCACTGCGGCAGCTCCGGCGCCCAGGCCCGGGCCCAGGCGATGCCCGTCAGGGCCGGCGGATTGTGCAGCGGTGCCAGCGGGATCAGCGTTTGCAGCTCCTGCTCCACCGCCGCATCGATCCGGGTGGGGGCGATGAAGCGTTCACCGCCATGCACCACGCGGTGGCCGATGCGCACCAGCGCCTGGCGATGGTCGGCCAGGGCCGGCGCCAGCCAGTCGTCCAGCACGCTATGGAGCTCCTCCCCGTGAGCCAGGCTGCGCCCCCGGTGCCAGCAGGCCAGCCCACCCTGTTCGAGCAGGGCGGCCTTGAGGCTGGAGCTGCCCAGGTTGATCACCAGGGTGAGCGGAGCCATCAGCGCACGTCGCAGGTGATCTCCACGTTCAGGGGCTGCACGTTCCAGATCGACTCGCAATACTCCCGGATCGAGCGATCGGAGGAGAAGAAGCCGGTGCGGGCCGTGTTCAGCAGCGACATCCGGTTCCAGTGCTGGCGATCGTGCCAGGCGCGGCTCACCGCGTCCTGGGCGCGCAGGTAATCGGCGAAATCCGCCATCACGAAGAAGGGATCGCTGCCGGTGAGGTTGTCGAGCAATGGCCGGAACAGGTCGCTGTCGCCATTGCTGAAGTGACCGATCTCCACCAGGCGGATCGCTTCGGCGAGTTCGGGCAGCGACTGGATCACCTCCCAGGGGCGGTAGCCGCTGTGCTTGAGGGCGCCGATCTCCTCCACCGTTTTGCCGAACAGGAAGAAGTTCTCACCGCCCACCCGCTCGCGGATCTCCACATTGGCGCCATCGAGGGTGCCGATGGTGAGGGCCCCGTTCATGGCGAACTTCATGTTGCCCGTGCCGGAGGCCTCCTTGCCGGCGGTGGAGATCTGCTCCGACAGGTCGGAAGCGGGATAGACCTGCTCGCCCAGCTTCACGTTGTAGTCGGGCAGGAACACCACCCGCAGGCGACCATCCATGTCGGGGTCGGCATTCACCGTTTCGGCGATGCCGTTGATGAAGCGGATGATCAGCTTGGCCATGTAATACCCCGGGGCGGCCTTGCCGCCGAAGATCACCGTGCGCGGCGCCATGCCATCGGCCTGGCCGTTCTTGATCCGCAGGTACTGGGTGATCACCTGCAGGGCATTGAGGTGCTGGCGCTTGTATTCGTGGATGCGCTTCACCTGCACATCGAACAGGCTGGCGGGATCCACCAGCACACCGGTGTGGCGGTGGATGTAACCCGACAGTTTGCGCTTCACCGACAGCTTGGTGGCGCCCCAGTGCTCGAGGAAGCCGGAATCGTGCTGCCGCTCCTCCAGCCGGCGCAGCTGCTCCATGTCGGTGATCCACCCTTCGCCGATGTGCTCATCGAGCAGGGTGGCCAGCTCGGGGTTGGCCAAGGCCACCCAGCGCCGGGGGGTGACGCCGTTGGTCACGTTGGTGAACTTCTCCGGCCAGAGCTCGGCGAATTCCGGCAGCAGCTGGCTCTTCACCAGGTCGGAGTGGAGGGCGGCCACGCCGTTGACGTGATGGGCGCCGATCGTGGCCAGGTGGGCCATGCGCACCGCCTTGCCTCCTTCTTCATCAATGATGGAGAGCTTGCGCTGGATCGCATCGTTGCCGGGGTAGCGCAGACGCACCTGCTGCAGGAAGCGACGGTTGATCTCGTAGATCAGCTCCAGGTGGCGGGGCAGCAGGTCGGCAAACAGGCCGAGATCCCACTTCTCCAGGGCTTCCGGCAGCAGGGTGTGGTTGGTGTAGGCCACCGAGCGGCTGGTGATGTCCCAGGCCTTGTCCCACTCCAGATGGCGATCATCGATCAGCAGCCGCATCAGCTCGGCCACGGCGATCGCCGGGTGGGTGTCGTTGAGCTGAACGGTCCAGTAGTTGGGGAAGTCCTCCACGGCCAGGCCGCGGTGGTCGAGGCTGCGCAGCATGTCCTGCAGCGAGCAGCTCACGAAGAAGTGCTGCTGCTTGAGGCGCAGGCGGCGGCCTTCATCGGTGCCGTCATTCGGATAGAGCACCTTGGAGAGGGTTTCGCTGCCCACCTTCTCCTCCACGGCGCCGTAGTAATCGCCGATGTTGAAGGCGTAGAAGTCGAAGCTTTCGGTGGCATCGGCGCGCCAGAGCCGCAGCCGATCGCAGGTGTTCACCCGGTAGCCCAACACGGGCACGTCGTGGGGCACACCGATCGCATGCTCGGCCGGGATCCAGCGGGAGCGGTAATTGCCCTTGTCGTCGATGTAGCTCTCGGTGCGGCCGCCGAAGCCCACGAAGCAGGCCTCATCCGGCTGGGGCAGTTCCCAGGGCCAGCCCCCCTTGAGCCACTTGTCGGTGACCTCCACCTGCCAGCCATCGCGAATCAGCTGATCGAAGATGCCGAACTCGTAGCGGATGCCGTAGCCGGTGGCGGGCACCTGCAGGCTGGCCAGGGATTCCATGTAGCAGGCGGCGAGGCGACCGAGGCCGCCGTTGCCGAGGCCGGGCTCCTCCTCCACTTCGAGGATCTGCTGAAGCGACTCGATGCCGAAGCGCTTCAGCGCTTCCTCCGCCGCCTGCTGCATGCCCAGGTTGAGCAGGTTGTTGTTGAGCTGCGGGCCGATCAGGAACTCCGCCGACAGGTAGGCGACGCTGCGCTGCGGCTGGGCCCGGATCGCCTCCAGGCTCGCCAGATAGCGAGTCATCAGGCGGTCGCGCACCGCGTAGCTCAGAGCCATGTAGAGGTCATGGCGGCTGGCGGTGGGGGCGAGCTTGCCGAGCGTGAAGAAGAGGTGCTCGGTCATGCCGTCAAAGACGGCGTCGGCCTCCAGGCCGGCCCGTTCCGGGTCGGCGTAGCAGCCGGGGGTGGGCAGACGCAGATCGAGGCGTTGGGAGGGTGTGCTGCTCATGGAGTGGGAAAGGGTGAGTCGGGAACGCTGATGTGACAACCGATGGACCGCTGTGTTGCCTGGGCTCAGGCCTTGCAGGAGCCGTGGCCGAGGCTCCAGCGCCAGTTGTTGATCTCCGGAGCATCGGTGCCGTGCTCGTAGGCGTAGGCGCGGTGCATCTGGATCTCGTCCTTCATCTGCTCCTTCACATGGGCGGCGCGGGAGCCGAGCTTCTCCACCCGATCGATCACATCGATCACCAGGTCGTAGCGGTCGATCTGGTTGCTGATCGCCAGCTCGAGCGGCGTGTTGATGTTCCCCTTTTCCTTGTACCCACGCACATGGAAGTTGTTGTGGTTGGGGCGGTTGTAGGTGAGGCGGTGGATCAGCCAGGGATAGCCGTGGAAGTTGAAGATCACCGGCTTGTCGGGGGTGAACAGGCTGGCGAAATCCACATCGCTGAGGCCGTGGGGGTGATCCTTGGGTGCCGCCAGGGCAAACAGCTTCACCACATTCACGTAGCGGATCTTGATGTAAGGAATCCGCTCCCGCATGATCTCGATTGCCGCCAGACACTCCTTGGTGGGGATGTCGCCGGCGGAGGCGAGCACCACATCCGGATCATCCGGTTCAACGCCGCAGTTGTCGTTGCAGGCCCACTCCCAGATGCCCGCACCCTTGGCCACATGGCGGCGGGCCTGATCCAGGGTGAGGTATTGCAGATGCTTCTGCTTATCCGACACGATGATATTGGCCACATCGGTTTCGGTGAGCGCCGTTTCGGCCACCGCCAGCAGGCTGTTGGCATCCGCCGGCAGATACACCCGGGTGATGCTGCCCTTCTTGTTGCCGGCCAGATCGATGAAACCGGGATCCTGATGGGTGAAGCCGTTGTGGTCCTGACGCCACACGGTGGAGGAGATCAGGCAGTTCCAGGGGCCGATCGGGGCACGCCAGGCGATCTCTTCGCAGTGCTCCAGCCACTTGCAGTGCTGGTTATACATCGAGGCCACCACATGGGCGAAGGCCTCATAGGTGTGGAAGAAGCCGTTCCGCCCTGTGAGCAGATAGCCATCCATCATGCCCACCAGGGTGTGCTCGGAGAGCATCTCCACCACGGCCCCATCGCGGGAGAGTTCGCTGCCGTTGAGGTCTTCCGGCAGGAAATCAGCCATCCACACCTTCTTGGTGGCGCCATACACGGCCTGCAGACGGTTGGAGGCGGTTTCGTCGGGGCCGAAGAGGCGATAGCCACCGGGGTTGAGGCTGATCAGGTCGCGGATCAGTTCGCCCAGGGGATAGGTGTTTTCCTTCTCGGTGGTGCCGGGACTCGTGACCGGCACCTCGTAGTTGCGCAGATCGGGGAAGAAGAGCTCCTTGCGCAGCTCACCGCCGTTGGTGTGGGGGTTGGAGCCCATGCGGCGATCCCCCTTCGGAGCCATGGCGCGGATCTCTTCGCGCACAGCGCCGTTGTCATCGAAGAGTTCCCAGGGGCGGTAGCTCTTCATCCAGTCTTCGAGCAGGCGCAGGTGGCTCTCGTTGCTCTTCACATCGGCCACCGGCACCTGGTGGGAGCGCCAGAAGTTCTCGATCTTCTTGCCGTCGATCTCCTGGGGGCCGGTCCAGCCCTTGGGGGAGCGCAGCACGATCATCGGCCAGCGGGGGCGGAAGGCCTCGCCACTGCTGCGGGCCTGGTCGCGGATCGCCCGGATCTCCAGCACCGCCTGCTCCATCGCCACCGCCATCTGGCGATGCATGGTCATCGGGTCGGAACCTTCGACGACGATCGGGCTCCAGCCATAACCCTTCAGCAGGCTGTCGAGTTCCTCGTGGGGGATGCGGCTGAGGATCGTCGGGTTGGCGATCTTGTAACCGTTGAGGTGCAGCACCGGCAGCACGGCACCGTCTTTCACCGGGTTGATGAACTTGTTGATGTGCCAGCTGGTGGCGAGGGGGCCGGTTTCGGCTTCACCGTCGCCGACGCAGGCGATCGTGATCAGCTCCGGGTTGTCGAACACCGAGCCGCAGGCGTGGGAGAGCACATAACCGAGCTCGCCGCCTTCATGGATCGAACCCGGCATTTCGGCGGTGCAGTGGCTGCCGATGTGCCCGGGGAAGGAGAACATCTTGAAGAACTTCTTCAGCCCCGCCTCATCGAGTGATTTGTCGGGGTAACGCTCGGTGTAGCTGCCATCGATGTACACGGGGCCGCGGGCGCCAGGAGCACCGTGACCGGGGCCCGACATGTAAATCATGTCGAGGTCGTATTTGTTGATCAGCCGGTTGGCGTGGGTCCAGATGAAGGCCTGGCCGGGGCTGGATCCCCAGTGGCCGAGCAGGCGATTCTTGATGTGTTCCGGTTGCAGCGGCTCGCGCAGCAGCGGATTGTCCTGCAGGTAGATCATGCCCACGGCCAGGTAATTGGCCGTGCGCCAGTAGGCATCCAGGCGCTGGAGTTCCTCCTCCATCGGCGCCTGCACGTGCGCGGCGGCGGCCTGATAGGGCGTGGTGGTCATGATCCTGTCTATCCAGGGTTCACTACGCGGAAGGTAGCCATGGCCTCCGGGCCTGGTCGTCAACAACGGCACATCGACACCGTGCGGTGGCCCACGTCAGCGGCTCACCGGGAGCATCAGTGGGCAGCGTTTGCCTTTAAGGTCCCCCAAATTACGGACCGACCCGGCATGGTTCTCCCCCTGGAGCTGGCCCAGCTGCCCGAGATCCTCACCCAGCTCAGTAGTCACGATCTGGAGGTGGCCGAGACCCTGATCGGGGTGATCCGCTTCCTGCTGATCTTCGTGGCGGCGCGCACGATGGCGGAAGTGCTGGTGCGGCTGCAGTTGCCCACCATCCTCGGCGAGCTCCTCGCAGGTGTGATCATCGGCGCCTCCGGCCTGCATCTGCTGGTGCCCCCCGACACCCAGGCCCAGCTCAGCCAGAGCTTTGTGTCGCTGATCAGTGGCCTGGCGGCGATCCCACCCGACACGATCCCGGAGATCTACAACGAGACGTTCCCGTCGTTGCAGGCGGTGGCGACGCTCGGTCTGTATGCGCTGCTGTTCCTCACCGGGCTGGAAAGCGAACTGGATGAACTGGTGGCGGTGGGCGGTCAGGCCCTCACCGTGGCCGTGGCCGGTGTGGTGCTTCCCTTCGCCCTCGGCACCTTCGGCCTGATGAGCCTCTTCCACGTGGAGCTGATCCCGGCGATCTTCGCCGGGGCGTCGATGACGGCCACAAGCATCGGCATCACCGCCAGTGTGTTCGGAGAACTCGGTTACCTGAAAACGCGTGAGGGGCAGATCGTGATCGGCGCCGCCGTGCTCGACGACATCCTCGGCATCGTGATCCTGGCGGTGGTGGTGTCGCTGGCCAGCGGCGGTTCCCTGGCGATTGCACCGATCGTGAAGCTGGTGGCTGCGGCGATCGTGTTTGTGGTGGCGGCGATCGGCCTCAGCCGCACCGCGGCCCCCGCCTTCGACTGGTTGATCGACAAGCTCAAGGCGCCGGGGGAAGTGTTGGTGGCCTCCTTTGTGATCCTCTCGTTCAGCTGCTTTGCGGCCACGGCGATCGGTCTTGAGGCGGCCCTCGGCGCCTTTGCCGCCGGCCTGATCCTCAGCGGCTCCAAGCACAACCACGCCATTCAGCAGGCGGTGCTGCCGATCGTGACCCTGTTCGCCACGATCTTCTTCGTGCTGGTGGGTGCGGGTATGGATCTGTCGGTGATCAACCCGCTCGATCCGGCCAGCCGCTCGGCCCTCGTGGTGGCCGGCTTCCTGCTGGTGATCGCCATCGTCGGCAAGATCGCCTCGGGTTGGGCCTTCCTCAGCGACAAGCCCACGCGCCGCCTCGTGGTGGGTCTGGGGATGATGCCCCGGGGCGAAGTGGGTCTGATCTTTCTCGGCCTGGGCACCAGTGCCGGCCTGCTCTCACCCTCGCTGGAGGCGGCGATTCTGCTGATGGTGATCGGCACCACCTTCCTGGCCCCGATCCTGCTGCGCCTGGTGATCGGTGGCGACAAACCCGACGATGGCGACAGCGTCGATGAGGCGGTGGCGGCCGATCCGGTTGGCTTGATCTAACGCCGCGCCAGCAGCAGAAACAGGCTCCAGCCCACCGTGATCAAGGCCAGGCTGGAGCCCCAGCCTGGCCCGAGCGTCCAGCTGAGCAGCAACTGCAGCACCAGCCCCACGGCGAGGGCCAGCAGCAGGCTGCTGATCACCAGGGCCACCTGCTGGCCACCGTGGCTGAGGGGCCCCTGGGTCAGGCTCTCCTCCAGGCGCTGCAGCGGGCCGCTGAGGGGGATGTAAAGCGCCAGCGCCCAGAACAGGCCACCGCGCAGCATGGCGGGATCCACCAGGGGGCCGAGGCCGCCGCTCCACTCGTTCACGATCCGCGCATCACCAGGGCTGCCTAGCATCGCCAGCCCAGTGGGCGATTGCGGTGACCCTTGCTCCAGATGCTGCTCCGACCCGCCAGGTCGAGCCCTGGCGCTTCCGCGGCCATGCCGTGCACAGTCTCAGCTGCGGCCCCAGTGCCTCCTCCGGTGCTGAACCAGGCCAACCGGCCCTGCTGCTGGTGCATGGCTTCGGTGCCTCCACTGAGCACTGGCGCCACAACATCCCCGTGCTCAGCCGCAGCCATGAGGTGCATGCCATCGATCTGCTCGGCTTCGGCCGCAGTGCCAAGCCGTCGGAGCTCGCCTACGGCGGTGCCCTCTGGCGCGATCAGCTGGTGGCCTATGTGCAGGAGCGGATCGGCCGCCCCACGGTGATCGCCGGCAACTCCCTCGGTGGCTTCGCGGCTCTGGCCGCCGGCGCTGCCCTTGGCCCGGAGGCCGCCGGCGTGGTGCTGCTCAATGCGGCTGGACCGTTCAGCGACGAGCAGCAACCCGCCAAGGGCTGGGGCGCGATCGCCCGCCAGACGATCGGTGCGGCGCTGCTCAGGAGTCCGGTGCTGCAGCGCTTGTTGTTTGAGAACCTGCGCCGGCCGCGCACGATCCGGCGCACCCTCAACCAGGTGTATCTCGATCGCACCAACGTCGATGACGCCCTGGTGGAGGCGATCCGCCGCCCCTCGCTTGATCCCGGAGCCTTCGGGGTGTTCCGCACCGTGTTCGACATCCCCCGCGGTCAGCCCCTTGATGAGCTGTTTGCGCAGTTGCAGGCTCCGCTGCTGTTGCTCTGGGGCATCCGCGATCCCTGGATCAACGCCGCCGGCCGGCGCGCCAGTTTTCAGCGCCATGCCCCGGCGGCCACCACGGAGGTGGTGCTGGAGGCGGGCCATTGCCCCCACGATGAGGTGCCGGATCAGGTGAATGCGGCCCTGCTCGAGTGGCTGGCGAGCCTGCCGAGCCAGTCGTCAGGTCCATGTCGGCCAGAACACCGGTGATTCATGGTCGCGGCGGTACTTTCCCGCCAACCTGGATCCAACGGATCAATGGCCATGACGCTCACGCAGCAGTCCGCGCCCTACGCCCATTGGGAGTATGTGCACCCCGACTCGGGTGATCGCCTCCGGCTCGTGCCCGAACGGGGCGGCCTGGTGAGTGAGTGGCGCTGCGATGGCCGCGAGGTGCTCTATTTCGATCAGGAGCGTTACGCCGACCCCACCAAGAGCATCCGGGGCGGTATCCCGGTGCTGTTCCCGATCTGCGGCAATCTCCCCGGCGATGTGCTGCCGCTGGCCCGTGGCGAGTTCACCCTCAAGCAGCACGGGTTTGCCCGCGACCTGCCCTGGCAGCTGCAGCTGCTGGAGGATCAGGGCGGTGTGCGCCTCAGCCTCAGCGACAACGCCGAGACCCGGACGGCCTATCCCTTCCCGTTTCTGGTGGTGATGGAGGTGCGACCCGTGCCCCAGGCCCTTGAGATCAGCGTCACGATCCGCCATCAGGGTGATGATCACCAGGGTGAGGAGCCCACGAGCGACGTGGCCACCGAAGCGATGCCCTTCAGCTTCGGCCTCCATCCCTACTTCAAGGTCACCGACCTGAGTCGCACCCACCTGGAGGGGTTGGCGCCGGTGTGCCTGAATCATCTGGAGATGGCCGAGGCTGACACCGCCTCCCAGCTGGCCCGTCTGCCCGAGGGCGTTGATTTCCTCACCCGCCCCGCCGGCCCGGTCACCCTGGTGGATGACGTCGCCGGCACCCGGTTGCAGCTGCAACATCTCGATCCGATGGATCTCACCGTGGTGTGGACCGAGCCGCCGCGGCCGATGATCTGCCTCGAGCCCTGGACCGGGCCGCGGCAGGCGCTGATCAGCGGCGATCGCAAGCTTGTGCTCGCTCCCGGTGAGAGCCGCACGCTCGGCTGCCGTTATGTGATCAGCTGAATGTGATCAGCTGAGCGGATATGGCGTCGCCACCCCCGGCAGGCGGCCGCGGCTCAGTTGCTGCAGCGGATCAAATTCCCGCTTCATCGCCTCGATCAGGGGTCGGGCGGGGGCATCGAGCCAGGCCGGTAGGGCCGCGCTGGGATCGGTCGGCTCCGGCTGGACCAGCACCGTGAGCTGACCGCCCAGCTGGGCCACCCGTTGCCGCACCGCCTGCACCGCATAGGCAGGCGTTGCTGAAGGATCGGCTGCGCTGGTGCTCACTTGCCAGAGGTCGCCGCTGCCGGCCCCCGCCGCCAGCTCGCCCCGCCAGCCGCTGAGGCTGGCCAGCTCCCGGCTGGCGAGCAGGTCGGCGACCCGGGCCGGCGGCAGGGCCAGACGCAGGAGCCAGGCGCAGGGGCCTGTGGGAGCGGCAGGGGCTGGCAGGGGGCTGCCCCAGGCGTGTCGTTCCGCGCCCAGCTGGTGGTGCGCGGCGAGGGCCTCGAGGCGGCTCAGCTGCGCCTCCACCGCCGCATCACTGACGCTGGCGATTCCCACCTGGATGCGCCAGGCGGTGTCGGGCGCGCCTTGCCAGTTGATCCACTCCGGGGTGAGCGTGCTGGCCACCACCTCAGCGCGCCAGGCCTCCAGCGCCTGGAGCTCGCCGGCCAGCTGCAGTTGGGCCCGGGCTGGCCGGATCGGCTGGGTGCGCAGGGTGAGGCTGTGGATCAGGGCGAGGCTGCCCCAGCTGCCGCAGAGCAGGCGCATCAGGTCGTAGCCGGCCACATTCTTGACGACGCGGCCGCCCGCCTGGGCGCTGATGCCGTCGCTGCGGAGCAGGCCGATGCCGATGATCTGGTCGCGCACGCCCAGGTGCCGCTGGCGCAGGCCACCGCTGAGGCCCCGCGCCACCAAGCCGCCGATGCTGCCGGCGGACTGGCAGGGTTCCGGCAGGAGGGGCTCGGGCCTGCTGCCCCAGGGCCAGTCGATCGGCAGCCACTGGTTGTGCTCCGCCAGGGCGGCCTGGAGCTCGGCCAGGGGCAGACCCGCCTCCACGGTCACGGTGAGATCGTCGACGGCGTGGTGGAGGATCCGCTTGAGTTGCCTGGTGCTCAGGCGGGGCTGGGCGCCGCCATCGGCGGCTGGTTGCAGCGGTGCTCCCCAGTGCAGTCGCGTGCCGAGGCCACAGGGCACCCAGGGGTGGCCGTTCTGGTGCAAGCCGCGCACGGTGTCCTGCAGTTCACCCAGGCCGTTGGGTGCGATCAGCTCGTGATGGCGCGGTGACGCGGTGATGGCAACAGAGGCTCGAAGGCCATGATCGTGCCATGACCATCGTGGTGATCGACGACGACCCCACCGGCTCCCAGACGGTGCACAGCTGTCCGTTGTTGCTGCGCTGGGATCAGGACACGTTGCGCCGGGGCCTGCGCCATCCCTCGCCGTTGCTGTTTGTGCTCGCCAACACGCGGGCCCTCGCGCCGGCAGCCGCTGCAGCCCGCAACCGGGAGATCGTCAGCACCCTGGTGGCGGCCCTGGCGGCGGAGGCGATTCCGCCTGAAGCGGTGCAGCTGGTGAGTCGGGGTGACTCCACCCTGCGCGGCCATGGTGTGCTCGAACCCCAGGTGCTGGCGGAGGTCTGGCAGGACAAGGTTGGCCCGGTGGATGCCACCTTGCATGTGCCCGCTTTCCTGCCGGGGGGGCGCACCACGGTGGGAGGGGTCCATTTGCTGCATGGCGAGCCGGTGCATTTGTCTGCCTTTGCCCAGGACCGCGTCTTTGGCTACAGCACCAGCGATCTGGCCGCCTGGCTGGAGGAGAAGAGCGCTGGTGCGATCGCCGCCGCCTCAGTGGCTCGGCTCGGAGGGGAGCTGCTGGATCAGGCAGACCTGGTGGGATGGTTGGCGGCTCTCAAAGGCAACCGACCGGTGGTGGTCGATGCGGAGCGGCCGGAGCAGCTCGCGGCCCTCGGCGCTGCGGTGGAAGCGCTCAGGGGGCGCAAGCGTTTTCTGTTCCGTTCCGCCGCCAGCCTGCTCAATGGCCTGGTGGATGGGGGGCGGCTGGCGCCAGGCCAACGGCCATTGGGGCCTCAACCGCGCGATGCCGCCAGCCTGGCGGCCCTGCGTCGCCGTGAGGCCACGGGCCAGGCGCTGCCAGGGCTGGTGCTGGTGGGGTCTCACGTACCCCTGGCGGACCAGCAGCTGGCGGCGCTGCTGGCGGAGGAGCGTTGCGTGGGCCTGGAGCTGCCAGTGGCCCGGATCGCCCGGGTGCTGGAGGGTGGCAGCGCCGATCTGTTGCTGGCGGATCTGGAACGGGAGTGGTTGGCGCGGTTGCGGGAGGTGCTGGCGGCTGGGCGCACGCCGGTGTTGTTCACCAGTCGGGGTGAGTTGAGTTTCGGGGGCGATGCCGCGGCCATCGAACGACGCCTGGCCTTCGGGATGGAGCTGGCCCGGTTGATGGCCCGTCTCGTGGCGGCGCTGGCTCCCCAGCTGGGCTACGTGATCAGTAAAGGCGGAATCACCACCGGCACTGTGCTGGCGGAGGGGCTGGGGCTGGAGGCGGTGCAGCTGGAGGGTCAGCTGCTGCCGGGCTTGTCGCTGGTGAGGCCCATGGGTGTGGATCCAAAGCCCATGGGTGATTGTTCTGATGCTGATCGTGATGCGGTGGCTGGGCTGCCGATCCTCACCTTCCCAGGCAATCTCGGCGACCCGAGCACCCTGGCGGAGGCCTGGCGTTGGATGGAATGGGGCGGGGCGGGGAATGCTTGAGGCAAAGGCTGCGGCTTTGTTGTCTGCGAGCTCCCTCGACTCAACGCCATGTCGTCACCCAACAATCCTCAAGCTCGAACTGGGCCTGAATCTGCGCGATCCAAGGCTTCTCCCGACTGTCTCGATTCCGACAGCCTCCATTCCGACAGTGTCCATAGGTATGACGCATTGTCATACCTATGGACAGCCGAGGCATCGACAAGACCCCCCGCAACATCAGCCGCATCAGGCCCTGCGCCGCTGGATCCTGTGGTGAGTGTGCGCGTCCGAACCACCACCTTGGCCGAGCTGGAGTGGCTCAAGCGCCGTCTCGGCATGAATCGGAGCAACTGCATCCGGATGGCCGTTGAGCACTACCTCGCCGCCCATCGCCTGGAGTCTGTGGCCGGCGAGCAGTCGCGCCTGATTCAGGAGTTGGAGGGGTGGCCAGCTGTGGAGACAGGGCTCTGGAGTGGCGACATCGTGCGTTTGGCCACGCCGCTTCGGATCAATCGCTCCCAGACGAGCGACCTGGCCGTGGTGTTGCAGGCCAGCCCCTGGGTGGGCACCCATCCCACCCTCAGTGTTTGTCCCATGGACACCACGAGGACGATCGGCCAGGGCCTTCAACCGCGTGAAACCGTGGCGCCTCAGGTGCGCCTCTATGAACAGCCGACCCCCATGACCGATCTCCCCTTCCCCTTTTTCCTGATGTTGGATCGTGTGAGTTGGGTGGATCGTCAGGCGGTGCTTCGGCGGCACGGGCGTCTCAGCGATCAGGCGATGCTGCGTCTGCGTTCCGCATTGATGCGCTGGTTCGCTTGTTCCCCTGGGGGGCAGTCGCTCTGAGGCGCTGACAATCCGGCAGATCGGGCCAGCAGTTGCATCGGATGCAGGACCTCCGGACCATCGACGTCCAGATGGCGGCGCAATTGCAGGCTGCAGCCGATGTTGGCGCTCGCGATCACGCTGGCACCGGTGCCGCTCAGGTCTTGTGCCTTGATCTGGCCGAGCTCGGCCGCCTCGGCCGGCTGCACCAGGTTGTAGATGCCGGCGCTACCGCAACACACGCCCGCTTCGGTGGCCTCGCGCAGCTCCAGCTCCGGGATCGCCCGCAGCAGCTGGCGTGGCTGGGCGGCGATGCCCTGGCCATGGATCATGTGGCAGGCATCGTGATAAGCCACGGCGATCGGCAGCGGTTGCAGGGAGCGGCGGAACGCGTCTGAGAGGCCCCGGGCCGCCAGGAATTCATGCACGTCTTGCACCGGCCAAGGGAAACCTGTCTCCTCACCGGAGTCTGCGTCTGGCCCTTCAGCGAGAATCGCGTTGTAGGCCTTCATCGTGTGACCGCAGCCGGAGGCCGCCACCAGCACCGCATCAAGGCCCTCAACTCCCGCAGCCGCCTCGAAGCTGCGGACCAGATCGCTGGCCAGTTCCCGGGTCTGTTCGAGTTGCCCCTGGTGGTGGCTCACGGCACCACAACAGCCCTGATCGGCTGGGATCACCACCTCGAATCCGTTCGCCTGGAGCACCGCCACCGTCGCCCGATTCACATCCGGATCGAAGCAGCGCTGCACGCAGCCAAGCACCAGCCCCACCCGGCCGCGGCGTTCGCCCCGGGCCGGATTCCGCAGGGGAAAGCGATCTCTGAACCCCTCCGGGGCTAGGGGCGGTAGCAGCGCCTCCATGGCCGCCAGCTGGGGTCCGAGCCAGCGGGGCAGGCCGGCGCGGCGGGCCAGGGTCTGGAGCGGTCCTCCTGCGTAGACGCGCAGGGGGGTGAGCAGGGCGCGCAGCCGGCGCGGATAGGGGAGCACCGCCAGCAGCAGCTGGCGGAGGCTCTGCTGCCAGGGAGAGCGCAGCTCGGCCTTATTCAGCTTTGGGCGGGTCGCTTCGATCAGCTGGTCGTAGCGCACGCCGGAGGGGCAGGCGCTGACGCAGGCGAAGCAGCCCAGGCAGCTGTCGAAATGGGATGCCACGGTGGCATCGAGGCTCAGCTCGCCCGCTTCGATCGCCTTGAGGGTGTGGATGCGCCCCCGCGGTGAATCCATCTCTGTGCCCAGCACCCGGTAGCTGGCGCAGGTGGGGAGGCAGAAGCCGCAATGAATGCAGGGGTCGGTGGGGTCAGCGATCGCCATGGCGCCATTGTGATGGGCTGATCCGGATTCCGGCTTGTTGCAGCCGGCGCCTGAGGGTGGTGTCGTTGCGTTCCCGCAGGCTGTTGACAACAGGAGAATGCCCGTAGCCGTGCAGCGTGGTCTGGGGATTGCACGTGAGCGGGGCTCGCAGCCAGTTCACGATCAGGGCATGGCGCACGATGGGGCTGCGATTGCTGCTGGAGGCGTGAAGGGTCCAGGGGGTGTGGACCGTGGCGTCGCCGAAGGCCATCGGTGCCGCCACGGTGGGGAACCTCTCCGGCAGGCCGATGGGCGCACTGACAGCGGCCTGGGGTTGATGCAGAAGGCAATGGCGATGGCTGCCCGCCATGAACTTGAGAGGGCTGTTCATGGCATCCATTGCCTGCAGCGGGATCCACACCGACAGGGCCTCCAGGCTGTCGCTGGCGATGAAACGGGCGTCCTGATGCCAGGCGGTGCCGGGGTCCCCGGGGTTTCGGCTGTACAGGGTGACCGCCAGCAGTTCCAGCGGTGCTCCCTTGAGGTCGCAGGCGCGATCCAGACGCTTGAGGAGGCTGGGGGTTCGCAGCAGCCGTGCCAGGGCAGGCAGTTCATCCTGAAGAAACCAGAGGTGTTCACCGCTCTGTCGCCAGATGGCAGCGGAGTCGATGATCCGAGGGATGAGCTCGCGCAGTTGGAGGCGTGTCGTTGGATCGAGAAATCCCGGAATGAAAACGAAACCGTCTCGGTTGAAGTGGGCTTCAGTCAGTTGCACGGCTCAGCAGATACAGCTTGAGCATCCAGTTGTTGGGGGGGGTTGCCGTCGGCATCAGTTTGAAGTGACTGAAGCCGATTCGGTGGTTCGGTTGGTGATGGTGTTGCCAGTGGATCTGGCGCTCCAGACTGCGCTTCAGGGCGCTTGCGGGCAGCCAGGGGCGCACCTGGGCCATGAGGCGATCGACGGCCGGATCGGGCCAGGCACTGCCCTGTTGCAGTCGTCCGGCAGGGAACAGTTCGAAGCCGAGATGGCTCAGACCATCGTCTCCCCAGTCGAAGGTGGCCGACCAGGACAGGGCGTCGCAGTCGAGCAGATGCTTCAGCTCGGGATCCTCCAGCGCCGGGTGACGTCCCCGGAGCCAGGCGGTCTGGCCGGCACCGGTGAGGTTCAGGCGCCAGCGGCCCTCACGATGGGCGGGGCGACCCGGAAACAGGCCGAGATGGCTGATCGCAACAGTCTCCCCAGGCAGGGTCTCGGGCCAGGGTCGTGACGCGATCGTCCCTTGGGCATTCGACTCTGGCGGCAGCAGTTCGTTGCGCAGGCACTGCAGGGCCTGCACGGTGTGGATCTGGTGGTTCATCAGCCGCAGGAACAGTCCCGGTGGCCCTTGGAAAGGTTGGTCGAACTCCAGCCAGGGATTTCGCAGACCGCCGCGGCCGCTGCTGAGGGCCCGATCCAGGGCCTGCAGAAGGGGTGACCAGGCGTCCCACCCCCGGCGTGCGCTGGGGTGGGGAACCGGTAGGGAGAGATCCGCTGGCGCGTCGGGATTGTTCAGTGGTATCTCGAGCAGCGCCACCGCTCCGATCGGCGGGGTGGGGCTTCGCATCACACAGCTCTTCGCATCACACGTAGCAGTGCAGGGTGGTGCGGGATTGGTTCAAGCGTAGAAATCCTCCCAGCACCACCCTGGAGCGTGGACCCAGCGTCGGTCGGATTCGATGGGGGTGAACTCCAGCGTTGAACAGCAGCAGATCACCAGCTGCCAGGTCGTGCTGTTCCCGATTGGCAAGGATCTCCAGCTCACCCCCGCCGCTGGCGGCCTGCAGTCCGTAGAGGAAACTCATCTGCAGATTCGGGTCGAACAGGGTGTCGGTCAATCGACCGGTCTCGACCAGGTTGCAGTGATTCCAGTCGCGCTCGCAGTGATCCGGGATGGTGCCCCCCGGTGCCATCTCCCGCAGGGCCCAGCCCGGCAGGGGGGTGCCGTCGGCAAGCCGCAGAGGATGAACAGGCAGCTCGAACCGCTGTTCGAGCCAATGGCAGAGGGGCTGGAAGAAGAGTTGATCGAGCCGTTGGCAGGGTTGACTCGGTCGCGCCTGAAGGTTGTGTCGATAGCGATCGGGATCCGTGCCGACGCAGCTGCGGGGCAGGGTGCGCCCCCATGGCGTGTTGGCCCAGGCCCCTTGATACTGAGGGCTGCGCAGCTCATCGCAGACCGTGCTGATCGCTTCGTGATCCCAGCCCGGTCGGTCGTGACGGAGAGCCAGCTCGCCCGCCAGGACGCTCTGAAGCAGCGTCGGCGTCAACTGGCCTAAAAACGCGCGATGATCGCCTCGGCGAAACCGCTGCAGCTCACCGGCTCCACGGCCGGTTCCATCAGCCGGGCCAGGTCGTAGGTGACCTGCTGATCCGCGATGGCGGCGCTGAGGCCCTGCGTGATCAGGTCGGCGGCCTCCTGCCAACCCAGGAACTCCAGCATCATCACGCCGCTGAGGATCACCGAGCCCGGATTGATCCGATCCAGACCAGCGTGCTTCGGCGCGGTGCCATGGGTGGCTTCAAAAATCGCCGCGTGATCGCCGATGTTGGCGCCGGGGGCCATGCCCAGGCCACCCACCACGGCGGCGGCGGCATCGGAGATGTAATCGCCGTTGAGGTTGAGCGTGGCCAGGATCGAATACTCCTGGGGCCGGGTCTGGATCTGCTGGAAGATGCTGTCGGCGATGCGGTCATCGACCAGCACCATCTGCTTCCACTGGCCGTTGCCGTGGCTGCTGCCGATCGCCGCGATCACGCCCTGCACCTCGGCATCGATCGCGGCCTTCTTCTCCGGCGTCAGGCTGTCGTAGCCCGGTTCGATCCTGCGGGCATTCGCCTGCACGCTCAGGTTGGGATCGCCCTCGAGATTGCTGAGGATCCAGCTTTCCCGCTCGGTGATGCACACGTCACGGAATTCGCTGGTGGCCAGCTCGTAGCCCCAGTCGCGGAAGGCGCCTTCGGTGAACTTCATGATGTTGCCCTTGTGCACCAGGGTCACGTGGCGCTTGTCGCCCTCCAGGCGCAGGGCGTGCTGGATCGCCTTGCGGATGTGGCGCTGACTGCCGTGCTTGCTCACCGGCTTGATGCCGATGCCTGAGCCGGCGGGGATCTGGCGCTGGCCCAGTTTGCCGTTGGCGGGGATCACCACCTCGTTGAGGTGCTTGCGCAGCTCCTGCCCCACCGGGTCATCCGCTTCCCACTCCACCCCCATGTAGATGTCTTCGGTGTTTTCCCGATACACGATCACGTCGAGATCTTCCGGGCGTTTGTGGGGGCTCGGTGTGCCGGCGTAGTAGCGACAGGGGCGCACGCAGGAATACAGATCAAAGATCTGGCGCAGCGCCACGTTCAGCGAACGGATGCCGCCACCGATCGGTGTGGTGAGCGGGCCTTTGATCGCCACCCCATAACGGCGGATCGCTTCCAGGGTGTCTTCGGGCAGGTACTGATAGGTGCCGTAGAGGTCGCAGGCCTCATCGCCGGCATACACCTTGAACCACTCGATGCGGCGCTCGCCGCCGTAGGCCTTGGCCACGGCCGCATCCAGCACCTTCTGGGTGGCGGGCCAGATGTCCACGCCGGTGCCGTCGCCGCGGATGAAGGGGATGATCGGGTCGTTGGCCACCAGCGGCTGACCGTTCTCGAAGCGGATCGGGGTGCCCTGGCTGGGGGCCGTGAGCTTCTCGAACTGAGCCATGGCACTGCGCCGCCGGGCGGCATCACATCGGGGCCGAGCCTATGACTCAGGGGGGATCCCTACAGTTCGCCCTGATCCGCTGCGCCATCGATGCCGAACCCCAGTGGTGTGTGGGTGGTGGCGGCCTGCTTCAACGAGCAGGACGTGATCACGACCTTCATCGACCGCGTGTTGGCTGTGCCCGGGGTGCACCAGCTTGTGCTGATCGATGACGGCTCCCGCGATGCCACGGTGGAGCGGATCCTGACCTGGCAGGCGCAGCACCCGGAGGCGCCGCTCACCCTGTTGGAGCTGACCCGCAACTTCGGCAAGGAGGCGGCGATGCTGGCCGGCCTGGATTACGTGGCGGGTCGCTGCGAGGCGGCGGTGCTGATCGATTCCGACCTGCAGCACCCTCCGGAGCTGATCGAGGCGATGGTGGTCGAGTGGCGTGCCGGCGCCGAGGTGGTGACCGCCGTGCGCGATGACCGCGACCAGGAATCGCGCCTGAAGGTGGCAAGCGCCTCCTGGTTTTATCGGGTGTTCAACCGGCTGGTGGATTCGATCCAGCTGCAGGAGGGGGCCGGTGACTACCGCCTGCTCGATGCTCCGGTGGTGGAGGCACTCATCCGCCTGCGCGAATCCAGTCGTTTCTCCAAAGGCCTGCTGCCCTGGACCGGCTATCGCAGCGTCGAGCTGCCCTATCAACGGGTCAGCCGGGTGGGTGGCACCACCTCCTGGAGTCCGCTCAAGCTGTTTGGCTATGCCTTCGACGGCATCTTTTCCTTCTCGGTGTTGCCCCTGAAGGTGTGGAGCGTGATCGGCGCCTGTGTGTCGCTGCTGAGCCTGATCTATGCCCTGGTGATTGTGCTCGACACCCTGCTCACCGGGGTGGATGTGCCCGGTTACGCCACCTTGAGCGTGGCGATCCTGTTTCTCGGTGGTATTCAGCTGATCGGCATCGGCGTGCTCGGGGAGTACATCGGACGGATTTATGTGGAAGCCAAGGCCCGCCCCCACTACTTCATCCGCTGCATCCACCACAGCTGAGCGTTTTCAGGCGGTCACAGCGCCTGCAGAGCACGCCACTCGCGTTGACGCCAGCTGGAGGCGGCAAACGGTTGCGACACGGCGAACCCCAACGCCTGCAGATCCGTGTCGAGGGGGGCGCCGGGGTGGGCCAGCAGCAGGGGGGCGGTTTCACCAGCCCGCTCCTGTCCGGCCAGGCGTTGCAGCTCTCGCCAGGCGGCGTTCAGCGGGGCGCCGGCCATCTGGCCGGTGAAGAGCACGCCGGCGAAGCTGCGGTTGCTGCTGAGGCCGTGGCGTCGCATCGGTCGGCGCGCCCGCTGGCTGAGCAGTTGCAGCACCAGCCACTTGAGCAGCCCGGCCTGGCGCCAGGCCTCCCACCAGCAGCGCAGGGGCAGCCCGGTGGGCAGGGGTTCAGCGGTGCTGCGCAGCCACACGATCTGCTCCCGATCGGCCACCGCCAGCAAGGTGTGCAGCACCAGAGGCACCAGATGGATGTGCTGGTGGCCATCGAGGTGGATCGGGCCAGGGCCGCGCAGTTGGCGGAAGCGGGCAATCTGGGCTGCGATCTCCTGCCCCAGCTGCTCGCTGAGGCGCCGCCGTTGGTGTGGTGGCCCCAGGGAGGCGAGCAGCCAGCGCCCGAAGGAGAGGCGCAGGTGGCCGCGTGCATCGACAAGATCGGGGATCGCCGCTGCCGGTGCCGCAGCCGGGCCCTCGGTGAGGCAGAGATGCAGACAGAGCTGCAGATCCGGTCGTTCCGCTTCCAGAGCGCTCCAGCCGGCGACGCCCGCTGCTGCCGCCGGGCCGTTCACGAGCAGGCTGGCGCCATCGAGTCGGCCGGCTTGCGCCAGCTGCAGGATCGCCCGGTTGGTGGCGTCGCTGAGGCCGAGATCGTCGGCATGGAGGCGGGGCCGGGGGGCGTTTGGATTGAGCTGGCCGCTGCGCCGTTGCAGGCTGAAGCGGGCCGCCCGCGACCAGATCAGGGCATTGAGCACGGTGGGGGTGAACACCAGCACCACCAGCTCCAGCGGTGGCGCCAGCAGACCGCCGATCACCAGCGGCAGCAGGCTGCACACCGAAAGGTTCACGCCGTATTGGAGCAGCAGCCAGCGGCGGGCGAAGCGTTCGCCGCCGGTCTCCGGTCGGAAGGTGACCTGGGCGTGGCCGAGATAGCCCGCAACGGAGGCGGCCAGGAAGGCCAGGGGGTTGGCCAGCCACACCGGCATCAACACACTGAGGCCGAGCAGCACGCCGGCGTGCACCGCGGCGGCGACGACGCCCACCAGGCCGTAAAGCCCCACACGGCTGCTGAGTGACCTGCTGCTGGTAGGCCGTGGATTCATGGTCGCAACCGTAACGGCAGCTGGCGCCGCCGGCCTGCATCCTTCACCCTGGAAGTGAGGGGGGTGTTGGGCGAGTGAATGCAGCGGAAGCGGTCGATAGCGTGGCACTGGCCCAGGCGCTCGCCTCAGCGGTGACCCTGGTGCGGCAGCAGTTCCCTGCGGCCACGGCCAACCTCAGCCCCTGGCGGGATGATCCGCTCACCCGTCGCTGGAGCGAGGAGGAGACCCTGGATCTCGCCTTCCACTTTCCCGGTTGGAGCCCGCGCCTGCAGTGCCGCAGCCTGCTGCTGCAGCTGCGCCTCAATCACAACCGGGCCCTGCTCGGGGTGTTGATGCGCGGCATGACCTACGAGGGTGAGCGCTGGCGCCTGGCCACCGTGGGCGACTGGCAACCCTCCGGACGCCACCTGCCCCAGCCCGATCGGGTGCATCAGCTGCAGCAGATCTGCCGCGACCTGCACAACCTGTTTCCGCTGGCCTCGTAACCCTTCGCAACCCTTGTGGCCGTCCGGATGGACGTGGCTTTTAAGGTTTGTCGCATTGCCGAATCGTCCCCTCCATGTCCGTCGCTCTGGCTGCCCAGCTGCGTGAAGGCACCAAGAAGTCGCACACCATGGCCGAGAACACCGGCTTTGTGAGCTGCTTCCTCAAGGGCGTCGTTGATAAGGGCAGCTACCGCACCCTGGTGGCCGACCTCTATGTGGTGTATAGCGCCATGGAAGAGGAGATGGCCCGCCTCTCCGGTCACCCCGTGCTCGCGCCGATCGCCTTCCCGGAGCTGAACCGGCGTGACGCCCTGGAGCAGGATCTCACCTATTACTACGGTTCCGACTGGGCCCAGGTGGTGAAGGCCACCCCTGCCGCCGAGGCCTATGTGGCGCGCATCCGTCAGGTGGCCCAGGACTCCCCGGAGCTGCTGGTGGGGCACCACTACACCCGCTACCTGGGCGATCTCTCCGGCGGCCAGATCCTCAAGACGATCGCCCAGAAGGCGATGAACCTGAGCGGTGATGAGGGTCTGAACTTCTACTCCTTCCCGGCCATCGCCGATGAGAAGGCCTTCAAAACCACCTATCGCGCTGCGATGGATCAGTTGCCGATCGATCAGGCCACCGCTGATCGGATTGTGGAGGAGGCCAACCATGCCTTTCACCTCAACATGACCATGTTCCAGGAGCTCGAGGGCAACCTGGTGGCCGCGATCGGCAAGGTGCTCTTCGGTTTCCTCACCCGTCGCCAGCGGGCCGGCAGCACGGAGGCCGTGGCGGCTTGATCGCCCACGCCACGATCAACTCCATCCGGGTTCTGGTGCCAGGCACCGGGACCCGCTTCCGTTGTGGGGGGTTGGCTGTGGCCCTCCAGACCGCTCGTCTGCTCGGCCGGCTCCGGCCCACCCAGGTGGTGACCTATCGGGCCCGGGAGCAGGAGCATCCCTGGCTCGAGGATCTGCTCGCCCAGGAATCGACGCCCGGCGCTGCCCTCTGGCTGGTGAGCTGGGGGTTTGATGTGCCGGCGTTGCTGGCGAAGCTTCGGGGGCGGCCCGTCGTTTATCAGGCCCACAGCAGCGGCTACGGCTTTGATCTGCCGCCGGGGGTGCCGGTGGTGGCCGTCAGTCGCAACACCCTCGGGTATTGGGGCGATCGGGCGCCGCGCAATCCCCTGTTTCTGGTGCCGAATGCGCTCGAACCGCAGTGGTTGGAGCGGGGTGCCCGCCCCGGCGCGGCAGACCGCGCTCAGGATCGGCGTCCGATCGATGTGCTGGTGCAGCAGCGCAAGAGCAGCCCCTATGTGCTGGAGCGCCTGGTGCCGGCCCTGCGGGAGCAAGGGCTCACGGTGGAGGTGCAGAGCGGTTGGGTGGACGATCTGGTGGAGTTGTTCAACAGCGCCAGCGTGGTCCTCTATGACTCGGCCGAGTATTGGCGTGGCCGCGGCGTCAGCGAAGGGTTTGGATTGCCCCCGCTGGAGGCGCTCGCCTGCGGTTGTGTGCTGTTCAGCAGCTTCAACCATGCTCTCGCCGATTGGCTCACCCCTGGTCTCACCGCCCATCAGATCGGCCAGGGGTCGCTGCAGAACGACCTGAGCCGGATTGCGGCGGCGGCAGTGATGCCGGAGCCCTGGCGTCCGCAGCCGTCCGTGCTGGAGTCCCTGCTGGCCGAGGTGTCGGAAGAGCGCTGGCTCGACCATTGGCAGCGCACCCTGGAGCAGCTCGAGCAGCTGCAGGCCCAGAACGCCCTGGGGCTTGACCCGGCCGCGGCGCTCCGCTCGCCCTCGACGCGCCGTCTGCGCTGGGAGCAGCGCCTCGATCGCCTGCGCGGCAAGGTGGCCGATCGGTTGCCTGGCTGGCCGAACCGGAGAAAACCCTGAGGGATCGGGCGGTCTAAGGTCGGCCGAGATGGATTGGGTTGGCCCTTTGCTGCGCAAACGTTGTCTGAACGCTTGGTTGCAGCACAAGGCTGATTGCTGACGGTCTTCATGCCCCTGCAAAGCCAGACCTGGAGCAATCTCAGTCAGCTGCTGCGTGCTCTGCCGCAGCGCCGGGTTCGCCTTCTGGTGCTGGTGTTGATCGCGTCCCTGTTTCAGGGGCTGCTCGATGTGTTCCTGGTGGCCTTGTTGGCCCGCCTCGTGGGGCTGTTGGCTGGAGCGCGACTCGAGGATTATCTGCCCGGCATCCGGGTGTTCGGTGGTGGTTTTCTTGATCAATCGGGCTGGCTGGTGGCCCTGTTGATTGCATCCTTCTGGTTCGCATCCGGAATTCGCTTCAGCGTTTCTCTGATGCAGAGTCTGCTGAGCGCTGAGGTGTGGAATGACCTTGTGAATATGGTGTATGCCAATTTAATGCGCCAGAACTATGAGTTTTTTATTCGTAATCGAACTGCCAATCTGTCGGAAAAATTCAATCGTATTCTCAACAGTGTGTCGACAGGGGTGATCAGCCCGTTGATTTTAATCGCCGGCAATGTGGTGTCGGTGTCGGCGCTGTTGATCGGTGTGATTGTGGTGCTCGGGTTCAAGGCCTTGGTCGTGTTTTTGTTGATGCTGGCGGCCTACGTGCTTGCGTCGCGCATTATCACTCCCTATCTGCGTTTGGCGACCAAGCAGCGCATCCGTTATGGCAGAAGAATCAATCTTCTATTGATGGAATCGTTGCGCTCCATGCGTGAAGTGCAGCTTTATTCTGCTGAAAATTATTTCGTTTCCCGGTTTGCCCATGATGGCGTGATCGCCAAGCGTTACGACCGCATCGGCCGTCTGCTTCCCGATGTGCCCCGCTTGGTGATTGAGCCTGCTGGAATCACGATTCTGTTTCTGGTGGGGATCGGCCCGGCGTTGTTCAGTGGTGATGCCGGAGCGATTCGTGATGCGGTGCCGGCTCTCTCCGCCCTTCTTGTGGCGCTATTGCGCATTTCCGGTCCGCTCCAGTCGATGTTCCGCAGTGTCAATCGTCTCCGCGGTGGTTTGCCGGAGATTGTGGATGCCTTGGAACTCCTTCGTTTGCAACCGGAGCGCTACCTGCTCTCTTCGCCGGGCGTGCCGACGCCCGAGGGCGTCATGCCCCGTCGCTTCATCCAGCTCAAGGATGTGAGCTTCAGGTATTCAGCGGATGGCAAAGAAGTGATCAGGGATGTGAATCTCACCGTGCCGATTGGGGCGCGAATTGCCCTGGTGGGTCGCACTGGTAGCGGCAAAACCACCCTGGCCCATCTCCTCCTGGGCCTGTTTCAACCCACGCAAGGAGTGTTATGCCTGGATGGGGTGGAGGTGGCGGCTCAGGAGCTCCCCGCCTGGCAGGCGAATTGTGCCTTTGTGCCTCAGAACATTCGCCTTGTGGATGGCAGTATTCGCGACAATGTGGCCTTTGGTTGTGATCCCGAAACGATTGATGATGATCGGGTCTGGAATGCCCTGGAGGCCGCCCAATTTGATGAGTATGTGGCTGGTATGACCTATGGCCTCTACACAATGATTGGTGAGAACGGCATCAAGTTGTCGGGTGGTCAGCGGCAGCGTTTGTCCTTGGCTCGGGCGTTTTTCCGCGGTGCCAAGGTGCTGGTGCTGGACGAAGCTACCAGTGCTCTTGATAACAAAACCGAGCACGACGTGATGCAGGCTCTCGACATCGTCGGTCGACGTTGTACGACGATTGTGATTGCCCATCGCCTCTCCACCGTCAAGAAGTGCGACCTGATCCATGAAATGGCGCAAGGGCGCGTGATCGCCAGCGGTGATTTCCAGCAACTGCAGGAGCGCTCGTCCTCTTTTCGTGCCATGGCTTTGATCGAGAACGGCTGAACGCTCGATGGCCGATTTCGTTGTTCTCGCCACTGCCGACTGGGACCATCCACTTTGGACGAACAAGCAACACACCGCACTTGAACTGGCCGCCCAGGGCCATCGCGTGCTGTATGTCGAGTCGCTCGGCATTCGCGCCCCTCGGGTCGGGGCAGCCGATCGCAGGCGGATCCTGCGGCGACTGCGGCGGATGTTGCAGCTGCCGCGGCAGCGGCGGGAGCGCCTGTGGGTGTGGTCGCCGCCCGTGCTCCCGGGCGGGCATGAGGGACTGGGCCTGCGCCTGAACCGGCGTCTGCTGCGCAGTGGCCTGGAGTTGGCCTGCCGTTGGCTTGGCTTCCGCCATCCGATTCTCTGGACCTACAACCCGCTCACGGGCCTGTATCTCGACATTGAGAGCTTCGATGGCAGCGTGTATCACTGCGTTGATCGGATTCAGGAGCAGCCGGGGATGCCGGTGCAGCGCCTCGAGGTGAACGAGGAGCGACTGTGCCGGGCGGTGGATGTGGTGTTCACCACCTCGCCGGAGCTGCAGACCAGTCATCTCCGCTGGAATGCGAACACCCTGATGTTCGGCAACGTGGCCGACCAGGGCCATTTCCGCCGGGCGATGAGCGGCGATCGGCCCTGCCCGCAGGCGCTGGCCACCCTCCCGCCGCCGCGGCTGCTGTTCATGGGGGCGATCGATGCCTACAAGCTCGATCTGGAGCTGCTGCTGCAGCTGGCCCGCCGCCATCCCGATTGGTCGTTGGTGCTGATCGGTCCGGTGGGTGAAACCGATCCGAGCACGGATGTGAGTGAGCTTCAGGCCTGCGCCAATGTGCATCTGATCGGCCCCCGCCCCTATGGCGATCTGCCCGACTGGCTCGCCCATGCCGATCTGGCCCTGTTGCCGCTCCAGGTGAACGGCTACACGCGCCACATGTTCCCGATGAAGTTCTTCGAATATCTGGCGTCGGGATTGCCGGTGGTGGCCACGGCCATTCCGGCGCTTCAGCCCCACGGCGATGTGGCCTGGCTCTGCCCACCGGATTCGACTGCGTTTGAGCGCGCGATCATCGCCGCCCTTGAGGGGCAGGGACCGACGCAGGAGCAGCGCCTGGCGAGGGCCGCCGCTCACACCTACGCCAGCCGCACCCGCGCCATGCTCGATCAACTCGACCTCGTGGGTCTGCTGGCGGAGGCGGAGCGCCAACAGGCAGGCCCGCTGGCGGGTTATCCAAGTCGCAGGGAGCGCTTTGGGCAATGGTGCACCGGTCTCGGATCGCAGCTGCTGGTGGCCCTGAGCCATCAACTGATGCGTCGCGGCCATCCCGAGTTGGCGCTGCGGTGTTTGCAGGGCCGTCTGTGCTGGGGCGAGGGGGATCGGATTCTGCTGGGGGGACTGGTGCTGCCGTTGGTGCGTTGCGGTGCCTACGGGCAGGCGCGGGAGGTGATGGAAACGCTCTGGCTGCGTGACGGCCATCTGGGGGAGCTCAAGCAGTTGCTGTTCCGCCGCGGCAACCGCCCCTCCGAGCGCCAGGAGCAGGTGCTGCTGTTTGAGGAGCTGGTGGGCAGCACGGTGTTGCCACTCCACGCCCGGAACTATTGCCTGGTGGTGATGGCCCATCGCTGCGTCGATCTCGATGACCAGCCCCGGATGCGTCGCTGCGTGATCGCGATTGATGCGATGGCCAAAGGGCTGGAGCAGGACCCGGGCACGCGTCTGTGCCGGCGGGCGAACCGCCGCAACCGCACCAAATTGCTGGTCTCCTGTTACGCCACCCTGCAGCGTCTGCACCTGGGCCTGCAGGATTTCGAGGCCTTGGTGGCCTTGGGCCGTCGCGCCCTGATCTTTTTCGACAGCCTCGATCTCAACCGGATCGATCCAGACACGTCCTACCGACTCACCCGCAACAGCCTGCGGGTGCTGTCGCTCAATGTGATCGAGGCCTGGCGCACGAAGGATCATGGCCTGCTCCAGCGGGCGTTGCAGTCGATGGAGCATCTGCGGGACCACTGCGAGCAGGAATGCTTCGATGGCCAGTCGGCTCAGGAAAATCACCGGGGCTTTGCCGATGCGATGGTGCAGCTCAGCCACGAGCTGGAGGCTGCGTTGCCAGGCGATGGGTTGGAGGCGGTGCGGAGCTTGCTGGTGCTGATGATCCGCAGTGAGCGGGAGTTGAGCACGGAGGAGCGTCGCCGGCGGTTCGCCGATCAGATCGAGCCGCTGTTTCGCGCCTATCTGCCCCAGTTGGAACGCTGCCGTGAGCAGCCCTTGCCATGACCAGCAACGGCCGCCGGGTGGTGCTTTACATCGACAGCCTCAAGCTGGGGGGTGCCGAGCGGGTGACGCTCACCTGGGCCCAGTGGCTGCGGGAAGCGGGCTGGCAGCCGCTGCTGCTGACGCGCAAGCCCCGCAGTTGGGATTTCTATCCGATTCCGGCCGGTGTGATCCGGGTGGTGGAGCCGACGGATGCGACCTGGATGCGTCGCCTGGGTCCTGTGGCGTTTCCGTTTCGGATCCGGCGGCTGTGCCGGTGGCTCCAACGGGAGCGCGTGGATCTGGCCATCGGTATCACCTCCCTGCCGGCGATCAAGCTGTTGTTCGCCTGCCGCGGGCTGGGTGTTCCCTGTGTCGTCTCGGAGCGCAATTATCCGCCCCTGAAGCGGATCGGCCTGATCTGGAGCGCCCTGCGCCGGCTCAGCTATCCCTGGGCGGCCCTGCACCTGGTGCAGACCCAGGCGGTGGGGCAGTGGCTGACCCAGCACCTCCGCGCCCAGCGCCAGCTGCTGCTGCCCAACCCCGTGCAGTGGCCCCTGCCCGCCTTTCATCCCCGGCTCGACCCGGAGCCATGGCTGGCGGCCGCCGGCGTCAGGTCGGATGACCCGGTGCTGCTGGCGGTGGGCACCAAGGCGGAGCAGAAGGGGTTTGACCGGCTGGTGCGCTGGTTTGGCGAGCTGGCGCCGCGCCATCCCCGCTTGCAGCTCGTGATTGTGGGCCTGGATGAGCAGCCCTATCACGGTCGTGATCAGCAGGCTGATCTCTTGGCTTTGTTGCGGGATCAGCCGGAGCTGCGATCCCGGCTTCACTTTCCCGGCCGGGTGGGCAACCTGGCGGCTTGGTATGCACGCAGCCAGATTTTTGTGTTGTCGTCTCGTTATGAGGGCTTCCCGAATGTGCTGCTGGAGGCGATGGCCGCCGGATGCTGCTGCGTGGCTGCCGATTGTCCCCAGGGGCCGGCCGATCTGGTGGACGACGGCGTGAATGGTGTGCTGCTGCCCCTGGAGACGGACGATCAGACCTGGGTGGAGCAGCTCGATCGCCTCCTGTGTACAGCGGCGAGCCGGGTCCGCTTCGGGGCCGCGGCAACGGCCGTGCGCGAGCGTTATGCGCCCACTCGCCTGCGCCGGAACCTGATGGAGGCGCTGGAGCCACTTCTGGCGAACCGGTTGGATCGACGTGGTGGCTGAGATGGACGATCACGATCGCGATGATCTCTGGTTGGTGCTGCCCCATCTCGGTCCTGGCGGGGCGCAGAAAGTGGCTGTGCTGGCGGCAGAGCACTTTCTCGCCAAGGGCTGGCGGGTGCGGATCGTCACGCTTCTGGCGGAGCCGCCTCTGGCTCACACCCTGCCGGAGACCTTGCCCTGGAGCGATCTCAGCCCTGCGGTGGAGCGGCGCTGGCGTCAACACCGGATCCGTCGCCGGGCTCATCGGTTGCTCGCCAAGCTGGTGATGGGGCCGCTTCTGGGGTTGCTGGAGCCCGTGCAGCCCCACACGACCGGCTGGCGTTCCAGGCTGCTGCGCTGGTGCGTGGAGGGGATCAGTGGGCCGCCGGCCCTGGTGCTCGCCGAACGGCTGCAGGCGCAACGGCCTCGGCGGGTCCTGGCCCTGCTCAGCCGCACCAGCATGCTCTGCTGCAGTGTCCTCTGGAACCAGCCCTGCCATCTGGTGGTGTCGGAGCGCAATGACCTCCGCCGCCAACGCCTGCCGTTTCCCTGGCCCCGGTTTCGGCGCTTGCTCTATCGCCGCGCTGATGTGCTCACCGCCAACACGGCAGGGGTGCTGGAAAGCCTGGCTCCCCTTTTCGCCGAGCGACAGCTGGCCCTGCTGCCCAATCCGCTCCCCATGCCTCGCCTCGACGCTCAGCCGGTTGGGGCGGGTGAGCGGGAGGGTCTGGTGTGCGTGGCCCGCCTGGTGCATCAGAAGGGCCTGGATGTGTTGATCGAGGCCCTGGCCTCAGGGGAAGGGGCTTTGATGACCTGGCCACTGACGCTGGTGGGGGATGGCCCGGAGCGACCGGCACTGGAGCGGCAGGTGCGCAATCGAAGGCTGGCGGAGAGGGTGCGTTTCATGGGATTCCGATCCGATCCGCAGACGTTCCTCCAGCAGGCGGCGGTCTTTGTTCTGCCGTCGCGGTTTGAGGGCATGCCCAACGCCCTGTTGGAGGCGATGGCGTTCGGTCTGGCGGTGGTGGTGACCGATGCCTCCCCCGGCCCGCTGGAGGTGGTGGATCACGGCGTCACCGGCCTGGTGGTGCCGAGTGAGCAGCCCCAGGCTCTGGCGGATGCGCTCGAGCGGCTGGCGGCGGATGCTCCCTTACGCGCCAGGCTCGGGGCAGCGGCACAGACCCGGCTGCGTCAGATGGATTGGTCGGTGGTGGGGCCGATCTGGGATCAGCTGGTGGGGGGGGCATGAGCCTGCAGCGGTTGCTGGTGTTCGCGCCGACGCGGCGAGCGGCCTCGGAAACGTTTGTGCGCGCCAACCTCGAGGGACTGCCCTGCGAGGTGGTGGCCTACTTCGGCGATGAGTGCCCCCTTGGTCAGCCCGATCGCCTCGCCTATGGCCTGGCGGTGCTGCTCAGCAAGGTGTGCACCCGGCTGGGTTGGCTGCGGCTGGCGGGTTGGCCGGCGGCTCAGGTGGCCAGGTGGTTGATGCATCGTCATCAGCCCGATCTGGTGCTGGCGGAATTCGGCTTCCATGCCGTGCGGGTGATGGAGGCCTGCCCGCGCGCCCGCGTGCCGCTGGTGGCGCATTTCCGAGGCTCCGATCTCTCGGCCGCTGGCAAATTGGGGGTGTTGCGCGGGCGTTACCGGCGGCTGATGCAGCTGGCGGCTGGCCTGATCTGCAAATCCCAGCCGATGGCCCGTACCTTGCGCGCGTTGGGGGGGGATCCACAGCGGATTCTGATCAGTGCATCGGGGGCGAATGCCGCCCTGTTCTCTGCCGGCGATGCGGCAGCAGCTCCAGCCATTGCTTTGGCGGTCGGGCGGTTTGTGGAGAAGAAAGGGCCCTTGCATACGATCCGCGCCTTTGCCCGTGTGCCCCTGGGGGAGCTGTGGATGGTGGGAGAGGGGCCCTTGCTGCCTGCGGCTCGGCGTTTGGTGGCGGAGCTCGGCCTTGAGGATCGGGTGCGGTTTCTCGGTACCCAGACCCAGGAGCAGGTGGCCGAGCTGATGCTCCGGGTGCGCGTCTTCGTGCAGCATTCCCTGGTGGCGGCTGATGGCGACAGTGAGGGCAATCCGGTGGCGGTGATGGAGGCCCAGTTGAGCGCCCTGCCGGTGGTGGCCACCCGGCATGCTGGCATCCCCGAGGTGGTGCTCGAGGGCGTTACCGGCCTGTTGGTGGAGGAGGGCGATGTGGAGGCCATGGCGCTGGCGCTGGAGCGACTGCTGGCCGAGCCGGCCCTGGCGGCTCGCCTGGGTGCGGCCGGCCGGGAGCGGGTGCTGGCCCGCTTCACCCTCGACCATCACCTGCAGGATCTGATGGCGTTCCTGGAGCGCGTCGCGGCGGACGGAGTGTGATGGCGGCACCACGCAGACTGCTGTTGATCCGCGGCCTGGGGCACAGCGGCACCACGATCCTCGATCTCGCCCTCGGCGCCCATCCCGCCATTACCGGATTGGGGGAGGCGGTGCGGCTGCTGGAAACGCCGGCGGCAGGCGACGCCCACCGCGGTCCGGCCCAGTTGCGAGGACCGTTGCGCTTTGAACGGGCCTGCACCTGTGGTGCCGTCGCCGCCGCTTGCCCTGTGTGGGGGCCGGTGCTGGCTTGGTTGCCGGCCAACGATCACCGGCCGCTGCTGGAGAAGCTGCATCACTTGCTCGATGCGCTGGCACCCGCCGAGGACGCCTGGGTGGTGGAGTCCTATCAGGACGATCGCCATCTGCCCCTGCTCAGCGATCCCTCCCTGGAGATCCGGGTGATCCATCTCACCCGCGACGTGCGCAGCTGGGTGCATTCACGGGCCCGGGATGGCCGCCGCCAAGGCCATTGGCTCCCGGGTCTGGCGCCGCTGCTGCGCTGGTGGCGCCTCAGCGCCCGCCATGAACGGCTCCTGGCACGCTGCGGCAAACCCGTGTTCCGGCTGGGTTATGAGGAGCTGGCGCTGGCACCGGAAGCGAGCCTGCGTCGCCTCTGCCGTTGGCTGGAGCTCGACTTCCACCCCGCCATGCTGCAGCCGGTGTTGCACTCCGGTAGCCACATCCTCGCCGGCAATCGGGTGCGCTTTGATGTGGAGAAAGGACGGGCGATTCACTACGACGCCGACTGGATGGGGATGGGCGCCGGGGTGGCACAGCTCGCCCTGCTCTGGCCCCCCCTGGCTCGCCTGAATCGCCGTTTGGTTTATTCCGGTTTCGCCGCCGGCCAGCGATAGATCCGGCCGTTACTCACGGCGGGATCAAACCGATAGATCGGCACAAACGAGGAAATATCGATGCCGTATTTCTCCAGTTTGTTGCCGGAGCCGATATCGAGAAAGAAGTCACCGGGGCCTGGTTGATAGAGCTGGCCGCGCTGGCGACCTTCGAGAATTCGATACTGTTTTTTGTCTGGGTCGAGATACACCAGGCGATCGAACGGCAGCCGTTTGATCGTGTCGGAATGTTTGAACCATGACTTGCTGAAAATCAGGTTCACCGGTTCACCTTTGCGGCGGGCCTTCCGCGCGACGGCATCGGCCTGATCGAGGGTGGCTTGCCAGGAGCGCTGGGTCTGGTGGATGTCGGTCCAGCGGCTCACAAAAGTCTGGGCGAAGCGATGTTCCACGATCAGCACCAGGCTGCTGAGGCCAATCGCCAGCAGGTTGATGGCCGGCCAGGACCATTGGGACTGCAGCCGGGGTTCCAGCCATGCACTCCAGAGAAAGAGCAGATCGAGCAGGGCGATCCAGTGCACCGGCAAGGCCATGTAGTTGGTGCTTTTGAAGCCCACCAGGGCAAACAGCGCTAGGCTGTAGGCCAGGGCAGCGATGTTGAGGCCATCGAGCAGCTGGAAGCGGGCTTGTTGGCGTGCGATCACCACAGCGCGGCCGATGATGAAAGCGGTGAGCGATGCCGTGCGCAGATCCAGTTCCAGGGCGGAGAAGCGCAGGCCGGCGTCATAGCGCGCATCTCCGAAGAACACACTCGGCAGCACGCTCAGACCAAGCACCGCGGCGCACCAGAGCGGAATCAGGCCGATCAGCATGGCTTCGAGCTGATAGGCCTCCAGCCAGCTTCGCCAGCCATGGCGCGACCAGCGGCGGGAAGCCTGCAGCCCTCCCAGCGAACCGGCCAGCACGGTGGCCATCGCGGGAATCACGAACAGCAGGATGGCCGTGTCTTTGGTGAAACTGCCCAGCAGCGCTGCCGCCAGCGCGATGGTGCCATCGCGGCCGTTGCGGCTGTGGAGATAGCGGCCATAGGACGTAGCGAACAACGCCAAGAACAGGGTGAGCAGCCGCTCGCTGTAGATGAACTGGAAATAGTTGTAGGCCGCGGCGGGGGTGAAGAGAAACAGCAGGCAGGCGATCCACACCAGGCTGGTGCTGCGAGTGCTTTTCGCCAGCAACAGGGTCAGTTGCACGGCAAGCACAATCGTGAGAATGAGCTCGATGGCGCTCACTGCAGACCACACCTTCACGTAGGGGGTCAGCCAGCTGAGGAGATGAAGATCCTGATGGGCGAGAGGAAAGAAACGGAAATCGTTGCGTCCCATCGATTCGCTGATGAAGGAATCACGCAACGAGAAATTGGAAAGCAGCAAGCCGGTGTTGACGTCGTCAAACCAGGTGAGAATTTCCTTGTAGAACCAACTGCTCTCGCTGATCATCACGAGGGCGTAGGCGATCAGCAGCACCGACGGCAGGGGGTGGCGGCGAATCGCCCGCAGGATGGTTGGGACGGGCGAACGCCAGGTCCAGGATTCCGAACGGATCAGCAGGGCGATGCTGAGGAGGACCACGCCGATGAACAGACCGTGGGCCCAGTCGTTGTAGGTCTGCAGCAGCTGGCCGCCTGCCGGGGAAAGAGCAGGCGGCAGCAGCGTTCTATTGCCGATCAGCCAGGCCCAGGCGACCAGGCCCAGCAGGCTTAGCAGTGCTGAGACGATTGCCAGGCCCAGCCAATAGCGCTTGAACTGCTGCAGCGTCATCGCCTTGTCACTGTTTGCGGTAGATCCTGCCGTTGTGCAGCGTCGGTGCGTAGCGGTAGATCAGGCTGTAGTCGCCCGGCTTCGGTGCCGTGAAGTCGCGTGAGTCACGGTCGATGTTGATCAGCAGGTCACCCGGTTTGGGTGTGTAGGTATCTCCTTCGCCGATGCCATCTTCCACGGTGTAAGTGCCCTCGTCCGGATCACGAATGATCAGGCGGTCGTAGGGCAGGCGGCCAAGATGGCGTTTACGCGAAAACCAGGTGGTGCGATTGCGAATGATGTTGACGTCATCACCGTTGGCTTTTTGCTCGCGAGCCAGGCTCTCCAGCCTGGTGTAGGTCTGTTGCCAGGAGTCCTGGCGGCTTTTCATGTTGGCGACGGTGTTGAAAAACGAGAAGCCGGCCAGGTGCTCCAGGCTGATCCAGCCCAGGCAAGCGACGACACCGATCGCTCCCGTAAGGCCCGGGCTGGAGCGCTGTTGCAATGTTGGGGCGATCGCTTCTGACCAGATCCAGAGCGCGTCGAGAACGGTGATCAGTTGGATCGGCAGGGCGAGATAGCTGCTGCTCTGCCAGCCGATCAGCCAAAACAGGGCAGCGCCATAGAGCAGGGCGGCGATGTTGAGACCATCGAGCAGATTGGCCTGGATCCGACCAAGGGCGATCCCTAGAGCGCGCCAGGCCGTGAAGCTGCTGATCAGCCAGAAACGCCAGTCGGGCCGAAAGATGAATTCACCACCTTTGTTGTAGGCCCCTTTCGCGGCATAGGTGCTGGGCAGCAACGAAAGCACGATGTAGAAGCACACAAACACCAGCGTCAGCGAACAAAGCCAGAGCTCCAGCCGGTAGTGCTTGGCCAGGGTGCCGGTGTTGGTGAGACTGAAGCGCGGGTATCCCTCCATCCTGCCGAGGCTGCCAAGGACCAGGGTGATCAAGGGCGGGGCGATGAACAGCACAATGGCGATGTCTTTGATGAAGATGCCGATCAGGCCGAACAGAATCGTGCTGTAAAACGAAGCCTGAGATTTGCTGAGTTGGTAGTGGAGATAACTGGCGAAATAAAGGCAGAAAAGAAAGGTGAGCAGGCGTTCGCTGTAGGTGAATTGAAAGAAGGCGGTGCCTGTGCTGGGCTGGAACAGCAACAGCAGGCTGGTGATCATCAACAGGGCCGGAATGGCGACGCGACCGGTGATGCGTCGGATGAAGCGCGCACTGAGCACCACGATCGCGAACAGCTCGGCCGCACTCACCAGCATCCACACCTTCACATAGGCGGTGAACCAGCTGAGAACGTGGAGATCCTGATGAGCGAGGGGAAAGAAACGGAAATCGTCCCGTTTCATCGTCTCTCGCAGGAAGTCCTGGCGGAAGCTGAAGTTGTTGAGAAGATGGTCGGCGATCACGTCCTTGTACCAACCCACGAGCTCTGGATAAAACCAGCTGGTGCCCTGCACCATGGCCACGGTGTAGCCGGCCCAGAGTGCGAGCACGAGGGGATGGGAGCGGGCCCAGCGCCAGGGTGTCAACGGTTCGGAGGTGTCGGGGGCGCGGCGGATCAACGCCACCAGCGTGATCACGGCGACGGCGAGCAGAACGAGAAACACGTCGTGGCTGGAGCCGCTGTAGTGCTTCAGCAGTTGTTTGCCCGCATCGGAACTGGGATCAGGCAGCAGTGACCGGTTCTGCAGCAGCCAGATCCAGACGCCCAGCCCCAGGCCGCTGACGACCGCCAGCACGCTGTTGATCCAGGCCAGGGGTGAGGTCATCGAATCGCCAGGGCCGGCAGGTTCTTCACCAAATGATCCACGGCCTTGAGCTGACTGAGGAAAGGCTCGAGCTGTTCCAGGGGCAGGGCGCTGGGGCCGTCGCAGCGGGCCTGGTCGGGATCGGGATGGGATTCGAGGAACAGACCGGCCAGGCCTACGGCCATGCCGGCGCGGGCCAGTTCCAGCACCTGGCTGCGGCGCCCACCGGAGGCGGCACCGCCCGGGTCGCGGCACTGCAGGGCGTGGGTCACATCGAAGATCAGGGGCAGGTCGTTGCAGCAGCGCTTCATCACCCCAAAGCCGAGCATGTCGACCACGAGATTGTCGTAACCGAAGTTGCTGCCCCGCTCGCAGATCAGCAGCCGTTCGTTGCCGCATTCGCGGAACTTCTCCACCACATTCGCCATCTGCGAAGGGCTGAGGAACTGGGGCTTTTTGATGTTGATCACCGCGCCGGTGCGGGCCATCGCCTCCACCAGATCGGTCTGACGGGCGAGGAAGGCGGGCAGCTGAATGATGTCGCACACCGCGGCGGCCGGTGCGGCCTGCTCTGGCGTGTGCACATCGGTGATCACGGGGATGCCGTGGCGGGCTTTCACCGCCTGCAGCATCGCCAGGCCCTCGTTGAGGCCGGGGCCGCGATAGGAGTGGATCGAAGAGCGGTTGGCTTTGTCAAAGGAGGCTTTGAACACCAGCGGGATGTCGAGGCGTTCGCACACCGCTTTGTAGTGGCCGGCCACCTCCAGGGCGAAGTCGCGCGACTCGAGCACGTTGACGCCGCCGATCAGCACGAAGGGGGCGTCGTTGGCGAAGCTGAGGGTGCCGAGGGCGACCTGCTGGGCGGCCATGCACAAGGAACGGACGGCCGGAAGCCTAGGCCGGCTGCGGCGAGCAGCCGTAACCTGCGCCCCAACCTGTGCGGCTGGCTGTGGTGGTGACTCCGATCCCGATCTTCATCGGCTACGACCCGCGCGAGCGGGCCGCCACCAATGTGCTGATCGACAGCCTGGTGCAACACAGCTCGATGCCCCTGGCGATCACACCACTGGTGACGCCCCAGCTGGAGGCCCAGGGGTTGTATCGGCGCGAGCGCGACCCGAAACAGAGCACGGCGTTTTCGTTCACCCGCTTTCTGGTGCCCCACCTGATCGGCTACGAGGGCTGGGCGATGTTCATGGACTGCGACATGCTCTGCCGCGGCGACATCGCGGCGCTGTGGCAGCAGCGCGATGACCAGTACGCCGCCATGTGCGTGCAGCACGAGCACGTGCCCGGCGAAACGGTGAAGTTCCTCGGTGAGGTGCAGAGCGCCTATCCGAAAAAGAATTGGAGCTCCCTGATGCTGCTCAACGGCAGCCGCTGCACCAAGCTCACGGTGGACTATGTGAACACCGCGTCGGGCCTCGAGCTGCACCGGTTCCACTGGTTGGAGGGCGATCACGAGATCGGTGCCCTCGATTCCGGTTGGAATCATCTGGTGGATGTGCAGGACGCCGATGGCGCCGCCGCTGCCTCGCTGCTGCACTGGACCCTGGGCGGACCCTGGTTCCGGGAGCAGCGGCGCATGGGCGGTGGGCTGGCGGCGGAATGGTTCGGCGCCCGCGATGACGCCATGAGGCTCTGGGACTGATGGGCATGCAACCCTCCATCCAACGCACCGTCGTGGCCGTGCCGGCCCGGCTGCAGTCGTCTCGCCTGCCGGGCAAGGTGCTGGCGGAGATCGGCGGCAAGCCCATGCTCCAGCGGGTGCTGGAGCAGTGCGCCAAGGCGACGGGGCCGGCTGCGGTGGTGCTCTGCACCGACAGCCCGCAGCTCAAGCAACTGGCCGAAGGCTGGGGCTTTCCCGTGCTGATGACCTCGCCGCACTGCAGTTCCGGCAGTGAGCGGATCGCCTCGGTGGCTGAGCTGCTGGTGGCCCTGGCCTGGGATGTGCCAGCTGCCGACGGGGACGACGCCAGCCGTCAGCAGCGGCTGGCGAGCACGGCGGTGATCAATGTGCAAGGCGATCAGCCCTTTCTGGATCCGGCGGTGGTGACGGCGATGGACGCGGAATTCCGTCGCCGTGACCCAGTGCCGGCGGTTGTGACGCCGGTGTATCGGCTCCAGCCGGACACCATCCACAACCCGGCGGTGGTCAAGACCCTGCTGGCCCACGACGGCCGCGCCCTTTATTTCTCCCGCTCGGCGATCCCCCATGTGCGCGATGTGGATCCGGCTGATTGGCATCACCACAGTCCCTACTGGGGCCATGTGGGCCTCTACGGCTTCCGCGGTGATGTGCTGGCGGCCTGGCACCTGCTGCCGATGTCACCGCTGGAGGATCTGGAGCGGCTGGAGCAGTTGCGCCTGATCGAAGCGGGCCACACGATCAGCACCTTCCCGGTGGAGGGCACCTCCCTCTCGGTCGACACGCCCGAGCAGCTGGAGCAGGCGCGGCAGCTGGCGGCTCAGGGCTGAGGCCTCAGCTGTTGCACCAACGGCTGGTAGTGGGCCACAGCTGTTGGAGATCAAGGTTGGGTAGCGCCTGCTGTGCCCGCTTGAGATCGTCGGCGTGTTGGCGACCCATCTCCGCCAGCAGGTCATCGGGAATCACCGTCTTGGTCGCACTCACGTTCACCTTCTCGCCCCAGGCGGGTTCCTGGAAAGGGATGCCCAGGAAGTGGCAGAGCTCTGAGTAGGTGGGTGTTGTGAACAGGGTTTCGAACAGGCCAACAAAGCAGTGCTCCAAGCCAAAGGCCTGATCGAGAGCATCGAGGGTCTGGCCGTAGTCGCTGCGCAGCCCCCGCCCTTTGGCGACCCGTTGGCGCAGGGCGGCCACTTCCGATGCCGCATCGCGGCGCCCCTGCTTGCGCAGTTTCATGCGTTGGCTGGAGATCAGCCGCTCGATCGGATCGCGCATCAGAAACACGGGCCGCACCGGAATGCCTCGCTGCGCGAAGGCGGCGCGGATCTCGCCCAGGGTGGCGGCGCTGAGCAGGGCATAGGCGGGGGTGATGTCGCCGGTGAGCCGCACCGGACCGCTGCGCAGGCGGGGGCGTTGCAGCAGCCAGCTGAAGTAGTCGACGTAGCGCTGCGGCTTGCGGATGAACCACTGGCGCAGCCAGCTGCGGGGCTGAATCCAGCTGCCGGGGCGGCGGATGTCGACGTCGAGGCGTCGGAAGCGGGCCAGTTCGGGCACCGTGCGCGCGTCATACACGTGGTATTCCTTCAGCACGCCGAAATCGGCGTCGGGGCGGCTGTGCAGCTGCTGATGCAGCCAGGAGGTGCCCGCCTTCTGGGCGCCGACGCCGAGCAGGAACACGCCCGGATGGGCGCTGTTGTCAGTCATTGCGATCTCTCCAGCCGTGGCGTTGCAGGCTCTGCCACGCGCCGCGGGCCTGCAGGATCCGCTCCGCCAGCTCCCGCACGGCGCCGTGGCCGCCGCGGCGGTGAAGCACGGCATCGGCCTGGCGGCGCAGGGGCCGGGCCGCATCCACCGGTGCCAGCAGCAGGCGCACCTGCTGGCGCACGGCCAGGTCGTTGAGGTCATCGCCGAGGAAGGCGGTGGTGGCGCTGGTCACGCCGAGCTGCTGTTGCAGCTGCGCCAGGGCCACGGGCTTGTCCTTGATGCCCACCAGGCAATGGGTGATGCCCAGTTGGCGGGCCCGCATCTCGGTGGCGCCGCCCTTGCCGCCGCTGAGGAAGGCCAGCTGTAGGCCCGCCTGCTGCAGCAGGCGGATGCCGAGGCCATCGCGCACGTCAAAGCGCTTCTGCAGCTGCCCTGCCGGATCGAACCAGAGGCCGCCGTCGGTGAGCACGCCATCCACATCGAGCACCAACAGCTCCAGGGCCGCCAGGGCCGGCCGTTGCTGGCGCCATTGCCATTCGCGCAGGAGGCGTCGCATCAGGCCAGCCCCGCCTGCACCAGATCGTGCAGCCGCAGCAGCCCCTGCAGCCGGTCGCTGGTATCCACCACCGGCAGCACCCCGATCGGTTTGCGCCGGTTGTGTTCCATGCGCTGCAGCGCCTCCACCGCCAGCAGATCGGCGGCCACGGTGATCGGATCGGCGGTCATCAGGTCGGCGGCGGTGAGGCTGGCCCAGCGCTCGCTGCCGTGGTTGCGCAGGGCGCGACGCAGGTCGCCGTCGGTGATCAGGCCGATCAATCGGCCCGCCTGCTGGGGATCCTCCACCCAGCCGCTGCCGATCGCCCCCTGGGTGAGGCGGCCAATCACCTCGGGCAGAGGGGTGGTGGGCCGGAGAGGAGCCAGTTGGGCTGCGGGCACCATCAGGTCGGCCACGGTCATGGTGAGCTGTTTGCCCAGGGAGCCGGCCGGGTGGTTGAGGGCGAAATCGGCGGGGGAGATGCCGCGCCGCTCCATCCACACCGCCGCCAGGGCATCACCGATCGCCATCGCCACCGCCGTGCTGGCGGTGGGGGCGAGGTTGAGGGGGCACACTTCCCGATCCACCGAGGCCTCCAGCACCACGTCGCTGCCGCGGGCGAGGGAGGACTCAGCCCGACCCACCAGGGCGATGCGGGCGGTGCCGCGCCGCTTCAGGTGGGGCAGCACCTCCAGCAGTTCGCTGGTTTCGCCGCTGTTGGAGAGCAGCAGGCAGACGTCGTCGGGGGCCACCACCCCTAGATCGCCGTGCAGGGCATCGAGGGGGTTGAGGTAGAGGGCCATCAGGCCGATCGAGGAGAAGGTGGCGGCGATCTTGCGCGCCACGATGCCGCTCTTGCCCACGCCGGTGATCACCAACTTGGCCTTGCGGTCGGCGCAGCGTTCGAGCAGGGCAAGGGCCCCTTCCACCTGCTCACCGCTCAGGCGTTCAGCGGCGGCGGCGATGGCGGCCGCCTCTTCCTGCAGACAACGGGTGAGGGCAGACAAGGCGGTGCCGGTAAGGTCGAACCGATTCTGCGGCTTGAACCGGCCCGGACACCATGGCACTGCGGGGCGCGGGATTGATGCGAGAGCGTTGGCGCCGCGTTCTCGGTGGCTTGCTGCCCGGCGTTGAGCGCCAGCCCACGCTTGCGTTGGATTCGTCGGGTCCGCGGCGCCTGGTGGGTTATCTCGGCGACAAGGACTGGAGCTTGAGCTTCATCTGGAAGGACCTGATTGCAACCCAGGCGATGGAGGGGCTGGATTGCCTGCAAGCGTTGGATCCAGAGCAACTCAAGGACGCTTGCCGGGGTGCTGATGCCCATGTGCTGGTGCTGTCGCACGGCCATCTGAAGACGGTGCTGCAGGCGGGTGTGCCGCCGGAGCGGGTGCTGCTGTATTTCGACCACGTGCGCCTTGGCAAGCGGCTGCGCGGTTTGCAGGGGCTCGGCGCGGTGCTCGCCCAGAACTGGTTTGAGCTGGAGCTGCTGGCGATCGCTGGCGCCCAACCGGAGACGCTGCATCACTTCCCGGTGGGTGTGGATCGGCGACTCTTTTATCCCCCTGAAGCCCAGGGCGACACCTCTGTCGTTCCGCCTCGCTCGCTTGATGTGGTGTTTCTCGGCCAATACGTGCCAGAACGGGTGGCGAGTTACCACCGGCGCAAGCGGATCGCCTTGGAAGCCGACCTGGCCTCGGCCTTGGTGGAGGCTGGGCTGAGGGTGGCGATTCTCGGTCCGGGCTGGGAGGGCGCGGAGCATCGTTTGCATCCCGATGTGCAGTGCCTGGATCTCCCCCATGCCGACTTCGGGGCGCTGTTGCGCTCCGCCCGGTTGGTCTGTTCGGTGTCGGCGCAGGAGGGCGGGCCGCTGTCGTTTCTGGAGGGTCTGGCCTGCGGTTGCCTGATGGTGTCCACGATGACGGGGTTTGCCCTCGATTTCCCCTCAGGAACCGATGGCGTCTGGCACGTGCCCCTGCGAGCTCCGCTGCAGGCGTGGCTGGAGCGCATTCAGACGGTTCTGGCCGAGGCGCAACCGCAGCTCGCTCCGCTCAGTGCGGGTCGGGAGCAGTTGCTGCAGGAGGCCGACTTTGAGGTGCTGGCGGCCAAGCTCGTGGGCCTGTGCTGGGGGGAGGTTCGCTGATGGATAAGGCCATGGCGGTGCTGAGGCGTGCCACGACGCTGGTGGAGCGGATGGCGGGGCCGCGCACCACGCAGCGGTTGCTGTTGGTGACGGTGCGTGGCACCTCCTTCTGGCCTCAAGGTGCGCTGCTCGGGGCCCGTCTCTGCGCCAAGAACAATTGGTTCAGCACCTCGATCGCCATCGGCTCCCTTGGCCTGAAGCGACGACCGATGTGGCCCGAGTTGCGTCTGGTGGTGGCCGATTCCTGCCTCGCCGCCGGCGAGCCGGCGTTGGCGCTGGAGCACGCCCAGGCCCTGATCGGGGTGGACCCCGATGGCTTTGACGGCTATCACATCGCCAGTGAGAGCCTGCTGTTGCTGGGGCGGGCGCAGGAATCGATCGCCCTCTTGGAGCAGGGGCTGCAGCGCTGCGCTGATTCAACGCAAGGTGGACGCTCTCGCCACGTGCAGCGCCATCTGCAGGCCTATGCCCGGCGCGCGTGGTGTCCCTTGTATGACCTTTGGACACAGTCGGTATTGGTGGAGGCGTCCCCGGAGATCGAGCTGGCCAAGCCTCTGGGCGCGCCGCTGCGCTGGCGACCCCAGGCCATCCAGTACTGGAGTCAGGGGCAGCCGCCGGCGGATGTGGCGGCCTACACCGAGCGCTGGAATCGGGTGCTGGCCGGCCTTGGGTTGGATCCAGTCGACGTGTTTGACCGCTCGGCGGCCCGGTCATGGATGGCCAGCCATTGCAACGACTTTCTGGTCTCGTTTGACTCGGCACCCCATTACGCCGCCGAATCGGATGTGTTCCGCCTGGCCTATGCCTCGGTGGCCGACTGCCTCTGGCTCGACAGCGATCTGCTCCCGGCCGAGAGTGCAGCTGCCGTCTTGGAGCGGGCCCTGGGCGAGGAGGCCAGCCTGCTGTTTCTCAAGCGCAAGGTGCCCTATCTGCAGAGCAGCGTGTTCATGGCCAGGCGGGGCTGTCCTTTCTTTGCGGCGATGGCCCGAAGCCTGCAGGGTTTCAACTACGCCAGCCCCGAGTTCGCCGGTGTCAGCCGTCTGCATCTGATCCACGACCTCTCTTTCGGTCCGGCCCGCTATGCCGACACACTGATGCAGCTCTGCGAGCAGCATCAACCGGTGCAGGCTTGTCATGACCAGCTGCCTTGGCTGCAACAAATGCGCTTTCCGCAGTTTTCCCTGTCCTTCTTCAGTGGACCGCTGCTCGTGGCGGGAGGTGGCCATCGTTTGGCGTACAAAACCACGGCAAGCCACTGGAAGGTGTGGGCGCGGCAGCAGGAGGGCCCGTAGGAATGCCCACTCCGGCTGCCATCAGCCTTCCGGGCATTCCAGCGTCGTTGCTGCAGGTCCTGCAGGCGGAGGCGCAGCGGCAGGGGCTGGGCGTGCTGGCGTTGGTAGGGGGCGCGGTGCGGGATGCCCTGCTCCATCACGAGCATCGCGATCCCTGGCGTGGCCTGCCCGATCTCGATCTGGTGGTGGAGGGATCCAGTGAGCGTCTGGCCCATGGCTTGCGGCAGCAGCTGGGGCCAGAGCGGGTGAGCGAGCTGCGGGTGCATGGACGCTTCGGCACGGTGGAGATGGTGGTGGATGGCGTGCTGCTCGACCTGGCGCAGGCGCGGCAGGAGCGCTATCCGGCGCCAGGTGAGAACCCCGTGGTGGAGCCCGGGCCACTGCCGCAGGATCTGGCGCGCCGGGATTTCAGCGTCAATGCGATGGCGCTGCTGCTCAGCGACGGGTCCCTGCTCGATCCCCATGGCGGCCGCCAGCATTTGGCGCAGCGCCAGTTGGCCTTTCTGCACCCCAGCAGCGTGGCCGACGACCCCACCCGGGTGATCCGGGCGGCCCGCTACGCCGCCCGCCTCGGCTTCAGCCTCGCCCCGCAGGCGCTTGATCAGCTGCAACGCACCCTTCAGGCCTGGCCCTGGCGCTGGCGCCTTGGCGACGATCCTGCCAGCGCCCCACCGGCGCTCGCCACCCGCTTGCGCATGGAGCTCGAGCTGCTGTTGGAGCGGGAGGCCTGGGCGGCGGCCCTCAGCCAGCTGCAGGCCTGGGGCGCCCTGGTGCTGCTGGATCCGGCGCTGCAGCAGCACCCCCGGGCGCTGCAGCGGCGCCTGCGTTGGGCTGCGCGCTTGCAGCTCCCTCTGCTTTGCGCCCTCGTGGCCGCCGCCGACGCACCGCTGGAATTGGCCGCGCGTCTCCAGTTGCCGCAGCAGCAGCAACGCTGGCTTGAGGAGCTTGGCGCCTTTCAGGCTTGGCTCATGGAGCAGGTGCTGCCTGAGGCCTGGCAGGGCTGGAGCCCTGCCCGTTGGTGTGAGGCCCTGGAGGCACGGCCCTGGCCTTCTGAGGTCGTGGCGCTGGCGGTGAGCCAGCAAGGGCCGTGTTGGCGGCCCCTGCTGCGCTGGTGGGGCCGCTGGCGTCACGTGACGCCACCTCGCTCGGCCCGGGAGCTGATGGCCACCGGGCTGCAGCCCGGGCCTGCATTGGGGGAGGCGTTGCGCCGGTTGCGCCTGCAGCGGCTGGAGGCGATGCGATGACGCGGCAACCGCTGATCCTGCTGGTGTGTGCCGCCTTTGCCCTGCGCGCCCTGAGCCTGATCGAGGCCACCGGGCTCTGGAGCGATGAGCTCTACACGGTGGGCAAGAGCTTTCAGCCGAGCCTGGCGGCGATGTTGGCGATGCTCCGGCAGGACACCCACCCGCCGCTGTATTACGGCCTGCTCTGGGGCTGGGGGCAGCTGCTGCCTCCATCGGGCCTGACGCTGCGCCTGTTCTCCTGGCTGGCCTATCTGGCCGGCGGGGTGTTGATCACGGCCCAGTCGCGGGCGCTGGCACGGGATCAGGCGGTTGGTGGGGCCCGGCCAAGCGTTGCGATGGCCTTGGCCGCCCTGTTGGCGTTCTGTTCGCCCTATCCGGTGCGCTTCGCGATCGAGGGCAAGGGCTATGCCCTGCTGGTGCTGTTGGTGGCCCTGGCCTGGTGGTGGCGTCGGGCCGGTCGCCCTGGCTTGTATGGCCTGGCGGTGGCGCTGGCCGCCTGCACCCACTACTACGGCCTCTTTCTCTTCGCGGCCGCGGCCGTCTGGGATGGCTGGCAGCGGCGCTGGCGCCTGGCTTGGGCCGCGGCGCTGGCGTTGTTGCCAGCGCTGGGGTGGATCGCATTGGCGTCGGCCTATCTGATGCGCAGTGGCACGGGGGCCTGGATCGGGCGCCCTGATTTCGCCCTGTTGGAAGACACCCTGGCGCGGGGGCTGGGGCTCTGGCCCCTGCCGAAACTGGCTCTGCTTGGGCTGGCGTTCTGGGCGATCCGGCGCTGGGGGGTGGCCCATGACGGGGCCGGCCAGCGCTGGCAACAGCCGGCTCTGGCGGATCGCAGCGGCCTGATGCCGTCGCTGTGGATGGTGCTGGCGGTGGTGTTGGTGTCGTTCTGGAAGCCGCTGGCCTTCAGCCGTTACTTCGTGGTACTGATCCCGGCCCTGATCCCCTGGCTGGCGGTGCAGGTGGCGGCCTGGCGCCTGAACCGGCGCGGCGCCGTGGTCGGCGCGGCGGCGTTGGTAGGGCTGCTGCTGAGCTGGTGGTGGCACAGCTTTCAGGAGCTCGATCCCGCGGTGAATGGCCATGGCACCCGGGAGAGCGATGACTTTCAGCTGCTCAGCCAGCGCCTGGGGGATGCGCCGGATCGCTTCTCCCGCCGTGAGCGCCTGCTCAATCTCAGCGACCGGATCGAGGTGGCGGCGGGGCGGATGCCAGCGCCAAGCCAGCCCTGGCGGGATGCGGCCAGCCTCAATGTCCTCCTGGAGCGAGACAACAGACCAAGGGAGCTCTGGCTGGCCGACAGCGGCAACCGTGCCGGTGTGGCCCCACGCCTCAAACCCTTGAAGCGCCGCGCTGAAGCGGCGGGATACCACTGCGAGCGGCTGGAGCTGGCCAGTCCCTATGCCCAGGCCCTGCGCTGCACACTGGATCCAGGCTCTGCCCAGCCATGACGCAACCACGCCTGCCCCGGGTGGCGTACATCACAAGCCGCGGCCACAGCGGCTCCACCCTGTTGTCGCTGCTGCTCAGCGGTCACAGTCGGGTGGTGAGCGCCGGTGAACTGAAGATGCTGGTGCAGCCCGACCCCCAGCGGCGCCTCTGCAGCTGCCATCGCCTGGTGGCCGATGCCTGCCCGTTCTGGAGTGCGGTGCAGGAGCGGGTGATTGCGGCGTTGGGAGTGCCCTTGGCCCAGTTGGCGCTCACCGATCAGGGCGATGCCGCCATGTTTGCGCGCCACAACGGGGCGCTGTACGCCGCGATTGCGGCGGAGAGCGGCTGCGAGGTGATCGTGGACTCGTCGAAGTCGTTGCCGCGTCTGCTGCGGCTCCTGGAGGTATGCCAGAGCGGCACGGAATCCGGTTTCGAGCTGCTGCCGATTCACCTGCATCGGGGGCCGTTCGGTTCGATGAACAGCGCCCGCAAGCGGGGGGAGGAACTGCGTCGCGCTGCCTTCAACTACACCAGGATGTTTTTTCTCACCCGGGACGGGTTGCGGCGCCAGCACGCCCTGCGGGTGTATTACGAACGCTTGGCAGCGGATCCGCGCGCCGAGATGGCCCGGGTGATGCGTTGGCTGGGCTTGCCCCTGGAGGAAGCGCAGTTTCAGTGGCGGGAGGGCGTGCGGCGCGATATTCACGGCAACGCCATGCGTTTTGGTAGCTCGGCGGAGATCCGGCTGGATCAGAGCTGGCGCCAGCAGCTGAGTTGGCGCCAGAAGCTGGGCGTACTGGCTTGGACCCTGCCGGTGCGGCTGCGTTCGCATTGGTTGTTTCAGCGCACGCGCCGCCTGATTGAACCGGGCCTGCGTCCTTTTGCCTGAGGGATGGTTGTTCCCTTGGTGAAAGCGGGCGATAGCCTCAGCCCATGAGCTTTCTGGCCGGCCTGAACGACGCCCAACGGCGGGCGGTGGATCACCACGAAGGGCCGCTGCTAGTGGTGGCGGGTGCGGGCAGCGGCAAGACCCGGGCCCTCACCCACAGGATTGCCCATCTGATCGGCGAGCACGGCGCTGATCCGGCCCAGATCCTGGCGGTGACCTTCACCAACAAGGCGGCCCGGGAGATGAAGGAGCGGCTGGAACTGCTGTTGGCGCAGCGGTTGGCCCAGAGCCAGTTCGGCCAGCCCTGGAGCACCCTGCCGCCGGTGGAGCAGCGGCAGCTGCGTTCCCGCATCTATCGGGAGGTGACCAAGGACCTGTGGATCGGCACCTTCCATGCTCTGTTCGCGCGGATGCTGCGCTTTGACATCGACAAGTTCAAGGATGCGGAAGGCCTGAGCTGGACCAAGCAGTTTTCGATCTACGACGAGACCGACGCCCAAAGTCTGGTGAAGGAGATCGTCACCCAGGAGCTGCAGCTGGATCCCAAGCGCTTTGATCCGAAGAAGACGCGCTGGGCGATCAGCAACGCCAAGAACCAGGGCTGGCTGCCGGATGACCTGGAGGCGAATGCGGAAGGGCAGCGGGGCAAGCTCACCGCCGATGTGTATCGCCGTTACCGCAAGGCCCTGGCGGCCAACAACGCTCTTGATTTCGACGATCTGCTGCTGCTGCCCGTGCAGTTGCTGCAGCAGAACGAGCAGGTGCGCGCCTACTGGCACCGCCGCTTCCGCCATGTGCTGGTGGATGAGTATCAAGACACCAACCGCACCCAATACGAGCTGATCAAGCTGCTGGTGACCGACGGCAAGGATCCGCAGGTGTACGACAACTGGAGCGGCCGCTCCGTGTTCGTGGTGGGCGACGCCGACCAGAGCATCTACAGCTTTCGCGCCGCCGATTTCACGATCCTGATGGGTTTTCAGGACGACTTCGGCGACAAGGCTCCCGACGACAGCACCCGCACGATGGTGAAGCTGGAGGAGAACTACCGCTCCACCGCCACGATCCTGGAGGCGGCCAATGCCCTGATCGCCCACAACAGCGAGCGGATCGACAAGGTGCTCAGGCCCACCCGCGGCGAGGGGGAGCTGATTTCGCTCACCCGCTGCGACGACGAGATCGCCGAAGCCGAAGCGGTGGTGCACCGGCTGCGCATGATGGAGGCGGCCAACCCGGAGCTGGGTTGGGGCGACATGGCGGTGCTCTACCGCACCAATGCCCAGTCGCGGGCGATCGAGGAATCGCTGGTGCGCTGGCGCATTCCCTACGTGGTGGTGGGTGGTCTGCGTTTCTACGACCGGCGCGAGATCAAGGATCTGCTCGCCTACCTCCGCCTGCTGGTGAATCCGGCCGACACCGTGAGCCTGCTGCGGGTGATCAATGTGCCGCGGCGCGGCATCGGCAAAACCACGATCCAGCGGCTCACCGATGCGGCCAATCAGCTCGGCATTCCGCTCTGGGATGTGGTGAGCGATCCGGAGGCGGTGCGTTCCCTCGGGGGCCGTTCCGCCAAGGGGTTGCTGCAGTTCTGCGAGCTGATCGGTGGCCTCAAGGAACGGATCCATGACGCCGCTCCGTCGGAGCTGATCCAGACGGTGATGGAGCAGAGCGGCTATGTGAGTGAGCTGATCGCCGACGCCACCGATGAGGCGGAGGAGCGGCGCCGCAACCTGCAGGAACTGGTGAATGCGGCGCTGCAATACCAGGAGGAGAACGACGAGGGCGATCTCGAGGGCTTCCTGGCCTCGGCGGCCCTCGCGAGTGACGCCGACAGCAAGGACACGGCCGCCGATCGCGTCACCCTGATGACCTTGCACAGCAGCAAGGGGCTGGAGTTTCCGGTGGTGTGTCTGGTGGGGTTGGAGCAGGGGCTGTTCCCCAGTTACCGCTCCCTCGATGATCCGGCCTCGCTGGAGGAGGAGCGGCGGCTCTGCTACGTGGGCATCACCCGCGCCAAGGAGCGCCTGTTTCTCTCTCACGCCAGTGAGCGCCGGCTCTGGGGCGGCATGCGCGAGGCGGCGGTGCCGAGTGTGTTCCTCTCCGAGCTGCCGGAGGCCCTGGTGCAGGGCGATGTGCCCCGCAGCGGTGGTGCGGCGCTGCGGCGGGAGCAACGGCTGGAGCGGCTCACCCGGGTGGATCGGGACGATGCGCGCCGGGCGGCCCCCGCCAATGCGGTGCGTCGGCGTCAGGCGGGCCCGGCACCGGGCAAGAGCTGGAGCGTGGGCGATCGGGTGCTGCACAGCAGCTTTGGCGAGGGGGAGATCACCCACACCTTCGGCAGCGGCGAGAAGGTGTCGATCGCGGTGAAATTCGCCGGCATGGGCCCGAAGATCCTCGATCCGCGCCTGGCGCCGATTCAGCCGCTGCGTGAGTAGGGGCAGTACTGTCAACGCCTTGCTGCATCGGCCGCATGGGTCCACGCCGGGAGCTGGTTTCGGTCTCCGCTGAAACCCATTGCTATGTGTCGGGCTACTGGTCGATCCGTGGCAATCAGAAGCGTTCCGGGGAGCACTACAACACTCTGCTGCCGCACAGCCTCGATCTGATTCGGGGGCAGTCACTGGTGTTCTTCACCAGTGGCGATGCGGTTTCGCAGTGGGTGAGTGATCTCTGCGCCGCCCGTTCGATTCAGCTGCAGTTGAAGGAACGACAGATCGAGCAGCTTCCGGCCTGGACCATGGCGGAGCAGCTGGTGGAGTGTTGCCGCCGCATGCAGCTGGATGCCTGGAGTCGCCCCGATCGTTTCGGCGGCGAGAAGGGCGTGATTCACTACTGGCGCGATCTCAAGGGTTCAGGAGCGGAGACGTTTCATCGCATGCATGCCATCTGGCTGAGTAAACCCGCCCTGGCTGCCGAATGTGCTCTGGAGGCCAGTGAGAATCGCGTGGTGTGGATTGATGCCACCGTGTCGCGGTTCAATCGCAGCCGCAGCAACTGGCGCTTCTGGTTGACAGCGAATTGCCCTGGAAGGCTCTCCCATTACGGCAGTCAGATGCGCCGGCTTGGACGCCAGCTTCCCCTCAATGCCTCTTACCTTTCGGCGCCGCGCACTCTCTGGCCTCAGGTGCGGGATCTCTTCACCACCGTTGCTGAAGCCGCTTATGCGATGCCCTACGGCAATGATGCGGAGACTTTGTTTTCGGAATGCCTGCAACGACATCCAGAGTGGTTTCACTGCATCGGCATGCCCTACTCCCGCTTGAAGGGCCGCTCGGCTTTGAAAGCACGTTTTCAGGACGGCTGGCGTGGTGTGTTGAATTTTCGATGATGCGTTCTTTGCTGCAGCGGCTGAAGGGCAAGACCGTCAAAACGTCGAAGACGACCTCCCAGCCTCGGGATGGCGATTTGAGCAACGGATTTGGTGCCAAGCGGCTGCTGCGTTCGCTGACGCCCTGCTCCGGAGGGGTGCAGCCGCTGGAGCGCTCTGAGGTGCTCGTGGATGTGCAGGTGCTCACCCGTTATTGCGCGATTGAGCGGCCTTACTGGACCTGCTTTTTGGAGCACTATCACGGTCTCGGCGTGCGCCGACTCCAGGTCTGCGTGCAGAGCGAAGCCGAGGCCGAGGAGCTGCTTGCCATGGGTGCGCCTGAAGCATTGGACCTCTGCGTGCACCGGTTGCCGGCGGATCGGGATCCGAGTGCTGCTTTGCACAGCCTTCCCTTTGCATCCCTCGCCGAGCAGGCGCCCTTCACCCTGATGGTCGACTGCGATGAATACCTGCAACCGCTCCGGCCAGATCTGAGCGTGGTCCAACTGGCAGCGGTGTTTCCCCAGACAGCGCAGTGGTTTTTCCCCTGGTTGATGCGTCCCTGCCTGGAACCGGCTGATCAGCAGCTGGGGGGCTTCTGGGGGCACGTGGGCAAACCGTTGATTCGCTCCGAACGGATGGCTGGGGTGGCTCACGACCATGCCTTTCGCCTGCATCCCTCATCTCAGGATTCCGTCCCTGGTCCTGCTTCGGCGCCGGCGGGGATTTTCGGCTTTGCACTGGTGCATTACTGGTCGCGTAGTTTTCGTGACGCTCTGCTGAAAACCTTCAACAATCGCTTCCGCGATGCCAAGAGTGCGGATCTTGATCAGGCGTTAACGCTCATCCACGCAGGCGATTTACCTGTTCGCCTTCGGCTGCTGGCCTATCTCTGGGTGCAGAACGGCTACCTTCAGGCCCCGAATCATCCGCTTGAGACGCTCGATCTTGAGCTCGAGCAACACATGCTGCGTCGTTGTCTGTCTGAGGCTGAAGAGGAGATTTGTCGCGACAGTTTTGACCGTTACTGCGAGCAATTACGTGCTGAGAGCCACACCTTGCCGCTCTATCCGGCGATTCCGCTGCATGCCCTGGCGGAGCGGTTGCCCCTGCCTCACACCAGACGCGCGTAGGGCCAGAGCTGCTCGACCTGATCGCCGAAGCGCTCTCGGCAGGCGGTGTAGGTGGGGGCGTAATGATGCGCGATGGCTCTCAACAAGTTGGTGTCGCGGAACTGGGGGCCTGGCGCGGCATTGATTTTTTTCGTGAGCTCGGGCGGCGGCAGTTTGAGATTGAGGAACCGGGCGAGCCTGGTGTGACTGTGCTGCTGGAAGAGGCGCTCGTGGAACTCCACCAGCACATCGTTGGCAGGGAACGCGGCCTCGATCGCCGCCAATGTGTGTTCGTAGCGACTATGGCGCTCACAGCGCGCCGACCGATAGTGCACGGCCAAAGCCCGATCCGGATCAGCGATCCGGCTGAGTTCCGGCACATGCCCCTCGCGCCGAATCAAACGCAGCTGCGACTGAATCCGATCGACTGGATCGCGCAACAAAAAAATCAGCTTCACCGTGAAACCACGGCGGCGCAGCTGACGGCGGATGTGGCGCAGCCTGTCGGCATGGAGTTGGGCGTAGTAAGGCGAGATATCGCCGGTGGCGTGAATGGTGGGGTTGTCCGCCACTAAGTGATCGAAATAGTCGAGATAGTGGTGATGGCGCACCCGCATGAGGAGTTGTTTCTGCTCGGTGGGCAGAGCCAGAAACTCCTCATGGCTGAAGCGGCGCGCCGAGCCGAAGCTGGCGTTCAGTTGTTCCTGGCGACGGCGATGGCGACGCCATTGGCCGCGCAGGCTGGCTTTGGGATTGACGAGGGCGTTGTATTCCTTCGTGAAGCCCATGTCGACGGCATCGCAGCGGTTCAGCTGCTGGTGCAGCCAGGTGGTGCCGGCTCTCTGGGCCCCCAGTCCGAGAATGAACAGCTTTTCGGTCACAACACCGATCCGATCGGCCGCCAACCTGGATTGGTGTGCCGGATCCGGTCGTTGAAGCTGCGGGTGCAGGCGATCAGCAGTGGGCCGCAGGTCTGGGGATCCACCAACAGTTCCAGCAGGGCCTGGTGAGCGCTGCTGCCTGCCGTCATCGCCCCCAGCTGGAGCGTGACGGCGGCTGGTTGATCGCCGTCCGGCTCGAGCGCTCGCCAGGCCAGGCGGTTGGCGGGGGCGAGGCTGCTGGCGATCCCGTCAGTGAGCAGGCCAAGGGCACCGGGGAGGGCCGGGATCGTTTCGGCGTGGAGCTGGAGGCGGCGTGAGCGATCCGGCGGCAGCATTTCCAAGAGGTGACCCAGAAGTCCGAAGCCGGTGATGTCGGTGGCGGCATGGATGGCGCCGGGATCATGGCGTTGCAGGCCTTGGAGTGCCTCCACCAGCTCGTGTTGGCTTTGGTTCATCTGCTGCTGTGCCCGCTCCAGGTCGGCGGCTGTGGCGACACCGGCCATGGCGGCAGCAAAGAGCACGCCGGTGCCGAGCGGACGGCTCAACCAGAGTTGATCGCCGGCCTGCAGGCCGCGCTTGGGCCAGAAGCGCTCGGGTGTAATGGCACCCTGCACGCTGAGGCTGATCTGCAACCCCAAGCTGATTGGGCTCGGAGTGGCTTCTGGGCCACTGTTGCGTGCTTCCAGGGTGTGGCCGCCGATCAGCTCGGCGCCCTGTTCGCTGAGGGCGTCGCGGATGCCAGCGAGGCTCTGGCCGAGCAGATGCTGTTGCAGGCCCTCAGCCACGGCCGGCAGGGTCACCACCGCCTGGGCCGAGCGGGGCAGGGCTCCGCAGGCCCAGAGGTCGGAGCAGGCATGGAGAGCGGTGAGGCGGCCATTGCGCCAGGGATCGCTGAGCAGGGCGGGAAAGCCATCCACGCTCTGCAACAGCAGCTGGCCTTGATCGTCATGGCCCAGGGACTGGGCATCCTCCGGCAGGCGGCCAAGGCGATCGAGGCCGGCGTTGGTCAGTGCCCGTTGCAGGGGCTGGGCTGGCAGCTTGGCGGCGCAACCGCGGCAGAGCATGGCGGCTTGCTCCGCACCCTCTGCAGCACCGGTCATGGCTGAGTGCGGCTGCAGGCGCGCCATGAAGCGCCGGTCGATCCGTTGTTTCCAGCGCCAGAGCCAGCGCTGCGGGCCGAACCAGAGCGGCCCCCAGAGGGCCCAGGCCTGGGGGCGATTCCCCAGCAGTTGCAGGGCGCGGCGCTGGGGGTACCAGGGGGGTGGTGTCCGGCCAGCCGCCAGCGATTCCAGGGACCGGGCCAAAGGCCGGGCAGCGCGCACGGCCCAGACGCCCGAGGGCGGCCGGGGCGCCGCGTCGATCACGGCGCAATCACCTGCGGCGAGGATCTCGGGATGGCCGAGCACCTGCAGGCTGGTGTTGGTGCGCAGGCGCCCTCGGCCATCGCAGGGCAGGCCGCTGGCGGCGAGCCAGGCGGGAGCACGGCTGCCGCTGCAGTTCAAGACGGGGCCGCGACCTGCTGGCTCGGCAGCCAGCAGCTGGATTCGGGCGTTCTTCAAGGCGGTGCGTAGGGAGGCCGGCAGGTGATCGAGGTTGCGGGCTTGCAGTTGCAGGCGGCGTTGGGGCCAGCGCTGGCGCAGGGCGAGCACCACCTCCAGTGCCGCCAGACCACTGCCCACCACCGTGAAGGGTGATGCCGGAGTCTCGCGATCACCAGCAGCCCCGTCCTCAGCATCCTGGCTGTCCAGCCAGGCCAGGGCCGGCTCCAGGGGCTTGATCGCCTGGCTGCCTTCCAGTGCCGGGGTAATGCAGCCGAGGTTGCAGCTGAGGCGCTCGTAGTGAAGGGCGGGGCGGTCCTGCAGCCGCAGCTGCTGGCTGTGGGGATCGATCCCGGTGATCTCCGCCTGCACGAAGGCGACGCCGGCTCGATCGGCCAGGGCGGCGAGATCGAGGCTCACGTCGCCTGGCTGGTAATCGCCGGCAATCAGGCCCGGGATCATGCCGGAATAGAGGCTGGTGCGGCTGCGGCTCACGAGGGTGATCAACCCCGGCGGCCGGCGTTGCGGTTGCATCGCCCAGCGGCGCAGCAGCAGGGCGTGGCTGTGGCCACCGCCGGCGAGCAGCAGATGTTCAGAAGCCGACGCTGGCACGAAAGACCCAGGTGAGTGCATCCCAATCCTGAACCTCGTTCTTTTCGGCGAAATTCACACCCCAGGTGAGACGAAAGGGAATGCCGCCGGTGAGATTGATTGAGGCGGCTGCCTGAGCAGTGCCGCTGCGGTATTCCACAAACATCCCCCACCACTCGTTCACCACGAGGCTGAGGGTGCCGATCGGACTCCAGCAGAGATCGTTGTCGACCGCGAACGACCCCGTGCGGTCTTCCACGCCATCAATACAGGCAAAGCGCAGCGGGTTTTCCCAGCTGTTGACACTCTGGTTGGCAAAACGTCCCGTGCCGAAACCACCATTGGCAATCAACAGGGGGTAATCCTTGCCGCCGCTGCCGAGCCACCAGCCCTTGGAGGCCATCAAATACAGGTTGCGGCCGGTGTCGGTGTTGTCATCCCACTGGATCACCTGTTCACCACCGAAGGCGATGCCGCCAGTGTCGCCGATGGCTGTGGCGATGCGGAAGCCACTGGCCACACCTTCACCCACCTGGGTGGTGCCACCGGCGGCGTTGTCTCCCTGGTAGACGCTGCGGAAGGAGGTGTTGAGGCCAACGCTCCAGCTGCCCGCCTGCAGCACATTCACGTTGAGAATGGCGGTGGCATCGCCGTTGTTCCAGGCGAAGAAGGATTCATCCTTGGCGCGACGACTGTTGCCCAGCACAGCCACATCACCGAACCAACGCTGGCTCCAGCGGAAGCCATTGGGAACGAACCAGCCAATGTCAGGACCCACCAGCCCGTCTGAGAAGGCAATGGAGCGATCCAGCGCCTGCAGCTTCGGCGGCGGCGGCAGTTCGGGCACGCGGCTGGGTTGGTCCTGCTCGATCGCCAGCGCCTCGGGCGGCGGTGCTTCCTTCTCTTCCACCACCACGGTGGTGGAGTCTTCAGCGGTGATGGTTTCAGTGCTTCCGTCGCCCTCAGTCACTTGGATCTGGACCTCTGTTCTCTCTTCAACCTCGGCGATCGCATCGGTGCTGGGCACCGGTTCCCACACCACCTCAGTGGTGATGGTGGTGGGTTCGCCGGCGAGGGTTTCGCTGTCGCTGCTGGGCACCGGCTCCCAGACCACCGCTTGGGGCATGGCTGGCGCCGCGGGTTGGGGCCCGCTCCCGCGAGCGTCGCGGTTGGGCTCTTCCACCGGCTCCCAGACGATCGGCGAAGCGTTCTCCTGGCTGCCGTCAGGGGCTTTCGCTGGCCCGCCACCATCCACGGCCGGCACCAGGATCTGTGACTCCTCCGCCTGCTTGGGGGTCACCGGTTCCCACACCACCTGAGCGCGCAGGGGGGCACTTGCAACAGCTCCCGCTCCCGCCCCCAGCAGGGCCCCGGCCCCCACCAGAGCGAGCCAGCGCTGGCGGCGCCCTGCGCGGCGCCTCACCAACCGCACCCCACCTGTCGCCATCAAGTCGCCCCCCGGTAGCCCTGGGGGTTGGCCGATTGCCAGGCCCAGCCATCGCGGCACATGTCGGCGAGGGAGCGCTGCGCTTTCCAGCCGAGCACGGCTTCCGCCTGCTTGGGGCAGGCTTCCAGTTTGGGCACATCACCGGGGCGGCGTCCTACCACTTCGTAGGGGATGGTGATGCCTGTGGCGGTTTCAAAGCCATGCACCACATCCAGCACACTGAGCCCTTGCCCCGTGCCCAGGTTGAGGGTGAGGGAGGTGGGGGCATTGGCCTGAAGCAGGTGCTCAACAGCAGCGCTATGGGCCTCCGCCAGATCCATCACGTGCAGGTAATCGCGGATGCCGGTGCCATCGGGGGTGGGGTAGTCGTTGCCGAACACCTTGAGTTGCTTCAGCCGTCCAGCGGCGATCTGCGTGATGAAGGGGAAGAGATTGTTGGGGATCCCCAGCGGGTCTTCGCCGATGCGTCCCGAGGGGTGGGCGCCCACGGGATTGAAATAACGCAGGGCAGCAACCCGCCAGGGGCCTGAAACAGACAGTGCGTGTAGCATCTGCTCCACGGCCAGCTTGGTTTGGGCGTAAGGGTGAATGGGGTTGGTGGGGGTGGTTTCGGTGAGAGGGAAAACCTCTGGCTCGCCGTACACCGTGCTCGTGCTGCTGAACACCAGCACCCGGCAGCCATGGGCGTCCATGGCGCTCAACAGGGCGCGGGAGCCGCCCACGTTCACGTCCCAGTAGCGCAGGGGTTGGGCGACGGATTCACCGACGGCCTTGAGACCGGCGAAGTGGATCACCGCCTCGATCGGGGAGCCGGCGGCCGCGGCGCCGGAGAACATCCGCTCGAGCAGGGCCGCATCGCGCAGATCGCCGCGCACCAGCTCGAGCCGATCCGTCACGAGCGGCACACCCGCCAGCTCCTGAACGCGCTCCAGGGCGATGGGGGAGCTGTTGGAGAAATCGTCGAGCACCACCAGGTCGTGGCCAGCCTCGAGCAACACCAGGCAGGTGTGGCTGCCAATGAAGCCGGCACCACCGGTGATGAGCAAACGGGCCATGGCGGAGCTCAGGCCTCGCCTTCGGCGTTGAACCCGGATGCGAGCCCTGTGTCGAGCAACACCCAGCCGGCCACCGGGCTGCCCTGGAGGGCGAGCTGCTCGCGCAGCTGACGCAGCTGCTCCCGCTTGGCGGCGCCGGGGGCGGTGAGCAGCAGCTGGGTGCTGCAGGCGCGGGTGGCGAGCAGATCGCGGCTCACCACCAGCTCGCGGCTGCTGCCGAGGGCGCGGCGCAGCTCAGCGCTGAAGGCCTCCAGGGCGGCGGGATCGAGGTTGCCCACGGGGATCAGGGCCACCGCACCACGTTCTCCACCGCTGCCGAGCCCTGAAGCGGCGAGGGGTCCATCGGCGAGCAGCTGGATCGGGCCACTCCAGGCCTGCGGTGCGAGCTCGCCCTGGCAGGGCAGGCGCTCGAGCAGGGGACCGGGCAGGTCGCGAGACAGTTCGTCGCTGCTGAAGACGCGGCCGCTGCGGCGGTCGCTCACCAGGGCACCACCGCTGCCCAGCACCAGACCGGCGAGCAGGCCGAGGGCGAGGGTGCGGCCCTTGCGGGGGCTCACGGGTTTGTCGAGCAGGGTGGGGGTGGAGATCAGCTCCCAGGGGCTGGTGGCGCGGGCCTGCTCCAGCTCGAACTGCTTGAGCTGGTTCTGCAGGGTCACCAGGGTGGCTTCATCGCGCAGGGCCTGTTGGGTGAGTTCGCGGTGGCGGCTCACCACATCCTTGGGGCGATCGAGGGCCTGGAGGTTGGCCTTGGCCAGATCGAGCTCCCCCTTGAGCAGGGCGATCGTCTGCTGATTGATGTAACGCACCAGGGTGTTGCGTTCGCGCTGGAGCTTCTGCACCAGGGGGTCGCTGTCTTTGAAACGGGAGCGCAGCTCGGCCAGGCGGGTTTCCACCGAGGTGAGCTGGTCGAAGGTCGACGACTTGTCGGTGAGAGACGCGAGCTGGGAGGCGAAGTAGAGCGAACCGGCACCGGCCTTGGTGGCTTCCTGGATCTGCACCTCGAGCGCCTTCACCTTCTGCTGGGCGGCGGTGCGGGCCGCCTCAACGCTGCCGCCGCTGCCTCCCACCGATGCGCCAGAGCCAACGCCATCTTTCGACACACCGGCACCGGCCACGTTGCCGGCGAGGGGCAGGCCGTCGAGCAGGCCGAGACCGTTGGCGTAGCCATAATCGAGGGCGGCGCGGCTGCTGGCCTCAGCCTGGGGCTTGATCTGGGCGATCTGGGCCTGGAGGTAGGCGATCACGTTGCTGAGCTCGCGGGAACGGCCGCGGTTGGAATAGCTCTGGTAGGCCTGGGAGATCATGCGCGTGATCGGCAGCACCAGCTGTTCGTTGGTGTCGCGGAATTCCACGTTGAGCACGGAGGTGCCCTTCTCCTCTTCGGCGGTGATCGCCGATTTGGCCCAGTCCTGGAAGCGCATTGCTTTTGCCACTTCAGGTGGTTTGCGCGCCTTGACGGCATCAAACACGGGCAGCAGCACCGAGGGGCTGTTGAGGATCTGCACCTCGGTGGCGATCGAATCGTTGCCGCCGGCACCACCAAGGCCGGCGATGGCTGCCAGTGCAGGGTTCTGGGACAGCAGGGATGCTGCCCCACCAGCCTTCTCTCCGGACAGCACGATCTGGAACTCGCCCTGATACACCGGCTTTGTGCGAGCGAGTTGAATCCCTGCGATCAAGAGGCCGAGAGCACCTCCTCCCACAATCCAGGTCCAGCGGCGCCCCAGGGCACCGGCCACCTGGCGCAAGTCAATCTCATCATCGGCGCCGGGCTGGGCGAGCAGGGGCTGTTCAGCGGGGGCGGTGGTTGTCATTCCTTGAAGAGGCTGTACACCGAATAGATCCCCACGGCCGGGCCGGTGAGCTCATTGAGCACGGTGACGGTGGCGGAGAGGGGCGAGTCGTTGACGCGCACCACATCGCCGGCCATCAGGATCGGGTTCTTGAAGGAGCCGGCGGGGGAGGGCCCGCCCACGAAGAATTTGCGCTTGTCGGTGCTGCCGTCGCGGTTGAAGCGGATGAACTCCACCTGGCCGCGCAGCAGCTTTTGGCCGCCGGCGGCGGCGAGGGCCTGATCGAGCGAGGCGCCCTGGGGCAGCACCTTGGAGCCGGGGTCACGCACGCGCCCGGTGACGAACACCTGCACGAAATCGGGGCTGAGGTTGGTCTGGCCGGCCTTGATGATCTGCTCGCGCAGCTCCACCGGCGAACGGGCCACCACCACGGTGTCGCCATCGAAGAGGCGGATGTTCTGGGTTTCGTTGCCGTCGGTGATCAGCTCGAGGAAATTGAGCTGGGTGCGCATCTTGCCGCCGCCGCTGCTGAGGGGGCGCTTGCGGGTGACGGACACCTCGCTCAGCTTGGAGAAGGGGGTGACGCCACCGGCGGTGCGCAGGGCATCGAAAACGGTGGGAAGGCGCAGGCCACGGTTGATCTCCACTCCCTCGATCCGGGGCCCCACCTGGGCGGCAGGGTTGACTGTGCCTGTGCCTGTGCCTGTGCCGATTTGGCCGGTGGCCAGGTTGATCGAGCCGGATTGAGCGACAGAACCGGCCTGTTCAGCTCCCACCACCCCCTGCTGGCCGGAGAGGTAGTAATAACCCGGGCGTTGCACCTCACCGCCGATGTAAACGCGGATCGGCCGGTAGGCGGCCGGGCTCACGAACACCTGGGGATCGCGTACGTAGGCGCTGAACTGCTGGGTGAGGAAGTAGCGCAGCTCCTCCACCGTGAGCCCTTCCACGTAAAGGGAGCGCAGGCGGGGGAGATAAAGGGTGCCGTCGGGGCCGATCGAGAACACGCCGGAGTATTCGGGCACATCGAGCAGCTCCACCACCACCGCATCACCGGGGCCGAGGATGTAGGCGTCCTGGATCGGGGCGGTGGGGATCGGCCGCGGCGCTGGGGCCTGGCCTGGGGCGCTGATCGTGATCGTTTCGCTCACCGATTCGCGCAGCTGCAGGGTCTCTTGCAACTGCTGCTGCGCCATGGCCGCCGGCAGTCCGAAACTGCTGGCCAGCACAGCGGTTCCCAGCCAACCGACCGTACGACGTCGTTGATGGATCAACGTATTCATGCAGGAGAACGTACGCGACACCCCGGTGCCGGGTGCAGCGCTGGGGTCGGGTGCACAGCCGTCTGCGCCTGCTGAGCTGCCCTGCTGCGATGCCCTGCTTTGGATTGGTGCCGAAGCCGTGGCACACTCGCCCCACGACGTCGTGGCCGAGACAGTTGAGCCCTGCTCCTGTCCGCTGCGACCGCAGGCAGAGGTGATGTGCCTGCACGATGACCTGAACGTTGTGTATGGCATCAAACAGCGCGCCTCCTCGTTCAATACCAGCCGGATCCGGCGTCCACCGCCAACAGCGATGCGCTGGGCACGCTGCGGATCCTGGTGCAGGAGATCCCGCAGAAGGAGAGCTACGGGATGCTTGCCTGCAACGGGGTGCTGTTCAACCACGAGAGCCCGCGGCGGGGTGAAACGTTTGTGACGCGCAAGATCACGCGGGGCCTGGCGCGGGTGGATGCCGGACTCGACGACTGCCTCTACATGGGCAATCTCGACTCACTGCGCGACTGGGGCCACGCCCGCGACAGGAGCTCTGCTGGGCTTCACCAGGAGTGCCCGGCCTTCTGTGCGGTCTGTACAGAACTGGAAAACAGTCGGTGGACTGACTTGGCCCGTCTCTGCCTCGCACGCATGCAGGATGCAGTTAGAGTGCATGCAACGCCTGCATTCGCCTCATGGCCACCCTTCAAATCCGCGACTTGCCAGACCCGCTGCATCAACTCCTGCAGCTGCGGGCACGGCGCTCTCACCGCAGTTTGAGCCAGCAAGCCCTGATGGATTTGCAGGAGGCCAGTGGTGGCGATCCGCGTGAGCGGCGTCGGCAGGCTCTTGCCGATCTGGCCGCTTTGGCGGAAGAGCGTGGTGGAGCTGCATTTGAGCCATCTCCAGAAGCGCTGATCCGCCAGGACAGGGAGCGTTGAGGTGGCTTCGCTGAAATCACGCAGCCTCGTATTGGATGCTTCGGCGGTGGTGCGGATCATTGAGGGATCTCCTCAGGCAGTTGCCTTTCAGCAAGCGGTTGTCGACGCTGAATTGGTTCTGGCGCCTGAGCTGATGCTCACTGAAGTGTCCAATGCTCTCTGGCGGCTACAGAGAGCTGGTCAGCTGCAGGTCGAAGGCTTGCAGCAGTGCCTCAGCCGGGGTGCTGCGCTTGTGGATCACATCGAACCCGACCGTCACCTTCAGGTGGAAGCACTGGCACTGGCGTGTCATCTGGATCACCCGGTTTACGATTGCCTTTATCTGGCTTTGGCGCGCCGAGAAGCGGCCGTGCTGCTTACGGCTGATCAAAAACTCATGGCTCTTGCCACGCAGGTCTTGCCGTAGCCGCTCCCTATCTGTTGGCTCAGCCAGTGCCACGCTCCGTTTGAACAGCGATCGCGTGGACTTACCGCGTTTTTCAGAGCGCTCCAGACCTGATTCGCTCCCTGCTGCCGAATCGAGGCGATAGCGCCTCGATGGTGTGCTCTGGCCCGGTGGTGCTGCTGGAGGTGATGGTGATCACACCCCACCAACGGCACAAGCTGGGTCCCGCTCGGCTACCGTGACAGCTCCAGGTGTTTCTGGCCGAGGTGCACTGGATCAGCCTGGAAGCGCTGAGCCGGCAGCAGGATCTTGATCCACTGCTCAACCTGCTCACCCTGCCCGTGCGGCCCGAGGCCGAGCTGCCCGCGGGCAGTCAACAGACTGCTGGTGCAACGGTTTCCCCAGCTCACTGAGGCAGAAATCATGGAGATCGCCGGTATCCCTCGAGAAGAAATCCGTCACACCCGGCGGTACAGGACTGGCTAGCCGAAGGCCGGCAGGAGGGCCGCGAGGAAGGCCGCGAGCAAGGCCGCCAACAGGAAGCCGCCAGCGTCACTCTCCGCCAGCTGGCCCGCCGCTGCGGCCCCCTGAGCGAGGCCACCACCGCCCGCATCCAGTCCTTCCCCCTGGAGCAGCTCGAGGCCCTGGCTGAAGCCCTGCTCGATTTCCAGGGCGCCGACGACCTCACCGCCTGGCTGTCCACCAACAGCTGAATCGCTTCCAGCTGGTGCTCTAAGACTTGGGCGAATGCCCTGGTGATGCGCTATTCGGTGTCACTCCATCCGACTTGTCGAGTAGCCCAAGCCCGAGTGAACTTGGCCCAGGACTGGCTCGCCGAAGGCCACCATCGCCCGCATCCAGTCCCTTCCCCTGGAGCAGCTCGAGGCCCTGGCCGGCGCCCTGCTCGACTTCACAGGCCCCGACGACCTGCCAGCCCGTGGCGCTCTGTCCAGCTAGCGTCAATAGGGCACCGGCCAGCGGCGATGACCCTCACCACCAGCCCACATCCGGATCTCCTGCAGCTGAGATTCCCTACAGATCTGCGGCTCACCCCCGACCAGTTCGAACTGCTGTGCGCTGAAAACCGTGAGGCAGTGCTTGAGTTGGCCGCGGATGGCCATGTCATTACGATGACGCCAACAGGTGGCGAAACCGGAGCCCGCAACGGAGAGCTCTTCTTTCAGCTCAAGCTGTACGCCAACCGCACAGCGCAGTGGAAAGCCTTCGATAGCTCCACTGGTTTCCAACTGCCAGACGGTTCTGTTCTGAGCCCTGATGCGTCCTTGGTCTGTCTGGAGCGCTGGCAGGCTTTGCGTGCGGAAGAGCGTCGACGCTTTGCACCTCTCTGCCCCGACTTGGTGGTGGAACTGTCCAGCCCCAGCGACGAGGGGCCGCGGGGGGTGACTGCCTTGCGCCAGAAAATGGCTTCTTATCAGGCCAATGGCGCCCGGCTGGGTTGGCTGCTGCTGCCTGATCAGCAGGCCGTGGAGGTGTGGCCCGCCAGCGGCGCCTCGCAACGCCTGGAGCAGATTGACGTGCTGGAGGCCACGCCTGAGTTCCCCGGGCTGCAGTTGCAGCTGGCTGAGATCTGGGCGGGTTAAGTGGCGCGCTTGGCAGCAGTGCCTTAGTCGGGCCGCTGCGCTCGTGGATCACATCGAACCCGATCGTCACCTTCAGCTGGAAGCCCTGGCACTAGGCGGCCTGGCTGACGACCAGCGTCTGAACCCTCCAAGCTGCAGCTCCAGCGGCGCTCGCCAGAATGGCGGCGGTGTGAGGTGGCAGTGCTCTCCGACAAGCTCTTTTTCTGGCTGTTCCAGAACCAGCCCGATCGCATCGTCAGCCTGTGCGGTGAACTGCCGGTGGACGCCGAGGGCTACAGCTTCACGGCACCGGTTCTGAAAGAACGGGAATACCGGCTGGATGGTTTGTTTCGTCCGGCGGCGGATCGTCCAGACCTTCCGGCTCTGATCCTGGAGGCGCAGATGGCACCGGATCCGGGCTTTCTGCGGCGTCTGTACGCCGAATCAGCGCGTCTGCTCCAGCAAGAGCCAACCATCCACCACTGGCAGGTGGTGGTGATCACGCCCTCGCGGCTGCTGAATTTCGGTGCGCCACAGCCGGTAGCCGAATTTCTGGAACACCGGGTGCGCTGGGTGGAGCTTCAACGCGAACGCTGGCAGGAGCCGGTGCCGCTGCTGCAGCGTTTGCTGGCACTGCTGCTGGAGCCCGAGAGGGAGCTTCCTTCGAGCAGCGAAGAGTTGCGCCAGGCCGCCACGGGTTCAGCCCTGGAGAGTGATCTCGATGATGTGATCGCCGCTATCTTGATTACACGCTTTCCAAGTCGTTCCATCCCTGAGGTCTGTGCCATGGGCGGAATCACCGTTGAAGACTTCACCCACAGCCGGATCTACCAGGAGATCGCCGGCATCGGCCGCCAGGAAGGCCGCCAACAAGGCGAAGCTGCCGTCACCCTGCGCCAGCTCAGCCGCCGCTGCGGCCCCCTGAGCGAAGCCACCACCGCTCGCATCCAGTCCCTGCCGCTGGAGCAGCTGGAGACCCTGGCGGAAGCCCTGCTCGATTTCCAGGGCGCCGACGACCTCGCCGCCTGGTTGTCCTCCAACAGCTGAATCGCTTCCAGCTGGTGCCCTAAGAGTTTGCTGAAAAACCCCGTCGTCTCTGCGAAAATGGGCCAACTGCCCAGCTGAGATGCGAGGTCAGCGAGAGCGCAGCGGCTCCCTGTTTTCCTACGTGTCGATTGAGGAGAGGATTCCGGCCAGCCATCCGCTGCGGCGGATCCGGAAACTGGCCGATCAGGCTCTCGACCGGCTCAATCCAACCTTCTGCGCGCTGTATGCCGCAGAAGGCCGGCCCTCAGTGCCACCCGAGCAGCTGCTGCTGGCCTCGTTGCTGCAGGCGTTTTACGGCATTCGCTCGGAGCGGTTGTTGCTCGAGCAACTCAACTACAACCTCCTGTTTCGCTGGTTTGTGGGGCTGAGCCCTGATGATCCGATCTGGCACCCCACCACATTCACCAAAAACCGTGAGCGGCTGCTCAATGACCAGGTGATGGGGAAGTTCCTGGAGAAGCTGATGGGTGCACCAGAAGTCAAACCGCTGCTCAGCGATGAGCACTTCTCAGTGGATGGCACGCTGCTGCAGGCCTGGGCCTCCCATGCCTCGCTGGAGCGGATCGACGGTCAGGACGATCCCCCGCCGCCGCCATCAGGACCTGGCGAGGGCTTTGGTCAGCCCAAAGAGGGCAAGAAGCGTGCCAAGGTTGATTTCCGTGGCATCAAGCTCAGCAACCAGACCCACCGCTCCAGCACCGATCCCGAGGCCTTGCTGGCCCGGAAATCCAACGCTCACCCGGCCCAACCGAGCTATCGGGGCCATGTGCTGATGGACAACCGCCATGCCCTGATCGTGGATTGCAAAGTCACGCAGGCCACGGGCACCGGAGAACGGGATGCCGCCAAAGCGATGGCTGCAGATCGTCCCGGTGCCCACCAGAAAACTCTTGGCGCCGACAAGAATTACGACACCCGGGGCTTTGTCGCCGAGATGCGCCGCATCGGTGTGACGCCCCATGTGGCGCAGAACACAGCTCGCCCTGGTGGATCAGCGATCGATGGCCGCACTGCCCGCCACGAGGGCTACGCCAAGTCGATCCATGCCCGCCGCGGCATCGAGAAGGTGTTTGGCTGGATCAAGCAGTGGGGCGGACTGCGCCAATTCAAGCTGCGCGGCACTGAGAAAGTGAGCGCCGTGTTTGGCCTGCATGTGATCGCCTACAACCTGATTCGCATGGGCAACCTGCTCAAGGCGAAGCCTTCTCCGAGGGAGTGGCCGGCGATGGCAGCGGCATGACCATGAACAGATGGTTGCCCAGAGGTGTGTGCAGGTGCCAGCGATCAGGCAGCCCCAGCGGGGCCAAACGCCTGAAATCTTGTGTTCTGAGCCGCTGAATCGCTGAACTCCAGCCCGAACGGAGCGCGGTCAGCGTTCAGGAGGGAAAACGCGGCCAGCAAGGCAGTTTTTCTGCAAACTCTTAAGCCAGAATGTGATCGGATGCACGGGATGCCTTGGTGGACGGGGCCCACGGCGACTGCGCGGGGTTCTGTGCAGCTCAACCATTGATCGATTCAGCAACGCGGCTGCTTCCCCTGCTGCTGAGCCCACCCCATTCCTGCTGCCCTGATGCCGGCACCCGCAATCACCACCCCAACCACCAGCCCGCCCCAATCCACCTGCACCCTGCTGCTGGGCATCTGGGGCCACCTCAGCCGCCGGCGGCGGATCCAGCTGGGGCTGCTGTTGGTGGTGATGCTGGCCAGTGGCGGGGCGGAGCTGGTGTCGCTGGGGGCGGTGCTGCCGTTTCTGGCGGTGCTGAGCGACCCGGAGCGGCTGTGGCAGCAACCGCTGGTGCAGGTGCTGGCGGCGCGGGTGGGCTTCACGGAAGCGAGCGAGCTGTTGTTGCCGGCGACGCTGGCGTTTGCGGTGGCGGCGGTGCTGGCGGCGGTGGTGCGGCTGGCGAACCTATGGCTGAACGGCCGGCTGGCGGCAGCGGTGGGGTCTGACCTGAGCTGTGAGGCCTACCGGCGCACGCTGTATCAGCCCTATGGGGTACATGTGCAGCGCAACAGCGCCGCGGTGATCACGGGCACCACCACCCAGATCAATCTCACGGTGGTGGCTCTGAATGCTCTGCTGCAGCTGATCACCTCTGCTGTGGTGGCCGCCGGCCTGCTCACGGGGTTGCTGGTGATTGATGCACCGGTGGCTGTGGCTGCTGCGGCCCTGTTTGGCAGTGCCTACGGAGTTTTGGCGATGACTGCGCGGCGGGAGTTGCGTCGCAATGGCCAAAGGATCGCTGAGGCTTCCAGCCAGCAGCTCAAAGCGCTACAGGAAGGGCTTGGTGCCATTCGCGATGTGTTGCTCGATGGCAGCCAATCCACCTATCTGCAGATCTACCGCCAAGCCGATCGCCCCCAACGCCAGCTTCAGGCGAAAAATATTTTCTTAGGCGCTTTTCCCCGCTACGCACTCGAAGCCTTGGGCATGGTGGCGATTGCCCTGCTCGGTGGGTTGCTGGTGTGGCAGCGAGGCAGCGGCGCTGCTGTGATTCCTCTCCTGGGTGCCCTGGCCTTGGGGGCGCAACGCTTGTTGCCCGCCTTGCAGCAGATCTACAGCGGTTGGGCGGCGTTGAAGGGCTACAACGCTGCAATTCAGGCTGTATTGGCGATGCTCAACCAGCCGCTGCCGCCGCTGGTGCAGGTGGCCGAACCGCTGCCCCTGCGCGAGGGCATCCGCCTGGCGGCGGTGCACTTCCGCTATGGGCCGGAGCAGACGGAAGTACTGCGGGGGCTGGAGGTGGAGATCCGCCGCGGCGAGCGCATTGGCTTGATCGGCAGCACCGGCAGCGGCAAAAGCACCACAGTGGATCTGCTGATGGGTCTGCTGGCGCCCAGCGCCGGGCGGGTGCTGGTGGATGGGATGGATCTGCATGATCCGGCGCATCCGGAGCGGCTGGCGGCCTGGCGGGCGGCGATTGCTCATGTGCCCCAGAGCATCTACCTGGCCGACAGCTCGATTGCTGAGAACATCGCCTTTGGCGTGCCCCGCGATCAGATCGACCTGGCCCGCGTGTGGCAGGCGGCGGCCCAGGCCCAGATCGCCAGCTTCATTGAGGCGAGCCCGGAGGGTTATGGGAGCTTTGTGGGCGAGCGGGGTATCCGCTTGAGCGGCGGCCAGCGCCAGCGAATTGGCATTGCCCGAGCGCTCTATAAGAACGCGCAGGTGCTGGTGTTGGATGAGGCCACCAGCGCGCTGGATACTGCCACGGAGCAGGCGTTGATGGACGCGGTGAATGCGTTGAGCCAGGAGCTCACGATCGTGATGATTGCCCACCGGCTGAGCACGGTGGAGCGCTGTGATCGGGTGATTTGCCTTGCTCAAGGCACTGTTGCAGCTGATGGACCTCCTCAGCTTGTTTTGGCCGCTCAAGCCTGATTGTTAATCCTCGTGTTTTTCTATGCTATTCAACTCAGGCTCCCGCATCCTCATCACCGGCGGCACCGGCAGCTTCGGCAAGGCGTTCATCGCCGAAACCCTAAAGCGTTTCCCCGACATCAAGCGGCTGGTGGTTTATAGCCGCGATGAGCTCAAGCAGTGGGAGCTGCAGCAGCTCTATCCAGAGAGTCAATATCCCCAGCTGCGCTTTTTTCTTGGCGATGTGCGCGATCAAAATCGCTTACGTCGAGCCCTAGAGAGGGTCGACACGGTGGTGCATGCAGCAGCGCTCAAGCAGGTGCCAGCGGCGGAGTACAACCCGATCGAGTTCATCAACACCAACGTGCTCGGCGCTGAGAACGTGGTGCAGGCCTGCCTCGACACCGATGTGAAGCGGGTGGTGGCCCTGAGTACTGATAAGGCCGCCGCCCCGATCAATCTCTACGGCGCCACCAAGCTCTGCTCCGACAAGCTGTTCATCGCCGCCAACAACATCAAGGGCAGCCGCAATCTGTGCTTTTCCGTGGTGCGCTACGGCAATGTGATGGGCTCGCGCGGCTCGGTGATTCCCTTCTTTCTGGAAAAGGCGAAAACCGGCGTGCTGCCGATCACTGATCCGGCGATGACCCGCTTCAACATCTCGCTCAGCGAGGGTGTGGCGATGGTGCAGTGGACACTCGAGCATGCCTTGGGCGGCGAGCTGTTCGTGCCCAAGATCCCCAGCTACCGCATCACCGATGTGGCCGAGGCGATCGGGCCGAGCTGCGAGAAGCCGATCACTGGCATCCGGCCCGGCGAGAAGATCCACGAGGAGATGATCACGGCGTCGGACAGCTTCACCACGATCGACCTGGGTGCCTACTACGCCATCCTGCCCAGCGATGGCCGCGTGCAGCAGCGCTATCAGGAGGCGGGCATCACCAGCACCGCCGTGCCACCGGGTTTCGCCTACAACTCCGGCTCCAACCCAGACTTCCTCACGGTGGAGCAGCTGCGGGCGTTGATCCGCGAGCACGTGGACCCTGCCTTTGTGCCGGCATGAGCAGCGAGCCCAGGCCCTTCCTCCCCTACGGCCGCCAGACCATCACCGAAGCCGACATCGCCGTGGTGGTGGAGGTGTTGCGCAGCCCCTTCCTCACCCAGGGGCCAGCGGTGCCTGCCTTTGAGCAGGCGGTGGCCGCCAAGGTGGGTGCTCGCCATGGGGTGGCGGTGAACAGCGCCACCAGCGCTCTGCACATCGCCTGCCTGGCCCTGGGGCTGGGGCCAGGCGATCGACTCTGGACCTCGCCGATCACCTTTGTGGCCTCGGCCAACTGCGGCCGCTACTGCGGTGCGGAGGTCGATTTTGTCGACATCGACCCTGCCACCGGACTGATGAGCGTGGCCGCACTCCAAAACAAGCTGGAGCAGGCCGAACGCACCGGTTCCCTGCCGAAGGTGTTGGTGCCGGTGCATTTCACCGGCAGCAGCTGCGACATGGCGGCGATCGGGGCCTTGGCTGGGCGCTATGGCTTTGCGGTGCTGGAGGACGCCAGCCATGCGATTGGAGGCCGATACCAGGGCGAGCCGGTGGGCAACTGCCGCCACAGCGCCATCACGGTGTTCAGCTTCCACCCGGTGAAGATCATCACCACCGGCGAAGGCGGTCTGGCGACCACCAATGATCCGCTGCTGGCCCAGCGCATGGCGGAGTTGCGCAGCCACGGCATCGTGCGCGAGAGCGAGCGCTTTGAGCGACCAGCGGCTGGGCCCTGGGTGTATGAGCAGCAGCAGCTGGGCTTCAATTACCGGATCACCGACATCCAGGCGGCGCTGGGCCTGAGCCAGTTGCAGCGGCTTGATTCAATCGTGGCGGAGCGCAACCGAAAACCGCAGCGCTACCGAGAGTTGCTGGCGGATCTGCCGGTGCGATTGCTGGAGGTGCCTGAGGTTGCAGCATGAAAATCTGCGTAATTCCCGCTCGGGGTGGCAGCAAGCGCATACCTCGCAAAAATATTCGTAATTTTTGTGGCAAGCCAATGATTGCATGGGCAATTGACTCTGCCCTTCAGTCAGGATTGTTCGATAAAATCATTGTATCCACTGATGATGAAGATATTGCTAATGTGGCACAGGCCGCCGGGGCAGAGATACCGTTTATCAGGCCGGCTGATCTTGCTGACGATTTAACGCCGACGGTACCTGTCATCGCTCATGCGGTCGAGACTTGTCAGGAGATTGGCTGGTGCATCGAGTACGCCTGCTGCATCTATCCTTGCGTCCCTTTCCTCAAAACATCTGACCTAACTGCTGCGTTTGGGCTGCTGCAAACATATGACTCCTCTTTTGTCTACCCCGTAACTGAATACTCTCACCCAATCCAGCGTGCGATGCGTCGTCTTCCAACTGGCCAAATGCAATTACTTCAGCCAGAGCATGAATTAACCAGAACCCAAGACTTAGAGAAAACGTATCATGATACTGGGCAGTTTTATTGGGGAAGAGCAAGTTCTTGGACCGCATATGCAATGATGCATTCGGCTGGCATAGGCTTGATAGTGCCCAGCTGGCGCGTCGTCGACATCGACACTGACGACGATTGGAAGCGAGCCGAAATATTGCACAGATTCATCAACAATTAAATTCAGTAAATAACCAGCTCTCATGAACATCATCATGCCTTCACCGCTGCCAATCCTTGAGGTCCAAGGTAGAAAAATCGGAACTCACTACCCCGCTTATTTTATCGCCGATATTGCTGCCAATCATGATGGAGACCTTGAACGTGCAAAAGACTTAATTTATTTAGCGGCAGAAGCTGGTGCAGATGCGGCTAAGTTCCAGCACTTTCAAGCAGAAACCATCGTTAGCGATCATGGCTTCAAGAGCCTAAAAGAGCAAAACAGTCATCAAGCAAAGTGGAAAGAATCGGTTTTCAATGTATACAAAGCAGCCAGTGTCAATCTGGATTGGACATCAACGCTGAAGGAGACATGTGATGATGCTGGGATTCCTTTCTTCACTACACCGTATGCGTTGGACGTAGTCGACTACATGGATGCCTATGTACCTGCTTATAAGATCGGCTCGGGTGATATCACTTGGATGCAAATGATTGAGTCCGTTGCCAGTAAGCAAAAACCATACTTCTTGGCGACGGGAGCATCAACGACAGATGAAGTGCATCGAGCAGTATGCGCCGCATTGGCCATCAATCCTCAACTCGCTCTGATGCAATGCAATACTAACTACACAGCTAGATTAGAAAACTTTCAGTACATTCAACTCAATGTACTGAAGACCTACCGTGCCATGTATCCAGATATGGTTTTGGGCCTCTCTGATCATACGCCGGGCCATGCCACCGTGCTGGGAGCAGTGGCCCTAGGTGCTCGAATGATCGAAAAACACTTCACCGATGACGTCAACAGGGTAGGCCCTGACCATGCATTCTCGATGGATCCATGCACCTGGCGTGAGATGGTCGATCGCACTCGCGAACTCGAAAATGCGCTTGGCGATGGCGTTAAAAAAGTAGAGGACAATGAAAAGGAAACAGTTGTGGTGCAGCGGCGTTCGCTGCGCGCAAGTGCAGACCTACCAAAATCTTATGCGATTAAGGAAGGTGATTTTATCGCCTTGCGTCCTTGCCCAACTGATGCCTTGTCTCCTGTCAAAATTCAAGCAATTGTTGGTCGAACTCTAAGACGCGATATTGCTGCAGGCGACTATCTACGAGCCTCGGACCTGGAGTAGAGTAGAATGGATGTTTCAATTGTCATTACGGCATATAACTATGATCGGTTTATTGATGAGTGTTTAGATTCATGCCTTGGGCAGCAAAGCACGTCACTCAATCATGAGGTAATCGTGGTCGATGACGGTAGCACTGACAATACATCAGCTCTGTTGGCTCAGCGCAGTGACCCTCGCTTACGTGTGATAAGGATTAAGAATAGCGGCATTGAGTTTGCGTCTAATTTGGGATTTGCTGCTGCAAGTGGTCGCTTTATTGTTCGAGTTGATGCCGACGATTCTTTGGCACCCAATTATTTGGCTCGAATGGAGCCGATGCTTGGGAAGGATTTTGGGTTTTACTATACTAATTATAGTATTATTAATGCCAGCAGTGAAACATTGGCTGAAGTTCGCTTGCCGGAGTTTGACGTGGCTGAGATTATGACGCGTGGCGATTTTCTCGCCACAGGCACCTTGTATCGAGCTGCGCTTCTGCACTCTCTCGGTGGCTATGCCACCCAAACCCGAAATAGTGGCTTGGAAAACTACGAGTTGATTCTTAGGCTAATTGATTTGGGTGTCAAAGGTGTTCATTTGGCAGAGTCTCTCTTTCAATACCGCCGCCACAGTACCAACATATCAGCCAGTCGTAAGAAAAGAATTATAGAGTATGGTCGTGCACTTTTTGAACGTAATGGATTAGGCGTCTTCTGCACCAATCAGTACCATCCTTATAAGCTAGACTTGTCTAAAGATCTATCATGAAGCGTGTGTTGATCATTGCAGCTCATCCTGATGACGAAGTGCTCGGTTGTGGCGCAACAATTGCTAAGTATTCACGCATTGGCGCTGAGTTCATGGTGCTATTTATTGCTGAAGGTTCATCCTGCCGCTTCGTCAATCCGTCCTGTTCAGCAAGCATCGATGCGATCGCGGATCGCACTCGAATGGCCACAGATGCACTATCGAGGCTGGGTGTAAAACACTATTGCTTTAATGACCTGCCATGCGGACGTCTTGACCAAGAGCCGATTATCAATATTAACAAGATGATTGAAAGAGCTATCCATAAGTTCGAGCCGGATACGGTTCTTACACATTCGGCTCTCGATGCTAATAATGACCACAGGATTGTGTTTCGTGCCACCATAATGGCGACTCGACCTAATTCTTTTTATGGGGTAGAGCGTCTACTTTCCTACGAAGTATTGTCATCGAGCGAGTGGTCTTTTGGCGAGGCTTTTTCACCGACCGTCTTCGAACAGATTGATGAGCTGGACTTGGTCCTCAAATGGAGAGCTCTGGCTGCTTATGAGACGGAAGTAAAAACTTTCCCCTTTCCTCGTTCCGAAGAGGGGATTCGTGCAACTGCGATGAGCCGCGGAATGCAAGCCGGTGTTCCATTGGCAGAGGCTTTTTGCCTAATTAGGGAATTTAGACCATGAGAATTGCTTGCGTTGGCTACCGTAATTGGGCCCTAAATATTTATGACAGACTGGCTGCAAGCACAGACCATACTTTCTTGATATTTCGCTCTAAAGCGCAGTTTAATAAAGAGGCATTATCAGATTTTAAACCAGACTTGGTTTTATTCTATGGTTGGAGCTGGCTTGTGCCAACTGATCTATTGGAGCGCCATACTTGCTTGATGCTTCATCCATCACCATTGCCGCGCTATCGAGGCGGTAGCCCCATTCAAAATCAAATTATTGCAGGCGAAACTTATTCAAAAGTTACACTCTTTATCATGACAGATGCGCTCGACGCGGGTGACATAGTGGGTCAGAGCGATCTTAGTTTGATTGGCACGATAGATGAAATATTTAAACGCATAGAAGATGAAGGCGTTAAGCTGACTCGACACATCCTTGAGGATGGATTGCAGCGCGAACAGCAAGATCATTCAGCAGCAACTTTCTGCAAGCGGCGCAAGCCCAGCGAAAGCGAAATAACGGCTGAGGAGCTCGCGACAAAGCCAGCCGAGTATTTGTACAATAAAATCCGAATGTTGGCGGATCCTTATCCAAATGCATATATTATTGCCGCTGATGGCAAAAAACTCATAATCACAGCAGCGCATATCGAGAGAGTCATTTAAAATTTGGCTTTTATGATCAAAGTTTTAGTCACCGGTGCAACTGGCTTGCTAGGTTGTTCATTGGTGCCGTTTCTGCAAGAATGTGGTCATCAAGTTATACGCATGGGTAATACACGTGCTAGTGACCTGAATATCGACCTTGTAAGTTATGAGCAGACTGCGCGAGCGCTCGACAATACCAAGCCAGACGTCATCATTAACTTGGCTGCCTTAACTAATGTCGACCGCTGTGAAACTCACCCGCAGGAAGCTTATTTGCTTAATGTAAAGGCTGTTGAAAATCTTTGTGCATGGATTAAGACAGCGGGTCAAGTTTGCCACCTGATCCAGATTTCTACGGACCAAGTGTATGACGGGCCTGGACCCCATTCAGAAGGCGAGCTCACTATCTGCAATTTCTATGCAATGTCTAAGCTGGCTGGCGAAATTATTGCGGGAACAGTATCCAGCACTATCCTAAGAACCAATTTTGTAGGCCGCAGCCTATGCGGCGGGCGTGCCAGTCTGACAGACTGGCTACATTGTGCATTGATTGATCAAACTGCGGTTAATGTGTTTGAGGATGTGATGTTCAGCCCTCTGGCAATCAGCACGCTTTGTGATTGCATAGAGCATTGCATCGTTGAAAGGCCACCTGGTGTTTTTAACCTTGGCTCTCGTGAGGGCATGAGTAAAGCGGATTTTGCTTTCGCCTTTGCCGCTGCCCGAGGTCTCGAAACCACCAACCTTAAGCGTGTTAATTCCAAATCTATCACTACACTAGTTGCACGCCGTCCAACCGATATGTGTATGAATAGTGGCCGCTTTGAGGAATGCATGGATATAAAGTTACCATTATTAGTTGACGAGGTTTATCGAATAGCAGATCAGTATCATCGATAGAATTGCCTTTATTGGTATTTGTTCTTCGCTGTATTGTCGTCGTCTTTGATTGATCATTTCCTGTGCTTTACGGGGGTGCTGCCCAGGGTTGATTCAAAGTGTGTCCCAGGCTCTCTGGCCGGGGCTGCGAGCATGGGTTGAGGTCGATGGGATTGCCCCCTCTCAGTGCCCCAAAGCGTTTCTGCCGCAACCGATCTCGATCTGATCAGCCACCTCAAGGCGATCCCTGATGCCCGGATGCGTCGAGGGGTTCGTATCCCGGCCTGGTACCTGTTGCTGGTGGCGGTGCTCGGCATCCTGAGCAAGTGCGAGAGCCTGCGGGATCTGGAGCGTTTTGCCCGGCGTCATCACTCTGTGCTCACGGAGTCGCTCGGGATCGAACTCAAACGCCCGCCGTCGGATTCCGCCTTCCGCTACTTTTTCCTGCAGGTGGATGTGGCTGCTATCTGCGGCGCCATCCGTGATTGGACATTGGCTCAGATCCCAGGCGGTGCAGGCGATCTCGATCAGTTGATCTGTGACGGCAAGACCCTGCGCGGTTCGATTGAGCCCACCAGCGGAGGCGGTGCAGCCTTCATCGCCCAGGTGACGCTTTACTCCGCTGCTTTGGGTGTGGCGATCGCTCAGGCCTGCTACGCCACAGGCGAGGATCACGAACGTGCTGTGCTCCAAAAGCTGCTTGGCGAGCTGGATCTCGAGGGTGTGCTCATCCAGGCGGATGCACTCCACACGCAGCAAGCGTTTTTCGGCAGCTCACAGAGCAGGGGGCCGACTTCCTCCTGACGGTTAAGGCCAACCCGGTGACTTTCAGGAAAGGTGTCACTGCTGGGCTGCCGTTCAGGCGGCCTGCATCAATGGTAGCTGCCCTGGTTCATTGAGTTCATCCGTCGGCTGATTGATCCAGACCACCTCCGGTTGACGCCAGCACCTGGTTGACCTTGTCCATCGCCTTGGATGGCGCTGGCGGGCTCGTTCGTAGACGACACCGCGGTGACGGCTGATCTCCACGGCCTGGCCATCGTGACGTTGCTGGGGCGTCACGAATTTGATACCGCTGTGGCGGTGCCGGTGGTTGTACCAGTCGACGAACTCGGCGACCCACTGACAAGCCCGCTCTTTCGAGGCAAAGGGCTTGCGGGGGTAATCAGGCCGGTACTTCACTGTCCGGAACAGGGATTCGGAGTACGGGTTGTCGTTGGAGACCCGTGGCCGAGAGAAGGATCTGAGGACGCCCAGTTCTTCCAAGCGGCTTTCCAGCGTGGCTGCCCGCATGGCGTTGCCGTTATCGGCATGGAGGATCAGCGGCTGCTGCCGGCCCTTGCTGATCCGCTCGCGGAGGCAGGCCCGGCTGACCAGATCGGCTGCAATGGCTGGATCTTCTCGCTCAGCAACATCCCAGGCCACCACCTTGCGGCTCCAGATGTCGATCACCAGGTAGAGATAGAGCCAGATCCCACGCACGGTGGTGGGCAAATAGGAGATGTCCCAGCTCCACACCTGGTTCGGGCCTGTGGCCCGCAGCCGTGGAACCCGTCTGGGCTCCTGTGGTGGCCTTGCACGACCGCGACGGTGCACCTGGTCATGGTCGTGGAGCACCCGGTAGAAGCTACTCTCTGAACCGATAAAAATCCCCTGGTCAGCCAGATCAGGCACGATCTGACTCGGTGGCAGAGCGGCGTACTGCGGTTGATTGCAGGTGAGCAGGATCCTCTGGCGCTCCTCGGCCGTGAGGCGATGGGGAATATGGCGGGGGCTGCCTTGCCGGCGATCCTCACCGTCCCCATCACCAAGAAGGCGTTGGCGCCATCGCTTGAGGGTGCGCAGGCAGATGCCGATCTCGCCGCAGGCGCTGACCAGGCCTGCACCAGCGGTATGGGCCTCGCTGATCAGCTCGATGGCCTTCTTCCTGTGAGCGGCGCTGGTCAGCCTTCCGCGTCCTCCGAGCAGAAGGCCTCCCACTTTTTTCGCAGCACCAGCAAGGCCGCCATCTCCGCCATGGCCTTCTCCTTGCGTTGCAGCTCCTTCTTGAGGGCCTTGATCTCCTTCTGGTCCTGGGCACGGAGCTTCTCCAGCTCCTTCTGCTCTTTCAAGGTGAGCACTGGCTTCTCGTTGGCATCCTGGGCGGCCTGCCGCCAACGATCCACCTGCTCCGGGTACAGCCCGCGCTCACGACAGTAGGCACTGAGTTCAGTGGCGTTCAAGCCAGCGGTCTCGAGCACCACCGTGAACTTGTCGGCAGCACTCCAACCGTCAGGGTCCTTATCGGATGCCGGCACCACCTCTCCTTGCAACCGCCAGGTCTTCCTCCAGTTGTAGAGGGTGACGATGTGAATGCCCAGCTCAGCAGAAATCTGCGCCACGCTCTGTCTGTGAGGCGGGCTCATCCGCCTCCTCACATCAGCTTTAACGGCCTCGCTGTAACGACGCATTGGTCATGTCCTCAAGCCCCCGGGTGTACTGAAAACAGGGGTGACAACTTTCCTGAAACCGGGGGACCAGAAGACGCTCTACCGGCAGATCGCCGATCAGCTGCTTGGAAAACGCCACATCCCCTTGATGGCAACCGATCACGAGATCGGCCATGGCCGTGACATCCTCTGGACTTTGAGGGCGAAAGAAGCGCCGCAGCACATCAAGGCCAATTGGCATGGCACCAGCTGGATCGCGGAAGTGATCGCGACAGGCACCCGTGATCGCAAGCCGTTCAAGGCTACGCACCGCTTTATCACCAGCCTGCGCACCACCCCAGATGCGTTGCTGCGCCTCGTGAGAGAGCGCTGGAGCGTTGAGAGCTGGCACTGGATTCGTGACACCCAGCTCCACGAGGACGACCACCGCTACCGCGGCAACGGTGCCGGCGTGATGGCAGCCCTACGCACCGCAGCGATGAATCTCTTGCGCCTGACTGGATTTGGCTCAATCCGGGAGGGCCTGCAAGCGGTGATGCATGACATCACGGCACTGCTGGCGATGGCGCGACGACAGCCAGAGCCCGAGCCATGACCAGACTTTGAATCAGCCCTGGGGTGCTGCCCTGCAGCATCCGCCGGATCGCGTTGTTGAGGCCCTTGTGGGCATCGCTGATCACGAGCTTGACCCCGCTGAGGCCGCGCTCCTTGAGCGAACCGATGAACTCGCTCCAGAAGCCCTCGCTTTCGCTGTCGCCGATCTTGAGGCCGAGCAGCTCGTGCCGGCCATCGGCGTTACGCCCATGGCGACGACGACGGCACTGGAGCAGACCTGCATCGCCCGGCCCAGGCGGCCATGCAGGTAGGTGGCGTCGAGATAGAGGTAGGCGTAACCCTGGCCCTCCAGCGGCCGGTTCAGGAACGCCTGCACCTGGAGATCGATCTCAGCGCAGATGCGGCTCACCTGTGATTTGGAGATCCCGCTCTGGCTGCCCAGAGCCGCCACCAGGGCATCAACCTTGCGTGTGGAGACGCCGGCGACATAGGCCTCCATCACCACGGCGTAGAGGGCTTGATCCACCCGCCGGCGCGGTTCGAGGATCGAGGGCAGAAAGCTGCCTGAGCGCAGCTTGGGGATCTGGAGATCGATGTCGCCCACCTGGGTGGTGAGCACGCGAGGCCGGTAGCCGTTGCGGTGGCCAAGGCGCTCCTCGCTGCGCTCGTAGCGCTCAGCACCGAGCACGGCGGCGACCTCCAGCTCGATCAGCTGCTGCAGGCCGTGGCGCACCAGTTCAGGGATCAGCTCTCCGGCAGTGTTGCCATCGAGTAGCGGCGCCAGTTCAGAGGCGGCACTATGGGTCTTGGGCATGGTTCGTCTGGTTGAGGTGGTTCTCAAACCAGGGTCACGGGCCTGCCCACCCCTTGCAGCGACAGCCACTGAGCCGGGTGCCTGAGCTGCGCGTAACCCCGGCTACACCGGGGTTGATGTCCCAAGGGAATTACACCAATCCCTGGGACGCGGGCATCAGCTTTGTGGCGCCTCGCCATTGTTCAAGCAGTGAAGCCCTGATAGAATTCAAAAATGTGCTTCCATTTATGAATAAGCACATCAGACAAACTCCGGATTGATGCATGAGCTTCTTCCGTGAACTCCAGATGGTCTGGTTATTACTCCACTACTGGAGGCTAGATCTGAATACAGCTACCTTGTTAAAGGCTCATTGAATATCGGCAAGGGCACTTCTTTTCATGGAATCGACCGTGTCACTCTGTCGTGATCAATCCAAGAGTTCTCTCCCCTGTATAATGAATTGTCACGAGCATGATCCAATGATTTGCATCTATATTTTCCTTCCACCGAGATTTCACTGAACCTAAGTTATTGTTAATTAAATTTATTTAACCGAGCATGAGTTACCCTGATGTTGCTAGAACTGAGATACTAGATCTTTTGCCTTCTTCAAAAGTATATCAGAATTGTTTAGATATTGGCTGCGGAACAGGAGCTACCTCTTATCTCATGCTTAAAAAAGGAATTATTGATAAATCCTTTGGCGTCGATTCTGATCCCGATATTGCAAAAATTGCGAGAAAACGTTTAACTTATTTTAAAAGCTCCCATGCAGAAGATGTCATAGGCCTAGTACGTGATTACTCACCAGATTTAGTTTTGATGCTAGATGTTCTAGAACATATGAGCGATCCTAAGATCTCCTTGCAAGAGATTGCTCAAAACACTACTGATAGCTGTGTTTATGTTGTAAGTTTGCCCAACGTATCCCATTACACAGTACTAATGCCTCTTCTTCTTAAAGATCATTTTTACTATGATCCAATGGGTGGAATATTGGATTCAACCCATTTGCGTTTTTTCACTTACAGCTCTATGCTGGATTTATTTAATGAATGCAACTTATCGGTGGCAAACTATTCATTTAATTCATTAATCCCCCGGATCTTAATGCCTATTTCTCCAGTTATTTCGCGCTTGCCACAATTTATAAGACGATTTTTTGTTACACAGTACATCTTCTTGCTTCGCAAAAACTAAGCACCATGAAAACAGCTTTGGTTACAGGCGTAACAGGCCAAGATGGTAGTTATCTTGTTGAATTATTGCTCAGCAAGGGATATATAGTTCATGGCATTAAGCGACGATCGAGTCTGTCCAATACATCGCGAATTGACAGCCTATCGCTGGATTCTGGCATTTACAAGAAAAGGTTTGATTTGCATTATGCTGACCTTACCGATTCCGCCAGTATCATAAATGTAATTGCCAAAACAGAACCTGATGAAATTTATAATTTAGGCGCTCAAAGCCATGTTGCTGTAAGTTTTAACCAGCCCGAGTATACTGCTGACTCTAATGCACTTGGAACCCTGCGCATCTTGGAAGCAGTAAGAGCTTTGAATATGTCATCTAAAGTTAGAATATATCAAGCAAGTACTAGTGAATTATTTGGCAAAGTACAAGAAGTTCCACAGAGAGAAACTACCCCTTTTTACCCAAGAAGCCCATATGCCGTTGCTAAACTTTACGCATATTGGATTACAATTAACTATAGAGAATCATACGGTATTTATGCCTGCAATGGGATACTTTTCAACCATGAAAGTCCACGAAGAGGGCTAAACTTTGTTACTAGAAAAATTACTCTTACACTTAGTAGAATAAATGAATTTGGGCATGGATGCCTCATGTTAGGTAACTTGGATTCTTTGCGAGATTGGGGTCATGCCAAAGATTATGTTGAAATGCAATGGTTAATGTTGCAGCAAGACAAACCCCAAGATTATGTGATTGCCACCGGTATTCAAGCTTCTGTTCGTCAATTTGTTGATTATTCAGCAGAGGCCTTGGGTTGGGGGCCTTTACGTTGGGATGGCCACGGCCTCGATGAAGTTGGGATCCGCCGTGATACAAATGAAATTGTCGTTAGAGTTGATTCACATTATTTTAGGCCATCTGAAGTTGCCTCTCTTCTTGGTGATTCTTTTCTTGCCAATAAGAACCTAGGCTGGAAGCCAACTTATTCTTTAAAAGAACTTGTTCATGACATGATACAAAGCGATAGCCTGATTGCGAAAAATGAAAATATTACAAACTCTATTCTTGCGACATAATGCCACTCGACCAGCCCGACACTATATGCTTAGTAACATCTATCCAGGATGTTCCATTAGATTTAATTCGTGCAGAAAGTACCCTAGTTGTAACAATTGGTTTTGAAGCTTATGCTTATGTTATTCGCCAAGGTGTTGAAGCTATTGATCTAGAGTCCACTATTTTCCCTTCTAAAATTGAAGAGTCAAAGGTTTTAAGCTTTGAAGCTGCAGCCGCTTTTGCCTCGGAATTTTTACAGAATCGAAATTTACCTATCCATGATCAAGACAATTTATTTTCTCTGCCAATTATTTATGAGCTTGCATATACCTATGAATCTTCATTCAATTTAATAAAGGGATTAGGGATTCTTCTTCAAAAACATAAAACAATTACCAAAATTTATCTTTCCTCTCAACCAAAGGTGCCTTGCTTTCGTGCAGGACCCTATCCAACATCAAGTGCACTTTCAAGCTTTTCTTACCATGTATTAATTCCTTATTTGCTCGATAAGAACATTCATTTTTTATATTTCCCAATACAAGAGAAACCATTTCTTCGCTCTGCCCGACAATTCCTCTCTTTGCATATTAAGAATTACCTCAAAAATTCAATTGGAATTATCTCTGCGTTTGTTTCTTTTATTGGCCTCCTTCGTCTTGCTATTTGTCGGAAAAAATGTTCATTTATTGTCGACAAATCAACTATTAGATTTCATGACTATTGCTTGATCGAAGAGGTTAATAAATGTTGTGATTCTGATGACATTATTTCGTTAAACTCAAGCAACTATTTATTATCCTTACTTGCCGATATTTGTTATTTCTTTAGACGCTCTACGTATGAGACCGAGATCCTTCATGCTTTGCGTGAATGTAGCTCAAAGTCCAATACTAACAGTTGTTATAAATACATATTTTCTGAATTTACAAGTTATCAGTATACTCCTTATTATCGCGAGTATATTAAATCAAAATTGTTTTCATGGTTTATTCTTGTATTAGTAAGATTTTTACATGCATCAACTTTCATTACTGGTCATTGTTTGTTCACCCGCGAGGCATTTAGTGCTTTGATTCTAAGGTCAAGGCATATATTAACATATTGTTTCCGTGAGGGCGGTATTCATACTGAACTCACGCAAAAATTTGCGGTCCCGGATGTAGTTAATGTCAGTTTTGTCTGGGATGATGTCCAAAAGCCTTCTCAAAATGCTTTTGCTAATTGTGATAATCCTACGCAATATATATCAATTGGTATCCCTGACATATTCAAAACTGCCAAGACTTCAACCTCCCAAAAGCCCAAATATTTTACTAGTAAGAAAAAAGTTCTAATTCTTACATCTAACTTTTCAACTTTTCTTACGTCAGTAAACAATAAATCGATAAATCATTATTCTCAATGGTTAGATGTTTTAACTTTTGTCGAGATGCATCCAGAGGTTGATTTTGTAATAAGACCTCATCCTTCATTTGATTATTTATCTTTCTATTTAACTGGACTGCCTAGCTTTAGCAATTTACTTATTAGTAGAAATAATACCCTGCTTGAGGATTATATAGATACATGTCTGGTTATTCTCTTGTCCTATCCAACTACAGCATCTATGCCTTCTATCTTGACAGGTTTACCGTGTTTGTTATATACAAAAGATTTTAATCCATTGCATTCTTTACATAACTATTCTTTTTTCCCGACCTCGTGTGTTGTTAGTAGCAGAAAAGATTTTATTTTGGCTGCTGATCGCTTCCTAAGCACAAATGTAAAGTTCAATTATTCAGTTTACTCAAATTTCAACTTAAGGCAAGAGTGTGTTTCGCTCATTCCTTTCTTTCAGCTCTGAAATATGTTGTATTGTTTCTAGATGTTTGGCGTTACCTGAAAATATTTGAAGCATGACTCCCTTTATACGCATTTTCTAAGCCCAAACATTTAATTATTATGAATCATATGCTAGACATAGTCATTATTAATTATAATTCTGATAAATTAACTACGGCACTTTGCGATAAGATCTTTTCTTTCCAATTGCCTTTTTTGGATAAAATAATAATCATTGATAATGATAGTGATTTGTCCCGTGACTTCAGCTTTTCATTTCAGAATAAAAATATCGTTGTCAAGCACCTTTGCTCAAATATTGGCTTTGCCAGAGCCTGTAATTACGCCTTCTCAAGCATAGTAACTAGTTTTTATTGTCTTCTTCTAAATCCTGACATAGAGATTACAAAAAAATCACTTGCTTCTTGTTATCAAACACTTGAGGCTAATCCTGCATTAGCCGCTATCTCACCTCTTATCCTTAATTCTGACCATTCAATACAACATCCTCCTTATTATTCCTTTCCCTCTGTATTCACTGAGATTAAGGCGTCGCTACTAGGTCGCAGAAAAGCTTACTTCAACAACTATTCTTTTAATAAAACAAATCCAATATTAGATGTTAAGCATATCTGCGGATGTTTTATGATGTTGAATACTTCTTTCATTAAGGGTAAATTATTCAATCATAATTTGCCTTTTTCCTATGAGGATTTAGATCTATGTAAACGCTTATCATTTTCACCAGGCCATGTAGCTCTCCTTGCAAGCACCTCTGTTATTCACCATGGAGGATTAAGTTCTGGTACTAGCCCCAATAAGAAGGTTATATGGGGAATTATTCACAGTAGATTAATGTATTATTCAATGCACTCCTCAAGAGTGGAGTACTGCATCTTAATCCTGTATTACATTTTATTTTATTTTCTTAAGCTAGGTATTCTATGTATGCAATTCTGTATTCAATTAGCTGCTTTCTCTTTCATTAATTCCACTTTTCCTCCCAAAAAACATATTTCTGCAACTTTCTTGCAATTGCAGGGGCTAGTCATGTATTTATCAGGTTCATCTATTGACTTTTTTAAATGATCATAGCTGACTTTTGTTCAACAGGCATTTCCCATAGGGAGTTTAATACGGCCTTTGTTTATTATTTGCACAAAACTCATTCTATCCGTACATGCTTTTTAGAAAGTACTCACATTTCTCAAATCCTTCGTGATCCGTTATATCAATCGTCACCATTCAAGGTGATATCATTTTCCCAAAACCCTTCATTAGCTAGTCAATTTTTGAATGTTCTACGAGTTTTCTTTCATGCTCGTAATGTCGCCTCTCCTGTCTATATTCTCAACATTTCCCCATTTTTACTTCCTTTTTGCCGCCTTCTTGCTAGTTTTTTTTTATTGGAAGTATCTTTTCTGGCACATTCTCTTTACGACGACCTAGCTAAACTGTCGTCCAATAATTTCAACCTTAGAGATATTACATACAAGTCTATACTATTCTTGATACCATACAAACATTTTAAAGTTATTTTTATTGGTATTCATACAAGCCAAAATATTCCCCAATTGAAGCTACCTTCTAATTCTTGGCAAGTCTTGCCTTTCCCTTTTGCTGATTATAGTTCACGTATACCTACTCTTTTTGTTTCTAAGCATAGTTCCTTTGATCGCGTACCATTCTTAGTAGGATGTCCTGGTTTTAATTCTTCTGCTTATTTAAACAATCGCAAATTTATTGTTAATTCAATCTCTACTTCTTCTAAAGTCCTTGCTGATAATTGCATTATTATTCCATTTGGAGGCTATAACTTAAAACATCCTACGACAAAGTCCGCATCAATTAATTCTCTCCTAGAGAGCCTTCCTTCTGATTATCACGAATTATTTAATTCTTGCCAACTAATACTTTTTCCTTCTAGAATTAGTCATCAATACACTTATAGTTTTAGCGCTTCCTTTGCAGATGCAATTGCGCACGGTAAGCCTTTGATACTCAAACCTAATATTTTGACTAATTATTACGAAGAAAGATTTGGTCCCTTTTATATTAGTTTATCTGATATTTCAGGCAAGATATCATCCTTTTCGCTACCTTCAGTCTCAAAATTAGATTTAATGAAGTCTAATATTCTTGATTTAAAATCATACCTTATTTCTCAATCATCTCCCAAGTGATTCCACCTAAATCAGCCCTGATTACTGGCTTTAGAGGTCAAGATTCGACAATCATAATATCCACTTTACTTCAATCTGGTTATAACATAACCGCTCTATCTCGTTCCCCATCCACTGATCCCATCCACTCCAATATTTCCCTGAAGGTCATTAACCCCTTAGCTGAAAATTTTCGATCAGATCTTGAGAGTCTTTTTCAATCTCATTCTTATGATCTAATATTGCATCTTGCATCTGCCAACCACTCTTCAGAGCAACCTTCAGATGCGATTTCTGTTTTATATCACTCTAATATCTTATACACAGAATATATTCTTGAGTTTGCGTTCAAATATAGCCCAAATTCTAAAGTATTTATTGCTGGTTCCCTCCACCAGTTTACTAATAATACCGAAGAAGTTATTTATATAACAACAACATCAAAAGATTCACCCAGAAACCCCTACGGTTTGACTAAATGTTTTAATAGAGTTCAAGCCCATCATTATCGTCACTTAGGTCTTGATGTCTTTTTTGGTATACTATTTAATCATGAAAGTATTTTTCATTCTTCGTCTTTTTTACTTCCCAAGCTTTGCAAGCATGCTGCTTCAATAAATTTCTATAATGAAAACCCAGAGAGTGTTCAATGCCCGCCGAATTTGACAATTCGTGATATCCATGCGTGTGTCGATTGGTCTGATGCTCAAGATATTTGTAGCGATATCTTAAGTGTATTGCTAGAAGAAATGCCCGGAGAGTATATTTTTGCCAGTAGTTATTTACATTCTGTATCTAATATTGTCAATTTACTAACAGAACGATACTGCTTCAACTTTTCTGACTATATTATGTTAGCCGAGCCTGGTGCTTTCCCTTCTGGAGGCCCAATTACATGCACTTCCAGTCAATTGTTCATTACTAGGCCTGATCCTATTCCAGGTCTTATTGATACTCTTTACCGTCACTATCGTTCGTCTTTCATCCTCTAACTATGGCTTCATTCTCTACACCTCTAACTTCTTGCCGTATTCCAGGTGACACTAATCTTCATAAAATTCTTGACCCTTGGTAATCAGCATATGTCGGGATATTTTCCTCATAATGTAGATGATTATGTACACTCTGGGCCACTTCAACTTGTTTGGTCAGAGACTAGTGGACTTTGTCAACTAGGTCATTCTTTTTCAAGCGATTATATGTATGGAGATAATTATGGTTATCGCTCTGGGCTAAATGCTTCTATGGTCCAACATTTACAAGATATAGCTCGTTCCCTTGAAGCTCTTTCTGATTTGCAGAATGGTGACTATGTTTTAGATATCGGCAGAAATGATGCGACATTTCTGAATTCTTTCTCTGTTCTTAATCTTAACAAGTTTGGAATTGATCCCAGCGCTAGGAAGTTCCAATCCTTTTATAAAGCTGATCCAATCCTTTGTGATTGCTTCTTTTCCGCTGATCAATATTTCGCCGTTGCGTCAAAGCCTTCTAAACTTATTACATCGATTGCGATGTTTTACGACTTAAATGATCCAATTGAATTTGCCAAAGATATCAAAAAAATGCTTGCACATAAACGGCATTTGGCATTTCGAGCAATCTTACTTGCCTGCCATGCTCAAAATGAACTCATATGATACTATTTGTCATGAGCACTATGAATATTACACTCTCCACGATATCATTTATATTTTAGAGTCAGCAGGTCTTCAAGTTATTGATGTTTCATTTAATAATATCAATGGTGGTAGCTTTGCCGTTTCAGCTACTCACGAGGATAATGCACATTTCAAAACTTCTAAGTCTGTCTCTGATACTCTGTGTTTGAGAAAAAGAATCTCTTTACATCTATAGATCCACTTTTAGCTTTTGCTGAGCGCACAAGCAATCTGAAGGAATCATTAATCTCTACCTTGCAGTGTTTGAAGTCTGAGGGGGCATTTATTCTTGGTTATGGAGCCTCTACCAAAGTCAATGTTACTCTTCAATATTGTGACATTAATATTTCTGTTTTAGATGCTATTGTAGGAGTAAATCCTTTCAAGTTCGGCAAACTTACTCCAGGATCTTTTATTCCCATTGTATCGTCTGATTCTATCGGTGAGTATAATCCTGACTATTTTTTGCTGCTTCCCTGGCACTTTAAGGATTTCATCTTGGCACGTGAGAAAATGTATCTTGATGGCAAGGTGAAGTTTATCATCCCTTTCCCCGAAGTTCATATACTATGATCAATTCTCCTCTCTCAGTTGTCTGTAGAACCTCAAATTTGCGCTCTGATTCTCGTGCTCAAAGAATTGTTCTTTCTCAGCTGAGTTCTCATCGTGTTACGTATTTTGGTCTTACAAGAGGCCAAGGTGAACATTTTCTGTGGTCACCAGAGAGGCATTTCTCTCACAAACTCACCTATAGACTGCTCAGTTCTCCCGGACATGGTGGTGGCTACACCATTATATGGCGGCTTCTTTTTCTTCAACTGAATATCTGCTTTTACCTCCTTAAGAATAGGTCACGGTTGGTAAATGTTATTTGCTGTGATCTTGACTCAGCATTTCTACCTTCGCTGATTTGCTGTTTTCTTCGAATTAATTTTATATACGATGTTTTCGATTTCACATTTGCCTCCCGTGTGCCATCTTCACCTCATTTTTTCTCAAAGTTTCTCAAAGGAGTTTTTTCTCTTCTTGAATTATTAGTCTGTTTAGTCTCAAAAAAAATTATATTGCCTACATCTTCAAGACTCGAGCAGTTGCCTGGTTTGCACAAATTCAGCCATAAGGTTTCTGTTGTTCCTAATTCACCTTGTGTTGACCAACTCACAATTAAAGAACCTGAGGCCTCTAAAATCAATACCTTTTACTTTAGCTTACGACACAAATATAAAATAATCATTACTTATGTTGGCACTTTACAACATCATCGTAATCTAGATTGGTTGTTAAACGCTGTTGCTTCTTTAGATAACGTTTGTGTCGTGGTAGCGGGAACAGGCCCGCTTTATTCTTTTTTCAGGGATTCTAAACAAAAAAATATGTTTTTCCGAGGTCAAGTAATTTATAATCACGCTTTACATATGTATCATCTCTCTGATTTTATGTTTGCTGGATATACTCTAAATGATTCAAATAATTTTTACGCGGCTCCGAATAAGTTATGGGAGTCTGTTTGTCTGCGTAAAAGGCTACTTCTAAATTCATCTTACATTAAATCAAATATTCCTTACGCTGACCATTCCTTGCTCTCTCTCTATTCATCTCAGGATCATCTGAGATGTATCATCTCTAATAGTTCAACCTCGAGTTATTCAAATGTTAATTATGATCCTCGCTTTGTTTCGGATTCCTATTTTCACAATTACTCTTGATTGATTTTGCAAAATTACATTTTTTTAATGTAATGTTTCTCCCTGGCTTTTCTTCTTTCATTCACTTTTTCTTCTTCCTATTGTTCTTAATCCTTTTTTCAATCGTTCCTTGCTGTGCTGCTGTACATATTAAACAGTGAAAATTAAACCCCTCAATCCATCATCTCTATTCATATCTCTTCTTTTTGCCCTTTCTTCTGTATTGTCTGCATATATTGTACTCTCATCAAACTCATTTTTTGCTGTAGCAGCTTCAGAATCTGGCAACGATGCTAATTACTACCATCAGCTTGCTACCGGTGCCTCTATTGTTTCCGTCAATTTGTGGGGCGATTTTCTTGTATGGTTAGGTTCTATTGAGTTTTATAATCGTGGTGTAATTAGTTTCTTTCTACTTCTTCTCTATCTTACGATATCCTTCATCGCGCCACAATTAGCCTTCGTTGGCCTTCTACGTTCTATCAAGTCTGCCAGAAAAGTCAGACTGTGGAGTGGGATGCTGTCTTTAATTATACTCTTTTACCCTTCCCTCTTCATTTTCTCGTTGGATATATATCGCGACGTTTTGATGGTTTTCTTGTGCTTGATTATATTTGCTATTGTTTCTTATTTGCTTCAGTCTCCTTTTTCGCTTATTAAGATTTTCTTTCTTTTTAATTTCTTGTTGCTATCTTTTATCTTGTTTAAGCTCAGGCCTTATCTGGGCTTAGCTTCTATTATCCCATTATTCATTAAATACAGGTTGTTCGGTCATAGACTTTTTTACTTTTTCGGTTTTCTTGTAATATTTTTGCTTGCTTTTTTCATATCTGGATTTCTCGACCCCATACTTAATTATAGAGGTTCTGAAGGCTTCATTGTCGGTGGGTCTTCTTTTGGTATAACCCTCTTAAATCTTAACCCATTTTCTTTTTTTGGTTCATTTATTTTGTCATACATCTACCAAGTTTTCGGTCTGTACTTTTCGAGCATCTCTTCTGTTTTTGTTTTTGCTGTTGAGACGCTCCCCTTTCTTTTTGCTTTTTCATTTGTTGTAAGGAAGCGCCATCTTTTGGACTCCTATTCTCTGTATCTTGTTTATTTCTTTGTTATATATACCGTTATTTTTGTATTGGGCAATGACAACTTGGGCACCGCTATCCGTTTGCGGATCCCTTCTTATCTTGCAGTTTATATAGTTTCATTGCGGCTTTACGCTTTAGACACTTATTTTAATCAATTGCGTTTACAATCTCACTCATAGTTTGACTCCATGGCTTTAATTGCGGTAATCACTTCCTTCTCTCCCTCTCTGGTTAATTTTCGTCTTGAGTTTCTTTCGCTTCTTGTTTCGAGAGGTCATCAAGTTATTGCAATCGCACCTCAAATTGATTCTGATACTCGCTCCAAGCTTGAATTAATTTCAGTTGATTTGGCTCAATTTCCTTTATCAAGAGCTGGTTTTAATCCTTTTGACGATATTCGCTCACTTATATCATTGATCTCGCTTCTACAACGTTTCAAGCCTGATGTCTGCTTGTCATATTTTGTTAAACCTGTCATATATGGTTCAATTGCTGCAAAGTTTGTTGCCGTTCCCAAAATATTTGCGCTCATTGAAGGCCTAGGAGATGTTTATACTGATTCACCTTTTGCTCATCCGTGGGCTAAGCTTACTAGAGTTCTGGTGAATTTTCTCTATAAGTTTGCCCTTTTGGATCTCAACCGCGTCATTTTCTTGAACAAGGACGACTCAGAGCAGTTTATTGCTGGCGGCATTATTTCACGCCCACAATCTTTTGTCCTTGGCGCTATTGGTGTTGATCTAGATTATTTTAGTCCTCCAGATCTGCCTGTTTCTGCTCCTGTTTTTACGATGATTGCTCGTCTTGTTAGAGAGAAAGGAGTTGAAGACTTTTTAAATGCCGCAAGAATTGTTAAGGCTCAATATCCTGATGCTTTCTTTTATCTTTTGGGTGGGCTTGATGATCAGAAAAAATCTTTTACTAACTATGATTTATGTCGTTGGAAGAGTGAAGGTATAGTATCTTTTCCTGGCCATGTAAATGTTAAGCACTTTCTTTATCAAACAGGTGTTTTTGTTTTGCCTTCTTATTATCGTGAAGGTGTACCTCGCAGTATTCAGGAGGCTATGGCTGTCGGATTGCCGGTCATTACAACAGATGTCCCCGGTTGCCGAGATACCGTTGTTGACGGATTGAATGGATTTTTGGTACCAGCTCACAATCCCGTTTCCTTGGCCCAGGCGATGATCAAATTTATCATCTCTCCTGAGATGATTGTTAAAATGGGCAGAGAGAGTAGGCGAATTGCAAGTCTTCGCTATAATGTTCATGAGGTCAATCAGCGACTCTGCAGTTTAATTGATTTGTGATCTTGAAATGTATCTCTTGATAAAGACTCTATTCGATTTCTTTTTCGCGTTTCTTGTGCTCTTGTTCCTATCCCCGTTTTTGCTCATCATTTCTGTTTTATCGCGATTACTTCTTGGCTCCCCTGTCTTGTTCCGCCAGCAGCGCCCCGGCCTCGGCGAGCAGCCTTTTAATCTGCTTAAGTTCCGCACGATGACCAACCGGCGCGATACCTCGGGAGTCTTGCTTCCCGATCCCCAGCGTCTTACACCGTTTGGTCGTTGGTTGCGCGCCACCTCTATAGATGAGCTGCCCGAACTTATCAATATCCTGCGCGGCGAGATGAGTTTTATCGGGCCCCGGCCACTCTTGATGCAATATCTCCCCCTTTATTCTCCTGAACAAGCTCGCCGTCATGTCGTGAAGCCGGGCCTCAGTGGCTGGGCCCAGATTAATGGCCGTAATGCACTCTCCTGGGAGGAAAAATTTCGTCTTGATGTTTGGTACGTGGATCACCAAAGCTTCTGGTTGGATTTGCGCATTTTCTTCATCACCATATGGAAAGTTGTCCGTCGCGAAGGCATCAGTGCTGTTGGTGAAGCCACCATGGCGCCATTCACAGGATCGGCGCCTGCTTCTGAGACGCGCTGATGGCGTCTTTGCTGCTACTAGGTGCAGGTGGTCACTCTCGGGTCGTGGCTGAAACCGCCCTAGCCACAGGCCGTTTTAGCAACATCGCCTTCCTCGACGATCGCTGCAGCGGCCCTGCTCAGGTGCCCGATCAACTGGGCTGGCCCGTGATCGGTCCCTTTGCCGCGGCGCTCGATCCCCAGATCCGTCGTCAATATCCTGCAGCATTGGTAGCCATCGGTAATGCCGCCGTGCGTCTGCAGTGGTTGTCGCGTCTTGCCGCTGCTTGCTACGAGCTCCCCGTTGTGATTCATCCCACTTCCTGGATTTCGCCTTCCGCCAAGCTTGGTGCCGGTTCGACGGTGTTCGCTCAGGCATCCATCCAGGCTCAGGCCGTGATCGGTAGCGGAGCCATCCTCAACACCGGTTGCTCCGTGGATCACGACGCCCAGCTTGGCAATGCTGTGCACATCTGCCCTGGTGCTCGTCTCGCGGGCGAAGTGCAGGTGGGTGATCGCAGCTGGATCGGCATCGGCGCCTCAGTGATTCAGCAGATCTGTATCGGCGCCGATGTCACCGTGGGGGCCGGCGCTGCGGTGGTGCGTGATCTGCCCGATGGCGTCACCGCCGTCGGCGTGCCTGCGCGCGTATTGCCCACCGCCTAACCCCTCAGCTTTCATCTCTTCACCGCGTGAACCTCGCCCCCTGGCCCCATTTCGACGCCGAGCAGATCAACGCAGCCACACGCGTGCTCGCCTCCGGCAAGGTGAATACCTGGTCTGGCCTGGACACCACCGCCTTTGAGCAGGAGTTCGCCCAGTGGTGCGGCACCGCCCACGCCATCGCCATGGCCAATGGCTCCCTAGCCCTCTCGGCGGCCTACCTGGCCATTGGTCTTGGGGAAGGAGATGAGCTGATCACCACCCCGCGCACGTTCATCGCCACCGCCTCCAGCGCCGTGCTGCTTGGCGCCAAGCCGGTGTTCGCCGATGTGGATGCCGAGTCAGGTGCGATTACCGCCGCCACGATTGCGCCGCTGATCACCTCCCGCACCAAGGCTTTATCCGTCGTGCATATCGGCGGTTGGCCTGCCGACATGCCTGAGATCCTCGAGCTGGCCCGCTCCTACGGCATCGCTGTGATCGAAGACTGCGCCCAGGCCCATGGCGCCAGCATCCACGGCCAGTCCGTCGGCAGCTTTGGCGATGTAAACGCTTGGAGTTTCTGTCAGGAGAAAATTATTTCCACTGGTGGTGAAGGTGGCATGGTTACCACCAACCGCGCCGATCTCTGGGATGCGATGTGGGCCTTCAAAGACCATGGCAAAACCCATGAGGCGGTCTTTGGCCGCGACCATCCCCCCGGCTTCCGCTGGCTGCACGAGCGCTTCGGCTCCAACTTCCGTCTCACCGAACTGCAGAGCGCCATCGGCCGCATTCAGCTCCAGCGCTTGCCCGAGTGGACCGCCGCCCGCACCCGCAACGCCCTGCTCCTCGCCGAAGCCCTGGCCGATTGCTCTGCCGTGCGTGTGCCCCTGCCGCCGGAGGGCATCACTCACGCCTGGTACAAGTTCTATGCCTTCGTGAAGCCCGAGGCCCTGGCCGATGGCTGGAGCCGTGATCGGATCCTCAGCGAGATCGCATCCCTTGGCTATCCCGCCCTCTCTGGGAGCTGCAGTGAGATCTATCTGGAGAAGGGCTTTCAGGAGGCTGGCCTTGCTCCTGCCGAGCGCTTGCCTGTGGCCCGTGAGCTGGGGGAGACCAGCCTGATGTTCCTGGTGCATCCCACCATTACCCCTGAGCAGATGGCTGGCTACGCCAAGGCTGTGCGGTCGGTCGTGTTGCGGGCCTGCCGATGAAGCGTTCTCCAGTGCGTCATTTCACCGCTCTGCCTCCTCTCACGCGCCGCTTGTTGTTAATCGGCATCGACGCTCTGCTGCTGCCATTGGCGGTGTGGCTCAGCTTCTGGTTGCGGCTGGCCCATCCGTTCCATCCCACTTTTCAGGCTGCCGGGCTGTGGTTGCTGCCAGCGGTGTTGCTGGTTGGCCTGCCGCTGTACGCCTTCACCGCGCAATACAAAGGATTGACGCGCTACGTCGGTAGCCGCGCTCTCTACCGTCTCGCTGGCCGTAACGGTCTCTTGGTTCTGCTGTTGGCGGGCCTTGGCGTGATGCTGCGTCTGCCGATGCCGCCCCGCAGCAGTTGGATCCTGCTCTGGTTGTTGCTCACCGGTTTCACCGGAGCGGTGCGCTTTGCCCTGCGTGATCTGCTCCTCTCACTGCGTTCGGTGAGCCATAAGCAGATGGTGCGTGTGGCCATCTATGGCGCCGGTGAGGCCGGCGCCCAGCTCGCCGCCGCTCTGCGCTTAGCCGGCAACCATCAGATCATCACCTTTCTCGATGACGCGCCGAGTCTGTGGCGGCGCACGATCAATGGCATTCCGATCCAGCCGCCCCAGGCGCTGAGCCAGATCCAGGCTCAGCTCGATCAGGTGTTGCTGGCGATCCCCTCGCTGCCCCGCGTTGAACGCCGCCGCATCGTGTCTGAGTTGCAACGCCAGGCGATTCCGGTGTTGCAGATCCCCTCGGTGGATGACCTCACCTCCGGCCGGGCCCGCATCGATGCACTCCGCCCCGTCGCCATTGAAGACCTGCTTGGCCGCGATCCCGTGCCGCCTGTACCGGAGCTGCTCGGCCCTGGCCTCCGCGATGCGGTGGTGTGTGTCACCGGCGCCGGTGGCTCGATCGGATCGGAGCTCTGCCGCCAGATCCTGCAGCTGGCCCCCACGGCGTTGATCCTGCTCGAGAGCAGTGAACCGTCGCTCTATGCCCTGGAGCAGGAGCTGCGTCAGCAGCTGCCCGCTTCGGTGGAGCTGGTGCCGGTGCTCGGCAGCGCCGCCGATCCGGCTCTGATGCAGCGGCTGTTCGCCTGCCATGACGTGCAGACCGTGTTCCATGCCGCCGCTTACAAACACGTGCCGCTGGTGGAGGCCAACCCGCTGGCGGGCCTTGCGAACAATGTGGGCTCCACTCGGGTGGTTTGTCAGGCCGCCGTGGCGACTGGCGTCAGCGAAGTGGTGTTGATCTCCACCGATAAGGCGGTGCGACCTACCAATGTGATGGGCGCCAGTAAGCGGCTGGCTGAGCTGGTGCTGCAGGCCTCAGCTGTGGAGTTGTCCAAGAACGCCAAGCCTGCGGGCCAGCCCCGCACCCGGTTGGCGATGGTGCGTTTTGGCAATGTGTTGGGCTCATCGGGCTCGGTGGTGCCCTTGTTTCGCAAACAGATTGCTGCCGGTGGACCAATCACCCTCACCCACCCGGAGATCATCCGCTATTTCATGACCATCCCGGAGGCGGCCCAATTGGTTCTCCAGGCCGCCACCCTCGCCCAGGGCGGTGATCTGTTTCTGCTTGATATGGGTGAACCGGTGCGCATCAAAGACCTGGCTGAGCAGATGGTGCGCCTCAGCGGCCTATCGCTTCGTGATGCCCAGAACCCCAACGGTGAGATCGCCATCACCTGCACCGGCCTGCGCCCCGGCGAGAAGCTCTACGAAGAACTGCTGATCGATGCCGAATCCGAACCCACCCAACACCCCCTGGTCTTCCGCGCCCAGGAACGAGCGCTACCGCCAGAGTTGCTCTGGCCTCGATTGGATGCGCTTGATGACGTGATCGCCGCTCAGGATGTGGAAGCTGCGCTGGAGTTGCTGGCGGAACTGGTGCCGGAGTGGCAGCGGGGGACCCCATAGTCACACTATTTTGTGCCGCAACAATGCGTTGATGCTCATCAACAGTTAAACGCCTTGTGGCACCTGTCCTGGTGCGTCAGAAACCAGTCCACGGTGTCTGCTAGCCCCACCTCCAGGCTGTGGCGTGGTTGCCAACCCAGTTCGCTTTGAATGCGGCTGGGATCGATCGCGTAGCGGCGATCGTGACCTGGGCGATCGCTGACGCTTCGGATCAGTTGGCTGTGAGGGGATCCCTTGGGTTGGGCTTGATCGAGGACGTTGCAGATCAACTCCACGATCTGTCGGTTCGTGCGTTCGCCAAAGCCGCCCACGCAGTAGCTGCTCCCCAGCTCTCCTCGGCAGGCTGCCAGCAGCAATGCATCCACGTGGTCTTCCACGTGCAGCCAGTCGCGCACATTCAGTCCATCGCCGTAGAGCGGGATTGCTGCGCCGGCGGCGGCCTTGAGGATCACCACCGGGATCAGCTTCTCGGGGAACTGCCAGGGTCCGTAATTGTTGCTGCAGTTGGTGAGCACCACCGGCAGGCCGTAGGTGTGATGCCAGGCATTCACCAGGTGATCGCTCGCCGCCTTGCTGGCTGAGTAGGGGCTGCGTGGGTCATAAGGAGTTGTTTCCGAGAAACGGCCCTCCGGGCCGAGGGAGCCGAACACTTCATCGGTGCTGATGTGATGCATCCGAAAGTTCGCCTGGCGTTCCCCAGCCAGCTGCTCCCAGTGGGCCCGTACCGCCTGCAGCAGATGCAGGGTGCCGGTTACGTTGCTGCTGATAAACGCCTCGGGCCCGGCGATGGAACGATCCACGTGGCTTTCCGCCGCCAGATGCAACACCAGATCCGGGTCGGCCAGGCGCACCGCCTCCGCCGTTGCTTGAGCATCGGCCAGATCCACCCGAAGGAGCTGGTGGCGGCACTCTCCCTCTGAAGTGCTGGCCCGCTCGCCTAGTTGCGCCAGCACCTCCTCAATGCTGGTGCAATCGCTGGCATAGCCCATCTTGTCGAGGTTGAACACCAGCGCGTCGCTCTCATTCAGCAGCCGCCGCACCACAGCGCCACCGATAAACCCGGCGCCACCGGTCACCAGGATGCGGTGGCGGCCGGCGAGCAGGGCGGGAACGTCCGGTGGGGTGATGTCAGGCACGGGGCTGCTGGTCATGGCATCAAGGGCTTGGTATCGCTTGTAGAAGTTGATGGAGAGCCTGCCGCCAGTGCAGCGCAGGCAGGTCCAGCACCTGGCGCGTCGCTGAACAGTCCAGCAGCGAATAGCTGGGCCGTTGTGCCGGGGTGGGGTACTCGGCCGTGGTGATCGGATTCACGTGGGCGGCGCGCTCCAGCAGCCCCAGCTCCACACCAAGCTCACCCACCGCCACGGCCACGTCGTACCAACTCGCTGCTCCCGCATCACTCCAGTGCAGCACGGGCGGTAGCCCGTTCGGTGACTCCGCCACTGCTATCGCCCGCCAACAGGCCGCCGCCAGGGTGGCGGTGCTGGTGGGACAGCCCACCTGATCAGCCACAACAGCGATCTCGGGCCGCTCGCGGTGCAGCCGCAGCATGGTGAGGGCGAAATTGCGGCCCACCGGCCCCATCACCCAGCTGGTGCGCAGGATCAGGCCCCGGCCGCTGCCGCCCAACAGCTGCTCCACGGCTTCTTCACCGGCGGCCTTGGTGCGGCCATACATGCCCAGGGGATTGCGGGGCTGTTCAGGCCGGTAGGGGCTGCCCTGCTGGCCGTTGAACACAAAATCGGTGCTCACCTGCAAGAGGTGGCCGCCCATGTCTGCCAGGGCCTCGGCAAAGGCGCAGGGCGCCTGGGCATTCACCGCCTGCGCCAGCTCTGGCTCCATTTCGGCTCGATCCACGGCGGTGTAGGCACCGGCATTGAGTACCCAGTCGGGTTGATGGGCTTCCACGGCCTGGCGGCAGGCCTCGGCATCGGCCAGATCAAGGCCAAGCATTCCCTGGCCTACGCTGCGCCCCGTGGCGATCAGCTCGATGCCCTCGGGCACAGAGGCCATCAGCGCCTGCCCTAACTGGCCAGCGGCGCCGGTGAGTAGCACGCGGATGGTCTGGCCCATCAGGGAAACACCTCGCCGGCGGCCTGGGCTGCTACCAGGGTGGGAGCCTGGGCGTCCTTCTCCGACAGGCTCACGGCCGTGCCTTCCAGATTCTCCAGGGGCCAGCTGATCGCCAGTGCCGGGTCGTCCCAGCGGATCGCCCGTTCCTGCTCTCGGCTCCAGTAGCCACGGGTTTTGTACTGCACTTCCGCCACAGCGCTGAGGGTGAGAAAACCGTGGGCAAATCCCTCCGGCACCCACAGCTGCTGCTGGTTGTCGGCGCTCAGCTCCACGCCGGCCCATTGCCCGTTGCTTGGCGAGGAGGTGCGCAGATCTACCACCACATCGAAAATCCTGCCGACGCTGGCCCGCACCAGTTTCGCTTGGGGGGCCGCAGGTAGCTGGTAGTGGAGCCCCCTGAGGACGCCTTGGGAGGAGCGGGAGTGGTTGTCTTGCACGAAGGCCACGTGTTCGCCCACCGCTGCATCGAAGCGGCGCTGGTTCCAGCTTTCGAAAAACCAGCCGCGATCATCGCCGAAACGCTGCGGTGTGAGCAGGAGCGGGCCGCTCAGCCGTTGCCCCTGGGGGCTGGTGAGCGGTTCAGCCTGCATGGGTCGGCCTGCGCAGGCTGCTCTGCAGGGCGGCGTTGTCACTCAGACTGTCGTCCAGCAGTTGGAGCAGGTAGGTGCCGTAGCCGCTTTTTTTGAGTGGCTGGGCCAGAGCCGTGAGTTGCTCGGCGTTGATCCAGCCCTGGCGCCAGGCCACCTCCTCCGGGCAGCCCACCTTCAGGCCCTGGCGATGTTCCAGGGTGCGGATGTAGCCGCTGGCGTCGTTGAGCGAATCGCAGGTGCCCGTATCCAGCCAGGCCATGCCGCGGCCCATCAGTTCCACCTGCAGGAGCCCGTCGTTGAGATACAGCTGATTCAGATCAGTGATCTCCAGCTCTCCCCGGGCGGAGGGCTGCACCTGCTGGGCCCTCTCCACCACGGAGGCGTCATAGAAGTAGAGACCGGTCACGGCATAGCGGCTCTTGGGCTGTTTGGGTTTCTCCTCGATGCTCAGCACCCGGCCCTGGTGATCAAATTCCGCCACGCCGTAGCGCTCCGGATCGCTCACGGGATAGGCAAACACGGTGGCGCCTTGCGCCTGGGCGTTGCTGCTGCGCAGCTGGGGCACCAGGTCGTGACCGTGGAACAGGTTGTCGCCCAGCACCAGGGCGGCGGGCCGTCCGGCGAGAAAGTCGGCGCCGATCAGAAAGGCCTGGGCCAGGCCATCGGGGGAGGGCTGAATCGCGTAGTCGATCGCCATCCCCCAGCGGCTCCCATCCCCCAGTAGCCGTTGAAAGGCCGCCTGATCGTGGGGTGTGGTGATGATCAGCACCTCGCGGATCCCCGCCAGCATCAAGGTGCTGAGCGGGTAATAGATCATCGGTTTGTCATACACCGGCAGCAGCTGCTTGCTCACCGCCTGGGTGATCGGATGCAGCCGGGAGCCGCTACCGCCCGCGAGGATGATGCCTTTGCGAGCGCTGGAAGAGCTCAAGGGTTCTGCGTTGCGCAGGCCTATTTCAGCATGGGTGCTGCGCTGGAGCGCCAACTGGAGGTCAAGCCAGTCGCGAAGAGCCAGATCGAATGCGGCCATGGCCGAGGGAGGGGTCCAGCCGTCCAATTGATTTTTTTGTGGGCGTGTTATGCGTTGATGCCGTTAAAAGGGTTTCTACCGCCAGCGCGGCTTTCAGGCCACGGCTACTACAGGTGGATGATTTACTGAGCGGCGAGGGTCCGGTGTGGCTAGGGATTTGTTGTTCGACCTCCAGGGTTGGTTCACTCTCCTCTTGGGCGGCCTGGTAACGCTGGTGTGGCTGAGGCTAGCGTGATGTGAGATGAGTGATGTTTGATGCGTACCACGCTTCAGTTGGACGACGATGTGCTCGATGCTGCACGCGTTCTCGCCCGCCAGCAGCACCTCAGTGTTGGTGAGGTGATCAGTGAATTGGCGCGCCAGGCGTTGCGCCGCCCTGCTGGGCTGGAGGAGCCGCCATCGGAGCGGTCCGGGTTGCCCCTCTTGCCGATCAAGTCCTCCGGTGGCGTGGTTGACCTCAATCTGGTGAATCAGCTGCGTGATGAGGAGCGCTGATGGACGCGCCGATTGCGTTGCTGGATGTGAACGTGTTGATCGCCTTGCTGGATCCCCAGCATGTGCATCACGAGCCTGCCCATCGCTGGTTCCAGGCCAACGCCAGCTATGGCTGGGCGACGTGTCCACTAACGCAGAACGCCCTGCTGCGCATCCTCAGCAATCCTCGCTATCCCAACAGCCCCGGTGGTCCGGCTTCGGTGATGCCGTTGCTGCAGGGGATGCTTTCCCACCCAGGCCACCTGTTCTGGCCTGACCTCCTCTCGTGGTCCACTGATGGCGAGCTGCAGGCTGAGCTGCTTCTTCATCACGGCCAGATCACCGACACCTACCTGCTGGCCCTGGCCGTGCACCAAGGGGGTTGCCTGATGAGCTTTGATGCACGATTGAGTACATGTGCGGTGCCTGGGGGTGGCGACGCGCTTTGCCTGATTGATTCCCAGGTGTGAATCAGTGGCATCCGCGTCATGCCGTCCAATCAGCTTGATCGGCGTTTCACTTGAATCCGGAAGCGTTGATGCTTGGATCCTTGCGGCACCAGTCGCGCTGCGTCAGGAGCTTCGGCTCGTGCAAAGCCGTGCGGAGCCCGGTGCGGCCTGTGGAATCACGGACTGCTCAACAGCGCGCCAACCAGCTGCAGAACGCGTTCCACCACAGGAATCGGAGCCTTGGCGATCAGCTCGGCTTCTTGGCTGCGCCAGTCCAGGCTGCGTAGTTGATCCGCCAAGATCACACCCTGCACCGTTCCTTGTTCCGGCAGTGCCACTTCAAACGGGTATCCCTTCACCTTGCTGGTGATTGGACACACCAAAGCCAGGCCAACCTTGCTGTTGTAGGCCGATGGCGACACCACCACTGCCGGTCGGCGTCCAGCCTGCTCACGTCCACTCTGTGGCGTGAAGCTGAGCCAGATCAGATCGCCGCGCTCCGGCGCTCTCACCACGCCTCCGCACCGCTGGCATCGCCCCAATCAGTTGAGCTGTGTTGGTTCTCGGCCGTGATCTCAGCCAGTAGAGCCTCCAAGTGGATCGCCGCTGCGGGTCTTGCGAGCAATGCACCGTCCTCCACCTTCACCTCCATCTCGCTGCCGGAGCCAACGCCCAGCGCATTGGCGAACACCTTTGGGATCCTCAGCCCCAGGCTGTTGCCCCAGGCCTGCACCTTCACTTTCACTGCAGCCGCACTCGAATAGACAAAGTATATCCATCGGAGGCTTTGAAATCGGGGGAACCCCAAGCCCGATTGAATTCGGCCATGACCGAGGTCTCCAATCGTCCAACCATGCCCCCTATCGCTGCTGCAGGCACGGTGAATAACTGGTCGGGCAACGGTCACGATCAGCCCCCTCGGCAGAACAAGCGCCGTCATGCCGCAATCAAGCTGTGCCGGCCTCACTGGCCGATGCGGCCCTGATTCGCAGTCATCAACGCCTGCACCCAGGCCCATGGCGCTGATGTCTTGGCAGGCTGTGCGGTCGGTGGCGATCAGCGAGGGCCAGGATTCTTGACCGCTTGGTGCCACTCGGTCACACTAGAATTTGCTTGTGAGGGCGCTTCAGTGGTCGTCAAGAGTTCCGTGTCTATTCGTGAGGATCAGCATGCCTTTGCCAAAGCGTTGGTGAGTGCTGGTCGCTTTCCGTCCTTGAGTGCTGTGCTGCAGCAGGGTCTTGAGCTTTTGCAGCAGCAGGAGGCTGATGCCCAGGCCGATCGAGCCGCTTTGCGAGTCTTGCTCCAGCAGCGATCCGAAGGGGATTTCATCTCTGCCGATCAACTGCGGGCCAGGTTGGCGGCGCAGTCTCGATGAGTGAAGCTCCGTGGTCGGTGGTCTTCGCTGCAGAGGCGATCAACGATCTGCTGCTGATCACCGAGTACCTCACGCAGTCCTACTGCGGTTTTGGAGAGCCACCGGCTGAAGCCAATCGGCACGCCCAGGTGCGCATCGAGGCGATCATCGCTGCTGCCGAACGGCTGGCCACCGCTCCCTTCCGCAGAGAATGTCACGACGATCTGCTGCCTGGCCTTCGCCATCTGGCATTGGATCGCGCGGACTATTGGTTTCGTCCACGTTCTGAGCAGCGAGACATCCAGGTGTTGGCCGTGTTCTTTGGGGGCCAGGATCATCAGCGTCGGATGTTGGTGCGCCTGCTGCAAAACAGTTCCGAGGTCTGAGCCTTGTTTGTTCACCGGCTACGCCGAAGCTGTGGCGGTTGGGGCCAGCGTGGGTAGGGTTTGGTTTTCGATATCCAGGGCTGGATCACCCTGCTCCAGCGCTGCGTCAGGCCAGAAGGAGTCGTTCGAGGCCAGCGAAGCGATCGAAGTCGCGATCAAAGCTCACAAGCCGCCAGCCATTGCTGATGGCCAGCGCTGCCAGGTAGGTGTCGGTGCAGAGGCGGGCCGGGTGGTTGCCCCCTGCCATCAGCTGATGGAAGACATCCCAGCCATTGCTCGTCGGTGTCGCCATCCCCACTCCCTCGAGTTGGCAGAACGCTCGCAGAAGCTCAGAGGCATCCCGGGCGCTTTTCACCGCGGCGCCCATCACCTTCGCTTGGCTCACCAGGCGCACGAGGCCCAGGGCTGTCACCGTGCAGAACAGCACCTGTTCAGCGGCTTCGCCCTCCCAGTAGGCCACCGCATGATCGTGGTGCTTGTGATCGGCTGTCGCCAGTGCCAGCCACACGTTGAGGTCTGGCAGGTCTGCGCGGCCGCTCATGGCTCAAGCAGTTCAAACAGGGCGGCATTGCTCACGCGGCTGGAGTCAATCGCAAGTTGACCCTCAAGCCTCGGCAGCTGACGTGCTGAGCGTTGCGCAGTGGTCGATGGCGTCGGGGCCTCAAGACCTTGTTCTACGTAGTGCTGCAAAAGCTGCTTCAAGGTCAGCTGTTCCCTGGCGGCCCTCGCCTTGAGTCGCGCGAACAGAGGATCTGGCAGTTCGAGCGTGGTTCGCATGGGGCAGCTTGCCTGAAATGCGCATATTAATGCGCATCAACGCGATGGATCCATGGCGCGATGCCGAGGGTTGATCGATCCTGAGGGTTGAGCTGACGCTCCACCCACCCCATGGCTCCCACTCTTTATCTGCATTGGACCGCCACCGGTTACGACTGGATTCGGCCCGGCCGCTACCACGCGATCATCGGCGGGGATGGCCGGGTGCATCGGCTCCATGCCTACAGCGTCGATCTGCCGGCCCACACCTACGCCCGCAACAGCAACAGCGTCGCCCTTTCCTGCGCCTGCATGGGCGGCATCCCCGATCCCTGGACCCAGCCGCCGACGCCATCGCAGCTGCAAGCGCTCTGCGAGGAAGCGGCCGCCATTGCCCGCAGCTGGGGCTGGAGCGCTGAAGACATCACGATCCGCACGGTGATGACCCACGCGGAAGCCGCCTCCAACCGCGACGGCCGCGTCATGCACGACAACTACGGCCCCGTGATCTGGGGCGGCACCGGCGAGCGTTGGGATCTGCTGCAGCTCGAGAAGAACGGCCCCAGCGATGGCGGTGATCAGCTGCGCGCCCGCATCCGCGCCATCCTCGCTGGCAGCGATGGTGTGCCTCCGGCAGCGCCGGCGGGGCAGCCTGCCGGGTCGCCGCTGCAGTTCCGTGGCAGCACCACGATTCAGGCCCGCGGTGAGGCGCTCACGGTGCAGAGCGATGCCCATGGCACCTCCTGGGCCCTGGTGTCTGATTTGCTCGCGCTTTACGGCATCGCCTACGCCTGGGATGCCAATGGCCGCCGCGTCTTGATCGGTGCCCTCGATGTCGCCCCTACCTACCGCGACGATTCCGTGCAGGCGTCGGTGGGCTGGCCCCTGTTCACCATGACCCTGGAAACCGCCAGCGCCCCGGTGATCCTCACCGGCATCGTCCGCCCCTCCGACGCGGGCGATCGCGCCTGGTGCCGCGTGGTGGAATTCGCCGAGGAGTTCGGCATCACCGTGCGCTTCGAGCCTCTGGAGCTGGGCGAACGGCGCGGCGGCTGAGCCCGATCCCACGAGTTGGTGGTGGTTGACCAGCAGTGCTGGATCAGTGATCAGAACTTCCAGCGGAAGCCGCCGCCGTAGTTGATCGATTCGGTGCTGCCCGGTGCGAGCTGGCCCAGACCGTTCACGTACAGGCTGAGCTTGTCGTTCACCACCACATCGAGGCCCAGGCCCAGATTCCACCAAGAGGAGGGTGCGGCCACACCGGCCACGGTGAAGGAGGAGCCTGGTGCCGCAGTGAACTGGGCGGTGAGGTCGCGGTTGGTGTTGCCCAGATCCCAGGCGTAACCGATGCTCACCCGAGGGATCACCGTCATGCCGTTGGTCTGGAACGGCTGCTTGAACTCGACGCCGAGCTCGAGCGGAACCGAGCTGTACGACACGTTGTCGTAGCGGAGGGAGTAGCTGGCCTTGCCCGGATCGGGGGAGGCGATCAGGGGGTTGCCGGGCTGTTGGTAGGCGCGGTTGTTCGACGACGTCGATTCGGAGTAGCTGTTCTGGTTCAGCTGCAGCCAGCTGATGCCCAGCGACGGGATCAGGCTGCCCTGGTTGCCGGTGTTGATCACCTGGCTCAGTTGGAGGGTGCCGCCGAGGGCGGTGCTGGAGCTGGTGCCCTTCTCTGTGGCGGGGTAGCCGGGGATGTTCACCTGACGGGTGATGTCGGTGTTGAAGCCGCCCACGCCGAAGGAGCCCGAGAGCCAGGTGGCTGAGCCGAGCCGTTGCTTGGCGTACACCATGCCGCTCCAGCCTTCCGTTTCACCGAAGGTGTTCGGTTCGCCGGTGGTGGTCCAGAGGTTGTCGAAGCGACCGGCCAGGCCCACCAGGGTGTTGCTGCCGATCAGGGTGTCGGCGCCCACGGTGGTGTTGAACGCCGTGGTGTTGTAACCGGCCTGGTCGGAGCTGCCGCTGCCGGGGGTGCTGGCGTCGGAACCGCCCGCATTCACCCAGCTGCGCCACTTGCCGCAATCGGACGGATCGCCGGTGTAGGTCTCGCCCGGCTTGAGTTGCTGCACTTCGGCGATGCAGCGCTGCAGCTGGTTGAGCACCGCCGCGTTGAGGGCGTTGCTCACGTCCTGCTGGAAGGCGAGGCCGGCGGTGATCGTGGCCTGGGGGAAGGCCGCCGAGGTGGCGCCGGAGAGCTGGCGATACAGCCCATTGAGGTCGCCCTTGGTTTCCTGGGCGAAGATCAGCGCTGCCGTGGATTCAAACTTGGCGGTGCTGCCCTTGGCCTGGATCTTGTTCACCGCTTTGCCCACGGCGGTGCTGTTGGGATCCAGTCCGCTCGGGGCGTAATCCACGGTGTAGCGGAAGCTCAGATCCTGGTTGTTGTCGATCAGATCGAAGCCGAAGGAAGCCACCGCCGATTTGGGTGCCACCAGCTTGAGATCGCCGATGGTGATGCCATCCAGGGCATCGACGATGCCTTCTGAGATGAAGGTGCCCGGCATCGCCTGGCCCACCTGGTTGGCGAGCAGGTTCACGGTGCCGTTGAGGTTGGCGCGATAGCGGGTGGTGAGGTTATCGGTTTCGCCGGAGCGGAGCACCAGATCCGCCTCATACACCGACGTGTCGGTGGTGTCGTAGTTGGCGTTCACCACCAGATTGCCGATGCGGTATTCCCCGTTGGGGTTCACCACACCGCGCTGAATCAGCGTCACATTGCCGTTGGCATCCACCAGCTGGGATTCGAGGCGGGCGTTGGGCGCGTTGTAGATGTTGCGGGTGATGCCGGGGATGATGATGTCGCCGGAGATCTCGCCGAAGTTGCTGATTTCGTCAGGGCCGCCCGGGCCGGTGATGGCATTGCTGCTGCCATCGCTGCCGCCGATGATCGTGCCGTAGTTGATCACGCGCTCCACCCGGTCGGTGGGCAGGTTGATCGCCGAGCCGCCGTCACCACCCTGGATCAGGGCGCCAGCGGCGTTCTCGACCCGCAGGTTGCCGCTGATGAGGCTGGTGCTCTTGGTGATGCCAACGCCACCGGTGCCTGTCGCCCGGATCACACCGCTGTTGCGCACCACCACCTCACCGGCGGGTGCGGTGCCGTCGGTGAAGCCCTCGGTGATCGCGCTCACCGAACCATCGGGGTTCTGATAGAGGTAGGCGCCGCCGGTGGCGTTCTGGAACAGCAGCGCCACGGCGTTGGTGCCGGAGGCGGTGATGCTGCCGCTGTTATCGATGTTGATATCACCGGAACCGCCGGTGGGCTTGCCAAGCAGGGAAGCGTTGTTGTCTTTGCTGACGCCGCCGAACACGAAGCCACCACCGCCGGCGATGGTCTGAGCGACCACGGCGTGGGCACCGGTGCCGCTGGTGCTGATCGCGCCGGTGTTGGTGAAGCTGATGTCGGCCGAGCTGGAGTCGGCGTTGGTGTTGTTGAGGCTCACGGCACCGGAATCGGAACCGCTGACGCCACCACCACCGCCGATGGTCTGCAGCAGCACACCGAAGCTGTTGTCGCCGCTGGTCACGATCGTGCCGCTGTTGCTCACGTTCAGGGCACCGCTGGCCGTTGTGGTGCCGCCGTGGTTGGCCGCCGCGAAGTTGGCGCTGCTGCCGCCGGTGGTGTAACCGCCACCACCACCGATGCTCTGGAGCACCACAGCGGGCGACTGGTTGCCACTGGTGCCGATCACAGCACCGTTGTTGCTCCAGGTGATCGCACCGGCACCGGCATCGGAGCCGAGGGTGCCGCTGCCGCCGGCGCCCAGTTGCACCGAGCCGCTGGTGGCGGATGCGAAACCACCGCCACCACCGATGCTCTGGAGCACGAGGGCGGGGCTGGTGTTGCCGCTGCTGCTCACCTGGGCGTTGCTGCTGAGGCTCAGGTCGATCGCAGCCCCAGAACTGTTGCCCACGTTGAGGTCGGCACCGCTGCGGCCGGCGGTGAGGTTGCCGCTCACCACACCCACACTGCCACCGCCGCCGCCGATCGTCTGGGCGAGAAGGGCGGGGGCATTGGCGCCGCCGGAGCTGAGGCTGCGCTCGAGGCTGAGGCTCAGCGCGCCGGCGCTGCGATCGCCGCGGCCGAGGCCACCGAGCGTGGCATCACCGCCCACGTTGGCCGCCGTGCCGCCACCGCCGCCGAGGCTCTGGGCGAGCACGGTGCTGCTGCCGTCGCCACTGCTGGAGAGCGGTGCATTGATCGTGAGGTTGAGAGCACCGCCGCTGCTGATCGGTGTGCCCAACGGCACGGAGCTGCCGCCGAGGTTGGCGTCACCGCCGACGCTGCCGACGCGTCCACCACCGCCACCGATCGATTGCAGCAGCAGGGCGCTGGCATCGTTGCCCGTGGTGGCCGCCGCCACCTGGTTGGCGAGAGTCAGATCGGCGCCGGAAGACGTGCCGCGATAGAGGCCACCCAGCTGGGCAGCGGCGCTGGTGCTGCCGGTGTAACCGCCACCGCCACCGATCGACTGGAAGCTGAAGCCGCTGGAGCCTTCCCCTGTGGTGACGATCCGGCTGCTGCCGCCGGCACTGAAGCTGAGGCTGCCGCCGCTGCCTTCCGTGCCGTTGCTGCCGCCGCCGAGCAGCAGATCGCCGCCGCTGATGGTGTTGTTCGGGAACACCAGACCGCCGCCGCCACCCACCGATTGGAGCACGAAGGCGGGCGACTGGCTGCCGGTGGTGACGATCGAGCCGTTGCCACCATCGCTGGCAAGGTCGAGCGAGACGCTGGCGGCGTTGCCGCTGCCGCCATCGGCGCCGAGGCTCACCGTGCCACTGGCGCTGCCGGCGCGGCCGCCACCGGCACCCACCGACTGGCCGAAGATGCCGATTGATTGATCGCCGCTGGTGCTGATCGTGCCGGTGCTGCTGATGCTCACATCGCTGGCATCACCGGAGCCGCCGCCACTGGTGCCCATGCGGAGGGCCGTGCTGGTGCCACCCACCAGGCCACCACCACCCCCGATGCTCTGCACCAGCAGGCCATCGCTGCCAAAGCCGCTGGTGCTCACATCACCACTGAGGGTCACGCTCACCACACCGGCATCGAGGCCTGCGCTGGTGCGGGCGCCGGCCGTGGCACTGCCGCTGTTGATTGGTGCGTAACCACCGCCGCCACCGATGCTCTGGGCGATCAGGGCCGGCGAGAGGGCACCGAAGCTGGCGAGGCTGTCGTTGATCGTGAGCGTCACGGCGGCACTGGTGTTGCGGGTGGCGCCATCGCCGCCGGCGGTGAGGCTGGTGGCTTCCGCACCCTCGAGGCCGAAGATCGCACCGCCGCCACCGCCGATCGACTGGGCGACGACGGCAGCGGAGTTGCTGCCGGCGGTGACGATCGGAGCGCTGCTGCTGAAGCTGATGCTGTCGGCGGAGTTGCTGCCGACCACCGAGCCGCCCAGGTTGATCGCATCGCCGCCGCTGCTGGTGGCGTAGAGGCCGCCACCACCGATCGACTGCAGGATCACGCCACTGGAGTTGTTGCCCGTGGTGGTGATCGCACCGGTGCTGGTGAAATCGATCGCCGCAGCACGGCTGTCGCCGCGGCCATCGGCGCCGATGCTGATCGCTGTGGGGGCGCTGCCGCTGAGGCCACCGCCGCCGCCGATCGACTGGATCGTCACGCCCGGTGAGCTGATGCCGCTGGTGCGCACCGGCGCTGCACTGCTGGCGCTGATCGCACCACCGCGCGCATCGCTCAGCAGGCCGGAGTTGCTGCCCACGCTCAGGGTTCCATCCACCTGGGCGAGCAGGCCACCACCACCACCGATGCTCTGGAGCACCACGCCGGGGCTGTCGTTGCCCTGGGTGGTGACGCTGCGCCGCAGCTGGGTGAAGTTGAGACTGCCGCCGCTGCCGTCGACGCCGGCGAGAAGGGTGCCGCCGAGGCTGGCATCGCCGCCCACATCGGCAGCCACACCGCCACCACCACCGATCGATTGCAACACCGCGCCAGGGCTGTTGGCGCCAACGGTGAGCACCTCAAAGGGAAGGATCAACTCAAGATCGGCGCCGGTCACCGTGCCGGTGCTGAGGCCACCGAGCTGCACGCTGCCGTTGGGCACGCTGCCGATCCAGCCGCCACCGCCACCGATCGACTGATGGATCACGCCGGGGGAGAAGGCGCCGGTGGCCTGCAGGGTGCCGCCGGCATTGACCAGGGTGAGTGTGCCGCCGGAGCCGGCGGTGCCGTTGCTGCCACCACCGAGCACAACGGTGCCGCTGCCGGCGCTGTCGCCCAGGCCCACCTGGCCGCCGCCACCACCGACGGACTGCATCAGATAGGAGGGGGAATAGGCGCCGCTGGTGGCAATCACGCCACCGGCGTTGTTGAGGATGACGTTGCCACCATCGCCGCTGCCGCCGTCGGCGCCGAGGGTCATGGAGCCGCCGGCGGAGCCGACGCGACCGCCGCCGCCGCCCACCGACTGGGCCACCACACCGATGCTGTAGAGGCCGGCGGTGCTGATCGTGCCGCCCTGGTTGTTCACCACCACATCCCCGGCGTTGCCGCTGGCATTCACCGCACCGAGCTGGAGTGAGGAGCTGCTGGCGCCAGCGGTGCCGCCACCGGCACCGATCGACTGGGCGAGCACACCTTCCGAGTTGTTGCCGAGGGTGGTGATGCGGCCGCGATTGTCGATGGCGACGTTGCTGGCATTGGCGATGCCGCCATCCATCCCGAGGCGCATGCTGGCGCCGTTCTGGGAGGTGAAGCCACCGCCACCGCCCACGCTCTGGGCGATCACACCCTGCGATTGCACGCCGGCGGTGACCAGGTTGCTGCCGCTGCTGAAGAAGAGATCGATGGGGCCGCTGCTGCCGACCTGCTGGCCGGCACCGCCGAGTTCCACCAGGGCGGCGCTGCCGCTGCCGTCACCGCCCACGTAACCGCCGCCGCCACCGATCGACTGGGCGATCACGGCAGGAGAGGAGGTGCCGGTGGTCTGGATGCGGGAGTCGAATTTGGAGGTGAGGCTGACGCTGCCGGCCGTGGTGGTGCCGATCACATCCCCCCCCAGGCTCACCGAGCCACTGGAGGTGAAGGCCACACCGCCACCACCACCGATCGACTGCAGGGTGAGGCCGGGGCTGTTGCGGCCTTCCGTGCTGATCTGCCAGTCGCGACTGATCGCCTGAACGTCGCCGGCAGAGGTGTCGGCAATGCTCACGGTGCCGAGGTTGAGCTGAGCGCCGGCCACATCGGCGGCATAGCCACCGCCACCGCCGATCGACTGGAGCACCACGCCAGGACTTTCAGCACCCTGGGTGATCGCGGTGAAGGGTCCGTTGAGGGAGATTGCGCCGGCCCGCAGCGAGCCGATGCCGTTGCCACCGAGGGTGAGATCACCTGCCACGGAGTTGACACTGCCGCCACCGCCGCCGATTGATTGCACCACCAGAGCGGCGGAGTCGTCGCCCGTGGAGGTCATCGAGGCGCCAGCGTTGCTGATCACGCGGATGGCGCCGCCGTCGGCGTTGCCGCTGCCGTTGGTCATGCCGAGGTTGGCATTGCCGCCCACCTTGCCGAGGCGACCACCACCACCACCGATGGCCTGCACCAGCATCACCGGGGAGGTGGAGCCGGTGGTGATCAGATCGCCCTGGATGTCGATCAGGATGGCTTGCTCAACCGGTTGCTCGGGGCAGCCACCGAAGCGGCAGGCCACGGGATAGAGCAGGCCGCTGCTGCCGGCGATGCCCAGATTTCCGCTGCTGCCGGAGCTGCCGAGGGTGGCGTCGGTGGCGAGATCACCGGCGAAACCACCACCGGCGCCGATCGATTGCACCACCAGGCCGGGGCTGATGTTGCCGGTGGTCTGCAGTTGGCCCTGCAGGATCACGCTCACGGCGCCGCCGGTGCCGGAGTTGAGATCGCTGGCACCGAGGGTCGCCGAGCTGAGGCTGTTCACCAGCGACCAACCACCACCACCACCGATGGATTGCAGAACGGCGGCGGCGGACCGGAGCCCGCTGGTGGCGATCGTGTTGCCGCCATTGGAGGTGAAATTGATGGCGGCGGCGTTGGCATTGCTGCTGTTGCTGCTGCCCAGCTGGATCAGGCCGCTGTTGGCCGACTGCAGCCCCTGCACGGCGCCGCCACCACCGGCGAGGCTCTGCATCAGCACGGCCGGGGAGGCCACGCCGCTTGTGATGATGTCGCCGTTGTTGGTGACAGTGACAGCGCCGCTGTTGGCGCCGCTGGCCGAGCGGCTGCCGAGGCTGAGGTTCTGACCGGCCACACCGTCGCTGAGCAGGGCGGCCAGACCACCACCACCACCCACCGACTGGGCCACCAGACCGGCAGCATTGTTGCCGGCGGTGCGGATGGCACCGCCGCTGGTGAGACTGACGGCGCCGCCGCTGCTCAGCAGGGGGGTCTCGGCACCCAGCCAGCTGGAATACAGCGAGGTGTTGATGCCGGCAATGCCGCCACCACCGCCGACGCTCTGAGCCACCAGGCCACTGCTGTTTTCACCCAGGGTGGCGATGCTGGAGCTGCTGGTGATGGTCACAGCGCCACCGCTCTGGCTCACGCTGCTGGCGTCGCTGCCCAACTGCAGCTCGCCATCGACGTTGCCGATGCGGCCGCCGCCACCACCGATGCTCTGGGCCAGCAGGCCCGGAGCGTTGTTGCCCCGGGTGCTGATCGATCCGCTGCTGCGCCCGGTGATGGCGCCACCATCGAGGAAGCTGCCGCTGCTGGTGATGTCGGTCGCACCGAGGAGGGCGGCGCCGCCGACGTTGTCGGCCATGCCGCCGCCGCCGCCCACGCTCTGCAGCACCAGGCCGATGCCGTAGTTGCCGCTGCTGCTGATCGCGCCGTTGTAGTCGGCGTCGATCGCACCGCCGGTCATGCTGCCGCTGCTTTGTGCAGCACCCAGGCGGGTGATGTAGCGGGAGGAGCCGGCATAGCCGCCGCCCCCGCCGATGCTCTGGCTCACCAGCACCGGCGAGTTGTCGCCCTGGCTGATGAGGTCGGCATCGATGGTCAACGTGATGGAGCCACCATCCCCGCCATCAGACAGCAAGGAGCCGAGCAGGGAATAGGTGGATCCCTGGTCGATCAGCAGCCAACCGCCGCCGCCGCCGATGCTTTGGGCCAGCACCACAGAGGAATTGGCGGCCTGGGTGCTGAACTGACTGCCTCGGGCATCGAGGTTGATGGCACCACCGTCTCCACCACCACCGGGACCTGTGATCAAGGCGGTCAAGCCGAGATCGATGTCGTCGAGGAAGGAGAGCTCAGAATTTTCGTTGGCGCTGATGCTGGGCAGCAGATTGAGCCAGGCCTGTTGCCAGGCGAGGGCGATATCCACGAGATCATCACTCACGCTGCCCTGGCGGCCCATCAGGATCGCGCCGGCATCGGTGGAATCGAGATCCACATCACCAACGAAGCCGCCACCGCCACCGATGCTTTGCAGGATCAGGGCCTGGGAGCCAATCCCTTCGGTCTGGAGGATGCCGCTGGTGCTGATGGTCAGATCACCCGCTTGCGCAGAGCCGGACCCATTGCTGCCGAGCTTGATGAAGTCTGGGGTGTTGCTCAGGGGGATGTAGGCACCAGCACCAGCGATGCTCTGGCCGAGCAGGGCGGGGGATGCGATGCCAACCGTGGTGATGTCGGCCGTGCTGTTCAGGCTGATCGCACCGCTATCGCTGATGGCCTGGCCGCGGCTGCCCACATTCACCAGTTGGTCCGTGCGCCCCACAGAGCCGGTGATGGCGCCACCGCCACCGGCGCTTTGCAGGATCAGGCCGGGGGAGTAATCGCCGGCGGTGCTGATGCGGGAGTTGTTGACGGCACTGATCGCCCCACCCCGGGCACTGCCGCTGCTGATCTTGGAGCCAACGTTGAGATCGCCGCGCACATCAGCGATGAAGCCACCACCGCCACCGGTGCTCATCATCGCCAGACCGCTGGCACCATCGCCCTCGGTGCGGATCAAGGCACCGGTCTGACGGACATCGATCGAACCGCCATCGGCCACCACGGCCGACTCGGTGACCGTGCCCATTTGCACTGTTTCGGCCGCACCACCAAAGACGGTGCCGCCGCCGCCGCCCAGCGACAGCACATTCACGCCCACCGAGGTGTTGCCGCTGGTGCCCACCGAACCGCTGTTGCGCAGGCTGATCGAGCCACCGGAGAGGTTGCCGGCTGCATCGAGGCTGCCCATGCGCATCCCGTTGGTGTAAGCGCTGATCGCACCGCCGCCACCACCGACACTCTGCAGACGGATGGCGTGGGAGTCAATTCCCACGGTCACGACATCGGCACTGTTGGTGACGCTGAGGTTGCCGGCCTGGGCATTGGTTCCGCCGCGACTCCCGAGCCTGGCGTTCGCAGTGGTTTTGCCGGTGAGTGCCGACCAGCCACCGCCACCAGCCACGCTCTGAATCAGCATGCCGGGGGAACTGTTGGCGTTGGTGCGGATCAGGGCCGAGGTGTTGGTGATGGTGAGATCACCGGCATTCCCCTCGTTGCTGAAATAGGAGGAGAGGAACAGGCGGTCGCTGCTGCTGAGGCTGGTGTCGGGGGACACGTAGGCATTGGCACCGCCGCCACCGCCGATGCTCTGGGCGAGCAGGCCGATCGAGCCCTCACCGCTGGTCTGGAGGTTGCCGCTGTTGGTCACCACCACATCGCCCGCTTCCGCCAGTTGGGCATACAGGGCTCCGAGGAACAGCTCATCGTTGCTGTCAGCGCTGGAGAAACCACCGCCACCACCGATGCTCTGGGCCAGCAGGGCGCTGGAGCCGATGCCATTGGTGATCACCTGGCCGCTGTTGTCGACGCTCACGTCGCCGGCACTGGCCCGGGCCGGTCCGTTCATGCCGTTGGTGAGGATGCCGTCGAGGATCAGGCCGGTGACGCCACCACCGCCGGCAACGCTCTGGGCGATCACGCCCGGCGAGGTGCTGCCGATGGTGAGGATCTCAGCCCGGTTGGTGAGCTCCACCGCACCGGAATTGAGCGTGTAATCGGTGCCGAGCTGGGGAATGGGCACTTCGGTGAGTTGATTCCGGTTGTACGCACCGCTGCCCAGACGCCCGCCGCGGTTCCTGGTCTGCTGGGAGCCGAGGTAGCCGCCACCACCACCGATGCTCTGGCTCACCAGGGCAGGGGATCCTTCGCCGCGGGTCACAATCGCGGCACCGCGGTTGGCCACGCTCACATCGCCGCCATTGGCTCTGACGCTGCCGCCTGCACCGTCAAGGCCCAGCTCCAGATCCCCGTAGACCTGGTTGGCGAGGCCGCCACCACCACCGATGCTCTGGGCGACCAGACCGGCGGCGCCGTTGCCGGAGGTGCTGATCGAGCCCGTGTTGGTGAGGTCAAGCGAGCCCCCACTAGCGAGGCCTGTGCTGTCCAGCATGCCCATGCTGATCGAGCCGGCGCGGTTGCCGATCACGCCACCACCACCGCCGATCGACTGGGCCGTGATGCCAGCGGCACTCAGGCCTGTGGTGATGATGTCGGCGCTGTTGGTGATGGTGAGATCGCCGGCCGAGAGCGTTCCCGACGACTCCTTGGCGCCCAGCTGGCTGATGGTGTCGCTGCTTACGTTGCCGGCAACCCAGCCGCCGCCGCCGCCGATGCTCTGCACGAGCATGGCGCGGGCGTAATCCCCCTCGGTCTGGATCAGGGCTCCGGTGTTGCGCAGGCTGATGGCACCACCGGAGCCGTTCACCAGACCCCCGGCGCCAAGCACGAGGTTGTTGGCGAGTTGTTGTTGTCCGAGCCGGCGGATGTTGCCGCCACCACCGCCGATGCTCTGGGCGATCAGGCCGGTGGAGGACGTGCCTGTGCTGATCAGGTTGCCGCTGTTGGTGATCGTCAGATCGCCGGCATTGGTGTTGCGGGAGTTGAAATCACCGAGGGTGATCGGCGCCTGCATCAGCGCGTTGGCGTAGGTGGTGGTGAAACCACCACCACCGCCGATGCTCTGCACCGTAAGCAGCGGTGCCGTGATGCCGGTGGAGCTGAGATCACCGCTGTTGTTGACGCTCACATCACCAGCACTGGCATTGTCCAGGCGTTCACCCCCCAGGGTGAGCGTGGTGCCATTGGTGAGACTCACCACACCACCGCCGCCGCCGATGCTCTGGGCCAGCAGCACCGTGGCCGCATTGCCGCTGGTGCGGATCGTGCTGCTGTTGATCACCGACACGTTGCCGGCCTGGGTGTTGCTGAGGTCTTCGCCACCGAGTTGGGTGGTGCTGGCGGAGCTGCCCAGATAGCCACCACCGCCGCCGATGGTCTGGGCGATCAGGGCGAAGGCACCTTCACCGCGGGTCTCAATCGCCGCCCCCCGGTTGTTCACGCTGACGTCGCCAGCGCTGAGCGATCCTTCACCATTGCCGATGGCGCCGCCGAGGCGCACATTGCCGCTGTCGCTGCCGGCGACGCTGCCGCCGCCGCCGCCGATGCTCTGCACCAGCATGGCGCTCGACACATTGCCGAGTGTGAGCACCGAACCGCTGGTGCTGACTGACACGGAACCACCACTGGCATCGCCGGTGAGGTTGAGACCCCCCAGCAGCAGACCGCCGGAAGCGGAGCTGATCACCCCACCGCCACCACCGATGCTCTGCACGGTGAGTGCGGCCGAAGAATCACCCGACGACACGAGATCGGCCGTGTTGGTGACCTCAACGGCGCCGCCATTGGCGGAGTCGCTGTTGTTGCGAGCACCGATGCGGGTGTTGGCCAGGCTCTGGGCACTCACCAGGGCATAGCCGCCACCGCCGCCGATCGATTGCACCGTGAACACGGGGGAGAAATCCTGCAGGGTCTCCAGGCGTGACGCGATGTTGTTGATCGTGACGTCGCCGGCATTGGCATTGACCGAGCCGCGGCTGCCGACGCGCACGGTGTACTCATCGGTGCCGGCGGTTTCGGAGATGTAGCCACCACCACCGCCGATGCTCTGGGCGATCAGGCCGGCGGAACCGTTGGCGGCGGTGAGCAGATCACCGCTGTTGGTGAGTGTGATGGCGCCACCCTGGGCGCGGGCGTTGCTGGCCTCGGAGGCATCGGCGCCGAGAATTACCTGGTTGCCGCTGTCGGTGGCGGAGGCACCACCGCCGCCGCCGATGCTCTGCACCACCAGGGCCGCCGCATTCAGGCCCTGGGTGGCGATGGAGGATCGACTGGTCACGGCCACGTCGCTGGCCGAACTGACGCTGTTGGCGCGCAGTGTGCCGCCGAGAGTGAGGTCGTCTCCAGCCGTGATCCCGGTGAAGCCACCACCGCCGGCGATGCTCTGCACCAGAAGCCCCGTGCTGTTCTCGCCCTGGGTGACGATTGTGGGCACGGTGTTGGTAAGAGTGATCGCCCCGGAACTGGTGGCCCCACCCATAGCGGCACCGAGTCGGGCATTACCGCCCACGTTGCCGACCCAGCCGCCGCCGCCGCCGATGCTCTGGATCACCATCGCCGGGGAGCTGTCGCCTCGGGTGACGAGCAGGTCGGCCTCGGTGACCACGCTCAGATCACCGGCCGTGGCCACACCGGAGCTGGTGCTGCTCATGCCGAGCACCGCATTGCCCAGCACCTGACCACCGAGGCCGCCGCCGCCACCGATGGTCTGCACCACGAGGGCAGCGGAGTTGAGACCACTGGTGCCGATATCGCCGTTCTGGCGCAGGCTCACCGCGCCGGCGGAGAGGGCTCCGCTCATGCTGCTGGCCCCCAGGGTGACGTTGCCCAGGGCGTTGCCGGTGACGCCACCGCCACCGCCAATGCTCTGGATCACGGCGCCGGTGGAGTAATCCGCCGTGGTGATGATCGTGCTGTTGTTAATCACCGACACGTTGCCGGCGCCCAGACTCGTTCCACCCTCGCTGCCGAGCTGGGCATCGGGGCTGCTGCGCAGCAGCGACCAGCCGCCGCCACCGCCGATGCTCTGGGCGATCAGGCCAGGGCTGTAAGCACCGGCGGTGATGATGGCGTTACCCGTGTTGTTGAGGGTCACATCGCCGGCGATCGCCTGGCCCAGGTCGCTGCCCGCCAGCGTCACGTCGTAGCTGGCGAGGGCATTGGTTTCAGCAATCAAGCCGCCGCCACCGGCGATCGACTGCAGCAGCAGGGCCGGTGAACCGTTGCCGCTGGTCTGGAGCACCGCGCTGTTGCGCACCGTCACCGCGCCGGCGTTGGCAAGCGTGCTGCCACTGGCACCAAGACGGCTCAGGGTGCCCGTGACCTTGGCGGCGGCACCACCGCCGCCGCCGATGCTCTGGGCTACGAGGCCGGCTGCATTGACGCCTTGCGTGGTGATGCCGGCGTTGTTGGTGACCGTCACAGAGCCGCCCTGGCTGGAGCCACTCATCGAGCCGCCCAGGATCAGGGCGTCGCCGTAGGTTTGGCCTGCGAGTCCGCCGCCACCCCCGATCGACTGGGCCAGCAGGCCCATGGAATCAGCCCCTTCGGTGCTGATCTGGCTGCGGTTGGTCACCACCACATTGCCGGCGTTGGCGCTGCCGCTGCCGCTGGCGCCCATCGTCACGTTGCCCGTCACCTGGGCGGTGCTGCCGCCGCCGCCGCCGATCGACTGGGCCAGCAGCGCCGGGGAGGCGGCTCCGGTGCTGGTGAGTGCTTCCCCGCTGAGGGTCATCGACACATCACCGGCATTGGCAGTGCCAACGAGATTGATCGCGCCCAGGTTGAGAGTGCCGTTGATCGATCCGGCCCGGCCGCCGCCACCGCCGATGCTCTGCACATTGACCAGGGGACTGAAGTTGCCGGTGCTCAGGATCGAAGCCGTGTTCGTGAGGGTGACGGCATCAGCGTTCTGCGCTCCACCGCTGGCCACGCTGCCCATCTGGGCGTCGCCATTCACGGCGCCCGTGTAACCACCGCCGCCACCCAGCGACTGCAGGGTGATGCCGGCCGAGGTGTTGCCCGTGGTGATGATCTCGGCGTTGTTGGTGAGCGAGATCGCACCACCGTTCATGGTGCTGGTGCTGTTGATCGCACCGAGCTGAAGATCACCTTCAACAGGGCCCACCCAGCCACCGCCGCCACCGATGCTCTGGGCCGAGATCGCCGGGCTGAACTCACCGCGGGTGATCAGTTGGTCCCCGTTCGACTGGATGCTGATGGCCGCACCGGAGAGGTCGGCGCTGCTGCTGCCCGACACACTGCCGAGGCTGACGGCACCGCCCTGGGTCTGGGCGACGCGGCCACCACCGCCACCAATGCTTTGGGTGAACATCGTGGGGGAGTAATTGGCCAGGGTCACGAGGGTGCCCCGGTTCACCAGGCTCATGGCCTGGCCGCTCTGCACACCTTCGGCGTTGCGGGAGCCGAGGGCCACCGTGCCGTTGGCACTGTCGAGGCTGCCGCCGCCACCACCGATCGCTTGATAGAGGATCGCTGGTGAGAACTGGTCATTCGACACCAAGGTGCCGGTGTTGATCAGGCGCGTTGTTCCGGATTGGCCATCCGCACCGTTGCTGCCGAGCACGGCGTCGCCGAAGCCACTCTGAGCGTCGCCACCACCACCGCCGATGCTGTGGAGATACACCGGAATCGACGATGGACCGAAGGTGGCGATGTTGCCGGTGTTGGTGAGCACCACATCGCCGGAATCACCGCCGGCTCCACCGCTGCCACCGAGGGTGATCGTGCCCTGGTTGATATTGGCGGTGGCTCGGCCGCCACCACCGCCAATGCTCTTGGCCACCACGCCGTAGGAGCCTTCGCCGTAGGTCTCGATCGAACCATTGTTGGTGATGCTGATATCGCCGGCGTTGCCACCGTTACCGCCACTGGCCCCGAGTTTGAGGGCATCGCGGGTGCTGCCCACATCACCGCCGCCGCCGCCGATGGCCAGCGCCATGATGCCGATACCGGTTCTGCCGGTGGTGATGATCGTGCCGTTGTTGGTGATGGTGATGTCACCGCTGTTGCCACCGGAGCCGCCACTGCCGCCGAGGGACACACTCAGGGGAGCTGTGCTGGAGAGGGAGCCACCACCGCCACCCACCGACTGGGCATAGAGCCCGTAGGCCGCCTCTCCTGTCACGGTGATGGAGCCGCTGTTGCTGACGTTCACATCACCGGCATTGCCTCCACCTCCGCCACTGCCGCCAAAGCTGAGTGAGGCCGTGGTGCCATCGCTGGCGATCGCCGAGTTGATACTCACCCGACCGCCGCCGCCACCGATGCTCTGGCTGAGCAGACCGTGGGACTGGCTGCCGGTGGTGACGATCACCCCGGAATTGGTGACGTTGACGTTGCCGCCGTTGCCACCGCTGCCACCGCTGCCGCCCACCTGGAGGGAGCCACTGAAGCTGTTCTCCGTATCGGCACCTGGTGCGGCCAGGCTGGTGGCACCACCACCACCACCGATCGACTGCACATAGAGGCCAATGGAGTTGGCACCGGTGGTCTGCAGCCTGGCGGCGTTGGACACGGTGACCGTTCCGCCGGAGCCACCGGAGCCACCGGAGCCACCGATGGTGCCGTTGAGGTTAAGGGTGGAGCTGGCGGTGCCATCCACGAAGCTGGTGGCATCGCCGCCGCCGCCACCCACCGACTGGATGAACATGGCCGAGGCCGAGCTGCCACCGGTGCTGATCAGGCCGTCGCGGGTGGTGATGTTGACGCTGTTGCCATCTCCACCGGAGCCGCCGCTGCCGCCGATGGCGACGCTGAGGCCCACATCGCCGCCCTGCACGTTGTTGGTGCTGCTGCCGGCGCTACCGCCACCGCCGCCCACGGATTGGGCAAACAGGCCACGGGCGTTGTCTCCGGACGTGCCGATGCGCAGAGTTCCCACATTGAGGGTCACCACTCCGGCCGCACCACCGCCGCCGCCGGCACCGGAAACCGAGGAAGCCAGACCGCCGAGCTGGGCCGATGTGGTGCTGTTGGCTGCTGCTTCCGTGACGGAACCACCCTGACCACCACCGCCACCGACCGACTGGAGGAAAACGCCGTGGCTGCCGCTGCCGCTGGTCACCACCGTGAGCGTGTCGGCGATGCCGTTCTGCAGGCTCACCCGGTTGCCGCTGGCGCCGTTGCCACCGGAACCACCCATGGAGAAACCGGCACCGGCGGAATAGCTGGCATTGCCTGACCCGGAGGCCGCACTGGTCACGGCCCCTCCGGAACCACCACCACCACCGATGGATTGCAGCAGGACGCCCATCGCCTGGTCGCCGCTGGTGCTCACCTCGCCACTGAGCTGGGCCAGCACCTGGCCGGCCTGGCCGCCGCTGCCACCGGAACCACCCACACCGCTTGCGGCGCCAAAGGAGAAGGTGGAGTTGGCGGAATCGGCGGAAGCCGATGCGTTGGAGGTGATCGAACCACCCTGACCACCACCGCCGCCGATCGATTGGAGCAGGAGGCCATGGGAGACGTTGCCGCCCGTCACCACGGTGCCGTCGGCGTAAAGGCTCACATTGCTCGCCTGGCCGCCGCTGCCACCGGCGCCGCCCATGGCGAAGGAGGCGGAAAGGTTGCCTCCGGCCGTTGCCGCCGCGTTGACGGAGCCACCAGCGCCACCGCCACCGCCGATCGATTGCAGGAAAATGCCGATGGCGTTGTCGCCGGCTGTCTGCACGGCCAGATCGGCACTCCGACCGCTGCTGCCGAGTTGCACCGTGCTCGCCATGCCGCCGTTGCCACCGCCGGTGGTGAGGGCGCCACTGGCGCCGAAGGAGAAGTTGCTGTTGGAGGCGGAGGTGCTGACGTTGCTGCCGATCACCGAGCCGGCCGTGCCACCACCGCCACCGATCGACTGCAGCAGGATGCCGTGGGCGCCATCGCCGCTGCCGAGACTACTGTTGCCGGTCACCACCGTGAGTCGGCGCGGCGTGAACAAGCTGACGCGGCCGCCGGAGCCACCGCTGCCGCCGGCGCCACCCATGGCGAAGGAGGCGGAGGCCGTGATGTTGGCGTTGCCCGCTCCGGTGGCGTCGTCGGTGACGGAACCACCAGCACCGCCACCGCCACCGATCGATTGGGCGAACAGACCGATGGAGCTGTCTCCTTCGGTGACGATCAGGCCCGACAGGGAGGCATTGACGGTCTGACCCCAGCCACCGCCACCACCATTCGCACCAACGGCACCGCTGGCGCCGAAGGAGAAGGTGGAGTTGGCGGAATCGGCGGAAGCGGATGCGTTGGAGGTGACGGATCCACCCTGGCCACCACCGCCACCGACGGACTGGAGCAACACGCCTGTGGATGAGGCACCGGCGGTAAGGAAGGTGCCGTCGGCGTAGAGATTCACCGTGTCGGCACTGCCGCCGCTACCACCGGCACCGCCCATGGCGAAGGAGGCGGAAAGGTTGCCACCGGCACTGCCGGCGTTCACGGAACCGCCGGCACCACCACCACCACCCACCGACTGGAGGAACAGCGCATTGGCGTTGTCACCGCCGGTCTGCACGGCGAGGTTGGCGATCTGACCGCTGCTGCCAAGCTGCACAGCGCCGCCGACTCCACCACTGGCTCCGGTGCCGGCGAGGCCGCCGGAGCCACCGAAGGAGAAGTTGGTGTTGGAGGCGTTGGTGGTGGCATTGCTGCCGGTGATGGATCCGCCCTGACCGCCACCGCCACCGATGGACTGGAGCAGGATGCCTGTGGCGCCATCGCCAGTGCCAGTGCCAAGGGTGCTGTTGCCGGTGGAGACAACGAACCTGGAAGGAACGGCGAGGTTGATGGAACCGGCACTGCCACCATTGCCCCCGGAGCCACCCATGGAGAAGGAGGCGGAGGCGGCGATGTTGGCGCCACCGGCACTGGCGGCATCCACGACGGAGCCACCGGCACCACCACCGCCACCGACGGACTGGGCGAAGAGACCAATGGCGCCATCGCCGAGGGTCTGAATGGCGCCGGCGACGGAACCACCGATGGCGCCACCGGAGCCACCACCACCACCGCTGCCGGAGACACCCGCGGAGGCGCCGAAGGAGAAGGTGGAATTCGCAGAGGTGGCTTCTGAGGAGGCGTTGGAGGTAACGGACCCCCCCTGACCACCACCGCCACCAACGGACTGGAGGAGAATGCCGTGGGAGCTCTTGCCGGCGGTGAGGAAGGTACCGTCGGCGTAAAGATTCACATTGCTGGCACTGCCGCCACTACCACCGGAGCCGCCCATGGCAAAGGAGGCGGAGAGATTGCCACCGGCTGCGGAAGCGGAGTTAACGGAGCCACCGACGCCACCACCGCCGCCGACGGATTGGAGGAAGATACCAATGGCGTTGTCGCCGACGGTCTGAACACCGAGGTCAGCGAGGAGTGAGGAGCTGCCGAGCTGAACGGATCCACCGCTGCCGCCGGCACCGCCCTCACCGGCGAGGGAGACCTGGCCACCGAAGGAGAAGTTGGTGTTGGAGGCGTTGGTGGTGGCATTGCTGCCGGTGATGGATCCGCCCTGACCGCCACCGCCACCGATGGACTGGAGCAGGATGCCTGTGGCGCCATCGCCAGTGCCAAGGGTGCTGTTGCCGGTGACCACCGTGAGACTGCGGCTGCTGGGGACCAGCAGGCGGACACTGCCGCCAGCACCACCGACGCCCCCGGAGCCACCCATGGAGAAGGAGGCGGAGGCGGCGATGTTGGCGCCACCGGCACTGGCGGCATCCACGACGGAGCCACCGGCACCACCACCGCCACCGACGGACTGGGCGAAGAGACCAATGGCGCCATCGCCGAGGGTCTGAATGGTGCCGGCGACGGAACCACCGATGGCGCCACCGGAGCCACCACCACCACCGCTGCCGGAGACACCCGCGGAGGCGCCGAAGGAGAAGGTGGAATTCGCAGAGGTGGCTTCTGAGGAGGCGTTGGAGGTAACGGACCCCCCCTGACCACCACCGCCACCAACGGACTGGAGGAGGATGCCGTGGGAGCTCTTGCCGGCAGTGAGGAAGGTGCCGTCGGCAAAGAGATTCACTGCGCTGGCACTGCCGCCATTGCCACCGGCACCGCCCATGGCGAAGGAGGCGGAGAGGTTGCCCCCGGCTGCGGAAGCGGAGTTGACGGAGCCACCGACACCACCACCTCCACCGACGGATTGGAGGAAGAGCCCGAGGGCGTTGTCGCCGACGGTCTGAACACCGAGGTCAGCGAGGAGGGAGGAGCTACCGAGCTGAACGGACCCACCGCTGCCGCCGGCACCGCCCTCACCGGCGAGGGAGACCTGGCCACCGAAGGAGAAGTTGGTGTTGGAGGCGTTGGTGGTGGCATTGCTGCCGGTGATGGATCCACCCTGACCGCCACCGCCACCGATGGACTGGAGGAGGATGCCTGTGGCGCCATCGCCAGTGCCAAGGGTGCTGTTGCCGGTGGAGACCACCAGGCGACCGGGCACGGACAGATTGATGTTGCCGCCCGCGCCACCGTTGCCGCCACTCCCGCCCATCGCGAAGGAGGCCGACGCCGAGATATTGGCGCCCCCGGCGGACGATTCCGCTTGGGTGACCGAGCCGCCGGCACCACCACCACCACCGATGGACTGGCCGAAGAGGCCGAACGACTGATCGCCCTGGGTGACGATCTGACCGATCAGGCTGCCGTTGATCGCGCCACCGGACCCGCCACCACCACCCTCACCGGCTACGCCAGCTGAGGCGCCGAAGGAGAAGCTCGAATTGGCCGTTTTTGCTTCGGAAGAGGCATTGGAGGACACGGACCCACCGGCACCGCCGCCGCCACCGATCGATTGCAACAGCACACCGGTGGCGTATTGGCCCGACGTCAGGAAGGTGCCGTCTGCGAACACGCTGACGTTGCCAGCGCTGCCTCCGTTGCCGCCGGCACCGCCCATGCCGAATGACACCGAGAGATTGCCGGCCGCCGAGCCATTGGTGGTGGAGGAGCCGATGCCGCCACCACCGCCGACCGATTGCAGCAGCATCGCGGTGGCGTTGTCTCCGAGGGTGGTGACGTTGACATCAACCAGGTTGGAGCTGGAGCCGAAGCTCACGGCCCCAGCCGAACCACCCGACCCGCCGGTGCCACCTACTCCAGCTGAGGCTCCAAAGGTGAAGCTGGCATTGGAGTCGGTGGTGGTGGTGGATTTGACATCACCGGCCCGACCACCGCCGCCACCCAAGCTTTGCAGGGTGATGCCCACCGAGGAGTCGCCACGGGTGAGCACATTGATCGGCTTCAGCCCGATCAGGCTGACGGCTCCACCAGAGCCACCGGAGCCGCCGGAGCCGCCCATCGCGAAGGATGCCGATCCAGACACACTGCTGCCGCCGGATGCCGACGCGTCACTGAGAGCGGAGCCACCGGCACCACCGCCGCCACCGACGGATTGGAGGAACAGGCCATCGGAGGAGGCGCCGCTGGTGACGACGTTGCCGCCGTAACCGACGGACACGGCACCGGCATTGCCACCACCACCGCCGTTGCCGGAGACGCTGACGCTCGCACCAAAGCTGAACGTCGAATTTCCGGAGCTGGAACTGGAGCTGCTGCTCGAACTGGAACTGGACGATGAGCTGCTGTTGCCGGAAGGTGCGCTGGCGCTGGAGCGGGTGGTCGTGCTGCCGCCTGCACCGCCGCCGCCGCCGATCGACTGGGCGATCAGACCTGCGGCGTTATCGCCGGCGGTGAGGATCTCGGCCAGGGTGTTGACGGTGACGTTGCTGGCATTACCGCCACCACCGCCCTTGGCACCCATGCTGAAGTTGACATTCAGGGCGCCACCCTGATTGTTGGTGCTCGCGCCGCCACCAGTACCGCCACCACCACCGACAGATTGGGCCAGGAAGCCCGTGGCACTGTCGCCAGCTGTGGTGACAGCCAACACCAGTGGATTGCTGCTGCCATTGCCGACGGTCACCGAACCGGCATTACCACCCGTTCCGCCTGTGCCGCCGACATTGGCGCTGGCACCGAAGGAATATTCGGATTTGGATTTGTTGTAGCTGGCGTTGCTCACGCTGCCGCCGGCACCACCGCCGCCACCGATCGACTGGGCCACCAGGCCCGATGCGAGCGCGCCGGAGGTGGTGATCGTGAGTCCGTTGCCGGTGCTGTCAGGCTGCACGGTCACCGAAGCACCGGAACCGCCCTGGGTGCCGGCGCCGCCCAGGTTGACGTTCACGCTGCCCTGAATCGTGTCGCTGCCCGATTTGGAGGCCGTGAGGTTGAACGATTCACTGCTGCCACCGGCGCCACCGCCACCACCCACCGATTGGGCGAGCAGGCCAGTCGCCGAGGCGCCGAGCGTGGTGATCGCACCCGACACATTGACCAGCACGCTGCCGGCATTGCCACCGGGGCCGCCGTCGCCACCCACATTGGCGCCGAGGCTGATCGGCTTTCCTTCCTTCGAGATTGTGGCCTGATAGCTGGCGGAAGAACCACCGGTGCCACCACCGCCACCCACCGACTGGGCCAGGATGCCGTAGGAGAAATCGCCGGCGATCACATCGCCGTCGTTGTTGGCGAGGCCGGTGGAGATGATGCTGCTCGACGTCACTGTGACGGAGCCGGAATTGCTGCCACTACCGCCGGAACCACCCAGATTGACGCCACCGGTGATGGCCATCTGATTGGAGTTGCTTGCGGTCGCCTGCAGGTTCAGGGTGCTGCCACCGCTGCCACCGCCGCCGCCGATCGACTGGGCCACAATGCCACCGCCGAAATCACCCCGGGTGGTGATCCTGGGAGCGGTGTTGGTGACCGTGACCGAGGCGGCCGAGCCACCGGCACCGCCGGTGCCGCCGATGTTGACGCCGATGTTGACGGCAGCATCTGAGTTGGATGCGCTCAGCTGGGCATTGGTGGCCGTACCACCGGCCCCACCGCCGCCCCCCACCGATTGGGCGAAGAGGCCGTAGGCGAAATCGCCGTACACAACATCGCCGTAGGTGCTGTTGCTGAGCAGCGTTCCGGTGCTGATCGTGCCGCTGTTGCTGATGGTGACGCTGCCGGCATTGCCGCCGGAACCTCCATTCCCACCAACGCTGGCGCCGGCATTGATCGTTTTTCCTTTGGAGGAGAGGCCCAGCTGCACATTCACGGCCTGTCCGCCACTGCCGCCCTGGCCGCCGAGAGACTGGCCGTAGACGCCAGCGCTGAGGTTGCCGAGGGTGAGAATGTCACCGCTGTTGGTGATGCTCACGGCGCCGCCGGTGCCGCCGCTCCCCCCACTGCCGCCGAGATTCACCCCGAAATTGGCGGCGTTCGATTGCGACAGGCTCAACTGACCGCTGTAGGTGTTGCCGCCGGCGCCACCGCCACCACCCACCGACTGGGCGTAGATGCCGTAGGCGTTGTTGCCGTACAGCACCTCATCAAGAATGGTGCCGGTGGTGATCGCCGCTGTGTTGCTGACGGTCACGGCACCGGCATTGGAAGCTGGGCCGCCGTCACCACCAATGTTGACCCCGGCATTGAAGGCCTGGCCGTCACTGCCACCGGCGATGCTCGCCTGAATGTTCAGGACGCTGCCAGCGACGCCGCCGCCGCCGCCGATCGACTGGGCCAGGATGCCGGTGGCGAAATCGCCGAGGGTGCGGATGCTGGAGCCCGTGTTGGTCACGCTGACGGAGCTCGCATTACCGCCTGCGCCGCCGGTGCCACCGAGGTTCACGCCGGCATTGACGGTGGGTTGGCCACTGAAGCCAGCAGAAAGCTGGGCTGAGATGGCGCTGCCACCGGCACCACCGCCGCCGCCCACCGACTGGGCGAAGATGCCGTAGCCATAGCCGCCGAAGAGTTGGCTCTCGCCGTTGACGTTGTTGGTGAGAACGGTGCCTGTGCGCAGGTTGCCGCTGTTGGTAACCGTGACGGAGCCAGCATTGCCGGCAGCAGCTCCCGTGCCCCCCACGGCGGCACCGGCGTTGATGGCGGTTCCACTGCTCGACCCCGACAACTGGGCGTTGATCACACGGCCACCGGATCCGCCCCCACCGCCAAGCGATTGGGCATAGATCGCGGCCGCCTGATCACCAAGGGTGGTGACCGTGCCGCTGTTGCTGATCGAGACGTTGCCGCTGTTGGATCCCGTGCCTCCGTCGCCCCCGAGGCTGACGCCAACGTTGACTGAGGCATCCTCGGATAGCGACAGGGTGCCACTGATGGCCTGGCCGCCGGCACCACCACCGCCGCCCACCGACTGGGCGTAGATGCCGTAGGCATTGTTGCCGTACAGCGTGTTGTAGGTGCCGTTGTTGAAGATCGTGCCGGTGCTGATGTCGGCGAGGTTGCTCACACTCACGTTCGAGGCGGTGCCGCCGCTGCCGCCCTTGCCGCCCAGGGTGACGCCAGCCGACACGGCGGTTTGCCCACCGGAAGCCTGAAGGTTGAGGGAACTGCCACCGGCTCCACCGCCACCACCGATCGACTGAGCCAGGATGCCCGTGGCGAAATCGCCCAGGGTGGTGATCGAGGCACCGTTGTTCGTCACGGAAACGGAGCCGGCGGTGTTGCCGCTGCCGCCACCACCACCGATGGCGACGCCTGTGCTGACCGAAACCTCGGTTCCAACCGCCACGTTGGCCTGCAGCACACTGCCGCCGGTGCCGCCGCCGCCGCCCACCGACTGGGCGTAGATGCCGTAGGAGTAGATGCCGGCGAGGTAGGCATCCAGACCATCAGCGGCGGGGATGACGCTGCCGGTGCTGATCGTGGCGTTGTTGGTGACCGACACAGTGCCGGCGTAACCACCGCTGCCACCTTGGCCGCCGACGGTGGCCTGGGCGCTCACCGGGACGCCACCGGAGCCGGAGAGAGAGGCGGTGAGGGCGGAACCACCATTGCCGCCGCTGCCGCCCACCGACTGGGCAAAGAGACCGGCGGATTGGTCGTTGAGGGTGGTGACGGAAGTGCCGGTGTTGTTGACGGTCACGTTGCCGGCGAAGGCACCGCTGCCCGCCTTGCCGCCCACGGTGGCGCCGACGCCCACGCTGGCGCTGCCGCCCACCTGCAATTGGCCTGTGATGGCATTGCCGCCACTGCCGCCGCTGCCGCCCACGCTCTGGGCGAACAGGCCAGGAGCATTGGTGCCTTCGGTGCGCAGCAGGGAACTGTTGCTCACGCTCACCGTGCTACCGGAACCACCACGGCCGCCGGTACCGCCGAGGGTCACGCCCACGTTCACGGCGCCATCGCCACCAGCGAGCTGGAGAGTCATCGCGCTGCCGCCGGCGCCACCACCGCCGCCCACCGATTGGGCATAGATCGCCGCAGCGTTGGCTCCCACGGTTTCGATGGAGCTGCCCGTGGAATTCACAGTGACGCTGCCGCCGCTGCCGCCACCGGATCCGCCACCGCCGATGGTGGCCCCCGCGTTCACGCCCGCACTGCCAATGGCGATGGAACCACTGATGGCATTGCCGCCGGATCCGCCACCGCCACCCACCGACTGGGCGAAAATGCCATACGACTGGCTGCCCTGGGTGCGGATGCTGCTGCCACTGGTGACGCTCACCGCGCTGGCATTACCACCGCCGGAGCCGGAGCCGCCCACGGCCGCACCTGCATTCACGCCCGCAGCACCACCCGAGGCCTGCACACTGAGCACAGAGCCACCGGCGCCACCGCCACCGCCCACCGATTGGGCGTAGATCCCGGCGGATTGATTGCCAAGGGTCGAAATTGACCCTGCACTGGTGGTCACCGTGACGCTGCCGGCATTGGCACCGCTGCCACCGGTGCCGCCCACCGTGCCGCCCACGTTGACGCCGGCACTGCCACCGCCGGAGAGCTGGATGTTGAGGGAGGAACCGCCCTGGCCGCCACCACCGCCGATCGACTGGGCCAGGATCCCCTGGGAGAAGTCACCGAGGGTGCTGATCAGATCATCATCAGCAAAATTCGCCGAGACGGTGACATTGCCGGAGTTGACGCCGCTGCCACCGGCACCACCGATGCCGAAGTTGGCGCTGACACCGGCGGTGCCGCCGATGGCCACGCTGCCGGTGATCGCCGAACCACCCTGGCCGCCACCACCACCCACCGACTGGGCCAGGATGCCGGGAGAGTAACTCTCACCTGCAATCAGGCCAGTGCGGATTGATCCGTCGCTGTAGGTGAGATTGACGTTGCCGCCGGCACCACCACCACCACCGGAACCGCCAACGCCGACGGCAACGGAACCACTGGCCACCGGGTTGGCACTGAAGGATCCGGTGATGGCTGAGCCACCGCTGCCGCCACCGCCACCGATGGACTGAATCAGGATGCCCGGCGAATAGCTGCGGGAGGTGCTGAGGTCACCGCTGATGGTGCCACTGGCGCTGCCGGCAGAACCGCCCGAGGATCCGGAACCACCGACACCGACGCCGATGCTGGCGGTGATCGAGCCTGAAGCGGAAATGGCGCTACCGCCACTGCCGCCACCACCGCCGATGCTGCTGATGCTCACGCCTGGCGAATAGGCGCCGGTGGTGGTGATCGCCGAGCCGCTGAAGTTGGCCGACACGCTGTTGCCACTGCCCCCGGCGGAACCGGAGCCACCCACCGACGGGGCGACGGCACCGGCACCGGCGGAGATGCTCAGACTCTGACCACCGCTGCCGCCACCGCCGCCGATGCTGGCGGCATTCAGACCGGGAGACTGGAATCCAGATGTGGCGATCGTGCCATCGGCAAAGACATTGACCGGGCCGGAATCACCACCACTGCCACCAGTGCCGCCCACGCCGACGCTGGCGCTGATCCCAGCGCTGAAGGAGATGGCGCCCGCGCTGCCACCGGCGCCGCCGCCACCGCCAATGCTGGTGGCACTGATGCCTGGTGAGAAATCACCACTCGTGCTGATGTCAGCAGAGAAGGGCGTGCCGCTGGTGCCCACGTTCACAGTGCCGCCCGTGTTGCCGGATCCGCCACTACCGCCCACCGCGACGCTGACGGAGAACCCTGCTCCGACAGAACCGGACGTGGAGCTGCCGCCGTTACCGCCGCCGCCGCCGATGCTCTGCACCAACAGACCGGGGGAGCTGTTGCCGGAGGTGTTGATCGTGATCGGATCGGCGCCGCCAGGTGCGGTGACCTGAGCTGTGCCCCCCTTGCCGCCGGCGGCACCATCGCCACCCACGGCCACGGAGATGCCAACACTGGCCGAGCTGGCATTGCCGCCATTGCCGCCGCCGCCGCCGACCGATTGCACGATCACACCCGGGGCGAAGTCTTGGAGGGTGGTGATGCTGCCGCCGGAGAGTTCGGCCGAAGCTGTGCCGCCATTGCCACCGGTGCCGCCTTCGGCTCCGAAGGCAATCAGTCCGGCGCTGGTGCCGGCACTGCCGCCGCCGCCACCGATCGACTGCACCAGGATGCCGGAGGAAAGGGTGCCGGCGCTGCTGGGGCCGGTGGTGATTGATCCGCCCGAAAAGGTGAGTGAGGCCGTGCCGGCATTGCCCCCTGCTCCAGCTGTGGAGGATGACCCCAACGTGATGGCTGAGGTCATGCTGCCGATGGCGCCGCCGCCGCCGCCGATCGACTGAACGATGATCCCCTGGGAGTTGTCACCGTTGGTGGTGATCGTGCCGGCGCTCATCGAGGCGGAGGCCGTACCGCCATCACCGCCGGCCCCCCCCTCACTCAGGCCGAGATTGACGATCGATGTGGAACCGGGGACGGAACCGCCACCGCCACCGACGGACTGGGCGTTGATGCCCGGAACACTGTTGCCGGTGGTGCTGATCGTGCCGGTGTTGCTGGCGCTCACGTTGCCGGCGTTGCCGCCGGTGCCACCGGTGCCGCCATAGGTGACGATCACGCCACCGCTACCGGAAGCGCCACCCTGGCCGCCTACCGATTGCACCAGGATGCCGGCGCCGCCGGCGTCACCAGCGGAGTTGACGGTGATCGTGCCGGCATTGGTTCCGGTGGCTAGGCCGGAAAAACCGCCCGTGCCGCCCGTGCCACCGGAGCCGAAGGTGCCGCTGCCGCCGTTACCACCGATGCCACCGGTGTTCTGCGAGAGCACACCGATCGCTCCACCATTGTCGGAGCTGGTGGAGCTGTTGCTGACGGTGACGGACGCACCGCTCTGAATCGTGATTCCTGCCGTCTGGCTGGTGGAGCTGCCACCGACGCCACCATTGCCTCCACTGGCTAAGCCTGCATCACCTGCATCACCTCCCTGACCGGAGATGGCTGAGGCCTGAACGCCTACCAGTTTTTTGGCGTTGGCTGAGAGGGAAATCGAGCTGCCGCTCGACATCGTGACGGAAACGTTGCCTGGCGAGCCACCGGTTCCACCATCGCCACCATCGCCGACGGAAGTGCCACCCGTACCGCCGTTACCTCCTGTGGATTCGGAGCCCAGACCTCCACCCTCGTTGCCGGAGATCGCTCCGTAATTGCCAGTGACCGTCTGGGTGATGTTGGGGCCTTGCCCGCCGCTACCACCGGTTTCGCCGGTCGTGCTCCAGGGGTCATAGCCCTTGTTCGAACCGTTGCTGCCGGTTCCGTAGAGATAGGGATCGGACGGAGGAGAGGTGTAGTTTCCTGATCCGACGTTCTGCGTCTGGGCGAGCACACTCGTCGTCTTCCCCGCCATCAGCATGAAGGCGGGGAGGAGAGCCAGTACCGAAGTTGCTCGCCGATTCAATGCGGAATCCGCATTTCAACTCGGCAGAGATTAATGGCAGAGCGGGGCCTGTCATCGGTTTTGTTGCCAGATGCCGCCAGTTCCCGGAGTGGTTTCAGAGCAGCCGATCACTGCTTGAATCCCCCCAGTCGCCGTGAATTGCTTGGCTGCACGATTTGCTTCGGGGCGAGCTGCTTTTGGCTCGTTGGTGATCGCTGCGGGATTCGGTGCTGGAGGGCTGTTTTCAGCGGCCCGAGCGCTTCCCCCCGAGCAGGTGGATCAAGCCTTTGCCACGGTCACGGTCTTGACCCCGGTCACGGCAGCCGGCGAGGTGAGAGCCCTGAAAGACGTAGGCATGGTGGCGTTCTTCTCCCCACTGGCCGCCGATCTATTCGCTAGAAACTGGCGCCAGCGACAGCCCGGCGAAGCTGAGTTCCGGGTAGCGCCTCTGGCTCTGACCACGTTTGAGGCGGCCTATCTTGCGGCGCGCCAGAAGGATGAAGCGCTGCAGCGGGCCTACCTGCCCGATCCTGCCCAGATTCCGGCTGTGGTGGGTTTGCTGCAGCAGCAGGGTGTTCAGCCCGAGCGGGCCAGAACCCTGGCACGGCAGCAGCCCTACGTGCTGTGCCCCGATCCCTTGGTGCGGATCACCCCAACGGCTCAGGGGGCTGACCGCGGCGCGTCATCACGCACGGTGGTGCCCTGTGCCTTCTCCTTCACCACGATGGCTCTGCTGGTCAACCAGAGCAACGTCTCAGCCAAGCGGCCCACCGTGCTGAAGGCCTATTCGCTCGATGAGATGGTGCGCTTCCTTTCAAGTGAGAACGGGGAGGATGCCCGCAACCTGGTCATCACCTCCCCGATCCCCCGCCCCGCCAGCCCGGCTCAGGCGGCTTCGCCTTCCGATTGAGCGGCGTCAACCTGAGCTCCATCCACTGTGGCGATCGGCTCCAGGCCAGCGGCGGCGATCAATTGTGTGAGCGTGACCGTCATGCTCTGCTGAGCTGATGCCAGCTGACGCAGGCGGAAGCGGTGCTCATTGAGTTCGTTCTCACAACGGATGAGGTCGTTGAGCACCACCACAGCATCGGCGGGCAGGGCCTCCATCGGATAGACCCGACCGTCGAGGGTGAGGGTCTGCTGACCGCCATCTGCCGACGTTGGGTTCAGGGCTTCCGCCTGCACCATCTCTGAGGCGTTCTCGTGGTCGCTCATGGTTGTTGAGGTTCAACGGATGAAAAGTTGTCGAACCTTAGGTGAGTTCTTTTCGAGGGCTGCAGCGAATCCAGGGGTTGTGATGGCTCGGCACGGGGTCACCCTCCCGCAAGCCAGGGAAGCAGGAACGATGGAGGCCTTCACGCAGCAGGTGGGATTGGCCGCGCAGGCTCTGCGGAGCCAGGCTCATGGCCGGGGCCAGTCGCAGCACCCCTTCTCCGCAGCCATACACGGCCACAATCGCCAGCCGTTCACTGGCGGCCTCGTGGCGATCGCTGCCATGCAGGGTCCAGCCGTCGTGGTAGCTGCAATCCCCAGGCTTCAGGCCCAGCGTCGTGGCGTGGTCACGCCCATCGGCTGTCCAGGTGCGTCGATTTTGGCTGTGGCTGCTGCTGCTGCTGCTGCCATCCAGCAGCTCACAGCAGGGATGGGGCGCGCGCCAATACTCCAGTGGTGCGTCGGCCTGGGATCGGATCGAGCTGAGGGGGATCCAGATCGTGAGGAACTCGCAGCCCTCCACCGGAATGAACAGGGCATCCTGGTGCCAGGGGGTGTGTTCACTGCCGGGGCGCTTGCAGTAGGTCTGATCGCGCAGCAGCCACACCCGATCACTGCTGAGAAGATCGGCGGCCAGTTGGGCCGGTTCTCCCTCAAGCAGCCAGCGCTCCAGTTCCGGGTGGTCTTTCCAGAGATTTTCGCGAAAGTCCCAGTGCTGGCCGTAGCCCCGCACGCTCGCTTCGAGTGAGCTCTCTGAGGCGGATGGCTGCTGAATCAGGGAGCGGATCCGCTCCACCTTGGTGACCGCGCAGAATCCGCGCATCACCCCCTGGCGATCGATCCAGGCTGCAGCAGGCACGCTCGGATGGCAGGAGGCTGTCATCATGACGCTCCTGAGGTTGTTGCATGCGCCCCACCTGGGACTCCTTCTGGCATGGTTCGCCGGCCGCATCGGCGTTGCTCGAACCCCTGAATCCCTCCCCGGTGCAGCGCAACTTCCTCTGCGGTCTTTCGCCGTTCGATGCCCCGGCCATCGGTCTGGAACTGTCCAAACGGGGCCTGCGTCGCCGCCCCCACATGGCGGCCCTGATCCTCAGCAACCGACTCCAGCGCTGGCAATCCATCCTCGCGCCGTTTCTCGATGGTGACGGCGGTTGTTCCGGAGGACTGTCGCCTCGGGATCTGCAGGGCCTGCTCGAGCCGATGGTGTGCCTTCAGGCGGAGACCTGGCTGGAATTCACCGAGGCTCCCCGCGTCTGCGCCGGCCAGTCGTTTCTGCTGTTCCGTCGTCTCGCCGACGCCATGCCTCAGGAGAGGGTGGGCGCATGGCTTCAGGGATGGCATGCCGGCCTTGCCCCAGTGCTGCGCTCCAGGCTGCCTCTGCCCTCCGGGGATTGGTGGGCCGATCTGGCTCCGCTGTCGCTCGGATCCCTCGATCAGGTGGGGGTGGATCTCCATCCCGGCCGCGAGGAATGGCGGTTGCTGTTCCTCGTGCCATCGCCCCAGGCCCTGTTGCAGCAGTTGAATCTGGCACCGCCGCTCCAGGCGGCGTTGCAGGGGTTTCCACTGGCTCTGGCGCTCGGTAGTCGCCAACGGTTTCGGGATCGCTACGCCCTCGAGGTGTTTCCCCTTTATCGCCTGCAGCACACGATCACCGGTCATCCGGGGCCGATTCCCACGGGGCCTCAGCAGTGGCCGCGTTGGCCGGCCCATCCGGCCCTGCTGCCGGCTCGAAAGCTCGACGCGCTCACCCAGCTCGGGTTGTATCACCCCTCCCTTCCCTGTGGCTCCCGAAGGGTTGCGCTGCGGGGCGGACTCAGTCATCAGAAACTGGTGTTTGAGGCCTCCGCGTTGGTCGACCACAAGGCCTACATGGGGGCGATGGTCAGTACTCCCATCGCAACGAGCTGGGATCATGCTCTCGCCTGGTTGGCCCAGGCCGATCAGGGCTGGGGTGGCTTTGCCCTGCGTCCGGGGGTGTCGGATCAGTGGGTGCCTCTGGCCTGTCTCACCCTGCTGGCTGACTGGCGAGAGCATGCCCGCCTGAAGGCGGCCTATACCCATCAGCAGCGAGCGCTGGAGTTTCTGCTCGAGTGTCCCCGTCCGGTGGGTTACAACCGTCACACGCCGGTGGATGGCGACAGTTCGATCTGGCTGCGCCGCTGTCTTCTCGCTCTCGACCGCCCCTCATCCCCGGAGCTGGATCGCTGGCTCGAGCGGATCTGGCGAGCGGATGAGGGGGTGCGCACCTATCCCGACCCTGGGTCGATCGCCGCTTTCATCCAGCGACCCGTGGCTCAACTCAGGGGTTGGTGTGCTCCCCACGACTGTGTCCTGGCCAATTTCGCCAGCGATCCAGGCCTCCCCCATGCGGCAGAGGCACTGCAGCTTCTGCGTCAACGTCTCGATCAGGGCTTCTTTCGCAGCACCTGGTGGCCCCATGACGGCCTGATGCTCAGCCTGCTGCCGCGCGGCTGTCTGCCCCGTTTGCTGGTGCGGCGTGTTCAGGCTCAGACCCTCACGCCGGCCGTGCGAGCAGCGATGCCCGAAGAGGCGGCGGAGCGCCTCGAGCGCTTTGCTCATGCGCTGTTTCTGCTGCGTCACGGCACCACCCCAGAGCAGCACCTGGCCAGTGAGCAGTTGGATCGACTGATCACCGCACCGGCGGCCTTTCAGTCGTTGCTCGTGATGCAGCTTCCCGATCCGGATGTTGAGGATCCGGCGGATCAGGCCAACTGGCGCTGGGCTGGTGACCGGGAAGGGGGCCTGGCGCCTGACCCCCATGGCTATCTCGCTGCTGCGTTAGTGCTGAGCGCTCAGGTGCGATCCAGATAGGCCTGGAAGTCGTTCATGCCGAAGAGGTCGTCGATGCCGCCCTCCACCAGTAGATCGAGGTCGTCGTCGCTCATCGCCAGGATCTGCTCCGCCTGGGCCCGGAGCAGGTCGGCTGCCCTCACCTGAAATCCCTTCTCCCTGGCCAGGCTCAGTACCCCCTGGAGATCGAGGCTGCTGAGCTGGTCCTGCAGGTCGGGGCTGCTGTCGATGCTGTTGAGAAAGGCCTCGAGATCTTGGCTGGCCATGGCAAGGCAGGTGGACGCTCTGGTCTGAATCCTGTCATCAGCGCGATTGGCGCCCCATAGGATCGGGCCACGTGGCTGAAATCAACGTGCATCTCCACTTTCTGATCCCTTGTTACGGCGGTCAGATCTCGGAAGTGACCTTCACCAGCTTTGTGCGTTTCATCGCCAGGGCACCGCAGTGGGGACTCGAGTGGAGCCTGGACACGTTGGTGAATGAAAGTCTGATTCCCCGCGGCAGGAATGCGCTGGTGGCCAGGGCGATGAACAATCCCCGGGCGACCCACCTGATGTTTGTGGATGCCGATATCGGCTTCGACCCTGAATACATCCTGATGCTGCTTCAGGAGGATGTCGATGTGATCGGGGGCGGCTACCCCAAAAAAAGCCTGCCGATCGACTACGTGATCAATCCGCTCCCTGATGGCGAGGTGGATGACACCAAAGCGGAGGTGGAGCGCATCGGCACCGGTTTCTTGCTGTTGAAGCGTGAGGTGTTCACACGGATGGCGGAAGCGATGCCGGAGCTCCGTTACACGGACGACTGTGGCCTCGACCCCTCCATCAACACCCATCTCCATGCCTTCTTCGAATGCGGGTTGTTCGGTGAAAAAGTGTTCATGAGCGAAGACTGGCTCTTCTGTAATCGCTGGCGCTCCCTTGGGGGCAGGATCTTCATTTCCAAGCGTTTTGCCCTCACCCATGTGGGCAGCTATGCCTTTTCGGAGGCTTCGCAGGCGGCTTTGTTATCGCGCCTGAGTTCCCAGATGGCAGTCAATCCGGCCTCGGCCGCTTCGGTGGCAGCGACGTCTGTTGTCGACCTGGCGGTGAAAGAGGCGAAACCCGGGAAATCAGCCAAAACCAGCAAAACCAGCAAAACAGCCAAAACAACGTCCAAAACCACTGCGGCGGCCCGGCGTCGCACCAAGCCGGCCGACAGCCGCCCGGCAGACTGAGCGACGGTTTGTCGCTCAGCCCTTCCATGACGCAACTGCAGAGCCTGCGCGGCATGGTGGATCTGCTGCCGGAGCAGACCCGGCGCTGGCAGGCGGTGGAGGCCGTGGTTCGGGCTCAGATGCAGCGGTGGTGCTGTGAAGAGATTCGAACACCCCTCCTGGAAGTCACCGAATTGTTTGCCCGCGGCATCGGCGAGGGCACCGATGTGGTGGGTAAGGAGATGTATTCCTTCATCGATCGGGGTGATCGCTCCTGCACGCTTCGGCCGGAGGGAACGGCCTCCGTGGTGCGCGCGGCCCTGCAGAACGGCCTCCTCGCCCAGGGGGTGCAACGCCTCTGGTACGGCGGCCCGATGTTCCGCTACGAGCGACCCCAGGCTGGCCGACAACGCCAGTTTCACCAGATCGGGGTCGAATGGCTCGGCGTCTCCACAGCCGCCAGCGATGCCGAGGTGATCGCCCTTGCCTGGGATCTCCTCGCGGAACTGGGCGTGACGGGTCTGGCCCTGGAGGTCAACAGCCTCGGCACTCCGGAAGACCGAAAGCTATACCGCAGCACGCTGGTGGCCTGGTTGGAGAAGCGAAGCGACGCCCTCGATCCCGACGCTCAGCAGCGGCTGCAGACCAATCCCCTGCGCATTCTCGACAGCAAACACCCCCAGACCAAGGCGGTGCTGCAGGACGCTCCCACCCTCGAGCAGAGCCTTGCTCCGTCCAGCCGGGCTCGCTTTGAGGCCGTGCTCGAGGCGTTGCAGGATCTGGCGATTCCTGTGCAGCGCAACCCCCATCTGGTGCGTGGTCTGGATTACTACGGCCACACCGCCTTTGAAATCACCAGCAACCAGCTGGGTGCCCAGGCCACCGTGTGTGGAGGCGGTCGATACGACGGCTTGGTGCAGCAGTTGGGTGGCCCGCCAACGCCGGCCATCGGCTGGGCCCTCGGCATGGAGCGCCTGTTGCTGGTGCTCGAGGCGGCGGCCCAGGTTGATCCAGCTGGCCGGGCCGCGCAGTTGGTGCGTGCCCAGGGGCCTGTGGCTTATGTGGTGCATCGTGGCGAGGCGGCGGCGCGCCAGGCGCTGGTGCTCTGTCGCGGTTTGCGTCAGCGCGGTGTGGCCGTGGAGCTGGATGCCACCGGATCGGCCTTCGCCAAGCAGTTCAAACGGGCTGATCGCAGCGGCGCTGACTGGGCGCTCGTGCTGGGTGACGCCGAAGTGGAACGGGGCGTTGTGAAGCTCAAGCCCCTGCAGGCTGAAGTCGGCGAGACGGCCCAGGAGGAGCTGCCGGTGGCCGATCTCGATCGACTCGCCCTATGCCTTGGCCATTGACATGCCCGCAGCTCAGAAGCCCCCCGCAGACCTGCACGGCGCCGCGATCGGGCCCAGGGGAGCTGCGGTGGTGACGCCTTATCACCTCGAACCGCTCGAGTGGCTGGAGCGTTGTCATCGCAGCTGCCTGGATCAGCAGGGTGGCTGGGCTCTGCGTCACGTGATGGTGGCGGACGGGCATCCGCGCGACGACGTGGACGCCTGGGATGTGGAGCACATCCGCTTGCCCCGGGCCCATGCCGATAACGGCAACACCCCTCGCTGCCTCGGTGCAATTTCCGCGATCAATCAGGGCTATTGGCCGATCCTGTTTCTCGATGCCGACAACTGGTACCAGCCTTGGCATCTCGACAGTGTGGTTGCCTTGCGTCACCGTCATCCCATTGCTGATGTGCTGGCGATGGGCCGTCAGTGCGTGCTCCCCGACGGCACCCCCATCCCCGGCCTGCCCGAAGAGGACCTGGAGCATCGCCATGTCGACACGTCCTGCTACGTGTTCTATCCCTCCGCTTTTCGTGCCCTGCCCCTGTGGGGGATGATGCCTCCGGCATTAGGCCCTGTGTGCGACCGTTTCATGCTGGGATCACTTCATGAGCTTGGCCTTGTGATCGCCGGCACCCATCACCCGAGCGTCGTCTTCACGACTCACTACAGCTGGGGCTATCAGGCTCTGGACCAGCCTGTTCCCGATGACGTGCATGACGTCGATTGGAAGCGGGTGAATGCCGGCTTTGATCCGGTCGAGGTGTTTCGTCGCACCGGCCTCTCCGTTCAGCTCACGCGGCCGTCGGTCGGTGCGCCTCTGGAAGCGTCCTCTCGGGGGTCGAGCGTCAGTGGTCCTCCCCTGGATGCCGCCACGACCATGCCAACGATGATCACCTCGCGCCCCACGGCATGACATTCCCTTCGATCCGCACCATCTGCTGCATCGGCGCCGGCTATGTGGGCGGTCCGACGATGGCGGTGATCGCCGACCGCTGCCCGGCTGTGCAGGTGACGGTGGTGGACATCAACCAGGCCCGCATCGAGGCCTGGAATGACGCTGACCTCAGCAAGCTGCCGGTGTATGAGCCGGGGCTGGATGCGGTGGTGGGCCGGGCCCGCGGCCGCAACCTCCACTTCTCCACCGCCGTGGAGGAGCAGATCGCCGCCGCCGATATGGTGTTCATCTCCGTGAACACCCCCACCAAAACCAAAGGGCTCGGGGCTGGGCAGGCCAGTGACCTGCGCTGGGTCGAGGCCTGCGCCCGCAGCGTCGCCAAAGCCGCCACCGGCCACACGATCGTGGTGGAGAAGAGCACCCTGCCGGTGCGCACCGCCGAGGCGGTTCAGTCGATCCTTGCTGCTGCCGACCCCAACGGCGGCGCGCGCAGTTTCTCGGTGCTCTCCAATCCGGAGTTTCTGGCGGAGGGCACCGCCATCCGCGATCTGGAGGCGCCGGATCGGGTGTTGATCGGCGGTGAGGACCCTGCTGCGATCGAGGCCCTCGCCGCGATCTACGCCAGCTGGGTGCCCGATGAGCGGATTCTGCGCACCAATCTCTGGAGCAGTGAGCTGTCCAAGCTCACCGCCAATGCCTTCCTGGCGCAGCGGATCAGCTCGATCAACAGCATTGCCGCCTTCTGTGAGGCCACCGGCGCCGATGTGCGGGAAGTGGCGCGGGCGATCGGCACCGACAGCCGCATCGGCCCGAAGTTTCTCCAGGCGGGGCCGGGGTTCGGCGGCAGCTGTTTCCAGAAAGACATCCTCAATCTGGTGTATCTCTGTCGCCATTTCGGCCTGCCCGAGGTGGCCGATTACTGGGAGTCGGTGGTGCAGCTCAACACCTGGCAGCAGCACCGCATCGCCAGGCTGGTGGTGCAGAAACTCTTCGGCACGGTGACCGGTAAGCGGTTGGCGATCCTGGGCTTCGCCTTCAAGGCCGACACCAACGACACGCGCGAGGCACCGGCGATCCGCATCTGCCGCGATCTGCTCGAGGAGGGGGCCCAGCTGGCGATCCACGACCCGAAGGTGGAACCGGATCAGATCGAGCGCGACCTGCGTCTGTCCGCCAGTGAGGCGCCCGATGCGGAGGCGGGCCCCACCCGGGCGGCCCTGAGCGGTGAGGGCACCTGGTGGAGCAGCGCTGTGGTGGAGGAGGCCCTGGCCGGTGCCGATGCGGTGCTGATCCTCACGGAATGGCAGCATTACCGCTCACTCGATTGGGCGGCCCTGGCGCCGCTGATGCGTCAGCCCGCCTGGGTGTTTGATGCCCGCTCCGTGGTGGATCCCGATCAGGTGCATGCCGCCGGCCTGAAGCTCTGGCGCATCGGCGAGGGCCAGCCATGAACAGTGAACGTTCGAGGCCGGTGCTCGTCACCGGTGCGGCCGGTTTCATCGGTGCCGCCCTCTGCCAGCGCCTGTTGGAGCGCGGTGATCGGGTGATCGGTATCGACAATCTCAATAGTTACTACGACCCGGCCCTCAAGCGGGCCCGCCTCGCTGAGGTGGAGGCCGTGACCGCTGCACCTGGCGCCGGTCGCTGGCGTTTTGAGCCGATCGCTCTTGAGGATGCTGACGCCCTGATGGCTCTGTTCGCAGCGGAGCGCCCAGCTGTGGTGGTGAATCTCGCCGCCCAGGCTGGCGTGCGCTACTCCCTCGACAATCCTGCTGCCTACATCCAGAGCAATCTGGTGGGCTTCGGGACCCTCCTGGAGGGCTGCCGTCACCACGGTGTGGAGAACCTGGTCTATGCCTCCAGCAGTTCCGTGTATGGCGGCAACCGGAACCTGCCTTTCCACGAGCAGCAACCGGTGAATCACCCGGTGAGCCTTTATGCCGCCAGCAAGAAGGCCAATGAGTTGATGGCCCACACCTACAGCCATCTCTACGGTCTGCCCGCCACCGGTCTGCGCTTTTTCACTGTGTATGGCCCTTGGGGCCGCCCCGACATGGCACCGATGCTGTTCGCCAAGGCGATCCTGGCCGGTGAGCCGATCAAGGTGTTCAACCACGGCCGCATGCAGCGGGATTTCACCTACATCGACGACATCGTGGAAGGGGTGTTGCGCTGCTGCGACAAGCCGGCCACTGCCAATCCCAGCTTCGATCCGCTCGCTCCCGATCCCGCCACGGCGGCAGCCCCCCATCGGCTGTTCAACATCGGCAACAGCGAGCCGATTGAGCTGCTGCGCTTCATCGAGGTGATGGAGCAGGCCTTCGGCCGGGAGGCGATCAAAGACTTTCAGCCGATGCAGCCGGGCGATGTGGTCGCCACCGCAGCCGACACAACCGCCCTGGAGGCCTGGGTGGGGTTCCGCCCTTCCACGCCGATCGCTGAGGGGGTGCAGCGGTTTGCTGACTGGTATCGGAACGTCTACAGCCCCCTTCAGTCGTAGAAACGTTTGCCGTCAACCCTTTTCTGACGATGGCGGCGCGCTTCGCGTCGGGTGTATTCGCTCACTGTGGGGTTGGCCGCGATCGGATCCACATGGGCGACCTGCTCCCACAGCTCTCGAGGCGCCCAGCGCACGGTGTGCTCCACCCGGTCGTGTTTGGTGATGTGGCACCAGCGGGAGGAGCCGCATTTGGGGCAGAAGAGTTCTTCCAGCCACTCATTGCTCAGCACCAGCACCGGGTAGGCATTGATCACCAGCTGGGCTCTCTTGGCTGACATTCCCCGGCGTTGGAGTTCCTCGGCACTGAGCAGGTGGAGGTAGTACTTCTTGCCGTTCCCTTCGATCTTCTGCTCGGGATGGGCTGGGCAGAACAGTTCCCTGCGTTTGGGGCGGCGATCGCGGCGGCTCCGGGTCGGCTGGCTCTGATCAGGACGTCCCTTTGGGGAAGTGACCATGGTCAGCTTGCTGCAAAATCCAGCCTATGAGGCCGAGGCGACATCGACTCTCCTCTCGCTGAAACCAATCAGGATCAATGCGTTATTGGCATAAAAAACCCGGATGCAGAGATCCGGGGGCTGAGATTGAGGTCCAACGGGCTGAGGTTCAGGCGGAACCGACGCCGGTGTAGGAGCCGTAGAAGAAGAGGCCCACCACGAAGATCACGGCCATGCCGCCGGCGGTGGCCACAAGCCAGAGGGGAAGGGCACCCTCGGTCCAGCGGGAGCGCCAGGCCACCGCAGGTCGACCGTCGGGGAGGCGATCGGGAATGCGACCGTCAGGCAGATTGGATTTCTTGCCGCTCATGGGGTCAGTTCCTCAGTTGAAGAAGTAGCTGGAGAACAGGATCCCGGTGGTGAACACCAGCAGCAACCCCAGATAGAGGCTGGTGCGGTTCAGTTCCACCGGCAGGTTGTTCGGATTCGGGTTGCGCTGCATGGGAAGGGTCCGAAGAGGAAATCAGCGGCGGATGAACTGCATGGCAGCCAGAGCACCGAGGAAGAACACCGTGGGGATGCCCAGGGTGTGCACAGCGAGCCAGCGCACCGTGAAGATCGGGTAGTTGCGCGGCGTGGACGTGGCGGATGATTGGGTCATGGCTTATTGCAGGCGCAGGTCGAGCTGGGACTTGCCTTCATAGCGCTGGCTCACAACGGGAGCTTTACTTTCCGAGGCCTGGAAATAGGCGTCGGGGCGGGGTGTGCCGAAGGCGTCGTAGGCGAGGCCAGTGGACACGAACAGGAACCCGGCGAGGAAAATCGCGGGCAGGGTCACGGCGTGGATCACCCAGTAACGGATGCTGGTGATGATCTCAAAAAACGGGCGTTCCCCGGTGGAGCCGGCGGCCATGGCTTCGGGCGTATCAGCTTGGCGATCCTAAGGCGCGATGCTGGAGGGCCGGGGCTGGCTGAGGCGCTTGGTTACACAGCGTTGTGGCGCTCAGCCCTGCCAGCGCAGCAGCACCCCCCGTTCGCCGAGCAGGAAGATCTTGCCGTCGCTCTCTTCGAATCGGGTGAAGTTGGTGGGCTGTTCAGCGCCCACGGGATCCCGTTGCCAGCTCTCGCCGCCATCGCGGCTCATCAGCAGGGTGCCGTTGCCGCCACCGGCCCAGATGGCGCCATCGGGGGTCCAGGCCAGATCCATGTAGCCGTAGCCATTGGTGATCGGAATGATCGGCTTGCTCCAGCTTTCGTTGTTGCCGCGCTCGGTGTTGAAACGAATCTGGGCGCCGCGCGCCAGCATCCAGAGATTGCCGTCGGGCTGATAGCCGATGCTCTGCAGCCGCTGACTGCTCACCCGTTGGTGCACCTGCCACACATCCTGGCCGGGATCCCAGCTGGCATAGAAGTTGCCCAGGCTGCTGACGCTCACGTAGCGACCGTCATCGCTGCGGCGCAGATCACGCACGGCGCCGGCGGCATCGCTCACTTCCGCTTCCCAGCTGCCGCCGCCATCGCGGCTGCGATACACAGCCCCCACGTTGGTGGCCAGTTCGGCAGTGTTGGGGCCGAGGGCTGTGATCAGATAGGGCTCGCCGGGCAGCTTGGTGTCGAGGAACAGACGGGTCCAGTTGTTGCCGCCGTCAGTGCTGTGCATCAGCAGGCCGGGCTGGCCGGCGATCCAGCCGTCCTTCCCGTCGAAGTCGATGCTGATCAAGCGGAAGTTCTCCTCCTCCGGCAGGTCCAGGCTGCGCTCACTCCAGCTGCTGCCGCCATCGTTGGTTTCCAGAATCATCCGATTGCTGCCCACCAGGAAGCCATGCTCGGCATCGGTGAAGGCCACATCGAGAGGGTTGGCCTTGGTTTGCAGGTCTATTGCCTGCCAGGGGCTGGTTTCCGCCGCCGCCAGGCGGGTGGACACGCAGCCGCCGAGGCCGAGGCCGAGGCAGGCCACGAGCAGCAGGTGGAGCAGGGGATGGAGCAGGCGCTTCATGACGGTCGCGACGTGGGGCTGGGTCAACGAGGACTCAGCGGAGGGAATACAGGGAGAGGAAAAAGGCGAAGGCGAGGGCGAGGCTGCCGAAGATCAACACATTCTTCTGGCCGGGCGTCAGCCGGTTCACCCCGAGGCCGTAGTTGAGGTTCTCTTCGAAACCACTGGCCTTCGTGCGCGGACCGATGTCGCGGAAGGCCCCCACCTTGCTGCGACACACCGGGCAGCGGAAGCTGATCGCGTCGAGGTCCTCGAAGGCGGTGCCGGCGGTGATTCCCAGCTTTTTCACCCCCTCATCGGGGTCATACACATAGCCGCAGCTCCGACACTCGAAGCGGTGGGTGCGCGGATCGCTGCTGACGCTGTCCTGTTCGGGAGCTTCGGTCGGCTGCTCTGGCACGGGAGCGCTCGGCTCCTGTGCTGGGGTCTCGTCGCTCACCGCTGCTCGGCCTGGCCCCTCAACTCTATCGGGGGGCTCCAGGCAACAGAGTGCGGCAGCGAGTGTCAGACTGCCTTGAGATCGGGCCTGCCCAGATGTTTGCGCTGCCGGGTTATGACGCCTTTCTCGGTTTCCTGCTGATCGCGGCGGCGGTTCCGGTGCTGGCGTTGGTGACCAACAAGCTGTTGGCACCGCGCAGTCAGCAGGGGGAGCGGGAGCTCACCTACGAATCCGGCATGGAGCCGATCGGTGGTGCCTGGATTCAGTTCAACATCCGCTACTACATGTTCGCGTTGGTCTTCGTGATCTTCGATGTGGAAACGGTGTTTCTCTATCCCTGGGCTGTGGCGTTTCACCGCCTCGGTCTGCTGGCGTTCATCGAGGCCCTGATCTTCATCGCCATCCTGGTGGTGGCCCTGGCCTACGCCTGGCGCAAAGGCGCCCTCGAGTGGAGCTGACCGATGCCTGACCCAACCACCTCTTCGCTCCCCGCCACGCCATCCATCGATGCCGTGCGCGACCTGCGGGCCGCCAGCTGTGGTCCCGTCGCCGGTGCCGCTGAAGGGGCCCCTGCGGTGACCAGCGATCTGAGTGAGAACGTCATTCTCACCAGCCTCGATGACCTCCACAACTGGGCCCGCCTGAGCAGCCTCTGGCCTCTTCTCTATGGCACCGCCTGTTGCTTCATCGAGTTTGCGGCCCTGATCGGTTCCCGCTTCGATTTCGACCGTTTCGGTCTGGTGCCCCGCAGTTCACCGCGCCAGGCTGACCTTCTGATCGTGGCGGGCACCGTGACGATGAAGATGGCCCCGGCGCTGGTGCGGCTCTACGAGCAGATGCCGGAGCCCAAGTATGTGATCGCCATGGGGGCCTGCACGATCACCGGCGGCATGTTCAGCGCCGACTCCACCACCGCGGTGCGCGGGGTCGACAAGCTGATCCCTGTGGATCTCTATCTCCCCGGCTGCCCGCCCCGCCCGGAAGCGATTTTCGATGCGGTGATCAAGCTGCGCAAGAAAGTGGCCAACGAATCGGTGGCGGATCGTCGTCAACTGCAGCAGACCCACCGCTATTGCACGGTGCAGCACAGCATGCAGCGGATCGACCCAGCCGTGACCGGGGCTTACCTGCGGGCCGAAACCCAGGTGGCGGCCCTCAAGCCTGGGGCCGGTCTGGCGATGCCAGATCTCCCCGCATCCCAGCCTGAATCCGCCCCTGCGCTTGATCCCATCACCACTTCTGAGCCGTCATGAGCGCCACCCCTGAGAAGCAACCGGTTGCCGATGCGGTCGTTCCCAGCGCGCCGGAGCCTGGTCCGGTCAGCCAGTGGCTGAGTCAACAGGGTTTTGAGCACGAGTGCTTGCCTGCTGACCACATCGGTGTGGAGACCATCGGCGTGGAGGCGATCTTTTTGCCAGTCATCGCGGCTGCACTGAAGAGCCACGGCTTTGATTACCTCCAATGCCAGGGCGGCTACGACAAAGGGCCCGGCCAGCAATTGGTCTGTTTTTACCACCTGGTGGCGATGGCCGATGTGGTGGAAGGGCGCAGTGATGCCGTGCGGGAAGTGCGCCTCAAGGTGTTTCTCCCTCGGGAAGGCCAGCCCAGTGTTCCCAGCCTCTATGGCCTGTTTCGTGGAGCGGATTGGCAGGAGCGCGAAACCTTCGACATGTTCGGCATTCAGTTTGAAGGCCACCCCCATCCCAAGCGTCTGTTGATGCCGGAAGACTGGAAGGGCTGGCCGCTGCGCAAAGACTATGTGCAGCCCGATTTCTACGAAATGCAGGACGCTTACTGACTCCTTCAGATGTCCCGTTTGTGCTTTCGATAAAACCGCATCACCGCCAGGGCCAGGCTGCGGGGATCGTGCCGAAGGGTGGCCGTGGGGCGTGCACCTTGCAGGGGTGCTTCCATCACGTCGTAACCCTCTGCTTCGAGATGGTGTCGGTCGCAGATCACCGGTTCGGCGCCCCGTTGGCGGTAATGACCGATCAAGGCAGACTCCGCCAGTTTCTCCTGGGCCAGCACGGCACCGAAGAGCCGTTGGCTGACGCCGAGTGAGGCCAGCTGGGCTTCGATCGCTCGCAGATGGCCAGCCACATCCAGGCCATCGGTTTCACCGGGCTGGGTCATCAGGTTGCAGATGTAGAGGCGTGGCGCCCGGCTCCGCTGGATCGCCGTGACCAGTTCCGGCACCAGCAGATTCGGCAGCAAGGAGGTGTACAGACTGCCGGGACCGAGCAGGATCAGATCGGCCTGGGCAATCGCCTCCAGGGCCCTGGGCAGAGCTGGTGGCTGCTCCGGTAGGCAACCCAGGCGCACGATCGGGCTCGGAGCATGGCCAATCGCTGATTCACCTTCAATCCGGCTGCCGTCCTCCAGCTCAGCCCAGAGACGCACATCCACATTGGTGGCGGGTACCACCTGCCCCTGCACCGCCAGCACCCTGCTGGAGGCGGTGATCGCCGTTTCCAGGCTGCCCGTGATTGCGGTGAGCGCTGAGAGAAACAGATTGCCGAAGCTGTGGCCCTCGAGGCCGCCTCCGGCGGAAAACCGATATTGGAACAGCTTGGTGAGAAGCGGCTCCTCGGTGGAGAGGGCCGCCAGGCAGTTGCGGATATCGCCGGGGGGTTGCACGCCCAGTTCCCGGCGCAGCACGCCGCTGCTGCCGCCGTCGTCGGCCACGGTCACAATCGCTGTGATGTGGCTGCTATAACGCTTCAGGCCGCTGAGCAGGGTGGAGAGGCCGGTGCCGCCTCCGATCGCCACGATGTTGGGGCCCCGGTTCAGCCTGCTTTTCGCCCGCAGGGCATCCACGAGCACGGTGTCTTTTTCAGGCGCCAGGGCCTGTTGAATCGAGCCGAAGCTGCGGCTCTGCCCCCAGAGCACCAGGCCGATTCCCAGCAAGAGAACGAGAGGGCCGGTGATGCCGCGGGGCATCACCCGGGTGATCCAGCTCAGGGCTTCCTGGATTGCCCAGAGAGCCCAGTAGATCGGTTGGAGATCGGCCCAGACCGCCGCTCCGAGCAGGGCCAGCACCAGGCCGATGCCGGAGGTCAGCACCCAGCGCTTCACCACCAGGCCCGGCTGCAGCCAGCGCACCGCCCGGCGAGACCGGCTCATCAGATCCCTCTGGCGCATCGCCTGCTGCTGCCGCCGTTGGCTGCGGCGACTGTCGCGGCGCGGGCTGCGTTGGGAAGGGGGGATCGACGAGGTCAAACGGTCGGTCGCAGTTCGGAGCCACTGGGACGACTGTAAGGACGCTGGGCCGCTGCACCACCCTTGGCAGGGACAGGCAGGATGGGCCTGTTTCTGCTGCCAGATCCTCGTGCCCAGTTCCGCTGTGGCCACCCCGGTGGTGGAGATGCGCAACCTCACCATGCAGTGGGGTCCGAAGCCGGTGCTGGATCGGGTCAATCTGACGATGCAGCCCGGCGAGCGGTTGGCGGTGGTGGGGCCATCCGGCGCTGGCAAGTCGACCGTGCTGCGCTTGCTCGCAGGCCTGCAGCTGCCCACCTCCGGCGACCTGCACTTATTCGGTCAGCCCCAGATCTATCGCCGCCTCGATCAGCGCCAACCCCCCGATGTGCGCCTTGTGTTCCAGAACCCGGCCCTCCTGGCGTCGTTGACCGTGGAGGAGAACGTGGGTTTTCTGCTGAGTCGATTGGGGCGCATGCGGCCGGCGGAGATCCATACGCGAGTGATGCAATGCCTCGATGCGGTGGGCTTGAACGACGTGGCCGACAAATATCCCGGTCAGTTGAGTGGGGGCATGCAGAAACGGGTCAGCTTCGCCCGTGCCCTGATTGACGATCCGGATCGGCAGGAGGGGGCGATGCCCCTGTTGCTCTACGACGAGCCGACGGCGGGTCTTGATCCGGTGGCCTGCACCCGCATCGAAGACCTGATCATGACAACCACCACCGTCGCCAACGGGTGCTCGGTGGTGGTGAGTCATGTGCGCAGCACGATCGAACGCTCGGCTGAGCGGGTGGTGATGCTCTATGCCGGACAGTTCCGCTGGGATGGCTCGATCGAGGAGTTCCGTCAGACCGACAACCCCTATGTGCGTCAGTTCAGGACGGGTAGTCTTCACGGGCCGATGCAGCCCTCTGAGCACTGATCCCCATGCGTCGCAGCGTTCGAGAAGCAATCGTCGGTTTTTCCATCGTGGGAGCGATTGCGGCTTTCGCCGGCGCCATGCTCTGGATGCGCGGCATCCGTCTCGGGGCGGAGACCTGGACGGTGACCGTCAGTTTTGACGACGCCGGCGGCCTGGATGCGCGCTCCCCGGTCACCTACCGGGGCATCCTGGTGGGCTCGGTTCGCTCGATCAACGTCACCCCGGAGGCGGTGTTGGCCACCCTCGAGATCAATGAACCCGACCTGCGTCTGCCTCTGCCGGTGACGGCCAGCGTGGGTGCGGCGTCGCTGCTCGGCGGCGACGCCCAGGTGAATCTGATCAGCCAGAACAAGCCGTTGCCGGCCGATGCGCCGCGGCCCAAGTCGAAGCGCTGCTCCGGCAGTTCCGTGCTGTGCGATGGCGCCCAGATCAGCGGCGTGGAGGCTCCCAGCCTGGATACGGTCACCGCCTCGATGCAACGGCTGCTGCAACAGGCCGAGCAGGAGAAGCTGGTGAGCAACCTGGTGGGGTCCACCAAGCAGTTCGATGCCACGGCTGAAGACGTGCAGAAGCTGATCGAGCAGCTCAGCCGCGAAGTGGCCAGGGCTCAGCCCACGATCAACAACCTCAACAAGGCCACAGCGGAGGCCGCTGAAGCTTCCGTGCACATCAAGAACATCGCCGCTGCCTTCGACAATCCTCAGACAGTGAATCAGCTCAAGCAGACCGTGAGCAATGCCCGTTCGATGACGCAGAAATTTGATGCGGTGGGCGGTGATGTGGAGAAGCTCACCTCCGACCCCACCTTCATGAAGGCGGTGCGGGATGTGACCATCGGCCTGGGTGCCTTCTTCCAGGAGCTCTATCCCGCCCAGACCAGCCAACCCTGAAGCGGTTGCTGGTTGGTGTTCACCTGGCTGGTGGTCACACCGAGCTGATCGCCTCCATGGCAATGGCGGCGATCGCCTGGTCGCTCGCTTTTGGGAGCTGCACATACTTGCCGCCGGCGGCTTCGGCCAGGTCCTTGCCCATGCCGCTGCCGATGAACTTGCGCTCGGTGTCGATCACCAGCAGCTTGATGCCCAGCAGCCGGTAGCGGCTGGCAACATCCAACACCTCCTGTTTGAGGTCGGGCTTCTCATCACCCTCCAACTGGGGCTGGCCCAGAGACGTGCTCAAGGGCACATTGCCGCGGCCGTCGGTGATCGCCACCACCACCACCTGGCCGAGATCGCCCGTGGCCAGAGCATTGGCTCCCACCCGGGCGGCCTGGGTGAGGCCATGGGCCAGCGGTGAGCCGCCGCCGCAGGGCATCGATTCCAGCCGCCGGCGGGCGGCGGTGATCGAGCGGGTGGGGGGCAGCAGCACCTCCGCCTGGTCGCCACGGAAAGGGATCAGGGCCACTTCGTCGCGGTTTTCGTAGGCCTCGGTGAGCAGGCGGATCACGGCGCCCTTGGCGCTCTGCATGCGGTTGAGCGCCATCGAGCCGCTGGCATCCACCAGGAAAATCACCAGGGCGCCGGCCTTGCGCTGCAGCAACTTGGCGCGCAGATCGGCCTCCTCCACGATCACGGTGCGCTCCGGCTGGCGTGCCCGGCGCGCTTTCTGGTACGGCGCCGCCGCGCGCAGGGTGGCATCGACGGCGATCCGGCGCACGGGGCCGCGGGGCAGCATTGGTTTCACGTAACGGCCGCGGCTGTCGCTGAACACCAGCGAACGGCTGCCGCTGCTGCCGCTTTGGCTCTTGGCGGCATTGAAGAGCAGCAGATCGGGATCGATCGCCACCGCTTCCGGATCGAGCATGAACTCCTCGGGCACCGAGGGCGGTGCTTGGTCGTCTGGGGAGTCGTCCTCCGGGCTGTCGTCCTGGTCCGGATCGTTGTCGTCGCTGCTGTCATCGCTGCTGTCGTCGTCGGGCGGGTCGCTCTCGTCCTCGCCGGATCCTTCCGGCGGTGGCGGTTGATTCTCCGGGTCCTGATCACCGGCCTCCGGTGGCGGCGGGCTCTGGTCCTGCGGCTGTTCGGGGGGAGGTGGCGGCTCCATCTGCTGATCCGGTGGCGGCAGCTGGGAGGCGCGCGGTGCGATCACCAGGGCCACGGCCACCTGCAGGTCATCGGCCTCCACCCGGTCGCGGCCGCTCAGGGCGGCATGGGCCTTGGCGACGCGCACGGCATAGAGCTCGGAGCGGTGGCCCTCCACGCCGCCCCGAATCGCCTCGGTCACCAGGTATTCGATCTGTTCGCCGCCGATCTGCACATCCGGCAGCCATTGGCGGGCCAGCAGCAGCTGGGTGGCGAGGGCATCGGTCTCCTCGCGCCAGCGCTCGGCGAAGCTGCGGCTGCACTGGCCGTGGGTCAGCACCGCTTCGGTGATCTCCACCCGTTGTTCGGTGCTCACCAGCTGATTGGCGGACAGGGCGATTGCAAAGCGATCGAGCAGGTGATCGCGCACCGTGCCCTCCTCCGGGTTGTAGGTGGCGATCAGCAGCGGCCGGCAGGGATGGCTGAGGCTGAGGCCCTCCCGCTCCACCTGGTTCACGCCGCTACCCACCGCCGCCAACAGCAGATTGACGATGCCGTCATCGAGCAGGTTGAGCTCATCCACATAGAGCACGCCCCGGTGCGCCTCTGCCAGCAGGCCTGGTTGGAACACGGCGTTGCCACTGGCCAGCGACGCGGTCACATCCACGGATCCCACGAGCCGATCTTCGGTGACGCCCAGGGGCACCTGCACGAACGGCGCCGGAATCACCCGGGTGGGCATCAGGGCGTCGGAGCTCCTGTTGTCGGGATCGCCGCCGAGGGCGGTGATGCGTCGCCGGGCGTTGTCGTCCCAGTCGTCCGGCCTGGTGGGGTCGAGGTTGCGGCCGTGGCTCTGGGGGCCGTCGCCCCCCTCCACATCCAGCACCTCAATCGGTGGCAGCAGGGCGTGCAGGCCGCGGGCCAGCACGGATTTGCCCGTGCCCCGGCCACCGGCGATGATCACGCCGCCCAGGCCGGGATCCACCGCCGCCAGCATCAGCGCAAGTTTGAGGGTGCCATGCCCGGTGATCGCCGCCAGCGGGAAGGCGCGGTTGGCCTGATCCTGGGCTGCCGTGCTGGCCACTCCGCTTGCCACCATTGATGCGTCCAGCGCTGTTCAGGTGGCTCAGTCTCGCTGATGCCCTGCGTTCAGAGTGCGTAAGGATGCAGCACGTCGCCCAGGCTGATCGGGAAGTCCCTGCTGTTGCGCGTGGCCAGGGTCAGGCCATGGCAGCGGGCCGTCGCCAGGATGATCGCGTCGGGAGCTTTGAGGCCATGGCGCTGGCGGGCCTGCACGGATTCCCGAGCAACGTCGCTGTCCAGAGGGAGCCGCTCAAAGCAATCCAGCCAGGATTCCACTGCCCGGCTTTCCGCGGGGCGGCAGCCGACCAACACTTCGATCCAGGTGATCACGCTGACAGCGGGCTGCTGCTGCCGCTCAAGCCAGTCGCGTGCTGTGGCTTCACCTTTGAGAACGTCGATCAGCACATTGGTGTCGAGGAGCAGTCGCATCAGCGTGTCCACTCCTGCCGCAACTCGGATTCGAGCGTGAGGGCATCGGTGTTGCGGTCGCGCCAGAGGCCGAACACATTGTCTGATCGGGGTTGCTGGTGTTGCAGCCAGAGGTGCAGCGCTTCGCGGATCGCTGCGGCGCGGGAGAGGCCCCGTTGACGGCAGTGGGCATCGAGCACAGCGCGTTCGTCCTCGGGGAGATCGATGATCGTGCGCATGCAGGCAGCGTTATCAGATGTCGTCATCATAAGATTCAAGGTTTCTTCTGTCAGTTCGCGCGTGTCTGTTGCTTTGCGGGCCGCTGATCGTCCGCCCAGCGTCGGCAACGGCCTGGCGGTGGCCCTTGGGGCCAACCGGCCCAGTGCGGTTGGATCGCCCCGCGACACCCTTCTGGCAGTGCGGCCGCTGCTGGAAGAGCACGTGCGGGGCTGGGCTAGCCAAGATCCCTGCTTTCGCTGGTCATCCCTGCACGACACGGCACCCGTCGGGGGTCCTCCCGATCAGCCCTTCTACTGCAATGCGGTGCTGCTGGTGGAGGGGCTGAAGGCCTCGCCGAGCGGGAGCGCCGCTTTGGCGCTTCTGGATTCGCTTCAGGCGTTGGAACAGGCGTTTGGCCGTGACCGATCCCATGAGCAGCGCTGGGGCCCCCGCAGCCTCGATCTGGATCTGCTGTTTTGGGGTGAGCTGCGCCTGGAGCACCCGCGCCTGCTGCTGCCGCATCCGCGTCTGCATCTACGTGCCTTCGTGCTCGAGCCGCTGCTGGAGGCGATGGCTGGTTCCCGCACCCGTCATGCTGGTGCCGAGTCCTCCCCCTGATGTGATGGCATCCCTGCCGGCTTCCGAGCCCTGCGAGCTGCTCGAAACGCTCGAGACGGTGGAGGCCCGCAAAATCCGGTTTGAGCGCCAACGCATCAGGCTGCCGATGGGCGTGGAGGGCAGCTTCGGCATCATTCGCCATCCTGGCGCCTCCCTGGCGGTGCCGATCACGAACGAGGGCCAGGTGGTGGTGCTGCGTCAGTACCGCTTCGCCGTGCAGGCCCGCCTGCTGGAGTTCCCCGCCGGCACCCTGGAGACCGGGGAGGACCCCCTGGAATCGATGCAGCGGGAGCTCGGCGAGGAGGCGGGCTACAGCGCTGCCCGCTGGGATGCGCTGGGGCCGATGCTGCCCTGCCCCGGCTACTCCGATGAGGTGATCCATTGCTTCCTGGCCCGGGAACTCACACCCCTGGAGCACCCGCCGGCCGGTGACGACGATGAAGATCTTGAGGTGCTGCACATGACTCCGGTGGAGCTGGATGCCCGCCTCGCCTCCGGCGAGGAGTGGCTCGATGGCAAGAGCGTCACCGCCTGGTTCCGCGCCAAGCAGCTTCTGGGTCTCTGATCAGCTCGGCCATGAACGCTCTCCGCACCCTCTTCTGGCATCGCCGCGATCTGCGTCTGGCCGATAACACCGGTCTGCAGGCGGCTGTCGGCCTCGGCCCCGCCGTCACGGGGGTGGTTGTGCTCGATCCGGCGATCCTCTCGCCGCCGCCGCACTTGCCGCCGATGGCGCCGGCCCGGCTCTGGTTTCTGGTGGAGAGCCTGATCGAGCTGCAGCAGCGCTGGCGTGAGGCCGGCAGCCGTTTGTTGGTGGTGGCCGGCGATCCCGCCACCGTGCTGCCCCGGCTGGCCAGCCTGCTTGATGCGCCTGCGGTGGTGTGGAGCCGTGATGTGGAGCCCTATGCGCGCGAGCGCGACCGGGCGGTGGCCAGAGCGTTGCAGGCCGATGGCCGCAAGGTGCTGGTCGACTGGGACCAGCTCCTGGTGAATCCGGAGCTGCTCAAGACCGGCGGCGGTGATCCCTACCGGGTGTATGGGCCGTTTCTGCGCAACTGGCGCGGCCAGGTGGAACGCAGCGAGCCCAGCACGGTGGCGTCTCCCAGTGGATTGATCGATCTTGAGCCGGAGACGCTTGCGCTGATCAGCAGCGGCGAGGGGGAGCTGGGTCGTTTGTGCCTGGAGGGTCAGCGGCAACTGGAGCACTTGCGCGCCGCCCATGGCTTTGCGGGCATTGAGCTTTGCCCCTGCCGGCCTGGAGAGGCCGCGGCGGCGGAACAGCTGGCCACGTTTGTGGCTGGCCCGTTGATGGCCTACGAACCCGACCGCAACGTTCCGAGTGTGGTGGGTACGTCGTCTCTGAGCGCTGCGCTGAGTGTGGGCACCCTGAGCCCCCGTCAGGCCTGGTGCGCCGCTCAGGAGGTGAAGCAGTGCGTGCGCAGTGATGAACAGCTCCAGGCGATCACGGTGTGGGAGCAGGAGCTGGGCTGGCGTGAGTTCTATCAACAGGCGTTGTTTCATTTCCCTGAGCTGGCGGATGGCCCTTACCGGCCGCAATGGCGCCGCTTCCCCTGGGAGAACAACGACGACTGGTTCGACTTCTGGAAGGATGGCCAGACCGGCATGCCGATCATCGACGCGGCGATGCGCCAGCTGAATCAAACCGGCTGGATGCACAACCGCTGCCGCATGATCGTGGCGTCGTATCTGGTGAAGGATCTGATCTGCGACTGGCGCTGGGGCGAGCGCGCCTTCATGGAGCTGGAGGTGGATGGCGATCTGGCCGCCAACAACGGCGGCTGGCAATGGAGCGCCAGCAGTGGCATGGACCCCAAGCCACTGAGGATCTTCAACCCGGCCACCCAGGCCTCAAAATTCGATGCGGAAGGGGAGTACATCCGCCGCTGGTTACCGGAGCTCCGCCACGTCAACACCAACGATCTGTTGAGTGGTGAGATCCCTGCTCTGGAGCGACGCGGCTATCCCGAGCCGTTGGTGAACCACAAAAGCCAGCAGGCGCGCTTCAAGGCGCTTTACGCCACCATCCGCTCCACTTGAGCAGTGCGGGCCAGCAGGGTTCGCAACACGGCAATCACCTGATCCTGCTGCTCCAGGGACAGTTCCGGGAAGATCGGCAGGCTCAGCACCTCGCTGCAGAGTTGTTCGGTGACCGGCAGGCTGCCGGGGGCCGGCTGCTGGTCGGCGTAGGCCGGTTGACGGTGGATCGGGATCGGGTAATAGATGATCGTGCTGACGCCCTGCTCCTGCAGGCTCTGCTTCAGCCAGTCACGGCAGCGGCTGCTGGGTAATCCGAAGCCACTGGCTGGGTCGTCGCACCGGCCGGCGCAATGGGGCTGGTTCTCGGGGCAGAGGCGCACGCGCACCACGAACTGGTTCCAACCATGGCCGACTGCAGCGGCAGAGGCAGGGTGGGGGAGTTGCAGGCCCGGCAGACCTTCCAGGGCCTCCTGATAGCGGCTGGCGATGGCACGGCGCTTCTCGACCCAATCGCCCAGATGGGGCAGTTTCACGTTGAGAACGGCGGCCTGCAGGGCATCGAGGCGGCTGTTGTAACCCAGCGCGGTGTGCAGATAGCGCCTGGGCATGCCGTGCACCGCCAGTTGGCGCATGCGTTGGGCCAGCTCCGCATCACGGCAGGTGACGGCGCCGCCATCACCGGCGCCTCCCAGATTCTTGGTGGGGAAGAAGCTGAAGCAGCCCACATCGCCCCAGCTCCCCACGGCCTGGCCGTTCCAGCTGGCGCCGGTGGCCTGGGCGCAGTCCTCTACCACCTTGAGGTCATGGCGCCGGGCGATCGCCATCAGCTGATCCATGTCCACCGGGCGGCCGAACAGGTGAACGGGAATGAGGGCCCGGGTGGCGGGGGTGATCGCCGCTTCGATCTGATTGAGGTCGATCAGATAGGTGGCGGGATCCACATCCACAAACACCGGGGTGGCGCCCACGGCGCTGATCGCTTCGGCTGTGGCAAAGAAGCTGAAGGAGGCGGTGATCACCTGATCGCCGGGTCCGATGCCCAGGCCCCGCAGCGCCAGAATCAGGGCATCGGTGCCACTGTTGCAGCCCACGGCGTGGGGCGTGCCGACGCTGGTGGCAAACCGTTCCTCGAAGCGTTGAATTTCGCCGCCGCCGATGTATTGACCACTGCGCAGCACCCGCAACACGGCATCGTCGAGCTCCGGCCCCAGATCGGCGAGCTGCTGACTGAGACTGAAGGGAGGCACCTGCATGCCGGGCACCTTAGGCCGGGTTGCGACGCCAGCCATCACCATGGTGGAGCGTGAGAGGTCCATCGTTCCGTGATGACGCGTTGTCGGACTGCAGCACGGGCTCTGGTGCTGGTCAGCGGACTGTTGGCTGGGCTGTTGAGCGGTTGCATACCGGGCCAGCAGAAACCGAGCTGGAGGATCGTTCCCCTGCAGCGCAGCCAGCCCCATGACGGCCTCGGCGTGGTGAGCCAGCCGGATGGCTATGGCGTGCACCTCTACCTCGAAACCGACACCAGCGACCCGGCGATCTGCAAGCCGCGCTGGCTGGCGAGTCCGGCGCGGTTGTTCAACGGCAATGGCACCGCTCCCTTCTCATCGGGATTGGCCTCCCAACAGGAATTTTTTGCTGTTGTGCAGCGCCGCGACGTGCGCGAGGCGCTGAAGCGCGAGCTGGAAGCGCTCTGCAAAGCCCGTGCTCCCCAGGCCCGCTGGCAGTGGCAGGACCCTCCCACCAAGGCGTCGGAGGTCAGGCCCGTGCGCCTTCCCGCCTGGGAGGGGGAGGATCTGCTCACCGACCCGAGCGAGGAGCGTCGCCGCCAGGAGGCCCTGCTGCAGGGTGATCGGCTCAATGCGGATCAGCCCTGAAGCCTTCCCACACGATCGGCTCCGCTTCGCGCCAATAGCGGCTGAACCGTCCCAGCCGGGGCGGCCGCGGCAAGCGCACGAACGGTTCAGGTTCCAACAACCGCACCGGCAGCTCACGGTCGATCGCCGCCGCGATGCCTTGCAGCCGGGGATCCACCGCTTCACTGGTGATCACGCCATCGGCGCCGTGGCGCCGCGCAAAGCCGATCACCTCGGTGGCCACATCGCCGCTGCGGATGCTCACGGGCAGGGCCAGAGCGCATTCGTAGAGAAAGCCCAGGCGTTTGCGGCTGATGTGCTGCTCGCGGATCCAGCGGCTGTCAAACACGAACAATGCTGGCGCTCCAGGAGAATCCTCCAGAGCGGGATTGCTGGGGCCAAGCGCTTCCTCATGAATCCAGAGGATCGGCTGTCGGAGCTCCATCAGCGACGCCTCCGTGCGGTCACGGCCCGCACAGACCTGGGGGCGGCGAACAACTGCTGCTCCAGCTGCTCGTAGCTGCCGTCAAAGGGGCATTGGGCTGCACTGGCACAGTCGCGGCAGAAACGCCCGTTGCTGTAACGCTCCAGATTGTCGCGATTGAAAAAGTAAGGCTTGTGGCTGAAGCTGCTGGCCACCCACTGCCAGCTCAGGTGATTGCTGGCGGGGTCGCCATCGAGCAGGTGCTCGAGGAACCAGTCGGCGCCGGCCTTCCAGTGGACGCGTCGCCAATGCACCACATAGGCGGCCAGCCACATCCGGGCGTGGTTGTGCAGCCAACCGCTGTGCACCAGTTCCGCCCGGAATGCATCGATGCAGGCCAGTCCGGTGCGGCCATCCCGGATGTCTTCAGGAAGTTCCACGCGGTAGCTGGCGGGGTCATGGCCGGTTTTGAGCTCCTCCTGGCTGTCGTGGATGCGATCGCCGAGGGCTTGCCACATCCGCTGCCAGAAATCCCGCCAGCCCAGTTCATTGATCAATTTGGCGCCGTCATCGCGGCTCTGCCCTCGCTTCTGCAACTGCAGGAACACGGCATCGCGTACCTCCGCCAGGGAGAGCACGCCATGACGAATCCAGGGGGAGAGCCGGGTCACGGCGCCGTCCAGGTGGTTGCGACTGCGGCCATAGCGCTTCGGCTCCAGCTGCTGCAGCTGGGCCGCCGCCGCTCGGCGGCCGCCCTGGATTGGGCTCAGCGGCCCCTCGGCCTCCGGGAACGTGGCCGCGAGCAGTTGCTCCAGAGCGTCTCGATTGGGCAGATCGCGCGGCAAGTCTCCGGGCTGCGCCGGCCAGGGCAGGGGCGGAGAACTTGGCAGGGGTGGCACCGACGCGTGGGGGCAGGGGCCGTCATCCTGACGGTGATGGGAGAGAATCGCCCCCACAGACACCACCGCCGGTCCGATGCTTCTCGATCTCACGGGCAAGAAGATCCTCGTTACCGGCATTGCCAACAACAAATCGATCGCCTGGGGCATCGCCCAGCAGCTCCGGGCGGCCGGGGCCGAACTGGGTATCACCTACCTCCCCGACGAGAAGGGCCGTTTCGAAGCCAAGGTGCGTGATCTGACCGCACCCCTGGAGCCCAGCCTGTTTCTGCCCCTGAATGTGCAGGACGCGGCCCAGATGGAAGCGGTGTTCGCCGAGATCAAGCAGACCTGGGGCGTGCTCGATGGTCTGGTGCACTGCCTCGCCTTTGCCGGCAAGGAGGAGCTGATCGGCGACTACAGCGCCACCACTGCCGAGGGTTTTGCCCGGGCCCTGGAGATCAGCGCCTATTCCCTTGCCCCCCTCTGCCGCCACGCCAAGCCCCTGTTCAGCGAGAAGGCCGGCGTGGTCACCCTCACCTATCTCGGCGCTGAGCGGGCGATCCCTAACTACAACGTGATGGGTGTGGCGAAGGCGGCCCTGGAAGCCTCGGTGCGTTACCTCTCCGCCGAGCTGGGCCCGGAAAAGCAGGTGCGGGTCAACGCGATCAGCGCCGGCCCGATCCGCACCCTCGCCAGCTCGGCCATCGGCGGCATCCTCGACATGATCCACAACGTGGAGGAGAAAGCGCCCCTGCGCCGCACCGTCACCCAGACCGAGGTGGGCAACACCGCCGCCTTCCTGCTCAGCGAGCTCTCGAGTGGTATCTCCGGCCAGACGATCTACGTGGATGCGGGCTACTGCATCAACGGGATGTGAGTCCGGCATGATCGGTTGGTTCTGACTGAGTCAGCGCTTCGGGCGCCAGCTAGCCATGCGCACCGGCACCATCCATCGCGTCACCGGTGAAACCGATGTGCGCGTGAAGCTCAACCTCGACGGCAGCGGCAGCTGCACGGTGAGCACCGGCGTGCCGTTCCTCGATCACATGCTCCATCAGATCAGCAGCCATGGCCTGATCGATCTGGAGATCGAGGCCAGGGGTGACACCCATATCGATGATCACCACACCAATGAGGATGTGGGCATTGCCGTGGGTCAGGCCTTAGCCCAGGCCCTGGGCGATCGGCGTGGCATCCATCGCTTCGGCCACTTTCTGGCGCCTCTGGACGAGGCGCTGGTGCAGGTGGCCCTGGATTGCTCCGGCCGCCCCCACCTGAGCTTCGGTCTGCAGATTCCCGCTCAGAAGATCGGCAGCTACGACACCGAACTGGTGAAGGAGTTCTTCGTGGCGGTGGTGAACAACTCCGGTCTGACGCTCCACATCCGCCAGCTGGATGGGGTGAATTCCCACCACATCGTGGAGGCCTGCTTCAAAGCCTTCGCCCGTGCCCTGCGCCTGGCCACGGAGATCGATCCCCGTCGGGCCGGCGCGGTGCCCAGCAGTAAGGGGGTGCTGGAGCAGGCCGGCGCCGGCTGAGCCGTGCCGCGGGCTCCATGGCGGCCGCGCTTCACAGTCCGTTACGAGAGGATGGGGGCTGCCACGCCCGCCGCCCGTGACCGTTGCTCCCGCCGCTGATCGCTTCAACCGCGACGACTGGGCCAGCGCGTTCCGCAATGTGGAGCAGGAGCTCACCAACGTGGCCCTGCATCCCGTGCGCGGAACCGTGCCGCCAGAGCTGGTGGGCACGCTGTACCGCAACGGTCCCGGTCGCCTGGAACGGGGCGGCCAGCGCGTGCACCATCCTTTTGATGGCGACGGCATGATCACCGCCCTGCGCTTTGACGCTGGCGGTGCGGTCAGCCTCAGCAATCGTTTTGTGCGCACCGCCGGTTGGTTGGCGGAGGAAGCAGCCCAGAAGGTGCTGTATCGGGGAGTGTTCGGCAGTCAGAAGCCCGGGGGGCCGCTGGCGAATGCCTTTGATCTGCGCCTGAAGAACATCGCCAACACCGGTGTGGTGCGCCTGGGCGATGCGCTGTTGGCGCTGTGGGAAGCGGCTGAGCCCCATGCCCTTGATCCCGACACGCTCGAGACCCATGGCCTCTCCCTGCTGGGCGGCGTGCTCAGCCCCGGTGAGGCCTTCAGCGCCCATCCGCGGTTTGATCCCGGCCATCACGGCCGGCCGCGCCTGGTCAGCTTCGGCGTCAAGACCGGTCCGCGCAGCACGATCCGGCTGATGGAGTTCGCCACGGAGGACGATGCCGCTGCCGGCATCCGCGCCGGTGATCTGCTCAGCGAGCGACGCGACAGCTTCAACGGCTTTGCCTTCCTGCACGACTTCGCGATCACGCCCAACTGGGCCGTGTTCCTGCAGAACGCCGTGGCCTTCAACCCCCTGCCTTTTGTTCTCGGTCAGAAAGGTGCGGCCCAGTGTCTGCAGTCCAAGCCCGGCGGCCAGGCGAAGTTCTGGTTGATTCCCCGCGATGGCGGTGTCTTCGCCGGCCAGCAGCCGCGGATCATCGACGCCCCGGAGGGCTTCGTGTTTCACCACCTCAATGCCTGGGAGCAGGAGGGCGATGTGGTGGTGGAGAGCATCTACTACAGCGATTTCCCCTCGATCGGCCCGGATGTGGATTTCACGGCCGTGGATTTCGACCTGATCCCCGAAGGACTGCTGGAGCAGTGCCGCATCCACCTGGAGAGCGGTCAGGTCACAACGACGCGGTTGAGCGAGCGTTGCTGTGAGTTCGCGATGGTGAATCCCCACAGGGAGGGCCTGCCCTGCCGCTTCGCCTGGATGGCCGCGGCGGAGCGGGAGCGGGGCAATGATCCGCTTCAGGTGATCAAGAAGCTCGATCTCCACACTGGAGACCGCCAGATCTGGAGCGCCGCGCCCCGCGGTTTTGTCAGCGAGCCGCTGATGGTGCCCAGGCCCGGTGCGGAAGCTGAAGATGATGGCTGGGTGCTCGAACTGTTCTGGAACGGGGAGCGACAGGGCTCGGATCTGGTGATCCTCGATGCGGCTGACCTGCGTGAACTGGCGGCGTTTGAATTGCCCCTGGCCATCCCCCATGGCCTGCATGGCAGCTGGGTGCCTTCGCTTACGTCGGCACCTGCAGGCGGTTCACCAGATGGCGCTGCTCCACAGACGCGCGCCAGTTGATCTTTCGCCCCACGCGCATCCCCACGCTGGCGCCGATCTGACGCGCCGCGGGGTTGTTGCCGCCGAGCAGGGAGCCGATCCGGGCGGCGAGCGACTCGCTCAGGGCTTCGCCGGCGCTGTCGTCCACCATGCTGTTGAACCAGCGCCGTTTCCCCACCCCCTTCCAGCCCGTGGTGAGGTCGCTGCCGAGCTGGCCACCGAGCATGCCGCCGACGGCAAAGCCAGCCAGACCACCCACGGGGCCGGCGATCGCCAGGCCCAGCGCTGTTCCGGATCGGGTGCCCATCTCTTCTCCGAGCTGGGTGGAGAGTCGGTTCCAGGTGAGGGGAATCACCTGACTGTGGACGGGGTTCTTGCCATCCGCCAGGGCGCTGCCCAGCACGGATCCGATCACTGCACCGAAGAGGGACCCCGTGGCCCCCAGGATCAGGGCGCCCTTGGGGCCGAACAGCACGGCGCCCACCGTGCCGGCGGTTCCCGCCAACAGCACCTGACCGGCCACGGCGCCGATCATGCTGCCGCCCACGTCCCGGCTCACCTGATCCCAGCCGCCGGTCGCGGGCGCGGAGGGCTCCGGCGTTGTCGCTGGGCTGGCATGGTGGCCATCGCTCAGTTGCCAGCCCATGGCGGCCAAGGCGATCTGCCAGCGCACGGCGGTGCAGCCAGCCGCCAACGTGATCACCAGTGATCGGCTCGCGGCTGAGCAGCGCAGCGCGGCCACCCAGGGTTCCGCCAGCAGCATCGATTGCAGGCCTCGCTGCTCCTCGGCGGTCAGATCCGCCGGCCAGCGCAGCCGCAGGCGACCGGGCAGCTCATGCACCACCTGCAGGGTGTTGGATCGCGGGTTCATGGCGCCGGTTCACCTCCCAGCATGCTGCTCGAGCCTGGATGGATCTGGTGATGATTGGCATCCGGCCGGTCATGCCTGCGTCACATCGTCGGCAGCGGAACGACCTAGACAGCCAGGGTCATCGCCGTGAGTCGCTCGGATGCCTCCTCGTTCCCCCTTCTCTGCTCTGCCTCGGTTGCGCTCCTCCGGGTTCGCCGCGGTGTCGCTTCTTCCCGTGATCGCCCTGCTGCCCCTGGAGGTTCAGGCCCAGGTGCGCCCCGCCGCCTGCGCTGGCACGGTGTTGGAGCTGAGTGTGCTGGAGCGGGGGCAGACCCAAACGGATCGTTTCCGCTTTTCCCTGCGCCTGGAGGCGGAGGCGGCCACGACGGCGGCGGCACTGGATCAGCTCAACCAGCGGCTGGAGGCCACACGCACAGCGTTGCAGGGGCTGGCGCAGGGACCGCTGACGATTCCGGCACCACGTTCTTATGCCAGAGGCGGCGGCAGCCAGGGACCGCGGCGTCAGCTGGCCAGCACCAGCATCAGCGGTGAGGTGGGGCGGGGCGGCTATGACCAGCTGATTCAGGTGGCTGGCCGGTTGCCAGGTGTGCGGCTCCAGGGCATGACCTCCCTGGCCTCAACGCAGAACCAGAACGCCCTGGCCGATCAGTTGCTGGAGTCGGCCCTGAAGCAGGGACGGGAGCAGGCCGAGCGCACGGCAGCGGCGCTCGGCCTGCGGCGGGTGACGTTGCTGCGGATCGATCAGCGCCGCAGCGGCGCGGTGCGGCCCCTGGCCTATGCCGCTAATGCGGGCCGTCAGTTCCGACCCGAGGAGGCGCCCCAACCCAGTCAATCCCTGGCGTTGAACCTGGATTACTGCCTGTCCTGATCGCTCCCGCCACAATGGTTAGCAGCGGTTCGGCTGCTGAACACCATGCGCGCTCCGCTTCGCGCCCGTCTGCTCTGGTGGGTGAGTTTGGTGTTTGTGGCCTGGATGATCTGGGCGGAGACCAGCTTTCAGACCTACGACCGCTCGCTCGGGCAGGACCTGACGCTCACGCCCGCCCAGCTGGCTGTGATCGGCGGAGCTTTTCTGCTGCCTTACAGCCTGGTGCAGATTCCCGTGGGCTGGCTGCTCGATCGCTGGCCGGTGGAGCGACTGCTGCTGCTGGGCGCCTTCACGGCAGCCGCCTGCAGCCTCGGTTTCGCTCGTGCGGAAAGCTGGAACGCCCTGCTGTGGCATCGCTTCGGGCTCGGGTTGAGCTGCGCGGTGGCCTTCCCGGCCTCCGGTCTGCTGGCGCGACGCAGCCTGCCGCCTCAACGGTTTGCTCTCGCCATGGGAGCCACCGACAGCTTGTTGGGGTTCGGTGCGGTGGTGGCCGTGCTGATGCCGTTGCTGTTCGGAGGCCTGGGGTGGCGCCAACAGGTGCTGCTGCAGGCGATCGGCCTGATCGCTCTGGTGCTGGTGCCCCTGGCTTGCCTGCAGCAGCGCACAGCGATGACCTCTGCCGCTGCGCTTGCGGCTGGGGCGGCACCAGCTCGCTGGACCTCCCGTGCCCGCCGCACGGTGGCGCATGCGGCGGCGGTGTATGCCTGGGCCGGTGGGCTGTTGTTCGGGCTCGGCCAATACGGCCTGCTCTCGCAGTTGCAGCACTGGGGTGAGACGTTGATGCTCAACGTCACCCTGCTGCTCTCGCTTGGGTTGGTGGCCGGCATGGTGCTGGCCGGTGCTCTGGGGGGTGAGCCCCGCCGCCGCCGCACCCTGTTGCTGTGCGGGGCGGTGCTCACGGCGCTGGCTCTGGGGTGGTTGATGCAAGGGGATGCTGATCCTTCGCTGCGCCTGCTGGCTGGCGCCTTGTTCGGCCTTGGGCTCGGCCCTTGCGTGCTCGCTTTCCCGATGGCGGAGGCCGCCGCACCGTCGGGACGGACCGCGATGGTGGTGGCGATGGTGAACACCGCCGGCACGTTCAGCGGGGCGGTGATGACCCTCGTGTCGGGTTGGATGCTGCAACGGGCGGCCCAGGCTGAGCCGCCGCTGCTGTTGCCGATTTATGGCGCCCTGGCCCTGCTGGGTGTGCTGTTGGCCTGGACGGCCTCACGGCGTTGACGCCTCTTGTTGGCGCCATTCCTTCCAGGCCAGGCGCGGGGCGCTCCAGAGACTGGTGAGCACCAGTGGCGTCACGGGGACGGCTGTGATCACGATGAAGGCCTGCAGGGCATCGATCGAGGTGCTGTCGCCCAGGCCGCTGCCGATTCGTAGCAACACCAGAGTGAGGCTGCCGATCATCAGGGCCCAGAACAGCCGCAGCAGCGCCGGCGGCGTGCGTTGACCACTCACCACCATGGCGGCGGCGTAACTCATTGAGTCGGCGCTGGTGGCCATGAACAGCACCACCAGCACCAGGCCCACCGGAATCAGCAACCAGGCCAGGGGCAGCTGACCGAGGATCGCCAGCAGGGCGGCGGCCGCCCCGTTGTTGCTGAGCGGGCCGCTGACACTGCCGCTGTTGCTCAGCTCCAGGGCCATGCCGGTGCCCCCCAGCAGGGTGAACCAGAGATTGGTGACGATGGGGCAGAGGATGGCGACGGCCAGCACCAACTCCCGCACGCTGCGGCCGCGGCTGACGCCGGCGGTGAACAGGCCCATCAGGGGCGCGTAGCCGAGAAACCAGCCCCAATAGAAGACGGTCCAGCCGTTCACCCAGTTGTCGGGGCTGCTGTTGGCCGCCAGGGCCATCTGGGGCAGGTTGAGCAGATAGGTGCCGAAGGCGGTGAGGAAGTGGCGCATCAGCCACAGCCCCGGGCCCAGCAGCAGCAGCCCTGCGGCCATCGCCAGGGTGAGCCACACGTTCAGCTCCGAGAGCCATTTGATGCCGCGCTGAATCCCGCTCACCGTGGAGCTGGCGAAGATCGCGGTCAGCATCACCACCACCAGCGATTGCAGGCTGGCGCTGTCTTGCAGCCCAGGCAGCTGGCCGGCCGCATGGCTCAGTTGCAGGGAGAGGAAGCCGAGCGGGCCCACGGTGCCGGCGATCGCCGCCACCACCGACACCCCATCGGCCAGATCACCCATGCCGCCTTCAACCCAGGTCCTGGGCAGCAGCCCCACCAGCAGCGATCGGGGCCGCAGCGGTTCGCCGCGACGCTCGCGGATCGAGAGGGTGATCGTGACCGTGGTCGCCACAAGCGCCCAGGCCAGAAACCCCCAGTGCAGAAAACTCACGGCCAGGGCTGGATCCACCGCCGCCGCCGTCGATCCTTCGATGCCCGCGAAATAGGGCGCCGGCGTCTGGAAATGGAACAGCGGTTCAGCTGCTGACCAGAACACGCCACCGCCGGCCAGCAGGGTGCAGATCAGAACGGCACACCAGTCGAAGAATTTCAGACTCGGCCTGGCGTCGACGCCGCCCAGGCGCAGGCGGCCGAGCGGACTGATCGCCAGCCCCACGGCGATCAGAAAGAGCACCACGGCCATCCACTGCCAGAGGCTGCCCAGCAGGGCGCTGCTGATCGCTTTGCCCGACTCGGTGAATGCTCTGGCGGCCGCCAGGTCGGCCGCCGCCAGGACCAGAAACAGCACCAGTGGAAGCGCCCCGATCCAAAGCGGGGGCTGGCGCCACCAGGGGCGCGGAGCGTTGGGGGAGGACGGCACGGCGTCAGGCGCGGACGGCATCCCGCTGATGGCTCCAGCAGGTGAGATCGACTGCCGGTGGGCGGCCCGACGCCAGTCGGGCGAGCGACTCACCGATCAGGGGCGCAAACTTGAACGCCTGGCCGGAGCCGCCCGCGAACACACTGAGGGTCGGGGTGAGACGGTCGAGCACGAAATTCACATCACTGGCCATCGAGTAAGGGCTGATCACGGTGTCCACCCGTTCCTGCACTCCCTCCAGTGCGTTGAACAGGAAGTTGTCGAGCAGCTCCAGCAGGCGTGCCGGGACCTCTCGGGTCATCGCATTGGGGTCCTGCACCCGCAGCGCCTCGGGAGCCCAGTCGATGCCCGCCTTGATCCGGGGGCGACCATCGGCAGTGCAGCTCAACACCGGAAAGCCGTAATACAGGCCGCCGTCATCGCCCCGCTCCCGTTGGAAGCAGAACCATTGCGGGTAGCGCTCGGCCAGGGCCGGATCCACGGTGTAATGCGCCCAGAGCATGGGCCAAACCTCCAGCTTCGGGGCGAGGCCGAGGGGAGCGAGCAGCAACTGGCTCCAGATCCCGCAGGCCACCACCACCTGATCGGCGCTGATGTGGTGGCCGTTCTCCAGACTCACGCCCCCACCACGGGCATCGATGCCGGCCACCGGGCAGTGTTCGATCAGTTGATGGCCGGCAGCGCGGGCGGTGCGGATCCAGTGGGCCACCACCTTGTCGCTGCGCACGGCCCCGGCGGTCGGTTCGAACAGACCGGTGAAGTTGGGTTTCGGGCGGAGCGGGAAGCGGGCGGCGATCGCTTCGGCGTTCAACGCTTCATAGGGAATGCCCTGGTCGTCCATCACCCGTCGGGCGCCGGGGATGGAACCCTCGATCGTTTCCTCCTCCCAGCTTTCGCCGTAAAACAGCAGGCCATGGGGTTCGCGCAGCGCTTCGCCGGCGTGGCGTTCCTCCTCGCGCCAGAGCCGGTTGGCTTCCTGCGCCAGGCGGCAGAGCACGGGATCGGAATACATCTCCCGATACATGCGCGATTCACCGAAGCTGCTGGCGCCCGCATGGGCCAGGGTCTGTGCCTCCAGCAGCACCACGTCGCCCACGTCCTGGCGGGCCAGGGCGGCTGCGCAGCTGAGGCCTGCCATGCCGCCGCCCACGATCACAACAGCGGCGCGCTCGGGAAGCGTGGTGGTGCTCATGCTGCCTCTCCGAAACTGAGACCGATGGGGGCACCGCCGCCACCGGCCGTGACCCGCTCCAGGGCAGCATCAACGCTGAGTCCATCCCCGCGTTGGGCCAGAAATTCGTTGGCCCTTTGCCGCACTTCATCGCGCACAAAGCGATACACCTCATCGGCTGTGGCCGTTTTCCAGGCCTCGGGGGCGAAGCGCTCGATTGAATCGGCGATCACGGCGCCCGCATTCACCAGTGGATCCGGCAACACCCGAACGCCGCGGCGGCGCAGGTCATCCGCCAGCTGGGGCTGCTGGAAGGGGGCGTTGGCCGCCGGCACGATCGCCTTCACGGGCAGGGCCGAGGCCATCTCCGTGTTGATCAGACCGGAAATCGAGCAGGGCAGCACCAGGTCGAGCCTGAGCTCCCACCAGGGGCAGTCAAGCGGTAGCGGCGTGGCACCGGCAAAGCTGGCGCGCTCCCGGTCCATGTCGACGGTGAACACCGTCCAGCCATGGGCGACCAGCACCCGGGCGACGGTGCCACCGACGGCGCCGCAGCCGTGCACCAGCGCGCGGCCTGGCCTGGCCTCGGCCAACGCCTCACCCAGCACCGCTTCGATGGCGCCCAGGGTTCCATGGGCCGTGGCGGCACTGGCATCCACAGGGCTGCCGACGGCGGCGAGCACATGGGGCGTCAACTCCGTCAGACGCTCCATGTCTTCCAGGCTGGTGTTGAGATCACAGCCGGTGATCATCGAGCCATCCAGAGCCTCGAGCAGCGTGGCGGTCACGCTGATCAGCTCCTCCTTCACCGCTGCAGGTTCCGCGGCGCGGGCCACGATCTTGCCGCCGGCGAAACCGGTGCCATATAAATCATGTTTGTGGGTCATCAGGCCCGCCAGGCGCTCGCCATCGGCGATGCAGGCTGCGTCGGAGGGGTAGTTGAGGAGGCGCAGGCCACCGTTGGCTGGCCGCCCGGTGCTGGTGTCTTCGGCCACCACAAACACCGAGAGATGGTCGGAGACGTGTTCAGCCAACACCGACACCGCTGGGGCGGTGGGGGCGGTGGCGATCGGGGTGCTCATCAGGCCAGCTTCTCCATCATCTGGTGGTGCTCCACGTAATCCAGGCTCCAGTCGCTCGGGGCGTCGGCAATGCGTTGTTCCAGGCGCTGATACACCGCGTCGGCTGCGGCATCTCCAGCGGCGCTGGCGAAGCTGTGCCGGCTCCAGCTGCGGATCGTGGCCATCAGGCCGGCGGCGAAGGCGGCGGTGTCGCCATCGGTGTTCCAGCGCTGTCTGTAGGGGCAGCGCACGTGGACGGTGCGTTCATCCACCAGGCGCAGGCCGTTGCGGTAAGGGGCCGAGCTGGCGTCCTTCAGCGGCGCCATGAACTCCTCGGGCGACTTGTAGAAGTTCAGGATCGTGCCGTTGCGGTACTGCGCCTCGCTGATCACACCCTCATCGGCGAGGCTCCGCCAGATCCGGTGCAGCTCGTCGTGGACATTGCGCGTTTCGCCACCGTTGTGCCCCAGATAGCGACCCTCCGGATCGCGGGAGAGGTTCACCGTCAGCAGCCTGCCGCCCGGTTGCAGTTCGCGGCTGCGCAGCTCGAGGATCGCCGTCCAGTCCTTCAGCGCCTGGGCGGTGAAGCGCTTGATCGCCTCGGCATCACCGGACGCGAGCACGTGGGTGTGATGCGGCAGCGGGCCGGGGGATTCGCTCAGCCAGTGCATCGCCGTGGCGGAGAAGCCGAAGCTCACGCTGTTCGGCGCCACCGAGGGCTCGTAGAAGCTGCGGGCACTCACCAGCACGGTGGGCTGCGGTGGCCTGGGGATCTGCAGGGCCAGATTCGCCGCCAGGGCAACGTTGTCGTTGCTGGGCAGATCGTTGCCGATCAGCGTCAGATGGGCGTGGGGCTGGCGGCTGTGGAGGTGATCGAGCACCTGGTTCCAGAGGCCAACGGCGGTGCCGCCATCGGCAGCGCCGTAATCGATCAGAACGTGATGGTTCTGGTGGGGAAGTTGTTCAACACAAGTCAAGGCCCAGTCGGAGGCGGCATCGATGCAGAGACGTGCGCCTTCGGTCTGTGCGCTGTAACCCGTGGTCATGGCAATGGCCATGGACCTCGTCAGCGACAGGGTGCACCGTACAGGGTGGGTCTGTCAGGGCTTCGTGACAGAGAACACGCTGCGCTGCTCTCAGCAGGCTTCAACCCTGTTGGAGAAGTTGCTGGAGCTGGGGCTCGAGGAGGGCGAAGGCCCGGCCGCGGTGTCCGTGACGTTTCTTCTCCTCCAGGCTCATCTCGGCAAAGGTCAGTCCGGTATTGGCGACTTCAAAGATCGGGTCGTAGCCGAAGCCCTGGTCGCCCCTGGGGGCGGTCGTGATCAGTCCATGGCACTGCCCTTCCACCTCCGCCAGCACGCTTCCATCCGGCGCGGCGATGCAGAGGGCCGCACTGAAGTGGGCGTCACGGTTTGGGTTGTCGCCCAGTTCCTGCAGCAAACGAGCGATCCGCTCGGGATCCGTGGCTGCGTAACGGGCGGAGAACACGCCTGGAGCGCCCTGCAGTGCGTCCACGCTGAGGCCGGAATCATCCGCCAGCGCCCATGCGCCTGTGGCGACTGCCACCGCACAGGCTTTGAGGCGGGCATTGGCGGCAAAGGTGGAGCCGCTTTCCTCCACGTCCAGACCCTCGGGTTGGGGCTTCACCTCCAGCGGGACTGCGCTGAGCAGGCGGGCGAATTCGCGGATCTTGCCGGCATTGCCGCTGGCGATCACCAAGGTGCGCTGGCTCATTGTGTTCAAACCGCCGTCGCCAAGGCGCGGGCCCAGTCGAGCACCGCGGCGACCCGTGCGGCATCGGGGCCTTCGCAATAGAGGCGCAGCAAGGGTTCGGTGCCCGAGAAGCGCAGCATCAACCAGTGACTCGGTCCCAGTCGCAGTTTCACTCCATCGGTGCGGATCACCTCCTGAACGGGGGCTCCCGCCACCTCCTGCGGCGGTTCCTCTGCCAGCAGGGTCTCCAGACGCCGGCGGCAGTCCATGTCGGCCAGGCGGAGATCGAGCCGGTCGTAGTGGCTGGCGCCGCCACAGCGCTGCTGCAGAGCATGGATTCTGGCGCCCAGGGGCTGGCCACCTTCCACCAGAGCCTCGAGCACCAGCAGGGCTGCGAACAGCGCATCCCGTTCCGGCAGATGCATGCCGAAGCCCACGCCTCCGGATTCTTCGCCACCGATCAGCACCTCGCCAGCCAGCATTTCGGCGGCGATGTATTTGAAGCCCACGGGCAGTTCAAGCACCTCGCGGCCCAGGTCTTCCGCCACCAGACGCATCAGATCGGAACCACTCACGGTTTTCACCACGGAGCCGGGGAGTTGTCGGGCTCGGGCCAGGTGATCGATCAGCAACGGCATCAGCTGCTGGGTGCTGCAGAACCGCCCCTCTTCATCCACGGCGGCGATACGATCACCGTCGCCATCGAAGACCAGGCCAACGGCGTGCTGGCCCGCGGCGGTGGCCTGCTTCACCGCGGCGATCAGGTCGCCCAAATAGGGGGCGAGGGGTTCGGGTGGATGACCCCCGAAGAGGGGATCGCGCTGACTGCGGATTTCCTGCACCAGCCGACGATCATTGATCCCATCGCCGAGCAGTTCTGCCACGCAGCCCGCTGCCGAACCATGCATCGGATCCACGATCACGCGCAGGTGCATCGCCTCCAGGCCACGACAGAGGGAGGGCAGATCCAGCTTGCGGCGCAGCCCGTCGAGATGCTCGCCTCGCCCGTCGAATCGGGAGGTTTCCCCCGCAACGGGTGGCGTGATGCCACCAACCGCCAGGCGCTGCTCCACGGCGGCAGTGAAGTCTCCCTCCACTGATCCTCCGAAGGGCCCCTTGATCTTGAGCCCCAGCCATTCCGGTGGGTTGTGGCTGGCGGTGATCACCAGGGCGCCGAGGGCCTGGCGCTGGACCACCGCCCAGCTGCACGCCGGCGTGGGAACGGGGGTGTCGGTGAGCAGGGGCTCGAGGCCGCAGCCTCGGACGGCGGCGGCGATCGCCGCCGCCAGCTCAGGGGCGAGAAAGCGGCGGTCGTAGCCGATCACCACGGTGCGACTGCGCAAGCCTTCGGGCGCCCGGGCGGCGAGTTCCTGCGCCGAGGCGGCCGCCACCGGCAACAGGCGTTCCACGCTGATGTCCACGCCGAGGATGCCGCGCCAGCCATCGGTGCCGAACTTGATCGGAGCAGCAGCCAGGGGCAGGGGAGCGGAGGCCATGGGCTGCTGATGACAGGGAGTCTCTGACCAGGGATCTAGCAGCTGGCCGCCGTAACGTCGCTCCATGGGTGACACCCCTGCTGCTGACAAGCCCGAAGGGCAGGTGCTGAGTGATCGCCTGCTGCGCAGCTGGTTGCGCTGTCGGCGTCGCGCCTGGCTCGATCGGTATGGCGATCCCGCCGATCGTCGTTACACGGCCCATCGCACGCTCCAGCTCGATGATCAGCAGCGCTGTTTCGTGGCCCTGCTTCCGGAGAAACCCCGCCACGGCTTGCGGGCGATGGAAGCGGGCGCGGCGTCGGTGGTGGGGGTGCGTCTGCACGGTCAGGGGCCGCAGGGCTGGGCACTCGAGTGCCACCCTGCCCTGCTGCAGCGGGTGCCGGGCCAGAGCCGCTGGGGCGATTTCGCCTACCGGCCGGTGCTGGCGCGCCAGGGGCGTCGCCTGACCCGCGAGCATCGATTGCCTCTGGCTCTGGCCGGGCGGTTGCTGGCTCCTCTTCAAGCGGCGCCCGTACCGGAGGCGTTGGCGGTGGCCGGCGCCGGGCGCCGCCTGGAGACCGAGCGTCTGCCCCTCAGCCATGGCCTGCAGAGTCAGTTGGATGAGGCCCTCCGCAAGCTGGCGCAGGATCTGCAGCGGGGTGCTCCGCCGCCGCTGGCGGCGGATCGGCGCAAATGCACGCTGTGCAGCTGGCGTGGCGTCTGCAATCGGGAGGCGGCAGAGCAGGGGCACCTCAGCGAGGTGAGCGGCATCGGTGCCAAGCGTCGGGAGATGCTGCAGGAGCTCGGGTTTGCCGGGCTCGCCGATCTGGCGGCTGCGGATCCGCAGCAGCTCGCGGTTCGTTTGGAGCGCTTCGGCGAGCAGCACGGTGCGATGGCCGAGCCCCTCGTCGCCCAGGCCCGGGCCCAGCGGGACGGACGGGTGGAACGTCTGGATCCCCGCCCCGCGTTGCCGGAGTTGACCCATGCCCCCGGAGTGCTGCTCTATGACATCGAATCGGATCCCGATGCCCGTGATGACTTTCTGCATGGTTTTCTGCGGCTTCCCCGCGATCCCGCCGGTGGCTGGGCACTGGAGCAGGCGCGCTATCACCCGCTGCTGACGCTTCAGGAGCAAGGGGAGCGCTCCTGCTGGCGGCGGCTCGAGCGCCTGCTCGAGCGTTACGGCGACTGGCCCGTGCTCCATTACGGCGAAACCGAATCCCTGGCTTTGAGGCGGATGGCTCAGCGTCAGGGGCTGGGGGAGGCAGGGCAGGCCGCCATCCGGGCGCGGCTGGTGGATGTGCATGAACGTGTGCGCCGCCACTGGCGCCTGCCCCTGAACAGCTATGGCCTCAAAACGGTGGCGGCCTGGCGGGGATTCCGCTGGCGGCAGCCGGGGGTGGATGGGGCGCGGGCCCTGCTCTGGTGGCGGCAGTGGCGTGGCTCCGGTCGCCAGAACCGCGGGCACGTGCAGGCGCTGCGCTGGATCTTTGCCTACAACCACGACGACAACCTGGCCACCTGGGCCGTGGCGCAATGGCTGGCAGAGCAAGACAGCCTGTCCGATCAAGACAGCCTGCTGCGTCAGGATGATTCCCTCGGGTCGCGGAACCCCGTCGGTGGGGAGATCTGAAGCGTGAGCCCCTCGTCGCCCAGCTGCAGCTGCAGCTGCGGAGCCTCCAGGGCGGCTCGACGCACCAGCGCCAGCCCCTGCCAGCCACCTGGGGTGGGCAGGGCTGAGGTGATCAGCCCTGCCCGTTCGTTGCTGAGATTCAGGGGCGTGCCCGGTTCGATCGTCAAGCCGGTGGGAGCCTCGACCAGCTGCCAGTGGCGCAGTTTTTGTTTGACGCCATCGCGTGCCGTCAGCTTGGCGATCGTTTCCTGCCCCAGGTAGCAACCCTTGCTCAGGCTCAACCAGTCGCCCAGCCCCAGCTCCAGCGGATTGGTGTCTCCGTTGAGTTCGGCGGGGTGGCGTGGCAAGCCGACCCGCAGCCGCCAGGCCTCCAGGGCGCTGGCCTCGGCCCGCGGCAGCGCCTCCCATGCCGCCGGAAGGCAACTGTCGTCGCACCAGAGCACGTCGTCACTCCAGGGGCGATGGACGCCTGGGGCCTGCAGGCGCTGAAGGCGGCGTTGCTGCGCCAACGGCAACAGGCGCACCCGATCGGCCGGGAAGATCACCCGATCAAAGCCGCTGGCCAGCGCTGCCGCCTCTCCGCTCAGCACCAGCACATCGGCGCCCTCGTCATCGAGACGCACCTCCAGCAGCGCCTGCACCCGTCCGGTGGCCGTCAGCCAGCAGCTGCGGATCAGGGCATGGTCGGCGGCCTGCTGCAGGTCGGCGCTGGTCTGCCCATGCAGGAAGTCGCGGGCGCCCACGCCCTGAAGGCGTAGCAGGGGAAAGGTGGCATCCCAGAGCAACACGTCAGCGGTTGGTGCCGTCATGCCATCAGCTCCTGGGCGCGGGCGGCCACCTCGCTGAGGCGAAACAGGCTCACCAACTCCAGTTCGGCGGCGGTCATGGCGGCGGCGCCCCCTTCCTCCCGGTCGACGATCGTCACCACCCGACGCACCTGATAGCCCGCCTCACGCAGTTGGGTCACCGCCTTGATCGAGGAGCCGCCGGTGGTGACCACGTCTTCGAGCACGGTCACCCTGGCGCCGGCTGCTGGCAGGGGCCCCTCCAGCCAGGCACCGGTGCCATGGCCCTTGGCTTCCTTGCGCACGATCAGGGCGTCGAGATCGCGTCCCTGCTGGGCCGCGGCCATCGCCACGCAGCTCACCAGCGGATCGGCTCCGAGGGTGAGTCCGCTGACGGCGACGGCATCGGCGTCCACCAGGTCGAGCAGAGTGGGGCCGAGCAGGGCGAGGCCGCTGCCGCTCAGAGCCACCGGCTTGCAGTTCACGTAATGGGCACTGCTGCGGCCTGAGGCAAGCGTGAACTGGCCGTGGCGGTAGGCCTCCCGGGCGAGGCGACTGAGCAGTTGATCGCGCGCCTCACGGAGGCCGGGAGATGGGGTGCTCATCAGGGCTGGTGCAGGCAGCGTTCTGTGCCTAGTTTGCGCCTAGCCATCTGTGATCCGTGGCGCGGTTCTTCACGTCCCTGGCCCTGCTTCCCCTGGGCGTTGTGCTGGCAACGGCGGCCCGGGCCAACACAGTGGTCTGCACCACCACGCTGGAGGCGCCGTCAGGCCTGGCGCAGGTGGCTGCCGCTGAGCCGCCGGCCCCGGTGGAGGTGAGTCGCTGTGCCCCGGTGCAGACCACTGACGCTCTGGTGGTGAACCGCTTCTACACCTGGACCGCGCCTTATGCCCGCGGTGTCGACCTGATCCATCAGGTCACCGATCTGCTCGGCATTGCCATGGCCGGACCAGAAGGCAATCGCCTCATGGGCCTGGGTTTCCCCGACCAGACGATCATTTGGGATGGATCGGCGCTGCAGAACACCTACCAGGTGTTGCTGGAGCAGCAGAGCGCACCGATTCCCTGGCGCACGGTCGACATCTCCAGTGGTTTCAGCGGCAGCCTCGCGGCGGAGCAGGCGCAGCCAGCCGAAAGCCTGGAGGTGCTGATCCCGGTGGAGGCTTCGGCCCAGCCGGTGCGCGGCCTGTGGTAATCCTGTGGCGAGCCGGGGGTCTAGCAATCTGGTGAATGCAGCGAACTCATAATTCGCCTAAGGCGAGTTCGATCCTCGCGACCCCCATCACCAAAACCCTTTCCAGGACAAGGCTTTTCAAGGATTCTCCCTCCCTCGCACTCCGCTCCGTTTAGGCACCGATTAGGCACAAAAGGGCGCATTTCGGGGCAGAGTAGGCACGCTTTTAGGCACGCCTGCATGGCCACCAGGGACCCCTATCTGGCACGCATCAACCGGGCTCTGCGGGACCTCGGGTCTGCCGTCAGCCTGGAGGTGTCCCCCTCCGGCGGCCGCCTCAGGCTGCGGGCGTCATTGCCGATGCCGGATGGCAGCTGGAAGCAGAAGCGAATCAGTACTGCCTGCCCCTATCCCGCCGGAGTCGATCAGGCACGCCAACTGGCTGAGGAGCTCGGTCGGGATCTTGAGCTGCATCGCCGGGGCTTGGAGGTGTTCCCAATCGAGCGATGGCTGCAGCCCAGCAAACCGCCGGGAGAATCCTCTGATGCAGTCAGCGGCCAGGAAGCCGTCAGCCGCACCGAGACCTGGTGGAGACAACAACGCAAGCGTGGCCCCAGTGCCGATGTCACCTGGTCGACCACCTACGCAGCTCCATTGCGCCCTCTACTGGGCCAACGCGCCGTCACGATGGACACCCTGCGTGCGGTGGTGGAGGGCAAGCCGGTCGGGAGCTGCAGTCGTCGCAAAGCAGCCTTGGCGGCCACGGCTGTGGCCCAGGCGCTGGACATGGGTGGGGAAGCCGTTCAGGAGCTCCGGGCGCTAGGCAAGGGCTATAGCCCTCTGAAAGATGCGGCGCCTCGGGACCTGCCAAGCGATGAGGCGATCGTCGAAGTCATTGATGCCCTGCCATCGGGGTGGCAATGGGTCGCTGGAATCTGCGCTACCTACGGGGCCAGGCCCCATGAGGCGCTGCTGATGGCCACCGTCGAAGGCAACGGCCTCGTAGTCATCCGTGGCGGCAAAACAGGCGCCCGGCAGGGAATGCCGCTACCGAAAGCGTGGATTGAACGCTGGGACCTGGAGGCCAAGCGTTTGCCTGCGATCAATCTCGAACGGGATCACCGTACGGTTGGCTCTCAGCTTGGGGTGGCTCTGCGGCGTCACCAAGCTCCCTTTCTGCCCTACGACCTGCGCCATGCCTGGGCCGTACGAGCGATCCATAACCCGCAAATCAGCCCATCGCTTGCCGCCAAAAGCCTGGGGCACTCGCTGATGGTTCACACCTCCCTGTACCAACGCTGGTTCGATAGCGCCTCCATGGCGTCACTTGTTGCGCAGATGTGAGGCAAAGCCTTCGACATCGACATAAAGAGTGCGGCGCTTCCCGGTATCGCCAACGGTCGCACTCACAAATTGAGGGGGAATCCGGCCACGATCAATCGCGGTGCGCAAGGCGCGACTGCTCGGGAAATGCAGTGCTTTGGCGGCTTCAGATAAGGGCAGCCAGGGACTGCTGCTGAGCGTTGGCTTGAGTTCAAGACGTGCCTGAATCACATTGAGTTGGGCAGATATGAGATTCAGCTGCTGCTTGATGTCTTCTGTGGCTATAGGCGATGTGGTCATGGCAATTGGATTCGCACAAGACCATTTGAATCTCTAAAACACACGAAAGGGCGTATCTAAACCGTGCAAACCGTGCGGGTCTGGGGATTGCGCACGGTTTGCACGGTTTACGGATGTCTCATTCAGTCGATTACAGGCTCAAATGAAAAAGCCGCAGCGAAGTCGCCGCGGCCTTGGTGTTTCTGTAGATCAATTATGGCATCTCCGGCGACTGTCACGGCTTCTTTCTGCTGCACTGTTCCACAACAGAAAGGTGCAATCCGGGCTGCCTACTGCCAGGGGGATCGCCCATGACCCCTTGCGATTACGGCGCGATCAGGGAAGCGGCTGGTCATCTGGCCCAGCTGGGGCTCAGTCTGCAGACGGTGATCCCGGTGGAGCTGCCAACGGAGCTATACCCGAAGAGCCGCAAGAACCAGGCCACCGGCGAGTGGGAGCCTGTTCTCAAGAACGGGGCCTTGCAGCCTGCGATCACGGGCAAGAACCCATCGTTCTGGCGTGCCGATGGAAAGCCCCAGTTGATCAGCCATGCGCGCCTCGTTCAACCGAAGGTGCTGCTGGAGCGGATCGCGATCGCTGAGCGCCTAGGGAAGGAACTGGGGCTGGCGATCATCCCATCGAAGGACGTGGTTTCGATCGACTTCGATACCAAGAACTACGACAGTGTCCAGCATCTAGAAGCTGACTGGATGGCGCTGCTGGACAGGTTTCCAGTGCTCACCGGCACGCGCATGGAGCGCACCCCCAGCGGCGGGCTGCACATTTATGTCCGGGTCACGGATCGGATGGCCAGCTGGCAGCGACCAGGAGGTGGCCTGTACTGCCAATTCACGACCAAGCAGGGCGATGACGATCCGCATCGCGGCGAAGTGCTTGCTGGCACGCGGGTATCGGTCTGCGCTCCGACTCGCAATGGCAAAGGCCCCTATGAGCTGATCAACCCCGAGGCGGCCTATTGCTTCGTGGAGGTGCCTGATCTGGCCTCAATCGGCATCTACCCGAAGGTCAAAGCAGCGCCCGAGCCTGCCGCGCCGCAGCAATCGTTGCCATCGCCGCCGGCCAGTGCGCGGCAAGCAGCGACGGGTGAGAGCACCATTCCGCAGTTGGCCGACCTGATCGGTAGCAAGGCGCAGGAGGTGCTGCGGGGAGGACGGCCCTATGGCGGTGATGGATCGGCCGCGGCTGATCGGAGCCTCCAGCTCACCGGCTTCGTGAAGGAGCTCTGGAGCTGGCACAACCTACTGCTGGAGCAAGGGTGGAGGTTTGAGGGTGATCCCGATCAGCTGCTGGCGCAGGCGATCGCCGCCCTCGACATCGGCGACAAGGCGGAGCGGGTTCTGGCGTCGATCATTCGGGCGGATTGTCGCCATCGGGATCCCAACCGGGCGCAGCGTCATTACGCCTGGCTGGCCGGTAATCGCTCTCACCATTGGGGCGGCCGCGGCGATGGCTACAGCACGAACAGCAGCGCACGGGATGGTGATGTCTCTGATCCCAAGAAGCCGCCGCCGCTGAGCCGCGAGGAGTGTCGCGATCGGTTGCGGGATGCAGTTGCCGCCCATCGCTCGCCCACCGAACTGGAGCTGCTGCTCGGGAAGCTGGTGGATGAATCCCAGCTCCATCCCCAGGAACTACGCCAGCTGCTGGCCGCTGTTCGACTGGAGGATGAGCAGCGGGATGTCCTGCGGCAGGAAGCCAGCGCCCTGGAAGAGAATCTGGCTCGGCAGCAGGCCCGCGCACCCATCACCCTGGATCGCCTGTTCCCACCACCGTTGGCGGAGGCGATCCGGAGGATCACAGAACACCTGCCGTACTGCGATCACGTGGTGGCGACGGCCTACCTGGCTGGCGTGAGCGGCCTGGTAAAGCTGGGCACGAGCATCTGCGGTAACCCCTACACCGATTTCGTCACCCCGGCCAACCTCTACGTGGCCACAGTGGGGCGCTCCGGTCAGAAGAAAACGCCCCTAGAGAAGCTGCTGGTGCGCCGACCGGCGCAGGAACTCAAACAGGAAATGGCAGCCGCCAATACCCGTGCGATGGAAAGCTGGCGTGAGCAATGCAAAAGCTGCAAGAACAAGGACGAGCGACCACCCAAGCCGGTAGCGATCTACCTGCAGATTCAGGACTACACCGGGGAGGCCTTCGTTCAGCAGCTGCAGGAGCTCGATAAACGAGGCCTGAGTGTGCTGGTGCTGCGCGATGAGTTGTCGGGCCTGTTCGGTGCGATGAATGCCTACCGATCCGGCCGCGGGTCCGATGAACAGCAGCTGCTGGAGCTGTTTGACGGGCAGGCCTACACCTCGCTGCGGGTGTCAGCCGGCGATCGCAGTTATGAACGCTGTCAGGTGAGCATCTACGGAGCCATTCAGCCCGGCGTGCTGCGGGAGCTGATCAAGGGCGGCGACCCCTCAGGCAAATGGGCGCGATTCCTTTTTTCTCCCTTGCCGGAGAACACGGTGCCCCTGCCCACCGCGGTCAGTGCGGAGGGCGTGGCGGCCGTGAACAGGGCCAATGAGGATCTGCAGGCCTATGCCCGCCGGATCTACACGATGCCGCCGCAGCGCTATCAGCTCGATCTTGATGCGATCGTGGCCTTCAGTGCCTACGAGCACGACAAGCAGATCCAGGCCCAGCAGGCCCGACTGGATGCGCAGGGTGCGCTCTATGGCAAGTCAGCGGGCAAGGTGTTGCGGGTCGCGGTGTTGCTGCACCTGCTGGAGCTGGCGGTGCTCAACGAGCCTGGTGCGGTGGAGGTTCCGGTGGCCACGCTGCAGCGGGCCATCGAGTTGGTCGATGCCATGGATGACTGGGCCCTTGGCTTCCATGAGCAGGCTGCGGCGGTTGAGGAGGAAGGAGGCGTTTCGTCGCTGATGCGGCGCATCCACACCCTGGCCCGCAATGCCAAGGGGGCGGCGAGTTGGACGCAGCTGCGTCAGCAGATGAGCGGCCGCGAAAAGAGAGGCATTAACGCCGCTCTGGCTGATCAGGCGATGCGGGCCCTGGATCAACTGGGTGTCGGCAAAGTCTGCAAGGGGCCCCGTGGGGGCCTGCTGTACCGGGCCACAGCAGACCTGCCCATGTGAGGGAGAGGGACACCATGGGGGAGGCGGATGTGTCCCCCTGACGAGTCCAGTGGCCACAAGGGGAGAGAAGGAAGGGGGGAGAGGGAAACCTGTTGTTGCTCTTTCTTGGCTGCTGCTCCCCTTTCTGTGGGCGTGATCGAAAAAACACGACTCCTGCTCCCTCCTGTCCCCCCATGGAGAGAGCCCAGTCAGGCAGAGCGTTCTGGTGGAGGAGCGTGGTGCGTCCCCTGGGCCGTCCCCCCACTGCTTTGCGACGAAAAGGGCATGACTGAGCCTCAATGTGCAGGTTTTGTCGCATGATTGGTTCATGCTCCCCGTCCTGGACAGGAAAGAAACGGCCCTCAAGCTGGCCCGCAGCCGCGGCCTCCTACGCGCCAGGGAGGCCGCGGCGGCTGGCGTTGATCGTTCGACCCTGGCGCGGCTGTGCGACAGCGGCCTGCTGGAGCGGCTGGAGCGGGGGCTTTACGGCCTGCCGGCCGCGGCCGTTCGCGAGCACGTTGACCTGGAGATCGTCGCTAAGCGGGTGCCCCAGGCGGTGTTCTGCCTGCTCACGGCCCTGAGGCTGCACGGTCTGGGGACGCAGCAGCCCCGCCGGGTCTGGATCAGCCTGCCGCGGGGCGTCCATCGCCCCACCCTGCAGTTCCCCCCACTGGAGGTGATCCATGTGCAGCCGGAGCTGCATCGCCTGCAGGTGGAATCACGGCGCTCCGGTCCGATCCGGCTGAAGATCTACGGGGTGGAGAAGACCCTGGTCGACTGCTTCCGCCATCGCCGCAGGCTCGGCATGGAGCCGGTGCTCGAGGCCCTGAAGGATGCGATCAGCCAGAGGCGGCTGAACGTCGATGAGCTCTGGCGTCAGGCGCAGGCGCAGCGCATGCAGCGGGTGATGACTCCGTACCTGGAAGCACTGCTGTGAAGGCCAACAGGGCCGCCTCCATCCGCCAGCGGTTGCTGAACCGGTCCCGGCAGGAGCAGGAGACCTTCGATGCGGTGCTGAACCGTTTCGGCAGGGAGCGGCTGCTGTATCGGATCGGGATCTCGGAGTACTGCGACCGGTTCCTGCTCAAGGGGGCAATGCTCTTCGCCCTTTGGTACGACATGCCGCACCGGCCCACGCGGGACATGGACCTGCTGGGCTTCGGGCCGGGAGAGCTGTTCGTGCTGGAGCGGGTCTTCCGGGAGATCGCCCAGCAGCGGGTGGATGACGGCCTGGCCTTCTCCGAGACCGTCACGGCAGCAGAGATCCGCAATGAGGCCAACTACGCCGGTGCCAGGGTCACGTTGCTGGCCACCCTGGAGCAGGCCCGCATTCCCCTGCAGGTCGACATCGGCTTCGGAGATCCGGTGACGCCTGAGGCTGAGCAGATCGACTACCCGGTGCTGCTGGAAGACCTGCCCCCTCCGCGTCTGGGGGCCTATCCCGTGTACACGGTGATCGCCGAGAAGCTGCAGGCGATCGTCAGCCTCGGCATGGTCAACAGCCGCCTGAAGGACTACTTCGACCTGCAGGTTCTGCTGGTGCGAGAGGAGCTCGATGCGCAGGTGCTGGCGGAAGCCGTGCGGCGCACCTTTGCCGTGCGCTCCACACCGTTGCCGCAGCAGGTTCCCCTGGGGCTGAGCAGTGAGTTTGGCGAGGATCCGGATAAGCAGGCCCAGTGGCGGGCCTTCCTGCAGCGCAACGAGCTTGCCGAAATACCACTGCCTGCGGTGGTGTCGCAGATCCGGGAGGGCCTGGTGCCTGTGTTGTTCCAAGCAGGAGAGCTGTAACGCCGTAGAGGCAGCACCCGTCATCGGCATCTGCTTGCCGCTGGGTTCCGGCTGCGCTGACGATCCGCTGCGGTCGTCGTCGGCCGTCCTGAACTTGCCACGGCTACGCCGTGGCTGACGTCAGACGTCCGCCGCCGCCCTCCGCTCCGGGGCCGGTGTTGGGGTGGCAGGCAGAGCTGCTCTCCCGCGGCTGCGGTGCCGCCAATGCTCTGTAGCGAGAGGAGTGAATCAGAGAGGGGCCTGATTGCAGGGGCTGCCTCGCGCGGCTGCGCGGCCGAGTGATGATTCAAAGCTGAATCTGATGGATCTTGTTGTGAATGTTTGGGTCTGCTAGCGGATGGCTTTGATGCGCTTGGATCCATTGCCCTGCAACCAGTCTGGAGGGTCAAAGAGTGCATCTCTACTGGTAGAATAAGGGCTGCGCCAAAGGCCACGAGCCCATCGCCTGCGGCATTGTCATCCCCTGATCTCGCCATCGCTGTCGCACTCTCATCAGCGGCATGATGCCCCGGTCAGTTGTCCTTCAAGGCAGCTGATTTCATGGTTTTTTGTCATTTGTCTCAGCCAGGCTCGGGCCCCGCTCGTTCGCTTGTGATCGCCGCCGGTGGCGGTCGTGATCTGGCCTGGTCTCATCAGCGGGTTGCCGCTGAGCTGCTGGCCCGCAGCGGTGGCCGGTTGGTTCATCTGCTCCTTCACGGCGGCGCCCGCGGCGCCGATGCCGCCATTGCTCGGGCCGCTCATCAGCTGGGCTGGCCCTCTTGTGTGATGCAAGCCGAGTGGCAGCGGCATGGGCGTGCCGCTGGGCCGATCCGCAATCGCGAGCTGCTCGAACAGGCCATCGCCCAGGCCGTGCTCCACACCTCCCCCGGCTCGATCGCCTCGGTGCTGGTGGTGGCCTTCCCCGGTGGTGCCGGCACCGCCTCACTCGTGCAGCAGGCGCGGCGCATGGCGTCCCGCTCGCCGGTGCCGATCTCCGTGGCTGAGGTCCAGCCGCCATGCGCCTGCCCCATCCCTTGAAGCCTTCTGCGCCTGCTGGCGCTGCCTGTTCCTTTTTTCTCCTTCTCTTCATCGAATCGTCATGACCGTTCTGATTCCCAATCCCGCAGCTCCAGCCGATGCCCCAGCGCCAGGCCCCTCGGCAGGAGGCCCTGCCTGTTCGCTGCAGCGGTCCGGTTCCCTCTGGCAGCTGGGCATCGAGGCCCAGGAGCTCACCGCTGCCATCGGCCAACTGGCCCAGCAGCTGGAAGCTGATGACCCCGAACAGCGGGCCTCAGCCCTCGCTGAGCTGGAGGCCGCCCTGCTGGCAGAAGAGGGCAACAAGAAAGCCCTTGCCGCCAAGGCCGATGCCACCTGCTGGGTGATCGAGCACCTGCGCGGCCAGGCCGCTTACCGGCAGCAGCAGGCCAAGCGCCTTGCGGCCCTGGCCACTGGTGACGCCAGCCGTGCCGATGCGCTGGAGGAGTCGCTGCTGTTTGTCCTCACCCAACTGCAGCCGGCGGCCACCCGCTTCTCCTTCCCCAATCACGAGCTCAGCAGCCGCAAGTCCCAGGCCGTTGTGATCGACGACGAGGAAGCCCTCGATCCCGAGTGGCTCGCCGTCACCACCAGCAGCAAGCCGGACAAGAACGCCATCAAAGAAGCCCTCAAGGCCGGCCGGCAGATCACCGGCGCCCAGCTGCTCTTCCGCCGCTCCTGGCGCATCCACTGAGGGGCAGAGCCCCCTTCGAAATCGGCCTGCGCCATCGGCAGGCCCTCTTCTCCAAACCCCATCCCTCCTCACTCCTGAGCACTGTTATGACGTGCACCTTCTCCGCCGAGCAGATCACAGCCCTCTCTGCCCCTCTGGATCGCGCCAAGGTGCGTCAGCGGGAGCAGGGCCGCAGCCAGGTGAGTTACCTGGAGGGGTGGCAGGTGATCGCCGAGGCCAACCGCATCTTTGGTTTTGACGGCTGGCAGCGGGAAACCGTTGCTCTCCGGTGCGTCAACCAGAGCGAACGCACCATCGGTGCCAGGGGCACGAGCCGGGACCAGAAACCCGGCTGGGGTGTGACGTACATCGCCCGGGTGCGCATCAGCGTCAGCAGCGCCGGTCAGCCCGCCTTGATCCGCGAGGGCTGTGGCGCCGGCCACGGCATTGATGTGGATCTGGGTCAGGCCCATGAATCGGCCCTCAAAGAAGCTGAGACCGACGCCATGAAACGCGCCCTGATGACCTTCGGGAACCCGTTCGGCTTGGCGCTCTATGACAAGCGCCAGCGGGAAGTAACAGGAGCGTCGGAGTCGAGGGAACAGCCCCGTTCCAGGCCGGCCAGCAGCGTCAGGCCCTCGTCGCTGCGGGTGGTGGCTGCACCGGCCTCCAGGCATCAGCCTGGTCAGGAGCCCGAGGCGGAGGCGACATCGAAAACTGAGCCACCCAGATCAGACAGGTCAGCAGCTCCAGAGGATCCAGGCCTGGCGCCCCTCGATTCAGCCACCATCCACCAGCTCTGCGACACGATCCGGGCCCTCCCCCGGCCAGCTCTGGAGGGCTTCACCAAGGCCTTCCGCAAGCGGTTCCAGGTGCCGCCGGAAGTCACGACGATCGCTGATCGGATCTGCGAACGCAGGCATCACGACTGGATCGAGGCGTTTCTGGTGCAGCGCCGTGCCAGCTTCTCGACTCAAGAAAGTCGCATCCAAGGAGCTTGTGACTGATCGGTAGCTGCTGACCAAGCTGGGAAGTGGTCAATGGATGTAGATCGGCGAAAAGTTTCTGGCGGATGGAAGGTGGATTTGTGAAGCGAGCAAGAGAATTCATTTCCTGAGCAAAAAGATTTTGAACATGGCGCTCGAGTCAGTTCATTGTCTGCCACACAGCGGGCTCTCTGTTGCGGATTGCCTCTTGAGTGGTTTGGCTTGGATGCCTGAGAACCCCTGCGCTACATGCGTTTACGAGATTTCTGCATGTAATCTTTAGGCCTAATAAATGAATCGTTCTTGTCATTAAATGAATTTCCTGTTTATCGATTTTCGGGCTATTGCACTATCCGGCTATGTCGGTTCATTGTGTGGAAGTTGATGCGGTTTAGCTATGCGTTCGCTCCTGAGAGAGGCTGAGTGCCTTGGGTGGGTGATTTCCCGAGGCTCGAAGCATTGGAAGCTACGTCATCCTGTTAGTGGTGGCACAACGATCCTTCCTTATGGGTCGCGTATTTCAACTTCGAGTGTCAGGAATATCCGCTCTCGCCTGCGCTCTGCTGCGCGACTTGAGCTGAATCGTTGAAGTGGCTCTCAAGGTTCACCTCGTGTCGACGTCCATGTACATCCTGCGCATTCCTTCAATGAACGACATCTCCACCCTTCTTGAGCAAGCTCTTCAGGAACACACGCTGGAACGCGAACGCGCCATTGCCGAGGCTGCCTCAGGTCGAGGCCCTCAGCCGTGGGAACGAGACTGGCCTTTGGGAGAGTTTGATCTTGCGGAGCATCTCTCCTCTGCTGCGTTCAATCCTGACGACGAGGTGTTGAGACATCTCCTAACCATGGTGAGCTGGGCGTTGGAGTCCCCGTTGGGCCGGAAGGCCCTGATTGCAGACGGTGTTGCCACCAACCCCGGCCAGCACACCCTGGATACCTTGCGTGTCTTCCGATCCGCCTTGGTTTCACGCCGGCGCCAGCTGCTTGCTTCACGCTTGGAGCAGGACGCTGAGGGCTGGGTGGAGAGTTACCCTGTGGGCGAGTTCAACCTCTTTGAGTACATCGCCACCTGCCAAGACTTCAAGCCTGACTGGTTCACAACCGGAGAGCTGCTTGAGATGGCTGATTGGGCTCTTGCCTCACATCACGCCCAGCAGGGAACTTTCGAAGATCTCCTCGACTGGCAGAAGAAGAAGCCTGTTCTTCAAGTCATTCGACAGTTTGGTGAGGGCCTCGGCATTCACCGGCGGCGTTTATTGCTGGAGCAAGCTCATCTCAGTCTGGGCTATTCCGGGCAGGCGTTGGCATGCCTCAAGCGCTGTCTGGAGGAACAGCATTCAGCGTGAGATCGCCAATATCAAAGCATTGATGAGCCAGGTGTCGTTGGATGGCTGTTGAAGATGCTCTGGGCAGGCCCTGCATGCCCTCCTCCCTTTATGGGGCGTCAAGGAATGCCGATACATCCATGGCGGGGATGTATCGGCGAAGGTGAGAAACACTGAGTCGCCGTTGGGATGCAGAGCATCTGCAGTGTGCATAGAACCAACAACCTGGTGGACAGCACCCGGGGAAGCCTTCACCACCCCTCCAGCAACCGCTCTGCGTCCCGGGCCGACTGCTCGAGTGCATTAAACCAGTACTCCTGAAGCATGGGCTTGAGTTCGCTGGCTACCACGTCGGTGAACCAGTTTCGGCTGGAGCGGCCCGCCAGGCTCTGGTGGGGGGGGTGGCGTAGCTGTGACCAATGCAGAAGGCCTGACCGATGCGGCTGTCGGCGCTGATGATGGCGTTGAGCTGCTTCAGGCGCTGCCCGATCTCCCGGGCGGCGCTTTCCTCCATCTGCTTCTGGTTCACCACCCAGGTGCCCCAGGGCTCGCTTCGGCTGGGCTCGAGGTCGATGAAGGCGAAGCGGCGGCGCAGGGTCAGATCCACCATGGCCAGGGAGCGGTCGGCGGTGTTCATGGTGCCGATCACAAACAGGTTTTCAGGCACGTGCACGGGGCGGTTTACGCCATCGACATCGTGGTAGCAGAGCTCCATCGCCTCAAAGAGGGGTGCGCTTGACGGCCTCAAGGAGGGTGAGCAGCTCCCCAAAGATTTGGGCGGGGTTGCCGCGGTTGCCGCTGGCCTGTCCCATGACCTGATCGTCGGTCTGCTGGATCGCCATGCCGCCCGCGACTGGGGCGACCTCGATGCCGAGGACAAGGCGGCCAATGACTCCGATCACAGCTACGCAGAAGGGCGCCTGTTCTCCAGCTACGACATCCCCGAGCACGGAACCATTTGGGTGATCACGGAAGACCTGCGCAGCGAAGGCGGCGGCCCGATCACCACCGCGCTGTTCCCCGAGGACTACTGAGCACCGGGAAGCCTGGGCAGCACCAAAACAACCGTGCTAGTACAGGTGTACGCATCTGAAGCGGTTCATGGGTGTCCCTCTGCCCCGGCCAGCGGCCCTGGTCGCCCGACTCAAAACCCCACCCGAAGAGTGGCCCTACCTCGATGAGGGCACCCTGGTGAAAACCCGCAGCCGCAAGGTCTGCATGACCTGCCACTGGTTCAGGCATCACGCCGGCGTCAACTGCATCCCGGTGCTGACCTGCCAGCTGCACCAGGGTCTGATCGCCCATGGCGAGCACCTGTTGAGCCGCTGCCAGGGCTGGACTGACGACATGGTCCGCCAGAACGGCTGGGCGCCGGAGGTGTCCTGAGCAGCGCTCAATGGACGTCGTCGACCGGCCCGGTCGTCCGCCGCTCTCGCCTCAGGAGGGCTGGATCAGCGATGGCCGGCAGGTGCTCCACTTCAAGCCGCTCCGCTACGACCGCTGGAGCCAGGCCCTTGAGGTGACACTCGGGGAGGAGATGCCTGCCGGGGAGCCACCGCTGCTGAAGAGCAGTAAGGAGATCACCCGTGAGCAGGCCATCAAGCTGTGGAGGCAAAAGCGCCAGCAAGGCTGGTGGACCAGTGGGCCGCAGTGGCAGCTGCAGAAGAGATGCCAAGGCACGAGCTAGCTAGCACTGCCTTGCAATAAGCAAGTTGGCTCTACAGTGAATCATTGTCCATTGATAAGTGACTTGGAAAAAGATCGTATCGAGAGCCTCATGAGCGAATTCGAGCTCCATGCGCAGTGTCACGAGGATGGTGTGGAGTATTGGCTAGCACGAGATCTGCAGCACCTTCTTGGCTATGGCGAATGGCGAAGCTTCTGCGGTGTAATGTCAAAGGCAAGGACAGCATGCGAAATATCTGGCAAGGCGGTAAAAGACCATTTTGTTGAAGTCACCAAAATGGTCAAACTTGGGTCTGGCAGCGAGCGGCAGATTGACGATCTCATGCTGACCCGACTTGCCTGTTATCTCATTGCGCAAAACGGAGATAGCAGCAAGCCGCAGATCGCATTTGCCCAAAGCTACTTTGCAGCTCAAACCCGTCGGGCCGAGTTGATCGAAAAGCGGCTCTTAGAATCTGAGCGGTTGACGGCTCGCCAAAAGCTTAGCTCGACCGAGAAAGAGCTTTCTCAAATTATATTTGAACAGACAGGCGACGAGAAGGGGTTTGCCCTTATCAGGAGCAAAGGTGATCAGGCCCTTTTCGGGAAGAACACCAAAGCCATGAAATCCCAGTGGAAAGTCCCCGAAGGGCGACCTTTAGCGGACTTTGCGCCTACAATTATCCTCAAGGCCAAAGACTTTGCGGCTGAAATAACGATATTTAATTCAAAGGCTAACGATCTAAAGACAGAGCCGGAGATCTCTTCAGAGCATGTTACCAATAACAGTGCGGTGCGCGAGACTCTGCTTCAGAGGGGTATTCGGCCTGAAGCCTTGCCAGCAGAAGAAGATATCAGGAAGGTAGAGCGTCGTATTGCTTCGGAAGACAAAAGCATCGTCAAGACAGCCGAATCCTTGCCTGGTGATCAATAAGGGTTTTTGCGATGCAGTCTGTTGGCTCCAGAGCCTGCCGGGCGTTTGGCACGACCTGCCGATGACCTCCCTGATCCACGTGGGCATGAAGCTGCTGACGCCCGATCAGGACTCAGGGCTGGGGATCGAGGCGGAGTACCAGGAGGCGGTGCGGTTGCATGGTGCCGGAGGTAGGAAGCCATGACCCTCTGGCTGATCCGCGCCGGATCCCGCGGCGAACACGAACAGAAGTTCCTTGATGAAGGCAGGGTCTATGTGGCCTGGGACGGCCTGGACGCTGATCTTGGAGCTTTACCTGATCGCGAGGGTTTGATCCGCGAATTAGAGGTGCGCTTCCCAGACGAGAAGGCCAAGGCGCTGATGAATTGGTCATCCCAGATCTGGCCGTTTGCCCATGGGATGCAAAGCGGCGACTGGGTGGTGATGCCCTCGAAGCTGCAATCCGGTCTCTACTTCGGGGAGCTGACTGGGGACTATCACTTTGAGGCGGCAGGACCGAATCCTTACTACCACTGGCGATCGATCAATTGGTTCAGCGGCCTGATCCCCCGCAGCGTCTTCCCCCAGGACCTCCTCTATTCCTTCGGGGCGTTCATGACGATCTGCCGGGTGCAACGTAATGACGCTGAGGCCAGGGTCAAGGCGATGGCCGCAACCAACTGGCAGGCCGAGGGTGTTGCAGCCTCTGCTCCCCGCATGCCGCAGACACTTCAGGAAGGTTCTGATCGTGCAGGGGTTCCAGAAACCGGTGACGTCAATCTCGAAGAGCTGGCCGGTGATCAGATTGAGCGTTTGATCGAGGCGCGCTTCAAGGGGCACGAACTGGCAACGTTGGTGGAAGCGATTCTCCAGGCGGAGGGCTACGCCACCTATCGCAGCCCGGCAGGTGCCGATGGCGGTGCCGACATCCTTGCCGGGGGTGGGGAACTGGGTTTCGAGAAGCCGCAGATCTGCATCGAGGTCAAGTCAGGCTCCGATCCAGTGGATCGCCCGACGGTCGACAAGCTGATCGGCGCCGGACAGAAGTTCGGGGCGGAGACCTGCCTGTTCGTGAGCTGGGGTGGCTTCAAGCCGAATGTCCAGAAGGAGCTGGCACGGGACTTTTTCCGCGTTCGGCTGTGGAGTCGCAAGGAGCTGCTCGAGAAGCTCTTTGCTCATTACGACAAGCTCCCTGAAGACCTTCGCCTGGCGTTGCCACTGAAGAGGGTCTGGATGGTGGCCAATCAGGGGCTGGATTGAGCTGGTCTGGCCGAAATCGTCATCCAGCAACAATGCATCTATGCATGCGCTGCATAAAACCAGTGCCGACAGATTCTTCCGGTGGCTGGGCTCACTACACCGGCTGCCAGAAGGTGCAAACTGATGAAGACTGCTGCTGAGCTGCATGCGCACCCAATCGCAGTGCGGCCTTCACCAGGGCCTTCCCAGGGCAGCCCAGACCATCAGCTGCATGCCTGCCCGCCGTTCAAAACCCAAGCCCCCAAAGGCCCAAAACGCCAAAGGCGACCTGACGGCCCAGGGCTTCCGGGTGGCCGACAGCGGCCCCCACACCAGCAAGACGCTGATGCTCCAGGAACTGGAGACCCTTCTGGCGGCGGTCCCGGATGACGCTCCGGCCAAGGCCTACCGAGCAGCAATCGTGGAGGAGAACGTGCTGGGCAAGCGCACCCTCTCCACGCGCAAGGAAACCGCCTCCCGGCTGACGGCCCTGCACGCCCTTGACCCCACCAAGCCCCTGTTTCGGGTGCTGCGCCGGCTCTGGGACGTGGAACCCGCTGCCCGGCCCCAGCTGGCACTGCTCAATGGCCTGGCCCGCGACCCGCTGCTGATGGCAACCAGAGAGCAGGTGATGGGGATGGCCGCGGGCCAACAGGTCCAGCGCTCCGAGATGGTGGCGGCGGTACAGGGTTTCACCCACGACCGCCTCAGCGCCAAGGTGCTCGATGCGGTAGCCCGCAACACCGCCAGCAGCTGGACCCAGAGCGGCCACCTCAAGGGCAAGGTCAAAAAGCTGCGCCAGCCCCTCCAGCCTCACCCCGTCGCCCTCGCTCTGGCGATGTGGCTGGGCTACGCCAGCGGCAAACGCGGCAAGGCGCTGCTCAACACCCCCTGGGCCAGGGCGCTCGACACTTCAAACTCAGGGCTGCTGGAACTGGCGGAGCAGGCCAAACGCCTCGGACTACTCAAGCTCTCGCATGGAGCTGGGGTGGTGTCGATCGATCCCAGTGGCTTGGATCCACTCCACGGAGGCCAGCAGTCATGAGCCGGATCGATGAACTGGCGGCGCAGTACGCAGACCACATCACCGTGCCCTGGCAGCAGGGCCTACCCGCTGCCAACCGGGTGGTGATGCTCGTTTACGAGAAGGAGCTGGAGCGGCACCTGCGGGCCAAGCTGCTCGAGTTCGAGCAGGCCACCAAGACCGCCGGGCATGGCTGGCAGTTGGTCGACCTCACCACCGCCTTCGCGGAGTGGATGGGGGCAATGAAGTACCGCGACGAGTACTTCGAGCGGCCCGATGACATCCGCCTCAAGCTCGATTCCAGCTTCCTGCGCCACGTGGCGGACCTGATCAAAGCCCAGCTCAGCCAGGCGAGTGAGAACGACGTGGTGGCGCTACTCGGGGCCGGGAGCCTGTTTGGCTTCCTGCGGCTCTCGGATGTGATCAAAGAAGTGGAACGCGAGATCCAGGGCCGTCTGGTCGTGTTCTTCCCCGGTCAGAAAGACGGCAACAACTACCGGCTGCTCGATGCCCGAGACGGCTGGAACTACATGGCGGTGGGCATCTCCCGTCATCACACAGGAGCGGTGGCATGAGCCAAAAAATCTTTGAGACCCTGCAGCGCGACCCGCGCTCCAGCCCGCTGGCCAACAACGGCCAGGCACGCATCACCACACTCGACGACGACAACTCCCGCATCGAGCTGGAAGGTGAGCTGACCACCTTCGTCTGCGACGGCCAGTACGGCCAGGCGATGGAGCGGATCCTGCAGAGCTACCTGGCGCAGCAGGGCCAGGCCCGCCAGAACTGTGCCTGGGTATCGGGGTTCTTCGGGAGCGGTAAGTCGCACCTGCAGAAGATGCTCGGCCACCTCTGGGCCAACACCGAGGTGAGCTCGGGCAAGCGAGCTCGCGATCTGGTTCTGGAACTCCCAGATGGCGTGAGGGACCAGTTCCGCGAGCTCGACACGCTCGCCGCAAGAAGTGGCAAGCCGCTGATGGCGGCCAGTGGCGCCATGCCCTCCGGAGCCAAGGACGCGGTGCGCAAGACCGTGCTGGCGATCCTGCTCAAAGCGGTGGGCATGCCCGAGAAGGTGCCCCAGGCACGCTTCTGTTTCTGGCTGCGGGAGAAGGGCTACCTCGATGCCGTTAAATCCACCGTCGAGGCAGATGGAACTCTTTGGCTGGAAGAGCTTGATGAGCTCTACGTCAGCCCGTTGATCGCTGGGGCTGTGCTGGAGCAAGACCCCGACTTCGCTGCTGGCAATCGGGAAGCCCGCGATGTGATCCGCCAGCAGTTCCCCAACAGCGACGGCGACATCACCACCGCCGAATTCGTGCAGCTGGCCCGTAAGGCCTTGTCGCCCGATGGCGGCGAGCTGCCCCACACGATGCTCGTGCTCGATGAGGTGCAGCAGTACATCGGCGACTCCAACGACCGTGCCACCGACTTCGTGGAACTGGCCGAGGCACTGCAGACCGAACTCGATAGCCGCGTGATGTTGGTTGCCTCCGGGCAGTCGGCGCTGTCGTCGGAAACGCCACAGCTGCAGAAGCTCAAAGACCGCTTCCGCGTCACGGTGCAGCTCTCAGACACCGACGTGGAAACGGTGATCCGCAAGGTGATCCTGCAGAAGCGGGCCGATGCCCAGGCCGATGTGCAGCAGGTGCTGGAGACCAATGCCGGCGAGGTGTCCAAGCAGCTGGAAGGCAGCCTGATCAAGGAGCGCTCGGAGGACCGCCAGGTGGCCGTTGCCGACTACCCGCTGCTGCCCACCCGCCGCCGCTTCTGGGAGGAATGCTTCCGCAGCGTCGATGTGGCCGGCACCAACAGCCAGCTGCGCTCCCAGCTGCGCATCATTTTTGACGCGGTCAAAGACATCGCCGAGGAAGACCTGGGCCGGGTGATCACCGGCGATGTGTTGTTCCAAGCGATGGGGCCCGACCTGGTGAACTCGGGTGTGCTGCTCAACGAGCTCAACAACCGCATCTCCGGGCTGGATGACGGCAGCGAGGAGGGCAAACTCAAGCAGAGCCTCTGCGGCTTGGCCTTCCTGATCAGCCGGCTGCCGCGGGAGCAGGGGGCCGACAAGGGCATCCGAGCCACGGCCCGCACCCTGGGCGATCTAATGGTGCCCGACCTGCGCAAGGACAGCGGCCCGCTGCGCAATCAGATCGCCGGCCTGCTGGAGGCGATGGCAGAAGACGGCACCTTGATGAAGGTGGGTGAGCAGCCGGGGCTGGAGGAATACCGCCTCCAGACCACTGAGGGTGCCCAGTGGCAGCGCTTGTTTGACGAGAAGCGCCAGGCGGTCCGCAGTGACACCAACGAGGTGAACACGTTCCGTGAGCAGCTCCTGGGGGCTGAACTGCAGAAGGAACTCAAGGCTGTGCGCCTCCTACATGGCGACGCCAAGATTTCCCGTTCGATCGTTCCATGGGTCAATCCTGAGCCCCCTGCGCCATCGAATGAGCAGGTGGTGGTGTGGGTACGCGACGGCTGGGGCTGCAGTGAGAAGGAGGTGCGAGAAGCAGCTCGCGAGGCCGGAACCGATGACCCCGTGCTCCACGTGTTCCTGCCACGCCGCAATGCGGAGGAACTCAGGAGCCGGATCATCGACGCCACGGCGGCCAGGCGGGTGCTTGGTCACTACAACCCGACAACACCAGAGGGCAAAGAAGCACGGCAGGCGATGCAGAGCCGCCTGAGCCGGGCAGAGGAAGACTGCAACGAGCTGATCGCTGATGTGATCGCCAATGCGCTGGTGCTCAAGGGCGGCGGCATCGAGGAGTACGGCACCAAGCTGGGCGAAAAATTGCAGGCGGCAGCGAACGAGTCATCGCTCGCCAGGCTGTTCCCGGAGTTCCCCAAAGCCGATCACGGCAGCTGGGGCACAGCCGTCAAGCGCGCCAAGGAGGGCAGCGACTCGCCGCTGGGCGTCGTCGGCCACCAGGGCAGCAACGACAGTCACCCAGTGGCTCGCCAGGTGATTAATTCCATTGGTGGCGGAAAGGAGGGAACCAACATCCGCGTCGAGCTACGCATCGCCCCGTTCGGCTGGCCGCAGGATGCGATCGATGCGGTGCTGCTGGCGTTGCATCGCGATGGCACCCTCAGCGCCAAAGACAGCCAGAACAACCCGATCGCAGTCGGCCAGCTCGATCAGCAGAGCCTGGGCAAGGCTCGCTTTTACCTGCAGGAGGTGCGCCTCACCACCCGCGAAAAGCTGGCGGTACGTGGCGTCTTTGGCATCGCCAGCGTCAGCGCCAATCAGGGGCAAGAGGAAGCCAAGGCAGTCGAGTTCCTCGATGCCATCGAGAACCAGGTGGCGCAATCCGGGGGTGAGCCGCCCCTGCCGCAACCGGTCAGCGCTGGCCTGATTAAGCAACTGCGCAGCCTCAGCGGCGCGGAGCAGCTCAAGGCGATCCTGGATGCCAAGGAGCAGTTGCAGGAGCTGTGGGATCAAGCCTGCAGCCTGGTGGACCGCAAGCAGAAGCGTTGGCCCAGTTGGGAGAGCCTGACTGGTCTGCTTCATCAAGCCCAAGGTCTTGAGATCCATGGGGAGCTGGCCCCCCAGGTGGAAGCGATCCGTTCCCATCGCTCATTGCTCGACCCCACCACCGACTTTGTGGCCCCGCTGCTGCAGCAACTGGAGCAGGCGCTGGCCGTTGAACTGGAGCAGGCCCAGCAACAGTTCAGCCAGGTGGTGGCAGCTGAGCTGCAACAGCTGCAAGCCAGTGCCGAATGGCAGGGCCTGCCGGAAGCGGAGCGCGACCGCATCAGCCAGAGCCTGCAGTTACCGGCCACGGCTCCGGCGGCTGAGCCTGTTGAGCGGAGCCAGTTGCTGGAAGCGCTCCAGCAACGTTCCATCACTGGACGCAAAGAGCAGGCCGAGAGCGTGCCCACGCGTTTTGCCAAGGCCCGCACGGCAGCGGCCAAGGCACTGGAGCCCTCCACCCAGGCCCTCAGGCTCAATAGCGGGGTGATCAAAGACGCAGCAGCACTCGATGCCTGGTGGGCGGCTGAGCGTCAGAAGCTCGCTACCGCTCTCGAAAACGGTCCGATCCAGATCAACTGATCCCCATGCCCACTCTCGCCTCCGATCTGCGCAAGACCCTGGAAAACACCGTGGTGAAGGCCAGGGATCTGGCCGAGCGCGGTGCACGCGATGCCCTCACGGCCCTGGCGGTGGGAGCCAGCGAGCCGTTCTCGTCGATGAGCGATGAGGAACGCAAACTTCGCAACCGCCTGCGCGCCCGCGGCCGCCAGCTGGGGGATCAGCGCGATCCCCAGAAAGGCACGCAAAGCATTGAGCGGCTGGTGCGGGAGATGGCCTACGAGCACTGGCACCGCATGCTGTTTGCTCGCTTCCTGGCCGAAAACCAGCTGCTCATCGAGCCCACGTCCGGGGTTGCGATCAGCCTTGATGAATGCGAAGAACTGGCAGCAGAGGAAGGAATAGATCTTTGGGAGTTGGCTGCGCAATTTGCTCAGGAGATGCTGCCGCAGATCTTCCGGGTTGATGATCCGGTGCTGGCAGCCAAGTTGCCACTGGAGATCCGCCAACTGCTGCAGGGGTTGGTGGCCGGCCTAGAGGTGGAGGTGTTCACCGCCAGCGACAGCCTTGGGTGGACCTACCAGTTCTGGCAGACGAAGCGCAAAAAAGAGGTCAATGACTCCGGCGTCAAGATCGGCGCCGATGAGCTGTCCCCGGTGACACAGCTGTTCACCGAGGACTACATGGTGGACTTCCTGCTGGACAACACCCTCGGTGCCTGGCACGCCGGCAAAGTGTTTGCGGCTAATCCCCAGCTGGCTGCCTCAGCCGAGAGCGAGGATGAACTCCGCAAGGCCGTATCTCTACCTGGCTGCCCGTGGGCCTATCTGCGTTTTATTCAGACAAAAGAAGGTGCCTGGACTCCTGCTGCTGGCATCTTTGAGGGCTGGCCGAAAACAGCGGCAGAGCTGAAGTGCCTCGACCCCTGCATGGGGAGTGGACATTTTGTTGTCGCGATGTTTGAGCGTCTGGTGGCTCTTCGTATAGCGGAAGAGGGGCTTGCTGAAAAGGCAGCATTGGCGACGGTCATCGAGGACAACCTGTTCGGATTGGAGATCGACACGCGCTGCACGCAGATTGCCGCGTTCAACCTGGCGCTGGCCGCGTGGCGGCGAGTGGGACACTGCAAGCTGCCCGCCATGAACCTGGCTTGCTCAGGCTTGGCGCCCAATAGCAGTGAGTCCGCTTGGCTGGCCTTGGCTGGCGATAACGAGCGACTCAGGAATGGAATGGAGAGGCTTTACAGGCTGTTCCAAAAGGCTGCGGTGCTGGGCAGCCTGATCAACCCGCGCGCTGCTGAGGGCGATCTGCTGGTAGCCGCGTTCCATGAACTCCAGCCGCTGCTGGAACAGGCACTGGTGCAGGAGGTCCATGACTACTCCACACTTGAAATGGCCGTGGCTGCGCGCGGCCTAGCCAAGGCGGCTGAGATTCTTGCAGGCCAATTCACGCTCGTCGCCACCAATGTTCCTTACCTCGGACGACGCAAACAGGACGAAGTACTCAAAAACTACTGCGGGCGCTTTCACCCCGATGCAAAGACAGAACTCGCAACATGCTTCATTGAACGTTCCTTGGCCTTCTGCGCCAGCAGTGGCTCTGCCGCTCTTCTTGTTCCGCAGAATTGGCTCTTTCTTGGGACATTTCAAGCACTCAGAGAAAAGCTACTCAGGAGCGCCAACTGGGATTTCGCCTGCCGGATGGGCTCAAAGGCATTTCAGACACCCATGTACGACTTTGGGGTGGTCATGCATTCTTTCACGAAAAGGCTTCCCCAAATATCTTCGAGCCTCGTTGGCCTAGATGTGGGCTCTGAATTATCACCTGAGAGCAAATTGGAGGTTTTGCCAGATTGCTCAATCTCCGTTGTCAACCAGCTTGGACAGCTCAGCAATCCTGATACAGCGATTGTTTTTGAAGAAGCCTCTAAATTACCTCTCCTTCAAAACTACGCCGATTCCCTGCAAGGCTGTGGTCTGGCGGACATCGTGATCTTCAGAAAGTTGTTTTGGGAGATTAAGGCGCTCACAAACGGATGGGTTGCACATCAAAGCTCACCAGATGGGGTCGGGCTCTACACCGGGTTGCACTTTGCTGTGAAATGGGACGATGGAAAGGGCGCTCTTGCCAATACGCCTGAAGCCACGATTCGGGGACGCTCCGCTTGGGGTAAGAATGGGATTGCTTGTGCATGGCTGGGTCGTCTGCCCGCCGGACTTTATATTGGTACACTTTATGACAATAGTGCGGCTGCAATAATTCCAAAGAATCCAGCCCATCTCGGTGCAATTTGGTGCTTTATTTCATCCCCTGAATTTGCGCGAGAGGTTCGAAAGATTAATCAGAAAGCTCAAGTCGCCAATGCCACGTTGGTCAAAGTTCCATTTGACCTCGCGCTCTGGCAGAAGGTGGCGGCGGAGAAATATCCGGAAGGACTACCCAAGCCGTTCTCCAGCGACGCTACCCAATGGCTATTCAACGGCCACCCTGCTGGTGCAGACCAGCCATTGCATGTGGCAGTGGCGCGACTTGTTGGTTACCTTTGGCCGCGCCAGACAGGCTCAAGTTTCCCCGATTGCCCCGCCCTCGGACCCGATGGCCTGGAATCCATGGCCGATGAAGATGGCATCGTCTGCCTCGCGCCCGTTCGAGGCGAAGCCTCCGCCGTTGAGCGTCTGCGCAAGCTGCTCGCCGCTGCATTTGGAGATGAGTGGTCTGCGGCCAAAGAACGCGAACTGCTGTTGGCAACAGCCGTGGATAACAACGCCAAAAATGCTGACCCGGATCTATGCACTTGGCTGCGCAATTCCTTCTTCAGCGAGCACTGCAAGCTGTTCCTCAGTCGGCCCTTCATCTGGCAGATCTGGGATGGGCACCCACAAGGCTTTAGCGCCCTGGTCAATTACCACAAGCTCGCCGCTCCTAATGGTGAGGGCCGCAAAGCCCTTGAGCTGCTTACCTTCACCTATCTAGGTGATTGGATCGATCGCCAGAAGCTAGATCAGGTAGAAGGTGTCAATGGCGCGGATGATCGCCTTGCTGCAGCGCTTGATCTGCAAGGCCAGCTCAAGAAGATCCTCGAAGGAGAACCGCCCTACGACATTTTTGTGCGCTGGAAGCCTCTGCAGCAGCAACCAATCGGCTGGGAGCCCGACATCAACGATGGCGTACGCCTCCACATCCGCCCGTTCCTGAATGCCCAGCTACGCAAGGGTGGTAAAGCCGGTGCTGGAATACTCCGCGCCAAGCCCGGCAGCATCAAGTGGACCAAGGACCGCGGTAAGGAGCCGATGCGGTCCAAAGAGGAGTTTCCCTGGTTCTGGGGGATGGATGAAGACAACCATGCCACGGTCATGGATTTCGGAGCTCCGATTCCTGGTGCACCGCCTGTAGGCGAAAGCTTCGATGGCAACCGCTGGAACGACCTGCACTACTCCCGTGCGGCCAAGGAAGAAGCCCGGATAAAGCAGCAAGGAAGGAACTGACCATGCCCGCTCTCGCTTCCGATCTGCGCAAGGCCCTCGAAGCCACAGTGGTTGATGCACGCGACAAGGCCGAGCGAGGCGCTCGTGATGCCCTCACCGCCCTGGCGGTGGGAGCCAGCGAGCCGTTCTCGTCGATGAGCGATGAGGAACGCAAACTTCGCAACCGCCTTCGCGCCCGCGGCCGCCAGCTCGGCGATCAACGCGACGCCCAGAAGGGCACGCAGAGCATCGAGCGGCTGGTACGCGAGATGGCCTATGAGCACTGGCACCGCATGTTGTTTGCCCGCTTTCTGGCGGAGAACCAGCTACTGATCGAACCCAGCTCAGGGGTGTCAATCACGCTCAATGAATGCGAAGAACTAGCTGCAGAAGAGGGAACCGATCTCTGGGGAATGGCTGCGCAATTCGCGCAAGGGATGTTGCCGCAGATCTTTCGCACGGACGATCCGGTGTTGGCGTTGAGCTTGCCCCTGGAGATCCGCCAACAACTGCAGGCTCTGGTGGCGGGGTTGGATGCCGAGGTGTTCACCGCCAGCGACAGCCTGGGTTGGACCTACCAGTTCTGGCAGACAAAGCGCAAAAAAGAGGTCAACGACTCCGGCGTGAAGATCGGCGCCGATGAACTCTCCCCGGTCACGCAGCTGTTCACCGAGGACTACATGGTGGACTTCCTGCTGGACAACACCCTCGGTGCCTGGCACGCCGGCAAGATACTTGCCGCCAATCCTGAGCTAGCCAGCAAGGCCCAAACCGAGGACGAACTGCGCCAGGCAGTAGCTCTTCCCGGTTGCCCCTGGAATTACCTGCGGCTTATCAAGTCAGACGATGGTGTGTGGGCACCGGCGGCTGGAACCTTTGAAGGTTGGCCCAGAGCTGCAGCAGATCTGAAGTGCCTGGATCCCTGTATGGGTAGCGGGCACTTCGTTGTCGCGATGTTCGAGCGGCTGGTGGCATTGCGCCTGGCCGAAGGCGATCAGATGGAAGCGGCGGCTATGGCGGCTGTGATCAAGAGCAATCTTTTCGGCTTGGAGATCGACCCGCGCTGTACACAGATAGCCGCATTCAACCTGGCTCTGGCTGCATGGCGCCGCGTTGGCCATTGCAAGTTGCCTGCGATGAACCTGGCCTGCTCTGGCCTGGCGCCGAACACAAGAAAAGCAGACTGGATTGCGATAGCTGGTAACAACGAGCGGCTCACCAATGGGATGGAGCGGCTTTATTGGCTGTTCCAGAAAGCTTCTGTGCTGGGCAGCTTGATCAACCCACGCGCTGCTGAGGGCGATTTGCTTGTGGCCGATTTCCATGAACTGCAGCCGTTGTTGGAACAGGCGCTGGCGCAGGAGAGCCAAGACGACAACGCGCATGAAATTGCCGTGACTGCGCGGGGCTTAACCAAGGCGGCGGAGATGCTTGCAGGCCACTTCACACTTGTAGCAACAAATGTGCCATACCTCGGTCGAGGCAAGCATTCTGAGGCGATCAAAGAATACTGCGATCGAGCTCACCCGGAAGCGAAGGCAGACCTAGCAACCTGCTTCGCTGAAAGGTGTCTTCATCTGTGCTCAATTGGGGGATGCAGTGCGCTCGTAACACCCCAAAACTGGTGGTTCTCTGGAACTTACTCCAAGTTCCGCGCTTCCATACTTCAGGAATTTAGTTTTAGTTGTGTCGCCGCTCTTGGAGAGGAAGCCTGGCAAAGCTTTGGCGACAGAGGGCCAGCGGCCGCCTTGATGGTCGTTCAAAAACGGAAACCTGATAACGACCAAGAAATAATCGGAATAAATGCGTTACCCAGGAAGACAATATCCGAAAAGGCTCGAGAAATGGCAAGTGGCGAGTTCTGCTGCCTGAGCCAGCGCGATCAGCAAAAAAATCCCGACCATCGAATCACGATTGAAAAAATAATCGATGGCGTACTTTTGCAGAACTATGCCGAATCCCCGAATGGCTCTCACGGAGGAGACGCCTTCAGGCATCGCAGAGCTTTCTGGGAGTTCCCCTGGATAAATGAAAACTGGCGCTTTTTTCAAGGAACCGTAGACAAGACTCAATACTACGGCGGCCGCGAATCCGTCTTCTCCTGGTTCGCAGATGGCAGAGAGCACAAGGAAAATCCCAGCGCTTACATCAAGGGAGAGCACGTAGCAGGAAAGATGGGTGTTGCCATAAGCATGATGCGCGAGCTTCCGACAACCCTTTACTCTGGCGAGCTCTTCGACATAAGTTGCACTCCCATTGTCCCTAAGTCGCCAGGCGACTTGACTGCAATCTGGGCCTTTTGCTCTTCGCCCGAATACTGTACCGCGGTCAGAAAAATTGACCAGAAGGTCAAAGTAACCAATGCAACGCTGACAAAAATCCCCTTCGATTTAGCACACTGGCAGAGAGTTGCCGCCGAGAAATATCCCCAGGGACTGCCGAAGCCGTTTTCAAGCGATTCCACGCAATGGCTTTTTGACGGCAACCCGGCTGGTGCAAGCCAGCCATTGCATGTAGTAATTCCTCGGCTTGTTGGTTACCAGTGGCCGCGCCAGACCGGTTCCAGTTTTCCCGATTGCCCAGCCCTCGCCTCTGATGGCCTAGAAGCATTGGCAGATGGCGATGGCATCGTATGCCTATCGCCTATCCGCGGAGAAGCAGCTGCTGCTGATCGACTACGCGGCCTGTTAGCCGCAGCCTTCGGTGATGAGTGGAGCAATTCGAAAGAACGTGAGCTGCTACTAGAAACCGCCGTGGCCAATGACACCAAGAAAGCCGCTGCCGACTTAAGTGAGTGGCTGCGTCAGAGCTTCTTTACTGAGCACTGCAAGCTCTTTCAATCGAGGCCTTTTGTCTGGCAAATCTGGGATGGCAATCCCCACGGATTCAGTGCCTTGGTGAACTACCACAAACTTGCTGCGCCCAACGGCCAAGGCCGCAAAACTCTGGAGCTGCTCGCCTACACCTATCTGGGCGACTGGATCGATCGCCAGAAGCTAGATCAAGCAGAAGGTGTCAATGGTGCGGATGATCGTCTGGCTGCAGCTCTCGATCTGCAGGGGCAACTTAAGAAGATCCTCGAAGGTGAGCCGCCCTACGACATCTTTGTACGTTGGAAGCCACTGCATCAACAATCAATCGGTTGGGATCCCGACATCAACGACGGGGTACGCCTCAACATCCGCCCCTTCCTCAATGCCCAGCTGCGCAAAGGGGGCAAAGCCGGGGCCGGCATTCTTCGCGCCAAGCCCGGCACCATCAAGTGGAAAAAAGATCGCGGCAAGGAGCCAATACGCTCCAAAGACGACTTCCCATGGTTCTGGGGTTGGGACGAGAACAACACATCCCTGGCCATCGACTATGGAGCTCCGATCTCTGAAGCTCCCGCTGCAGGCGACAGCTTTGATGGCAACCGCTGGAATGACTTGCACTACACCCGAGCTGCCAAGGAAGCCGCCAGGGCTCGGCACCGAGGAGAGGCTTAAAGCATGGCACCACAGTCCCTGCTGGATGCACTAATTCAGAAACTGCATGGCTGCAACGTCAGCGGAGATGCAGAGGAGGCACCAGTTGCTGTCATCTGGACCGATCCCCGCAGCGAGTGGAAACCACTGATACCTCTGTTGCGGCAGCAGCTTCCTGAACTGCTCTGCCTGGGCGACTACGCCCCAGAACAGCAGCAAGGCCCATCGCTATGGCTGCGCTGGGTCGTTGATCGCAGCCTTCCTTCTGAAGTTGACGCCGCCAAGCAAATCCCAGTGATCTATCTGCCGGGGATCAGCCGGCAGGAATTGCGGGCTGGTGAAGGTTGCCCCTGGGAGTTGGAGCCACTGATCGAGCTGATGTTCCGCGGCACCCCATGGCTGCAACGCAATGGGCGCGATTGGACCCTTGCTGCTTTCCTCGGCTCTGCCGATGCGCTGAATCTCGACCTCGCCGCTGATCAGAACACCAAGGCAGCCCTCAGCCGAGCCCTCACCGAACTGGCCACCGTGCCCTTAGATCAGCTGCGCGGCAAGCGTTTGGAAGCAGAAGACTTCGACGCCTTGCTGGCCGACGACCCAACCCGAGACCTGCTGCAGTGGATGGCGGATCCCCAGCCGTTCCAATTGCGTTGCGGTGAGGAGCGCTGGAGCGCACTCACCTCCATCTGGAAGAAAGAGCTCAAGTTCGATCCCGCCAAAGATGGCGAGCTCTCTGCCGCTGAACGGCTGGCCAAGGGGCATGGCAACTGGGCCAAGGTTTGGCAACGCTTTGCCGACACGCCTGCAGCGTTTCCGGGCCTCCCAGATCTGCTGAGGAGGGCTGCCCCTGCCGACATCCAGGGTGATCTTCTTGGCAGCAAAAACGATCTATCGCGCTGGCCGACCCATAACGAGGCTCGCGAGCTCGAAGTGCTCGAAGCACTCAAATCCCTGCCTGGCAAATCCCACCCCGACGCCTGCCGTTGCGTTCGCGAGCTGGAGGCCCAGCACAGCGAGCGGCGCAGCTGGATCTGGGCCCGGCTGGGCCTGTCACCGCTGGCACTGGTGCTCGAACCGCTCGGCCGCCTGGCCCAGCGAGCGGATCAAACACTGGTGGGGTCCACGCCGGAAGAGTTCATCGCGCCCTACACAGCCGATGGCTGGGAGGCCGATCTCTCCGCCTGGCAGGCGATGGCCATGGCCCAGACCGCCCAGGAGGAGCTGGTGCGCAAGGGGGTGGCGGCCCTGCTGCGCCCCTGGCTGGATGACACCGCCAGCCGCTTCCAGAAAGCTGTGGCAAGTAGTGGCCTGCCGACCCCAGCAGAGCAAGGCGCCATCACCGCCGAACCAGGCGAAGTGCTGTTGTTTGCCGATGGCCTCCGCTACGACGTAGCCCGCCAACTGCAGAAAGAGCTGGAGGTGATGGCGATCACCGGCAGCCTCAACACCCGTTGGGCGGGGCTGCCCACGGTCACCGCCACAGCCAAACCCGCCATCACGCCCCTCATCGGTGACATCCAGGGCCAGGCTCTTCCAGACGATTTCGCTCCAGCCTTCCGCTCCGGCAAGCCCACCAGTGCCGCCGAGCTTCGCAAGGCCCTCACCGCCCAGGGCTACACCGTCCTGGGCGATGGGGAGCTGAACATTCCGTCCAGCCCGGAAGCGCGTGGCTGGCTGGAGATCGGCGACCTCGATCACCGCGGCCACCAGCTGCAGAACGATCTGCCCCAGGTGATCCACGCCGAAATCGATCGGCTGGCGCTTCGGATCCAGAAGCTGCTCGATGTCGGTTGGCGCTCCGTGAAGGTCGTCACCGACCACGGCTGGCTGTTCTGCCCTGATGGTCTGCCCACAGCTGAGTTGCCCAAGCACCTCACCGCCAGCAAGTGGGCCCGTTGCGCCGCCATCAAGGGCGAGTCCCAAGTTCCGGTGCCCACCGCCGCCTGGAGCTGGAACCCAAGCGAGCAGTTCGCCACACCCACTGGCGCCGCCTGCTTCAACACAGGGGGCACTAACGCCTATGCCCACGGCGGCATCAGCCTGCAGGAGTGCCTCACGCCTGTGCTCGTCGTCTCCGGTGGGGAGAACAAAGCACCAGCTGCGACCATCACCGAGGTCAGCTGGAAGGGTTTGCGCTGCAACCTTGAGGTCAACGGTGCCACCACTGATCTGAAGGCTGACCTGCGCCGCGACACAGCCAATGGCCCTTCAGTGGCCACCACCGCCAAACCCATCGACGATGGTGCTGCCCGTTTGCTGGTCGAGGATGACGAGTTGGAAGGAGCTGTGGTGATGGCCGTGTTGATCAGCCCTGAAGGGCGCGTGATCGCCCAGCGCCGCACCCTGGTTGGAGGAGAGTCCGAATGAGCCCCGCCGACATCGCCACCACCAGCGAGATGGACCAGCTCGACCAGCTCGGCGCCAAGGCCTTTGATGGCTTCCTGGTCCGCAAGGACCTGGTGCGCAAGTACTCCCGCCAGTACCCGGTGCCCACCTACGTGGTGGAGTTCCTCCTCGGCCGCTACTGCGCCAGCACCGATCCGGCCGAAATCGAAGAAGGGCTGCAGATCGTGGAAAAGCAGCTCCAGGGCCGAACGGTGCGCACCGGCGAGGAGGAGCTGTTCAAAGCCAGGGCCCGGGATCAGGGCAGCGTCAAGATCATCGACATCGTGCGAGCTCGACTCGACACCCGCAGCGACTCCTACATGGCTGAGGTGCCCAGCCTCGCCATCCGCGATGCCCAGATCGACGACGAGCTGGTGCGCGCCAACGAGCGCATGCTCACCGATGGCTTTTACGCCGAGGTGTCGCTCGAATACGACCCGGTGATCGCTCAGGAGCGCAACGGCCGGCCCTTCCGCATCGCCGGGCTGCGTCCGATTCAGATGTCCAACCCCAACGTGCTGGGGATCCTGGCCAAGGGCCGGGCAGCGTTCACCACCGATGAGTGGCGCGATTTCCTGATCCGCTCCATCGGCCTGGAACCGAGTGCCCTCGATGAGCGGGCCAAGATGGTGGTGTTGCTGCGCATGGCTCCCTTCGTGGAGCGCAACTTCAACCTGGTAGAGCTGGGCCCGCGCGGTACGGGCAAGAGCCACCTGTTCCAGCAGATCTCCCCCTACTCCCACCTGATATCGGGCGGCAAAGCCACCGTCGCCAAGATGTTCGTCAACAACAGCAATGGCCAGCGCGGCCTCGTCTGCCAGTACGACGTGGTCTGCTTCGACGAGGTGGGTGGGGTGTCCTTCGATCAGAAGGACGGCGTCAACATCCTTAAGGGCTACATGGCCTCCGGCGAGTTCAGCCGCGGCAAGGAGAGCATCCGCGCTGAAGGCGGCGTGGTGATGGTCGGCAACTTCGATGTCGATGTGGAGCAGCAGCAGCGCATCGGCCACCTGCTAAGTCCCTTGCCGCGTGAGATGCGTGACGACACGGCCTTCCAGGACCGCATCCACGCCTACGCACCCGGCTGGGATTTCCCCAAGCTCAACCCCAACGAGCACCTCACCAGCCACTTCGGCCTGGTCAGCGATTTCCTCAGCGAGTGCTGGAGCCGCCTGCGCGATGGCAGCCGCCTGGCGGCAATGCAGAACCGCATCCACCTGGGCGGTGCCCTCAGTGGCCGCGACATCGAGGGCGTCAACAAAACGGTCAGCGCCCTGATCAAGCTGCTGTTCCCCGATCCCGAGATGGAGATCCCCGACGAGGATCTCGAATGGATCGTGCGCCTGGCGCTCGAATCACGCCGCCGGGTGAAGGAGCAGCAGAAGCGCTGCCTCAAGAGCGAGTTCCGCAACACCCACTTCAGCTACACCCTCGGCCTCGACGGGGTGGAGAAGTTCGTGGCTACGCCCGAGCTCCACAGCGACGACGCCATTGATGGCGATCCCCTGCCGCCCGGCCAGGTCTGGGCGATCAGTCCCGGCACGGGTGAAACCGGCCCCAGCCTCTACCGGATCGAAGTGGCCGTAGGCCCGGGCAGCGGCGTCAAGATCCTGAATCAGCCCGTACCGCCGGCCTTCCGCGAGAGCACCAAGGTGGGCGAGCAGAACCTCTATTCCCGCGCCAAGGGCCTGGTGGGCGACCGTGATCCTCGCGGCCACGAGTTTTCCATGCAAATGCGCGCGATGGACAACGACCGCAGCGGCGCTGGCCTCGGCCTTCCGGTGATGGTTGCCCTGGTCGGTGGCCTGCTTGACCGCAACACCCGCGGCAGCACCATCGTTGTGGGTTCACTGAACCTGGGCGGCTCCGTCGAGATGATCCCCAACGCCGTCGCCATTGCCGAACTGGCCGTGGAGAAGCAAGCCAAGGTGTTGCTGATGCCCGTTTCAGCTCGCCGCGGGCTGAACGACCTACCCGATGACCTCTGGACCAAGATCTCGATTGAGTTCTACAAGGATCCGGAGGATGCGGTGTTTAAGGGGTTGGAGGAGTAAGCGAGAGCTCTAAGTATCAAGAATGCCATGTTGTCGTCCTGTCAGCTTGATTACTCGGAGCCTGCTGCCGCCAAGAAGGCTGCATGAACACCCCTTGGTCAGACCCGCTTCCACTTTGTCGATACCGTGAGGCCCCGCGGGAGAAAGGCCTCTATCTCATAGGTACCAGCAATATCGACTCGCTGCCAGTAAAGGCGGGGGACTCTTCTGATCTGTATCTCGGAGAAAACTTTCCCGACAACTTCTTCATGCTCTACGTCGGCCAGTCCATCGACGGGAAGAGCACCATAAGAAAAAGGCTCTCCGATCATGCATGCGGACGAGGCAACAAGCACATCGGAGCGTTGGCGAGGATCAACTACCCTTTATTCTTTGCAACCAGGGCAGGCAGGGAGGAAGCAGGTCTTGAAGTCACCTTCCTGATCGGGATCGACCCTCCACCTATATTTAATAAAAGAGATGAAAGAACGAGGTCGTCTCTGCGCCTTTGCAGAGAGGTGTGGGAAAGCGTTTCTCAAGCCGAAAAAGACCACATATCTCGTCAGGTCGCTCTAGACGATGAGTTTGATCCCTATTGAATGAGTCACAACGAGAATCTCTAGGAAGACTTTCCGAAAGTTTCGCGTTATTTCCGTCCTTGGTTCATGCGAAAACTGTGAAAGATCTCTCGCATCTTCAGACTGCGGGGCGGCGGCAAGGATCGGAGCCGCGCCCGCGGCTGGCTGATGGTGGTGCCGCATGACGCTGCACACCACAACGCGGCGCTTGGGGGAACACTGAGAGCAGATGCTCATGCCGCCATGGACTATCGCTATCAGCGGCTGGCTGTGCTGCGCAGAGAGTTGGCTCAGCTCACTGCCCAGATATGCGCCACTCCCGTGGGCTCACCCGAGCGGGATGTCTTGCTGATCCCGATGGAGCCTCTGATGGACACGGTTCTGGCGCTTGCCGACGAGCTGCACTGTTGAGCGGCTAGCTCCCAAGGCCACAGACCAGACCCCCGCATCGGGGCTGGGCTTGATCCTGCGTGGTGGCATCGGAGCGGGCTGCTTCCTGCAGGCCCGATCTCACGGCCCTGGGCAGAGGGCGTAGCAGCTCTGGCTTGGCTGCTGTTCGTCAGGAGTGGAGGTGGGATCGCCATCAGTGCAGCGCACACCCACCGCATCCCTCGGCCAGTCCTTACGCCGCGTCAAGGATCAGGCCAGGCGCCCCTGCGGGGCGTCCTTGTCATGGCGCTGCGGCCGGCCGGTGGGGGTGGGGTTCTTCGCCGTCCTCAAGGTGGCTTCCCCGCTTTCCCCCTCCCGCCGCCGCCAGTCAGCTGCAGCCCTCAGCCGCTCGGCCCTCAAGGCCCGTAATGCTCTGGTGCTGGAGCACCTGCCCCTGGCCGATGCCATCGCCTCCGTCATGGCCCGGCGCTTGTTCCCGCTGGTGGAGCGGGAGGATCTGATCCAGGTGGCCCGAGAAGCTCTGATTCGCTCAGCTCCACTGTGCAGAGCCGGCTCGCCGGCTGCGCCCTATCTGCGCCGTTGCATCAGCGGGGCTCTGCAACACCACCTGCGCGATCGGGTGCGCCTGGTGCGGGTGCCGCGCCGCCTTCATGAGCAGGGCCAATGCCCACTGGGGCACGCCAGCCTCGATGCCAGCCTTGATGGCGAGCAGTGCCGGCTCGATCAGCTGGCTTCCCCCGAGCCCGAGATTCCAGCCAGCGGCGTTGAGCAGGGGCTGGCGCTGGAGCAGCTGGTCGATCAGCTGCCCGCCGCCCAGGCCACGGCCCTGAGGCTCACAGTCCTGGAGGGCCTGTCGCTGCGGGCTGCGGCTGAGCGGCTTGAGATCAGCTGCATGTCGGTGCAGCGAGCTCTGTCAGATGTCAATCAGGTTGATGTGTGGCGTCAATCAGGTTGACCGGTGAATGAGCTTGGTTTCGGGACCTGCTTCTGGCTTGAAATCCAGTTGGGATCTGGATCGTGACCAGGCCTGTCGCGGCGCGTCAATTCGGTTGTCCTGGTGGGCTTACTGATTGGGTGGGTGGGCCAGTTTTCGTGTCGCCGCCTTGGTTCTGTTTGCTTAGGCCGATGGTGGTTGTGATCGTGCCGGCGATGACGCTCGCGTCAATTACGTTGGCGGGTTGCTCTGATCACTGGAAACCCTTGCAGCAGCTGCTTTCTGCCGGTAGCTCTCGCCTTTGATGCCGATGATGTGGCAGTGGTGCACCAGCCGGTCTACCGCCGCCACAGTCATCGATCCGTTGGGAAAGATGTCGTCCCACTCCCGGAACGGTTGGTTGCTGGTCACCAGCAACGAACGGCGCTCATAGCGGTGGCAGATCAGCTCAAACAGCACCGAGGTCTCCAGTTCGCTGCGGCGCACGTAGGAGATGTCGTCGATCACCAGCAGGCTGTAGCGGTCCAGCTTTTGCAGAATTGCCGGCAGGTCATAGGCCGCCTTGGCCTTCTGCAGCAGCTGCACAAGCGCCGTGGCCGGGAAGAAGCGGCAGGCCTGGTCCTGCGCAGCCATCGCCATCGTGATCGCAATCGCCAGGTGGGTCTTGCCCACGCCGCTAGGGCCAAACAGCAACAGGTTTTCCGCCTGCAGCAGCCAGGTGGTCTGCTGCGTCAGGCCTTGCAGCTCCTGCCATTGACGCGGGTCGAGATGCTGGTGGTCAAACCCGTCGAGCCCTTTCTGCCAAGGGAGATGGGCGCCGCGCAGCAGGCGCTGCTGGCGGGCGATTTGCCGCTGCTCCAGCTCCAGTTCACAGAGCGAGTAGAGGAACTGGCCAGGGCTCCAGCCCTGGGCCTCAGCCTGCTCGGCCAGCGGCTGCCAGTGGCTGCGAAAGCGCGCGAGTTTCAGCTGTTTGAGCAGCAACGGCAAGGTCGCTTCCACCGCCTGAGAGCGAGGAACCGGTAAGGAGGTGGTCATAGGAAGCCAGCAGGTGTTGAGGAATCACGGGATCAGGCAGGGCGCTCCGCCGCGGCGGCAGCCGGAAGCGTTGCTGCAACAGCGAGAGCGACAGGGCCTTGCGTTGGTGGGCTTGCTGCAGGAAGCTGAGCACAAGCTCAAAAGACGCCACCCGCACGGCGACATACAGTGCCTCGACCATCAACCGGGCCGCGCCGTCACGGTCACCGCCGGCCAAGAGCTGTTGCCACAAGCCCCACCAGCGCTCATCGGGGAACAGGTGGCGCTGGTAGCGGCAATGGAGCAGAGCCCGCGGCTTGGCACGTAGGCCATCGATCAGGTGCTCCAGATCGATGCACCAGGCTCGCTTCTCGCCAGAAGCGCCATAAGCGCGTGGGAGCTGGCAAACCCAGTCGCGACCGAGGTAAACGACCAGTCGGTCATGGTGCAAGCGCACCGCAACCTGGCGACCGATCAGGCTCGGCGGCACCGAGTAGACGACCTGGCGCACCTCGATCGTGCTGGTGCTCCGCACCCGCACCGTGAGCAGCTCGTAGTCGGCAAAGCGAAAGGCCGGCAGCGGGCTGAGCACCTCCAATTCCTGTTCGTAGCGCCGTTGCCGCGGGGCATTGAGCGTGCTGAACACCTCAGCGACCAGCTTGCCGTATTCGGCGGGTTCCTCGAAATCGCAGCTGCCGCGCAGGATCAGCTTCTGCTCCAGCCGCCGTTTCACGTGGCCATGGGGTGCCTCGACGATGCCGTTCTCATGGGCCACACCACGGTTATTGCGGCTGGGGCTCAGGCCGTAGTGGCTGCAGAGCGCCTGGTAGCGGGGCGTGATGTCGAGGGCGTAGCTGCCGTCACGGTTGCGGCTGGCGGCCGATAAGCGATCAGTACGCAGTTCTTTTGGCACCCCACCGCAGGCAGCCAGGGCGTTCTGCAAGCCCTCGGAAAGGGCCACAAAGCTCTCGCCGCCATGGATCACCTGCCCGTAAGCCCAGCCACTCCAGGCCAGGCGGTAATGGAACAGCAGGTGCGGGAATGGTTCTCCCCGCAGGGTGATCTCCACGCGCTTGACCTTGGTGAAATCACAGAAGCCGATCTCGCCGGGCTGGTACGCCAGCGGGAACATCACCTCAGGCGTTTGGCCATGGAGGGTCTTCCAGTGCTGAACCCGCCGCTGCAGGGTGCGTTTGACAGAACTCCAGTCCTGATCAGGATTTTGCTCCTGCAGGTGCTCCAGCAGCGTGGTGGGCGTGAGGGCTGGATGGCGTTCAAGCAGGGGAAGCAGCAACGGCTCCCACACCGCCGCCAATGGGTCAGGGCGTCGTCTACTGCGGGGCTTGGCGGCTTTGGGTTGCAAGCGACCGGAGTCGATCCGGTGGGCACTGCTCACCGAGATGCCCGCCGCAGCGGCAGCCACCTCCTGGCGGCTGCCGGCTCGTCGTTTGGACATGTACAGCGAAATCTGTTGAGCGGTGAGGGGAGCAGGCATGTCCCGGTGCCCTGCGCATGGCAACCGGATTCAGCAGAACCCCTCAAGAGCGGTCAACCAGATTGGCGTGACCCCTCAACCAGATTGTCGTCGAACAGAGCTCAAAAGAAAGCCCTGGCAGCTCTGCGCCAGCAACTCACTGATGGGGGCTGAGGCCCCTTTCGCTTCACGCGCAGCGGTGTGGCTTGCTCGGGTCCTCTCCAGTCTGAGGCCCTCCTGGTGTCGGGCCTCCCCTGGGATCGGTCCCGTCGCTGCGCCGCTCTCGGCGCCGATTCCATGGCCATGCTCTCTGCTGCTGCCTCGCCGTTCTGCCGGCCAGAAGAGGATCCGTTCCTGCTGCTTGAATCCAGCCTCAAGGCGATCGAGCGGATCCTGCAGTTGCGGCGGGGGCTGCCGCTGCGCCGCACCTGGATTGATTATCCCTACGGAGAAGAAGAAATTACCCGGCTGGAGGAGGAGGTGATCCCGGCGATCCAGCGGTGTCTGGCGCGTGTGGATGAGCTCGATGAGCGGCTTCTCGCCCAGCAGGAGCGGCTGCAGCGCTGGCAGCCGATGGCCTGAGGCCCAGGGCCCGCCGGGAGCCCTGATCCCGGCATCAAGGCCCAGCCAGCTCGTCTGGCCATGCCGGCGGTGGCGGAGCGCACTAGCTGGTCAGTGCGGGTGTTGCGGTGGTCCTTGAGCGCAGGAGAACACGGCCCCGATGATCCGCCTCTCGGTCAGGAACCACCCGTAGCGGTGGGCTGGCCGCACCACAGCGTCAAGGCCAAGGCGAGCACCGAGCGGTGACCTTGACCCCGTGGCTCAGGGGCGTGGAGGGGGGCGTTTCTTCTCCCATGCGCAATGGAAGCCACCACCAACGCTCCCTGCCGGTCCCGCCTAACACACCAGAGCACGCCCCTGCGGTGTCATCCCGTGCAGGTCGCCCGTCAGCTCGTGTTGTTCTCACTGCCGGATCTGCAGCCAAACGGCAGCTGCTGGGATCTGATCTGCCCAGAAACGGGCTGGGAGGAGCCTTTGCCCTGGGGCGTTTGACAAGCGTGTCAACAGATCAGGTCCACCGCGGCCAGAGCAGACCGCTGCTGGGGCGCATCGAGCCGTTGCCGTTACCGCTGCCGCTGCCATCCCCACCTGGTTCGCCTCCCCCACCGCCACCAGCACCGGAGAGCAGAGGCCCCTGCTGCGGATGCTGACGGGCGCCCACCGCGCTCAGGGACGGGAAGTGATTGATGAAGTCAGCCGAAAGCGGCAGGAATTGCACATCGCTGGCGTGAGCGCCGACCACAAAGTTGAGTTCATTGCATTCCTGCCAGTCACTGAACAGCAGCGGGTTGATCCAGGGGCTGCTATGGCTGTGGCTCGTGCCGGTGGGCATCCACAACCAGACGTCGTAGCTGCTGGAGCGCTGGCCCAGTTGCAGCATGACGCCATCGGCAAAGGTCACCTTCCCGAACTGGATGGTGGGACCGCCCTTGCTGGTGTTGCCGATGAACAGCTTGGGCGGCAACTGCACCAGTGGCAGAGGAGCCTGTAGCAGGCCCTGGGCTGCGAGGGTGTTGTCGTAGAAGCCCAGATGCAGGCCGCTGCGGAGCTGCTGGGTGTAGGTGGGCAACGCTGCCGCAAAGGGTGAGGCAAAAGCGGAGAACTCCATGCCGGTGTAACCAGCCAGCACCGACTGCCCGTAGAACTGCCTGGCAGTCCTGGGAAAAATGGCGATCGAATGCCAGCCCTGACTGCCGGGACTTTTGTAGAGGGCATGGCAGCAGTCGCGGTGCAGGTCCTCGTTACCGCCTGTGGTCTTGAGCGCCCAACAGAACCATTCCGCTCCTGGAGTGGTGTCCTGGGCGATCAGCAGCAGCGCTCCGACGCTGGAGTACAGGCCGGTGGTGGTGTCGAGATAGGCCAGCGCTGTCATCCAGCTGCTGGAGTTGCTGTAGGAGCCGTAACCACCGTTGCTGCTGGTGTCTGAGAAGGTGCTCGCCTTGGCGTAGCCAAAGCGGGCGCTGCTACTCGATTGGCTGTCACCTTGGGCGGTGAGGCTTTCGGTGATCAGCCAGATGTGAGCAGGATCGGTGGGATGGCCCAGCTGCCAGGTGTAACCCCAGCGATTGCTGCTGGCATCGGCATGGCTGCGGATCACCGCAAGGGGGAAGGCCGCGTTGCTGGGATGGGCGTTGACCGCATCTGCAAAGGAGCGGAAGGCCCCATCCAGTTGCAGGCCGACTCCGGCCGGCTCTTTACCGGTCCACTTCCAGCTGCCGGGAGCAAAGACCTGGGCGAACACCTGAAAGGTCATGGGCCCGTCGCCTCTTCCTTGGTGCGGAGCAGCAGGCCATGGCCGCCGAGGGCCAGCCATTCGCTGCCATCAGCGGCCTTGTAGTAACTCAGTGCGGCGCTGCTGAGGTTCACCGCCGCGAAATCCGGCGGCAGGATCAGCGGGTCAAAGCGATAGGCCGGCACGTTGACATTGGCTGCATAGCCCCAGTCCGTCATGGCAAGCACCAGTCCGGCCGGTCGCTGGATGCGCACGGTGGTGAGCAGGGTGTCGCGCAGCAGGCCGCGGGAGCCGATGGGTTGGCCGGATTTCTTGTCCCAGCTCACTGCCCGCAGGCCATCGGCGGCGGCAGTTGATGCTGGCGTCGCCGCCAGGATCCAGTGGCCCGACACCTGATCGCGGGCGATCAGCAACGGCACCGCCTGACGGTTGGTGTAGCGGTGCTGGCTGTAGGCAAAGACGAAATATTCCTGCCCTGACTGCAGTGACCAGCCCACCTGGGCCGTGAACGGCAGTGGGTTGCTGCTCCAGGTGCCATGGGCAGGGCCCACCTCGCGACTGGGGAAGATCCAGCCGTTTGCATCCTCATCACCGAGGAGGGGTTCGCTGTTGCCGATGCCCGGCAGGATCTGCAGCGCTGTGCCGGTGACCATCACCTCAAGGATCAGCACCGCCGGATGGCCAGCGGGGGTGAGCTGCGCGAGGGCCGCCTCGAGGCGCCAGCCGCAGGGATCGGTGGCGGTGGCCTCCGGGTTGGGCGGCGTGACGATGCGCAGCTCATGCTCGTTCACCTGGGCATTGGCCGCAGCGATCCAGGTCTGCAGGTAGCCGTTCACCTCTGTGGCGACAGAAGGCCAGGTGGTGCCGGTGCCGAGGCGGCTGATGTCGAGCAGGGTGCGGCTCATGGGCTGGTCCTCATGGCGCCAGCACCACCGCGGTGACGGTGACGGCGATGGCGGCCTGGCTGCTGCCGGTGTTGCGCACCAGCGCCCGCAGCGGCGGTAAAGGCAAGGCGGTGGTCACCTCGCTGGTGAAGTAGGTGCCGCCCGGTGGTGCTGTGATCGAGAGGGCCTCGGCGGTGGTGGCCAGATCGAGCAGCACGCCGCTGCCGGCTGCCGGGTCCTGGCTGATGGGGCGGCTGCCATCGGCCTCGCGGGCAGCGGCCGAGCTGTAGAAGCTCACCCAGGCGGGTGCATCGGTGCTGATGCTGAGGAAATGCCCCAATCGCCCCAGGCCAGGCAGATTCAGCAGGGCGCTGGCTGCCGGCAGCAGGGGCGTGGTGGTGGCACGCACGCTCACCTGCTGGCCTGGGAGCTGGGTGCGCGGCAGCCAGTTGGCCATCAGCCGATCCCCATCAGCTCAGCAGCTCCGTCGACGCCGCATCAGGGCACCACCTCGATGCGACGGATCGCCCGCACCTGGTTGGTGAAGGTGCTGGTCTTGCTGCCCGAGAACTGATCGCCCGTGTAGGTCGTCCGTTGGTAGGCGGCACTGCTGGTGGCCTGCGTCGAGGTCCAGTGGAAAAACGCCTCATCACCAACGTTCTCATCGAAGTGATAGAGCGATTCAGCACCACCAGCCAGGAAGGCGGTCAAGGGTGTACGGGCCGGGTTGCTGTCGGTGTAATCATCGCCCTGGGGAACGGCATAGGGGTTGGCCCCAAAGCCCGTCCCGGAGTAGGTGCCGTTCGCGGTCGTCTCCGGCTTGAAGGCCCGCCAGAGGATGTCCCACTCCTGGGTGGCGGGGAGATACCAGTCGTCGTAGCCGGCGATGCTCAAGCCACGGCAGAACTGCGCCGCCGGATGGCTGGTGTTGTTCATCGCCTCGCTGTTCGCCCACCCATCGAAGACGCTGGTGGTGCCAGCGCTGGAGGTGTTGGCCGTCTTCCAGGCCAGGTTGAGGGCCGAGCCCGAGGCCTTGGGCGAAATGATCAGCGCATGGGTGGCGACGCCATTGGCGGTGTGGCTGATCAGACCGGCGTAGTAGCCACCCTCAAAGACAGCACCGATCGCTGGCAGGTCCGCCACCCGGATGGGACCGAGCTGATAGACGGTGCCGGTGAGCAGATCGAGGTAGAGGTCGCCATCCATCGCGCCTGGGATGGAGGAGGGCGGAGCACCGCTGCCGGTGAACCAGCCCGTGCCGCGTGGACCGATCAGGCCATCGGCGCCAGCAGGACCCTGAATGCCTTGCGGTCCCTGCGGGCCAGCAGGTCCCTGGGGACCGGCAGCACCCTGAGCACCCGCTGGGCCAGCCGGACCCTGGGGCCCCTGGATCGAGCCGCCATCCACCCAGCTGCTGCTCGCGCTGTCCCAGACCCGCAGCGAGTCATCGCTCTGCACGATGTAGGCATCGCCCTGATCCGGGTTGGCCGGCAGGTCATTGACCGTCGCCACCGAACCCTTGAAGTTGATGCCGATACCGGCCGGGCCCTGGATGCCCTGGGCACCGGTCGGGCCCGTGGGACCGGAGGGTCCCGCCGGACCTTCTGGCCCTTGCAGGCCGGCAGGTCCTTGCTGTCCCTGCGGACCAGCAGGGCCTTGAGAGCCTTGAACCCCAGGTGAACCCTGCGGGCCGGCAGGTCCCTCAGGACCGCGAATGGAACCGGTGGAACTCCAGGACCCCATAGCAGCCAGTGGGCGGTTTGCCCGTCGCGTCACCAGCTATTGCCATGCGGTTGTGCAGGGGCTGTCGAGCCTGGTTGGCCACACCCCGTGAAGGACTGTTGAGGCAGCGGTTTCGCTCCATTCAGCAGATCTATGAAGGATGTAGAGACCAAGACCGGGGCGGTGTCAGCCGAAAGCCTCGCAACAGGTCCAAGGGCGCTCCCTACGGGGCGCCCTTCCCATTGATGGGGGTACTCGTCGGGGCTGAGAAGCCGCTCCGTCATGCTGTGGAGCAGAGAGAGCGCTTGATGCCCCAGTCCACCCTTGAGCGACCTGCCGCCCTGCTGAGCACCATCCCGACCGTGGCGGCGAGCACGACACGATGCAGCTGGTGAATGGGGCGCGGGATCTGTTGCTGGGCCGCAGCCTCAGCTGAACTGCACAGACACCGTCAAGGCCTGAGGCGAGCCGGATGAGGCCGTGACCTCGAGCCACAACCACTGGCCCTCAGGGATAGCCGGGACTTGGAAGCTGGTGATCACGCTGCCGCTGGTGGTGCTGGCGGTGGTGATCGGATCGGTTGTGACTGCCGTGCCCGCAGCGGAGACATCGGCGCCATGGCGCAACGAAAAACTGATGCTCGGACTGGTGCCGCCAGTGAGCACGGCATCGACGCGGCCGATGGTCAGGGTCTGGGGGGCGTGCAGCAGGATGCGCCGGTCATTGGCCTGGGGATTGGCCAGCCAGACCAGCTGGGGCGGCATCGGTCCAGGAGGTCCGATCAGAGAGGCCAGTTGTCGCCAGGAGAGGGGCATCGTTCAACAGGGGCCTTTCTCTGCTTTTGCCATCAAGGCGAGAGCTCATAGACCTGGCCGCTCAACCGATCCAGGTAGAAGTCACCCACCGCCGGTGGTGGCTGCAGGGTTGATGGCGGCGGGCCATCGCCCGAATACCAGCGGGTGGCGCGGCTGCCGACGCCCGATTCCTGCACCACCGCCAAGGCCGGCTCACCGCTGGTGGGGTCTGGCATGAAGCCCAGTCCCCCATTCGGATGCAGCCTGAGCTTCCAGACGACGGCATGGCGGCCGTCGTAGGGCTCACCGCTGATGCCAGCACTGGGGATCAGCGGCTGGATCACACCGCCAGTGCCACCACCACCATCGCGGTTGTTCAGCAGCTGCTGCGGCGGCACCGGGCAGCCCACCAGGGCGACACTCAGCGTGGCGATCAGCATCCCCAGCTGCACCTGCACCGTCACATCGGAGCGCTGGGCATAGACATGCCGCAGGCGGGGCGCCTGCCTGGAAACGGCAGGCCAGGGCACGATGTTGCTGCTGCCATCACCCCAGCTCACCGAGATCGGTGATGGGATGCTCTGGCGTGGGTTGATCACCAGCTCGATGGCGGCCGAGCCGATCGGTTCGCTCCAGCGGCTATCAGCCGGCAGCCAGAACAGCTCAAGGTCATCAGCTGGGATTGGGCCTCTGCGATAACCGAGCTCGGCCCAGCGAGCGAACTCCATCGGCAGCACCCATTGCTCCACGCCTGGACAGCCGAGCGGGGGAAGCAGCCTTACGCGCTGACCGCCCACGGTCCGTGGTTGCTGGGGCAGGGGATAGGCCATGGCCAAGAGGCGGGTGGATCAGAGCAGCGGGTCGTCGAGCAGGTCCTCCGGCAGCGCGGTGAGCGCAACCTCCTCCACTGCGCTGGGGTCGTCACCTGGCTCGGTGGTGGGCGCCGCTGCCACTGCCAGGTCATCGGTGCTGATCGCAGAGGGTTCTGGCGTGGACTCTGTGGCTGCAGGAGGCTGCTCCTGGTCCTGCTCCTGCTTCCGCTCCTGCTCGTTCCTGCGGCGCTTGCCGCGCCTGCTGCGGCTTGATGCAGGTTTTGCATCATCCGGCTCAGGGAGTGCAGCAGCAGCTGCGGCGATCGGTGCCGGCGGCTCTGCCCCGGCCACACGCCAGCCGAGCGCCAACCAGCCGGGCAGGTGCACGGGCCAGATGTAGCGCTCCTCGCTGCCCTGGCGGATGCGCAGCATCCCGGCCGGCAGCGGTCCCTGGGCGGCCATTCCCGTCATCTGCGCTCCTGTCATGGTCAGGCTGGCAGGGTGGCGGTGAGACCGACAACCATCCCCTCGGGAGTGGAGGGGGTGACGACCGCCTTGGCAAAGCAGAGCGCCGGCAGATCGGCGTTATCGACATCGGCGGTGTCCAGCAGGATGTCGTGACCGGAGATGTAGGCCTCCACCCGGCCGCCTTCTGCTGGGACGGCGACAGTGGCGACGGGGACAAAGGTGCCCATCGTGCCGTCCCGCAGCTGCGGTGCGAGATGCAGCACCACCGTCACCGCATCGCTGTGGCCAGGGTGGGAGACGAGCAGGGAGAAGCGTGCGGCGGCATCAAGCTTGGTGTTGAGCTTGACCACCTCCCCGCTGCTGAACACCTTCTCGGTGTCGCGGGTGGCGGAGCGGTTGGTCCAGCCCACCAGCAGGGTGGCGGCATCAATGAGGGGATTGGCTTTGAGGCGAGTCATCGGTCGGTCTCCAAGGAATGGGTACGGAATGGCGATCAGGAGATCGGAGCAATCGAGTGCAGCCGGCCTGCAGCACGGGGGTGCATGACGCCAAAGCCGACGTACCAATCGATGCGAGTGCGGAACACCGGTGCATCGGGCACCTCACCGAGGTCACGGACGGAGATGCCGTAGCGGCCTTGGAAGGGGCCCTGCAGACCGGTCACCGCCTGATCGCCAAAGGTGCAGCAGTAGATCGAGCTGGTGCCACCCGCTTCCCCGTAGCCGAGCACTTCCAAACCCTGGGCGTCGCGATCGACGGTGAGGATCTGGCACTCCTGGTAGTGATGCACCATCACCCCCAGGTTGTTGGTCGAGACGTTGTAGACGCCCTGGCCAACGGTCTGGCGAGCGAGGGCATTGAGCTGGCGGCGCATCGCCTTGCTCATCACCAGATACTTCCTGCCGCCGTAGGAGTTCACCGAGTCGATCAGCTCATCGAGCTTGTCGAAATCGAGGGCGCCGCCACCGTTGTTGAGCGCCATCTCAGTGCCAGGGGCAAGGCGTTTGGCGAGGCCGTCAAAGCCACGGCCCTGGCTGGCGGTGGCATCACCGTTGATCAGTGCCGCTTCCAGCGTCAGCCGCATCGAGCGCACCTTCATCTCGGTCTGAGCAGCACGGGCTTCCGGGCCCTGCAGGTCAACGATCGAGCGGTCCACGTCGACATCACCCCCGAAGAGGTGCACGGCTTCTGACTGGGGATCGACAACGCCGTAGCTCTGCTTGTAGCCCTCGTTCACCGCCCGAAAGCCCACCGAGGGGAGCTCTTTCTCGACGGAATAGAAGAGGCCGCCGCCGGCGATGTTCATGAACGGCAGCCAGCTGAGCAGTTCGCCCTCAGCGAAGGTCTTGATCACCGCCAGGTGCTCCAAGCGGGTCTCGTACTTGGCTGCCTCGATCAGGGTGAGGCCCATCGGTGCTGCACTCCCGGGGCCCGGCCCCAGTTGACGTCACCAGCTATTGCCATGCGAGCAGACAGCCGATGCGATCCATCTGGCCGCCGCCATGCACGGGGGCTGTGATGCGCTGCCTTGCGCCTGATTGTCCGGGTGCAAGCCGCCAGCTGGCAGATCACAGCGGGCCTGTGCAGGACATCGGTGGCCATCCAAGTCGGCGCGGGAAAGAACGGATGCACCGCTGCCCCAGCCGTCTCGCCCTGGCAAGGATCAGGCCGGGCGCCTCTGCGAGGCGTCCTTGCCAGGGCGCTACAGCCGGGGCTGATCGCGGTTGTCCCTCGCCTCCTCTGTGATGGCCTCCTCCTTTCTCTGCTCTCCGGCCGCTGTTGAAATCCGCCAGCTGATGGTGCACGTCTATCCCGGCGGGATCAAGGCTCCTGATGCCGAGCGCATCACGGTCTTCTATGGCCGCCAGGGCAAGCCGGTGAAAAAGCCCCGCTTCCTGCCGGCTGAGCTGGCCCACAAGCTGGCCCGCAAGCTGCAGGCCAAGCGCATCGGCACCGTCTCAGTGCTCTGAGCCTGGGGCCACGGGCCCGCCCCGGTGGAGCTCCTGGCTCCACCGGGCTTTGTGCTGCTCTGCTCTGGGCATGGCCAGACTGGCGCCAGTGGCCACGTTGTGTTGATGACGGTGCAGACCGCACGCCTGTCGCTGCTGAACCGCATCGCCAGGGTGCTCCTGTGCCTGGTGTTTGTGCATGCCGTGATCGGCAAGCTGACGGGCTTTGCAGGTCCAGCAGCTGCAATTGCGGCTAAGGGACTGCCGTTGGCGCCCGTGCTGCTGGTGGCGGCGATGGCCTTGATGGCGGTGGGCTCAGCCCTGGTGATCAGCGGCTGGAAGTCCCGTCTCGGAGCCGTGCTGCTGCTGGTGTTCCTGGTGCCCACCACCCTGCTGTTCCACGCTGATGTAGCCGATGCCGGTGAGCGGATTCAGCTGTTCAAGAACCTGGCGATCATCGGCGGCTTATTGCTGATTGCCGATCAGGACAGCAGGGCTTGAAAAAGGGGATTTTCCAGAAGCTGAGAAATTTTCGAGGCACCCTGCCCAGCTTCTACGTTTTTGGGGGAATACCCCCTTTATTTGAGTCTTGATTCGTTCCCGTCTGTGAATGGTCGGGGATCGGGCTTGATTGATTGGCACGCACCACCGGCAGGTCTTGCCAGTCCTTCCAATCGAAGTGCCACCACTCGGTGGGGAAGGCGCGGAAGCCATGGCGCTCCATGGCCTTGCGCAGTCGGCGGGCATTGCTGGCTCGATCGTTGCTGATGCCAGGGGCATCCACATGTGCGGCTGCGGAGAAGTCATCGAAATCCGTGGGCATCGGCAGCTCCTTGCCGCGTCGGTCCACCAAGGTCACATCCACCGCTGTCCCGCGGGTATGGCGGCCAGCATTCATTGCAGGGTCGGAGACGTAGCGCGGGTCGCGGATGGCATCCCACATGCGCTGCTGCACCGCCAGCGGGCGATAGGCATCCCAGACCTTGAGGCCCAGACCCTCGCGCGCTAGATCGCGTTGCACCCGTTGCAGGGCGAGAGCGACTGGGCAGCGCAGCTGGGGATCAAGCCGTGGGTAAAGGGTGGCGCCCAGAAAGTTGTAGGGACTGGCGTAGCGCAGCTCCAGCAATGGCCTGGGCTGCAGCGCCAGCAACGACACCAACCCATCGCCGCTGCAACGCAAACCGGATGGGGCCGACGTGCTGGCTGGAGCGGCCACTGTTGCTGCGCTGATCACTGGGGCAACTGCGGCCAGCAGAGCAATCGCTGTGCGCAAACCAGAAGACATGACGATCGCTCGCCAGATCGAGCCATGACCTTAGGGAGTCGTCCTGGCCGTGGATCTTGATCATCGCTGCCGCTGCCGGCGGTCGCGATTCGTGGTTCGTTGGGCTGCTCGCTCGGCTGCATTCATCCGGCGTGCGAGTGCTGTGGCCCAGCGGCGGCCGGGGTCACCGCCCCAGCCATCCCAGGCCTGCCGTCCTTTGCCGTACTGGTGCCAGGTTGAGCCCTGCTTGTCCACCTCGTGCCGCGAGAAGAAGCGCACCATTCGATCGATGGTGGTGGGTGAGAGCTCCTGTCTGTTGCGCAGTTGCCGCGCCCGGGCCAGCCCCACCGGCGTCATGCCGCGCTTGGAAGGCGGCTGCTGGGCCCGGCGCTCCAGGGCGCGATCGGCTGCAGCAGCCACAGCGGCAGGGGGTCGGAAGGAGAGTCCGGCGTAAAAGCGGCGCGGTCGTCGTGCCATCAGCATCAGGTGTGTGAGCAGGTGGAGTCAGCGGCGAGCACTGCGGCCGTTGACTGCAAAGGACGCCCGGTAGAGCTCAGAAGCACTCATCGCCTGCGGGTTGATCGGTTCACCGTTGCTGCCGATCCCAGACACCGTCAGCCCAGCAGCGGCCTGCATGCCGGCCGGACCTCGCTGTTGGAACAGGAAGCCGTAGACGGGATGCACACGCATCTGATCGAGAAATTCGCTGGTGGTCATCGGCCGGCCGTCATCGCCGAGCAGCGGCTTGCCCTGGCTGTCCAGCGGTTCGAGCACGTCCTTGCCATCGCTGCCGCTGCTGAGCCGGAAGCACGCCCCCAGCTGACCCTTGAAGATGTCAAAGAACGTGCCGCGTGCATCACCACCAGTGCGGCCCTCGGCTTCTGAGAAAGCCCGCTCGAGCAGGCTGTCTTTGCGCAGCTGCAGGATCTGCTGCTTGGCCTCATCGCGCTCGGCTGCAACAGCAGCCACCTTCTGGGCGGAGGCCTCTTCCATCTGGCGTTCGCGCAGTTCCATCTGCTGTTCCAGCACCTGCTTCTGGCGTTCGGCCTCCTGCAGCCGGGCGTATTCCTCGGGGTTGATTTCCGAGAAGCGGTTCAGCTGCTGCCGCAGGGTGCGGATTTCTTTTTCGAGCTGGTTGGTCTTGCGACGCTCATCCCGCAGTGGATCTGAACTGCGGCTCTCGGCTGCAGGAGCTGACGTTGTTTCGGCTGCCGTAGCCGGCGCTTTGTCGGCTTCATCGGTGTTGGCCGAGGCCTCTACCGCTGTGGTCTCGCCAGGGATTGACGTAGCGGCATAGAGGTCATTAGCGCTTGGGCCGCTGGGGGCGGCAGGCGCAGTGGTGGACGTGGAGGAAACAGGGGAAGTGGCCATGACCCATCGCGGCTGTCGTGGAGTGAGCACCCCATCCGGGCTGTGCTCACCAGCTGTTGCCATGCCGCCGCTGGCTTACAGATCGAGCGCCGGAGCAGCACTGGCCGCCGCTCGTCGCCTGGGCAGGAACAACCAGCTGCCGGCCGGTAGGGGTGTGGAAGGCCGATACAGCGGCACCACCAGGGCTTCTCCAACCGGCAAAGCTGTGGAGGGCCTGATCGCGAACAGGTTCAACACCTCCCCCAGCGGTAGCGGTGCATCACCGGGCCACTCGCGGAAGTCGCTGTAGGCAGGGTTGAGCTTGCGCAGGGTGGTGCGGGTGGTGCCGTACAGCTGGGCAATGAAGGTGAGCGTTTCGCCCTCGGTGACTGTGTGGCCCTCAGGCCTGAGCAGCCAGGCATTCTCCGGTTGGTCTCGCAGCCAGCTCACGCTGGTGCCGTGCAGCTGGGCCAGGCCGTTGAGCGTGTCGCCCTCGGCGGTGCTGATCTCGGTGATAGCGCTGATGTCGTTGTTGAGCGCGCGCAGGGTGTCGACGGTGGTGCCGTAGCGCTCGGCGAGCGACAGCAGCGTGTCATCGTCCTGCACCACGGCGATGCGGTTGGGTTTGAGCACCAGCTCCAGCCGCTCACCGAGCAGTGGTTGGGCCAGCGAACCAATGCCACCGGCGCCAAAGGGTCCGGCGAACTCGGTGACGGTGAGGCCGGCCAGTTGGCCTCGGCTGATTGGTGGCAGCAGACCAGGGGATTGAAGCTGCGCCAGCGACCCGAGCCAGATGGCACCAGCGGCCGGCGCCTCGCAGAAACGGCCATCGGCCAGGGGCGGCCGGTAGCCCACCTGACTCCATGTCATCTCAGCGTTCAGCCAGTCCCAGGGATCGCTGGGTGATGGATCCAGCAGGGCGGAGCGGCAGAGATAGCCCGTGTATGTGAAGTCACCGCTATCGATGCCCAGATTGCCGCTGCTCACGCTCACTATGCGGCCACGCTTGAGAAAGGCCTCGCAGACCATTCGTCCGAGGCGTGGTGAATCAAAACGGCCAGGCAGTTGGTGGATGAACAGCAGCAGGCGGGCGTTGGCGTAGGGCTGCAGCACTGAAGGAGGCAACGCCCCAGACGGTGTCCCCGGGGCAGGGGTGAGCGTCATGGTTCAGCCCCGCTCCAGCGCGGCGGTGAACCCACTGCCCTGGCCGCCCAGCTGCGGGTCGCGGCTCCAGCCCGCCAAGGTGGGCAGCATCAGCAGCAACGCCTGGGCATGGCTGGAGCGCTGACGCCGCAGCGCCTGCTCGATCGAGAGGCCACTGCCGTAGCGAGTGACCGTTTCCTCGCGCAGCAGCTCGGTGTCGAACTCGATCACGTCCGCCTTCTTGATCGGCAGCGTCCCGTCCTCCGGCAGAGCATCGGGGCTGGCGGCCTTGCGGCGGGTCTCGATCGGTGCCTGCAGCTGCTCGGGGCCAAGCCCCGCCAGCTCGGTGTCGATGGCGCTGATCGCATCCAACTCGCGGCGAGCGGTGGGGATCGCGTCGGGGTAGAGCTGCTCGAGATCGACCATCGCGTCATTGATGGCGCGGATCGCCGCCATGTGCGCCGGGACCTGGAGGGCAATGCGGATGCCCTCCAGGTCAGCAGCGCGCCAGCGGTAGGGCGAGTCGGTGGGGGTCTGGCTCATGCGGCTGCAGCTGCGGCGTCTGTCTCCTCTTGCCTTGGAGGCAGCAGTGGCGATAACGCTGCCGCTGCTGCGCTTCCCTCCCCAGCCTTGGTCGCCGGGCTGTCATCCAGCGTCGGGCTGCTGATCGCATTGGCCGTCGCCAGCGCCAACTGGTGTCGCAACTCCTCCCGGCTGATCACCCCCTTGTCGAACAGCTCGATCCATTCCTTGACCTGGGGCTGGGGCTGGATCGGTGGGGTGAGCGGGCTCACCGTCACCTGCAAGCCAGCACCCGGATCGAGGGGTTCACCGGTCAGCGCACACCAGTGCTGCAGCAGGGTCGAGAACAGCGATGCCTTCTGAATCGCCATCGCCTGCAGCAGCGCATAGCTCTGAGAGGCCGTGAGGCTGATCTCCATCTCGGTGCGGGCCGCCCCGCGGTTCTGGGATGGGATCAGCGCATCGCGGCGCATGGTGTCATCGAGGATCTGCAGCCAGGCCCGGTGCTCCGCAAGCGACCGTGCCCGGATCTCCACGAACTCAAAGGACGCATCGGCCGGCAGGTCCATGCAGGTGTTGGGGCCCAGCACCACGGGGCCGGCCTGGCTGTTGCCCATGGCGTCGACCATTCCCTTGCGCACGCCGACAGGGAGAGCCGTGCGGCTCAGCAGTTCCTCGTATTCGCTCTTGCAGCGGAAGTGGTTGAGGTACTGGTGCGCCAGGCCCAGGTGCGGCAGGTCGCCCTCGCCAAACCCGGAGCCATCGGAGGTGTACCAGCAGGCCGGCAGGCTGTGGATGCCCTCGTAGGTCGTCACCACCGGCTCATCGCAGCGCCAACCGCTGCTGGCCTGGGGGTCAGCGCAGACCGGGTGATGGGCCAGCTGCAAGCCGGTAATGCTTTCGCCAGCGGTGAGCAACTGCAGGCTGCGGTAGTGCCAACGGTCGGGGCCATCGGCATCGCCCAGCAGGGCGTTGATCTGGTCGGTGACAGCAACCTCGCTGCCTGGAGCCTCGGTGCTGATCGGCCTGTTCACCGGCTCCCGCCAGATGATCCGGCCCGGCGGGCCATACGAAACCGGCAGCTCCCAGTTCAGGCAGTTGGACCGCGGCACCAGCTGCAGTCGAGGGAGGGATAGGCGATCCCCTCGGCGCAGGGCCTCCTGCCGGTCGCCCTCGCTGGGCCAGCTGTGCTCAGGGGGCAGCACAAGGACCAGGGCAGCGCCATCGCGCAACACCAGCAGGTCGGCAGCGGCCAGAAACACGCCGAGGTCCGTGCCCCGGCCGTCCACGTCAGTGAGCACCGAGCTCAGGCTTGCGGGGAGGCTGATCCAGCTCCCCCGGCTGAGCATGCCGGCGTAGGTGCGCAGCGCGTCGCGGAAGAAGCCCGACGGGCGAGCCGCATCGAGGCGCTTGCGGTAGGCGGTCTCAGGCTCCCGTTCACCCTTGGGCAGGTAATGCTCCTTGCGGCTGGAGCCGTCAGGGGCGGCGAGCAAAGCCCAGCAGTCGGCGGTGACCTGCAGCGACCCCGCCAGGGCCAGCAGGCTGGGGTGTTGCTGCCAGGGCGTCTGCTGGCTGGCGAGACTGCTCACGCGGCATCGAGCGGCTACGAGCTATTGCCGACTGGGGCTGCTGCTGCCCTGCTCCGCGCTCAGCAGTGAAGCCTCAACTGGACGCGGTTGTGTCGGCTGGTGGAACTGATCTGTTGGAGACGCAGCAGAGCTGATGACAGAGCAATCGCGGCCACCGGGCCTGATCCAGCGCTACCGGGAGGAGCTGCAGGCCCGCCACTACGCGCGTCGCACGGTGGCCACGTATGAGCAGTGGCTGCGGCGGTTTCTGCGGTTTCATGGCATGCGCCATCCGCGGGAGATGGGCAGCGCGGAGGTGAATGCTTTTCTCACGCACCTGGCAGTGGAGGGGAAGGTGAGCGCCTCGACGCAGAACCAGGCGCTTTCGGCGCTGCTGTTTCTGTACCGGGAACTGCTGGAGCGGGACCTGGAGCTGGAGGGAGTGGTGCGGGCGCGCACCAGGAGGCGGCTGCCGGTGGTGCTGAGCGAGGCGGAGGTGAGGGCGGTGCGGCTGCATCTGGAGGGAGTGCCGGCACTGGTGGTGGGGTTGCTCTACGGCAGTGGTCTGCGGTTGATGGAGGCCCTGCGGCTGCGGGTGAAGGATCTGGATTTCGAACGGCGGGAGCTCACGGTCCGCGATGGCAAGGGCGGCAAGGACCGCATGACCTTGCTGCCCCAGAGCCTGGTTCCTGAGCTGAGGCAGCACCTGCTGGTGGTGCGGCAGCTGCACCGGGCCGACCTGAATGCAGGCTGGGGGAAGGTCCTGATGCCCTATGCATTGGCGAGGAAGTATCCCCATGCCGATCGTGAGTGGGGATGGCAGTGGGTGTTCCCTCAGCAGAGGCGCTGGCGCGATTCCGTGAGCGGTCAGCAGGGGCGGCACCACATCGATCCTGCCCTGGTGCAGAAGGCGGTGAAGCAGGCTGTGGCGGAAGCGGCGGTGACCAAGGCGGCCAGCTGCCATACCTTCCGCCATTCCTTTGCCACCCATCTGCTGGAGCGCGGCCAGGACATTCGCACGATCCAGGAGCTGCTCGGCCACCAGGACGTGTGCACAACGATGATCTACACCCACGTGCTCAACCGCGGGCCACTTGGGGTCAACAGCCCTGCGGACTTTGTGTAGCATTGAGAACCGGTGGTTCTCGGACCCGTGAACAAGCACTATAAGTAGGGTCGTCCGCAGGAAAAGCCTTGCCCAGCCTGGCGCCCCCTGGATCACAGCTTCAAGTGAGGTGTGGTTTGCAGAAGGGGAGCCTGGGGCCCGCGTGGTTCTCGGAACCGTCCAATGACTAGTTCGCTTCCACGCCAATGGTCCGGGAACGGCAGCCGTGCCAACATTTTTGTTAGGTTTATAGTTGTAACAATTTTCATAATAAGCGTGTGCTTTTTCATGTCACAAGGCTCGCGCATCAGTGCCTGGTTAATAATCACGTAAAAAGCGCCAACATTAATAATTGACATAAAAACTGAAACATGCTAAAATGTAATTAGATACATGTATTGTTATGGCTGAAGCCCAGTTTGAAAAGCCACAAATTAGGCTATCACCCTCAGGAGTAGCTTACGTCAATGCCGCTGACATCCTGAGAAGCAGAGTTGGCAGAGAAGAAATTGACAGAATTTCGAGAATAGTTGTATCCAGGCATATTAGGAGAAGCGCCACTAAAGATAACAAAAAGCCACAGGCTGGCTAATGCCTTTCAATTTACTTCTGTTGCCACTGCTTGGCGGGTATATATTTATCTCTAAATGCAACAAGACACTCTTTGATTCAAAGAGACACTCTGGGCAACGTCTTTTAATCGAGTCAGCAGTTTGGGGGCTGATATTCTTAATCATCTCACATATAACGTCTAAGTTTCTGATTTCGACTTTTCCCGCTTTTTATGAATGGTGGAAGTGGCTTGTTCCATTCAGACACTCTGGAGTCGCATTTGGAGCATTTCTTATTGGATTGTGCAGTTGGCCAATTGTCAATAAGTTCTCTTCAAGAAGGCATGAACAAAAGAAAGCAATTAAAAAATGGAATGACTACCTTGAGATAATTCTGGATCAAGCTCTTGAGAATACCAAGCAGCTTATGGTAACTCTTAAAAACGGAAAAGTCTATATTGGATTTGTGCTATGGCCATTCAATCCAGAGTATGATCGCAAGTATATTTTTATCTTGCCCACCGTCAGTGGCTATAGAAACAAAGATACTCATGAACTTGAGCTTACAACTCAATATACATCCGTGTATAAACAGATGATTGAAGAAGAGGCCGAGCGCCTGGTGCTTGGGGTTGAAGACTTCCGCATCCTCGTGCCTATATCTGAAATAGTATCTGCGCACTTATTTGATAGCCTAGCCTTCGAGAAGTTCAATCCACTGCCATCTGCCACCGAAGAAGAATAACTTATCGCCCAAGACAAGAGGAATCATGTCATATGAACTTCAATCAGACTTTGCTGCATTAAGCTATAATTTGCAATTTACTTTGCCTCAGGGTGGGAGAGCAATGAATTTTATCCGCCCACTGAGGAAGAGTCTTTGCCGAGATCGATCTGCTGAACTTTATTTCCAGCGAACCCCCCGGTTTCAGGAAAGTTGTCACCCCTGTGATCAGTACACCCGGGGGCTTGAGGACATGACCAATGCGTCGTTACAGCGAGGCTGTAAAGGCTGACGTGAGGAGGCGAATGAGCCCACCGCAGCGGCAAAGCGTGGCCCAGATCTCCGAGGAGCTGGGCATTCACGTGGTGACCCTTTACAACTGGAGGAAGGCATGGCGGTTGCAGGGAGAGGTGGTGCCGGCATCCGAGAAGGAACCAGAGGGCTGGAGCGCTGCCGATAAGTTCACGGTGGTGATGGAGACGGCTGGCTTGAACGCCACCGAACTCAGTGCCTACTGCCGAGAGCGAGGCCTGTTTCCTGAGCAGGTGGAGCGTTGGCGGCAGGCGGCCCAGGATGCCAATGAAAAGCCAGTGCTGACCTTGAAAGAGCAGAAGGAGCTGGAAAAGCTCCGCGCCCAGGACCAACGGGAGATCAAAGCCCTCAAGAAGGAGCTGCAGCGCAAAGAGAAGGCCATGGCGGAGATGGCGGCCCTGCTGGTGCTGCGAAAAAAGTGGGAAGCCTTCTGTTCGGAGGACGCGGAAGGCTGACCAGCGCCGCTCACAGGAAGAAGGCCATCGAGCTGATCAGCGAGGCACATGCCGCTGGCGCGGGTTTGGTGCGTGCCTGCAGCGAGATCGGGATCTCTCTGCGCACCCTCAAGCGTTGGCGCAAGGCCTTGACGGGTGATGACGGTGGTCACGATCGTCGTAAAGGCAGCCCACGCCTGGTCTCCCACAGACTGAGTGAAGAGGAGCGCCAGCGCATCCTGCTCACCTGCAACCAGCCCCAGTACGCCGCATTGCCACCAGGTCAGATCGTGCCAGCACTGGCAGATCAGGGGCTGTACATCGGCTCGGAGAGCAGCTTTTACCGGGTGCTCCACGCCCACGGACAGGTGCACAGGCGCGGTCGTGCACGGCCACCACAGGAACCGCGCCCCATTCCACGGCTCAGGGCCTCAGGCGCAAACCAGGTGTGGAGTTGGGACATCACCTACCTGCCCACCACCGTGCGCGGGATCTGGCTTTACCTCTACCTGGTAATCGACGTCTGGAGCCGCAAGGTTGTGGCCTGGGATGTCGCCGAACGGGAAGATCCAGCGATTGCAGCGGATCTGGTGAGTAGGGCTTGCCTGAGAGAACGGATCAGCAAAGGCAGGAAACAACCTCTGGTTCTCCATGCCGACAACGGCAACGCCATGCGTGCAGCCACGCTGGAAAGCCGGTTGGAGGAACTGGGCGTACTCAGGTCGTTCTCACGGCCACGGGTGTCCAACGACAACCCGTACTCAGAATCCCTGTTCAGGACAGTGAAGTACCGGCCTGATTACCCCCGCAAGCCATTTGCCTCCAAAGAGCAGGCTTGTCAGTGGGTGGCCGCGTTCGTCGATTGGTACAACCACCAACACCGCCACAGCGGGATCAAATTCGTGACGCCCCAGCAACGTCACAATGGCCGGGCTGTGGAGATCAGCCGCCATCGCGCTGTCGTCTACGAGCGAGCCCGACAGCTCAATCCAAGGCGTTGGTCACGATCAACCAGGTGTTGGCGTCAACCGGAGGTGGTCTGGATCAATCAGCCGCCAGATGAACTCAATGAACCAGGGCAGCTACCGTTGATGCAGGCGGCCTGAAAGGCAGCCCAGGAGTGACACCTTTCCTGAAAGTCACCGAACAAGCCCTTCGAGTGGACAGGCCACCACCAGCCCTCAGCTCCGCCAGCCCAAGCTCCCTGCCTGCCACTCAAGGGCAGCGTTCACTCCTCCCCCACTTCAAACGCAACCACACGCTGACTACAAGCCACCACGATCTCTCCCCACCGCTCCCGGCTGACCTCCAGTCTCTCAGGCACCTCCCCTGCAATAGTCCCCATCCTCATCAACTTCTGCCCCCGCGCATACAGCTCCCTCCAGCTGGCCGGCACCTTGATCAGGAAACCCTTATCCCTGAGATAGTGATACACCTCGCCGTTGGCATAGGTACGTGCATAGGGTCGAAAAGAGCCGCGCTCTTGTGAATAGCGACGGGCGGCCTGGATGATTCCGAGCATAGCGATCTGCTCCAGGTCCTCCTTGGGGTGACCGGTTCGGCGGGAGATATTGCCGGCTACGGTGACAGCAATGTCGCGGTGCTGCATCGCCAATTCATTAGCCGCGGCATGAGGATTTGCAGGACGATGCCGACGAGGTTTTGGTGGATAGGCGACGACTCGTGGATAAGGCCGATGTCGCTGATTTGGGTCTGCTGGTTGGCTCATTGATTTACCTCGAAAACACCATCGGCACTGGAGAAGTGCCGTAGCCCCTGCCGCGCCAGAACTGGGCCTCGATCCAGAGCACCCCCTGGCAGAAGGCATCCACCTGGTCGTCGACGCCGCCCCGGGGCGAAAAGGCCAGCAGCTCCTCGATGAGGGAATCGGCCTTGCGGGCAAAGCGCACCTGGCCTGCCTCCACCAGCGGGGCAACGGCGTGGGCCCGGGATGCCTTGCTGCCCTTGGGTGGGATGGCGATCAGCCCCGGCACCTGGCGCTTGAGCAGCTGGCAGACGGCCGGGCCGTTGGCGGCGTCCTCGATCAGCACGGCATTGGGGCGCAGGCCCTGGCGCTCCAAGGAGGCGAGCGAGGCCAGCAGGAACTTGATCACCCCCGGCAGATCCAGCCGCTGGCGGTGGGCCCAGAGCGCCTCAATCTGGAGTTCAGCCCAGGGATCAAGTCCCCCTCCTTCGGCTCCGCGTCCCGCAAGGGTGTCCGTTGAGCTGACACCCCTTGGCGAACCTTGAGCAGCAGCGGCATTGGCCGCCAGCACCAAGCCTTGCCTCCTGGCATCCGCCGCAAGATGACGCTGGGGTTCGAGCAGGCCCAGCAACGCAAAACCGCAGGCGTCGTTCTCCTTGCCTTCCTTGAAGCTCAGGTCGCAGCTCAGCACCAACGGCGCGTAGCGACGGGGCTGGCCTGGAGCGACCGGCAGTGGCGGCTGGATCCAGTCCTTGCGGAACAGCAGACCCTCCGCCGGGCTGGGCCGCTGCTGGTAGAGGGCATTCCACCAGTAGGAACCCAGGCGGGTGCGGATGCGCTGCAGCACCTCCAGCGGCACCCGCTCGGGGCAGAGCGGTTCGCCGGGTTGGCGCCAGTCGGGGACTTTCGTGCAGGTCTGCGGAATCTGCATAGAAATGGCCTCTGGCTCGGCGATGGCCGGCAGGTTGAGCACCGTCCAGTGCTCCGGGTTCTCTTCTGCCTCCTGCTCCAGGAGCCAGGCAGTCATGTCGTGGTGGTCCCAGCGGGTCTGCACCACCACCTGCGCTGCCGGGAGGAGGGCTCCATCGGCTGTGAGACCGGGCTCAGCCCGGGTGAACCAGACGCTCTTGAGCCAGTCGATTAGCCGCTCCCGCTGCAGTGCCGACTTGGCATCTTCCGGCCCCTTGTAGGGGTCGTCGATGATCCCGAGGTTGTAGCCCTTGCCCGTGAACGGACCCTTCACGCCGGCAGCGATGCAGCCGCCCCGCTGGGGGGTGAGCCAGTTGCCGACAGCCGCGGAATCCTTGGAGAGGGCATGACCGGTGATCCGGTAGTAGTGCCGCGCCTCACGGCTATGGGCATAGGCCAGCTCACCCGAATAGCTGGCAATGGCGCAGAACAGTTCGGGGTGGCGGCTCACCCAGTAGGCGGGGAACAGGCGTGAGACCAGCTGACTTTTCCCGTGCCGCGGCGGACAACAGACGATCAGGCGCGTCAGCTGCCCATCAGCCACCTGCTGCAGCAGATCGATCAGGAGCTCGGAGAGCCGGTGGAACTGGAAGCTCGGGAAGGCAGCGCGGATGAAGTCGCGGAACAGCAGCCCTTGGCGGGTCATTGACGCCCGGTCAGGGTCTGGAACACCGAGCAGACCCCAGTCGGCCCAGAGGTCGGTGGCGGGATCCAGCAGCAGCCCGCCATCGGTTGGGACCGTGGCCGTGGCCGACGTGGTGGCAGCAATGCGACCCATCAGCCCTTGGCCTCCGGCGGTTTGATCGGCGCCCGCAGTAGCCCGCCGATCTCGGCGATCACACGGAAGGCGCCCACCGCTGCTGAGAACTGCTCCGCGTCCATCGCCCGACGGGCGCACTCATTGAGGGCAAAGATCTGCTCGGCCTGGTGCCTGCGCCGGTCGGAGATCAGTTCCTCCACCATCCGTTCGCGGGCGAGGTTGAGGTAGCGCGCGACGGTTTTGGTGTTGGTGACCCCCCAGTTTCGGGCAGCATTCTCCCGAATCTGGATGAGCGGAAGTCGCTGAGCGATCCATAGCTGGGCCTCTGCAATTCGCCTTTCCACCTCTTGTTTGCTGGGCCTTGGCGCGAAGGGCTTGGCTTCAGTGGGGTGAGGTGGCTGGCGACATCTCGGGTGCGACTTGCGGGCATTCGCGTTGGTTTTTCCACTGGAGGCGGCTTCCGATGCAGTGGATGTCCAGATCGGACCACCCTCAGGATCTTCAGCATCAGGAGCGCCGCGCAGCGCATGAACGGGATCGTCATGCTCCGCTTCTGCGGGTTGCGAATGTTTGTCTTGTCCGCAGTCAGGATCTGCGGCCATGTCTGAGCGGCATATTTCCCCTCAGTCTATCGCTGTTTGATGACTAATTTTGACGTTTATTGGAGACTATTTGCTCCCTAATGGGGAGGTTTGTTTCGTTTGTAATGCTCTTTCTGCTGTGTCGTCACTGTTGGTGCGCTTGGGCAAAGCAGCGCTTCTGGAATTTCCAGCCGCATTTCCGGCCACCGCTTGAATCGTTAGGGGTGCCGACGACATACCACGTCAAGTCTTTGTCTAGCGGCTGAGGTAGGGCTCCACGGCTCCAGGCAGCTTTGGCCTTTCTTCGGATGGTGCCCTCGTCGTAGTTCATTATTATTGCCAGCTCATTCGATGTATAAATCCGAGGCTCGAGTTCAGGCTGTGCGCAACGATGGTTGGCTTTGGCGATGAGCAGTCCACTGCTCAAGAGCCGATCAAACCCTGGTTGCGTCGACAGTCCTTGTTGATGACGCAAGAAGGCGTGAATCAGGATATTGAGATTCTGGCCATCCTGGGGCCTGTGAGCCCTCTGGCCAAGCTTGTACCAGGCAATGGCGCTTGCAATCCCTTCTTTGGCATCTTCCGAAACCTCATCCGTCGCCAGAAAGTCGTTGAGCATTCTGAGCAAGTGCTTGACCTGTGCAGGATCAGCGAGTGTCTCGGGCTTGAACTCCAGCTCGCCATTGTTTGCGCGTGTGGGGATCAGCTGCGCACGTTTGGCTCGGTCTTGCTCAACGCCGTGATCACTGCTCTTTTCAGTATCGGAATCAACTAAGGCTGAAACCTCGATCGGTGTTGCATGGATCCGCAGCGAGAGATGCAGGCTGCTGAGAGTGTCGAGGTGTCGTGTCAGCGAACTGTGCATCAATTCGCTGGCTTTTAGAGCGGCCTGGGGTAGGACGACATCTGCAACAGAGGCTTTGAGCCCACCTTTTATCGCTTGGATGGCGCTTGCTGCAGAGGGCATGCACTCCAAGAGCTGAGCATGTGGGAAGGCCAGCTCTTGAAGGCGTCTCATCTGTTCGTGCTGCGCCTTCAGAACCGAATCCAGAGCGCTTGTTGTTCCGAAGGCACTCAGTGCCCCGCTCAACTGCGTATCAATCGTCGTTGGAAAGCTGATCCTTGGCGCCAGCCCAGAGATGATGTCGGGCATGCCGAAACCAGAGAGTGCGGCCACGGCTTGGGAAAATTCGTTCCCATCGCCAGAATTGCTTGAGCGGCGCCTCCTCGCCTTGGTGAGGCTGCTCTGATGGCTACGGCTGGTCGTGGCTGGCTCCTGGAGTGTCGCTGCAGGCATGGAGTGGATCGTCATCCGAACCTCTATGGGAGCCAGGCTCATTTGAGACAAATTATAACGATTTTTTCTTATCTGGACTCTCCTGTGTGCACCATCCCTGGTGCTTGATCCCCGACAGCCGGCGCTGGTGGCCCCATGAGTGGATTCGCGCCATCTGAGACTGGTTGGAGATCGGAGGTGAAGATTTGACAAATGGACTCAGCTAAGACCAGTGCTAGGCACTCGGTAGGCATGGCTTCGCTGAGATCGCTTGCCAGATCTCGACTCCAGGCAGTCTCATAATTCGCCTAAGGCGAGTTCGATCCTCGCGACCCCCATTCACCTCACCTGATGCGCCTGCTGCTGCTGCTCGTCTTGCTGGCTTTGCCGGCCTTCTTCGCAGCGGTTGAGGTCGCGCTGTTGCGCTTGCGCCCCAGTCGCGTGCAGGTGCTGAGCGAGGAGGGGGTGGCGGGGGCTCCTTCGGTGCAACGTCTGCAGGGCCGTCTGCGCCGGGCGCTGTTGATGTCGCAGCTCGGTGTCACCCTGTCGCTGGTGGCCCTCGGCTGGGTGGCGCGCAGCATCGCCCAGAGCTGGTGGTCGCCGGCTGCGGCGGCCGGCCGCTGGTGGGATCTGCTCTGGTTCCTGGGGCTGGTTGCAGTGTCAACGCTCCTGGCCGGGTTGTTGCCCCGCGCCTGGGTGCTCAACCGTCCGGAACGGGCGGCGCTGCAGCTCGCCCCGATCCTGGAGGCGGTGATGCGTGTGTTGCGCCCTCTGCTCACCCTGCTCGAGACCTGCGCTTCGGTGTTGCTCCGACTCGTGGGACTGACGCCCCGCTGGGATGCCCTGGTGCCTGCTCTCACCGCCGGAGAGCTGGAAACATTGATCGAGAGCGGTGGCGTCACCGGGTTGCGACCGGATGAGCGCAACATCCTTGAAGGGGTGTTCGCCCTGCGCGACACCCAGGTGCGTGAGGTGATGGTGCCCCGCTCCGGCATGGTCACCCTGCCGGTGAGTGTGCGTTTCGCTGAGTTGATGGATGCGGTGCATCGCACCCGCCATGCCCGCTTTCCGGTGATCGGCCAGTCGCTGGATGATGTGCGCGGGGTGCTCGACCTGCGCCGTCTGGCGGAACCGATCGCTCGCGGGGTGTTGCAGGAGGATTCCCCGCTCGAGCCCTATCTGCTGCCGGCACAACGGGTGCTGGAAACAAGCACCCTGGCGGAACTGCTGGCCCTGATCCGTAGCGGCCATCCCCTGCTCCTGGTGGTGGATGAGCATGGCGGCACAGAGGGATTGGTGACCGCCGCCGACCTCACCGGGGAGATCGTCGGTGATGAGCTGGAGCCTGAGCCCGCCGTACCCGACCTGCAGGCCGTGCCCGATCAATCCGGCGTCTGGCTCGTGGCAGGGGACCTGGAGATCTTTGAACTCAACCGCCAGCTGGGCCTGGAGCTGCCGGAAGCCACCGATCACCACACCCTGGCCGGATTCCTGCTCGAACGCCTCCAGCACATTCCGGCGCCTGGCGAGGCGCTGCGTCATCAGGGGGTGCAGTTCGAAATTCTGGAGATGGAAGGGCCGCGGATTGTGCGGGTGCGCATGGTCCTGCCTGAGGAGCGGGCGCCTTCCTTAGCGGAACCGGTCCAGGATCACCGATAATCTGCTGCGATCCTGCACCTTCGCCGATGACCGACCCCATGGTTCCGGTGAAGGTCGGCGTGATCGGCATCGGCAACATGGGGTGGCACCACGCCCGGGTGCTCAGCTTGCTCAAGGACGCGGAGCTGGTCGGCGTTGCAGATCCCGACGCCAAGCGGGGCCAGCTGGCCACTGAACAGTTCGCGTGTCGCTGGTTCGCGGATTACAACGCGATGCTCACGGAGGTGGAGGCGGTCTGCATCGCGGTGCCCACCCTGCTCCACCAGGCCGTTGGTCTGGCCTGTCTGGATGCCGGCCTGCATGTGCTGATCGAAAAGCCGATCGCCGCCAGCCAGGACGAGGCCGCCACCCTGATCGCGGCGGCCAGCCGCAACGGTCGCCTGCTTCAGGTGGGTCACATCGAGCGCTTCAATCCCGCCTTCCGCGAACTCACCAAGGTGGTGGCCAATGAGGAAGTGGTGGTGCTCGAGGCACGGCGCCACAGTCCCCATGCCGATCGCGCCAACGATGTGTCGGTGGTGCTGGATCTGATGATTCACGACCTCGACCTTGTGCTGGAGCTGGCCAGGGCGCCGGTCGTGCGCCTCGCTGCTGCCGGTGGAGCCAGCGCTGAAGGACCGCTGGATTACGTGAATGCCACGCTCGGATTCGCCAACGGTGTGGTGGCGAGCCTCACCGCCAGCAAGATGAGTCACCGCAAGATCCGCAGCCTCAGCGCCCACTGCCGGGCCAGCCTGGTGGAAACCGATTTCCTCAATCACACCCTTCACATTCATCGGCGCGCCCACGAGTGGTATTCCGCTGATCATGGTGAGTTGCTCTATCGCAACGATGGCTTCATCGAGGAGGTGAGCACCACCTCGATCGAACCGCTTTACGCCGAACTGGAGCACTTCCTGCAGTGTGTTCGCGGCCGTGAAACGCCGGCAGTGGACGGTCAGCAGGCTTCACGCGCCCTGCGTCTGGCCGATCTGATCGAACAGGCCGTCGCCCACCCCGGCATGGGCGTTCCCCTCAGCGAGCCGATCTGATCAGCTCGCGCAGCGCAGCGATCTGCCAGCGGCGGCAATCCGCCGGGGACGCCCGGTAGAAGTGATCCCAGGCTTCCGCCTTGTGGGCTCCGTAAGCACTGGGTTCGATCTCTGGATGGGAGAGCGACCAGCCAACGCGAACGGCATGGCCGATCACTACATCGAGGGCGACGTCATCGTCGATGTGCACGGAGGGGTTGGTGGCCACGAAGGCCATCAGGGAGAGCAGGCATTCGGTGCACAGCTGCCGGTATTCCGGGGCGGGGATCCGGCTGAGCAGGTGCTCCACCAGGGTGGCGAAATTGCGCTCTCCGGCTGTTTTCTCCAGCAGCAGGGCACTAGTGAGCCGGTTGCGACGTTCGAGTTTGTCGCCGATCACCAGGCCGCGGCAGTGCTGCAGCAGCGACCAGATCCCGGCATGGAAATCCTTGGGCACCCGTTGCAGCGAGCCCAGCCGGATGCGGTGTTGCAACCAGTCGCCACCACTGGGCGGTTCCTCCAGGGGCGCCGGAACGGCCCACTGCACCGGGCCACGCAGATGCAATTGTTCGTTGCGCTGCAGGGAGGCGTGGGCCTGGTCCAGATCGGTCAGCACGGCCCGCAGGCGGCTGCCAATCGCGTGGGGTGGTTCGCTGCAGAGAGCTTCAAAGGCTTCGTCCTGACTGCGTCCTGTTTCTGCTGCCAGCTCCGAGGTGAGCATGAGCATCAGCTGTCCGAGCTGCAGCGTCAGCGTGCCGCTGAGCCGCTGCGGTTCCCGTCGGGCAATGCCATCGAGGGCCAGCAGCAGCTCCTGCTGCAGGGCCTGTTCCCGGGTGTCGTGGCCGCAGGTGCGGCGGATCCCGGCGGCGATCAAGGCGCTGGAGAGGGGGGTGGCGAGCAGGGAATCACTGCTGTAGCTACGGCCCACCACCACGGTTTTCTGGCGGGCGAGCAGATCGATCAGGGCATCCTCCAGTTGCGGGTGCACCAGGCCCAGCACACCGGCGCAGCGGCGCACCACATTCCAGTCTTGCTGATTCAGGCCGCGGTGATAGATCTCCTCCAGCAGGCTGCGCAGCTCCACCGGGGCGCCACCGGGCGCCTGAAGGATCGCTGCATCCCCTAGGTGGCGATGCAGCAGTTCCAGCACCTCCGCCTGCTCGCGCAGTGAGGAGCTGCTCCAGAGGCGCTCGCGCAGTTCCGGCAGGGAGATTTCATCCAGCTCCTGTTCCTGGGCGGCGGTGAGATCCTGCAGGTCGGTGGAGGCCTGCAGCAGGGCGGCAGCGCTCGATGCCGCGACGGCGGGCCTGGTGATGGGGGCCTGGGTCGGTTCGGGCAGCAGCAGCCACTGCCCCTGGCTCGCCAGGTCTTCGAGCGGGGCGAGCTGCACGGCCACCCCCTCCAGCTCTCCGCTGGCTAACCGGGTGGCCAGCTGCTGCACACTCTCGAGTCCCCGTTCCAGCAGCGTGGGCTCGATCGGAATCAGCAACAGGGGGGCGCCGGCACCACGCCAGTGGCGCTGCAGCAGATGCAGTTCATTCACCACCGTGTCCACCAACTGTTCGGGGTCATCCGCCAGGTAGTAGGTGTCTTCCTCCAGCACGGCCGGCAGGAAGGCCAGCTGTTCCTCTCCCTGTCGATAGAACCGTGCCGTGGCGGCGGTTTCAGCGCGGAGCGGCGGATGGCCACTCAGCCCGAGGGCCGGGTTCGCACCGAGTTGCTGCAACCGCTCGCTCAGGTGCTCCGATGGCAGCACCCGGATCGGGCCATGGTCTGGGTCGCTCACCGGCAGCCCGAGGCCTTGCAGGCGCTCCGCCACGGCTGATGTGCCGGGAATCAGGGCCACCAGCACCTCTTCGGCGCCAAGGGGCTTGGGCAAGCGGCGGCCACATGGGTCCAGATCCTCCGGGAGGAGCAGGCCGTTGAGCAGCATCTCGCCCAGCCAGGCCAGGCTCTGGGTCCAGAGCAGGGGGATGTTGTCGTTGGCCTGACGGCGCTGACTGCCGGGCGAGCGGCGTTCCAGCTCCACGGCCGCTTCCGGCACCAGGTAGAGCTCGGGATACAGCCGTTGTCCATCCCGGTCAACGGCAAGAACGTTCAGGCGCTCGCGCCAGTGGCACGCCTCCTCCCAGCGTTCTTCGCAGCAGGCGGTGACCAGTTCATACGCGAGGAACAGGGGCCATTCCGACTCGATCCCCTCGAAGGTGGCCAACTCATCGCGCTCGTAATGCAGCCGGCTCACGTCCTCCACCACGGTCTGATGGCCGTCGCGCAGAAATCGTTTGTAGCCATAGGCGCCTCCGAGCAGGCGGCGGATCCGCTCGCAGGTGCGTTGCACCAGCTGGGGATCCTCGACCGCCCAGGCCGGGTAGCCCACCACCGAAAGGCAGGCACTGTCGGCTTCCTTGCTGGCGGATTCGCGCGGCAGCAACCCCTGCAGGGCCCGGCGCAGGCGCACCACCGCTCCCTGGGGAATCAGCACCTGCAGGCTGCCATCGCCATGCACACCGAAAAGGTCGAGACCATCGAGGGCCTCCAGTGCCGCCTTGGCCATGCCGATCGAGCTGGCATTCCGTTCCGGCAGGCCGTGGTTGCCTTTGTCGCCCCGTTCCCAGATGCCGTAGTCGGGAACCCGATAGGCCCGAGCGACGTAGTAGATCAGGTTCTGAATGAAGTCCGCTTCATGGCGGCTGCGCAGCACCGTCAGTCCGCCGCGTGTGAGCTGGGCGAGCTGAAGCAGGAACAGGGAGGTGGCATCCATCTGGAGATGCCCCCAGCCGTCATCGGGCACGACGGTGTCGCCGCTGGCGGTGTCGTATTTGGCGTGGAGAGCATCGAGGGGATCGAGGCTCTGCTTGAACCGCTCCACCTTTTCGGCCTGGCGCATCATCGCGTTCAGCACCCCACGCATCAGGGCCAGCACACGCTGCTCCAGCTCCCACGACCGGCTGGTGTGGCCGTTGTTCAGGCGTCGGTGGGCTAAGGCCAGGCCCCAGACGCACTGGATCGAATACACGCAGTCGCGCACCCAGGCATCGCCGTAATTGCCATGCACGGTGTGGGCCGTGCTGGCGGGCAGCAGGCCGGTGATCGGATGCTGACGCTGCAGCACCACCCGGTCGATCGCCGCATCCAGGCTGTCCAGCAAGGCCCAGCGCTCGTCGTCGGAGCGAGTGTGGGGGCTGAGGGAGGTGGGGGGCGACAGAACCATGACCTCCAGGTGAACCGGATCTAAATTCTCCCCTGAAGCTCAACCGCGGATGGACGCCGTCAGTACCGATCCGTGTGATCAGCACCGCTACCGGGTGCTGGGTGTGGGCGTGGATGCCTGCCGGGATGTGCGCGCGGCCGCCATTGGCCTGCATGCCCGCGGTGGCGGCCAGATCGTCACCCTCAATGCGGAGATGACGATGACGGCCCGGGCCAATCCGGCCCTGGGCGCCGCGATTGCGGCGGCCGACCTGGTGATCCCCGATGGTGCCGGAGTGGTCTGGGCCCTGCGGCGTCAGGGGGTTCGGGTGCGTCGCACCCCCGGCATCGAACTGGCGCGCGCGCTCCTCTCGTATGCCGAAGCTCACGACTGGAGCGTGGCCCTGATCGGTGCGGCACCGGAGGTGATGGAGCAGCTGACGGAGCGCCTGCTCGAGGCGTTGCCGTCCCTGCGCCTGGTGCTGGCGGAGCATGGCTATCAAGCCGCCGAAGCCTGGCCCCAGCTCGAGCAACGCCTGCTGAGCCTGAAGCCCGATCTGGTGCTGGTGGCTCTCGGTGTTCCCCGGCAGGAAACCTGGACTCAACGTCTGCATGCCGGGCAACCAGGGCTCTGGATGGGCGTGGGCGGCAGTTTTGACGTGTGGGCCGGTGTCAAACAACGCGCACCAGAATGGATGAGCCGACTCCAGGTGGAGTGGGCTTACCGACTCATCCAGGAACCGAGCCGCTGGCGCCGCATGCTCTCGCTGCCGGCGTTTGCCTGGCAGGTGTTGCGCCGCGGTGAACGCCGACGACGCTGAAGCTCAGCGGAAACCGACGGAGGCTTGCCACACAAAGGCGAGCAACAGGAAGAAGAGTGGAATGATCGGCAGGATGTCGACCAGAGGCCCGAAGGCCTGATAGGCCTCGGGCAGTTGGGCCAGCAGATCGAGTGTGGTGGCGGCCATCCCGGCGATGTCATGGGCGATGAGCGGACGCTACCACGTGTGATGGGCGGGCGACTCCGGCAGCCAGGGAGCGAAATCCTCTGCAAAACAACCGTCCTGAATCGCCCGTGCCATCGCGGTGGTGAACCGGATCAGATGGGTGAGGTTGTGGAGGCTGAGCAGGGTGAGCCCCAGCAGTTCCTCGCTGCGGATCAGGTGGTGCAGATAGGCGCGGCTGTGGCGTGTGCAGGCGGTGCAGGGGCAGGTCGCATCGAGGGGGGTGTGGTCGTGGCGAAAGCGGGCATTGCGCAGATTCCAGCGTTCGCCGCCCACCAGTGCCGTGCCATGGCGCCCCAGACGGGTGGGCAACACGCAGTCGAAGAGATCGATGCCATGGGCTACTGCCACCGCCATCTCCCGCAGGGTGCCGATGCCCATCAGATAGCGGGGGCGGTCCGCCGGCAGCAGGGGCGTCACCTGCCGCACGATCCGATGCATCTCCTCCACCGGTTCCCCCACACTCACGCCGCCGATGGCGATGCCGGGCAGGTCGAAACCGGCCACGGCGCGAGCGCTCTCCTCCCGCAAACGGGGATAGCAGCCTCCCTGCACGATCCCGAACAGGGCCTGGTCGGGGCGGTTGTGGGCGGCGGCGCAGCGTTCCAGCCAGGCGTGGGTGCGGCGGCAGGCCTCCTCTACATCATGTTCAGTGGCGGGATAGGGGGGGCATTGATCGAAGGCCATCGCCACATCCGCACCCAGGGCCATCTGGATCTGCATCGAGCGCTCCGGTGTCAGCAGGATGCGGCTGCCGTCGCGGGGATTGCGGAAGTCGACGCCGTGATCATCGATCCGGTTCAGGTCGCCGAGGCTGAATACCTGGAAGCCACCGGAGTCGGTGAGTATCGGGCCGTCCCAGGCCATGAAGCGATGCAGGCCACCGGCCTCCGCCACAACGGCTTCTCCAGGCTGCAGATGCAAGTGGTAGGTGTTGGATAACACCATCTGGGCGCCGGTCTCTACCAGCTGGCTGGTGGTCACCCCCTTCACGGTTCCCAGGGTGCCAACGGGCATGAAGCGCGGCGTCGAGACCGGTCCGTGGGGGGTCTGGAAACAGCCGCAGCGCGCCTGGGTGTGCGGGCAGTGGGCGTTGATCTGAAAGCGGAACACGGGCCGGCGGCCACCATCCCTGACCCTACGGTGAACCCCTGCCACCACCTTGGCGCCGTCATCGATGGCCTCCGTTCCGTTCTGGTTGTGCGATCTGGCTGGCGCCTGGGTGTTCTACAGCGTGCTGCCGGCCTGGCCCTGGCTTCAGCCGGGCTTCCGCCGCATCGCCCGTTTCGCGCCCTGGATCGGCTTGGTGATCGGTGTCCTCGCCGGGCTGCTCTGGCTGCTCCTGGAGCGGCTCGGCTGGCCCCCAGCGTCCCGGGTGTTGGTGGTGCTGGGGTTTGAGGCCTGGATCACCGGTGGCCTCCATCACGATGGGGTGATGGACACCGCCGACGGTCTGGCTGCCGGGGAGGGGCGCCGCCTGGCGGCAATGGAGGACAGTCGGGTGGGCGCCAGTGGTGTGATGGCGTTACTGCTGGCGCTTCTGCTCCAGGGCGCGGCTCTGTTGACGCTGGTGGAACGGGCGCCGGCATCGCAGGCGGGACTGCTGCTTCCCGGCTGGCTCGTGGCCGCTGCCTTCTGGGGCCGGTGTGCACCGCTCTGGGCCCTGTTGCGCTTTCCTTATCTCCGTGCCGGCGGAACCGCCGGCTTTCACCGGGCTCAGGCTCGGGGGGGATGGGAGCTGCTTCCAGCTGGATTGGCTGTGCTGCTCGGCCTGGCGCTGGCTTTGCTCCTTCCCCAGACTCGTCTGCTTCTCTGGAGTGTGCCCATGGGCTTGGGGGCGAGCTGGTGGGTGGCGTGTTGGCTGGGGCGACGCCTCGGCGGTCACACCGGTGACAGCTATGGCGCCTGTGTGGTGTGGACGCAGGCCCTCATGCTGATGCTGCTGGCCCTTCTGCCGATGCCGGCGCCGGTTGGGGCAGCCTGAGCACGAAGGCATTGCCCTCCTCCGGCAGAGAGGGATCCAGCTGCCGAGGGCTGCAGCAGAGCCGGAGGCTGCCGCTGCGCTCCTCAGCCAAACGCCGGGCCAGCGCCAGCCCGATGCCGCTACCGGGTCGGTCCTGACTGCGCTGTCCCCGCACGCCCTGCTGGAAGATCCGCTCCCGTTCGGCGGCGGCGATGGCGGGCCCTCCATCCCAAACGCAGATCCAGTCATCGCCCAGCAGCAGTCCAAGCGGCGCGTTGGCTGGGCTGTAGCGGAAGGCGTTCTCCAGCAGGTTGGCGATGATTTCCGCCACCACCTGATCCTCCGGTGCACGCTGGATCGCACTCCAGCCGGGCCAGTCGTCCGGGCCCAACCAGCGCCGCCCCTGGAGTGCCGCCGTGGCGGCGGCCCGCTCGGTCAGGGGCAGCAGCAGGTCTTTCAGGTTCACCCCGGCCCGACCGGGGAGCCCCGGGGGGAGCAGCAGGGCCTGATGGCCCCCGTCGGCGATCACTGGCGTGTCCTTGCCGATGCGGTCGAGGCTGCTGATGTAGTGATCCAGCTGCGCCTGCTCCTCAAGAAGGTGTTGCACCAAGGGGCGATGGCGGCTGTCAGGGTCGAGGCGTCTGAGCAGCAGCTGGGCGTAGGTGCGCAGCGCCGCCAGAGGATTTCGGAGCTGATGCACCAGCAGATGCAGCTGCTCCCGTTGCGCTTCGAGCTGGTCGAGCAGGCGCCGGCGTTCCAGGTCGAGGCTCAGGCTCTGGGCCAGGGCTGCGGCACAGGCCTGAAGGCGCCGGTCCAGGCGTGGGTCCCAGTCGTCGTTGGCATGGCGTTCGGCCCGCAGGGCTCCGAGCAGAAGATCGCCCTGGCGCAGCGGATACCAGCGCCGCTCTGCGGTCGGCGTGCGCAGGGCTGGATCCGACTCCACCGGCGGGAGCTGCCCCTCGACCCTGGGCCATTGCTGCACAGCGTCGAGGCGGGGATCCGCCCCCTGGCTGCCCTGGGCCACATACAGCACCAGTCGCGCCATGGCGGCTTCCCCTTCAAAACTGCTCAGCTGCTGCTGGGCAAGAGCCAGAAACGGTTCGGAGAGAAGCATGGAACCGAAACGTGCTGTCGAACACAGACAAGTGGCGGGACAGCCCCGACACGGGGCTTGTCAATCTGGGAAAAAGTCTTAAGATCAGATGATCGACCGATAGCACGCCCCCTCCGAGAGGCGGCACTTCGGTATCGAATCTGCTGAGGTTGCGCTTTTTTCGCTTCCAAGGCTACAGCAGAGGTTGATGCGTCTTCTGTTGTGCTTTGGCTCTGCCAAGGCTTTCGATGCTGCGAGTCCTTGGTCAGCGTGGGTTGTTCACGTTGACCTGTCTCCCGGATTGCTGACGTCTGGACGCTTTGCGTCGCCCCTTCTCCTCTCCTGCTCCCGTCCGGGAGTTTTCTGCCATGTCCAAAAAGCGCAAGCGGATCAGCCGCCGCCGTCTCGCCGGTCAGCGTGTGCTTGCCCACGTGCCCACCTACAACCTCGAAACGGGCGAGCACAAACCGGTCACTGCCGGTCGTCGCTTCATTGCCGAAAACGGCATCACGCCACCGGCTCTGCTCAAGGTTCGCCGCAACGAGCACACCACCGACCATTTCTTCTGGGGTGAAAAGGGGCTGTTCAGCGCCCAGTACGCCGAAGAGAACCACTTCCTGTTCCCCTCCTTGCGTTGCATTGTCGACCGCATCGGTGAAGACACCCTGTTTGAGGGGCTGGAGCTTGTCGCCGACGATTGGGAGGAAATGGAGGAATACGAATACGCCTTCGTCTGACCCAGTCAGCTCCACCAGCGGCTGAGGGCCGCCTGGATCGCGGGAAGCGATGCCGCCGCGATCGTGTGACCCTCCTCTGACGCCTGCAGTTCCGCTCTCGGAGACGATGCGTCTCCGTTGAGCAGGCACTGCAGCGTTTCGCTGGCACTGAAGGGCACGACCTCATCCCGTGTCCCGTGCACCAGAAGAATGGGTGGACGCCCTTGTGGTGGTGTCCAGCCGGGGTGGGGATAGCCACTGCAGGCGATCAATCCCGCCAGTGGCAGGCCGCAACCGCTCGCTAGAGCCATGGCAGCTCCCTGGGAAAACCCGAGCACCACCGTTCTCTCCAGGGGACGATCCCGATCGCTGAGCGATTGAAGGCGTTGGCTCAGCTCCTGACATGCCGCGGGTACTGCGCTCCAATCCGCTGGGAAGAGCCCATACCACTGCCGTCCAATGCCCTGCGGATGCAGCTCCGGAGCTCGCAGTGCCACCAGCTCCACCGGCTTGGGCAGATCGGCCGTGAGTGCTTCCCCGAGCGGCAGCAGGTCCTCCGCATCAGCACCCCAACCATGAAGGAGCACCAATCGATGTCGGGCTCCAGGAATGGAGCGCAGCAGCTGGTCGTCGGTCATGACTGCGGGCATCAGGTGGAGATGGGAGTCTTCTCTCTTTGCAGAAATCCCTGCTGCGTAGGTTGGCCCATGGAATCCTTCTGCTGCCATGGCACCCACCGCCCTGTTGAGCGTGTCCGACAAGCGTGGGCTGGTGACCCTGGCGGAGGCCCTGCATCGCCGTCATGGCTTCCGGCTGCTCTCCAGCGGAGGCACCGCAGCGGTGCTCGAGCAGGCCGGTTGTCCTGTGACTCGGGTGGCGGATCACACCGGAGCACCGGAGATTCTGGGTGGCCGGGTGAAAACACTGCACCCCCGCATTCATGGCGGCATCCTGGCGAAGCGGGGCGATCCCAACCACGACGCCGACCTGGCGGCGCAGCAGATCGATCGGATCGATCTGGTGGTGGTGAACCTGTATCCCTTCCGCGAAACGGTGGCCGATCCAGACGTGACCTGGGACACGGCGATCGAAACCATTGATATCGGTGGGCCCACCATGGTGCGCTCGGCTGCCAAAAACCATGCCGATGTGGCGGTGCTCACCAGCCCTGAGCAATACGACAGGGTGATCGCAGCCCTCGACCGCCCCGGTGGGATCGATGCCGGCTTGCGTCGCCGGCTTGCGCTCGAGGCGTTTGCCCATACCGCCGCCTACGACACCGCCATCAGCAACTGGATGAACGACCGGATGCGGAGGGCCGAGAACGCCACTGGGTCACAGGAGGGCGATGACGACGAGGCTGCTGCGCTGCCCTGGCTGGAAGCCGTTCCCCTGCGTCAGCGCCTGCGCTACGGCGAAAACCCCCATCAGCAGGCCAGTTGGTACAGCAGCCCCCGCGGCGGTTGGGGGGGTGCCCTGCAACTGCAGGGCAAGGAGCTCAGCACCAACAACCTGCTCGATCTGGAGGCGGCCCTCGCCACCGTGCGCGAGTTCGGTTACGGCAGCGACGGGCGTCACCCCGCCCAGCAACCTGCCGCCGTGGTGGTGAAGCACACCAATCCCTGCGGTGTGGCCGTCGCCGATGCGGTGGCGGCGGCGCTCACCCGGGCTCTGGATGCGGATCGGGTGAGTGCTTTCGGCGGCATCGTTGCCCTCAACGGCGTGGTGGAGGCGGCGGCGGCCAGGGAACTCACCGGCTTGTTCCTGGAGTGCGTGGTGGCCCCGGGCTACACCGCGGAGGCGCGCCACATCCTGGCGGCGAAAGCCAACCTGCGCCTGCTGGAACTGGCACCCGCGGCCATCGACGCTGCCGGCCATGCGCATGTGCGCAGCATCCTCGGCGGGTTGTTGGTGCAGGACCTCGATGATCAGCCGATCGATCCCGCCAGCTGGACCGTGGCGACGCAACGTCCGCCCACGGCCCAGGAGCAGGCGGATCTGCGCTTCGCCTGGCAGTTGGTGCGCCACGTGCGTTCGAACGCGATTGTGGTGGCCAGGGCTGGACAGAGTCTGGGGGTGGGGGCCGGCCAGATGAACCGGGTCGGTTCCGCTCGCCTGGCGCTCGAGGCGGCCGGGGATCAGGCCCGGGGGGCGGTGCTGGCCAGCGATGGCTTTTTCCCCTTCGACGACACGGTGCGCCTGGCCGCGAGCCATGGCATCACCGCAGTGATTCACCCCGGCGGCAGCCTGCGCGATGCCGATTCAATCAAGGCCTGCGATGAACTCGGTCTGGCGATGCTGCTCACCGGCCGCCGTCATTTCTTGCATTGAGGCCTGACCCCCTAACCTCCCTCTCACGCGTCCTTCTGTTTGGTTGATTGATGACCCTCGCTGCCCTTCCCTTCGCTGCGAATTTCCTGCATCCGCTGATGATGTGGGCGCTGCTTGCCGGCGGTGGCTACGCCCTTTATCTGGGTGTGCAGGCGAAGAAGGTTCGCACCGGCACGCCGGAGGAACGCAAAGCCCTGATTCCCGGCAAATTCGCTCAGCGTCACTATCTCTGGGGGAGCGTGCTGCTGGTGGTGATGGTGTTCGGCACCCTGGGCGGGATGGCCGTCACCTACCTCAACAACGGCAAGCTGTTTGTCAGCCCTCACCTGATCGTCGGCCTGGCGATGACGGGTCTGATCGCCGCCGCTGCCGCTCTTTCACCGCTGATGCAGCAGGGTAATCTGCTGGCGCGTAAGGCCCATGTGGGCCTCAACATGGGGGTGCTGACCCTGTTCCTGTGGCAGGCCGTGACCGGCATGCAGATCGTGAACAAGATCTGGGCGAACCGCTGAGGGTTGGAGGCGATCAGAAAGCGGCCCGTCGCCTCGGCGGGCAGATCAAGCCATGGCTGGCGTGAAAATCTTCCTGCACCTTCCAGGTGAGCTTGCGTGAGATCTGGCGCACGATCTGCCTGAGCAGGTGATCGCCGCTCGATTGCACCAGCTGCTCCGGCAGCATGGTGATGACTTTCGGCAGCCGGATCCACACCGAGAGATCCAGGCTCCAGCTCACGTTGGTGGCTTCCGCCACGGCGTCCTGATGTGGATCCTCGTCCAGGCTCAGTTCGGCCTGGAAGTTCACGTCGTAGAGCGTTGTCAGCCCCGGGTCAGCATCCGGAATGGGCACGGTCACAATCGCATAGGTGCCCTGGTGCTGCGGCAACAGGCGCAAGCCGATCATCGGTTCAACCTCGAAGCCGAAATTCCCGAAGCGGCCGAGCGTCAAGGCATAGGCCTGGGCATCGATCGGGTCCACGTCCATCGGCGCGGCGCAGCGACGGAACCAGCCTTCGTGGCAATCGAGATAGGCCGCGACCTGGTGGCGCGGGGCCAGCATCTCCATGCGGTCAGCGAATTGGCTGCGGTAGCAGCGCACCTGGGGATCGTCGCTGTGGCGCAGGGTTTCGGCCGGAGTTCTCGTCAAGAGCAGCACGGATGGGGGTCCCTCGCCGGGGGTGTTCCCCGCTAGATCAACCAATGTAAAGCGGCCTGGCCTTCAGCTTTCGCTCAAGGCGATCAGACGCTGAATCACCTGCTCCACGGCCCGGTCTGGTGTGGAGGCTCCGGAGGTGATGCCCACGGTGACCGGTCCGGGCGGCAGAAAATCCGTCTCGTGCACCAGATCGCCTCCCAGGGGTTTGTGCTCGATGCTGTTATCGGGATCGATCCGTTCCGGCGTGTCGATATGGAAGGAGCGGATGCCGCGGCTGATGGCGATCTCCTGCAGGTGGGTGGTGTTGGAGGAGTTGTAGCCCCCGATGACCACCATCAGGTCAAGAGGCTCATCCACCAGGGAGAACATGGCATCCTGCCGCTCCTGGGTGGCATCGCAGATGGTGTTGAAGGCGAGGAAGTGCTCATTCAGTCGGGTCGGTCCGTATTTGCTGAGCATGGTGCGCTCGAACAGACGACCGATTTCTTCAGTTTCGCTTTTGAGCATGGTCGTCTGGTTGGCCACGCCCAGCCGCTCGAGATCGCGATCGGGATCGAAGCCGGGGGAGCAGGCCCGGGCGAAGCGGGCCATGAAGGCCTCCCGATCCCCCTGACCGAGGATGTAGTCCGACACCAGGCGCGCTTCCTCCAGATCCAGCACCACCAGATAGGTGCCGGCGAAGGAGCTGGTGGCAAGCGTTTCCTCGTGCTTCACCTTGCCGTGAATGATTGAGGTGAACGCATGCTTCTTGTGCTTCTCCACCGTGGTCCACACCTTGGAGACCCAGGGGCAGGTGGTGTCCACGATGTGGCAGCCACGCTCATTGAGCAGTTGCATTTCCTGCACGGTGGCACCGAAGGCCGGCAGGATCACCACATCGCCGGAGGCCACGTCGGAAAAGTCCTTCACCCCCTGATCCACGGGGATGAACCGCACATCCATCTCGCGTAGGTGGTCGTTCACCGAGGGGTTGTGGATGATCTCGTTGGTGATCCACAGCCGTTCACTCGGATAGTGGCGCCGGGTTTCGTAGGCCATCGCCACCGCCCGTTCCACTCCCCAGCAGAAGCCAAAGGCCTCGGCCAGCCGCACCGTGAGACGGCCTTGCGTCAGCCGGTAGTCGTTGTCGCGAATCGAGCCGATCAGGCCGCTCTGATAGGCCTGCTCCAGGCTGCCGGCCACCTCCTCGGCCCGTCCGAAGCCACGGCGATTGTAACGATCGGAGTGATGCAGCGAGCGCTTGAAGGCGTGGGTATCCATGGCGCGGCGTCAGCGATGGGGTGACTCTATGGGCCCAGAACAAAACCCGGCCCCATGGGAGCCGGGTCGAGAAGGTCAGCGGATGCTGAAGTAAGACGTCAGTTGCTGGCTGAGGCGAAATCCGGATAGGCCTCCATGCCGTGCTCCCCGATGTCGAGACCTTCGATCTCTTCTTTTTCGGTGACCCGGATGCCACCGAAGATGCCACCGATGATCGACCAGGCGATCCAGCAGGTGATCAGCGTCCAGATCGCATAGGCCGCGCAGCCCAGAGCCTGAACGCCCAGCTGGGAAATGCCACCACCGTTGAAGAGGCCGATGCCAGCAGCACCGGTATCCATGCCGTCCACGCCCCAGAGGCCGATCACGAGGGTGCCCCAGATGCCGCAGACGCCGTGCACGGAAAAGGCACCCACCGGATCATCGATCTGAGCTGCATCGATCGCCGCAACGGCGAACACGACGATGATGCCACCGATCGCACCGGTCACCCAGGACCCCACCAGGGTCATGTTGCCGCAACCGGCTGTGATGCTCACCAGGCCAGCGAGAATGCCGTTGATGATCATCGTCAGGTCAGGCTTGCCGGAGGTCATGGTGGACACCACAGTGGCCCCAATGGCGCCGCCCGCAGCGGCCAGGGTGGTGGTCACAGCCACGTAGGCCACGTATTGATCCATGGCCAGCTCGGAGCCAGGGTTGAAGCCATACCAGCCGATCCACAGGATCAGAGCGCCGAGGGTGGCGATGGCCATGTTGTGCCCGGGGAGTGCCTGAGGCTTGCCATCGACGAATTTGCCGATGCGAGGTCCGAGCAGCATGGCGCCGACCAAACCGGCCCAAGCACCCACGGAGTGCACGATCGAGGAACCAGCGAAGTCGATGAAGCCCAGCTCACTCAGCCAGCCACCATTCCACTGCCACGACCCGGAGATCGGATAGATCACAGCCGTGAGCACCAGGGCGAAGATCACGAATTCACCGAACTTGACGCGCTCAGCGACAAGGCCCGACACGATCGTGGCCGCAGTGCCTGCGAACGCCGCCTGGAAGAGGAAGTCAACCGAGGGCACCAAACCACCCTCAGCGATCAGTTCCGGTGTGACGGTGGGGTCAAAGAACAGGCCGCTGAAGTAGAGCCAGCCTGCGGCCACCGGATCGCCATACATCAGCGAGTAACCGATGAACCAGTAGGCGGTCACCGCCAGGGCGAACACAAACAGGTTCTTGGCGAGAATATTCACCGCATTTTTCTGGCGGCACATCCCGGCTTCGACCATGGCGAAACCGGCGTTCATGAAGATCACCAGGATCGTGGCCACCAGCAACCAGAGGTTGTTGGCCAGGAAAGCGGCATTCAGCTCGGGCATCTCGGCGGCATGGGCCGAGAGGTTGAACAGACCGAGACCGAAGAGGGCGACAGGCACGCAGGCCAGCCACATCAGGGAACGATTCGACTTGAAGCCGCGAATGCTGCGCAAGAGGAGCATGGGGCCATCCAGAAGACTGGCGTCCTGGAGGCGTGTCTTGCCCCGCCTTGCAGGCGAGTGCAGAGCAGTTGTCATGAAAGGAGAGCAGGGCTGCAGAACGGGCTGGACGCTGAGGTCCGGCATCCGTTGACAAAGTGCTCGCTTGTGAACCATTCCCAGGTGGCGATTGTTACCGAATCGCCGATTGGTGGGTCAGCACCGGCCTGAGGCCATCCCAGAGGATGTGATCGGCCTCGAAGCGGAAGGCGCAGGGCAGTACCTCAACGCCGGCGCTCAGGGCCTCCCGGAAGAGCTCGCCGTAGCGGGGATCGGCGCTGTCGCCCGGAGCGAAGGCGGTCACATCCGGTCGGCTCAGGCAGGGCACCAGCACGGCCCTGGCGTCCGGCAGCAGGGCACGCAGCTCCTCCAGGTGCTTCTGCCCCCGTTCGGTGACCGTGTCTGGGAACAAAGCAAGATGGCCCTCGCTCCAGGTGGTGTTCTTCACTTCCACATAGATCGCTCTGGGGTCGCTTACCTGCGCAGCCGGTGAGAGCAGCAGATCGATGCGGCTGCGGCGGTCTTTGCCGTAGGGCACTTCGCCCCGGATGGTGGCGATCGGCCCCAGCTGCTCCTCCAGACAGCCGGCTTCGATCGCGGCCCGGATCAGGCGATTCGGCAGGGCGGTGTTGATGCCCACCCAGCAGGGGGTGCCATCGGCCCCGGGCACCTCCGCCTGCTCCCAGGTCCAGGCGAGCTTGCGGGTCGGAGAGGGGGCATGGCGCAGCCGGACCCTGCCTCCGGAGTGCAGCACGCCGGTCATCGGTCCGGTGTTGGCGCAGTGGGCGGTCACCTCACGGCCGTCATCGAGGCGAACATCGGCCAGGAAGCGTTTGTAGCGCTTGAGCAGCACGCCCTCCTGCAGGGGTTCGAAGGCGAGAAGCGGATGGCCGGGCATGGCAGCGCAGCACCAGGGACACAGATGGTGGTCATGGTGGCCCCTGGCGTGAGGTTGGCGGGCTGAAGCGGTCGAGAATGCCGCCCAGTTCAGCAGTGCCGGCCGGGCCGTCGATGGCGAGATCCCTTAAACGCATCGCCCTCGTGGTGACCTACGGCACCATGCTCAGCAAGCTGGGTGGCCTCGTGCGGCAGCTGGTGATCGCCGCCGCCTTCGGCGTCGGAGCCGCCTACGACGCCTACAACTACGCCTATGTGTTGCCGGGATTTCTGCTGATCCTGCTCGGCGGCATCAATGGCCCGTTTCACAGCGCCATGGTGAGTGTGCTCAGTCGCCGGCCGCGGCAGGAGGGAGCCCACATCCTCGCCACGCTCAACACGATGGTGAGTGCCCTGTTGCTGGCGGTCACGCTGCTGCTGGTGCTGGCAGCCGACCCCCTGATCACGCTGGTGGGGCCGGGCCTGAGTGCTGAGTTGCACCACAACGCCGTGCTGCAGCTCCAGGTGATGGCGCCGATGGCGTTGCTGGCTGGATTGATCGGTCTCGGTTTCGGTTCCCTCAATGCCGCCGATGAGTTCTGGATCCCGGCGATCTCTCCGCTGATGTCGAGCCTGGCTCTGATCCTTGGGGTCGGTGTGTTGTGGTGGCAGCTCGGTGATGCGATCGCCACACCGGCCTTCGCGATCCAGGGCGGGGTCGTGCTGGCGCTCGCCACTCTGGTGGGGGCCCTGCTGCAGTGGCTCCTCCAGCTGCCGGCCCTCGCCCGTCAGGGTCTGGCACGGCTGCGTTTCGTCTGGGATTGGCGCCACCCGGGTGTTCAGGAGGTGTGGCGTGTGATGGGACCGGCCACCCTCTCCTCAGGGATGTTGCAGATCAATGTGTTCACCGATCTGTTCTTCGCTTCCGCCCTGGTGGGGGCTGCTGCAGGCCTGGGCTACGCCAATCTGCTCGTGCAGACCCCTCTGGGCCTGATCTCCAATGCCCTGTTGGTGCCCCTGCTGCCCACCTTTTCCCGCCTGACGGCACCGCAGGATCGGCCGGCTCTGGTGGATCGGATTCGCCAGGGGTTGATGCTCTCGACCGCATCGATGCTGCCCCTGGGGGCCCTCTTCGTCGCCCTTGGTGGCCCGATCGTGGCGCTCGTCTACGAACGGGGGGCCTTTGATCAGCAGGCTGTGCAGCTGGTGACCGGTCTGCTGATGGCCTATGGCGTCGGCATGCCGGCCTATCTGGGCCGGGATGTGTTGGTGCGGGTGTTCTATGCCCTCGGGGATGGCACGACGCCGTTTCGGCTCTCCCTGGCGGGGATCGGGCTGAATGTGCTCTTCGACTGGGTGCTGGTGGGCGGCCCGAGCCCCTGGGGGCCCCAGCTTCCCTTCAGCTTCGGCGCGCCAGGCCTGGTGCTTGCCACCGCGGCGATCAACCTGATCACCTGCACCGCCCTGTTGCTCGTGCTGCAGCGGCGCCTGGCTGGTCTGCCTCTGTTCGCCTGGGGCCGGGACGCCCTGGCCCTGGGCTTCGCGGCGGTGCTCGCCGGTGTGGCGGCCTGGGCGGTGAGCCTCGGCTTGGCCTGGGCTGCTGATGTGCCGGGTCGGATCCTGCAGGTGGGCGTCTCGGCCTCCGTGGGGCTGCTGGTGTTCGTGCTGGTGGGTCGGCGCAGTGGCGTTCCTGAATTGGAGGCTCTGGTGCGGGGGATTCGGCGTCGGTTCAGCTCTCGTTGAGTCGCACGTTGCGTTCTTCGCGCACATGAATCGGCAGCTCGAGCTGCTGACGGCCCACCACCTGAGGCCCTTGAACCGAAAGAATCCGGGCCTCGATGCCGAAGTCGCGAAAGGCGGTTTCCAGCTCCTGGATCAGGGCTTTCTCCACCTGCGCCTCCGCATCCACCACCTTGCCGATCAGCCGCCCGCCAAGACGCCCGATCCGCTGCCGCACCACCTCGCGTGCGTTGGTGACCTCGATGATCAGCACAGGAACTCCGGAGGTGCGTGCAACCTTATCGGCAGTGCTCCTCGAGGATCTCCTCGAGATCACGAAGCTGCACAGCCGGAATCAGTCGTGCCAGGGGCAGCCGCGTGCTTCCACCGGCCAGGGGAACCTGCACCGCCTCGAGGGCCTGGCGGGCGGCAACGGCCGCTCCCTGGTCGAGGCGGGCACTGCATTCAATCGCCAGGGCTTCCGCCAAACCGGCGTCACCCAGATAGAGATGCCAGTTGGCGATTTGTAGATACAGCCGATCGCTGAGGCTGCTGGTCAGCTCGCGCAGATCGGCGGCATCGAGGCTCATCAGTCGTTCGGGGCGGAGGAGGAGACACTGGCAGCCGCGTCGGCTGCGGGGCGAAGCCGCAGCACCACGAGAAGGTGCGCAATCAGCAGCGCCAGCCAGATCTCGGTGACAAGAGCCAGATGCGGCCAGGGGTGACGTAGGCCCTGCACGAACCAGAGACCGCTGTTGATGGCAGCAAATGCCATCCCATGCAGGGTCAGATTCACCACACGACTGAAGTGTCGGTAGGTCGGATCCGCCGGGTTGGCGGGGCCGTACCAGCGAATGGGCATGGACACCCGTGGGCTGCTTTCTGAATTCTCGCCCCCGGGCAGGCTTGGCCGCATCCCTGTGTCCTGGTTGACGAAGGGCACCTCAATAAGCTCAGATGGATTGGCGCAAGCGCTTGTAGCTCAGCGGATTAGAGCATCTGACTACGGATCAGAGGGTCGGGAGTTCGAATCTCTCCAGGCGCGTTTTTTAACTGCCCACGGGCAGTTTTTTTTTTGGCTAGGCATCCACGCAGCACTGGATCGCGGTGTGTGGCGCCGCTGCCGCGGTCTGGGGTGGTTCTGTTGCCTACGATCGGGATGCCGCCGGTTCGTGTCGATGTCTCAGCGCCTTTCCTCTGCGATCAATGCCGCCCTGGTGGATGCCGACCCCGCCATCTCCGGTCTGATCGGCAAGGAGCGGGAGCGTCAGGAGACCCATCTGGAGCTGATCGCCTCGGAGAATTTCGCCTCCAGGGCTGTGATGGAAGCCCAGGGATCAGTGCTCACCAACAAATATGCGGAGGGCCTCCCCCACAAGCGCTACTACGGCGGTTGTGAGCACGTGGATGCGATCGAAGAGCTGGCGATCACTCGCGCCAAAGAGCTCTTCGGTGCCGCCTGGGCCAATGTGCAGCCCCACAGCGGCGCCCAGGCCAACTTCGCCGTGTTCCTGGCCCTGCTCAAGCCCGGTGACACGATCATGGGCCTCGACCTCAGCCATGGCGGCCACCTCACCCATGGATCGCCGGTGAATGTCAGCGGCAAATGGTTCAACGTGGTGCAGTACGGGGTTGATCGCGACACCCAGCGCCTCGACATGGAGGCGATCCGCCAGCTGGCGCTGCAGCATCGGCCGAAGCTGATCGTGTGCGGTTATTCCGCTTATCCGCGCACCATCGATTTCCAGGCTTTCCGCGCCATCGCTGATGAGGTGGGTGCCTATCTGATGGCCGACATGGCCCACATCGCCGGTCTTGTGGCGGCTGGTGTGCATCCCAGCCCTGTGCCGGTCTGTGATGTGGTGACCACCACCACCCACAAGACGCTGCGCGGACCGCGCGGGGGTCTGATTCTCTGCCGCGATGCCGACTTCGCCCGCCAGTTCGACAAGGCGGTGTTCCCCGGCACGCAGGGCGGCCCCCTCGAGCATGTGATCGCCGCCAAAGCCGTGGCCTTCGGAGAAGCGTTGCAGCCCAGCTTCAAGACCTATGCCCAGCAGGTGGTGGCGAACGCCCAGGCTCTGGCGTCCCGGCTGCAGGAGCGGGGGATCGCCGTGGTGAGTGGTGGCACCGACAACCATGTGGTGCTGCTCGATCTGCGCAGCATCGGCATGACCGGCAAGGTCGCCGACCTCTTGGTGAGTGATGTGCACATCACGGCCAACAAGAACACGGTTCCCTTCGACCCGGAGTCGCCGTTCGTGACCAGTGGTCTGCGTCTTGGCACGGCGGCTCTCACCACCCGTGGTTTCGATCAGGGCGCCTTCCAGATCGTGGCTGATGTGATCGCCGATCGTCTGCTCCATCCCGAAGACGACGCCATGCAGGCCCGTTGCCTCGAACGCGTGCGTGATCTCTGCCAGCGCTTCCCCCTCTACGACTCTTCCCCCGTGGAACCGGCGCTTGCCTGACTGTCCAATGCGTCTTGGTGCGTCGCATCAGGGCTGCCTAGGATTTTGAGTACTGACCCCTCGGGGTGGTCCCCTCCACGGAGTTTTCTGTGATCCTCGCGAGCAGCCCTCTGGCCGTGGCCGTGGCGAGCTTCGCTTTGGCTGCGGGGATCACCACCGTGATCGTGCCGAGGGTGCGCTCCCTGGGGCTGCGCTACGGGTTCACCGATCAGCCAGATCCGCGCAAACAGCACTCCACGCCGATGGTGCGCCTGGGGGGAGTGGCCATGGTGATCGGTTTCAGCCTTGCCCTCGCCGTCACCTGGCTCCTGGGGGGGTTCGGATTGTTGGCGCCCGCTCGGGATCAGTTGATCTGGACCACCCTCGCCGGATCGCTCTGCTTTTTCATCATCGGATTGGCCGATGACCTCTTTGCCCTCTCGCCCTGGCCTCGGCTCGCAGGGCAGGTGGCGGTGGCGGTTGTGGTCTGGTCGCAGGGTGTCCGTATCGGGGCGATTGATTTCCCGTGGTTGATGGAGGCCGGCAGTCCGTTGGTGCTGCCGGAGCCGCTCAGTCTCATGGCCACGGTGATCTGGCTTGTGGGCATCACCAATGCAATCAACTGGCTTGATGGGCTCGACGGTCTGGCCGCCGGTGTGGCTGGGATCGCGGCCGTTGGTCTGGTGTCGGTGAGTTTTTCCCTGCACCAGGTGGCGGCCGGATTTCTTGCTGCCGCTTTGGCCGGGTGTTGTTTGGGTTTTCTGCGCCACAACTTCAATCCGGCCCGGATCTTCATGGGGGATGGCGGTTCCTATTTTCTAGGATTCACTTTGGCCTCGATCAGCATTGTGGGGCCCGCCAAGGGGCTCACCACCGTCAGCCTGTTGCTGCCTCTGCTGATTCTGTCCTTGCCCCTCGCCGACATGAGTGCCGTGATCATGGGCCGGCTTCGGGAGGGGCGTTCACCCTTCTATCCAGACCGACGCCACCTGCACCATCGCCTGCTGCGGGCTGGCTTCAGTCATCGCCGCACGGTGCTGTTGATCTATGTGTTCACCCAATGGCTGGCGGCTCTGGCCATGGTGGTGGCCAATGTGGAGATGCGGTTTCTCTGGCTCGCCCTGGCCACGGCGATCCTGGTGGGAACGGTGGTGGTGCTGCGTCGTCGGCAGCAGGAGGAAGTGGCGGAGCGACAGCAGCTGGCCGCATATCCGTCCCACCATTCCGCCTCTGAACCGGTGGCGCATCCCGGCGGGTGCGCGGCTCCCCAGTCCCACGAGTAGGAGCGGCAATGGCGGCCAGGTCCAGCTCCAGGGGGGTTGAGCTGCTCTGCGTGGGCACGGAGTTGCTGCTCGGCAACATCCTCAATGGCAATGCCCGTTGGATTGCGGAGCAGTTGGCGTCACTCGGCATGCCCCATTTCCGTCAGTCGGTGCTTGGTGACAACCGCGAGCGTCTGATCGCTTTTGCGCGGGAGGCGGCGGAGCGTTCCCGGGTGCTGATCACCACAGGCGGGCTCGGTCCGACTCCGGATGACCTCACCGCTGAGGCTCTGGCCGCTGCCTTTGCGGTGCCACTGGAGGAGCGACCGGAGGTCTGGGCCGACATTGAGGCGAAGCTGGCCGCGCGCGGCAAGGTGCCCTCCCCCAGCCTGCGCAATCAGGCCCTGCTGCCCAAAGGCGCGGCTGTGCTTCCCAATCCCACCGGCACCGCCCCCGGAATGATCTGGACGCCTAGAGAGGGCTTCACGATCCTCACCTTTCCCGGAGTGCCCAGCGAAATGCGGGCGATGTGGACGGAATCCGCGGTTCCCTGGTTGCGTGCCGCGGCGCTGACGCAGGGGGTGATCGCCAGTCGTCAGCTGCATTTCTGGGGCATCGGTGAATCCAGGCTGGCCGAGCAGGTCGAGGATCTTCTCGCTGGCACCAATCCCACCGTGGCTCCTTACTCCGGTGGTGGCGAGGTGATGTTGCGGCTGACAGCCCAGGCGCCGTCGGAGCCGGAGGCCCAACGGCTGTTGGACCCCCTTGAGCAGGAGCTGCGGCAGCGCAGTGGTCGTCTGTGCTTCGGGCGGGATGGGGAGACGCTGGCGTCTGTTGTGCTCGCGCTCCTGCAGCACCGGGGCGAGACCCTGGCCGTGGCCGAATCCTGCACCGGAGGAGGGCTCGGCGCTGCCCTGACGGAGGTGCCGGGGGCTTCGGCTGTGCTTCTGGGCGGTGTTGTCGCCTATGCCGATGCTGTGAAGCAGCACCTCCTCGGAGTGCCGGCTGAGCTGCTCGCCTGCCATGGCGCCGTGAGTGATCCGGTGGCTGAGGCGATGGCGGAGGGCGTGCGCCGTTGCACCGGCGCCGACTGGGGTGTGGCGATCACCGGGATCGCCGGCCCAGGCGGTGGCTCGACGACGAAGCCGGTGGGTCTGGTGCACCTGGCTGTGGCGGGTCCGGACGGATGCCGCAGTGGAGCGGAGCGTTTCGGCTCCAGCCACGGCCGCAGTTGGGTGCGGCGCCTCAGCGTGGGTGAAGCGCTCAATCGCCTGCGCCTGCGCCTGCTCGATGCCCCCCCTGGCTGATGCGTTCACCTGTCGCCCGTCGCCCTCCCCATGCCAGCTCCTTGGCCGAGCTGCTGCAGAGCCTCGGGAGCGATGGCGACCAGGGCATGGCGGCATCTGCTGTGGCGCTGCGTCAGCAGCAGGAGGGCTGGAATCGGCTGTCTGAACGGCGGCGGCGGCCGTTGGCGCTGCGTTTTCTGCAGCAATTTCATGATCCGCTTCTCTACACCCTGCTGGCGGTGGGCGCCGTCAAGCTGCTCAGCGGGGCGCCCCGGGAAGCCCTGGCGGTCTGGAGCGTCACCCTGATCAATGGGGTGATCGGCTTTGTGCAGGAGAGCCGCGCCGAAACGGCGATTGCAGCCCTGGCCAGTGCGGTGCGCACGGAGGTGGAGGTGGTGCGGGAGGGCCAGCATCAGCGGCTGGCCTCCGACCAGCTGGTGCGTGGTGACCTCGTCTGCCTGGCGGCCGGCGACAAGGTGCCGGCGGATCTGCGCCTGGTGCGGGGGCGGGATCTGCGGGTGGATGAATCGGTGTTGACCGGTGAATCACTGCCGGTGAGCCGGGATCCGGCGCCGCTCCCGGCCGACACCCCCTTGCCAGAACGGGCCTCGATGCTGCATGCCGGCACTTTTGTGGTGGCCGGCCAGGGGGTTGCGGTCGTCACGGCGATCGGGGATGCCACCGAGGTGGGGAAAATCTCCACCTCTCTGCAGGATCAGCCGAGCCTGAGCACGCCGCTCACCCGACAGATTCAGCGTTTCGGACGCCGTCTGCTCCAACTCATCGTCGTCCTGGCGCTCGTGACCTTCGTGATCGGGGTCTGGCGGGGGCGCGAACCGCTGGAGATGTTCGATGGGGCCGTCGCCCTGGCGGTGGGTGCGATTCCGGAGGAACTGCCAGCGATCGTCACGATCATCCTGGCGATCGGCGTCCATCGCATGGCCGCGCGCAACGCGATCATCCGGCGCTTGCCGGCGGTGGAAGCCCTCGGCAGCACCACTGTGATCTGTTCCGACAAAACCGGCACCCTCACGGAGAACCGGATGACCGTGCAGGAGATCCATGCCGGTGGCGAGAGCCGTGCGCTCGCGTCCCTCTGGGCCGGCGATGGCGACGATGCGCTCCGTCGGAATCAGGCCCTGCGCGACACCCTGCTGGCCGGTCTGCTCTGCAATGACGCCAGCCTGGTGCGCGAGGACGGCGAGGCGGCGCAGGCGAGTCCGCAGGCGATCGGTGATCCCACGGAAACGGCTCTGTTGCTGGCGGCGGATCGCGCCGGATTCGATCAGCACCAGGTGCGGCACCATCACCCCCGGCTCGATGGCATTCCCTTTTCCTCTGAGCTGCAATTCATGGCCACCCTGCACGGCAGCCGTCGCATTCTTCTGAAGGGTTCGGTGGAGGCACTGCTGCCCCGCTGCAGTCGTCAACGCGCGGCCGATGGTGCCGCCGAGCCCCTGGATCGGCAGGCCGTTGAGGGCGCCGTGGCGGCGATGGCCTCCCGGGGGCTGCGGGTGCTGGCGTTTGCGATCGGCGTGCCCGAGCCCGATCAGGAGCGCCTCGAGCTCGAGCATGTGGAAAGCGGCCTCGACTTTCTCGGGCTTCAGGGCTTGATGGATCCACCTCGGACTGAGGCGATCCGCGCCGTGAGGGTCTGCCGCCGTGCCGGTATTCGCGTGGTGATGATCACCGGTGACCACGCCGGCACGGCCCGGGCGATCGCCGAGAGGTTGGGCCTCAGGGCCGACACCGTCCTGGAGGGACGGCAGCTGGAGGCTCTGGATGCGGCGGGGCTCGCTGAGGCGGTGAGCGGTTGCGATCTGTTTGCGCGGGTGGCTCCAGCCCAGAAGCTCGCCCTGGTGCAGGCCCTGCAGAGCCGGGGTGAGGTGGTGGCGATGACGGGGGATGGCGTGAACGATGCGCCGGCTCTGCGTCAGGCCGACATCGGCATCGCCATGGGACGCGGCGGCACGGAGGTGGCGCGCGAATCGGCAGCCATGCTTCTCACCGATGACAACTTCGCCACGATCGAAGCAGCCGTGGAGGAAGGGCGGGCGGTGTACGTCAACCTGCGTCGCACGCTGGCGTTTCTGCTGCCCGTCAACGGTGGGGCGTCGATGACAATCCTGCTCGGCGCCCTATTGGGGCTGGAGTTGCCGGTCACGGCTCTTCAGGTGCTTTGGCTCAACATGGTGAGTTCGCTCACCATGTCGGTGCCGCTTGCCTTTGAGCCCCCTGCTCCGGGGTTGATGGCCCGCCCGCCTCGCCCCGTGCATCAGCCCTTGCTGACCAGGCCGTTGCTGCTGCGGGTGCTTCTGGTATCGATCTTCAACTGGCTGTTGCTGTTCGGTCTGTTTTCCCTGGTGATCGAGCGCAGCGACGATCTGGCGTTGGCCCGCACGATGGCGGTGCAGGGCCTGGTGTTGTCTCAGGTGGTGTATCTGATCGGCATCAGTCGCATCAGCCATGGCCCCTGGCCTGGTGGCCCCACCTGGCGGCGCCTGCGCCAGGCTTCGGTGTTGCTGATCGGCCTGGCCCTGGCGCTTTGCCTGCAGGTGCTCTACAGCCAAAGCCATTGGCTGAACGCCTTCTTCGGCACGGTGCCTCTCAACCTGAACCAGTGGGGGGTGTGCATGGTGCCGATGCTGCTCATGCTTCCCCTCTCCGCCCTCACGCGCTGGCTTGATCCGATCGATCGCACCAACGTCACCACCTAGGGTGAAAGGCTTCTCAACTGGCCGGTATGAGCAGCGGCACGCTTTACGACAAGGTCTGGGATCTTCATCGTGTGGCCGAGCTGCCGGGGGGATCGACCCAGCTCTTCATCGGCCTTCACCTCATTCATGAGGTCACCAGTCCGCAGGCTTTCGCCGCCCTTGAAGACAAGGGCCTGAGCGTGCGCTGTGCTGAGCGGACGGTGGCCACCGTCGATCACATTGTGCCCACCACCAGCCAGGCCCGACCCTTCGCCGATCCCCTGGCGGAGGAGATGCTCAGCACGCTGGAGCGCAACTGCGCCCGCCATGGCATCACCCTGCACGGCCTGGGCAGTGGCCGTCAGGGCATCGTGCATGTGATCGCGCCGGAGCTCGGTCTCACCCAACCGGGGATGACGGTGGCCTGCGGTGATTCCCACACCTCCACCCACGGCGCCTTCGGAGCGATCGCCTTCGGAATCGGCACCAGCCAGGTGCGCGATGTGCTGGCCAGCCAGAGCCTGGCGATGAACAAGCTCAAGGTGCGCAGGATCTGGGTCGACAATCAGCTCGGATCGGGGGTCTTCGCCAAAGACCTGATCCTGCACGTGATCCGCACGCTGGGGGTCAAGGCGGGGGTGGGTCATGCCTATGAATTCGCCGGACCGGCGATTGAAGCCCTCTCGATGGAGGAGCGCATGACCCTCTGCAACATGGCGATCGAAGGTGGTGCTCGCTGCGGTTATGTCAATCCCGACCAGGTGACCATCGATTACCTCGCAGGACGCCCGGGCGCGCCCAGTGGCGAGGCCTGGGACAGGGCTGTGGCCTGGTGGCGGTCGCTGGCGTCCGATTCTGATGCCAGCTTCGATGACGAGGTGCGTTTCGATGCTGCAGCGATTGCCCCCACCGTGACCTGGGGGATCACGCCTGGGCAGGGCATCGCCGTCGATGAAGCGGTGCCGACCCCGGAGCAGCTCGAACCCTCCGAGCGTCCGATCGCCGAGGAGGCCTATCGCTACATGGATCTCACCCCCGGACAGCCGATCGCCGGGGTGTCGGTGGATGTGTGTTTCATCGGCAGCTGCACCAACGGCCGCTTGAGTGATCTGCAGGCGGCGGCGGCGGTGGCGCGGGGGCGCCAGGTCTCCCCTGGGATCCGGGCGTTTGTGGTGCCCGGTTCCGAGCAGGTGGCCCGGGCCGCCGAAGCCGAGGGCCTCGATGCGGTGTTCCGTGCGGCGGGTTTCGAATGGCGTGAGCCCGGCTGTTCGATGTGTCTGGCCATGAATCCGGATCGCCTGGAGGGCAGGCAGATCAGTGCCAGCTCCAGCAACCGCAATTTCAAGGGCCGGCAGGGGTCGGCCAGTGGTCGCACGCTGCTGATGAGCCCGGCGATGGTGGCGGCCGCCGCCGTCACCGGACAGGTGACGGATGTGCGCCACCTCGCGGCTCTGCCGGTCACGGCTTGAGGCACCCCGCCATCTCACTGTTGTTGTTTCCTGCACTCTCCTCCTCACGCCGTTCATGACCACTCCCGGCAGCTTCCCCCAGGGTGAAATCCGCCAGATCAGCGGTTCTGCCTTCACGTTGCGGGGTGATGACATCGATACCGATCGGATCATCCCCGCCCGTTTTCTCAAGTGCGTCAGCTTTGAGGCGCTCGGCGATCAGGTGTTTGCCGACGATCGCAGCGAGCTGGGCGGTTCTCACCCCTTCGATCAGCCCGCCCATGCCGGTGCCTCGATCCTTGTGGTGAACGGCAACTTCGGCTGCGGTTCCAGTCGTGAGCACGCCCCCCAGGCGTTGATGCGTTGGGGGATCCGTGCCCTGATCGGCGTCAGTTTCGCGGAGATCTTCCATGGCAATTGCCTGGCGCTCGGGATTCCCTGTGCCACAGCCACGCCGCAGCAGGTGCTGGCGCTTCAGGCTGCTGTGGAGTCCGATCCCGGCCGCCGCTGGACGCTCGATCTGGAGGCCAACACCTGCAGTGAGCCCCAGGCCGGCAGCTGGTCGATCAGCCTGGATCCCGGGGCCCGGGAGATGCTGCTCACTGGCCGCTGGGATGCGACATCTCAGCTGGTGGCCCGCGATGCAGAGCTCAGGGCCACCATGGCGACGCTTCCTTACCTGAACCGGTTTGAGGGCTGCGGACACTTGCTGGAGTGTCTATGAAGGAGAGAGAGGCTCCTAGGCCATGGATCGCTTCCCAGCTCGACTGACGCCGCTGACCGGTTGCCTCGCCCTGCTCCTGGCCATGGCCTCCCCCCTGACGGCGGCCGAGATGGTGCCGCTCCGGGTGGAGCCGTTTCAGGACCCTCGCCAGCAGTTGCTGAGCACGGGGGCTTGCGCAGGCTGTGACCTGCGCGGCGTGGATCTGGTCGGCGCCCATCTGATCGGTGCCGATCTGCGGGACGCCGATCTGCGCGGTGCCCGCCTGGATGAAGCCAATCTCGAGGGGGCCGACCTCAGTGGTGCGCGCCTCGATGGGGCTGGCTTGCAGGGCGCAACGCTCACCAATGCCGAGTTGGCGGGAACGGATCTTCGCCGTGCCGACCTGCGGGAGGCGGTGGTGATCAACGCCTATGCCCCGGGGGTGCGCACCGAGGGGATGCAGTTTGCCGGTTCCGATCTCACCGGCAGCCATCTGATCTACGGCGGCGGCCCGGAGGAATGATCCGTCAGAGGCGTGGTCAGAACGGCCGGTTTTCCAGTTCGTTCGGCAGATTGCGAGGGGTGTAGGGAATGAACGGCACGCCGGTGCCCGTGAAGTTGAAGTCGTTGAGCCGGAAGCGGAAGCCGCCGATGCCTTCGTAAGGGTTGTAGTAGAAGCCGAAGTCGTAACTGCGGCGCTGCCAGCGCACTTCGATGTTGGAGTTGATCACATCGCCGTAGAACTCGGAAGCCGGATCCACGTTGAGAGCCACGCCGGCGCTGATCAGCAGCGGCCCGGCGATCTGCTGGGTGAGGCCGACACCCAGGGTGCCGAGATCCACCGCCTGGTCGAAATCGAAGGGGCTGGAGCCTTGTTTAAGCGTTCCGCCACCGGTGACCGAGAGCTGGGTGTAGTCGAGGAATGGTTTGCTGAAGGTGCCCAGGGTCAATGTGGGTCCACCCGAGAGGCTGAGGGTGTTTTGTTGATTGCCATCGCCATAGGCAGCGAGCAGCGTATTGACATTGGTGTTGAGGCTCAGGCCGGGAACAATGGCCACTGGCGAGTAGCGATAGGCCCGCTCTGGGGTGAGAGGTGCCGGTTGGCCCCGCCAGAGCGGATAGCTGCTGTTGATGGAGCCGAAGAGATTGGCCCGCCAAAGGTCGGCGAGATTGGTGCTCGTAAAGCTTTCGGCCTGATAGTTGCCGACACCGACCCGCCAGAGGTAGGAGTTGCCCAGTTTGCCGATGTTGAAATTGCCTTTCTGTTCGGCGAAGGCGCCATAGGCCGAATACACATCGGTTTCTCCGAGTGAGCCATTCCAGGTTCGGTAGCGGTAAGCACCGAAAAAGCGCGTGCTGATTTGGCCCAGCCAGGGCAGCGTGAAGCGATTCCGCACATCCCCCCAGTAACGACTGCCATTGGCAATGTTTTCGGCGCTGAAGGTGCTGATGTCAGCATTGAAATTGGTCTTCCATCCCCAGACCTGGCCGTTGAGTTCTGCCTCTAGGCCGAAGAGATCGCCGATCGTTGTGGGCTGCGTCACTGTGCCACTGTCGATGGATGAGCCGGGAGCCACGTAGCTATTGGTTTCACCGTTGATCGCACGTTGCAGTAGGAACTGTGGCTGAAGACTCAAGGTGTAATCAGTTGTGAGCTCAATCGGTTTGAGGTTGCGGCCGATGAAGAAGCCGTTGCGGTCCTCGTTGTCGATGCCGAACACCCAGCGGTTCTCCACTTCCTCCTGCTTCTGAATGCGTTGGGTGCGACTCACAGGGATCGGCAGTCGCTCTTCCACGATCAGACGGTTGCGCCCGCTCTTGATCAGGATGTCGCCATTGGCTTGCTCGGTGGCCACCACGTTGTCGGCATCGATCCGTGTCTGGGCCGGTGTGAAGGGGTCATTGGTGAAGCCCATGCGATCAGCCCGCCAACCGTCGGGGGTGATGCTCACGCGCGCCGCCTGGATGCGCCAGCGGCTGATGGCGCCAGTGATCAACTGCGTGCGTCCCAGCTGATCCAGTTGTGACGGCTGAATGGCTCCATAGGTGTTCTGCTCTTCGACATCGTCGTTGCGCAGGGAGCTCGGGACACCGATGCGTCGGTCGATGGTGAGGGATTGCTGGAACTGGATGCTGGTGATGCGTTGATCAATGGCTGCGATGGCCTTGTCCCGAAGTGCTTCCTGGTCACGCAGCGACAAGCGTGATTCGTTGGTAAGCGCCAAGGGTGTAGCAGCTTGCGAACCTGCTGCCTCGACTCCAGTCGATGGTGGGGTCTGCGCGCCGAGGGTGATGTCATTCAGCTGTTCGTTGAGCGTCTGTGGCTCGATGCGGCTGGCTCGATCCGGATCCGGGCAACCAAGTGGTGGCGGGACTTCGGTTGGCTCTGGGGCTGCTGGATCCTGGCCCCAGCGGTAACGCAGGCCAATCAGGTAGGCGTTGCTGCCTTCACGTACGCCGCTGTAGGTGCCGAATGCGCCGGAGCGGTGGTGGATTCTGCCAACCAAAGACACGTCATCCGCGACGGCAGCTTCCAGTTCAAAGGCGAGATAGTTCAGCAGTTGGGCGTAGTTTTCCCTGTAGGTGCGTTCGTAATTGCTGACGGCCGAGTTGTAGCTGATTCCCTCCACAAACCCAAAGCTCAGCCAGGGTTGGATCCAGAGCCGGGCTCCCAGGCCGATGATCCCCTCAGCAAAGCTTTGCGAGGGGGTGTTGGCATTGGGAGTCGTTTGGTTGTAAGGCCCGCCCGCCTGCTCGTAGGCGTGATGGCCAAAGAGGTCTGCTTCCAGCTCAAGAGAGAAGGGGCCGGCGCGCCAGATCCGTTTCTGCATGCTGACGCCGAGCAGGTATTCCGGTCGCATGCGGCCGTTGAATAAAAAGGTATCGCCAAAGTTGGAGTCGATCATCTGACCGCCCCACGCGGTCACGGCCCAGGGGTGGGGTTGCCAGGCAGGAACCGGTGGCAGCATCGGCGGACAGGCCATCCCCAGCTCAGGCTGCTTGGAAGCGGCGGAATCGGGCTTCAGCCACTCTGGTGCGGGTGGCAGTTCCAGATCCCAGAACGTGCCCCCATCATCCTGGGGATTGAGCCGTTCCGGGCTGTTCGCTTCCAGCTCCAGCTCCAAGGCCGTCGGGAAACCGAGGCTGCTGGATTCGACGATCGGCAGCAGAGGGGGGGGGCTTGGCGTGGTGGGCCCGGATGAGGCATTGCCACTGGTGGGGTTGAAATCCAGCGCAGCACTGTCGAGATCAAGAATTCCGTAAACGTCGTTGAGTTCGCCTTCGTTCTGGATCAGGCTGAAATGAAGGGTGCTGGCTTGAAAATACTGCGCTCCCCGTCGGAAACGCACGCTGCCGCGCGCAAAGAGCGTGTTGAACGAGCTGTCGAATTCGACGCGGTCAGCTTGCAGCACACCGCCGTTCAGAACGGCGCGTACGTTGCCCTCGGCAATGAAAAGATTACGCCGGGCGTCGAAGCTCTGACGATCCGCTTGCAGCTTGATGTTCAGAGGCGGCCTTTTCTGCGGGGCAGCCACCTGATCGCTCGGCGATGGCTGAGTCGGGGCATCTGCTGTGACCTCGGCAAGGACCTCGTTCAGGCTTGGTTGAGGTTCGTCTGAGCCTGGATCACTCTCAAGGCCGTCGGCTGAATCGTCGCTCCACTCGTTGACTTCATCGAGGGCCTGGGCTTGGAGCGGCCGAGGTCCAAAGATCAACACAGCACCCAAAGCAATCAGTGCAAGGCCTCGACTCAGCCACCATCGCGTCGAGCCTGAAGTGGCGGTGCTGGCCGGCAAGCGAAAGAACTGCTGTGGCCGGTGATCCTGCCACGTTCATTCAGCCCTGACGCGACGGGAGGGTCAGTCTTCGAGGTCTTTGCGGCTGGGGGTGCGGCTGGGATCGCTTGCCAGGAAGCCGAACACGAAGATCCCGAGGAAAAAGAAGACGACCGAGTAAACGGAGATCTTGAGGGCGAGCATGGAGACCGACCGGCGTCTGGGACAGCGCCATCATCCTATGGGGCAAGGATTGGGAAACACGATGCAGACCCCGCTCCAGGCGCGGCGATTGGCGTGGATTGAAACGTTTCGACGTCGGTCTCGCCATGAGCTGCTCGAGCGTTGGCTCCGGTCGGATCGGCCTGATTCAGGGCCGGCCCTGGCAGATCCGTGGTGCAGGGAGCATCGGCCGGACTGGCATGCGCGGGGCTTGCTGGCCTGGCCTCGGGGGGGGCGTTGGTGTCGGCTGCAGCTGGAGGTCACCTGTCCTGCGGCCTGGCGTGGCCAGCCCGCGCAGGCCCGTCTGGTGCTGAGCTGGTGGGCGGATGCTGTGCGCCTCTGGGTGGATGGTCAGCTTGTGCACGCGGGCGATCTCTTCGACACACGCTGTCGCTGGCCCCTGCCGCAGCGCTGGCTCGACGGCGCTCCACTCCGATTCGAGCTGGAGCTGCGCAGCCCCTGTCATGACGACGGCGCCCTGATCAGCAGCGCGATTGTGCGGGAACCGCGCGAGGCCGGACGGGATCCTGCCCAGCTGTTGCTTCCTGAGGCTCTGGCCCTCTCGCAGGCTGTGCTGCCCGATGCCGTGTTGGCGCTGGATCCCTTGACGGCCGAGGCCGGCACGGCGGTGGCGACCACCCTGGAGACCCTGGCGCCGGCCACGGGTGCGGTGCACTGGGTGGGGCATGCCCATCTCGATCTCGCCTGGCTCTGGCCGGTGGCCGACACCTGGGAGGCGGCGGAACGGACCTTCCGCTCCGCGCTGGATCTGATGGATCGCTTTCCGGAGCTCCATTTCGCCCACTCCACGCCGGCTCTGTATGCGTGGATGGAACGGTTCCGCCCGGCTCTCTTCGCCAGGATTCGGGCCGCGAGTCAGGCCGGTCGCTGGGAGCCGATCAACGGCCCCTGGGTGGAAAGCGACTGCGTTTTGGTGAGCACGGCGTCCTTGCGACAGCAGTTCGCCCTCGGTCAGGCCTACAGCCGCAGCACGTTCCCGGAGTGGCGCCACGATCTGGCCTGGCTGCCCGACAGTTTCGGTTTCGGCGCTGGTCTGCCGGCGGTGGCGGCGGCGGAGGGGGTGCGCTGGTTCTGCACCCATAAATTGGCCTGGAATAGCGCTCAGCCGTTCCCCCACCGCCTGTTTCGCTGGCGCAGTCGCGGTGGCGGCGAGCTTCTGGCCTTGATGCTGCCGCCGATCGGCACCGATGCCGATCCCCAGGCGATCCAGACCGAGCAGCGCGCCTTTGACCAGGCCACCGCCATCGAACGGGCGCTCTGGATTCCGGGTGTGGGCGATCACGGCGGTGGCCCCACCGCCGAAATGCTCGAGCATCTTCAGCTTTGGAAGGATCACCCCCAGGTGTCGACGCGGCAGCCGGGAACCGTGCGCGGGTATCTCCAGGCCCTGGAGGCGTATGCCGACCATCTGCCGGTGTGGCGCGACGAGCTGTATCTGGAGTTGCATCGCGGCTGCGCCACCAGCCGCCCGGATCAGAAGCGGCACAACCGCAGCCTGGAGCGGTTGCTGCGGGAGGCGGATCTGACGGCGGCCCTGCTCGCATCGGCTGAGAAGGGCGCTGTTCAAGGCGCTGTTCAAGGTGCCGAGATCGAAGCGACCGACTGGCGGCCGTTGCTGTTTCAGCAATTCCACGACATCCTCCCCGGCACCTCGATCCCGGAGGTGTTTGAGCAGGCTGAGTCGATCTGGCGCCGCTCCCGTCGCCAGGCGGCGCGACGTCGCAATGGGCAGCTGCAGCAGCTGCTGGGCAGCCCTGAAGCGGATCACAGCTGGGCCTGGGTGGGGCTCCAGCCCCTGGCGCGATGGAGTCCGCTCGTGCGCCTCCCCCGCGGTCGCTGGTCCAGCGTTGGGCAGGCCTTGCCCGTTCAGGAGGCCCCCGGCGGGGGTGCCTGGGTGCAGTTGCCTCCCCAGCAGGGTGTGGCGGCCGTGCCCCTCACGCGTGGCTCCCAGGGGGTGGCCGCGCCGGTGCGTTGCCCCGTGCGGGCCGAGCGGCAGCCCGGTGGGGGATGGCATCTCAGCAATGGCTGGCTGTCGGCATCCATCGATGCGTCAGGTCTACAGCAGGTGTGGGATCGCCAGGGCGTCGCCCAGTTGGCGGCCCCCCTGGCATTGCAACGGTTCGTTGACCATGGCGAGTTCTGGGATGCCTGGGATCTGGCGGCGGACTACCGCGACAAGCCCCTCCCCATCGGTGAGCCGGAGGCGCCGCCTGACCTGGTGGAAGCCGGCCCGCTGCTGGCGCGGCTGGTCTGGCGCTGCCGGGTTGGTGCCAGCCTGATCCGGATGGATCTCCAGCTGCGTGCCGACCATCCCTGGTTGGAGCTCATCTGCAGCATCGAGTGGCGTCAGACCCATGAGCTGCTGCGGCTGGAGGTGCCGTTGAAGACGGCAGCCGTGCGCTGGTCCGCCGACACCAGCGGCGGAGTGCTGGAGCGGCCGGCCCTGGCCATCACCGCTCGGGAGCAGGCGCGCTGGGAGGTGCCGGTGATCTCCTGGTTTGCGAGTCAGGCGGCTGCGCCGGCGGGTGGTCTTGCGGTGCTGCTGGATGGTCCGCAGGGCGTGGATGTGCAGCCGCATCGCCTCGGCGTGTCGCTCTTGCGCGGACCCACCTGGCCTGATCCCTCTGCCGATCGGGGCCGCCATCGCCTGCGGATGGCGCTGATGCCGCTGCCATCCGGCTGGGCGGAGGACGCCGTGCCCCAGGCGGCTGTCGCCTTCCGGGAGCCTGGCTGGTGGGGGCCGGTGGGGGCGATGCCGGCCGTGCGCTCACTGCTGCCAGCCCTTCCTGATGCGCTGGTGCCGATCCGGGTCAGTCGTGCTCAGGCCTCTGGCGCTGTGCTGCTGCAGGTGTTGAATCCGGGCGCGAAGCGTGTGCGCTGGAACCTGGTGGACGGGGCGGCCTGGCAGATGCGGCGAACTGGAGCGGGGGGCTTCACCCGGGAGCTGGTGCTTCGGCCCGGTGAACTGGCCGACCTGGAACTGTCGCCTGCGCCTCAGTCGTCGTGATCGTCGAATGGATCATCCAGTCGTTTGGAGGGGGGGCCGAAGGCTGTGTAGATGCCGAAACCGGTGAGCCCGAGCAGAACGGCGAGCACGGCGATCGCCACCGTGAGCGCTGGGGAGGAGGTTTCCATCACATCTCTCGACAGGTTCGACCCGTTCCGGGCCATGGCCCCTACAGTATCCAGACTGAACCTCACCCGAGCCCCAAGCCCGTCATGGCGCAACGCACTCGTCTGGGAGATCTCCTCCGTCCCCTCAATTCCGAGTACGGCAAGGTGGTGCCCGGCTGGGGAACCACGCCTGTGATGGGCGTGTTCATGGCCCTGTTCCTGGTGTTTTTGCTGGTGATCCTGCAGCTCTACAACAAGTCGCTGATCCTCGAGGGCATCAACGTCAACTGGAACGGTTTCGGTTGAGGTAAGGCGATGAATGTCTTCGGCATCGGCCTCCCCGAGATGGCCGTGATCGGTGCGGTGGCCCTGCTGGTGTTTGGGCCCAAGCGCCTGCCGGAGTTGGGGCGGACTCTGGGCAAAACCCTGAAGGGTTTCCAGTCTGCCTCAAAGGAATTTGAGCGGGAGATCAACAAGGCGATGGCGGAACCCGAGCCGATCGAGCAAGCCCCACTGCCACCTGTCGCGGAACCTTTGCCTCGCGATGCAGCCGCTGGTGAGCGCGTGAAGCCAGGCGATTCCGCGTCCTGATGCAGGCCGGACAGCTGCGGCTCCTTGTTGGGCTCGGCAATCCAGGTGATCGCTACCACGGCACCCGCCACAACGTGGGATTCATGGCGTTGGAAGCTCTGGCCCGCCGCAACGCCAGCGCCTTTCGATCGATGGCCAAGCTGCAGGGGCAGGTGGCGGAGATCGGCTTTGGGCCAGGCCGGTTGCGGTTGCTCATGCCGCAGACCTTCATGAATGAGAGTGGTCGCTCGATTCGTGCTGCCCTGGATTGGTTCCAGTTCGATGTCAATCAGGTGCTGGTGGTGGTGGATGACATGGACCTACCGCTAGGACGTCTGCGCCTTCGCGCCAAGGGCGGCGCTGGTGGCCACAACGGTCTGCGCAGCACCATTCAGCATCTGGGCACCGAGGCCTTTGCCCGACTCCGGATTGGCATCGGTGCTCCGGGACGCACGGCAGAGGAGCGTCGTGCCCGCACCGTGTCCCATGTGCTCGGTCGCTTCAGCCAAGCGGAGCAGCCGCTGCTGGATCAGGTGATCGAGGCGGTGGTGCAGGGTGTGGATCAGATCCAGCGCCAGGGATTGGAGCGCGCCGGCAACCATCTCAATGGTCTGCAGCTGGTAGACGAGGAAAGCGGCCCATGAGTGCCCTGCCGGTCACCACGGCCCATCTCCGGGTCCTGCGTCAGAGCTTTCAGCAGCAGCGCCTGGAGGGCGAGGTGCAGGCCGGGGGCTTTGCCTGGGAATTCTGCTGGTTGTTTGATCGCGGTGAACTGCATGTGGAGCCTTCGCTGGGGCGGGCCTTGATTGAGGATGCCCTGCTCCGCTTTCTCGTGAAGGCCGATTACCACCTGGAACCGGGAGGCGACTACACCTTCACGGTGCGTGCCCGTTTCTGAGCGGATCGGGCCAGTCGAGTCTGACGCCGAAGTGATCTTCGAGCATCACCAGTGCCGCGAAGGCATCGAGATCGAGCGGTGGCAGTCGCAGGCCTTCGGGGAGCAGCCGGCGCCAGCCCCGCGGTGGTCGCAGCGTCCAGTAGCGCGCGCGCGCTCGCAGGGTGGTGCCCCGTTCCTCCACCAGCTCCACGGGCAGCAGGGGGCGCAGGCGTTGTTCCCAGTCGGCACTGCCGGTGCCGTTGCCCAGCACCACGGTGCTGATCGGTTCTTCGTCGCTCCAGCGCTGGATCTGGTGGAGAACATCCTCCACCGGCAGCACCAGGCCCTCGATCACACGGTGGCGATTGAGCTCGCAGAGCACCAGGCCACATTTGCTGCGTCCCGGGTCGATCGCGAGCAGGCGTGTCATCAGGGGGTGGGGGCGCCAGCTGGTGTGTTGGAGGGGATGTCGCCGACGGCCCGCAGCTCCACAGCCACGGGATCGGCGGTGTCACTGCTGCGCAGGGTCACCACCTCCAGCTCGATGCGGGAGGGAGTTCGCTCCAGCAGCTGCTGTCCGAGGCTGTTGAGGCGGTTGGCGTCGAACTGGAGTCCCTGACTGAGGGACCCCCGCCGTTGGGCTTCAGCAAGGGCGGAGGCCAGGAGCAGATTCAAGCGGTTGCGCACCGCTTCGTTGCCAGTCTCGTTGCGTTCGATCGTGGTGCGCGCCAGCACATCGCCCGTGTTCACCACCTGGGTGTTCGGACGTACTTCAGGAATGGCATAGACCACGGTTTCGCCAAGTAGCACATTGGCGGCGGAGCGGATGTTCACCACCCAGGTGCCCGGTTGGCGAATCACCTGTTCGAGCCGTTCAATGTCGTTGCGTGGCACCAGCAGAATCTGCCGATCGGCCTTCTCACCCGGCAACACCCGCTGGTAGGCCTGCAGGTTGGCCTCACGCAGCATCTGGTCGATCACCTGCTTGGCTTGCCCTGGATTGTCGAGCCGCAGGGTCGCTGTGGCCAGGGGTTCGCCGCTGCTGAGCACCACGCTGCCTCGCCGCAGGGCCAACACGTTTTTCTCCAGTTGGCGCAGTTCCGCCTCGCCGCTGCGAATGCGATCGCGCACCTGGGCCAGCTCGGCTTCCGTGCGTCGGATCTCGGCATCGCGCGCTTTCACGTCGCGGCTGAGTCGAGCCCGTTCCGCCTCCAGCTGCTGGCGTTGTTGCTGCAGCGGCACCAGCGCCTGGCGGAGGGTTTCGGCCTTGGCTTTGGCATCGGCCAGATCCTTGCTGGCACGCGAGCGTTCGGCCTGGGCCTGAAGCAGTTCACGGCTCGCTTTCTTCTGGGCCTGCCGACTCGCCTTCAGGGCCTTGCGGCTGTCGTTGAGCTTGGTCTGCAGGGCGTTCAGTTCAAACAGCCCCACCCGCAGCTGCCGACTCACCAGCAGCAGCAGGCCGAGCGACAGCGCTGAAATCAGGCTGCCCGTGAGCACGGTGATCACCACGGCGGTGCGGCGCGGCCGCAATCCCATCAGGCTCAACCGGGCCTTGCCCACCTTGGAGCCGAGCCGATCGCCCAGGGTGGCGAGCACGCCACCGAGCACGAGCAGGATCAGGATCAACAGCCAGCCGGTCACGAATCCAAGGGCGGTGAAGGGGGACGACGGGCCGACCGGAGCCCATTGTCCCCCGCGGATGGCTCAGCTGAAACGTTTGGCGAGGGCGATCGGATCGAGCACGGTGATCTTCTTTCGGTCGATTTCCACCAGCCCCGCATTGCGCAGATCCCCGAGCAGTCGGGTGATGGTGACGCGGGTGGATCCGATCGCTTCAGCGATTGATTGATGCGAGAGCCGCAGGTCGATGGTGATGCCCTGGGTGCCGGGGATGCCGAAATCGCGGCAGAGCACGAGCAGAAAACTCACCAGTCGCGACGACATGTCGCGGTGGGTGAGCGTTTCGATCATCGTTTCGGTTTGCAGGATGCGGCTTGAGAGCCCTTGCAGCAGCAACAGGCCTACGCCGGTATCGGCTTCGATCGCCTGGCGCACGGAAGCGGCAGGCGCCGTGACCATCTCGACCCGGGTGAAGGCCACAGCGTGATAGAAGCGATCGGAGCGATGGCCGGTGAGCAGCGACAGCACCCCGAAGAGGCTGTTTTCCCGCAGCAGCGCCACGGTGATCTCCTCCCCCGATTCGTAGACCCGGGACAGCCTGACGGCGCCACGCCGGATCAGGTACACCCGCTCGGCGGGATCACCGGGGAAAAAGATGGTTTTACCCCGTTCCACCAGCTCGGTGCTGGCACCCTCCAGATCGCGGATCACTTCCAGGAGGGTGGGGGTATGGGCCGTGGCCGTGTTGGCCAGGGTGGTGCCGCCGCCGCTGGAAGCTGGAGCGGGCTGGGGTGAGTAACGGCTGAAGCCGCGGGTGGCTCCGACCATGGCGGCACTGCAGGTGGCTGGACGCTACGGATGGCCCTGGCTCCACCTTGTAGCAATCCACACGAAATCCGGCGTTGCTCAGGGGCGCGACTCCGGTGCCAGGGCCCGCTGCTGCGCCGCCATCAGGGCCGTCAGGCCTGGTTCGGCCAGGTCGAGCAGCCGCGTCAGTTCGCTGCGGCTGAAGGGGGCACCTTCAGCGGTGCCCTGCAGTTCCAGCAGGCGGCCGCTGCCATCCATCACCACATTCAGATCCACATCGGCCTGGCTGTCTTCGCTGTAGTTGAGGTCGAGCAGCGCCTCTCCGCCGATCAGCCCCACCGAGACGGCGGCCACCTGGTCGCGCACGGGGTTGTGGCTGAGGTCGCCTCGCTTCACCAGGCGCTCGCAGGCCCGTTGCAGCGCCACCCAGGCGCCGGTGATTGCGGCGGTGCGGGTGCCGGCATCGGCCTGGATCACATCGCAGTCGACCAGCAGGGTGTTCTCCCCCAGGGCCTCCATGTCGAGGCAAGCCCTGAGGCTGCGGCCGATCAGGCGTTGGATCTCCTGGGTGCGGCCGGAGAGTTTCAGCAGTTCCCGCTTCTGCCGCTCGGGCGTTGACCCGGGCAGCAGGCGGTACTCGGCACTGAGCCAGCCCTTGCCGCTGCCCATGCGCCAGCGGGGCACGCCGGCCTCGTGGCCAATGCTGCAGAGCACGGCCGTGCGCCCGCTGCGCACCAGCACGGAGCTGAGGGCAAAGCCCATCGGATCCCACTCGATCGCGACAGGCCTCAGTTCGCTGGGCGAGCGGCCATCGACTCGTGTGGAGACCTGGTTGGACATCGAGGCGCGGCGGCATGCAGCTGAGCCTGACAGCTCGACCGTTGTCCCAGGCGCACACCATGACCAGGGGCGCACACCATGGATGGTGTCAGTCGGCTTGTGTGCCGCGCTTCCGGCGCTAGATTCGAACCCTGCAGGCCGGGTGCGGCCGTGTGAACGCCATGACCGCCAGCCTCAGTTCGAGCCATCGCCCCCTGGACCCGCGCAGCGCCGAGCGCCGGGCCCTTGAGCGTGCTGGTCTGCGGCCGTTGCCCCCTGTGCCGCCGCGGCCACCCCTGCATCTGGTGGCACCGGAGGGTCAGTTGCAGGTGCATACGGCTCCCTATCGTGGCAGTTTTTCCACAGTGTTCAGCCAGGCGCTGCGCGCCGCCGGTCTTGGCAGCCGGGTGATGGTGGTGCAGTTCCTCAAAGGGGGCGTCGACCAGGGGCCAGAGCGTCGCCTCAGCCTCTGCGGACGGCTGGATTGGTTGCGTCCAGCCGTGCCTGGTTGTCTGGGTGAGCCGGCTGAGGGGCAGCCGCCTGCGGTGAACGATGCGGTGGAAGCGCTCTGGCAGGTGTGTCGCGACAGCCTGCTGGCGGGCGAGTTGGATCAGCTCGTGCTTGATGAGCTGGGTCTGGCGATTGCGCTCGGCTACCTGAACGAGGAGGATGTGCAGGCTGCGCTGCAGCGCCGTCCGGGTTCGGTGGATGTGATTGTCACCGGCCCGGCAATCCCCGAGTTTCTGATGGGGCTGGCTGATCAGGTCACGGAACTGCGCCGAGGCTTCTGATGCTCAAGAACGATCGCTGGATCACCGAACAGGCGCAGGCCGGCATGCTGGAGCCTTTCCAGGCGGGGCTGGTCCGTCATCTGGAGCCGGATCAGCAGCAGCGCCCGGTGCTCAGCTTCGGATGCTCGTCGTATGGCTACGACCTGCGCCTGTCGCCGCAGGAATTCCTGATCTTCAAGCACGTGCCGGGCACGGTGATGAACCCGAAGCGGTTCAATCCCGCCAACCTGGAGCCCACGGAGCTCCATCACGATGCCGATGGCGATTACTTCATCCTTCCGGCCCACTCCTATGGCTTGGGTGTGGCCCTGGAAAAGATGAAGGTGCCCGCGAACATCACGGTGATTTGCCTCGGCAAAAGCACCTATGCCCGCCTGGGCATCATCGTCAATACCACGCCAGCGGAAGCGAGCTGGGAAGGACACCTCACTCTGGAATTCAGCAACAGCTCCGGTGCTGACTGCCGTATTTATGCCAATGAAGGTATCTGTCAGCTGCTCTTCTTCGAGGGGGATCCCTGCGACACCACCTACAGCGACCGCCAAGGCAAATACCAGCATCAACCGGAACGGGTGACGCTGGCAAAGGTGTGATCTAAGGCGCCAGCTTTGCCTTATGCAAGCGGCTCTTTTCGTACCAAGTGGCGAATTCCGGTGCCCACTGCTGCAGGTGGGGCCAGAGCAGATCGCAGAGTTCGCGAATCTCTTGCTGAGCATCGAGTTTGGCGCGTAGATCCATGAAGTGCAGAAAGGCCCGCAAGCTGAAGCTCACCACGAAGTGCTGGCGGTAATCGAAGGGCAGGATGCCGCGGGCATGTTCTTCAGCGAAGCCGGCGGCGAGCAGGTCGCGATAGCGCGCCGCCGCCGCGCGGCAGAGGGCGAGATCCTTGCTGCGCTCTGCGGCGGTGTAGGCATACTTCTTGCCCTGGCGGTCGCTGTACTGGCCCTCTGGGCGCAGGTAGAACACCTCCTCGAGATCGATGTCGCCGTTCGCGGCCCGGCAGATTCTCTCGCCGGTGTAGCGCATCGATTGCACATCAAAGCTCACGCCCACCCGATGGGTGCGGGCCTGCTGCATCACCGAATGGGGAAACCAGCCCACGTTGAGCACGATCTGGGCATGCTCCAGCGGACCGTAATGGCCACGCTCACCCGCCAGGAGCCGTTTCACGCAGATTTCACCGGCCCGGGTTTCATCCGGCCAGTTGTCGCGATCAGCGGCCACGAAGCCCTCGCTGTAGTCCTGATGCATGCCGGCATACACGCACTGCTGCGGGTTGGGGGTGGCAGCAATCAGATCGACGCGGAAGCGGGAATCCATGGGTGTTCTGGGCGTGATGGCATTCAGCCGTGGCTGCGCGGACCGACGCCGGAGGGCGCCGGTGTGGCCACAGTCGCAGGCGTCAGTGGGGTGGTGTCGCCGACACCGGCCAGCTGTGGCAGCGGGCTGTTGTCGATCAGGGCCTCACTCAAGGCTTCCAGTTCCGTCTGGGAGCGGCGGCCGAGCGAACGGCCGCGCGGCTGGCCTTCCGCATCAAAGAGGTTGAGCTGGGGAATCCCGTTCACGTCGTAGCGATCGATCAGGTCCTGCCAGCGGGGGTTGTCGACGTTCACCAGCACCACATTGAGCTGGTCGCGATACCGCTGCTCATTGGCGAGCATCGCCGGTGCCATCTCCCGGCACACCTCGCACCAGTCGGCATAGAACTCCAGCAGGGTCGGTCGACCGCTCGTCAGGGCCTGCTCCGGCAGCAGCGATCGGCGCGCCAGCTGGTCCAAGGGACTTTCCGCCGTCAGGCCTCCGCGCAGAAGAAATAACAGCCCCGCCAGCACCAGGGCACAGGCCAGCAGCAGCACTTTCTGCACGGTGCTGAGGCTGGTGGGGGCAGCGCTGCCACTCATGCCGGACGATCGCGATCGCGGCGACACTCTGGCAGGCCCATGCCGCCAGCGCCCGGTCGGCTCCCCCGCTACTTTGGGCACGGCTTTCAGGGCTCTGCCGGCATCGCGCATTGATGGCTCTGCTGCGTTTCCTCGTCTTGCCCTTCCGCGCCCCGCTCGTGCTGGTGCTGTTTGTGGTGGCGGTTCTGCTCGGTCATCACTGGACGATCTTTCAGCAGGAACTGATGCAATCCCGCGGCATCGACCCCCAAATCTTCTGGACTGTGGAGGTGGTGCAGGCTCTGCTGGTGGTGGTGATCTGCACCATGCCCGACCTGCTGCTGCGCCAGATCTCGATGCTGATGGCCTCCAGTCGGGTGATCAGCCTCGTGGTGACGTTGCTGCTGGTGATCACCGGTGGCTTGTATGTGCTGCAGCTCAGCCTTCTCTCGGACGTGTTGATCCTTTCCTCGGCCGTGCTGCTGGCCCGGCTCGATCTCACCCGCATCAAGGTGGTGCCGCCTCCCTTCGTGGCGGCCAGCTGGCTGGCGTTGATCGTGCTCGGTGGGATCTGGCTGGGGCATGCCCTCCCCAATCCGTTTGACGCCGCCGCCCTGGGACGTTGGCTCACTTGAGCGGCGGACACACCAGCCCCTGAGGATTTAGATAGGCCCAGAGATTGCCCAACACCTTTTTGGTGTAGAGGCGGGTTTCCGGATAGGGAATGCGCTCCACCCAGAGTTCGGGGTCGCTCTGCAGCTCGGGCGATTGCCACGACCCAGCGGCACCGGGGCCGGCGTTGTAACTGGCGATCGCCAGCCAGGGGTTGCCGTTCCACTGCCGCAGCAGCCATGCCAGGTAGCGGCTGCCAAGGCGTGCATTGAGCTCCGGTTGCTCGAGGTCGTCGCGGTTGAGGGTGCGGCCAGCCACTTCATTTGCCGTCGCCGGCATCAGTTGCATCAGCCCCACGGCGCCCACCGGTGAAGCCACTGCCGCTGAGAAGCGCGATTCCTGTTTGGCGATCGCCAGGGGGAGCTCGCTGCGAATGCCGGCAGCCTCGCTGGCCTCCGCAAAACTGGCTTCATACCGCCTCGGGTGCTGACTGCGATGCAGGCGCTCGCGCGTCGGGCAGTCGTCATCCACCAGCCGCAGGCTTGAACGCCAAAGACGGTCCAGGCCGTTCCAGCTGTCACCACGGGCCAGCCGCAGCTGGCCCTCCACCAGGCCTTCGGCAGGGGCCTCGGCTTCAGGGTGCCGGCTCCGCCAGGTCTCCCAGGCGGCTTTGGTCAATCCCAGCCGCCACAGGGTGTCAACCTCCGCATCGCCACTGTTCAGGGGGTCCCAGCCGGACGCTTCGGGCTGGGGAGCAGTGCTGGCCTCGGGAAAAGGTTGCAGCAGCGATGGCAGCCGGGTGCCCTTGAGGCGGCTGGCGGCTCGCCAGGTGTAATAGCCGGGAGGGTGCTCCTTGATCAGGCGTTGCCAGATCGCCTCGGCCTCCGAGCGCTGGTCTTGTTTGGCGTTTGCCAGTCCCAGCCAGAATTGCTGGCGTGCCGCCAGGGGCTCGGGCAGGTTGGAGGCTGGAATGGCGCCGAGCCAGTGCGCCGCCGCTCGCCACTGCCCCTTGAGCAGGGCCTCCCGGGCCAGGTCCCATTGCAGTTGCCAGCTGGCCGGGGCTGCGGGCCAGCGTTGCAGCACGGCCTCGGCATCCTGACGTTGCCCCAGGCGCACCTCCGCGGCCGCCACATCAGCGGAGCGGTTGCGGACGGGTTGGGGGATGGCGGCCAGCAGGGCCGGATCAGGCTTGAGGGGGGCGCTGATCTGTGCGGCCGCCTCGAGGGCCAGGGTCTCCCCCTTACCTCCAGCGGTGGCTTCTGGCCGTTGGGTGAGCTGCAACAGCAGCGCCTGCCCCTGGGCGCGTTGGCCAGCGTGGCCATTGAGCAGGGCTGTGCCGATCGCCAGCATCGTGGCGGGTTCTGGCGTTGCCCCCTGCAAACACCGGAGAGCAGCGGCGCCATCGCCCCGTGCCGCCAGGGCTCTGGCGAGGATGTTGCGGCCTGCGGCGGAGGGTGCGGGCCCGGCTTCGCGATCACAGGCTGCCCGGATCAGAGGGCCTGCCCCCGGATGGTTCGGGCCCCAGCGGGCGAGGTGGAGCCCATCGCCATCGCGCACGGCGCTGTCGAGAGCGGCGGGGTGGGCCGGCTGCTGCTGCCGCAGTTGTTGCTGCAGGTCTGGGTCGCCGGCGCTCAGGTGATACCGGGCATCGGCGCTGGCGGCGCTGCCCGGAAAGCGGCGCAGCAGATCGCGCCAGTGGGCGGCGGCCTTCTGCCGTTGTCCGAGTGCAGCGGCCGTGTCCGCCTGACGTTGCACGCTCACGGCGGCCAGGTCGCTGCGGCCCCAGCCCTGCCCCGCCAGCAGTCGCTGCCTGGTCGCGGCGTCGTCTGTCCTGTGGCTCAGGGAGAGGGCGGCCTCGCGGCGCTGCTCAGGGTCGGTGGACCAGCGGTAGTGCCGCCAGAGGGTTCCTGGGCTTGTGGAGGGGTTGATCTGGGTTTGGCGCTGCCGCAGCAGGGGCTGGCCCACGACGATCAGCGCCAGGCTGGCGATGGCGGTGCCGCCGATCAGGATCAGACCACGCATCGGAGAGCACGCATCGGGCAGGCCGGAGCCTCTGACAGCTGGCATTCTGGGCGCAGTCGGCAGCAGATGGTGATGGCGAGCGAGCCGCGCTGGCAGCGTCCGGGGCAGTCGCAACGGCGTCGCTGCGGCCTGGCCTGGTTGCTGTTGCTTCTTGTGTGGGGAGGTCGCTGGCTGTGGCCGCTGTTGTGGATCCCGGGCTGGCTGGTGTTGGTGGTGGCCCTCTGGGCCCTGCTGGAGTTGGTGCTGCTGTTGTTGGCACCGCGGCGCTGGCGCTGAGACAGGGCCGCATCGCCCGCGGCCCGTAACCTTGGTTGCCTTCCAACGCCCCCATGGTCGAGACCGCCATTCCGCCCCTGGGATTGCCCCACGCGCCGGCGCAGGCCAGCTTCGGCACCGATGGCCTGCGCGGCCGGGTGGGCACCACGATCACGCCGGCTCTGGCGCTGCAGGTGGGCTACTGGTGCGGCCGGGTGCTGCCCAAGGCGGGCCCGGTGCTGATCGGCATGGATTCGCGCAGCAGCGGCGCCATGATCGTGGCGGCGTTGACCGCAGGGCTCACCGCTGCAGGGCGGGAGGTGTGGACGCTCGGGCTCTGCGCCACTCCGGCGGTGCCAGGGCTGATCCGTCGCACTGGCGCCGCCGGTGGCTTGATGGTATCGGCGAGCCACAACCCGCCCCACGACAACGGCATCAAGGTGTTCGGGGCCGATGGCAGCAAGTTGCGCAGTGAGCTGCAGCAGGCGATCGAGGCCGGGCTCCATGGAGAAACAGGCGTGGGTGCCATCGGTGAGGGATCCCAGGGCTGTGGCCCCGCCCATCACCGCCCCGACCTGCTGATCCATTACCGCGATGCTCTGCTGGCGAGCGTGCCCGATCAGCGGCTGGATGGGGTGCCGATCGTGCTCGACCTCTGCTGGGGATCGGCGACCGCCTGCGGCGCCAACGTGTTTACCAGCCTCGGGGCTGATCTCACCGTCTTGCATGGCGAGCCCGATGGTGCCCGCATCAATGTGAACTGCGGCTCCACCCACCTGGAGCCCCTGCGCCATGCCGTGCTGGAGCGGGGTGCTGCGATGGGGTTCGCTTTTGACGGCGACGCCGATCGAATGCTCGCGGTGGATGGTCGCGGTCGGGTCGTGGATGGCGACCACGTGCTCTATCTCTGGGGATCGGCGCTGCAGGAGGCTCGGGCCCTGCCCGAGCAGCGGCTGGTGGCCACGGTGATGTCAAACCTGGGATTTGAGCGGGCCTGGCAGGCGCGCGGTGGCGTGCTGGAGCGCACGCCCGTGGGCGATCAGCACGTGCATGCCGCCATGGTCAGCAGTGGGGCCGGCCTCGGGGGTGAGCAGTCGGGACACATCCTCTCGGCGGCCCATGGACTGTCGGGCGATGGCGTGCTCACCGCCCTGCAGCTCGCCACCCTGTGCCAGGAGCGCCAGCTCAGCCTCGCCGACTGGCGCGATCGGAGTTTTCAGGCCTATCCGCAGAAGCTGGTGAATGTGCGCGTGCCCGATCGGGCCCGGCGTCAAGGCTGGGCGGCGTGCGCTCCGCTGGCTGATCTGGTGCAGCAGGCGGAAGCGACCATGGCCGACAACGGCCGGGTGCTCGTGCGGTCCAGCGGCACCGAACCGCTGCTGCGGGTGATGGTGGAGGCCTCGGAGCTGGCGATGGTGGAGCACTGGACCAGCCGCCTGGCCCAGTGCGCCGATCAGCACCTCAACGCGGCCTGAGCAGGCGCTCCGCCAGGGTGAGGGCGCCGGCGCAGGCGTCGGCTTGACCCGCTTGCCAGTGCCAGTGGCGCAAGCGAGCCTGGAGGGCCCGTTCCACCGCCTCGCGAAACAGGGGCAGATGCTCCAGCGCCCCGCCCCGAGGACTGATCGCCACGGTGGCGAGAGAGAGGCGGTTGGCGACGGCGGTCACCGCCTCCGCCAGGGCGTCGGCCGAGCGCTGCAGGATCGCTGCGGCGTCGGGATCGCCTGCAGCGGCGGCGTCCTGCACCAGCGGCGCCAGCTGGGCCAGGGCCGGCACACTCCGCTCCGGACGCACCACCAGGGCCTTGATCTCCGCCGCACCGCTGCATTGGAGGGCGTGCCAGAGCTGTTGCCGCAGCGGCCTGTCCGGCAGGCGGCCATCGGCCATCCGCAGCGTCAGCTGCAGGCCCTGCTGCCCCAGATCGAAGGCCCCACCGGCCCCATCCAGCATCCAGCCCCAGCCACCGCTGCGCGCCTCCTCGCCCTGGCGGTTCCGGCCCAGGCAGATCATGCCGGTGCCGCTGATGAGCACGATCCCCGCCGCATCAGGAAAAGCGCCGTGGAGTGCCGTGCGTTCATCCCCGGTCGCCAGGCAGCGGTGCGGCGGCAGCGTCAGTTCCGCCGCCATCAGCTCCTGGGCGCGGGTCTGCAGGGCCGTGCCCTGCTCCAGGCCACTGGCGCCGATCGCGGCTGCTGTCAGCGCGGTCTTGGTGGCGATCGACCCGGGCGCTTCCGCCTCAGCCGCCGCCCAGGCGGCGTTAAGGCTGCTGCGCAGGGCGGCCCGGAAGCGGTCCTCGCCACCCTCAGCGTCCAGATGCGACACGGGGGAGCCACGCCCTTCGGCGAAGTCCTGCCAGAGGTTGCTGCGGCTGTCCCAGCGGCGGAGCCGGCAGCGGCAGGAGGTCTGGCCGGCATCGAAGCCCGCCAAAAACAGGGGACTCATCCGTCGCTGGGCTCCGCCGCTGGATCAGTGGCTGGGCTGAGGGGCTGCGCCAGGCTCGCCAGGCAGAACCAACCGATGATCTGCACCTCCGGCCGGAAGAAGATCGTGTCGGTGGCACCCTGCACCAGCAGGCCGACGATCGCGGCGAGGCAGGCCAGTCGGGGCAGGCTGAAGGCGCCGCGCTCGCGCAGACCGGCCAGACCTTGCCGCAGGCTGCACCAGGCGAGTCCGAGACAGGCAATCAGACCGGGAACGCCCGTTTCCACCAGGATCTCCAAGGGCACGGAGTAGGCACTGAGGGCATTGAATTTGGGCTGCTGATACAGCGGATAGATGCTGTTGAAGGCGGCATTGCCCGGGCCGATGCCGATCCAGGGCCTGTCTTGAATCATCTCGAGTGCGGCCAGCCACACGTTGATGCGGAAGTTGTTGGAGCTGTCGCCTCGCCCCGCCAGCAGGCTGGCCACCCGGGTGCGGATCGGTTCGATCTGGGTGGCTGCGATGGCAAGAGCCAGTCCGGCCAGCACGAGCAGGGCAAGGGGCAGAAGCCTTCGCCAGAGGGGCGGCCAGTCGCGGATCGCCCGCAGCAGCAGAAGCAGCACGAACAGCCCAAGTGCGGCGAGCATGCCCAGCCAGCCGCCGCGGCTGTAACTGAACAGGGTGGCGGCAGCACCGAGGGCCAGGGCCATGCCCGCGAACAGTCGCTGACCCCATCCCCGCCAGCGCAGCAGGGCCGCGAGGGCCAGGGGCAGGATCGGCACCAGATAGCCCGCCAGCAGGTTGGGATTGCCGAGGGGGCCGTAGATCCGGATCGTGCCTTCGGCTACCGAGTTGGGATCGGCCCAGCGGGCCAGTTCTTCCGTGGGGCCGTAGAGCTGACGCAGCGCGAACACGCTGGTGGCCAGTTCGCCCGCCAGCAGGGCGGCGGCGAGGCGATCCCACCAGAGGGGGTGTGCCGCCAGTAACCGTTGCATCAGGGCGTAGACGCCGAGGTAACTGACCAGCTTGGCCAGGCCTTTGGCGGCGGCCAGGGGCACCGGCGACAGCCCGGTGGCCAGGACGGCGATGGCCAGAAAGAGCAGCAGCCAGAGGTTGATGGCACCGAGGCGACCCGGCGGCTGGGTGGTGCTCCAGAGAAGCCAGAGCGCTCCTGCGGCCAGGATTACCAGGCCGAGCCCGGTGCGACTGATCCACGGCAGTCCGGCGAGCAGTGCGATCAGAATCCAGCCGGCCCAGAGGCTGAGCCGTTGTTGCAGCCCTGGCGGGCTGGCCAGCAGGCCCTGCCAGCGCAGGAGCCAGGGGGTGGGGGCCGAAGCCTCAGCCATCGGGAGTGCCGGGAGCGTCGTCTGCGGGATTATCGACCCGTTCCCACTCCGTTTCGAGCGCGGCGCGCCTCGGGAGCGGCTGTGCGTTGCGGCGGAACAGCACTCGGTACACCGGCAGATCCTGGCCGAGCACATAGCGCTCCCGCTCCGTGCCCACGGGCAACGGGTTGGCGCCGCGCCATGGCGTGGCATCGCCTGGGGGCCTGGTGAAGGCGCCGCTCAGTTCGGTGAGCTGCACCATCGGCTCGATCACCTCGAGCACATCGCTTTGCAGAAACAGCTCCCGTCCAGGCGTCAATGCTGCTGCGATCGCCAGCAGCAGGGAGGGCTGCAGCACACGACGTTTGCGGTGGCGCTTTTTGAACCAGGGATCGGGGAACTGAATCGACACCCGCTGCAGCTGGTCATGGCCCAGCGCGGCCAGCCAGCCTTCGAGGCTCACATTGGCGTTGCAGAACAGGAAGTGGAGGTTGTGGAGGTTGAGCCGATCCCGGTCGCGCTGGGCTGCCTCCACCAGGGGGCGACGGATCTCCACGCCGAGGTGGTTCCAGTGCGGTTGCACGGCCGCCAGGTCGAGCAGAAAGCGGCCACGGGCCGAACCGATGTCGAGATGGATCGGCAGGAAGGGGTCGCTGAATAGGGCCTCTGGAGCGGGCAGCTCCCGGGGCAGCTGGAAGAACCGGCTGAGGGGATTGACGTGCTGGCGCATCAGCTCGATAGGGGCGCCTGGCGCAGCAACCCCCAGCAGGCGGTGTAGCCATGGAGATGGGTGCTGCCGCCCAGGGGGCCGATTTCGCCATTGCAGAAGGCGCCGCTGATGGGCAGATCGGTCATCACGCTCCGGGCGATCGACACATCGCCGTCGGCGACGCCGAAGAGGCCGCTGCCGCGACCGAGGCAGGCGAACAGCAGCCCCAGCAGGGGTGGGCGTTCCGCCCGTTCACGGGCGGCGCAGAGCAGCTGGCTCGCCTCCTGGCGTGAGGCATTCGCCTCGCGCAACTGAAACTGCACGTTTTGTCCGGGGCGCACCCGTTCCGCCACCGCCACGGCGCCGTTGCGGGGGTCGACCCCGATCAGATTGCGCACCAGGAAGGCACTGCCGGGTTCGCTCGGTTGATTGCCGCCGATCAACAGATCCCGTCGTTCCACCCCAAGGAAGAGGGAATCCTTCGCCATCTCCCTTTCGTCCTCCGTGAGTTCCGCCAGCACCCGCTGCAGGCAGGCGACCGGGCTGTCGCGACGGCTGCCTTCGCTCAGCTGCAGCAGCACGTTGCGATGGGATTGTTCGATTGCAAACACGGGGCCGATCGGGCGACACCCCTGGGCCACCACCGGGTCCAGGGTCCAGTCGCCGCCGATGCCGAGGCCCACGGCACCGCTCACCACCTGATCTCCGCTCAACAGCGAGCCATGGGGGGCGTTGTGGGGTGCGGCGATGCCGCCGATGCAGGCGGCTGCGGGGTAGGCGTAGTCGCGGCCACTGATCAGGTCGTTGATGCCGCTGCTGCCAGGATCCACCAGCAGCAGCATGGCGCGGGTGGTGTTGGGGGCGAGCCCGAACCAGCGGTGCCACTCTTCGCTGGACCCATCGAGATCGGGCAGGCTGTCGGTGGCGACGGCGAAGGGCTGCAGTACCGCGCCGGGGAGGTTGAGCAGGGTGACGCTGAGGGCGGCGTTGCGTTCCACTTCGGAGGCTTTGCCGGAGCGGTCGGTGCCGATGACGCCTCCACCCACGGCCCCGAGCCAGTGGGTGCTCTGCAGCCGTTTGTGGAGCAGGGGCAGCAGCCGCGGCAGGTCACTGGCGAAATGGCTGGACACGAACACCAGAGCCAGATCGGCCGCGGCGGAGCCGAGCTCATCCGCCACCTGCCTCACCGCCTCGTCCAGGGAGGCTTCGCATGACAACGCCGTCCGGCAGGACGCCTGCGTAGCAGGCGATCGAAACCAGTTGAGCGGTGAAAACGGCGTCATGAACTGGACCTTACCAACGTCGCTGTCGCCAGCGCCGGCGTCGATAATGGCGCCTTCCCGAACCGTGCCGGTGCCCGATCTCCCTTACCGCAGCCTGGTCTGGCTCACCTATCGGCTGGGGGCCTGCTTCGCGTTTGGCTTGCCGCTGGTGCTGCTGATCTGGGCGGCGCTGCGGCGGGAGCCAGCGATGGTGCGACTGCTCACGATCTACTGGAAGGTCGCCAGCCTGTTGGCGATCAGCCTGCTTCTGCTCACCGATCAGCGTCCGCTCGGTTACGTCACTCTGCTGCTGGCTCCCGTGTTGATGCTGGTGTCGATCTGGTTCTGGGTTGACCTGAACGAAGAGCTGGCCGACTCGCCGACCTGGCGACCTCTCCCGCTCACCGTGCGGATCTGGCGTTGGGCGTTCACGGGTTTCGCTGTGCTGGCCACGCTGATGGCCGCCACAGGTCTGCCCTGTGTCCGTCAGCTGGAGGGTGCCGATTGCAAGGTCTGGTTGGAGGCTCCCCAGGGGTTGCATCGGGTGGTGGAGCGCCTGTTCGATTTCGTGTTCGGCGGCCAGTGGACCGCGGCGGTCGCTGCGTTTGTGGGCTATGTGGTGTTGGTGGCCTACGTGGTGGGCCTGATCCAGTGGTTGCTGGTGCGTTTGCCGCGGCAGGGACGGGTGGCCGGTGAGTTCTGATCTGCTGCAAGCGCTGGAGGCGATCAGTCGCGAGCGCGCCGATCGGGTGGTGCGTCTGAGCGGCAGGGTGATCACGGCCACGGGCGAGATCGAGCCACTGGAAGTGCTGATCTATCGCGGCTTTTCCAGTTGCACCACCCATCCCACGGCCTTTGACCCCGACACCTGTGTGTTGCCTGAGGGTGGCGTGCTCGATGCGGCCGAGTTGTTGGTTGGCCCCCTTCTGCCCCAGCAGGAGCAGCGGTTACAGGGGCCGATTCCGGCCCAGGCGTTGCTGGATCCAGCCCGGTGGTGTTGAGGGCAGGCTGTTTCAGCGCCGTTTGAGCACGGCCACGCAGCGGCCGCAGAGGCTGGGGTGATCGGCATGCTGGCCGATGTCGCTTTCGTAATGCCAACAGCGTTCGCATTTTTCGCCGCGGGCGCGCGCCACCTCGATCACGGCGAGGGGATTGCTGTCGTCGCTCGCCAGCAGTTCCGCCCAGGGTTCGCCCCCGAGTTGCAGCTGGGACACAAGCAGCCAATCCCGCAACCCATCCACCTCCGGATCGCCGTGGTCGGCCAGCCAGGTCAGCGCTGACTGGAGCGACTCGGAGCGGGCCTCGACCCGCACCGCTGCCTCCAACGCGGCGCCCAGCTCCTGACGGCCGCGGCACTCTTCCAGCACCCGGTTCACCGCGCCGCGCAGGTCGCGCAGCTGTTGCATCGGCGCATTCAGGCTCTCGTCCCGCCAGCTGTCAGGCACCACCGGCCAGCCGCGTCGGAACACCGAGTCTTCGGCCACGGCGTAGGGCAGGTTCTGCCAGATGTCTTCGGCCATGTGGCAGAGCACGGGCGCGATCGCTCCGGCAAGGCGTTCGATGATCAACGCCATCACCGTCTGGCAGCTGCGCCGCCGCCGGTCGTTCGGTGCACTCACATAAAGCCTGTCCTTGGCGATGTCGAGGTAGAAGTTGGAGAGATCGGCAACGCAGTAGTTCTGCAGCAGCTGGAAGAAGCGGAAGAACTCGTAGCGTTCGAAGGCTTCGCTGATCTCATCGAGCACCACGGCCGTGCGCTGCAGCATCCAGCGATCGAGCAATGGCAGCGCTTCCATCGGCACGCCATCGCGGCCAGGATCGAAATCGTGGAGATTACCGAGCAGGTAGCGCGCGGTGTTGCGCACCTTCCGGTACACATCGGCCAGTTGGCGCAGGATGCCGGCGCCGATCGGCACATCGGCGGAGTAGTCGACGGAACTCACCCACAGGCGCAGCACATCGGCGCCGTAGGGAGGTTCCTGTTTCTGGTTTTTGCCACCCTCGATGATCACCATCGGATCCACCACATTGCCGAGGGATTTGCTCATCTTGCGGCCCTTCTCATCCAGGGCGAAGCCATGGGTGAGCACGGTGCGGTAGGGGGCATGGCCATTCACCGCCACCGAGGTGAGCAGGGAGCTCTGGAACCAGCCGCGGTGCTGATCCGATCCCTCCAGGTAGAGGTCAGCCGGGTAGCTGAGGCCATCGCGCTGGCTGGCGACGGCGGCCCAGCTGGAGCCAGAGTCGAACCACACATCCATCGTGTCGGTGCCCTTGCGCCACTGCACCGCTTCGCCCTGATGGCTGGGGGGGAGCAGCACGCTCTCGTCGTTCTCCCACCAGACGTCGGCACCGTGTTCGGCGATCAGCGCCTGGATGTGGGCAATCGAGTCGGCGTTCAGCAGCACTTCGCCGCTGCTGCGGTGATAAAACACGGGGATCGGCACCCCCCAGGTGCGCTGGCGCGAGATGCACCAGTCACCCCGTTCCGCCACCATCGCTTCGATCCGGTTCCGGCCGGAGGCCGGCAGCCACTCCACCGCGTCGATGGCGGCGAGGGCTTCGCTGCGGAAGCCCTCCACAGAGGCGAACCATTGCTCCGTGGCCCGGAAGATCGTGGGTTTCTTCGTGCGCCAGTCGTAGGGATAGCGGTGGCTGTAGCTCTCCTGCAGGAGCAGTGCTCCGGCGGTCTCCAGGGCGTCGATGATCGCCGGGTTGGCGTCTTTGAGCACGTTCAGACCGGCAAAGGGGCCGGCTTCTTCCGTGAGGGTGCCGGCTTCATCCACCGGGCAGAGCACCGGCAGGCCGTGTTTGCGGCCGGTGTTGAAGTCATCCACGCCATGGCCAGGTGCGGTGTGCACCAGGCCCGTGCCTGATTCGGTGGTGATGTACTCGCCACCGACCAAAACCGGGCTTTCCCGTTCCAGAAGGGGATGGCGGTAGACGAGCCCCGCCAGGAGCGCTCCCTTCACGACGGCCTTCGCCGCCAGCGGTCGCCCGAGTTTGCCGGCGAGGGTGTCGCGCAGGTCGGCTGCCACGATCAGTAAGCTTCCCCTGCCGTCGTCGGCCAGGCAGTAGTCGAGGCGGTCATTGACCGACACGGCCAGGTTGGCGGGCAGGGTCCAGGGCGTGGTGGTCCAGATCGCCACCTGCAGGGCGTCCTGTAGGGCGTCGCCGTCCGCTGGTAGCTCAACGCCCTGCTGTTGCAATGCCGTCCGGAGCGCTGGCGGGGCTTCGAGGGTTGGGAAGGCCACATAAACGCTCGGGCTTGTGTGGCCGTCGGGATACTCCAGCTCCGCTTCCGCCAGGGCCGTGCGGGAGCTGGGGCTCCAGTGCACGGGCTTGAGGCCTCGATAGATGTGCCCCTTGAGGGCCATCGTGCCGAACACCTCGATCTGGGCCGCTTCGTAGTCCTTCTGGAGGGTGAGGTAGGGGTGCTCCCAGTCGGCCCAGATGCCCCAGCGTTTGAAGCCGGCCATCTGGCCTTCCACCTGTTTGCGGGCGTAGGCGGCGGCTTTCTTGCGCAGCTTGAGGGGGGTCAGGGCCTGGCGTTGCTCCTGGTCCATCGCCTGAAGCACCTTGAGTTCGATCGGCAGGCCGTGGCAGTCCCAGCCGGGCACGAAGCGCACCCGGCGGCCCTGCATCAGCCGATGCTTGTTGATGATGTCCTTGAGCACCTTGTTGAGGGCGTGGCCCATGTGCAGGGCGCCGTTGGCGTAGGGCGGCCCGTCGTGCAGGGTGAACACGGGGCCGGGATTCTCCACGCCGAGCTTGAGATCCACGCCTCGCTCGCTCCAGAACGCCTGGAGCTCCGGTTCCCGTTGCCTGGCGTTGGCCCGCATGCCGAAGCCGGTCTGCAGGAGGTTGAGGCTGTCCTTGTACGACGGTCGTGCGTCAGCGTCAGGGCGCGTCTGTTCGGTCACGGTGGCGCTGTGGCAGAGGGAATTATCCGTCCTGGCCGGAGCTCTCTGCGGCGCCGGTGTCAGCGACGCCGGTGTCAGCGGGCTTGGTGGTTTCGGTGTTGGTGGCCTCGGGGTTGGTCGCCTGGGTCGACGGCTCAGGCCTCACCCAGCGCTTGCCGCTGCGGTTGCTGCCCTCAGGGCGGTCGGGAGCGGCGCTTGGCGGTTTGAGGCTGGCCAGGGCGCTGCCGGTGTTGCCGGCCAGACGACGGATCGCAGCCAGCAACTGCTGCAGGCTGGTGCTCCAGCGTTCACTGGAACGCAGCCGTTGACGTTCCTCCTCGCCAAGCTGGTTCCAGCGCCCCTGGCCAACCTCCACCCCCAGCCGGGTGATCAGCAACGTGGCGCAGACCACGGCCAGCATCGGGGCGCCGCGCAGGCGATCACTGCTGGTCACCAGCACCAGCCCGAGCAGGAGCACCAGGGCTCCCCAGGCGCTGTCGCGGGGGCGGCTCAGCTCGGTGGCGAGCAGGGGCAGCAGCAGCAGGGCCAGACCCGCCAGCAGACAGAGATCCCCTGTGAGGGTGGCCAGCATTCGAGCACTCCGCCGCTTGGGTCCATTCTGGGCCGATGCCTACAGTTCAACTCTTGCCCATCTGGCGGAATTGGTAGACGCGCTGGTTTTAGGTACCAGTGGCTTCGGTCGTGGGGGTTCAAGTCCCCCGGTGGGCATCACTTGTCACCTAGGGTCATAACGCTTCTGGCATGTTGAGAGGGTCGCGTCCACCGATGACACAGGCTTCCGTTCAGGCCGTTGCACCACTGCGTTCCGTGCCGAGGGAATTTCTGGATCCTCCCGGGGTCTGGAATCCCACCGTGGCGCTCTTCCTCGGCGGTTATGGCCTGGCTGCCCTCACGGTGTGGGGATGGTTTGTGGGGGGCTGGCCTCTGCCCTTGCTGCTGATCACCGGGTTTCTTGCCCTGCATCTTGAGGGCACGGTTGTGCACGACGCCTGCCACAAGGCGGCCCATCCGGTGCCCTGGATCAACCAGGCGATGGGCCATGGCTCCGCCCTGCTGCTGGGGTTCAGCTTTCCCGTGTTCACTCGGGTGCATCTCCAGCACCACTCCCATGTGAACGATCCCAAAAACGATCCGGACCACATCGTGAGCACCTTCGGTCCGCTCTGGTTGATCGCGCCGCGCTTCTTTTATCACGAGGTGTTTTTCTTTCAGCGCAAGCTCTGGAGGCGCTGGGAATTGATGCAATGGGGCCTGGAGCGTGCCGTGTTCTTCACGATCATTGCGGCGGCGGTGCGCTTTGGCTTCCTGCCTTTCATCTTCAATTGCTGGTTTGCGCCTGCCCTGATGGTGGGTGTCACATTGGGGTTGTTTTTTGATTACCTTCCCCACCGCCCCTTTCTGTCACGCAACCGCTGGTTGAACGCTCGTGTGTATCCGGGGCGCACGATGAACTGGCTGATCATGGGCCAGAACTATCACCTGGTGCATCACCTCTGGCCGTCGATCCCCTGGTTTGAATACAAGCCGGCCTACGAAGCCACCAAGCCATTGCTGGATGCCAAAGGTTCTCCTCAGCGTCTGGGTCTGTTTGAGACCCGCCATGATCTGGTGAATTTCCTCTACGACATCTTTCTCGGGGTGCGCAGTCACAAGCCCCATGGCAGCAAGATGCGCCCTCTGGCCCGGGTGATGCCCAGCCGCCGCATGCGCCGTGGTTGGTTGAATCTGTTGCAACGCACGGCCGTGACGCCGTCCCGTCGGGGCTCCTGAATCAATCCGCCAGGATCTTCGGCACCCGGAAGAAATCACCCTCCCGCTGCGGCGCCTGATCCAGCAGTTCTTCACGCACCTGAGTGGCCACGACGCGATCGTCGCGGGTGGCATTGATCACCTCCACGGCGCGGGTGGTGGGAGGAACGCCATCGGTGTCCACGGCCTGGAGCTGGTCGACGTAGTCGAGGATGCGCTCCAGCTGGCCGGTGTAGGTGGAGATTGTGTCTTCAGGCAGTTCGAGACGAGCCAGCTGCGCCACCTTGCGCACGTCGTCAGCCGTGATCTTGCTCATGCGGCGTTGAGGAAAGTTTCCAGATCTTCGCGCAGGGCGGTCGCGGCCGTGTCGAGCAGTTCAGCGCCATGGTCTGGCGTGGCCAGGGAGGGATCGGATCCCATGCGGCCGTCGGGGTAACGCGCACGGAAATCAGCCGGACCATGGATGGGCCCGCAGGCAGCCGGCTCCGGCAGGGGGCGCTGCTTGCGCTGCAGGCAGCTGTGCAGATGCAGGGTGAGGGCGATCTCGCTGGGGGTGGCGTGCTGGCCTTCCCGTTCGCCGTAGAGCTCTCGGGCTCGACGCATCACAGGCCCAGCCATGAACCAGTTGGCCAGTTTGCAACGCAAGCGCGGCGCCACCGCGAGGCCGCGGCTCGCAGCTGTGCCGTAGGCCTGGGCGAAGGCGGCTTTGGCGGTGGCGATGTTGCCGCCATGGCCATTCACCACGAAGATGCGCTCGAAGCCATGGCCGGCCAGCGACAGCACCAGGTCGTGCAACACGCTGAGGAGAGTGCTCGGCTGCAGGCTCATGGTGCCGGCGAAGCCCAGGTGGTGCTCGGCCATGCCGAAGGCCTGGGTCGGCGTCACCAGCACACCGCTGCGGCGGCCCAGCTCCAGAGCCACCGCTTCGGCGGTGAGGGCGTCGGTGCCGATCGCTCCTGTGGGGCCGTGCTGTTCGGTGGATCCCAAGGGAAGGATGACGCCGCGGCAGCGTTCCAGGTAGGCCTCCACGTCGGGCCAGGTCTGGAGATCAAGTCGGATGGCGTCAGTGCTGGTGACGGGACCGGGCAGGGGTGATGTCATCAAGCCAGTCTGAACGCCATCAGTGGGCGGTGCCGTTGCCGTCGTATTGATCGGTGTTGTAGTAGCCACCGCGGGTGCCGAAATACAGCGTCGTCAGCACGAACAGACCGCTGCCGAACAGCAGCACGGTGCCGAGGTTGAACGAATGCAGGGCGGCGTCCATGACAGTCAGAGGGTCTCGCTACAGCCTGGCAGCGTTTCGGTCGCTGTCATCCCTGCAGCGGGCACATCCAGCCACTGCCGCAGCCAGCCCGTGAGCCAGATGAACGGCAGGGTGTCAGCGAGGGCTGCCAGTGCCTTGAACAGGTAGCCACTGGCGATGTAGGCCCCCAGTTGGGGCAGCACGGGGTCGTCGCTGCGCAGGGGCAGCACGTGGGCGCCGTAATGGCTGATCAGCACCACGGCGGTGGTGTCCACGAGCTGGCTCACCAGGGTGGAGCCGTTGTTGCGCAACCACAGCGCCTTGCCGTTCGTGCGCTGTTTCCAGAAGTGAAAGAGACGCACATCCACGAACTGGGCGGTGACATAGGCCGCCATCGAGGCTCCCACCGAGCCGAAGGCCAGGCGTTGAATCGCGAAGAACGTGCTCTCTGGCGCTCCTTCCAGTCCCGGCAGGATGCCGCCAAGCCAGAGGATCAGCACCACCCAGCCATTGAGGAGCAGGCCCACCCACACCACCTGGGCTGCCCGTTGTTCTCCCCACAGTTCGCTGATCAGATCGGTGCAGAGAAACGTCACCGGGTAGGGCAGGGCGCCGACGGCAACGACGATCGGCCAGGAGCCGATGTGGCCCAGGTCCAGGAAGCGGGTGAGGCCGAGAATGTTGAGCATGCCCAGCGTGCCTAGAAACAGGCCCGACAGCACTAGGAAAACGAGTGTGCGGCGTGCCTGGTGATCGGGAGTCATCCGGTTGGCGCCAGCAGGCTTGCCCATGATTGAGGGACGCTCGGCTTCTGTCTATCGCTCCCTCAGCTCTTCCCCAGGCCTTCTTCGCGCGCCCCGCCCAGCGGGTCGCCCCCGACCTGATCGGCTGCCTGCTGGTGAAACGCCAAGCGGATGGCGAGTTGCTGTGGGGCGTGATTGTGGAAACGGAGGCGTATTCCCAGGAGGAGCCTGCCTGCCATGGCTACCGCCGCCGCAGCCCCAGCAACGAAACCCTGTTTGGTGAGCCTGGGCGGTTTTACGTGTATGTGAGCTATGGCATTCACCACTGCGTGAATGTGGTGACCGATCGGGCCGACTGGGCCAATGGCGTGCTGCTGCGGGCGGTGGCATTGCCGGGCGAGCCTGAGCGGGTGGCGGCGGGGCCTGGGCTGCTGGCCCGGCGCTTCGGCATCGACCGAGCTCATGACAGCTGGTCCGTCTGTGGTGAGAATGACCTGTGGCTGGCTCCCCGGCCTTCCGTTCTCGGTCATCCTGAGCTTGTGAGCACCACACGGATCGGCATTGCTCAGGGCCAGGATTGGCCCTGGCGTTGGTATCTCAAGGCCAGTCGGAGCGTCAGCCGGCGGGCGAGCGGCGATCGGATGCCAACAAAGGCACAGGCCTGGAGCCCTGAGGGGATCAGCGCGGTATGAGCGCCTGGAGCCATCGCCACATTCTCGATCTCGCCGCCTTCTCGCGGGAGGATTTCGCTGCCGTGCTCGAGTTGGCCCACCGCTTCCGGGCCCTGCCCGTGACCGGTGCCCGCAAGCTGCCCGCGCTTCAGGGGCGCTTGGTGGCCACGCTCTTTTTCGAGCCCAGCACCCGCACCCGCAGCAGCTTCGAGCTGGCGGCCCGCCGACTATCGGCCGACGTGGCAAGTTTTTCGCCCGCCAGCAGCTCCCTCAGCAAGGGAGAGTCGCTGCTCGACACCGCGCGCACCTACGTGGCGATGGGGGCCGATGTGTTGGTGGTGCGCCATCAGTGCACCAGTGTTCCCCAGCAGCTGGCGGAGGCCTTGGAGGCGGCCGGAGAGCGCACCGTGGTGCTCAACGGTGGCGATGGACTCCACAGCCATCCCAGCCAGGGACTGCTGGATCTCTACACCCTGGCCCAGGTTTTCGACCCTCTGCACCCTCTGCCCGAGGCCCTGCGGGGCAAGCGGATCCTGATCGTGGGCGACATTCTCCATTCCCGGGTGGCCCGCTCCAATCTCTGGGCCCTGACGGCCTGCGGCGCGGAGGTGGTGCTCTGCGGCCCTCCCAGTTTGGTGCCGCCGCAGTTCGCCGCCTTTGTGGAGGCGCCTCCTCCAGGGCAACCTGGGGATCCGGTGCCGCAGCGGGGCCGGATCAGCGTGATCCATGACCTTGATGCCGCCCTGCCAGGCGTTGATGCCGTGATGACGCTGCGTCTGCAGAAGGAGCGCATGCGCCAGCACCTGCTGACGGATCTCGACCGCTATCACCGCGCCTATGGACTGAGCCATGCCCGTTTGCAACGCTGCGGCAAGCCGGTGCCTGTGCTCCACCCGGGGCCGGTGAATCGGGGGGTGGAGATGACCGGGGCCCTGCTCGATGATCGGCGTTGCTGCCTGGTGGAGGAGCAGGTGCGGAACGGCGTGCCGATCCGCATGGCCCTGCTCTATTTGATGGCGGCGGTGGAGTCTTCAGCGGAATCGGCGCTGGGTTCGCCGGCCTGATCCCCCAGGCCGGACACGTGATTGGAGTAGTAGTCGATCGCTGCCTTGAGGGCAGCATCGGGGGAGGCGATCGAGGGGCCGCTGCCGCTCTTCATCGGGAAGGGCGCATCCGGTGCATCCAGGCCCATGTGCTGGCTCGGCATGCCGGTGAGCAGCATGGAGGCACGCTCCTGCGACACCACGGCGAACAACCACTTGATCAAAAGGGAGATGCGGTTCTCGGTGTTGGGCATGAAGGCCAGGTGGGCGACCGCCCAGAGCAGCCAGCCGATGCCGCCGGAGAATTTGAAGCCGCGCAGGTCGGCCACGGCCGAGACCCGATCGAGCACGGCCATGCTGCCGAAGTCAAACCAGCTGAAGTTGGGCCGATTGCTTCCGGCCACGATCGCGGCGATGTCTTTGCCGACGAAACCGCCGGCCTGGGTGGCGGGCCCTGCCATTCCAGGCAGCGGCTTGCCGTCCTTGGTGTGCGTGTAGCAGCAGAGATCTCCCACCACCCGGATTTCTGGGTGCCCTTTCACGGAGAAGTCGGGCTCCACCACCACCCGGCCGCCACGATCGAGATCACAGTCGATTTCCTCCGCCAACTTGCGGCCGAGGTGGGAGGGGCGCACGCCGGCGGTCCAGATCACCGTGGCCGCCTGCAGGCGACGATCACCTTCCGGTGTGCCAACCGTGACTTCGCCGGGACGCATGGTCTGAACGCGTCCCTTGAAGAGCATCTCCACCCCGAGGCCTTCCAGGGTTTTGCGGGCCGACTCCGAGAGCATCTCCGGCATCGCCCGGAGCACCCGATCACCGGGATCCACCAGCACGATCCGCGTGGTGTCGGGGTTCAATTGCCGAAACTCCCGACGCATGGCGTTGCGCATCAGTTCCGAGACGGCGCCGGCCATTTCACAGCCGGTCGGGCCGCCACCCACGATCACCACGGTCTGCAGGAATTGACGCACCTGGGGATCGGGAGTCTGTTCCGCCTGTTCCAGCGCCATCAGAAGACGGCGGCGGATTTCCTCAGCGTGCTCAAGGATCTTCATCGGTGGCGCGAAGGTGCGCCAGTCTTCATGGCCGAAGAAGGTGCTGCCCGAGCCGGTCGCCAAGACCAGGTGGTCGTAGCTGTAGGCCTTGCCGTTGAAGACGATCTGTTTCCCGGCCGGGTGGATCTGGGTGACCTCTCCGAGCAACACCTGCACATTGCGCTGCTTGCCCACCAGCTGGCGCAGCGGTGTGGCGACATCACCGCGCGACACCAGACCGGTGGCCACCTGATACAGCAGGGGCTGGAACAGGTTGAAATTGCGTTTGTCGATCAGAGTGATGCGCACTTCAGCGTTGGCCAGGGCCTTGCAGGCGCGTACGCCGGCAAAACCACCTCCCACGATCACCACGTGGGGGGCATGGCGCAGCCGCTCCTCAGGGGGCTCCAGCTCCAGGAAGAAATGCTCACCAGCCATGGGGCTTCGCTTCGATGCTCTGTCTCCGCAGACTATGGAGAACCGCCCGTTTTGTCTGTGCCCTTCAAACGGGCCCGTCACAGCAGCTTGAAGCCCTCGAGCAGAAGGCCATACAGCAGTCCGATCCTGGCCATGTCGAGCATTTGGACGCTCAGCCCACCCCGCAGGTCGGGGCGCCAGGAGCGGCGGAGGCGCACCATCACCTCCCAGATCACCACCGTCACCAGGGCGGCGATCGGATCCATCAAGCCGCTGGCACCGGCGATGCTGCCAATGGCGTTGCCGAGGAAGAACCCCGTCATCAGAACGATCAGCAGCAATGAACCCCGCCGCCAGGGGTTCTGCGCCCACTCACTCAGGCGTGTCGTCCATTCACCAACGCGGGTCTGCAGCCGAGTGGATTGCAGGCGGGAGGTCATGGCCCTGCAAGACGAACTGACTGCAGAAGAGGTTGGTTAAGAAAAAGTGGCAGGGAATCGTCCCAAGGATCCCCATCACCCAGCCCGAAGCCCTGCCAAGGCCTGTATACACCAAATAGGGAGAATGTGCCGTTGCCAAACACTACTGATAGGGTTTCGCGATCGCTCGCTCCGATCACGTCGGGCTGGCTGATGGGATTGGCATCAACAAAGCCTTTGTCGAGCGATTTGGCAAGAGGGCTAGCGCAGGATCTCAGTCTGATTCGGCCTTGGCTTTGCGTGAACCCTTGCCTTCCAGCAGTTCCAGCAACGCTTCCATCTGGGCCATGACGCCGCGCACCTCTCCCGCTTCCGGAAGCAGGCCGTCTTCCATGACGCCTTGATGCATCTCGCGCAATTCCTGTCGGATGTAGCGCAGATGACTCACCACCTGTTCCCGTTTGGACTGTGACATTGCTGCGGCGACCCTTCAGCCTCCCTTTTACCAAATTGCGGGTCAGCCCCTGCGACCCGACCGCCCGAGTTGTCCGGCCAGGGCAATCAACCCGAAGGTGAGCAGAGCCGAAGGCCTGGCGATCACACTGAGGGTTGCCAGACAGCCCAGCCCTGTCAGCCAGGTGGATCGGCGCATCGCGATGGGCGAGGGGAAGGTCATGGCTGCCCGAAGCGGGCGCGCGCCTCTGTGTAAAAACTGAGATCGATCGGATCCCGCTTCGACTCCCGGGCCATGGCTTCGATGCGTTTCCGCACGGCAGGCCGCACGAAGAAAGGCACTTCTTTGAGAGCCTGCTCGGCTTCGCTGGTCCAGTTCATCCGCGCTGACGGATCCTCGATGGAGAATAGGAGATTCGAACTCCTGACCTCTGCGGTGCGATCGCAGCGCTCTACCAGCTGAGCTAATTCCCCGATGAAGGGAATGTAGCGCTGTCCTCCAGGCAAAATGAAGCAGATGTCAGCGCCGCCATGACGCAGGATCGACTCGACGCTTTTGACGAAGAGGCTGTCGCTGTGCTGGCGCAACGGCTGGAGGAGGACGACTACCCTTCGCCCTTCGCCGGTCTCGACGATTGGCATCTGTTGCGGGCTCTCGCCATCCATCGACCGGATCTGACGCGTCCCTACGTCCATCTGATCGATCAGGAACCCTTCGATGAGGACTGAGTCGTTTGTCCGGGCCTGATCGTTTCGTTTCGGGCCCACTGGTGGGCAGGCGTGTGCTTGTCGCGGCCAGCGGCAGCATCGCTGCAGTCAAGACCCCTTTGTTGGTGAGTGCTCTTGTGCGTGCCGGTGCGGAGGTGCGCTGCCTGCTCACCCCCAGCGCCGCCAGGCTGGTGAGTCCGGTGGCGCTGGCCTGCCTCAGCCGGCATCGCTGTTATCAGGACGTCGACCAATGGCAGCCGAGCGAACCGCGCCCACTCCACATCGACTTGGCCGAATGGGCCGAGCTGGTGATCGTTGCTCCCCTCAGCGCCACAAGCCTGGCCCGATGGACGCAGGGGTTGGCGGATGGCCTGCTGGCCGGGGTGCTGCTGGCCTGCGAGCGGCCGGTGCTGGCGGCCGCGGCCATGAACACCGGCATGTGGACCCAGGCCGCCGTGCGCCGCAATTGGCAGCAGCTGCAGGTTGATCCGCGGGTGTGGGCCCTCGATCCTGCCGCGGGTCTGCTGGCCTGCGATCGCATCGGCGATGGACGGATGGCGTCGCCCGAGTTGATTGAACTGGCTGCCGTCCATGCTCTGATGCAGGCCGACCCGGACGGCCACCTGCCCAGGGACTGGGCCGGGCGCAGGCTGCTGGTGTCTGCGGGGCCGACGCTGGAAGCGCTTGACCCGGCGCGCTTGATCAGCAATCGCAGCAGTGGGCGCATGGGAGTGTTGATCGCCCAGGCGGCTCGGCTGCGGGGTGCTGCGGTCACGCTCGTGCATGGTCCGCTCAACCTGCCTGAGGCCTGGCTGGAGGGGCTGTCTTGTGAACCGGTCGAGAGCGCCGTGCAGATGGGGCGGGCCCTGGAGGCCCGCTGGCCTGAGGCCGACGCCCTGGTGATGGCCGCTGCCGTCGCTGACTGGCGGCGACGCGGTGGTCCGGCGGCGTCGAAAGCCAGCAAGGACACCACGGCGGCGGCGCTCGTGGGCGACCTGGAGCTTGTGCCCGATCTCCTGGCGACATTGGTGCAAACCAGACGGCGCGACCAGGTCTGCCTCGGTTTTGCCGCCCTCAGCGGCGATGACGCCACCCTTCAGGAGCGGGCCGACGCCAAGATCAGGGCGAAGCGCTGCGACTGGCTGTTCGCCAACCCGATCGATCGGCCTGGGCAGGGCTTCGGCGAGGCCGCTAACGGTGGCTGGTTGCTGGGGCTGGAGCGTACGCCGGCGGCGGAGACGACGCTGGAGTCGATCCCAGCGATGGACAAATCACTCCTGGCCCACACGCTGCTGGACCGGCTGCTCGAACGTTTGGATCAGGCGGCCATGCCCGCCGGATCCTGATCGAGCAGTTCGATGAACGTTTTCAACTGAAGGCGGGGGATGTAGGGCCAACCGCCACTGCGTTCCATCGCCTGAAGCAAGGTGAAGAGCTTGTTGCGATCTTCGGGAAGACTGCTTCGGAAGGGGCCGTCCTGAATGCTGCGATGCAGGCCCTCAATGCTGCGCAGGATCTCCAGCAGTGCTTCAGGCTGGTCGCTGCACGCTTCGGCAAGGTCCTGCAGGGCGGTGAGCAGGGGGACCAGCCGCTCCTGCAGTGCTCCCGGGGGAGTGGTGGCGTCGGGGCTGGACACGGGATCGCGACGGGTTGTTGAGAGCTGCAAAAGGCTAGCCAAACCTCCGGTTTGACCCCTGTAGGATCCGCCTGATCGGTGGATACCGTCGTCGTCTGGCCATTCGGCTTCCTTTCATGAGCATCCGTCCCCTGCTGGCCCTGGTGCTGGCTCTCTGTCTCACCCTGGTCACTGCATGCAGTGGTGGTGCCCAGGCGGTCGACCGCTCCAGTGCCACCCGTTACGAAGACATCGTCAACACGGGCAAGGCGAACGATTGCCCGACCCTGTCTGATGCCGCCCGTGGCTCCATTGCGCTCGATATCGGCGGTTCCTATGAATTGCGCGATGTCTGCATGCACCCCTTGCAGGTGTCTGTGAAGGGCGAGCCCGCCAACAAGCGCCAGGAAGCCCAGTTCGTGGAAGGCAAGATTCTGACGCGCTACACCTCCAGCCTTGATGAGGTGTATGGCGACCTTGAAGTGAGCGAGGAGGGTCTCAGCTTCTCGGAAAAGGGTGGCATCGATTTCCAGCCGATCACCGTGCTCATTCCAGGTGGTGAGGAGTATCCCTTCACTTTCTCCAGTAAGAATCTCCAGGCCAAGGCATCGGGAGCCGCCATCACCACCAGCACTGATTTTGAAGGCACCTATCGCACCCCCAGCTATCGCACCAGCAACTTCATCGACCCCAAGGGTCGGGCCCTGACCACCGGTGTCGACTACCCCCAGGGACTGATCGGCCTGGGTGGTGATTACGAGGAGCTGCAGACCGAGAACGTCAAGCGCTACATCGATGGCACCGGTGTGATGAGCCTGTCGATCACGAAGGTTGATCCGGAGACCGGTGAATTCGCTGGTGTGTTCACCGCCATACAGCCCTCCGACTCCGATATGGGTGGTCGCGAAATCGTGGATGTGAAGATCACTGGTGAGCTTTACGGCCGTCTGGAAGAGGCCTGATCCCCTGATCAGGCTGTCCACTCTGGGATCGAGGGGGGCGTTGCCCCCCTTTTTTGATGCCGATCCGGGGGTGTGATCTGGGAGAATCGCGCCGTCTCCCGATCGATCGCCGCGCCTGTCATGACTGCCACCACCTCCAGTTCTCAGGCCTCCGGCGTGATCGCCCCCTATGGCGGCACCCTGGTGGATCTGATGGTGCCCGCCAGCGAGCAGGCAGCCGTCAAGGCGTCGGCTTCCACCAGCATCGAGTGCTCCGATCGCAATGCCTGCGATGTGGAGCTGTTGGTGGTGGGAGGGTTCTCCCCCGAGCGTGGCTTCATGCATCGCGCCGACTATGAGGCGGTGGTGGCGGGGCATCGCACCACCTCCGGCTACCTCTTCGGCCTGCCGATCGTGATGGACACCGATCGGCAGGATCTGGCCATTGGCGACAAGGTGCTGCTGACTTACCAGGGCCAGGACCTGGCGGTGCTCACCATCGAGGACAAGTGGGAGCCCGACAAGGTTGTGGAGGCCAAGGGCTGCTACGGAACCACGTCGCTGGAGCATCCGGCGGTGCGCATGATCGCCACAGAGCGTCGTCGTTTTTATCTCGGTGGCCTGGTACAGGGGCTGGAGCTGCCGAAGCGGGTGTTCCCGTGCAAGACGCCGGCGGAGGTGCGGGCTGGCCTGCCGGAAGGTGAAGACGTGGTGGCCTTCCAGTGCCGCAATCCGATCCATCGCGCCCACTACGAACTGTTCACCCGGGCGCTCCACGCCAGCAATGTGAGCGAGAACGCTGTGGTGCTGGTTCATCCCACCTGCGGCCCCACCCAGCAGGACGACATTCCCGGCACGGTGCGGTTTCAGACTTATGAGCGACTCGCCGCCGAGGTGGAGAACCCCCGCATCCGCTGGGCCTACCTGCCCTACGCCATGCACATGGCGGGGCCTCGCGAGGCGCTCCAGCACATGATCATTCGCCGCAATTACGGCTGCACCCACTTCATCATCGGCCGCGATATGGCTGGTTGTAAGTCGTCGCTCACTGGCGAGGACTTCTACGGCCCTTATGACGCTCAGAACTTTGCCAAGGAGTGTGCCCCTGAGCTCATGATGGAAACCGTGCCCTCGCTCAACCTCGTGTACACCGAGGAAGAGGGGTATGTGACTGCTGAGCATGCGGAGGCCCGTGGGCTGCATGTGAAGAAGCTCAGCGGCACCCAGTTCCGCAAGCTGCTCCGCAGCGGCGAGGAGATCCCTGAATGGTTCGCCTTCCGTAGCGTGGTGGACGTGCTGCGGGCCGCCTGAGCTCTCAGGAACCCATTAACATTCCTTCATCAGAGGCGAAACAACCTTGAACAAGCGCTGGCGCAATGTGGGGCTCTACGTGCTCCTCGTCGTGGTCGTGATCGTGGTGGGTACCGCCTTCCTCGAACGACCGGATCCATCCACAGCGGCCCGCACCCTTCGCTATAGCGACTTCGTGGAGGCGGTGCAGGACAACCAGGTCAGCCGGGTGTTGATCTCACCTGATCGGGGCACCGCCCAGGTGGTGGAGAACGATGGTCGCCGCGCTGAGGTGAACCTCGCCCCCGACAAGGACCTGCTTAAGCTGCTCACCGAGCACAACGTGGACATCGCCGTGCAGCCCACCCGGCAGCCCGGTGCCTGGCAGCAGGCAGCCGGCAGCCTGATTTTCCCCCTGCTGCTTCTGGGGGGGCTGTTCTTCCTGTTCCGTCGCGCTCAGGGGGGCGGCGGTGGCGGCAACCCGGCCATGAATTTCGGCAAGAGCAAGGCGCGGGTGCAAATGGAGCCTTCCACGCAGATCACCTTCGGGGATGTGGCGGGGATTGAAGGCGCCAAGCTTGAGCTCACCGAGGTCGTGGATTTCCTCAAGAACCCCGACCGTTTCACCGCCGTCGGTGCCAAGATCCCCAAGGGTGTTCTGCTGGTGGGGCCTCCCGGAACAGGCAAAACCCTTCTCGCCAAGGCCGTGGCTGGAGAAGCTGGCGTTCCGTTCTTCTCGATCTCCGGCTCCGAGTTCGTGGAGATGTTTGTGGGCGTCGGTGCCAGCCGTGTGCGCGATCTGTTCGAGCAGGCCAAGAAAAACGCCCCCTGCATCGTGTTCATCGATGAGATCGATGCGGTCGGGCGTCAGCGTGGCGCTGGTCTGGGCGGCGGCAACGACGAGCGTGAACAAACCCTCAACCAGCTGCTCACCGAGATGGATGGCTTCGAGGGCAACACCGGCATCATCATCGTGGCGGCCACCAATCGCCCCGACGTGCTGGATGCGGCCCTGATGCGTCCTGGTCGCTTTGACCGTCAGGTGGTGGTGGATCGTCCTGATTACAGCGGTCGCCTTCAGATTCTCCAGGTTCATGCCCGTGGCAAGACCCTGGCGAAGGATGTGGATCTCGACAAGGTGGCTCGCCGCACGCCCGGCTTCACCGGCGCCGATCTGTCCAATTTGCTCAATGAGGCCGCCATCCTCGCGGCTCGTCGTGAACTCACCGAAGTGAGTAACGATGAAATCAGTGATGCGATCGAGCGGGTGATGGCCGGTCCGGAGAAGAAGGACCGGGTGATGAGTGAACGGCGGAAGCGACTGGTTGCTTATCACGAAGCGGGGCATGCCCTCGTCGGTGCGCTCATGCCCGATTACGACCCGGTGCAGAAGATTTCGATCATTCCCCGCGGTCAGGCCGGTGGTCTCACCTTCTTCACCCCCAGTGAGGAGCGGATGGAATCGGGGCTTTACTCCCGTGCTTATCTGCAGAACCAGATGGCTGTGGCGCTCGGTGGTCGCGTTGCTGAGGAGATCGTCTACGGCGAAGACGAAGTCACCACCGGTGCCTCCAACGATCTGCAGCAGGTGGCTCAGGTGGCCCGCCAGATGGTCACCCGCTTCGGCATGAGTGACAAGCTGGGCCCGGTGGCGCTGGGCCGTGCCCAGGGCGGCATGTTCCTGGGGCGCGACATCGCCGCGGAGCGCGATTTTTCGGAAGACACCGCAGCCACCATCGATGAGGAGGTTTCTGATCTCGTGTCGGTCGCTTACAAGCGGGCCACCCAGGTGCTCACGCAGAATCGTTCCGTGCTCGATGAACTGGCCGAGATGCTGGTGGATCAGGAAACGGTCGACGCGGAGGATCTGCAGGAGCTGCTGATGCGTCGCGACGTCCGGGTTGCCGAATACGTCTGATTCAGGCGTGGCCGACCACTCCCGCTGGCGTAAGCGTCAGCGGGAGTTGATCGTGTCGCTTCGATCCCATCCGCTCCTGATGGTGTTCCGACCCGATCCTGCCGATCTCAGCGCGATTGATGTCTCACGCACCCGGCTGTGCGGCTGGATCGATCAGCTCTCCGATCGGGGCGTTCGCCATGTGGAGCTGGCCTGGTCAAATTCCCCCCAATGGCCTGATCTGATCCGTGCTCTGCAGCAGCGTCACCCGCGACTGAGCATCGGTGCCGCTTCGATTCGCTGCCAACGCGCGCTTGAGCAAGCGGCGGAGCTGGGATTGACCTACGCGATGTCGCCTTGCCTTGATGAGGTTCTGTTGGCGTTGGCTCGGCGCCTCGATCTGGTGCTTGTGCCCGGAGTGATGACGCCGTCGGAGATCCATCGTGCTGTGACCTGCGGATGTGAGCTGGTGAAACTGTTCCCTGCCGCCAGCCTCGGCATCGACTACCACCGCCTGCTGGCGGCGCCGATGGCACCGTTGCCCTTCATGATTGCCGCCGGTGGTTTACGGGCTGATGGCTTGCGGGCCTGGCTGGCTGCTGGCTATGACGCGATCGCCCTGGGCCGTTCAGCGATCGTGGCTGAAGGCCTTGACCCAGCCCTGGATGAGTGGTTGACGTGAGACTTGGATGCTACAGAGGAGATAGACGTCTGTGGTTCTATGTCTCAACTCTCGATTCAATTGAGTGACAAGGCCGATGCCCTGATCGCTCAGCTGCAGAAGGAGATCTTCAATCGACGGCGCAAGAAGGTCACCGCTGCCGGCGTGGTGGAGTCTCTGGTCGAAAGTGGTGCCCGCTCCCAGTCTGATAAGCGCTTTGCCACATCCTGGGCCAACCTGATCAAAGACATCGAGAAAGCGGCCAAACTCGCGGATGCGCATGGCAGTAAGCCGTCGTCACTCAGCGACGAGGAGTGGGTGCTGGTGTTGAGCCACCGGGCGCGCCTGGGCACAACCTCTGGCAGCAGGAAGCCTGCGAAACGGGCAACAACGCGCAAGCCAGCTGCGGCCAACACAACCGCCGCGAAAACAGCCCCTGCGAAAACAGCTTCAGCGAAAACAGCCGTGGCCAAAAAGCCCCCAGCCCGCGCCGCTGCTGCTGATCAAGCTCCAGAGAGCAAGCCCAGGCCGGCCAGGCGCGCCCGCAAGAGTGCCGCCGCCGGTTCCACCAACACCTCGGTCGCCAAGCGCATGGCCAAGGCGGTGGGTCGCCTCGGCTCCACCCCCTTGCCTTCCCTCACCAGCGGCGGCAACGGCATCAGCTCTCCGGCCCGGAGCTGAGCAGGCTGCACTGGCCGTGCTGGCGGAGCAGATGGTCCGCCAGCACCAGGTTCACCATCGCTTCCACCATCGGCACCGCACGGGGCAACACGCAGGGGTCGTGACGCCCTTTGGCGGCCAGGGTGGTGGCCTCGCCGGCAGCATTGATGGTCTCTTGTTCGCGGCGGATCGTGGCCGTTGGTTTGAAGCCCACCCGGATCAGGATCGGTTCGCCGTTGCTGATGCCCCCCTGGATGCCGCCGGAGTTGTTGGTGGCGGTGCGCAACCGGCCGTCGGTGCTGGGGAGGAAGGCATCGTTGTGCTCACTGCCCTTCAGGAGGGTGCCCGCAAAGCCTGAGCCGATCTCAAACCCCTTCGTGGCGGGAAGCGACATCACCGCTTTGGCGAGATCAGCCTCGAGCTTGTCGAACACCGGCATGCCCAGCCCCACCGGCGGGCGTCGCACCACGCATTCGATCACGCCACCGCAGGAGTCGCCGTCGCGGCCGATCGCCTCGATGCGCTCGATCATGCGCTCGGCCATGGCGGTATCGGGGCAGCGCACGATGGTGGCTTCCACATCGGCCCGCTGCACCTGGGCAGGGTCCACTTTAGCTTCCAGGTCGTGGATGCGTGTCACCCAGGCGATCACCTCCGTGCCATGGATTGTGTGAAGAAGCTGTCGCGCGATCGCCCCAGCCGCCACGCGACCGATGGTTTCACGGGCTGAGGCGCGACCGCCGCCGCTGCGGGCCTGAATGCCGTATTTCGCTTGATAGGTGGCATCGGCATGGGAGGGGCGGAAGGCCACGTCCATCTCCCGATAGTCCTGGGGGCGTTGGTCCTTGTTGCGCACCAGCATCGCGATCGGTGTGCCCAGAGTCACGCCGTCAAGCAGGCCGCTGAGGATCTCCACCTGGTCGGCTTCGTTGCGCGGTGTGGTGATTTTGCTCTGGCCCGGTCTGCGCCGGTCGAGCTCCGCCTGAATGGCCGCCAGATCGAGTGGAAGCCTCGGCGGGCAGCCATCCACGATCACCCCCACGCCACCGCCATGGGATTCGCCGAAGGTGCTGATGCGAAACAGTTCGCCGAAACTGCTGCCCATGGGATCTCTGCGCTGGCTAGAGCGTAAAGACCCGGCCCCTCAGTGTTTGCGGAAACGCATCAGGCCCCAGCTGAGCCGGCCCGCTTTGCCGCCGTCCACCCAATGGCCGAGGCCCGCGTCCATCCGTTCCAGGTAGGTGGGGCTGATGCTCTGGCTGAGTTCAGCTTTGCGCTGTCGCAATTCCTCGCGCACTCGGCTGTAGTGGCGCACCAGCATGCTGGTGCGATCGTTCCAGATCTCCCGCGCCAGGCCAACGGCCTCGGCCCACTGCTGATAGCGGCAAGGAGAGCCGAGATCGGCGAGATGGATGCGTTGGAGAATGGCGTCGAGGGAGTCGGCGGCCACACCATCGGCTGCCATCGGATCGGTCATCACCATCACACCGCCGGGCCGGAGCACGCGGGCCGCTTCGCGCATCACCTGCTGGCGATCGCCGGAATGGAGAATCGCATCCTGACTCCACACCACATCGGCGCAGCCATCCGGCAGGGGCACCGCTTCAAAGGAGGCATCGTGCACGGTGATGCGCTCCTGCAGGCCGGCTTCAAGGTTGAGGCTGCGATGGCGTGAATTTTCGACCCTGGAAATGTTGATCGCATCCACCTGCACCCCGGGATGACGACAGAGGTACCGGGCGGCACCGCCGTAGCCGGAACCCAGATCCACGATCCGGGAGCCGGCTGAAGCCCTGGCGGCGATGGTGTCGTCGATCAGCGCTTCCAGCGCTTCAACCGTGCGGCGGCTGGCCTGGGCGATCGGCTCGTTGTCGGTGGCGTAGAGGCCCACATGGATGTCTTCACCACCCCAGATCTCGGCGTAGAAGCGGTCGGCGTCGTCACTGTCGTAATACCCGGCGGCGGTGGTGGCCGCCGGAGAGAAGGAGGTCTGGCTCATGGTTCAGATCGCTGTGACGTCGGTGTCGCAGAGGTACTCCTTCTCGGCCACGTGCACGTAGAAGTCGGGATCGTCGTGACCGCGTTGGTAGTCGCCGTAGGTGCTGATGCGCTGGAAGCCCACCTCGCGCATCAGGCGACGCACGTAGCCATGACGCAGCGGAAACATGTTGAGGTGATAGGTGCTGCCGTCGCTGAAGGCGTAGCGGAAACGGGCCAGGCCTTCATCGACGCAGTCGGGGCGCACCTCCACGTCCTTGCCGCAGTACACGTTGCCCTTGCCCTGCTTCACCGCAGCACCGCCCTCGAGCAGTCGGTCGTAATTGCGGTGGTCGAGAATCAGGATGCCGTTGTGCTTCAGAACGGCGTAATACTCAGCGAGCGACTTGCGACGGTCTCGCTCGCGGAACAGATGGGTGAAGGAGTTGCCCAGGCAGATCACCGCATCGAATTCGCCATGAATGTCGCGGTTGAGAAAGCGCCAGTCGGCTTGAGCGGTGCGCAGCAGCTGATTGCGCTCGCGAGCATTGTGGAAGGCGCGCGCCAGCATGTTGGGGCTGCCATCGGCGCTCACCACGTCAAACCCCTCACGCAGCAGCCGGATCGAGTGAAATCCGGTGCCGGTGGCCACATCCAGCACCGACTTGGCGCCATGCTCATGCAGCAGCTTCACGAAGAAGTCACCTTCGGCTTCTTCCCTTGCATCCCAGTCGATCAGCCGATCCCAGCGATCCGCGAATTGTTCGACATACTCCTGCTGGTAGTGATCGGTTTCTCGAACGCTCTCAGGAGATTCTCCGAACCGTTGGGCATCGGCGACTTCGGCTGATGCGTGGTTCCTGGTTGAGGTCATGCTGGTCTCGTCCTGTGTTGCGCAGGGATGTCAGCGTTTCCGGCAGCACGATGTGCTTCCGGTGATCGCGCAGGCGACACCCTGACGCCGAATCGCAGCGGATTCTCGCCACCTCCCGAACCTAACCCTCAGAGCTCAGGTTGTCAGCATCGCAGTCAACATCGTTGGATCACGATGCTTCGGGATTCACTCAGAAGCCAATGCTGCCAATGGGTCTGCCTGGATCGAGCCTCGCCTCGATGGCGTCATTGTTTGCTTGTTCCTGCGGAGTCTGCGTGCAGGTTGCTAGGGTCAAGAAATGGTGAAATGCGGATCCGAGATGCAATCGGAGATCTGTCTTCAGTCTGTCTGGAAAATATTCGGCGGTGCTGCGGATGAGGTGATTGCTCAGCTTCGTGCTGGTGAAGATCCCGCTGTTTTGCATCAGCGCAGTGGTGCGCGTGCTGCTGTGCAGGATGTGTCTCTCGAGATTGGACACGGTGAGATTTTTGTGGTGATGGGGCTCTCCGGCTCCGGCAAGTCCACCCTGCTGCGCATGCTCAACGGCCTGATCGCGCCCTGTTCCGGGGAGGTGGTGGTGCAGGGGCGTGCCCTGTCGTCGATGACCAGTGTCGACCTCAACGCCATGCGTCGCCACCAGATGGCGATGGTGTTTCAGTCGTTCGCCCTTTTCCCGCAGCGCAGCGTGCTCGAAAACGCTGCCTTCGGCCTGGAGGTCGCCGGCGTTCCCAGGCGGGAGCGCCATGACAAAGCGCTGCAGGCGCTGGAGAGGGTCGGCTTGGCCCAGGAGGCCCGAAAACGGCCTCGCCAGCTTTCCGGTGGCATGCAGCAGCGGGTCGGGCTGGCCCGCGCCCTGGCCCTGGATCCACCCATCCTGTTGATGGACGAGGCGTTCTCAGCCCTGGATCCCCTGATCCGGCGCGACATGCAGACCCTGCTTCTCGAGCTTCAGAGTGAGCAGCAGCGCACGATCGTCTTCATCTCCCACGACCTCGACGAAGCGATCCGCCTCGGTGATCGCATCGCCCTGATGCAGGGCGGATGCCTGTTGCAGTGCGACACCGCCGAAAACCTGCTGCATCATCCGGCCAGCAACGCAGTGCGTCATTTCTTCCGCGACGTGGATGTGGCCTCGGTGCTGGCCGTGGAAGCGATCGCGCAACGTCCCTCCCGTCTGGCGGTGATCGCTGCCGACGAGGCCCTGCCGGAGGCGGCTGGCGAGCCCCTCTATGTGCTCGGTCGGGATCAGGCCTTTCGGGGTGTGTTGTCGGAAGCCAGAGGTTGGGTGAGTGCCGAGCGGGGCCCGGCCCTCACCACCGGAATGCGGGTGCGGGAGGCGATCGAGCTGGTCGCCAGCACCCCCTATCCGCCCCCTGTGCTGGATGACGCCCATCGCCTCGTCGGTGTGATCAGCCCGCGCCAGTTGTTGCAATCGATGGAGGGAGGCACCTGATGCTGTTGTTCGCTGCTGCCCATCAGGCCGGTTGGCTCGGCAAGGCGGTGGATGCGGCGGTCGCCTGGCTGCTCACCCATGCCCAGGTGCTCTTTCAGGCGATCAATGGGGTGGTGCTGGCGATCGTGGCGGCCACCGAAGCGGTGCTCCAGTGGCCATCGGCCTGGTTCTTCGCCTTGCTGGTGGCCTTGCTGGGGCTCTGGCGCGTCAATGGCGGCTTCGCCCTGTTCGTGCTGCTCGGCCTCAATCTTGTTTTGTCGATGGATCTCTGGGCACCGATGATCACCACTCTGTCGCTGGTGTTGGCGGCATCGCTGCTCGCCCTGATCGTCGGGCTGCCTCTCGGCATCCTGTCGGCGCGTCACGCCATGGTCTGGCGCCTGGTGCGTCCTGGCCTCGATCTGATGCAGACGATGCCGGCCTTCGTGTATCTGATTCCAGCTGTGATGCTTTTCAGCACCGGCGCGGTTCCCTCGATCATCGCCACGCTGATCTTTGCCATGCCTCCGGTGGTGCGACTCACCCAGCTGGGTCTGTCCCAGGTGCCCGCCGATCTGCTCGAGGCTGGCCGATCCTTCGGTTGCAGTGAGCGTCAGCTGCTCTGGAAAGTGCAGATGCCCAGTGCCCTGCCCACGGTGATGACCGGGGTGAATCAAACGATCATGCTGTCGCTCTCGATGGTGGTGATCGCCTCGATGATCGGTGGCGGCGGTCTCGGCGATGTGGTGCTGCGCGGAATTCAGCAGCTCGATGTGGGCCTTGGCTTTGAAGGCGGGATTGCCGTGGTGATCCTCGCGGTGATTCTCGATCGGCTCAGTCAGAGCCTGGCCAGTGATGCCACACCGTCCTTGCCGGAGCGGCTCCGCACCTGGCGGTTGCTCTGGAGGTCGGCATGAGTGGATCGCCGATGCGTCGACGCACTGTGCTGCTGGGAGGTCTCGGCCTGGCAGGAGCTTCAATCGCCAGTCTGGTGCAGCTCAGTCGGCCCAAACCCGGGCAGACCACGCGATTGGAGGATGGCGGACCGGTGGGATCGTCGTCGACCCGTCCCCTCGCTTCTTCTGCCAGTGGACGTCCGACGCTGCGCATGGGCTGGTCGCCCTGGGCCGATGCGGAGGTGGTGAGCTTGATCGCTCAGCAGGTGATCCAGCAGGCCTACGACATCCAGGTGGAGCGGGTGCTCGCCGATATCGGCATTCAGTACGCCTCCGTGGCCCGGGGCGATCTCGACATGATGCTGATGGCCTGGCTGCCGCTCACCCACCGTGATTACTGGACGCGGGTGCGCGACCGGGTGGTGGATTTCGGTTCGATGTACTCCGGGCGGCTCGGTTGGGTGGTGCCCGATTACGTGAGCGAGAGCGAGGTGCGCTCGATCCCCAACCTGGGCGATCCCGCGATCGCCTCCCGTTTTGGCGATCAGGTGCAGGGAATCGACCCCGGTTCCGGTCTCAATCAGGCCTCGGAAGAGGCCTTGCGTGTGTACAACCTGCGTGATCTGAAGCTGGTGTCATCCAGCAGTGCGGCGATGACGGCGGTGCTGGATCAGGCGATCCGTCAGCAGCGCTGGGTCGTGGTCACGAGCTGGACGCCCCACTGGATGTTTGCCCGCTACAAGCTGCGGTTCCTTGACGATCCTGATCGGGTCTTCGGTGGGATCGAATGGATCCATGCCCTGGGTCGTCAGCAACTGGATCTGGACATACCGGAGGTGGCCGGTTTTCTCACGCGGTTCCACCTGCCGGACCGGGAGTTGTCAGATCTGCTGCTGGCCGCCAATGAGACCTCCGCTGAGGCGGCGGTGGAGGCCTATCTCGCCCGCCATCCCGCCAGGGTCCGCTACTGGACCACCGGCGAGATCGGTGCTGCCGGCTGAGGTTGGCGGCAGGGTGCGCTGCCACCCCGATGCCGCAGACTCGGCCGTTGATGCAGGGTGGGCGTGCTCCGGGTTGGCCGTGCACCAGCCGTCACCAGGTCGGATTGCAGCCCATGGGTGCAGCTGAGCAGACGTGACCAGCTCGGGAGCTGATGGGCGACGGGGGTGGTCATCAAGCCCTGCACACCCGGACGCAGCAACGTGGCGAAACTCTGCACGGCGAGTTCTTCGTTGTGGCGGTTGTAGGGCAGGCGATTGATCGCGGCGTCGAGGCCGAACTGGCGCACGTGGTCTTCACCGACGCGGCGGTAGAGCACTTCGAGGGTGGGAATCTGCTCGCTGGCCAGGCTGCGGCCCTCGTGCTCCATCAGGCCGCGCAGCACGGTGCCCAGGATTTCGCTGGCCATTTTCTGCAGACCTTCGCTGGGCTGGTTGCCCAACGCCTTGTGTTTGTGGTCGAACAGGCCCAGGTCCACCTGGGCGATCCGGCTCGATGCCACATGGCGATACACCTCAGAGAGCAGGCCGATCTCCAGACCCCAGTCGCAGGGAATGCGCAGATTCATGGCCAGATCGCGACGGAAGGCGAATTCCCCGGCGAGCGGGTAGCGAAACGCCTGGAGATAGCGCAGGTAGGGCACGGGCCCGAAAATCTGTGCCAGGGCGGTCAGCAAGGGACCCACGAACAGGCGTGTGGCGCGACCCTGCAGGGCCTGGGTCTCCAGCGACAGGCGGCTGTAGTAGGCCTTCACGTAGGCGACGCCATGGGATGGGTCGAGCAGCGGCCGCAGCATCCGCTCCGGATAGGCCGGCGAGAAGGTGCGGATGTCGGCATCAAACAGGCCGATCACCTCAGCCTCCCGACAGGCCAGCCCCAGCCCTTGCCACACGGCCCAGCCTTTCCCGGCTGGACCGGTCACATCCAGACCCAGGCCACGCATCGATTCCAGCAGTTCGCGCACGGCCGGACCATTGGTCCAGTGCACACGCACCGGGAAGGGCATGCCCCTGAAGAACGTCTCCGCGGCTGCGACGTCATCGCTGCTGTCGGCGGCGAGGGCGATCACCAGTTCATGCAGTCCGCTCAGGTCGGAGAGCACCTCGCGGATCAGCCCCAGGGCCGGTCGGCTGAACTCCTCCATCAGACAGGGAATCAGCAACGCCGTGGGGCAATGCTTGAGTTGACGCCGGAACTCCGCCAGATCGAGATTGCCGAGGCCGTAGTCATGGATGGTGCTGATCAGGCCCTGCTGAAAATCCATGCGGTGATCAATGCGACAACAGGAGGAAGAGCCCTGGTCCATACCTGTGGCACGCGCCCCAGGTGAGTGATGAGGCAGCCCATGGCCAATGCAGCATTGCCAGCGCTTCTCAAGGAGCTCTACCCCACGCATTGTTTGGAGGATCTCGAAACTCTGTCGTCGCAATTGCTGCAATCTGCCGGGCATCGGTCAGCGAATGCCCATGGCAGTGCTGCCGCGCAGGAGCGTTGGCATGCCGGCACGTGTGTGTTGATCACCTACGCCGACACGGTGGTAGCCGAGGGGCAACCGGCGCTGCGGCAGCTGCAGAGGCTGTTGGAGGGGCCTCTCGCCGGCCTTTCCTCCGTGGTGCATGTGCTGCCGTTTCTCAAAGCCACCAGTGATGGTGGCTTTGCCGTGGCCAGTCATGAGGCTCTGGAGGAGCGTTTCGGCGATTGGGACGATCTGGCGGCGCTCGCTGCAGGGCGTCAGCTGATGGCCGATCTGGTGCTGAATCACGTGTCGGCGTCCCATCCCTGGGTGCGCGCGTTTCAGCGCGGTGCTGAGCCTGGGTCACGCTGTGTGCTTGCGGCCTCGGCTGATCCCTGTTGGGACCGGGTGGTGCGGCCGCGCAGTTCGGCCCTGTTCACCACCCTCGCCACCGATCGCGGCCCGGAGACGGTGTGGACCACCTTCGGCTCTGACCAGGTGGATGTGAACTGGCGGCAGCCTGAGGTGCTGATCGGGTTCACCCGTCTGCTCGATCGCTTCTGCGCGCACGGGGTGAGCTGGTTGCGCCTGGATGCGGTGGGATTTGTCTGGAAGGAGCCCTTCACCGACTGCATCCATCGTCCGGAGGCACACCGGTTGGTGGAGGTGCTGCGGTTGCTGCTGGGCGCGCGTTGCCGCCGCGGTGTTGTGGTGACGGAAACGAATGTTCCGGAGCAGGAGAACCTCTCTTATCTCCGCAGTGGCACTGAGGCGCATCTGGCCTACAACTTTCCCTTGCCGCCGCTGTTGCTGGAGGCCTGCATCAGTCAAAGAGCCGACCTGCTGAACCGCTGGCTCGCCCGCTGGCCCAAGTTGCCCGCCGGCACCGGACTGCTCAATTTCAGCGCCTGCCACGACGGCGTTGGCCTGCGGCCTCTGGAGGGGCTGATGGCGGAGGAGCGGTTGTTGCGTTTGCTCGGCGCCTGTGAACAGCGTGGCGGTTTGGTGAGTCACCGGCGTTTGGCCGATGGCCGAGACGTGCCTTACGAGATCAATATCAGCTGGTGGAGTGCGATGGAGAGTGCCGGCAGGGATCCGGCCCATCGACAACGGGAGCGGTTTCTGTTGAGCCAGTTGTTCGTGCTGGCCTTGCCCGGTGTGCCAGCGTTCTACTTACCGGCGGTGCTGGCCACGGCGAACGACAAGGCCCGGTTCAGGCGCACGGGGCATCGCCGCGATCTCAACCGCCCCCAGTTCCAGATTGAGCGCCTGGAACGGTTGCTGGCTGACCCCCAGAGTGATGCCAGTCGGGTGTTGGCCAGCATGCGCCGGGCGATGGCGCTGCGCCGCACTCAGAACGCCCTTGCTCCGTCGGCGTCGATGACGCTTCTCAGCGGCGGGCGAGCCGATTGCGTGGTGGTGCAGCGAGGTTCGGGTGAGGATGTGCTGCTGGCGGTTCACAATTTCAGTGAGGTTCGTCTCAGCCTGTCGCTGACCAACTTGGTGCAGGCACCAGCCGGGCGTTGCTGGCACGATTGTCTTGCCGATGCTTCCCTCCCGGACGGGCAGCAGTGGATCGATCTGGAGCCCTTCGCCGTGCAATGGCTGATCCCACGATGAAGGCCGCCATGAATGCTGCGCCGGCCTGGTGGGTGGTCACCGATCTGGATGGCACCCTGTTGGATCACCGCTACGACTGGCAGCCGGCCGAGGCGGCGATGCGGGGCTTGCAGGATCGGGGCATCCCCGTGATTCCCTGCACGAGCAAAACGGCAGAGGAGGTGCGGCGCTTTCGTGCTGAGGCGGGGTTGCACGATCCCTTCATCGTTGAGAACGGTGGTGCGGTTTGCGGTGAGACGGAGGATGGCGTTCCCTGGGAGTTGGCCTTGGGGGAGCCTGCTGAAGCGCTGCGCCCTGTGTTGCGGGAGCTTGAGCGCCTTGTGCAGGAACCGCTTCAGGCCATTGATGCACTGACCGAGGAGCAGGCCGCGGCCCTGTTGGGGCTCACCGGTGAGGCACTGCAGCGGGCGGCGCGGCGCCGTTGGAGTCTTCCCTTTGTGCCCCCCTCAGCAGCAGCTCGTCTGCGACTGCCTCTCTTGGCCCAGAACCTCGGTGTGTCGGTGGTGCAGGGCAACCGTATGGGCCATCTGCTCGGTGCTCAGGTCAGCAAGGGCCGGGCGCTTGAGCGCCTGAAAACCAGGATGGGCGGCGCCTCGGTGCGGGTGCTTGCTTTAGGAGATTCTCCCAATGATCTTCCCCTGCTCGAGGCCGCCGATGTGGCGGTGGTGGTGCCAGGTTCCGATGGCCCCCATCCGGTGTTTGCCGAGGCGCTGGCGTCGGGTCGTTTTCAGCTGGCCAGTGCACCCCATGCCGCGGGCTGGGCGGAGGCCGTGCAACAGGTGGTGATGGCTTGACTGCCCTGATCGGGGCGGTCGGTCTCAGATCAGCTCCTCTAGCGCTCCGGGGGGCCATTGCTCCTTGACGAGATCGTGAAGCAGGTCGAAGTCTGCGAAGTCAAAGCCTGGGCCGACGCAGCAGCTCACCAGGGCATAGCTGCCTTGGGGCCGGGCGGCTTGCCAGTGATCCGCTGGGATCACCTGGATGGGATGGTCCGGTGAGAGCATGGTGCTGCTGGCACGGCCTCCCGCCGGTGCAAGCGAGAACAGCTCCAGCGGCGCACCCTGCAGATGCACCCACATTTCGTCGGCACCGCGCACGCGATGCCAGCGACTGATCGATGCAGCATCCAGTAGGAACAGGATGCTGGTGAGCCCCGGGCGCGTTTGTCCATCCTTGCGGATGACGAGGGCAGGGCTGCGATGCACCTCCTTGTACCAACCGCCTTCGGGGTGGGGCGCCAGCTCCCACCGATGGATCAGTTCCTTGCACAAGCTCATGGGCGCCGTCTTCTGGAATCCCTTCCGGAACCCCGTGGTGGGGTGGGGGTTAGCTGTGTTTGCTCTCGGCCTTGGCCAGGGCCTCGGCTGGATCTCCCTGGAGATCGGCCATGAGGAAACCCGGTGTTTCCGGTAGAGCGAGATGCACATGGTTGTCCATATGCAGTTTCACGCTGAGATCACTGGCCTGCAGATCAAGGATGTGGCCCCCGTGCTGATGGTCATCACTGAGAAGGTGCAGGTGATAACCAGGCACGTTGATCGTGCGGGCATAGCTGGGTGTCCAGAAGCCCACGAGAGTGCCGCGGATGCTGTTGTTGCTGAATTCGGCCTGATGGCTTGTGGCCGTGACCGACCCGTCCGGTCAGACGTCCGAAGGCCTGGGCCATGAAGGCGGCGTTCTGCTCATGTCGGCAGAGCACCAGTTCAATGGGCGAATCGAGCAGGGCTGTGAACACGCTGTCGACCTTGGCGCCGGGGATCCCGAACACATGCGTGACCCCGTGGGCTTGCAGGGCCTTCACCAGGAATTCCGCGCCGTTCATGGTTGTTGCTGATGTCACCAGCACCCTGACCAGGGGAGCCATCGGCAGTCGGGTTGTTCACGATTTATTTGTTTTCTTGCTTCGGCTCTGGCTGCCTTGATCGCCAACAAAAAGCCCCCACCGTGCGGTGAGGGCTTTCCGATTCAGTTGACCTGAATCGTTATTGTTCGCTAAGGAACGTGTTGACTTCAGATCAACCGATGGCGGGAGCCTGCAGAGCCACGGGGGTGGACTCAGCAGCAGCCAGGTCGAGGGGGAAGTTGTGAGCGTTACGCTCGTGCATCACTTCCATGCCGAGGTTGGCGCGGTTCAGCACATCAGCCCAGGTGTTCAGGACGCGGCCCTGACCATCAAGGATGGACTGGTTGAAGTTGAAACCGTTCAGGTTGAAGGCCATGGTGCTGACGCCCAGGGCAGTGAACCAGATGCCGACCACAGGCCAGGCAGCCAGGAAGAAGTGAAGGCTGCGGCTGTTGTTGAAGGAGGCGTATTGGAAGATCAGGCGACCGAAGTAACCGTGGGCAGCCACGATGTTGTAGGTCTCTTCCTCTTGGCCGAACTTGTAGCCGTAGTTCTGGGACTCGCTCTCAGTGGTTTCACGCACCAGGGAGGAGGTCACCAGGGAACCGTGCATGGCGGAGAACAGGGAACCACCGAACACACCGGCCACACCCAGCATGTGGAAGGGGTGCATCAGGATGTTGTGCTCAGCCTGGAACACCAGCATGAAGTTGAAGGTGCCGGAGATGCCGAGGGGCATGCCGTCGGAGAAGGAGCCCTGACCGAAGGGGTACACCAGGAACACGGCGGAGGCAGCAGCCACAGGAGCGCTGTAAGCAACGCAGATCCAGGGGCGCATGCCGAGGCGGTAGGAGAGTTCCCACTCGCGACCCATGTAGCAGAAGATGCCGATCAGGAAGTGGAACACAACCAGCTGGTAAGGACCGCCGTTGTAGAGCCACTCATCGAGGGAGGCCGCTTCCCAGATGGGATAGAAGTGCAGGCCGATGGCGTTGGAGGAGGGCACAACAGCACCGGAGATGATGTTGTTGCCGTAGATCAGGGAGCCGGCGACGGGCTCACGGATGCCGTCGATGTCGACGGGAGGCGCTGCGATGAAGGCAACGATGAAGCAGGTGGTGGCAGCCAGCAGGGTGGGGATCATCAGCACACCGAACCAACCCACATAGAGGCGGTTGTTGGTGGAGGTGACCCACTCGCAGAAGGACTGCCAGCCATTGGCGCCGGAGCGCTGCTGAATGGTGGTGGTCATGAGAACGGGAAAGAAAGCTCCGAAGAGCAGTTACGGAAGGGCAGGGATGCCCTGCCAATGCCGACTGTAACGGAAGATTGCGGGATGTGTGCGGCTGTTCATGAAATTCGAGCGGAACGCTGGTCATGGCGAGATTGTTAGCGTCCGGCCATGGCCCGCTCCACGCCGTTGACACCTGATTCGCCGTTGTGCCCTGCTGCTGGTGAGCGGGTGCTGTTTGTGCGCCTGCCCTGCAATCCGATCTTCCCGATCGGGCCGATTTATCTGGCCGACCATCTGCACAAGTGCTTTCCGGCTCTTCCTCAGGCCATCCTCGATCTGGCGGCCCTGCCCGTGCTCGATGTGGAGCGGGTGCTGTTGGCCGAGATCGATCAGTTCCGGCCCACCCTGCTGGTGTTCTCCTGGCGCGACATCCAGATCTATGCCCCGGTGGACGGCCGGGGGGGCAATCCGCTGCAGAACTCCTTTGAAGTTTTCTACGCCCAGAATCCGTTGAAGCGTCTCCGCGGTGCCCTCGGTGGAGTTCGGCTGATGGCGAGCCATTACGGCGAGCTCTGGCGCAATCAGCGCCTCGTGCGTCGGGGCCTGCGGCGGGCCCGACGCCACCACCCTGCCGCCCGTGTCGTGCTGGGGGGTGGAGCCGTGAGTGTGTTCTATGAACAACTCGGTCGCTCCCTGCCCCGGGGCACGATCGTGTCGTTGGGGGAGGGAGAGCCGCTGCTGGAGAAGTTGCTGCGGGGTGAAGCGATCACCTCCGAGCGCTGTTATGTGGTCGGTGAGACCCCACGTCCAGGCCTGATTCACGAACAGCCGGAGAGTCGGCCGAAAACCGCCTGCGATTACGACTACATCGCCAGGATCTGGCCCCAGCTCGACTGGTATCTCGAAGGCGGCGACTTCTACGTGGGAGTGCAGACCAAACGGGGTTGCCCTCACAACTGTTGCTACTGCGTTTACACCGTGGTGGAGGGCAAGCAGGTGCGCCTCAATCCGGTGGAGGAGGTGGTGAAGGAGATGCGCCAGCTCTATGACCGCGGCGTGCGCGGCTTCTGGTTCACCGACGCCCAGTTCATCCCGGCTCGCCGCTACATCGAGGATGCCAAAACCCTGCTGCAGGCGATCCAGGCCGAGGGGTTGGAGGGAATCCGCTGGGCGGCCTACATCCGGGCCGACAATCTCGATGCCGAGCTGGCCGAGCTCATGGTGGCCACCGGCATGAGCTATTTCGAGATCGGCATCACCTCCGGCTCCCAGGAGCTCGTGCGCAAGATGCGCATGGGCTACAACCTGCGCACCGTGCTGGAGAGCTGCCGGATGTTGGCGGCGGCAGGGTTCCGCGATCACGTGTCGGTGAATTACTCATTCAATGTGATCGATGAGCGGCCCGACACCATCCGCCAGACCGTGGCGTATCAACGGGAACTGGAGCAGATCTTCGGTGCTGAGCGGGTGGAGCCTGCGATCTTCTTCATCGGGCTTCAGCCCCACACCCATCTCGAGCAGTATGGCTTTGACCAGGGGCTGCTCAAACCTGGCTACAACCCGATGAGCATGATGCCCTGGACCGCCCGAAAGCTGCTCTGGAATCCGGAGCCGATGGGCAGCACCTTCGGCCGCCTCTGCCTGGAGGCGTTCGATCGCAATCCGACCGACTTCGGTCGCACCGTGATGGCGTTGTTGGAGCGGGACTACGGCGTTGCGCCGTTGGATGAAGCTCTGCGGGCTCCTGTTCAGGGGCGGGCGGCCTTGGCCCGGGCGGTGAGCTGACGCTGCACCCCCAGCAGGGCCGCGATGGCGACGATGCCCACCAGGCCGCCGAGCGGGTTGCCGCCTGGACCGGTGAGCCAGGTCGGTGAGGCCGGAGACCAGGTCATCAGCCCGGCCTGGAGGGCAAACCAGCCCCCCACGAGGCCGCCGTGGAGCCCGATGCAGCCCCACAGCGAGCCGCCGTCCAGGCGGCGACGGCTCGCCAGGGTGAGGCCGAGCAGAAAAAGCCCGAGCAGCAACCCCAGCATGGGCAAGAGACCAAGGTTGAAGCGGGTGTGCACCAGGCTGAAGATCAGAGCCTGGCCAGGCAGGGCCCAGCGCCGGCCGATCAACAGCTCCAGTTCCCCCCAGAGCCAGCCCCGGAACAGCAGTTCCTCAGCAAGGCCCACGCCGAAACACAGCAGCAGAGCATTCCAGAGGCTGGCCGGGTCGAGCACTCCGAGCCAGGCGCCCCAGGGGCCGGCGAGGCTGATGCCAGCGATCAGCAGGAGCAGAAGCAGGGCCCAGGCCAGGCCTCGCATCAGGGCCTTGGCTTCGGCGGTCTGGCCTGCATCGCGGCGAAGCCCGAGGCTGTGCCAGGGCTGAGGAACCCGCCAGCGACTCCGCACCCAGCTCGGCAGCAGACCGAGAAACAGCAGCAGGCTGATCAAGGTTCCGAGCAGATCCAGGCTCCCTCTCGGCACTCCTGGGATCAGGGCCCCGACCGGTTGGATCAGCAGCCACCCCAGCCCGTAGAGGGCTGGAATGAACACCACGGTGGGAAGCCAGCGACGGCGTTGCCGAAGCCAGCACTCCCAGAGGGAGGGGCGGCGGCTTGGGGTGCTCAGGTCTCGGGCTCCAGGGTGCTGGTGAGGCCCTTGGCCTTCAGGGTTTCGCAGTAGAACTCAGCCGGCTCGAGATCACACACAATCACCAACCCCACACCGGTGTTGTGGGCCTCAAGCATCACCGCCATGGCATCTTGCTCGCTGAGCTGTGGCACGACCTGCCGCAGGGTCGTCACCACATACTCCATGGTGTTGACCGGATCGTTGTGCAGCAGCACTTTGTAGCGGGGAGAATGTTTCCTCACCCGCTCGGTCTGCTTGTCGAGCACGGCGGCCCCGCCGGGGCTGGTGCTGGAGGTGGAACCCACCATGGCCAGATCGCTGCGGTGCATTGAATGTAAGGCGGCCATCATCCGAGGCGGCGGATCCGGGCCATGGCCTCCTCCACGTTGCTGCGGCTGTTGAAGGCGGAGAGGCGGAAGTAGCCCTCACCGGCAGCGCCGAACCCACTGCCGGGGGTGCCCACCACATGGGCCTTGTGGAGAAGATGGTCAAAGAACCCCCAGGAGTCGAGGCCTTCGGGGGTCTTCAGCCACACATAGGGCGCATGTTCACCGCCATGCACCTCGATCCCCGCGGCTGATAACTCCCGTCGAATGATGGCGGCGTTCTCCATATAGAAGCTCACCAGTGCCTTCACTTCGGCCTGGCCCTGGGGTGAATACACCGCTTCTGCGCCTCGCTGAATGATGTAGCTCACCCCGTTGAACTTGGTGCTCTGGCGGCGATTCCACAGGCCCCACAGTTCCACCTCGCTGCCATCGGCGGCCTGGCCCTTGAGCCCCTTCGGCACCACGGTGAAAGCACAGCGGGTGCCGGTGAAGCCGGCATTTTTCGAGAAGGAGCGAAATTCGATGGCGCAGTCGCGGGCGCCCTCGATCTCGTAGATCGAATGCGGCAGGGAGGGATCCTGGATGAAGGCTTCATAGGCCGCATCGAACAGGATCAGGGCCTTGTGGGCGCGGGCGAAATCGACCCAGGCTTTCAGTTGTTCCTTGCTGGCCACCGCACCGGTGGGGTTGTTGGGGAAGCAGAGATAGATCAGATCCACCGGTTCACTCGGGATCTGGGCGGCGAAGCCGTTCTCGGCACTGATCGGCAGGTAACGAAGGCCGCCGTAACGACCGTTCTCACCAGCCTCGCCGGTGCGGCCGGCCATCACGTTGCTGTCGACGTACACCGGATACACCGGATCGGTGACGGCGATGCGATTGCCCTCTCCGAGGATGTCGAGAATGTTGCTGCTGTCGCATTTGGAGCCGTCGGAGACAAAGATCTCCTCCGCATCCACGGCGCAGCCCCGCGCCTGAAAATCGTTGGTGGCGATTGCTTCGCGGAGCCAGCCATACCCCTGTTCGGGGCCGTAGCCATGAAAGCCCTCCGGCGTGCCCATCGCGTCGATCGCCGCCTTCATCGCCTCGCGGCAAGCCTGGGGCAGCGGTTCGGTCACATCACCGATCCCCAGGCGGATCAGGGCGGCATCAGGATGCTCGGCACCGAAGCTTTTCACCCGGCGGGCGATCTCCGGAAACAGATAGCCGGCTTTGAGTTTCAGATAGTTGCTGTTGACCAGAACCACGGGCACAGGGGGGGCGTTTCTGGGGGGCATCCTGCTATGCGGTCGGCAGATCCGGGGCGATCGCTCCATACGATGCGGGAAGCGCTTGCCTGGCCATGACCATTGCGTCCACCAGTCCTGCCGCCGGGATCCCAGCTGGAGCGGCGCCGGCTCTGGATCGGTGGCCGCCGGTGGCGTTTGAAGCGCTCGTGGCCGAGGGCATCAACAAGCCCGCGCGTTACATGGGCCATGAGCTGGGGGTGAAACCTCGCGACTGGACGACCGCCAGGGTGCGATGGGCCCTCACCTACCCCGAGGTCTACGAGGTGGGGGCCAGCAATCTCGGCCACATCATCCTGTATTCGATTCTCAACGCCGTTCCTGGTCAGCTCTGCGATCGGGCCTATCTGCCCGCGAGTGATCTGGCCACGCGCCTGAGAGACCGGCAGCTTCCCCTGTTTGCGGTGGAGAGTCGGCGTCCCTTGCCGGCCTTCGACATCCTTGGTTTCAGTCTCAGTTACGAGCTGGGGGCCACCAATATCCTCGAGATGCTGGATCTCGCCGGGGTGCCGCTGCATGCCAGCGAACGGGGCGATCGTCCCTTGCAGGATCCCGAGGCGCCACCGCTGATCTTTGCGGGTGGACCGACGGCCACCAGCAACCCTGAGCCCTACGCCGCCTTCTTTGATTTCATTGCCCTCGGCGATGGTGAGGAACTGCTGCCCGAAATCGGGCTGGTGGTGGCCGATGCCAAGGCAGCGGGCTGGTCCCGTTCACGTCTGCTTCGCGATCTCGCCCAGGTGCCGGGCGTGTATGTGCCCTCGCTCTATGCCCCCGGCGCCGACGGCGTCACGGTGGAGCCCCTGCATGCCGATCTGCCCCGACGCCTGCTGCGTCGCGTCGCCACCCCGATGCCGCACTACGCCATGGGCCTGGTGCCCCACGTGGAAACCGTTCATGACCGGCTCACCGTGGAGATCCGCCGCGGCTGCACCCGCGGCTGTCGGTTCTGCCAACCGGGCATGCTCACCCGCCCCGCCCGGGACGTGGAACCTGACGCCGTGATCGAGGCGGTGGAAACCGGGATGGCGATGACTGGCTACAGCGACTTTTCCCTGCTGTCGCTGAGCTGCAGCGACTACCTGGCCCTGCCGGCGGTCGGGGTGGAGTTGCGCAACCGTCTGGCCGATCGCAACGTGACGCTCCAGCTGCCCAGCCAGCGGGTCGATCGTTTTGATGACGACATCGCCCATATCCTCGGCGGTGGTCGCCAGGCCGGTCTCACCTTTGCGCCGGAAGCGGGAACGCAGCGTCTGCGCGACATCGTCAACAAGGGCCTCACCGATGCGGATCTGCTCAACGGAATCCGTACGGCGATGCAGAACGGGTATCGCAAGGTGAAGCTCTATTTCATGATCGGTCTACCCGGGGAAACGGATGCCGATGTGCTCGGCATCGCCGAGACCTGCCGGATGCTTCAAGAGCGTTGCCGCGACCTGGGGCGGCTGAATCTGAACATCACGATCAGCAATTTCACGCCGAAGCCCCACACACCGTTTCAGTGGCACAGCGTGTCCACCAGCGAATTCCGGCGCCGCCAGGAGCTGTTACGGCACGCGTCCCGGTCGCTCCGGGGGGTGCGGTTCAACTTCACCGATGTGCGGCTGTCGGCGATGGAAGACTTCGTGGGGCGAGGAGACCGGCGCCTGGCCCCCGTGATCGAGGCGGCCTGGCGGGCCGGTGCCGGCATGGATGCCTGGTTTGAGTCGTTGGATCGCACCGATGCCGCCTGGACGGAAGCGATCGCTGCTGCCGGGCTCGAGGGTCGCTACCGGGATCTCGAGCTCGGCGGCTGGAGTGCAGCCGCTGCGTTGGATCGGGATGATCTGGAGCGGTTCTGCCTGCAGCCGCTGCCCTGGGATCATATCGACACCGGCCTTGCCAAAACCTGGCTGGCCGAGGATCTGCAACGGGCGCTGGCGGCGGCGGTGGTGCCCGATTGTTCCTTCGAGGGGTGCAGCAGCTGCGGCGTGTGTGGACCGGATCTCGGTCACAACGTGGTGGTGCCTCCCCCCCAGGTGCCCGAGCAGCGCCCAACGCTGCCACCGCCGAGTGCCCGGGTCTGTCGCCTCCGCTTCGGCTTCAGCAAAACAGGCGCGATGGCCCTGCTCAGTCATCTTGATCTGGTGCGGATGCTGGAGCGCTCCCTGCGGCGTTCCGGCTTGCCGGTGAGTTACACCGGCGGATTTCACCCCCTGCCCCGCCTGCAGATTGCCCTGGCCCTCCCCCTGGGGGTGGAAGCCTATGGGGAATGGTTGGATCTGGAATTTCTGGAGATGGTGGATCCTGCCGCTGCGATGGAGGCCTGGCAGCGCACGCTTCCCGCAGGCTTCCAGTTGCGCTCTGTGGAAGCGGTGCCTGTCTTCGAGCCGAGCCTGTCGCAACGGCTGGCATCGGCCGAATGGCGATTTCGTCTTCGGCCCGTCTCGGGCGAGATCCTGACCCCCGAGCGGTGGGATGGGGCAATGGCTGCTGTGTTGGCCAGGGAGGTGTTGGTGTGGCACGACACCGATAAAAAAGGGCGGCCGCGGCAGCGGGACTGCCGCCCATCGCTCCTGGCCCTGCGTCGACTCGAGGCGGAGCCGGCCGTCCCCATGCCCTTCGCCCTCGAGGCTGCCATCGATGCCCAGGGGCGCAGCCTCAGGCCAGTGCAACTTCAGCATTGGCTTGCGGAAGCCCTGGCACTCGAGCTGAGCGTTCACTCCCTCGAGCGCACAGCGTTACGGCTGCACCCCGCCGCCACGCCAGTGCTAGGTTGCCATCAAGACGACACCTGATGGGCGTTTTCGCCATCACGACGTCCCGGCTTCTTGCTCCCAGATCCTGAGGACAACGAGGCCCTACCGCCTCCGGTTCCGTCCAATTCGATGGTTGGGTCGGAATTGTTCATAGGAGGTCATCCTCCGATTTCTTTGATAGCGGCTCCGGCCATTGCGGCTTTAGCCCTTGTTGTTTCTTCCCCGTGCAGCGGGCCGGTAGGCCCTTGATCGGGTTCCAGCCCCGACGGGCGCTCACTGACCTTCTCCATGCCCCAGCAGATAGTCATCGCCGAGCAGCTGCGGATCGCCGCAGTGCTCACCGATGAGCGTGTTGATGAACTGATCGTTGCCCAGGGCCGATACCAGATCGGTGACGTGTATCTCGGCACCGTTGAAAATGTGTTGCCTGGAATCGACGCCGCTTTCGTCAACATCGGTGAGAGCGAAAAGAATGGATTCATTCATGTCACCGATCTCGGCCCCCTCCGCCTGAAGAAAGGGGCGGCCGGCATCACCGAATTGCTCGAGCCCCGTCAGCGGGTGTTGGTGCAAGTGATGAAGGAGCCCACCGGCACCAAGGGGCCAAGGCTCACCGGCAACCTGGCCTTGCCCGGTCGCTATTTGGTGCTTCAGCCCAGTGGCCAGGGCGTTAACATCTCTCGCCGGATCAGTGCCGAAGGCGAGCGCAACCGTTTGCGAGCCCTCGGTGTGTTGGTGAAGCCGCCCGGCGCTGGCTTGCTGATCCGCACGGAAGCGGAGGGGATCAGCGAGGAGCTGCTGATTGATGACCTCGAGGCCCTGTTGCGGCAATGGGAGGCGATCCAGCGGGCTGCAGAAACGGCCACCCCTCCGGTGCTCCTCAACCGTGATGAAGACTTCATCCACCGTATCCTGCGCGATCACACCGGCCCTGAGCTGGTGCGCGTTGTGGTGGATGATCCCGCTGCGGTGGAGCGGGTGAGCAGCTTCTTGGGTGAGGAGGGCGCCAATGTGCTGGTGGAGTCCCACCCGGAGCCGGGCGAACTTCTTGAGCATTACAAGGTCAATGCGGCCATCCGGGATGCCCTCAAGCCCCGCGTCGATCTTCCGTCCGGCGGCTACGTGATCATCGAGCCCACCGAGGCGCTCACGGTGATCGACGTCAATTCCGGCTCGTTCACCCGTTCGGCCAATGCGCGCGAAACGGTGTTGTGGACCAACTGTGAGGCGGCTGTGGAGATCGCCCGACAGCTGAAGTTGCGCAACATCGGTGGCGTGATCATTGTCGATTTCATCGACATGGATTCGCGGCGTGATCAGCTCCAGTTGCTGGAGTATTTCACCGCCGCCATTCGCAACGACAGTGCCCGGCCTCAGATCGCCCAGCTCACGGAGCTCGGCCTCGTGGAGCTGACCCGTAAACGGCAGGGCCAGAACATCTATGAGCTGTTCGGACGGGCCTGCCCCAGCTGCGGAGGGCTGGGCCATGTGGCCGTGCTGCCCGGCAAGGATCTGCTGCAACCGTTGGCCACGGCAACGGGCCTGGTGCGCTCGGCTGCGTCGGCCCGGGCAGAGGTGGCGCCGCCTGCGGAGGCTGGATCCGTCCGTCGCCGTCGCGGCGGACGGGGGCGTGGCGGTGCTGCAGCCGCTGCTGACGACACCATCAGCACCGTCAGTGCCGACGCCAGCTCGGCCGAGGTGGATGTGTCGGATGCCGTGGCCACCCAGGAGTTGCCATCCCGCCGCCAGGATCCTGAGTTGGTGGCGGTGCCGATGACGGATCAGCAGGAGGAGGTGTATGGCTGGTTGGGCCTCAATCCTGCGCTGCTGTTGGATGAGCCGCCCGAGAGTGACAACCTCATGGTGCGGGTCGTGCGCCCCGGTGCCGATGCGGAGGCGGTGTTGGAGGAAGCGCGCCAGCACCTGGCCGCTGCGGGCAGCCGGCGGCGGCGGCGGGGCAGTCGGGGCGGCACCCGGAGCAACGGTCGCGGTGCCGGCGCGAACGGTGACGCAGGCGCTACCGATCGCGGCAGTGCGGAGCGCGACGCTGCCCCTCTGATGGTGGAGATCACGCCTCTGGAGATCACCCCGTTGGACACCAGTCCGCTGGAGCCTGCACTTCAGACGCCTGAACCGCAGACGCCTGAACCCGTTGGCACCATGCCGTTGTCTGCCACCAGCGCCGATGAGGGCGTCGATCCGGATCAGGAGCCTCGCCGCCGCCGTCGCCGCTCCTCGGCGGCCACAGCGGACTGATCCCCTGTCCAGAGCCGCGATGGCGGAATGGACGGCGGGGGTGGATGAAGTCGGCCGGGGCTGTTGGTTCGGTCCGGTGCTGGCGGCGGCCGTGGTGTTGTCGGAGCCCGCAGCATCGCGTCTGCTGGCCCAAGGGCTCACCGACAGCAAGCGGCTCAGCCAGCGTCGTCGCGCCCAGCTGGTGCCGTTGATTGAAGCGGAAGCCTGCGCCTGGGCTCTGGGGCAGGCGTCGGCGCAGGACATTGACAGCGGAGGCATCCGCGCAGCGACCGAGCTGGCGATGCTGCGCGCCTTGCAGCGCTTGCCTCGCTGTCCTGATCAGGTGCTGGTGGATGGGGTGTTGCCGCTCCGGCTCTGGCTGGGCCCCCAGGAGACGATCGTGCGAGGTGACAGTCACTGTGCCTCCATTGCGGCCGCCAGTGTGTTGGCCAAGCAAGCCCGCGATGGTCTGATCCAGCGTCTGGCCTGCCATTTTCCTGAGTACGGTCTGGAGCGCCATGCCGGCTATGGCACCGCCCGGCATCGCCAGGCGCTGCTGAGACACGGCCCCACGCCTCTGCATCGCCGCACCTTTCTGCGCAAGCTGTTCAGCGCGATGCCGGATCCCGGCACCAGGCCTGAAAGTCGGCCACCAGCTGCCGACCGACGCGTCCCTTGATCGTGAGCAGGATGCCGTTGAGGATGGATTCGCCGGTGCTCTCCAGCACCTTGCGAGGAATCAAGCGCAGCAAGGGCGGCTGACTCACCTGCACTCCGAGGGTGGCGAGTCCCTGCAGACCGGAGTCGCCGGCTTCCAGCACCGCTTCCAGGCTCAACTGAAAATCATCCACCAGGCCGAGGCCTTCAAGATTGGCCTCGATCGCCCGCATGATCAGCCGATGGTCGGAATGGCTGATCTCCAGGCTCACCACCGGCTTCACCCGCAACTGAAACACCTGCAGGGTGGTGACGGTGTAGCGGTACCGGCCAGGAGACAGCAGGGTGAGTTGCTGAGGATCCAGGAGGGCCTTGATGACCCGGTCTGTTTCCTGGAGGTAGGCCGGCAGTGCCTCCGCCTGCTCGTGGACAGGAAGATCCAGGTGCTGGCTGGCGCGGAAGGCCAGGGGCATGGGCGGCGGCAGAGGCGGCATGATCCTATCGAGTGTCTGTGGAACGAATCGATGCCCACCCGCGTGGCTTTTCTCGGGCCGGAAGGGACCTATGGCGAGCGTGCGGCCCGTGCCATGGTGAGGCTGGAAGGCCTGGAGGCGGTGGAACTGGTTCCCTGCGCTGGCCTGCGGTCGGTGGTGGAGCACGTGGCCGATGGCCGTTGTGGCGCCGCCGTGGTGCCCGTGGAGAATTCCGTGGAGGGTGGGGTGACCGCCAGCCTCGATGGGCTCTGGTCCCATCCCCAGCTGTGCATTCGCAGGGCGCTGGTGCTCCCGATCCGTCATGCCCTGCTCAGCAGTGGCCGCCTGGACCAGATCTCGGAAGTGCTCTCCCACCCCCAGGCCCTGGCCCAGTGCAGTGGCTGGTTGGCTGAGCATCTACCGGGTGCCCTGCAGCTCCCCACCAGCTCCACGGCGGAAGCTGCACGCATGGTGCGAGGCAGCCAGTTTCGAGCGGCGATCGCCAGCCGTTCGCTCGCCACGCCGGGAGCGCTGGAGGTGTTGGCCTATCCGATCAATGACGCCGTCGGCAACTGCACCCGGTTTCTCTTGTTGCAACGCGGCGATCGATGCCAATCGGGTGACGTGGCCAGCCTGGCCTTCTCCCTGCATCGCAACGCGCCTGGAGCCCTCCTGGAGGCCCTGGGCGCTGTGGCGGCGCTGGGCCTGAACATGAGTCGGATCGAATCGCGACCGTCGAAGCGTGAACTGGGTGAATACGTGTTTTTTGTGGATGTGGAGCTGCCCCCGGGAGACGATGGTCTCCTGCTCAGTGCCCTGACGGAACGCTTGTCTCCGTTCTGCGAGCACCTGAGCCAATTCGGCGCCTATCCCAGCACGGAGTTGGAGCCTGATTAATCACGGCGGAACACCCCGAACTGCATCAGCCCGGTGGCGAACGCCCAGTGCATCAAAAGGAGCGTTGGCGTTTCCCTCAAGCCTTGCAGCACTGCCTTGGGGCCGAGGCTGAGCACGGCGCCGGGGCGACGCACGCCCTCCATGATCGAGTCAATCCAGGAGGGCAGGGTCGCCGCGGTCCAGTCGGCGCTGACGATGGTGCCGCCATGGTTGTAGGGGCTGGCGTTGAGATTGGCGCCAAAGCCTTTGATGCTGGCAAATTCCGGATGGGCCCACTGCGTGAGCAGTTGGTGCATCACCTGCCGCTCGAGCCCCGACATGGCCCCGTCAGAGACATCGCGGCGATTCCAGTCCGCCACGGCGAGAACGCCGCCGGGGCGGAGCACGCGCAACAGTTCATCGGCGTAACGCTGTTTGTCGGGCATGTGGGGACCGGCCTCGACGCTCCACACGGCATCAAACTGGCCGTCGGCGAGTTTCAGATCGAGGGCATCCATCACCGCAAAGCGGCAACTCAGACCCGTGGGGGTGAGGCTGGTGGCGCGGGCCACCTGAGCGGGACTGATGCTGATGCCCAGAACATCAAAGCCGTACTCACGCGCCAGGATTCGGGCGCTGCCGCCAATGCCGCAGCCCACATCGAGAAGGCGCGAGCCGGGGGGCAGCTGATCAAGACCACTCCAGTGCACGAGGGCATGCACGAAATCGGCCTTGGCGGCTCGGAAGTCTCGGCGCCGAGGCGGCTCGCCGTAGTGCCCGAGGTGCACGTGTTCGCCCCAGAGCTGCTCGAGCAAGCGATCGTCGGTCCAGGCGTCGTAAGCCGCAGCGACACTGGCGCTGGAGTGATAGGCGCGATTGCGGCGACTCCAGATCGCAAGGCCCACGGCAGCGGCGGCCGTGGGAATGCCAAGGGCCAGGGCGAAGCCGGTGGCGTTCAGCATCCCTCTGAATTCGCCAGCGTGTCGCGGAGCACTGTCCGCGCCGCCAACTGGCGGCGCGTTTCATCGAGCATGGCGAATTCCTGTTCCAGTCGCTCTCGGGTGTTGGTGAGTTCCAGCAACTCCTGTTGCTGGTCTGCCACAGGACCTCCCAGGTGGGCGCCGATCCAGAACGACAACTCCCGTGGCAGATCGGGCAGGTCATCGGGAAGGCTGGCGGGTGATCCGGTCAGTTTCCCGGTCAGTTCCACCACATCGCGGAGGGCGTGATCGACGGAGCGAGTGAGTGATTCAAGGTCGGACTCGGCCGTGACCGGCTCATCTTCGATCCAGCTCACCATGGCCGTGCGGAAGGGGGTCTCGCGCACCACATCCAACACGCGGAAACGCTGTTGGCCCAGGGTCACGATGTTGCTGCGACCGTCCTCAGCGGTTTGATGCTGCAGAACTTCAGCACAGCACCCCACCGCAGCCATCGCTTGATTCTGTGGATCCCAGCGCACAACGCCGAAACGGCGATCATCTTCCAGCACGCTCTTGAGCATCATCCGGTAGCGCGACTCGAAAATATGGAGTGGCAGCACCTCACGCGGAAAGAGAACAACATCCGGCAGAGGGAACAGCGGTAACTCTCTGACGGACAGGTCAGCCACGCAGTTTCATTGCAATCACAGCAATCCTAGGCAGCTGACCCGGGTGACGGGGAGGCTCAGAGCTTCACTTCAATATCGACACCACTGGGAAGATCCAGCTTCATCAGGGCGTCAATCGTCTTCGCCGAGGGGCTGTAGATGTCGATGATCCGGCGGTGGGTGCGGGTCTCGAAATGTTCGCGGGAATCCTTGTCCACATGGGGTGAACGCAGAACGCAATAGATCTTGCGTTTTGTGGGGAGGGGAATGGGGCCGATGGCGGTTGCCGCGGTGTTGTCGGCCGTTTCAATGATTTTGTCGCAGGAGAGATCCAGCATGCGGCGATCAAACGCCTTCAGGCGGATGCGAATCTTCTGCTGAGCAATGGCAGTGGACATGGAAAGCGCAGGAGAGGCCCCCGCCGGTGGCGGAAGCTGTGAATTGTCGAGGTTCGTCTTGAAAACTTTAGGGGATGGCCCTGCCAGAGCAGAACCATCCCCCGAGACTCATCGCCGTGCGATCACTCGATGATCTTGGACACCACGCCGGCACCGATGGTGCGGCCACCTTCGCGAATGGCGAAGCGCATGCCCTGCTCAATGGCGACGGGGCAGATCAGTTCGCCGGTCATCTTGATGCGGTCACCGGGCATCACCATTTCCACATCGCTGCCATCGTCAGCGGTGAAGGCGGTGATCTGACCGGTCACATCCGTGGTGCGGATGTAGAACTGCGGGCGGTAACCCGCGAAGAAGGGGGTGTGACGACCACCTTCTTCTTTCTTGAGCACATACACCTCACCCTCGAACTTGGTGTGGGGGGTGATGGAGCCAGGCTTCACGAGCACCATGCCGCGCTCGATGTCTTCTTTCTGGATGCCGCGGAGGAGCAGACCGACGTTGTCGCCAGCCATGCCCTCATCGAGAAGCTTGCGGAACATCTCCACACCGGTGACGGTGGTTTTGCGGGTGTCCTTGATGCCGACGATTTCGATTTCCTCGCCTACCTTGACCTTTCCGCGCTCGATCCGGCCGGTGGCTACGGTGCCGCGACCGGTGATGGAGAACACGTCTTCCACGGCCATCAGGAAGGGCTTGTCAATCTCCCTCTCAGGCTCGGGGATGTTTTCGTCAACGGCTTTCATCAGCTCGTCGATCTTGGCTTCCCACTCGGCGTCGCCTTCGAGGGCCTTCAGGCCAGAGACCTGCACGACGGGGATGTCATCGCCGGGGAAGTCGTAGCTGGAGAGTAGTTCGCGGATTTCCAGTTCCACCAGTTCGATGATCTCCTCATCGTCGACCATGTCGCACTTGTTCAGTGCCACGACCAGGGCGGGCACGCCGACCTGCTTGGCCAGGAGGATGTGCTCCTTGGTCTGCGCCATCGGGCCATCGGTGGCGGCGCACACGAGGATGGCGCCATCCATCTGGGCGGCACCGGTGATCATGTTCTTCACGTAGTCCGCGTGACCAGGGCAGTCCACGTGGGCGTAGTGACGGGTGTCCGTCTCGTACTCAACGTGGGCCGTGTTGATGGTGATGCCACGCTCACGCTCCTCGGGAGCACCATCGATGTCGGCATAGTCCTGTTTCTTGGCCATACCCTTCTTGGCGAGCACGTTGGTGATCGCAGCGGTGAGGGTGGTTTTGCCGTGGTCAACGTGGCCGATGGTGCCGATGTTGACGTGGGGCTTGTTCCTTTCGAACTTCTCGCGAGCCATTGTGGTTAAAGAATCGGGGGTGGAATTAGGGTTGGGTAGAGATCAGGAATTGCCCTGATTCTTGGAGATGATGGCTTCAGCGACGTTGCGAGGAACATCCTCGTAGTGGCTGAATTCCATCGAGAAGATACCCCGACCCTGGGTCATGGATCGGAGCTCAGTGGCGTAGCCGAACATTTCGGCCAAGGGCACCTTGGCCGAGACCTTTGACGTGCCATCGTCAATGGCCTGACCTTCAACCTGTCCCCGACGGGATGACAGGTCGCCGATGATCGAGCCGAGGAAATCCTCGGGGATCTCGACCTCGACCTTCATCATCGGTTCAAGCAGCACGGGATTGCACTTCTTCACCGCATCTTTGAAGGCCATGGAGCCGGCAATTTTGAACGCCATTTCCGACGAGTCCACATCGTGGTAAGACCCGTCCACCATGGTGACTCTGACGTCGATCATGGGGAATCCAGCGATGACGCCGGATTCACAGGTTTCCTTCATGCCCATTTCTGAGGGCTTGATGAATTCCTTGGGAACGACACCGCCAACAATTTTATTGACGAACTCAAAGCCAGACTCGGGTTCGCCGGGCTCCATTTCGATTACCACGTGGCCGTACTGGCCCTTACCGCCGGTCTGGCGGGAGAACTTGCCTTCACCCCGTGCTGAGGCGCGAATCGTTTCGCGGTACGACACCTGTGGTGCGCCGATGTTGGCTTCCACCTTGAATTCCCGCAGCATGCGATCCACAAGGATTTCCAGGTGAAGTTCTCCCATGCCGGCAATCACGGTCTGGCCGGTTTCAGCGTCGGTGTTGACACGGAATGTGGGGTCTTCTTCGGCGAGGGCCACCAGGGCCTTCGACAGCTTCTCCATGTCGCCCTTGGTTTTGGGTTCCACGGCCACCGAGATCACCGGCTCGGGCACGAACAGGGTCTCGAGAACGATGGGATCGTCCGCTGCACAGAGGGTGTCGCCGGTGGTGGTGGCTTTCAAGCCCAGAACGGCTCCAAGGTCACCGGCGCGCAGTTCATCCACCTCTTCCCGATCGTCTGCTTTCAGCACCACCAGGCGGGAGATGCGTTCCTTTTCCCCTTTAGTGGAGTTGAGCACGTAGCTGCCCTTCTCCAGCACGCCGGAATACATCCGCACGAAGGTGAGCTTGCCGTAGGGATCGGCCATCACCTTGAAGGCCAAGGCACTGAATGGAGCCTTGTCGTCGGAAGGGCGAACCGCTTCCTTGCCGTCGGGCAGCACGCCCTGGATGGGCGGCACATCCACGGGGGCGGGCAGGTAATCGACCACGGCGTCGAGCACCAGCTGCACGCCTTTGTTCTTGAAGGCGGAGCCACAGAGCATGGGCACCAGCCCATGCTTCAGTACACCAATGCGGATTCCGCTCTTGAGTTCCTCGTCGCTGAGTTCACCCGTTTCCAGGAACTTCTCGATCAAAGCCTCATCGGTTTCCGCAACGGCTTCCATCAAGGTGTTGCGCCACTCCGCAACTTCGTCGGCCATGTCTGCGGGGACATCGGTGATTTCGATGTCTTTCCCTAAATCATCTTTGTAGATGTAAGCCTTGTTGGCGACGAGATCAATGATGCCGCTCAGGTCACCTTCAGCACCGATCGGAAGCTGGATCGGCACCGCATTCGCCTTGAGGCGATCCTTGATCTGACCATGCACCTTGAGGAAATCAGCGCCGGTGCGGTCCATCTTGTTGACGAACACCATGCGGGGCACGGAGTAGCGATCGGCCTGGCGCCAGACGGTTTCCGACTGGGGCTGCACGCCACCCACGGCGCAGAACACAGCGATCACACCATCGAGAACACGCATGGAGCGCTCCACCTCAATGGTGAAGTCCACGTGTCCGGGAGTATCAATGATATTGATTCTGTGGTCTTTCCAACTGGTGGAGATGGCGGCCGCAGTGATGGTGATTCCGCGTTCGCGCTCCTGGGCCATCCAGTCGGTGACGGCGGCGCCATCGTGCACCTCACCAATCTTGTGCACCACCCCGGAATAGAACAGGATTCGTTCGGTGGTGGTGGTTTTGCCGGCGTCGATATGGGCGGCGATACCGATATTTCTGACGCGTTCCAGGGGAAAGGCGCGAGCCACAGGATACTCCGGGTTGGGGCGTTAAAAGGCGGGTGAGACTCTACAGGTCCGCCCTGAACAGGCGAGAGCTGGCAGGGCGACGCTGAGTCAGTAGCGGTAGTGGGCGAAGGCCTTGTTGGCTTCAGCCATCTTGTGGGTCTCTTCCCGCTTGCGAACGGCGTTGCCCGACTCATTCGCCGCATCCATCAGCTCACCGGCCAGCTTCTGGGCCATGCTGCGGCCGTTGCGGGAGCGGGAGAAATTGACCAGCCAGCGCAGGGCCATGGCAGTGCCCCGCTCCTGGCGCACTTCCATCGGCACCTGGTAGGTGGCACCACCGACACGGCGGGCTCGGACTTCCACCAGGGGGGTGGCGTTCTTCACCGCGGTTTCGAACAGCTCAAGGGGATCGCCGCCGGTGCGCTCTCCGATCAGGCCGAAGGCGTCGGACAGGATCCGCTGGGCCGTCGACTTTTTGCCGTGCTTCATTAGGCGGGCCACCATCATCGTGGCCAGGCGGCTGTTGAACTGGGGATCGGGAAGGATCGGGCGCTTTTCGGCAGCGTTGCGGCGGGACATGAACCGTTAAGGAAGAGGAGGGGATGGACGGGAAAAACGAGAACGCGACAGCAGATCAATGGGCTTGCGTAAGGCCCGACTGATCACTCCTTCGGAGTCTTGGCGCCGTACTTAGAGCGCGATTGACGGCGATCCTTCACGCCGGCCGTATCCAGCGTTCCACGGATGATGTGATAACGAACGCCGGGCAGATCCTTCACACGACCGCCGCGGATCAGCACTACGGAGTGTTCCTGCAGGTTGTGACCGATGCCGCCGATGTAGGCCGTGACTTCGAAACCGGAGGTCAGGCGCACACGGGCCACCTTGCGCAGCGCCGAATTGGGCTTTTTCGGAGTGGAGGTATAGACGCGGGTGCACACACCACGGCGCTCAGGGCAGGCCCGCAGGGCCGGCGATTTGGTCTTCGCCTTGAGGCTCTGACGCTCGTGACGGATCAGTTGTTGGATGGTTGGCATCGACGGTCGGGTTGCGGCCGGAGACCCGACCTGATTCGACAATCCACAACCATACCGGGTCGCCTGCCCCGCGCTTCAGAGCCGGGTGAAGGCACTGCCGCAGGGGCAGCAACGGATGCCGGTGCGGGCGGTCACCAGGAAACCGCCGCCACTGAGGTCGCCGCGATAATCCAGGCACAGCCCTTCCAGAACCTGGGCCTGGCTGCTGGGAGCGTGCAGGGTGATGCCGTCCGCCCGGGCAATCGGCTGCCCGCCCATCGGTCCCGGTTGCAGGCGGATCACATGCTCTTCACAGCTGCCGCTCACCAGGTCGAGGTGCATCTGGCCGGGGGTGCCGGCCGCTGCGGCCTGACGACCCAGCTCTGCAGCGGCGGCAGGGGTAATCAGCAGGTTGGCACCCATGGAATCGTCAACTCAGCTGGGGATTCCATCACTCTGGCACCAGCCCCAGGGCGTTCTGCACCCGGGGCGGGAAGGAGCGCCCTGTCATCACCAGTTGGTTGGCGACGAGCAGGGAGGTGGAGCTGCCGCCATCCAGATTCAGCGCATCTCCGAGGCCGAGTTGCTGGAGGGCAAGGCTGGTCTCCAGCAGGGTGGGATCGCTGCCTCTGGCGCCTTCGATCGTCATCAACCAGAGCCGCTGCTGATCCTGAGCCACGACCGTCCGGGGGGCCCGCAGCGCCATGAATCCCGCGCTGAAGCCCTCCTGGCGTCCGTTGAGCACGACCCGGCCGTTGCTGAGCAGCAGTGGACCGCCGCCGAGCACCTGGGACCGCTCACCGAGGGGAGCGGAACTGCTGACCTTGATCTCCACCGCGTCATCCAGGCCTGCCGGTAGCGGGGCGCCGCCCCGGGCGACGATCAGATCGGTGCCGCTGGCCAGGGGGACGCCACGGGCCAGTTCGGCTCTGCTGTGGAGGGCGACGACACGGCCTGCGCGCACGCTCAGCGCCTGCTCTTCGCCGCTGAGAGCGCGGTAATAAGGACCCCAGGCTCGGGTGTAGCGACTCAGGCCCCGTTGCACGAAGCCGCTGTTGAGCAGTCCCAGACCCCAGCGTTCCCCGCCGGAAAGGATGAGTTCCTGATTGAGGCGCAGCCGACCGAACGCGAGGCGCTCGCCGGGATCCCAGCCAATGGCGCCCCGATTGAGGATCGGCCCGGAAAGCCAGGAGCCGTTGAGGCGCACCGCCCCGAGGGGCAATTGACGCACCCGGTTGAAGAAACCACCGTTCACGGCCACCAGGGCGCCGGCCGGTTGGGCCAACTGGTTCAGGAAGCGCAGCCCCTGCTGGGCCTGCGTGGGCGCCAGGGGGAGCAGGCGGAGCCCCTGGCCCTGGGGAACCGTGCCGGCCCGATACACGGTGAGGGGTTTGACGCCGACGGTGACCGTGCGTCGATCGAGCACAAGCCCGCGGCTGATCAGGGATTGGACCGCTGGGCTCATCAGGGCGGTCGCCAGGCGGTCGATGCCCTGGCTGCGGTTGCCTTCACCCCCGGCAGAGACGCCATCGAGAACGATGCGCCAGGGATCGGCCAGGGTGAGGGTGGCGAGAGCCTGGCCCTGGCCGGGTAAGGCCAGTTGGGACCGCTGGCGCTGGATCCGCAGCCCCATGCCGCGCAGTTGGCCGGCCTGGGTGGGCGTCGTGCTGACGCCAAGCACCAGATCATTGCCGAGGCGCTGCACCAGGGCCGGGCCGCTGAGATCCAGAACCAGCCGATTGGCGGTGCTGCCCTTGCCCCGTCGCAGCTGCTGCACCCGGGGCGCGGGGAGTGAGACCCTCAGGCTGCGGCTCGAGCGGCTGGTCTGCACGCCGGTGGAGTCCAGCCACCCGGCGACCTCGATCGCCACTTCATCCTCGAGGCTGCGTTGCGGCAGAGAGCTGAGCGTTGCTTTGCGGCCATACCACTCCAGCAGTTCGCCCCGATCGGACTGGGTGCGTGCAAAACCGAACTGGCTGATCAGAAGATCTAACGGCAGCCAGAGTTGCTCGGGCCGCCGGTTGTCGCTTCCGACCCAAAGCCAGGCTGCCTCGAGGTCATGACCACCGATCCGGATGCGATCGCCGCGCTGCGATGGGGAGAGCCGCACCTCGGCGATGGGGCTGGGTGGTGGCGGCAGATCGACCATCGCGCAGACGCTAACCCCGTGGCGCAGACGCTAGCCCGGTCTTTGGGGCTGCACCGTGCCTCCTTAAGATCTGAGATCGCGTCGATGGGTTATGACACACCTCACAGGCTCTTCCTGGCCCCATTCCGACAGCCGCGCTCCGGCTGCCGTGGCTGGTGAGAAGGATGCCTGTGGTGTGGGCTTCCTCGCCAATCTTGAGGGTGTCGCCAGCCACTGGCTCCTGGAGCAGGCGCTGCGCGGGCTGGGTTGCATGGAGCACCGTGGCGGCTGCGGCGGCGATGGGGACTCAGGTGATGGCGCCGGTGTGCTCTGCGGCATCCCATGGCCCTATCTGGAGGCGGTGTGGCCTGAGGCGGCAGCCGTGGAGACGCCACGCGGCCTGGGCATGCTCTTCATGCCAATCGATCCGGAGCGGCGCGCTGAGGCGCAGCGTTTTGCGGAACAGGAGGCTGCGGCCCTCGGTCTCCGCTCCAGTGGCTGGCGAGAGGTTCCTGTCGATTCCCTGGTTTTAGGGCCCCTGGCGCGGGAGACCGCCCCCAGCATTGTTCAGTGGTTGTTGTGTGGCGGCAGTGATGGCGACGCCCTGGAGGCGCTGCTGTTCCGCCTCCGCCGTCGCATTGGTGAGCGCGCACGTCAGGCCTGGGGTGCGGAGGCCGCTCGCGACCTCTACATCGCCTCCCTGAGCTCCCGCACCGTTGTTTACAAGGGGATGGTGCGCTCGGAGGTGCTGGCAGCCTTTTACGCCGACCTTCGGGATCCCCGTTTTGCGGTCAGCTTTGCAGTCTATCACCGGCGCTTCAGCACCAACACCCTGCCGCGTTGGCCCCTGGCGCAACCGATGCGCCTGTTGGGACACAACGGTGAAATCAACACGCTGCTGGGCAATCTGAACTGGGCCCGCGCTTCAGAAGCTCATCTTGAGGATGTGTGGGGTGATGCGGCTGCCGATCTCAATCCGGTGGTGAATCCCGCTTTCAGTGATTCCGCCAATCTCGATGCCACCCTCGAGCTGCTGGTTCGCAGTGGTCGTTCGATCACCGACAGCCTGATCACTCTGGTGCCGGAAGCGTTCCGCCATCAACCCGAGCTGGAGCATCGCCCGGCGGTGCGAGCGATGTATGAGTTCAATGCCGGTTTGCAGGAGCCATGGGACGGCCCGGCGTTGCTGGTGTTCGCCGATGGTAAGCGGGTCGGCGCCACGCTGGATCGCAATGGCCTGCGGCCCGCGCGTTACTGCATCACCGACGATGGCTTTGTGGTGATGGGTTCCGAAACCGGCGTCGTTGATCTCAGTGGGAAAACTGTGATCAGTCGTGGTCGACTCGGGCCTGGGCAGATGCTGGCGGTGGATCTCGAGCGCGGCGAGCTGCTGGAGAACTGGGCGGTGAAAGAGGATGCGGCCGCTCGCCATCCCTATGCCCAGTGGCTGGAGCAGCACCGCCGCAATCTGGCGCCCCAGCCCTGGAGCAACGACCAGCAGCTGGCTGATCTCGATCTGCTGCGGTTGCAGACGGCCACCGGATTCACGGCCGAGGATCTGGAACTGGTGATCGAAGACATGGCGGGCGCCGCGAAGGAGCCCACCTACTGCATGGGGGATGACATCCCACTGGCGGTGCTCTCCGACAAGCCCCATCTCCTCTACGACTACTTCAAACAGCGGTTCGCCCAGGTCACCAACCCGCCGATCGACCCCCTGCGGGAACAACTGGTGATGAGCCTGGAGATGTATCTGGGGGAACGTCGTCCGGCGCTCCGCCCTCAGCCCGAGGCCGCCGCCCTCGTCCATCTCGATTCGCCGGTGCTGAATGAAGCGGAGCTCGAGGCGATTGCCCATCAAGGATTGCCCTGCACTTCGCTCTCCACCCAGTTCGATCCCGCCGCCTCACTCGATGGGCTCGAGAAGGCGCTGGATCGGCTCTGCGCTGCGGCATCCGCTGCGGTGGAGGCGGGATCTCAGATCCTGGTGCTGAGTGATCGCCATGGCCTGGCCGGTGCTCCCGCCCATCCAGCAGCCACCGCCGCCTCCCTGCCACCGCTGCTTGCGGTTGGGGCTGTGCACCATCACCTCCTCCGCGCCGGACAGCGCCTGCGCTGTTCCCTGGTGGTGGACACCGCCCAGTGCTGGAGCACCCACCATCTCGCCTGTCTGATCGGCTACGGCGCCAGTGCCGTCTGTCCTTGGCTCACCTGGGAGACAACGCGCCACTGGTTGGCCCATCCCAAGACTCAGAAACGGATCGAGCAGGGCAAGCTGCCGTCCCTGACTGCCGCCAAGGCCCAGGCGAATGTGCGGCTGGCTCTGGAGAACGGTCTGCGCAAGATCCTCTCCAAGATCGGGATTTCTCTGCTCGCCAGTTATCACGGCGCCCAGATCTTTGAGGCCATTGGCCTCGGTGCCGATGTGATCGATCGCGCTTTCTCCGGCACCACCAGCCGGGTGGCCGGGCTTTCACTCCAGGAGTTGGCTCGCGAGACCCTGCTGTTGCACGCCAAGGCGTTTCCCGAGCTCAATCGCAGCAAGCTCGAGTTCATGGGCTTCGTGCAGTACCGCACCGGCGGGGAATACCACCTCAACAGTCCGGAGATGGCCAAGGCCCTGCACAAGGCGGTGCATGAAGGACCGGGTTATGACCATTTCTCCACCTATCGGACCCTGTTGGAGAACCGGCCGGTGACGGCGTTGCGGGATCTGCTCGAGTTCAAGCCGGCCACCACACCGCTGCCCCTCGATCAGGTGGAGAGTGTGGACAGCATCTGTGCCCGCTTCTGCACCGGTGGCATGAGTCTCGGGGCACTGTCGAGGGAGGCCCATGAAGTGCTGGCGGTGGCGATGAATCGCATCGGCGGCAAGAGCAACAGTGGTGAGGGGGGTGAAGATCCAGCGCGCTTCAAGGTGTTGAACGACGTTGACGCGGCCGGCCACTCCACCACCCTGCCCGCGATCCAGGGACTCCGGAACGGTGACACCGCCTGTTCGGCGATCAAGCAGATCGCCTCGGGGCGTTTCGGCGTGACGGCGGAGTATCTGCGCAGCGGTAGACAACTGGAGATCAAGGTGGCGCAGGGCGCCAAACCCGGTGAAGGGGGCCAGCTGCCTGGACCCAAGGTCGATGCGTACATCGCCTGGCTTCGCAACAGCAAACCGGGCGTGGCCCTGATCTCACCGCCACCCCATCACGACATCTATTCCATCGAGGATCTGGCCCAGCTCATTCATGACTTGCATCAGGTGCATCCCAGCGCCAGGGTGTCGGTGAAGCTGGTGGCGGAAATCGGCATCGGCACCATCGCCGCCGGTGTGGCGAAGGCCAATGCGGATGTGATCCAGATTTCCGGCCATGACGGTGGCACCGGTGCTTCCCCGTTGAGTTCGATCAAGCATGCGGGCAGCCCCTGGGAGCTCGGTCTCACCGAGGTGCATCGCAGCCTCATGGAGAACGGTTTGCGGGATCGGGTGCTGCTGCGCGCCGACGGTGGCTTGAAGACCGGCTGGGATGTGGTGATGGCCGCCCTGCTCGGCGCTGAGGAATACGGCTTCGGTTCGGTGGCGATGATCGCGGAGGGTTGCATCATGGCCAGGGTCTGTCACACCAACAATTGCCCCGTGGGCGTGGCCACCCAGAAGGAAGCCCTGCGCAAGCGCTTCACCGGTCTGCCGGAGCACGTGGTGAACTTCTTCCTCTATGTGGCCGAGGAGGTGCGTCAGTTGCTGAGTGTGCTCGGCGTGGCCCGCCTGGAGGATCTCATCGGTCGCAATGAGCTGCTCCAGCCCCGGCAGGTGGCATTGGAGAAAACCGCCGCGCTCGATCTCACCACCCTGTTGGCACCGGTGCCCGGCCATGGTGAGCGCACCTGGTTGCAGCATGCCGCTGAAGCCCATGGCAATGGCCCGGTTCTGGAGGATCAACTCCTGGCCGATGCCGAGCTGATGGCTGCAATCGAGAGTCACGGTTCGATTCGCCGCAGCCTGGAGATCGTCAACACCGATCGCAGCGTTTGTGCGCGCCTGGCCGGTGAGATCGCCGCTCGCCATGGCAATCGGGGCTTCCGAGGCCAGCTGCAGCTCCATTTCCAGGGTGCTGCCGGTCAGAGCTTCGGCGCTTTTCTGGTGCAGGGCATGGATGTGCGGCTGCAGGGCGAGGCCAATGACTACATCGGCAAAGGCATGAACAGTGGCCGCATCGTGCTGGTGCCGACGGCCGAGGTCCTCTCCCCCGGCGAGCAGGTGATCATCGGCAACACCTGCCTGTATGGCGCCACTGGAGGCGAGGTGTTCGTGCATGGTCGCGCCGGGGAGCGCTTCGCTGTGCGCAACAGCGGCGCCCGCACTGTGGTGGAGGGCGCTGGCGATCACTGCTGCGAATACATGACCGGTGGCGTTGTGGTGGTGCTCGGCAGCACCGGTCGGAACGTCGCCGCGGGCATGACCGGTGGGGTGGCTTTCCTGCTTGATGAGAACGGAGGAGTCGCTGACCGGGTGAATCCGGAGATCGTTGAGATCTGCAGCCTCGAGACCGCAGAGCAGGAGGCCGTGCTCAAACCTCTGCTCGAAGCCCATCAAGCCGCAACCGGCAGCGAGAAAGTCGCGGCGATCTTGTCGGACTGGCCACGCTGGAGGCCACGCTTCAAGCTGCTGGTTCCCCCCAGCGAGAGAGCGGCCATGGGGCTGGTGGATCGCGCGGCCGTCACGGCCTGATCGGCCAGGCTCCTCACCGTGCCCTTCTTCATCAAACATGAGACGTTCACGCCTGCCACGGCGGCCTTGTCCGTGGCTCAGCGTCGTCGTCACCTGGAGGCCCATCGCGATTGGGTGGAGCAGCAGCGGACCTTGGGATCGATTCTCTCCAGTGGCTTCCTTGTCGATGGCGCGGGCCAACCCGGCGGCGGCGGGCTGCTGGTGCTGGAGGCCGAGAGTTATGCCCAGGCCCTGGCGCTGGTGCAGCAGGATCCGATGGTGGCCCGTGGCCTGGTGAATTGGACTCTGCAGCAGTGGCGGCCGGTGGCGGGGCTGCCGCTCATTGACGCCCCGTCTCCAGCTCCAGACCGGCCCGACTGAGATTCCATTGCTGGATCGCCGTTGCTTCAGCGCTGCGGGCTGCTTGCAGGTCGCGTTGGGCCAGCAGCAGTTCGGTGACCGGCGCGATGCCGGCGCGATAGCGCAGCTGGGCGTCACGCACCGCTTCTTCGGTGGCGATCACAGCCTCCCTGCTGGAGACCATGGCGGCCTTGGCGCTGCGGTGGGTGTGCCAGAAGGTCTCCACCGCCTGGATGATCGCCTGTTTGCGTTGTTCCAGCAGCAGGCGTTGTTGGTCGACCTGACTGCGCGCCAGGGCTGCACTCTGGGCTGACAGCCCACCGTCGAACAGGGGTTGGCGCAGGGTGAGCAGCACGCCGTAGTCGTAGAAGCTGCCGCTGGCACTGCCGCTGCTGCTCAACGTTGGCAACTCCAGCTCACCGGCGACGGGTACGTTGCTGAAGCGACCATTGCTGTTGAGCACCGGCACATTCAGGTTGTCGCCACTGATGCCGCCGCCGAGCAGGAGCCCCACCCGCGGCAGCATCGTGCCACTGGCGGCCCTTACTTTCGCTTCCGCGGCGGCCTGTGCCTGCGCGATCACCTCCAGAGCCGGGCGATTGCGGGTGGCGGCCTCGATCGAAGCCTGCAGCTCCAGGGGCCATGACGACTCGGCCAGGAGGGGATCGGTGGCTTCCACCCTCTGATCGGCCGGAAGGTTGAGCAATCGGGCCAGGGCGCTGGCGGCAATCGCCCGGGCCGAGCGGGCGGCGCTGAGTCCGCGCTGGTCGGTGGCGAGCAGGGCACGAGCGCGGAACACATCGATGCGTGCGCCCAGGCCGCCATCTCGCAGCGCTTCCGCATCCTTGAGCAGCTCGCTGGAGAGGGCGATCGATCGCTGCCACACGGGGATCAGCGCGTCGCTGAGCTGCAGGTTCAGATAGGCATTGGTGATGGCGAACCGGCTTTGCCGCCGCTGCTCGGCGATCCGTGCCGCGGCGGCCCGATCCAGGGCCTTGGCCGCCGACAGCAGCGGTCCACGTTCGAAGTCGATCAGGGGATAGGTGAGTGCGAGCCCGATGTTGCCGAAGGTGTTCTGGATCACGGCGTAGCCATCAGCGCCGAGATCGAGATCGAGGTCGCCGATGGTGGGCAGATTGGAGATGAACCCGATCGAGCTGCCCACCTGGGCCCAGCTGCCGAGGCCCACCACATCGAGCTTCGGCAGAAACAGGCTGCGGCTGACGCCGACACCCGCTGCGGTGCTTGCCTTTTCGGCCTCGCTCTGCTGGAGCATGAGCGAGTCTTCCATGCCCTGCGCCAGGGCCTGGTCCAGGCTCAGGCCGAGAGGGTCGCTCAGCCTTTCGGGTGCGGCGTTGGCCGGCAGCCAGGATGCGGCGGCCATCAGCAGGGAAACCAGGAGCCGTCGTCGGAGCATGCCGGTGGAGCCTTCAGCGGTGGCGCGGAGCCATCCAAAAACGGCGCTACCCTACGCGCGTTTTCAAAGCGCATGGGTGAAGCGCGGATGAGTGCTCTGTTGCAACGGTGCTGGCCGATTGCCCTCGTCACCGGTGCGACAGCGGTGTGGGCGGTGGTTCCGGCGATCAATGTGCAGGTGTTCGGATCCGCCGTGTTGCTCGCCCCTGGCGACCGCCGGGGGCTGTACAGCCGCTCACCCGGCCAGGTGCTCAACCTGAGCGTTCCAGTCGGAACACGTGTGGCCAAGGATCAGGTGCTCGTCCGGCTCGATCGCATCGATCAGGCCGCCCCTGGTGGTGCCGCCCCCACCGGTCAGCCCCAGGCTCTGGATCGTCAGCTCGAGGCCAACGCGGATCAACAGCAGGGACTGGTGGAGCAGTTGCGCGCCAACACCTCTGAGGTGGAGGCCCTGCGTCAGCAGATCACCACGCTGCAGGTGAGCAATCAACCGGTGGGGCAGCAGCTCACGGCGCTGGAAAGCTTGCGTCAGAAGCAGGTGATCCCCACCTACAGCCCCCTCTGGGTGGCCGCCCAGGATCTTTATCTCGGCAATAAGGCGGCCATCCGTTCGCTCGAGGCGAAGATCGCTCAGCTGGAAGCGAATCGCGGGCTTCTTCAGGCCCAGCAGGCCGAGTTGCGGGCGGTGCGGGCCGAGCTGGAGGCCGTGAGTCAGTCGCTGGAGCTGCGTGCTCCCGAGCCCGGCCGGTTGGTGAGCTGGGCCGTGGAGGAGGGCCAGCCCGTGCTGCCTGGCGAGCGCCTGGGCACGTTGGCTCTGGAGCGGCCGAGTGCGGCATCCAGGCAGGCGATGGCGCTGTTCACCGAGGCGGATGCCACGCGGCTTCGCGTCGGCGCACCGATCGAAATCGAGCCGATCCTGCAGAGCCGCAATCAATACGGCGGCACGGCGCAGCGCTACGGCGGCGTCGAAGGAACGATCAAGGCGATTTCGCCCACACCGCTGGATGCAGCTGCCCTTGCCAGTGTGGTGGGCGAAGCCGATCTGGCGCTGTCGCTGGTGGCGCGGGCCCGGCAGGAAGCCTATGGAGAAGGCGGTGATCCGCTGGCGATTCTTCCTGGCAAGGCCACAGCGCCACTGATGCTCGTGCGGGTGGAGTTGGAGTCGGCGCCAACCCCCTCCGGATTGCGCTGGAGTGGGGGCCGCGGGCCTGATCTGCGGTTTGACGATGGTCAGCCCGCTGAAGCCAAGGCCTCCGTCGAACGACGGTCTCTGGTGAGCTACGCCCTGCCGTTTCTGCGCTGGATTGCCGGCTTCAATCGCTGACCTTTCGATCTCCCCGCCTCCCCGTGTCCCGTCACCCCCTTGCCCCATCCAGTTGGTTGCACGCCCTGCGTCAGCCGGCCCCGTGGATCGCCCTCGTGTTGTTCACGATCACGGTGTTCAGCACGGCACCAAGGCTCTGGTTCTGGTTGGCGCTGCTGATGATTGTGCTTCTGGTGGGCTGGGTTCAGGCGCTCAAGCATGACCCGGCCGATCCCCATGGCGACTGAGGCCCAGTGGCTCGGCTTGCGGGCAGCTCTGGCGATCGGCCTGGCTGCGAGCATCACGCGGCTGATTTGCCTCACGCTTGGTCTGGGCGACATCCCCGCCGCCTACGGCGTGGTGGTGGGCGTGTTGGTGGTGCGTCCCGATTTCTGTCGCTGGCCTCCGCTCATCTACCCGGTGTTGATGGTGATCGCCGCTGTGGCGATGGGCGTGGGGCTCAGTGTGCGCATGATGTTTCCCGATGCCCCCCAGGTGTGGTGGTTCGGCATTGTTGGTGTGGTGATGCAGCTCCTGGCGGTGGCACTGCCGGCCAAGCTGGCGTTGCTCACCAACGTGGTGGCCGCCGCCGGGGTGTTGCCCCTGCTGGATCCGTCGGCGACCTGGGCTGACTGGGGACATCAGCTGGAGGCCATCGCCATCGGGTTGGCCGTTGGCACCGCCCTGCAGTGGGGGTTGACGCCATCGGGCTATGGCGCCCCGGCACCACCGAGTGGGCCGGAAGGGGAGGATTTGCCTCTGGCGGAGCGGTATCGCTTGGCCTTCGCCAGCTGGAGCTTCTGGCGCAAACTCGTGCTGGCGGCGTTCGCCCTGGCGATCGGCGTTGGCCTGGGAACGCTGACCCCCAAATACCTCTATTTCGGTGTGGTGCTGCTGCTCAACGACAGCATCGGCGCCACCATGGCCCGGGTGCGTGACCGGATGGTGGGGGTGAGCCTGGGGGTGTTGATGCCCCTGCTGGTGTTCAACACCATCGGTCTCAACAGCGTGGGTGTGGGGTTGGCCATGGGTGGCACGGCGGCCCTGGTGGCTGCCCTGAATCTCGGCCCCTACCTGCGCACGGCCCTGATCTCCAGCGGGGTGGCGTTTGCCGGCTATGGGCCGCTCGTGGCCTGGTATATCCCGAATCGCTGGATCGACTACCTGCTGGGAAGCGGCCTGGCGCTGTTGTCCGGGGTGCTCCTCTTCCCCCAGTCATCGCTGCGCCGCTACCGCCGTCTGCTCGATCGGGGTGATCCGGACAGTCTGGAGCAGCTGCGCCGGCTCTACCCGGCGGCCCGTGAAGAAGCCGCCTGGTTGGGGCAGGGCCTTGTCAGTCCAGACGCTCAGCGTGGGTGAGTGGCCATCAGCCGTTGAACCTCCGCCGCGTGATAGCTGCTGCGCGTCAGCGGGCTGCTCACCACCTGCAGGAAGCCGAGCTGGTCTTCACCATGTCGGCGGAAGCTCTCGAATTGCTCCGGGGTCACGAACCGATGCACCGGCAGATGCTTAGGCCCCGGCGAGAGGTACTGGCCGATGGTGACGATGTCGACCGCATGGCGCCGCAGGTCGGCCATTGTCTCGCGCACCTCGGCATCGGTTTCCCCCAGCCCCACCATCAGGCCTGATTTGCTGTAGGCCTTCGGCCAGCCCTCCCGAACGCGTTGCAACAGCTCCAGCGAGCGGCTGTACATCCCCTGCGGTCGCGCCCGTTTGTAGAGGCTGGGAACGGTTTCGATGTTGTGGTTCAGCACATCCGGTGCGGCGTCCATCACGGTGGCCAGGGCGTTCCAGTCGCCGCAGAAATCAGGAATCAGCAGTTCGATCGTGGTCAGGGGAGAGCGCTGACGCACCTGTTGGATGCAGGCGACGAACTGACTGGCCCCGCCGTCGTTCAGGTCGTCGCGGTTCACCGAGGTGATCACCACGTGGCGAAGTCCAAGTCGCGCCACCGCCTCGCCCAGCCGTTCGGGCTCGGTGGGGTCGAGTTCCCGCACGCTCTTGTCGAAATCGATGTCGCAGTAGGGGCAGGCGCGGGTGCAGCCGGGCCCCATGATCAGAAACGTGGCGGTGCCACCGGCGAAGCACTCGCCGATATTGGGGCAGCTCGCTTCCTGGCAGACCGTGTTGAGCCTGAGATCGAGCAGCAGATCGGCCACGGCGCCGATCCGTTCCCGCTGCGGCGCTTTGACGCGCAGCCACTCAGGTTTCAAGGCGGAGGTCATCTTCTACAGTCGAGCCATCGGGATGTAGCGCAGCTTGGTAGCGCACTTCGTTCGGGACGAAGGGGCCGCAGGTTCGAATCCTGTCATCCCGACTGCATGACGATCAGCTCAGGGCAGCGCCGGGGTACCCCCTCGGCGTCACCATCCGATCTGAGGCCACGTAGGTGCTGCTGTTGCCCACGAGCAACACTGTCAACATATCGACGTCGTCTGGATTGAGAGCACCCAGGGTGGTGTGGTGCAGGCTCTCCTCCGGGCGGCCGAGCTGGCGAGCCAGCAGCACGGGTGTGACATTGCTCCGTTCCGCCAGCAGCAGGTCTTTGGCCCGGGCCAGTTGCCAGTCCCGATCCCGGGAGCGGGGGTTGTAGAGCGCTACGACGAAATCGCCCTTGGCGGCTGCCTCCAGCCGTCGTTCGATCACGGGCCAGGGGGTGAGGCGATCACTGAGGCTGATCGTGCAGAAGTCGTGCATCAGGGGGGCTCCTGCCCGGGCTGCCGCCAGCTGCAGGGCGGAGATGCCGGGGTGCACGGTAAAGGCGGGTCGCTCACATTCCGGCAATGCGAGCCAGAGCTCCAGGGCCAGTCCCGCCATGCCATAGATGCCGCTGTCGCCAGAGGACACCAACGCCACCCGCACGCCCTGCCGGGCCAGGTCCAGCGCCTGGACACAGCGTTCCCGTTCCCGGGTCAGCTGGCCATCCAGGCGCACCTGATCGCAGCGCCGCAAGGGTTCCAGCAGGTCGAGGTAGAGGCCATAGCCCACCCAGACGCTGCACTGGGCCAGGGCGCGCCGGGCCTCGGGAGTGAGGAGATTCAGATCTCCAGGACCGCTTCCGATCAGATGGAGCTGCCCCCGCTGGGGAGCGTGGGGCTGGGGCGCCTGGGCGATCGCCACTGTGGCGGCACCCCGTTCCTGGCTGCTCTGTGGTTTTTCGATCGTTTTGGCCTGCCGGAGTCGGCCCTGTTCACCTGCAGCGAGAAGGGCCGCGGCTTCCGCCACCGATGCCGTGCCCATCTCCGCTTCCACCACCTCGGACGGGTTGGGCACCGCCACGGCCGCCAGTGCTTCAGAGCTCTGCAGGCGCAGGGGCCAGCCGTGCTGCTGCGCCAGGGCGATCAGGGCTGGTTCATCGCCTTTGCGGTCGATGCTGCTCAGACCGGCCACCGCTTCGATCGCCAGGCCGGCGGCTTCGAGCGACCGTTCGATTGCCCGGGTGATGAGGCTCAGGCTGGTGTCCCTTTCGCAGCCCACCCCCAGCCAGAGGCAGGCGGGATGCCAGGCACAGCCGTCGTCGCGGCGCTGCTCCGGGCCGATGGTCAGATCAGCTTCTAGCGCATCATCCGTCGCGCTGCAGTTGTGTTGCGCCCCTGGTGCCAGACGCCAGTGCGGGCTGCCGGCGGTCTGTAGCACACGGCTGCTGCGATTCTGCGCTCGCGCAATCATCAGCGCGCTCCAGCGGCTGCCCTGGCCGCTGCGCTGCCAGCCCCAGGCTTCGCCGAAACCATCCAGGGCCAGGCGGTCGTGGCTGGCGCTGTCGCCCGTGATCACCGCCTTCCCGTTGAGCGCAGCCGCCAGACCATGGGCCCACGGTTCGGCGCCGGCTCGATGGCTGCCGAGGAGAGGAATCACCAGGCCGCCTTCCGCATCCAGAACGAGCACGGCCGGATCGGTGTCCTTATCGGATAACAGGGGCGCCACGAGGCGGGTGGCTGCTCCCACGGCCCCAATCAGGATCAGGCCGCCGCACCGATCCCAGTGGCTCGCCAGCAGATCAGCGGCAGCACCGACCAGCAGGTCGGCCGGTGGGCTGGGCAGAGAGGCTGACGCCTGCGGCGTGAGGGCGATCCAGTGGGCTTCGCCGGCTTGTTGAAGGCGCTGCAGCAGGGGAAGGGCCCGGCTGGAGAGTCCCAGAGCCAGGCAGGGCTTTGGGGCTCGGGTCGGTGACGGGGAAGCGGCGTTCAGAACAGCAGGGTCGAGGGTCAACGCTGGGTGCCGTCTGGATTCAACAGCTCCCGCGCTGATCCTCCCAGGCTGGTGGTCGGCAGCCGCGGTGGTGGTTCGGCGCGCTGGAGGGGGGCGGCGCTGGAGTCGGCCTTGGCCTCCTCTTCAGTTTCAGGGGCGTCCTCATGGGCCATCTCCGGCTCGGGTTCCATGCCCAGCGCCGGCTCCGTTTCAACGTCCGGTTCCGGTTCAGGGTCCGACTTTGCTTCTGGCTCTGGCTCTGGCTCTGGCTTTGGCTCTGCTGGTGCCGGGGTCTCGCCCAGCAGGCGCGCGAGTTGGTTATCGCTCAGGTGGTCTTGCAACCAGATGGGTGCCTGCTCCGAACTCTGCGGTGTGGCGCGCAACTGGTTGTTGAACACGGGCGTGATCGGTTCTCCGAGTTCATCCAGCAGCTCCATCTGCACGGCCTGGGTGCCGCGTCCTCTGGTCTGCAACCACAGGGCCTGCTGCTGGTCCAACAGCACGCTGTCGCCGTTGAGGGTGAGTCGCAGTCGCCAGCGCCCATCCCCCTCGCGCAGGTTCTGCAAGGGGGCATTCCACACCAACCAGTCGAGAAGCAGGGGTTGGCCTTGGCTCAGTTCAGAGGGACTGACCAGCACCAGCCAGGGATCCTCGGGGCCGGGCTGGGTGTTGGGCAGGGCCTGAATCTGGTGCAGCCGCCACTGCAGGCTGGCGCCGGGGAGCTTGACCGCCTCTCCCCATGGCGTGGCGGCGTAGGCCGTGAGCCGATGGCTGCCCGGGCTGAGCGCCGGCAACGTGACCTGGATCCGACCATCGCTGAGGTGGCTGAAGCGTTGAGGAGGTTCTCCGTCGATCTGCAGGGCGATGTGGGCGCCGGGTCCCAGGTCTGGATCGGCTGTGACCGGCCAGTCCTCGATCTGCAGGGTCAGGGTCCAGGAGGCCTCACGGAGCACCGCTCCGTCCGGCGGGCTCACCAGAGACAGCCGGGGCCGCCGGCCGTCGAGGCGCCGCTGCAGTTGTTGGACGGCGCCGGGTGCGGCGACCTCCTGCAGTGTGCCGCTGGCGGCCGGGATCATCGGGGTCGCCCCGTCGCCGCCGGTCGTCTTGGACCAGGGGAGGGACAGGGCGGAAACCGGGCGGGTCCAGCTCAGCGTGATGCAGGCGCAGAGCAGAACCGTCATCAGGCGGCGCAGAGCCGGAGCCCCCATGGACGATGCGGCGGATGAAGGGCATTCTGAAGCTCAGCGGCAGCGCCGCCCAGCCGCCGCTGTTTGTGTTAGTCAGGGCGAAAAGATTCCCGTCAGCACGTGCGGAAAGAGCGCAAAGTTTCACGGGTTCGTTGTTAATCGCTTGCCGGCAGACCCCCTGTCACGACTGGTTCGCGGCGGGATTGAACCTTTGTAACTCCTGGGTCGGGAGATGGATCTTCGCCTCTATGCTTCCGCCAGCGGTCCCCTCTTTGGGGCCCAATGCTCCAGTGAGAGTCAGGGGTTTCTGTTCCTGGCAACCACTGGCGCCCGGGTGCGGTGACGCTCTGCTGAGCTGTGCCCGGGGCCCCGGCGAGCCATTCGGTTTGTCGGAGGGGTGGCCCACCACCTCGATCCCGTCCCTCGAGGAACGACTCGATGACCATCAGCCCACCAGAGCGTGGGAGCACCGCGAAGAGCCAGGTCGAAAAGGTCAACAATCCGGCGACCTTTGAACTGTTCGGCAAGCCCGGGCATTTCGACCGAGCCCTCGCGAAAGGTCCCAAAACCACCACCTGGGTTTGGAACCTCCACGCCAACGCTCACGATTTCGACAGCCACACGAGCGACCTTGAGGAGGTCTCTCGAAAGATCTTCAGTGCTCATTTCGGCCATCTGGCCGTGATCTTCATCTGGCTGAGCGGCGCTTTCTTCCATGGCGCCCGCTTCTCCAACTTCTCCGGCTGGCTCGCCGATCCCACCCACGTGAAGCCCAGTGCTCAGGTGGTGTGGCCGGTGTTCGGCCAGGAAATCCTCAATGGCGACATGGGTGCCGGTTTCCAGGGCATCCAGATCACCTCCGGTCTCTTCCATGTCTGGCGTGCCTGGGGCATCACCAATGAGACCCAGCTGATGTCTCTGGCCATCGGCGCTCTGGTGATGGCCGGCCTGATGCTGAACGCCGGTGTCTTTCACTACCACAAAGCAGCGCCAAAGCTGGAGTGGTTCCAGAATGTTGAGTCGATGCTCAACCACCACCTGGCTGGCCTGCTGGGTCTGGGCTCCCTCTCCTGGACCGGGCACCTGCTGCACGTGTCTCTGCCCACCACCAAGTTGATGGATGCCATCGACGCCGGCCAGCCGCTGGTGCTCAACGGCAAGACCATCGCTTCAGTGGCAGACATCCCCCTGCCGCACGAATTCTTCAACCAGGATCTGCTGGCTCAGCTCTATCCCGGCTTCAGTGCCGGCATCGGCGCTTTCTTCCGCGGCGATTGGGCTGCCTACAGCGACTTCCTCACCTTCAAGGGTGGCGTGAACCCCGTCACCGGCAGCATGTGGATGAGCGACATCGCCCATCACCACCTGGCCATTGCGGTGCTGTTCATCGTGGCCGGTCACATGTACCGCACCAACTGGGGGATCGGTCACTCCATCAAGGAGATCCTTGAGGGGCAGAAGGGCGACCCCCTGCTGTTCCCCGCCACCAAGGGCCATGACGGCCTGTTCGAGTTCATGACCACCAGCTGGCACGCTCAGCTGGCCGTGAACCTGGCGATGCTCGGTTCCCTGAGCATCATCGTGGCTCAGCACATGTACGCGATGCCTCCCTATCCGTACATGGCGATCGATTACCCGACCCAGATCGGTCTGTTCACCCATCACATGTGGATCGGTGGCTTCCTGATCGTGGGTGCGGCGGCCCACGGCGCGATCGCGATGATCCGCGACTACGACCCCGCCAAGCATGTCGACAACGTGCTCGATCGGGTGCTCAAAGCTCGCGATGCCCTGATCAGCCACCTCAACTGGGTGTGCATCTGGCTGGGCTTCCACAGCTTCGGTCTCTATATCCATAACGACACCATGCGTGCCCTGGGACGTCCCCAGGACATGTTCAGCGACTCGGCGATCCAGCTGAAGCCCGTCTTCGCGCAGTGGATCCAGGGTCTGCACGCTGCTGCTGCTGGTAGCACCGCACCCAATGCGCTCTCCAGCGTCAGTGAAGTCTTCAACGGCACCGTCGTCGCCGTTGGCGGCAAGGTCGCCGCTGCCCCGATTCCCCTGGGCACCGCTGATTTCATGGTGCACCACATTCACGCCTTCACGATTCACGTGACGGTGCTGATCCTGCTGAAGGGTGTGCTCTATGCCCGCAGCTCCCGCCTCGTGCCCGATAAGGCCAACCTGGGCTTCCGCTTCCCCTGCGACGGCCCCGGTCGCGGTGGCACCTGTCAGGTATCCGCCTGGGACCACGTGTTCCTGGGTCTGTTCTGGATGTACAACTCCCTGTCCATCGTGATCTTCCACTTCAGCTGGAAGATGCAGAGCGATGTGTGGGGCACGGTGAATGCCGACGGTTCCGTCCAGCACATCACCAACGGCAATTTCGCCAACAGCGCTATCACCATCAACGGTTGGTTGCGTGACTTCCTGTGGGCTCAGGCCGCACAGGTGATCAACAGCTACGGCTCCAACACCAGCGCCTATGGCCTGATGTTCCTGGGTGCCCACTTCGTTTGGGCCTTCAGCCTGATGTTCCTGTTCAGCGGCCGCGGCTACTGGCAGGAGCTGATCGAGTCCATCGTCTGGGCTCACAACAAGCTGAAAGTGGCTCCGGCCATCCAGCCCCGTGCGCTGTCCATCACCCAGGGCCGTGCCGTGGGTGTTGCCCACTACCTCCTGGGCGGTATTGCGACCACCTGGGCCTTCTTCCACGCCCACATCCTTGTGGTCGGCTGATCTCCACCTGTCTTTTCCCTAATGGCAACGAAATTTCCTTCGTTCAGCCAGGGTCTGGCACAGGACCCGACAACCCGCCGTATCTGGTACGGCATCGCCACGGCTCACGACTTCGAGAGCCATGACGGAATGACGGAGGAGAAGCTTTATCAGAAGCTCTTCTCCACCCATTTCGGTCACCTGGCGATCATCGGCCTCTGGGTTTCGGGCAACCTGTTCCATATCGCCTGGCAGGGCAACTTCGAGCAGTGGGTCGCCGACCCCCTGCACGTGCGCCCCATCGCTCACGCAATCTGGGATCCCCACTTCGGTCAGGGCGCGATTGACGCCTTCACCCAGGCGGGTGCGTCCTCCCCGGTGAACATCGCCTATTCAGGCCTGTATCACTGGTTCTACACAATCGGCATGAAGACCAACGCCGAGCTGTACCAGGGTTCCATCTTCATGATGATCCTGTCGGCCTGGGCTCTCTTCGCCGGCTGGTTGCATCTGCAGCCCAAGTTCCGTCCCTCCCTGGCCTGGTTCAAGAACGCTGAATCACGCCTCAACCACCACCTGGCCGTTCTCTTCGGCTTCAGCTCCATCGCCTGGACCGGACACCTGGTTCACGTGGCGATTCCGGAGTCCCGCGGTCAGCACGTGGGTTGGGACAACTTCCTCAACGTGATGCCCCACCCCGCCGGTCTGGGACCCTTCTTCACCGGCAACTGGGGTGTGTATGCCCAGAACCCCGACACCATGGGTCAGGTGTTCGGCACCGCCGAGGGTTCGGGCACGGCGATCCTGACCTTCCTGGGTGGTTTCCACCCCCAGACGGAAGCCCTCTGGCTCACCGACATCGCCCATCACCATCTGGCCATCGGCGTGATCTTCGTGATCGCCGGCCACATGTATCGGACCAACTTCGGGATTGGTCACTCCATCCGCGAGATCCTCGAAGCCCACAATCCCCCCAAGGGCACCCCTGGTGACCTGGGCGCTGGCCACAAGGGTCTCTACGACACCATCAACAACAGCCTGCACTTCCAGCTCGGCCTGGCCCTCGCCTCCCTGGGCGTGGTCACCAGCCTGGTGGCGCAGCACATGTATGCGATGCCCTCGTATGCCTTCATCGCGAAGGACTACACCACCCAGGCAGCGCTCTACACCCACCACCAGTACATCGCCATCTTCCTGATGTGCGGTGCCTTCGCCCACGGTGCGATCTTCTTCATCCGTGACTACGACCCCGAGGCCAACAAGAACAACGTTCTGGCCCGGATGCTCGAGCACAAGGAAGCGATCATCAGCCACCTGAGCTGGGTCTCTCTCTTCCTCGGTTTCCACACCCTCGGCCTCTACGTCCACAACGATGTGGTCGTGGCCTTCGGGACGCCCGAGAAGCAGATCCTGGTGGAGCCCGTCTTCGCCCAGTTCGTCCAGGCCGCTTCCGGCAAGGCGATGTATGGCTTCGACGTGCTGCTCTCCAACGCCGGTGGTGTGGCCGCCAATGCCAACGCGGCCTACATGGGTGGCTGGATGGATGCCATCAACAGCGGTGGCAACGATCTGTTCCTGCCGATCGGCCCTGGTGACTTCCTGGTGCACCACGCCATCGCCCTGGGCCTGCACACCACGACCCTGATCCTGGTGAAGGGCGCCCTGGATGCCCGTGGCTCCAAGCTGATGCCCGACAAAAAGGACTTCGGCTACTCCTTCCCCTGCGACGGCCCCGGCCGTGGCGGCACCTGCGACATCTCCGCCTGGGACGCCTTCTATCTGGCCGTCTTCTGGGCTCTGAACACCGTGGGTTGGGTCACCTTCTACTGGCACTGGAAGCACCTCGCCATCTGGCAGGGCAACGTCGCTCAGTTCAACGAATCCAGCACCTATCTGATGGGCTGGTTCCGCGATTACCTGTGGCTCAACAGCTCCCAGCTGATCAACGGTTACAACCCCTTCGGCAGCAACAACCTCGCCGTCTGGGCCTGGATGTTCCTGTTCGGCCACCTGGTGTGGGCGACCGGCTTCATGTTCCTGATCTCCTGGCGTGGTTATTGGCAGGAGCTGATCGAGACCATCGTCTGGGCTCATCAGCGCACGCCTTTGGCCAACCTGGTGGGATGGCGCGACAAGCCTGTGGCTCTGTCGATCGTTCAGGCTCGTGTGGTGGGTCTTGCCCACTTCACGATCGGCTACATCCTCACGTACGCCGCTTTCCTGATTGCTTCCACCTCTGGCAAGTTCGGCTGATTGTCAGTCGCTTGATTCGCCAACCAGCGAGTCCTTCATCCACCCCGTCCGGTATATCGGGCGGGGTTTTTTGATGGCGGCTGTGGCTTTCGTGTGGCCATAGGATCCGCCCTCTGCGGCCGCGATCGGATGACCAGTCAGTGGGACAACTTCCTGCGCAACCTCGGCGAGTGGCACGGCACGTTTGCGTCGCTTGATTCCCAGCAGCGAGAGCAGTCACGCACCTCCTCGATTCTCACCTTGGAGCAGGGAGACGATGCGCGTCTGGTGCGCTTCGGGTTGCAGCGCTGGGAGGACGCGGCGCTTTCAGGCCCGGCGGCTGAGCGTGGCACTCCCAGCAGCGCCATGCAGCAGGACTACCGCACCCTTGGCAAGCAGGTGGTGTTCTTCCCTTCCGGCACGTTCTGCAAAGGGTCCCAGCAGTTGGCGCCTGGAACGGCCTTCGGTGGCGAATTCGGCTTCCTCGCCGGCGACCGGCGCCATCGCCTGGTGATTCTTTACAGCGAGGTCGGCCGCTTTGAGCGTTCGGTGCTGATTCGCGAGTTCCGAGCCGGCACGACGACTGAGGAGCAGCCCTCCCTTGCGGCCGAGCAGTTACTCGGCTCTTGGCAGGGAGAGGAGGCCACGATCAGCGCAGACTGGCTCGAGCCCAGTGTTCAGGCCATCACGACCACGATCGAATCGGCTGATCTTGCCGGCGTCCGCTGGCTGCCCGACGCCGGTGGTTTTCGCGTGCCGGAGCAGGTGAGCCATCGCCAGGCCTTCCTGGTTGAGGCCTGGTGGAAACCGGGCCTCAACCAGTTGGAGCATTTGATGCGTCGCTACGACGGCAGCGGCGCCTGGCAGTCGGCGACTCTGCGGCGCCTGCGGCGCTGATTCAGGCGCTGAAGGTGATGTCTAGGGTGCGCAGGTAGGTGTGCAGGCCGGCATCCTGAATCGGCAGCACATAGGCATCGGCGCCCGAGTTGTTGTGGTGCGAATGCCAGTAGCCCGGCGGCGTCACAAAGGCGGCGCCCTCCACCCAGTTTTCCCGGTGGGGATTGCGGATACTTCCATCAGGATTCAGCTCGGTGCCGATCAGGGTGTAACAGCCCGGTTGGCAGGCCACCGCGAAATCGAGGGCGATCGATTGGTGCCGGTGCGGTTTCTGCACCTGACCCGCCGGCAGAATCCCGAGCATGGCCCAGAGGGTGTGGCTCACGGTGCGCGACTGGGGAAAGGCGCTGTTGCCCATGAGGATGCTCACCCGATTGGCCCTGGCACCGCTCGGACTGGCGGCAATCTCGGCGAGGTGCCTCTGGCTGTCGTGATGGCTGTAGAAGGTGGGGGCGAAGCGGGCTTCGCTGGGGATCACGCCGAGATGGCGCAGCAGGGGAGCGTCATGCACCCAGTAGAGACCAGCGCGGCCGTCACTCGCATGCACCGCATCACCTCCTGCCGGCAGCACGAGCATGTCGCCCTTGCTCCAGCGGAACTGGGCGCCGCAGGCTTCGGTTTCGCCCTCGCCTCCGGCCACGAAGAACAGCTGACTCGTGGCGGTCGCGCTTGTGCGCAGATCACCGTGATCGAGGCGCACGAAATTGGCACAGAGGGAAGGGCCTGTGGCCGGCCCTTCGCAGCCCAGCTCCACACTGAGGTCAAGGGGCAGCACGGCGCTGCCTGGTTCCTGGAAAAAGTCGGGCGAGAAGGCGCGGTAGGGCACTGCAGCCGTAAGGCCGTTGCGGATTGGATTGGCTGCTTCTCCATAAGGAAAAAACTGCGCCTGCTTTGAGGAGGCTGACCCTTCAGTAGGGCTGCTGCTCACCATGACCTGCTTGCTCCAGAACGACGAAGCTCTTACACCCTACAAATGGATGCGCCTTGTTTTGGTATGGATCGCGTCGCTTTGACCCTGTTGAATCAGCCGGCCGTGGCCACTTGCCCTATCACTTCGTTGGGTGAGATGAGTTGGTGTCCTTCCCGATCCCAGAGAATCAGACTAAAGCATTGACCCAGATCTTTGATCTGAAGGCGGTGCACCCCATGCAATCGATCGCGGTTGGCTTGATGACAACGCTTCAGTTTGTAGTTGGGAATGCGTTCGGACAGGTGGTGGATGTGGTGGTAGGCGATGTCTGCGGTGAACCAGTTCAGAAAGGCAGGAAGCTGCAGAAAAGAGGATCCTTCCAGAGCTCCCTTGAGATAGCTCCAGTTTTCACTGCCGCTGGTGTAGGAGCCTGGGAAGTTGTGTTGAACAAAAAAGACGGCGATCATGACTGCCGCGCTGCAGCTCATCACCACGGTGTAGAGGATCCAGAAATGCCAATGGCCGATCCAGCTCCCGAGCTGCCACCACAACAGTGTCACGATCAGTGTGTTGGCGGCAATATCGATGAGCTCGCCGCTCGTATAGAAGAAGCTTGACCGGTAGCTCTTGGCAACTTCTATTGGTGTCTGCCATTGACCAGTCTGCAGCATCTTGAAGAGGCTCGTCAAGCTGTGCGCCGTGAATTCAAAACTGCTCAACAGCAGCGACAGCCTTGGTTTGATGATGAGGTAGTAGAAGCCGCCGGGAAATAGCAATAAAGGATGGCGAAGGGCCCGGTAGATCCACTGCGAGAATGGTGTTTTTTCTTGGTATTGTTGGCGTGTGATCAGTGCGGATGGGCCTCGATAGAGGTCCCAGTTTCCATTGTGTCGGTGATGAAAGGCATGGCCACGGGACCATGGGTGTTGGGGCATGCCGTGAATCAGGCTCAAGCCAAAGGCCGCCATTCGATTGGCGCGTTTGGAGCGAAACAGGCTCCCATGGCCGCAGTCATGCATCAGGGAGAAGCTTCTGCTCAGCAGCAGAACCATCAAGGTGATCAACACAGGTGCGCTCATGAGGCTCCAGGCCTGCAGCGTCTCGGTGATTGCCGCCAGAGCGATGGCGACGGCGATGATCGGGATCACGGTGCTCGCCAACTGCCAGATGGCAATGCCGTTGTTGCTCTCCATGAAGGGAGCGAGTTCGAAGTCGATCCTGCGAAGCGAAGCTGAAGGTGCAGCTGGATCGACAACGTTGTTCAAGACGGTTGCTCTCGGGGGATCCCGTTGATGGCACGGTGTCTGAATCTATGCCGTTTCCTGCTGCGTCGGCCTCATCCATCCAGCTGGGGTGTTGGCTCCGGTCGTACACCGCGCCAGCGCTTGAGCAGCAGATACATCGCCGGCACCACAAACAGCGACAGCAGCGTCGACACCAGCAGGCCACTGAACACCACCGTGCCGATACTGATGCGGCTGGCGGAGCCGGTGCCGCTGGCCAGCAACAGGGGCAGGAATCCCGCCAGGGAGGTGACGGCGGTGAGCAGGATCGGGCGCATCCGGTTGATTGCCGCCCCTTCGATCGCGTCCAGCAAGGCCATCCCCTGATCCAGGCGCTGGTTGGCGAATTCCACGATCAGGATGCCGTTTTTGGCGGCCAGGCTCACCAGCACCAACATGCCCATCTGGCCATACACATCGAGTGGCAGCCCCCGCAGCTTCAATCCGATCAGGGCGCCGAGCAGGGCCATGGGCACCGTGAGCAGGATGATCAGCGGGTCGAGGAAGCTTTCGTAGAGCCCTGCCAGGAGCAGATACACCACCAGAATTCCCAGGCTGAACAGAATCCACGACACGTCCTCCGCCTTGGTTTCCTCGTTGGCCAGGCCGGTGAAGGCAAGGCCGAGGCTGCTGCCGCCGGTGCGGTCGCTGATCGCTTCCAGCAGGTCGATCGCCTGGCCGCTGCTGACGCCATCGGCAGGAATCGCCGTGATGCTGATCGAACGACGCTGGTTGTAGTGGGTGATGCTGTTGGCTCCCTCCGCCCGTTCCAGTCGCGCCACATTGGCCACGGAGACCAGCGCCCCCTTGCGGTTGCGCACCATCAAGCCGGTGAGGTCGCCTGGATTGGCGCGCTCATCACCCTCGAGCTGCAGGTAGATCGAGCGGATCTGGCCTCCTTCGAAGGTGTCGTCGATGTAGCGCCCCCCGATCGCCGTGCCGATGTCCCGCAGGGTCTGCCCCACCGGGAGATCCAGGGCCGCCATCTGACTGCGATCGATCTGCAGCCGCCAGCGAGGTGAGCTGGCATCAAAGCGGGTGCTCACCCGCTCGAACTGACCGGTTGCTTCCGCGGCGCGGATGAAGCGCTGGGCCTGCTCCTCAAACTCCTTCAGGCTGAGCTTACCGGCGCTGCGGTCGAGCAGTTCCAGCTGCAGACCTGCCTCACTGCTGAAGCCGCGCACGGTGGGGGGTGTGGTCACGATCACACGGGCATCGCTGATGCGTTGGCGCAGGGCCTGATTCAGGCGGTCTTTCACCGCTTCACTGCTCTGATCCCGGCCCGGACGTTCCTTGAGCGGCACCAGCCTGAGATAAAACGACCCCTTGTCTTCGCCGCTCTGGCCGAAGGAGCGACCGGCATAGAAGTTGCCGGTGCGGATCAGTGGTTCGTCGGCCACCACTTGCCGGATCTGCTCCATCACCGCCTCGGTGCGTTCCAGGCTGGCGCCATCGGGCAGGGTGAAATAGCCACGAACCTGACCCTGGTCTTCGTCGGGGATGAAGGCGGTGGGCATGCTCGCCAGTCCGATGCCCGTGACCACCAACCCTGCCAGCAGCAGTCCAATCACCAGCCGGCCGCGGGGCAGCCAGGTGGCCAGCACGCGGCCATAGGTCTCCTGGGTGCGGCTCATCCCGTTGCGGAGAGAGGCGCTCAAACGCTTCAACGGTCCGGGCAGGCGACCGCCCCCAGGCCCCAGCACCCGGGCACAGGCCATTGGTGTGAAGGTGAGGGCGTTGAAGGTGGAGAACAGAATGGCGCCGGTGATCGCCAACGCGATTGGCTGATAAAGGCGGCCGATCGAGCCTGGAATCAGCAGCACCGGCACGAACACCGCCGCCAGCACCAGGGAGGTGGCAATCACCGCTCCGGCGAGTTCGGCCATGGCATCTTCGGCGGCGCCCTGAGGTTCGGCTCCCCGTTCGATGCGTCCGGCGATGTCTTCACTCACCACAATCGCGTCATCCACCACGATCCCGGTGGCGAGCACCAGGCCGAACAGGATCAGGCTGTTGAGGTTTGAGCCGCTCAGTTTCACGATCACCAGGCTGCCGATCAGGGCCACGGGCACGGCGATGCCGGGGATCATCGCCAGACGCCAACGCCCCAGAAACAGCACCAGCACCACCAGCACCAACAGCACCGCATCGCGCAGGGTGTCGGTGGTGCGATCGAGGTTGGCCTGCACGGTTTCGGCCACATCCACGATCACTTGCATGGTGAGACCGGGCGGGAAGCTTTCCTGCAGCTTCGCCAGCTCCGCCTGCACCGCCCGGCTCAGCTCCAGCGCATTGGCGCCATCCCGCTGGAAAATGCCCACGGCCACGGCGCTCTCACCCTGGAGGTTCATGGCGCTGCTGCCGTAGTTCTCCTTGCCGAGTTCCACCCGGCCCACATCCCGGAGGCGCACCAAACCGCCGCTGTCACTGCGCTTCACCACCATGGCCTCGAACTCGGCCTGACTCAGCAGGCGCCCCTCCGCATCCACCGGCAGGCTGAACACCTGACCCTCCGGCGCCGGCGCTTCGCCGAGGCTGCCCAGGGCCGCCAGCACGTTCTGTTCGGCCAGGGCCGTGGTGATGTCGTTGCTGGTGAGGTCGTATTGCTCCAGTTGGTCGGCATTCAGCCAGAGCCGGAAGGCCAGCTCACTGCTGCCAAACACGCGAATCTCGCCCACCCCGGGCGTGCTGCGGAGCGATTCGCGCAGATTCTGGTCGAGCCAGCCGCCGATGAAGGTGGGGGCATAGAGGCCCTTGGGGGCGCTGAAGCCCAGGATCAAGAGGATGTCATCGGAGGAGCGGCGCACGCTCAGCCCCTGACGCGTGACGGGCTGAGGCAGGCGTCGGTTCGCCAGGTTCACCTCGTTCTGCACCTTGATCGCGTTCAGCTCGGGATCGCCGCTCTCAAAGCGCAGGCTGATGCTGGCGCCCCCCTGACGGCTGCTGGAGCTCATGCTCTCCAGGCCTTCGAGGCCGTTGAGTTGTTTCTCGAGCACCGCGGTCACGCTCTGCTCCACCACCTCCGGGCCCGCGGCCGGGAAGGTGGCGCTGACGCTCACCCGCGTCGGGGCCAGTTGGGGAAGGTCCTCCAGACCCAGGCCCACCAGGGCCACCAACCCTGCCAGCAGCACAAGCAGGCTGCACACGATCGTGAAGACCGGTCGGCGCAGAAACGGCTGGGAAATCGACCGCAAGGCGGGTCCTGCTGAAGAAGCCGCCAGATCCTGGCAGCACAAAGCCCCTTATGGACGGCGTGCCGTTCATCCGGGGCGATGAGGTTGTGACGGGTTCAGTCCAGGGGTTGACCTGGAGAATCAGCCGACGCTCCAGACACCACCAGCAATGTTCACCAGCGGGGCCACGATGGCGGTGCCTGCCAGGAACCAGGCGAAGGCGGCGCCGCCGCAGCCACCCAGCCAGAAGCCGCTGGCGAATTCAGCCCAGCCAGCCTTGGTGAACAGATCGGCGGGAGGATTGTCGATCGTGGCGTCAGCGGGCTGCACGCTCGGGCCATGACCGGCTGTGCCGTAGATCGACAGGCACACGGTCAGGATCGAAACAAGGCCGATGGCGGCGAGCAGGCCAGCGGTGGCGGCGTAGTCGGTGTTGCGCAGGGGGCCGCAGACCGCAAAGGGGCCGTAGAGGAAGAAGCCATGGGCCATGCCCACTTCCAGGCCGCGACGGTTGGGGGAGAGGGCCGGCCGATAGGCCGGAAGGGCGTTGAGGAAGGCCTTGGCGAAGTAGCTGCTGTTCACCGGAGTGGCCAGGTTGCCGACGGTGGGATCGGCGACGGGGGTCACGGTCATGGGAGGAATCGGAAGGACGGAGCTGGACGCAGGGGGAGCGACTCAGTCGCTGGCTTCGATCACGTTGAAGAGCAGCGCCATGGCCACGGCCGGGCCCATGATTCCCACCAGGGGCACGAACACGGAGGGCATCCAGGCGGCGACGAAATCTCCAGTCATGGCGATGGCCAAAGCCAAAAAGGTCCGCCGTTACTGTAGGGATCGCTTTTCCGAGCGCTTGCCGTCGCCTTTCACGGCGACATAAAAGTTCAATCCCACGATGTCTCAGTTCTTCGCTGGTGGCGCTGCCCTCGTTCTGGCTCTCGTGCTCTGGGGCATCGGGCGACGGCCGCGCAAACCGTTGCTGCGCAGCACGGACGCCGGCGCTGTGGCCGCTCTCAATCGCGCTCAGGTGGAGTTGGTGCAAGCCGAGCGGGCCTTGGCGGAGCCAAGCGCCGAGGATCCACTCGACGGTTGGACGGCGCCGGTGACCCCGGCCGAGCGGCGCGCCCTTGAAGAGTGTCTGCGCCATGCCATCGCCGGCGATCCCGATCAGCGGCTCCTGGCGGTGCGTCTCGCCGGCCTCTGGGGACACCGTTCCGGTTTGCCCGTGCTGAGGCGCGGCTTGCGTGATGTCGATCCCCGCGTTGTGGAGGCGGCTGCAGCGGCGATCGACACGCACCGCTGCGCTGGGCCGATTCGCCCGAGCGAGCGACTTCAGCAGGCGCGTCCACCTCGCAACGTGGCCCGGATGCGGTAGATCGGGCGGCCCTGGCTTTCGTGGTAGGTGCGGATCAGCAGTTCCGCCAGCAACCCGAAACAGAACAGCTGCACGCCTGCGAGGCCCAGCACCACCGCCAGTGTGAGCAGGGGGCGGTTGCCGATGTCTTCACCCATCAGCTTGATTGCCAGCAGATAGGCACTGGCCATCAAACTGCCGGCGATCGCCACCAGCCCGCCGAACCCGAACACATACATCGGGCGGGTGAGGAAGCGCTTCATGAACCACACCGTCAGCAGGTCCATCAGCACGCGAAAGGTGCGATCGATGCCGTATTTGCTGCTGCCGTATTGACGAGCGCGGTGATTGACCTTCACCTCCGTGATCCGCGCCCCTTCGATGAAGGCCAGGGCGGGGAGGAAGCGGTGCAGTTCACCGTATAACCGCATGTCGGCCAGCACCTCGCGTCGATAGGCCTTCAGGGAACAGCCGTAGTCGTGGAGGCGCACACCGGTCACGCGCCCGATCAGGCGATTGGCGATGCGGGAGGGGAGCTTGCGTTGAATCGCCGCATCCTGGCGCTGGTGACGCCAGCCACTCACCAGGTCGTAGCCCTCGCGCAGGGTGGCCAGCAGCAGCGGGATGTCGGCGGGGTCGTTCTGGAGATCGCCATCGAGGCTCACGATCACCTCGCCGCGGGCCACATCGAAACCGGCGGCCATGGCGGCGGTCTGGCCGTAGTTCTTGCGCAGCAGGACGGCCACCAGCTCGGGGATCTCCCGGCTCAGTCGCTCGAGCACCGCCGCGGTGCCGTCGCGGGAGCCATCGTTCACCAGCACCAGCTCGAAGCGCTCGCCGCTGGGCCGCAACGCCTGGAGCAGTTGTTGCACCAGCTCCGGAACGCTCTCCTCTTCGTTGTAGAGGGGCACCACCACGGAGAGATCGAGAGCGGCGCCGTCCTGATCCGGGGCGATGGCTGAAACGGCGGCGCTGAGGGGCATCCCGATGTGGAGGGGTGAGGGCAACCTAGATCGGGCTGTCGCGGCCGGAGTTGTTACGGCAGGGTGCTGCCGTCATGGCAGCGCTCCACGCGCCCGGCACCGCGCAGTTCCGCCCGGTAATGACAGGCCACTGGATGCTGATCGCTCGGATGGAGGCTGTCGCAGCCGATGCCGTTGCGGCCGTGCTCCCGGCCGGAGCTGTGCCAGTACTGCCCGCGGCCCCGATGAATCGCCACATGGGTGCAGCGTTGCGGGGTGCCGAAAAAGATCAGATCACCCGGACGCAGCAGGCGGTCGTCACCGGGACGGACCGCGACCGGCGTGCAGAAACGCTCCTGCTGATAGGCGTCGCGTGGCAGCCAGATGCCAGCGCTTGCAAACGCCGTCTGCACCAGGCCGGAACAGTCGAGATCGGGCCCCAGGGTGCCGCCCCAGAGGTAGTGATTCGGTGCCGCGGCGGCGGCGGCAATCCACTCCAGCACCGCCGGCAACCGCCGGCGGATGGTGCCGGCATCCAGCAGTTGGGGCTGCCAGGCCCCAGTCGACACCGCCTGTCCAGCCAGGTCGGCGAGACTCAGCCAGCAGGGGTAGCCGTCTTCGAGCAGGGTTACCCTCACGCGTCCCTGCCGGATCGCCGCGCCGCTCCCTTGCACCCGAAACCGACGGCCGGCCGCCGCCTGGGTGGCGAGGCCATCACCGCCGTTGCGGGCGTAGCCGTTCACAGGCCGCCGCAGTTGCCAGACACTGCCCGGCAGCAGCAGTTCCGGGGCAAGCGGTGTGCCTAAGGTCGGCATGATTCAACAGCCAGTGTGATGGCGTTCTACCGTCCCGACCCGGCGATGCAGGAGCAGCTGGTTGCGCTGCTGCGCCGGCTGGAGGCGGAGGACCGGCCCGGGCTCACGGAGCAGGTGGCGATCACCTGGGTGCGATACGACCGGCAGGAGCCCGGCGCCGGCAGTGGCCGGGGGGCGGCTTGGGCCGACCAACGGATGCTGTATCCCGCCAGCGTGGTGAAGCTGATCTATGCGGTGGCGGTTGAGCACTGGTTGCAGCGTGATCTGTTGCTGGACCACGAGGAACTGCGCCGCGCCCTGCGCGACATGATTGCCGACTCCTGCAATGACGCCACCGGTCTGATCGTGGACCTGCTGACCGGCACCACCAGCGGTCCGATGCTGCGGGGTGAGGCCTGGACCACCTGGCAGCGCCAGCGCCAGTTGGTGAATGACTGGTTGAAGACCCTGGGATGGCCGGAACTGGAGCGGATCAACTGTTGCCAGAAAACCTGGAATGAAGGCCCCTATGGCCGTGAACGTGACTTCTATGGGGCTGGGAACACCAACCGCAATGCCCTCAGCACCGCTGCCACGGCGCGCATGCTGGAAGCGGTGATGACCGATGCGGTGCTGTCGCCGCCGGCCTGCCGTCGCCTGCGGGATCTGCTGGATCGTTCGCTTGATCCGGCCCTGCGGGCGGCCGATCCGGAGAATCAGGTGGATGGCTTCCTCGGGGAAGGTCTGCCGGAGGGGAGCCGGCTCTGGAGCAAGGCCGGCTGGATGAGCCAGGCACGCCACGATGCGGCCTGGTGGGTCTCACCGGAGAGGCCCCCCAGTCTGCTGGTGGTGTTCAGTGAGGGGGTGGATCGGGCGAAGGATTCGAATCTGCTGCCGACTCTGGCGCGGGAGCTCTCGGCCGAACAGGCGATTTAATTCAACGGAGAGGGAGGGATTCGAACCCTCGACAGAAGTTGCCTCCTGTAACTCCTTAGCAGGGAGCCGCTTTCAACCACTCAGCCACCTCTCCAGCGGCGCCACCACCATATCAAGGAGTGGGCGCCGGGGGAATGCGGTTCAGATCACCAGCCGTGGCAGCCGGTGTTTGAAGCCGCAGAGCACCTCCCAGGGGATCGAATCGCACTGATCACTCCAGTCGCGGGGATGGATCGTCAGATCGCCATCCCGCCCCAGCAAGGTGACCACGGCGCCGGGTTCCAGGTTGGGGTGATCGGTGACATCCAGGATCAGCTGATCCATGGTGATCGCACCCACCTGGGGCAGGCGGCGGCCTTGGTGAAGCGCGCAGATGCGGCCCGAGAGGGCGCGGCTGACGCCATCGGCATAGCCGATGGCCACCACCGCCAGCCGGCTGGGTCTTGCGGTGATGAAGCGATGGCCATAGCTGACACCCACTCCGGCGCCCACCTGGCGGATCAGGCTCACGCGCGCTCTCACTGTCATCGCCGGCTCAAGCGCCACGGCGTGATCGAGGTGCGGACTGGGGCTGTGGCCATACAGCGCCAGCCCCACCCTGACCAGATCGTGATGGAGCTCAGGATCGCGCAGGGTGCCGGCTGAATTGGCGAGATGGTGCACAGCGTCTCCTTCGGGCAGCAGACGCAGGGCTTCGCGGAAGCGTTGGTGTTGTTGCTGCGTCACCCGTTCGCCGTCGCCATTGGGGTCGCCATCGGCGAGGGCGAGGTGGCTGTAGATCCCCTCGAGTCGAATCCGGTCGAGCTGCTGAATCGCGTCGACCAGCCGTGGTGCTTCCTGCCAGTCGCAGCCGAGACGGGTCATGCCCGTGTCGAGTTTCAATTGCACGTCGAAGCGTCGCCCGCTGTCGCTGGCCAGGTTCTGACAGAGCAGGGCTTCGCGCATGCCGCTCAGGGTGGGCATCAGCTGCCAATGCAGGCAGCGGCGCAGGTCGTCCGCCTGGGTGAGGTTGCCCATCACCAGCACCGGCTCGCGCAGCCCGGCCTGACGCAGCTCGATGCCCTCCTGCAGGGTGGCCACGCCCAGCTGGGTGGCGCCACCAGCGAGGGCGGCCCGTGCCACGGTGACCGCACCGTGGCCATAGCCGTCGGCCTTCACCACGGCCATCAAGGCACAGCCGGGCCGCAGCAGGCTGCGGATCGATCGGGCGTTGTGGCTGATGGCTGCCGGTGCCACCTCAAGCCAGGCCCGCTGGCGGGGGTCTGGCAGCTCAGGCCCCCGTTGTGGTGCCATCGGTTCGGTCGTGAAGGACACCTTGACGGGCGTGGAATGCCGATAGCATGCCGTTTAAACAGGCGGCTGGCATGGGCCAGGTACTCGTTCTCAATGCGTCCTACGAGCCGCTGAACATCACCACCTGGCGCCGCGCCATGGTGATGATGCTCAAGGGCAAGGCCGAGGGCCTGGAGCACGACCCCAACCACTGCGTGCGAGCCGATCTGTTGGTGCCCACGGTGATCCGTCTACGTCAGTTTGTGCGGGTGCCGTTCCGCCAGCTACCGCTCACCCGCCGCAACCTGTTTCAGCGCGACAATCACTGCTGCCAATACTGCGGCAGCCGCGGTGATCAGCTGTCGATCGATCATGTGATTCCCCGCAGTCGAGGCGGATCCGACACCTGGGAGAACGTGACGACGGCCTGTCTGCGTTGCAACGTGCGCAAAGGCAACCGCACCCCCCAGGAGGCGAACATGCCCCTGCGCCGGGTGCCCCGCCGTCCGCTCAGCAGTCTCAGTTTCGAGGCCACCCGCCAGATCCATTCCGGCCGCCGCAGCGAGTGGGCCAAATATGTGATCGGTGCCTGACCCTCAGGCGTCCGCCTCGTTGCTGAGCGCTTCCAGCTTGGCCCGTTGCTCTTCGGCGATGCAGGCGCCGATCACCTCGTCCAACTGCCCCTCCAGCACGGGGTCAAGCCCGAAATTTCGACCGAGGCGGTGATCGGTGACGCGGTTGTCTTTGGCGTTGTAGGTGCGGATCTTCTCGCTGCGGTCGCCGGTTCCCACCTGGGCGCGTCGGGCCGAGCTCTCGCGGGCGTTGGCTTCGGCCAGCTGCCGTTCGTAGAGCTTGGCGCGCAGAATCTCCAGCGCCCGCTCCCGGTTCTGCAGCTGGGAGCGCTCCTGGGTGCAGAACACCCGGATGCCGGTGGGTTTGTGGAGCAGATCCACGGCCGTTTCCACCTTGTTGACGTTCTGGCCGCCGGCGCCGCCGGAGCGGGCCGTGCTGATCTCCAGCTCCGTGGGGTCGATCTGCACCTCCACCGGATCCGCTTCCGGCATCACCGCCACCGTCGCCGTGGACGTGTGCACCCGTCCCTGGGATTCGGTGGCCGGCACGCGCTGCACCCGATGCACGCCGGCCTCGAATTTCAGTTTGCTGAAGACGGCCTCACCCTTCACCGAGAGGATCAGTTCCCGGTACCCGCCGAGATCAGCGGCATTGGCACTCACCGGTTGCACCGTCCAGTGTTGGCGTGTGCCATAGCGCTCGTACATGCGAGCCAGATCGCCGGCCCAGAGGCAGGCCTCATCGCCGCCGGCGCCGGCTCGGATCTCGAGCATCACACTGCGCCCATCGCGGGGATCCGTGGGGAGCAGCGCCAGGGTGAGTTGCTCGAGCAGTGCGCTGCGACGTACCTCGAGCTGATCCAGTTCCTGCTGCGCCAGCTCCTGCATGGCGGGATCCTCCCGGCTCTCACGCAGCAGCGCTTTCGCCTGGTCCCGTTCTGATTCCACCTGTTGCAGGCTGGCGAAATCCTGAACCAGCGGTTCGAGCCGGGATCGTTCCCGGGCAATCGTTTCCAGCCGCTTCGGATCAGCCGCCACATCGGGATCGGCCAGTTGCCGCTCGAGGTTGCGGAAGCTGGTGCTGGCCGCCTCAAGGCGGCTGATCAGGGTTGAGGTGTCCATCCCTTCCGATCGGTGGGTGGTGATGAAAAACCCCCAACCTCAGACTTCAGTCCGGGGCCGGGGGGGGAGAGTCGCTCAGGAGCGACGTTGGATTGTGATGCACTGAATGCTCAGGATTCAGTTGCAGCTTTCTTTTCGCCAGCGGCTTTGCCAGCACCACCCATGCCGTATTTGCGCATGAAGCGATCGACACGACCTTCCGTGTCGAGGATTTTCTGCGTACCAGTGAAGAACGGATGATTGCCGCTCCACACATCGACGTGAATTTCGGGCTGGGTGGAGCCAGTGGTCATCACCACTTCGCCATTGCAGATGACCTTGGCGTCGGAATACCAGGTGGGATGGATGTCGGGCTTGGGCATGACGGAAATCAGCGCTTGGAGAACTGAGGAGCTTTGCGGGCTTTCTTGAGGCCGTATTTGCGGCGTTCCTTGGCGCGGGGATCGCGGCTGAGATGGCCTTCCACCTTGAGGGGCTTGCGATTGTCGGCGGAGAGCTCGCAGAGGGCCCGAGCTGCGCCCTGCTTGATCGCATCAGCCTGGCCGGTCAAGCCGCCGCCCCGCACGTTCACCAGAACGTCGTACTCAGTGGCGAGACCCAGGGTCTGGAGAGGAGCCTTGACCGCAGCCAGGTAGGCCGGGTTGTAGTTGAGGTAGTTGTCGCCGGGGCGACCATTGATGGTGATCGTGCCACTGCCGGGCACCAGACGGACACGGGCCACAGAGGTTTTGCGGCGACCGGTGCCCCAGTAGACGACGGAGTTGGACATGCTCATTGGGCGGTGGCGGCGGGATCGAGCGCGAGGGGCTTGGGCTGCTGGGCGGCGTGCGGATGTTCGGCACCGCGATACACCTTCAGCTTGCGGAACAGCTGACGACCCAGGGCATTGTGGGGAAGCATGCCCTTGATTGCTTTCTCCACGATGCGCTCGGGGAGACGTTCCTGCAGGTGGGCGAAGGTTTCCACCTTCATGCCCCCGGGACGACCGGAATGGCGGCGATAGAGCTTGTCTTGCGCCTTATTGCCACTGACCCGAATCTTGTCGGCGTTCACCACGATCACGAAATCGCCGGTGTCCAGATGGGGGGTGTAACTGGCTTTGTTCTTGCCCCGCAGCACGGAGGCAACTTCTGTGGCCAGTCGACCGAGAGTCTGATTCTCAGCATCCACCAGATACCACTGGCGGTCGATCGAATCGATGGAAGGAACGGATGTCTTGTTCATCGCGCCGGCATGCCGGTTCGGATATGCCCCACCTGAGCGGGCGGAGCTGGTCAGATGGAATCAGTTCACGCTGGCGTGAACTGATTCGAGCTCAAACAATGAGCTTACCTTGTGGTGGGTGTCCTCTTGAAGAGTGCCGAGCCTGCAAGGGGCGGAGTCAATTGATTCCCGGCAGCGGTGGTGGATCCGGTGGTGGATCCTGGCTTGCCAGAAAAAACCGCGGTTGACAATCATACCATCCGCCTTCTGTAAAAACTGGATCCGGATAGCCGGCGCGCAGTAGGCAGAGACCTTGCGGCGGGGCTGCTTCCTTCACCTCCTGGCGCCGCCGCTGCCGCCAGCGTTGTTCGAAGGCCTGCGGGTGGAGCCGATGCTCACCCACCGCCACCAGCTGACCCGTCAGCAGACGCACCATGCCGTAGAGAAAGCCACTGGCCTGGATCTCCAGGATCAGGACATCGCCCTGTCGCTCGAGGCTCACGTCCTGAACGGTGGTGCGGGCATGGGCCCGGCGGCTGCCGGCCCGCATGAAGGCGCTGAAGTCGTGGCTGCCGATCAAGCCGTCCAGGCCTCGGCGCATGGCGTCCTCGTCGAGACGGCAGTGGTACCGGTGCCAGCTCCAGGGGGCGAGGAAGAGGTTGGGCCGGCGTCCGTTGTAGATCGTGTAGCGGTAACGCCGATAGCTGGCGGAATGGCAGGCATGCCAGTGGAGGGGGCGTTCCACCGCTTCACGCACGCGGATCGTGCCGGGCAGGCGGCCATTCAGGGCTGGGGCCCAGCGTTGGGCCGGAATCGGTCCACAACAGTCGAAATGCACCACCTGCCCGGCGGCATGAACACCGGCATCGGTGCGACCGGCGGCGACAGCCTGCACCGGTCGGTGTGGATCGAGCGCGGCGATCGCCTTCTCCAGTTCACCCTGAACACTGGTGCCCTGGCGCTGGCGCTGCCAGCCGCAAAACGACGAACCCTCATACTGCACGCTGATGGCAATCCGTTGGATGCGGATGCCTTCAGCAGCAGACGAGGGTGACGATTCCGTGGACTCCGTGGGCTTCAGACCAATTCGATGATGGCCATTTCTGCATTGTCACCGCGACGGCGCACGGTGCGGGTGATGCGTGTGTAGCCGCCCTGACGGTCGCCGTAGCGATCCTGCGCTTTGGAGAAGAGGGCATGCACGAGCTGCTTGTCGTACATGTAGCCGATGGCCCGGCGGCGGGAGGCGAGGCTCCCCTCTTTGGCCAGGGTGATCATCCGTTCGGCTTCGTCACGCAGGGCCTTGGCGCGGGCCTTGGTGGTGGTGACGCGGCCTTCGCGGATCAGCTGGGTGGTGAGGCCACGGAGCATGGCCTTGCGTTGGTCAGCCGGACGACCCAGCTGGGGAACTCGACATTGGTGACGCATGGTTCAGGCGCTGGGAGGGGAGAAAACGGGATGGGGGTCAGGCGCTGGTGCGGCTCTGAGGGATGGAGATGCCGATGCGCTCCAGCGCTTCGATCACTTCATCGGCCGACTTGGAGCCGAAGTTTTTGATCTCCAGAAGGTCTTCGTAACTGAAGCCCATCAGATCAGAGACGGAATTGACCTGAGCACGCTTCAGGCAGTTGTAAGCCCGAACGGAGAGGTTGAGTTCTTCAAGAGGAATCTGCGCCTCAGCCGAAGGTTCCGGCTCCAGGCCCGGCTCCTCCACCATGGTGACGGTGGCCAGGGGTTGGAACAGCTCAATCAAAAGATTGGCCGCCTGGGCGATCGCATCGTCGGGAGTGATCGACCCATCGGTGACCACTTCCATGCGGAGACGTTCCCGGGCGGAGCCACCCTCAGCGACAGCCGTTTCGTCAATCGAGAAGTTGACCCGCTGCACCGGCATGAACACGGCATCGATCTGAAGCAAATCGATCGCGCTGGTGTCTTCGTTGTGACGATCCACCGGGCGGTAACCGATGCCGCGCTCGACATGCACTTCCAGTTCGAGGCTGTGCCCGTCGCTGACCGTGGCAATCGGCCGCTCCGGATCCACCACCTGCACCTGGGAGGAAAACTGCAGATCGCGAGCTTTCACTTCAGCGGGGCCGGCCACCACCAGGCGGCCGATCTCCAGCTCGCTGGTGCGGCTGTTGACGCTCAATTGCTTGCAATTGAGCAGAATGTCGAGGACGTCTTCCCGCACCCCGGGCACGGTGGCGTACTCGTGGTTGACCCCAGCGATGCGCACCGCGGTCACCGCACTGCCCTCCAGGCCACCCATCAGCACACGGCGCAGGGCATTGCCCAGGGTGGTGGCCTGGCCGCGTTCCAGCGGACCGATCAGGAACACACCCGTCTGAGCGCGATCATCAGAGATCTGATGCTCGATACGGTCAATCTGGTATTGCAGCACGGTCTGTAGCGGTGAAGAGCGAGGGAAGCCTGGTGATGAAACGTCGATCAGACGCGGCGACGCTTGGGACGACGGCAGCCGTTGTGGGGCAAGGGGGTGACATCACGGATGAGCGTGATTTCCAGGCCGGCCACCTGCAGAGCCCGGATGGCAGTTTCACGACCTGAGCCGGGGCCGCGCACCAGCACTTCGATCTGTCGCATGCCCTGCTCGAGAGCACGACGTGCCGCGGCTTCGGCAGCGGTCTGGGCGGCGAAGGGGGTGCCTTTACGGGCACCTTTGAAGCCGCTGGCTCCGGCGGAGGACCAGGAGATCACCTCACCGGTGGTGTCGGTGATCGACACGATCGTGTTGTTGAAGGTGCTCTGGATATGGGCAACACCGTTGGGGACGTTGCGCTTGGCCTTCTTTGGGCCTGATTTTTTGGCGGGTTTGGCCATGGGCTGGGGCCTGGAGACGGGTGGGAGGGGATGACAGACAGCAGATCCGAGTCGGAGGAAGACTCAGCCTCTGCGGATTACTTCTTCTTGCCGGCGACGGTCTTGCGGGCACCACGGCGCGTGCGGGCGTTGGTGCGGGTGCGTTGACCGCGAACCGGAAGGCTCATGCGGTGACGACGACCGCGCAGACAACCAATGTCCTGAAGGCGCTTCAGGGCCATGCCCTCCTGTCGTCTCAGGTCACCCTCGATGGTGTAGGCCTCAGTGGCACCGCGCAGTTTCTGCACATCTCCGTCATCGAGATCCTTGACGCGGATGTCGGGATTGACACCGGTCTTGGAGAGGATGGTGCGGGCCCGGGTGGGTCCGATTCCGTAGATGTAGGTGAGGGCGACTTCGATCCGCTTGTCGCGGGGAATGTCGACACCAGCAATCCTTGCCACTGAGCGATCAAACGAGGGGGACAGAAAGGTCCGCCCTGTGGGCGGATCCGTTGGGGCTGGGGTGGGATCTGCGGCTGTGAATCAGCCATCAGTCCAGCAGCTGGGCTTCAGCCCTGACGCTGCTTGTGCTTGGGGTTGGTGCAGATCACCATGACCCGGCCGTGGCGGCGAATCACACGGCACTTCTCACACATTTTCTTGACCGAGGCGCGCACCTTCATGGGGTGTGGCTCTCCAAAATTCCAAACAGCTAACCTATCACAACGACCTGATCAAGCCCCTTGAAGGGTGGCTTCAATCCGCTTGGTAATCGCCTCGATGCTGCCCTGCGCTTCCACCGAGCAGAGCAGACCCTGTTGACGGTAGAAGTCGATCAGGGGTGCTGTTTTCTCCCGGTAGACCTCCAGCCGATGGCGGATCACGGCTTCGGTGTCATCGGCCCGGCCGCGCGCCAGCATGCGCTCGATCAGCACGGCATCATCGAGCTCGAGGAGTAGCACCGCTTCGAGGGGTTGTTGGAGTTCCGCCAGCAGCGGGGTGAGGGCTTCCGCCTGGGCCACCGTGCGAGGAAATCCGTCGAGCAGCCAACCGCCTGTGCTGAGGCGGCCGAGCTGGCCTTTCACGATCGCCAAAACCAGCGCATCACTCACCAGTTCGCCGCGGTTCATCACCGCTTCAGCTTCCTGTCCTAGGGCGGTTCCGGCGGCCACCTCCGAGCGCAGCAGATCGCCGGTGGAGAGATGCTGCATGCCATGGGCGGCACACAGTCGGGCCGCCTGGGTGCCCTTGCCGGCGCCGGGAGGGCCGAGGAAGAGGAGCCGTTGCTTCATGGTCGAGACGAGAATTCTGGAAATGGATGCGGCTGCCTGGTGGGCCAGGCGGGGGTCACTGGCGCACGAGGCCTTCGTAACGCTGTGAGATCACATAGGTCTGCACCTGCTTGGCGGTGTCGATCGCCACGCCCACCAGGATCAGCAAGGACGTGGCCCCAAGGCCCTGGAAGGTGGTGACGCCCGTGGCCCTTTCGACGGCCGACGGAATGATGGCCACCGCCCCAAGAAACAGACCACCCAGCAACGTGAGTCGGTTCTGGACGCCAGAGAGGTAAGCCGCCGTTGCGCTGCCGGGGCGTACGCCTGGAATGGCGACGCCTCCTTTCTTGAGGTTGCTGGCGATGTCGGTGGGATTGACGGTGAGTGAGGCGTAGAAATAGGCGAAGCCGAGGATCAGGGCGAAAAAGAGCAGGGCATAGGGCCAGGGATTGGCCGCGCTCGGATTGAGGGCACTGGCGGCTCTGATCAGGAGCGGGTTTTTGGTGACGTTGGCGATCGTGAGTGGCAGGAAGATCAGCGCGGAGGCAAAGATGATCGGCATCACGCCACCGGCATTGAGCTTCAGGGGCAGATAGCTCTGGCGACTGGGCAGCAGGGCTGTGCCACCCACCTGGCGTTTGGCACTCACGATCGGCAGGCGTCGGGCTCCCTCCTGCACAAAGATGATCCCCACGATCGTGACCAGGAACACGAGCACCAGCACGATGATGCCCACCACATCGTTGCGGTCACCGGTCTGCGCTTTCTCGATCGTGGCTCCGAGGGCCTGGGGCAGGGTGGCCACAATGTTGAGGAAGATCACCAGGGAGGCGCCCTGACCGATGCCCCGTTCGGTGATCACTTCGCTGAGCCACATCACCACCATCGAGCCTGTCACGAGCGCCAGGGCGGTCTGCACGACGAACACGGTGTCGCTGAGACCCTCCACCGCGTACTGCCGCAGGATCATCGCGAACACGATGCTCTGGATCAGGCCCCAGCCCAGGGCCACATACCGGGTGATCTGAGCAATCTTGCGTCGGCCCGCTTCCCCCTCATTCTTCTGGAGATCCTCGAGTTGGGGCAGGGCTGCGGTGAGCAGTTGCAGGATGATCGAGGCATTGATGAAGGGCAGGATGCCCAGGGCGAAGACGCCCAGGGTCGAGATGCCGCCCCCGGTGAAGATGTCGAGGAAGCCGATCAACTGCCCTCCCTGCTGCAGAAACTGCTGGAAGGCGACCCGGTCGATGCCCGGCATGGGGATGTAGATCCCGAGGCGCACCAGCATGAGCAGGCCGAGCGTGGTGAGCACCCGGCTGCGCAATTCCCTGTTCTGCACCAGCTGGGTGATCACCTCTCCGGCGCTGGGATTGCGTCCCCGACTGACGAACATGGATGAATGGATGTGGAGTGGGCTGAATGCCAAAAAGCCGTCCGCAGACCGTAGTTCCGCGGACGGCTCAGACCTTAGATCTGCACTGACGACTGCGGTGCGGCCTCAGTCGAGCAGTTCACAGCTGCCACCGGCGGCTTCGATCTTGGCGCGGGCGGAGGCGGTGAAGGCCGCAGCCTGCACGGTGAGTTTGGCCTTGAGTTCACCGTTGCCGAGGATCTTGAGGGGATGCTTCGGGCTGGTGACGATGCCGTCCTTGACCAGGGAGTCGAGGTTGACGGTGCTGCCGGCTTTGAGCTCGTTGAGGGCCGAGACATTCACCACCGTGAAGAACTTGGGGTTCACCAAGGGGAAGTGCTTCAGCTTGGGCACCCGGCGGTAGAGGGGCATCTGGCCACCCTCAAAACCGGGACGGGTGGGACGACCGGAGCGGGATTTCTGGCCACGCATGCCGAAGCCGCAGCTGGCGCCCTGGCCTGCGGCAATGCCACGGCCTTTGCGCAGTTTGCGGCGTCGCGCGCCTTTGTTGGCCTGGAGAGAGTCGAGTCGGAGGGTCATCGGGAATCAGGAATAGATCTGCTCGAGGGAGATCCCCCGTTCCTTGGCGGTCTCCTTGTGGGTGCGGAGCGCTTCGAGGGCCACCATGGCAGCCCGGGCGTTGTTGAGGGGGGTTTTGCTGCCGAGCCGTTTGGCCAGCACGTTTTTGATGCCAGCCAGTTCCAGCACCGTGCGGATCGAGCCGCCCGCAATCACGCCGGTACCGGGAGCGGCGGGGCGGATCAGCACGCTGGCCGCACCATCGCGACCATTGGACAGGGTGGGGATGGAGTTGTGGCGGGTGAGGGGCACCTTGACCAGATGCTTCTTGCCGTCGGCCACGCCCTTGCGCACGGCACCGATCACATCACCGGCCTTGCCGACACCGACGCCCACCTGACCGCGCTCGTTGCCGACCACGACGATGGCGCGGAAACTCATTTTCTTACCGCCTTTCACGGTCTTGGAGACGCGGCGGATCTGCACAACGCGTTCTTGCCATTCGGAGTCACGCTCCTGGTTCCGGCGATCGCCGCGACGGCCGCCACCACGGCGGTCGCGGTCGCCCCGGCCACCACCACGGCGCTGCTCCTGCTGGCCTTCTGCCGCTGCAGGAACATCGGACGCCGCCGGGATGTCGTTGGGGTTGGTCTGGGGGGTTGATTCGGTCATGGTGAGAGCAGGGTCAGAAGTGCAGGCCCGCTTCCCGGGCGGCGTCGGCCAGGGCTTTCACCCGACCGTGATACAGGTTGCCGCCGCGATCGAAGACCACCTGTTGGATTCCTTTGGCGAGGGCACGCTTGGCCACCAGCTCACCGACGGCAATGGAAGCATCGCAGCTGCTGCCATCGGCCTTGAGGCTGGTGCGCAGATCCTTGTCGAGCGTTGAAGCGGAGCAGAGGGTGCTCTGGGCCTCGTCGTCGATGACCTGGGCGTAGATGTGATTGTTGGAGCGGAACACCGCCAGCCGGGGACGATCGGCGGAACCGCTGAGATGACGACGCAGGCGCCGGTGGCGCTTTTGCGTCTGCTGTTTGCGGGAGGAGGTTGACATGGTGAGGGTTGCGGAAGGTGATCTGGCAGGGGCTTATTTCTTGCCCGACTTACCGGCCTTGCGCAGGATGCGCTCGCCCGCATATTTGATGCCCTTGCCCTTGTAAGGCTCGGGTGGACGGATGGCGCGAATCTTGGCGGCCTCGTTGCCCACCAGCTCCTTGTCGCTGCCGGACACGGTGACGTTGGTGTTGTTCTCCACCGCAAACGTGATGCCTTCGGGCGGAACCATCTCGATCGGATGGCTGTAGCCGGCGCTGACCACGAGGGTTTTGCCTTTCACCTGGGCGCGGTTACCCACGCCGACGATCTCCAGCTTTTTCGTGAAGCCGGTGCTCACGCCCTCGACCATGTTGGCCACCAGGGTGCGACAGAGGCCATGCCGTTCCCGTGACTTGCGCTTCTCGCTGCTGGGAGCCACAACCAGGGTGTTCTCTACCTGGCTGATGGTCACACCATCGGGCAGGGTGCGTTTGAGTTCGCCCTTCGGGCCCTTCACGGTGACGGCGAGTCCATCGAGGCTCACGCTCACCTTGTCGGGAATGGGGATGGGGGATTTACCGATACGAGACATAGTTCTGGCTCCGGATCAATAGACGTAGCAGAGCACTTCACCGCCCACACCCTGTTTACGGGCATCGCGGTCGCTCATCACACCTTTGGAGGTGGAGATGATCGCCACCCCAAGGCCACCGAGCACCTTGGGCAGGCCTCGGGTGTTCTTGTAGATGCGTAGACCAGGCTTGCTGACGCGCTGCATGGAGCGAATCGTGGGCTGGCGGTGCTTGCCGCTGTACTTGAGTTCAAGGACGAGATGGGTTTGAACACCCTCGCCTTCCTCACTGATTTCAGCGATGAAGCCTTCCTGTTGCAACACCTTGGCGATGCTGCGGGACATCCGGGAGGCCGGAACTTTGGTGGATTGGTGACGCTTCTCACTCGCATTGCGAATGCGAGTGAGCATGTCGGAAATAGGGTCGTGGTTGGCCATGGTGGGTCCGAGGGGGGCTCAGTTGCTGCGGAATGGCATTCCCATCTCGCGGAGGAGGGCCCGGCCCTCTTCATCCGTGCGGGCAGTGGTCACGATGGTGATGTCCATGCCCCTGATGGCGTCGATCTTGTCGAAGGAGATCTCCGGGAAGATGATCTGTTCCCTCACCCCCAGGGTGTAATTGCCACGTCCGTCGAAACTCTTGGGGCTGACGCCGCGGAAGTCGCGGATCCGGGGCAGCGCCAGGTTGATCAGACGCTCCAGGAAGGCATACATCCGTTCACCGCGCAGGGTCACAGCACAGCCGATCGGCATGCCCTGGCGGATCTTGAAACCGGCGATCGCTTTCTTGGCACGGGTGACCACCACTTTCTGGCCGGTGATCTGTGCCAATTCGCTCACCGAAGCTTCGAGGGCCTTGGCGTTCTGGGCGGCTTCGCCGAGTCCCCGGTTGACGGTGACCTTCACCACCTTGGGAACTTCATGGATGTTGGAGAGACTCAGATCCTTCAGCAATTTGGGCTGAATGGTCTCCCGGTAGCGCTGTTTGAGTGACATGGCTGGGGATAGGGGACTTCTGGGCTTGGTCAGAAGACGGGACGGGTGATCAATCGATCACTTCGCCGGTTTTCTTGAGACGACGTTTTTTGGTGCCGTCTTTTTCGGTCACCATCTCGACACGGCTGGCGACCTTCTGGCTGGTGGAATACAGCATCACGTTGGAGGCGTGCAGAGACGCTTCTTCCGTGACGATCCGGCCAGACTCACCCTCCTGGGTGGGTTTGACGTGACGGGTGCGCAGGTTGATGCCCTGGACCACGACACGGTTTTCATAGGGCAGGGTGCGGAGCACTTCACCTGTTTTGCCCTTGTCCTTGCCGGAGATCACCTGCACGGTGTCGCCTTTGCGCAGCCGCATCTTGATGCGCTGGCTGCTGCTGGATTTGGGAGTTGCTGTTGCCATCTCAGATCACCTCCGGGGCGAGGGAGACGATTTTGGTGAAGTTGCGCTCGCGCAGCTCACGCGCCACAGGACCGAAGACGCGGGTTCCGCGAGGATTGTTGTCGGCGTTAATGATCACCGCTGCGTTGTCATCGAAACGGATCGAGTTGCCCGTGTCGCGACGCAGGGTGGCTTTGGTGCGCACCACCACAGCCTTGACCACATCCGACTTTTTCACGCCCATGTTGGGCATGGCGTCCTTGACGGCGGCCACGATCACATCGCCCACGTGGGCGTAGCGACGGTTGCTGCCCAGAACGCGGATGCACTGGATGCGTTTGGCGCCACTGTTGTCAGCGACGGTGAGGAATGTTTCCTGCTGAATCACTTCGACACCTCCTCTTGGGCGGCTTCGGCCCTGGCGGCACTGGCTTCGGCCTTGGCGGCTTCCGTTTCCGCCTTGGCACTGTGGCTGAGCACTTCGGCGATGGCCCAGCGCTTGTGGCGACTGAGCGGGCGGGTCTCGGTGATCCGAACCCGGTCGCCGACGCGACAGCTGTTGTCTTCGTCGTGAGCCTTGTAACGGGTGGTGCGGCTCACCGTCTTCTTGTAGATGGGATGGGGGAAGCGGTTCTCCACCGCCACCACCACCGTTTTGTCCATCTTGTCGCTGACGACGGTGCCGACCCTTTCCTTGGTTGCCATGTCTGGTTCTCCTTAGGGGATCAGGAAGCGGCGGAGCGCTGGCGCTCCGCTTGCACCGTCAACAACTGGGCCAGCTTGATGCGGCTTTCCTTGAAACGGTGCGTGTTGGTCAGCTGGCGCGTGGCTTGCTGAAAGCGCAGGTCGAACAGCTCGCGGCGCAGGCCATTGATCTGTTCGGTGATGTCTGCGTCGGTGAGCTGGCGCAGCTCGGATGCATTAGGGCGTGCCATCGTCAGGCCTCCACGGTTGCGCTGGACGCAGCCTTGGCATCACTGCCTGAGGCGGCGCTCTCCTGGTCGTCCAGGGAGATGAACTTGGTTTTCACGGGCAGCTTGTATTGCGCCAGGCGCATGGCTTCCCGGGCGATGGATTCGGTGATTTCCGCACCACCCATTTCAAACAGCACCCGCCCCGGCTTGATCACAGCCACCCAGAATTCCGGGTTGCCCTTACCGGAGCCCATGCGGGTTTCGGCGGGGCGCATCGTGATCGGTTTGTCGGGGAAGATCCGGATCCAGATCTTGCCGCCACGCTTGACGTGGCGGGTCATGGCGCGACGACTGGCCTCGATCTGGCGCGAGGTGATCCAGCCGCACTCCTGGGCCTGCAGTGCGAACTGACCGAAGGCAATCGTGTTGCCTCGGGTGGCGACGCCGCGCATGCGGCCGCGCTGCTGCTTGCGGAATTTGACGCGTTTTGGACTCAGCATGGTTCAGGCCTCCTGTTCAACCCTCGTTGGAGCGGTCTTCGAACTGTTGGGGCCTGCGACCGGCCCGCCGCCGTGGGGTTGCGCCCACCGGCAGTTGCTGACGGGCTTCATCCCCCAGCACTTCCCCTTTGAAGACCCACACCTTGATGCCCAGCACCCCATAGGTGGTGCTGGCCACTTTGGTGGCGTAGTCGATGTCGGCACGCAGGGTGTGCAGCGGCACGCGCCCTTCACGCGTCCACTCGGTCCGGGCGATTTCGGCGCCGTTCAGGCGACCGCTCACCTGAATTTTCAGGCCGAGCACGCCAGCCCGTTGCGCCCGCTGCACCGCCATGCGGATGGTGCGGCGGAAGGCCACGCGCTTCTCCAGTTGCTGGGCGATGTACTCGGCCAGCAGGAAGGCGTCGGCGTCCACACGCTCCACTTCCACCACGTTGATCCGCACCTGACGGCTCAGATCACCCACGGTTTTCTGGATGCCGCTGCGCAGCTCCTCGATGCCGCTGCCCTGGCGGCCCACCAGCACGCCAGGGCGTGCGGTTTTCAGTTCCACTTCGAGCTGGTCGGCTTTGCGGGCGATCAGCACTTCGCTGATGCCGGCGGCGCCGTACTTCTTGTGGATGAACTTGCGAATCCGATCATCTTCTTGAAGAAGGGTCGGATAATTGCGGCTGGAGGCGTACCAGCGTGACCGGTGCTCCTGGGTGATCCCCAGGCGTAAGCCGGTTGGATGGATTTTGTGTCCCATCAGTCGGTGTGCTCGGGGGTCAGGAGTCGGTCGGAGCTGCCACAGCGATGCTGATGTGGCAGGTCTGCTTCTTGATCGCGTAGGCGCGACCCTGGGCGCGGGGCCGATACCGCTTCATGGACGGGCCCATGTCGGCGCTCGCCTGGGCGATCACCAGCGTGGAGGGGTCCAGGCCCAGGTTGTGCTCGGCGTTGGCGACCGCCGACCGCAGCACCTTGGTGATCGGGCCGGTGGAGCGGTAGGGCATGAACTCGAGCATGATCAGCGCGTCGCGATAGCTGCGACCGCGGATCTGATCGAGGACACGGCGCACCTTGGACACCGAACCGCGGATGAAGCGGCCATGGGCCCGGGCGGTGGGAGCCGTTGGGGATGACGTTGTCATGGTCTCAGCGGCCTCCTTTCTTGTCTTTGATGTGGCCCTTGAAGGTGCGGGTGGGGGCAAATTCCCCCAGCTTGTGACCCACCATCTGCTCGGTCACGAAAACCGGCACGTGGGTTTTGCCGTTGTGAACGGCAATGGTGTGGCCGATCATCATCGGCAGGATCGTGGAGGCCCGAGACCACGTTTTGATCACCGACTTGTCGTCGGCGGCATTTTGCTTTTCAACCTTGCGAAGCAGGCTGTCGGCGATGAAAGGGCCTTTTTTGAGTGAACGTCCCATGGCGGGTTAGGCGAACGGCAAAACGGTGATGTGCATCAGGAGTCGCGTCCGCCACGGCTCCGCTTGGACGTCTTGCGACGCTTCCGGAGGACGAACTTGTTACTCGGCTTGTTCCGCTTGCGGGTCTTGAGACCAAGAGCGGGTTTGCCCCAGGGGGTCACCGGGCCGGAACGGCCGATCGGGGCCCGGCCTTCACCACCACCGTGGGGGTGGTCGCAAGGGTTCATCACACTGCCGCGCACCTGGGGACGACGACCCAGCCAGCGACGACGACCGGCCTTGCCCAGGCTGGTGTTGCGGATCTCCGAGTTGCCCACTTCGCCGAGGGTGGCGTAGCACTCCCGTCGGACCAGCCGAACCTCGGTGGATGGCAGTTTGAGAGCGACATAGTCGCCTTCCTTGGCCATCACCTGGGCACTGGCGCCAGCGGTTCGCACCATCTGGCCACCGCGACCGGCATAGAGCTCGACGCAGTGCACGCTGGAACCGAGGGGAACCGCCGAAAGCGGCATGGCGTTGCCGTTCTCGATCGGTGCTTCCGGACCGGAGACCACGGTCTGGCCCACGGTCACACCCGCCGGAGCAAGGATGTAGCGCTTCTCGCCGTCGGCGTAGAAGAGCAGAGCCAACCGCGCATTCCGGTGGGGGTCGTAATGGATGGCGGCCACCTTGGCGGGCACGCCGTGCTTGTTGCGCCGGAAATCGACGGTGCGATAGAGGCGCTTGTGACCGCCGCCGCGATGACGGCAGGTGATCACACCGCGGTTGTTGCGACCCTTGCGGCGGTGCTTGGACACCACCAGGGACCGTTCCGGCTTGCGGCCGGTGACTTCACTGAAGTCGGTGACGACCCGGGTGCGGGTTCCGGGCGTATAGGGGCGGAAAGTACGAATTGCCATGACGTTTCAGACCCCTCAGGACTCAGGGAAGAGTTGGATGGAGTTGCCCTCGGCCAGGCGCACCACCGCCTTCTTCACCTGGGCGCGTTTGCCGGCGAAGCGACCAACGCGGCGACTGCGGCGAGGCGGATTCATGGTGCTGATGCCGGTGACCTTCACATCGAAGAGCTGCTCAATCGCAGCTTTGATGTCGGGCTTGGCCGCACGGTGATCCACCTCAAAGGTGTACTGGTTTAGTTCCAGGGCACGGGTGGCTTTTTCAGTGATCAGCGGGCGGCGAATCACATCGGCCAGACGTTCGGTGAAGCGCTCAGTCATCGCCGTAGACCTCCTGAATCGTTGCGAGAGCGTCTTCACCCACCACCAACGCCTGGGCGTTGAGGAGATCGAAGACGTTGAGTTGGTCGGCGGCGATCAGCTTCACCTTGTCGAGGTTGCGCACCGAGCGGCGCACGACCTCGGAGGGGTTCGAGAGGATGATCAACACCTTGCTGTCGGCGGCAATGCCGAGACGACCCAGGGCATCGCTGATCTCTCGGGTCTTCGGCACGTCGAGGGAAGCGCCGAAATCCTTCACCACGGTGATGGCCTCAAAGCGCGCCATCAGGGCTGTGCGCAGGGCCAGGCGCCGCTCCTTGCGGTTCATCGCCAGGTTGTAGCTGCGAGGCTTCGGACCGAAGACAATGCCACCACCGGGGCGCAGGGGGGTGCGAATCGAACCCTGACGAGCGCGACCGGTGCCTTTCTGCTTGTAGGGCTTGCGACCACCACCGCGAACTTCCGCTCGCGTGAGGGTGCTGGCGGTGCCCTGACGCATGTGGGCCTGCTGGCGCAGGACGGCGCGGTGCATCAAATCGGTGGCAGTGGACTCTTTTGCCACCTTCAGGTCGAGGCTCGCCTTGCCGGCGTCCTTGCCCTGCCAGTCACGGACAACACATGTGGCCATCACTTACCTCCAGTTGCGGGCTTGGCGCCCACACGGTTGGCGGGCCGGATGTTCAGGAGCGAACCGGGTTTGCCCGGCACCGACCCTTTCACCACCAGCAGATTGCGCTCGCTGTCGATCTTCAGGATCGTGAGCCCACGGGTGGTGATTTTTTTGCCGCCGTAGCGGCCGGCCATGCGCTTGCCGGGATAGATGCGACCCGGTGTTGTGCCGGCGCCTGTCGAACCCGGTTCGCGATGGTTCTTGGAACCGTGCGTCATCGGGCCACGGCTGAAGCCGTGACGTTTCTGATAGCCCGCGAAACCGCGGCCCATGGAGTCGCCACTCACGTCCACCTTCTGACCGGCTTCGAAATCACCAACGGTGATCGCCCCACCGAGTTCGAGGCCGGCGACATCGTCAACGCGGTACTCGCTCAGGTGGCGCAGCAGCTCCTCGCCTGATTTGGCGAGATGACCCTTGGCGGGTTTATTGACCAGCTTCTCGCGGGTGTCGCCGAAGCCGATCTGAACGGCCGCATAGCCGTCCGTTTCAGTTGTTTTCAGTTGGGTGATGCGGCAAGGTCCCGCCTCGATCAGGGTGACCGGGACGGCTTTGCCTTGCTCGTCGAAGAGCTGGGACATACCCAGCTTCTTCCCAAGGATGCCGATGGACATGGGGGTAGAAACGCCAGCGTGAACAACCTCCATCCAGGTGGATGGTGGCCAGGGGCGCTGATCGAAGTGACGCAGTCATGGCCGGAGTGGTGATCGCCTTCAATGAGGCGCACATCCGGAATGGGGCTAGCGAGCGAATCAGCTGGCTGGGACTTGGCCGGTGGAACCGGTCAGTTTCCCGGCAACGCTTCCGACGTAATCGTCTGAACCATTGCTCTGGCCTGGGGATCCGGCGCAATCGCCGGACCTGCGACACGTTCTGGAGGCCCGGCTAGCGGACGGGCACAGAAGCGCGAAGCAAACAAAAACACTACACCACAGCTTGCCTCCACTTCAGAAGTCTCATCTCTGCTGCCACACTGGCCGCAGTTGGTTCGGTTCCATGCCGCTGCTGCTCTCCGGTCGTGGCTTCCGGCGCGAGCTTGAGTCGGAAGGCTGCATGGCCGTGCATGCGCCGCTCGAGGGTGGGGCGGAAACCCGCTTGCTGCGCCGTCTTCGCGCTGCTGGGTACCGCACACTCCTCACGTCGGCACGGGGCCTCGGGGATCCTGAGATCTATCTCTTTCAAAAGCATGGTGTGCGACCTCCCCACCTGGGGCATCAGAGCGTCGGACGTGGTGCCGCGGTTGGTGAGGTGCACGAGGTGATGCCCTGGCTCGGTGAGCGGCTGCTCGGAGACCAGCCCGTTGTGCTCTGGCTTCTGGAGGGACAGGTGCTGTCACGTTCGGAACTGCTGTCGCTGTGTGCCCTGACGCAGCGGGAGCACCGTCTCAAGGTGGTGGTGGAGATGGGCGGTGCCAGAAGTCTGCGTTGGGAGCCTCTGGCCACCCTGCTCGGAGCCTGAGCCCCTGTGACCGCTCCGGCGTTGTCGGCGGATGCCGCCGAACGCGCTCTGAGCCAGGGGCGTTGGGTCAAGTTGATCTGCGGGGCCAGCAACCAGGATCTGCCTGCGATCGCCGATCTCTGTGCTGTGTACGCCATGGCGGGGGTGCACTGTGTGGATGTCGGTGCCGATCCCGCCGTGGTCCATGCCGCCAGGGCAGGGTTGGCTTGGGCGCAAGAGCGTCAGGCCCATCGTCCCTGGTTGATGGTGAGCATCAGCGATGGTCAGGATCCCCACTTCCGCAAGGCGTTCTTTGTGCCGGAGCGCTGCCCGCCCGATTGCTCCAGGCCCTGCGAGCGGGTCTGCCCGGCGATGGCGATCAGCCCAGATGCAGGGGTGGCACCCAGCCTCTGTTATGGCTGTGGTCGATGTTTGCCTGCTTGTCCTCTGGGGCTGATCGAGACCCGGGAGCATCGAATCGGCAGGGATGGGCTGACCGCCCTGCTGCGAGAGCTCAGGCCGGATGCCCTGGAGATTCACACCGCACCCGGCCGGGCCGAGGCCTTCGAAGCGACGCTCGCCGCCATCGGCGCTGCGACGGTTCCCCTGAGGCGTCTGGCGGTCAGCTGCGGTCTTGAGGGGCATCACTGCACGGTTGCCGACCTGTCGCGGGAGCTCTGGAGTCGTCATGCCGCCTTGCGGGCCAGGGCTCAGCGCCCGCTCTGGCAGCTCGACGGCCGCCCGATGCGTGGTGATGTCGGTGCGGGAACGGCCCGTGCCGCGGTGCGTCTGTGGAATCAGTTGCGTCCACTGGCGCCCCCCGGGCCGCTCCAGTTGGCCGGGGGCACGAACGCGGCCACCATCGATCTGCTGCCCACCAGCCCCGAAGGTGGGCCTGCAGGGGTGGCCTTCGGGGGCATGGCCCGCGCCCTGTTGCAACCGCTGCTGCAGGAGGCCGAACGGCGTGGTCAACGGCTGCGGGACTGGCCGGAGGGATGGTCCGTCGCGCTGCAGCGGGCCAGGGCGCTGATCCGCCCCTGGTTGCAGCGGCCTTCGGGTGCGAAAGCCTGCTAAAAGGCTGTTAAGGCCGGGGACTGGCCGGAGAAGGGCATGAGCACCGAGCGGATCACCGATGACCTGGACCGTCTGCTGGCGCTGCTGCCGGCGGATGTGGGTGAAGCGTTGCAACCCGAGGCGCGCCGCGACCAGCTGCTTGAAGTGGTGCTCGATCTGGGTCGGGTCCCGGAAGCCCGCTATCCGGGCCGCTCCCTGGCGCTGGGCGAACGCTGCCTCACCAGGGAGGATCTTCAGAGCACGGTGGAACGCCTGGGTCAGTTCGGTGCTGACAATCGGGCCGGCATTGAGCGCACACTGCATCGGATCAGTGCGATCCGGAATCGTCGCGGTGATGTGGTCGGCCTGACCTGCCGGGTCGGTCGTGCCGTGTTCGGCACGGTGGCCCTGGTGCGCGACCTGCTCGACAGTGGACAGTCGTTGCTGTTGATGGGCCGTCCCGGGGTGGGTAAGACCACCGCCCTTCGGGAGATCGCCCGTGTCCTCGCTGATGAGCTGGAGAAGCGGGTCGTGGTGATTGACACCAGCAACGAGATCGCAGGCGATGGCGATATTCCCCATCCGGCGATCGGTCGGGCCCGGCGCATGCAGGTGGCGCGCCCGGAGTTGCAGCATCAGGTGATGATCGAGGCCGTGGAGAATCACATGCCCGAGGTCATCGTGATCGATGAAATCGGCACGGAACTCGAAGCTCAGGCGGCCCGCACGATCGCGGAGCGTGGCGTGATGCTGGTGGCCACCGCCCATGGCAATGCCCTCGCCAATCTGATCAAGAACCCCACCCTCTGCGATTTGGTGGGTGGCATCGAATCGGTCACGCTTGGCGATGAGGAGGCCCGCCGTCGCCGCAGTCAGAAAACCGTGCTGGAGCGCGCCGCTGAACCCACCTTTCCCCTGGCGGTGGAGATGCACAGCCGCCATCGCTGGGCCGTGCATGCCGATGTGGGACGCACGGTGGATCTGCTGCTGCGCGGTCAGACGCCCCGGCCTCAGGAGCGCTCCCTTGCGGCCGACGGCTCCGTTCAGCTGGTGGAGTCGCCTGACCCGGTGATCGGGGCCAGCCGCCCCCGCGCGAGGCCGATGCGGCAGCTCCGTCAGGCCCATGCTGCGGCGCCTCAACTCGCCGCTGTGCCCACACCGGATCCTGTGGCGACATCCCTCCCGGAAGCCGTGGATTCCGTCTCGCCTGCGGAGGATGCTCTGCAGGTGCTCTGCTGCGGCTTGACCCCTCGGCTTGTGGAGGAGGCGAGCCGTCGCCATCGCTGGCCGGTGCGTCTGGTTGACGACCTGGCCGAGGCCGATGTGGTGCTCAGCGTGCGCCAGGGCCTGGGCCGTCAACCGGGGCTGCGCCGTCAGGCCCGGGAGGCTCGGGTGCCGATCCTGGTGATCAAGGCCGACACGCTGCCTCAGGTGGAGCGGGCGCTGGAGCGGTTGTTGTCGCGGCGAGCGGGTGCCGAGCCCCCTGCCGTTTCTGAGGATCAGGCCGATGCCCTGGCGGCTCTGGAGGAATGCCGCCTGGCGGTTGAGCGGGTGGTGGTGCCTCAGGGGCGGCCGGTGGAGCTGTTGCCCCGCACGGAGGATGTCCGGCGCATGCAGGCGGATCTGGTGGCCCGCTACCGGCTGCGCAGCGATGTGTTCGGCCGGGCTGATCAGCAGCGTCTGCGGGTGTTTCCGCCCTGACTCCGTGCCGGTGAGCTCACCAATGGATTGACGAAGGTCACTCCGCTGTGGGTAACTATCTGAACGCAAGTCAGCGCGCCAGCAGGCATCAGCCGACCTGGAACGTTGGGCCGTCGCCAAGTGGTAAGGCAGCGGGTTTTGGTCCCGCCATTCCTAGGTTCGAATCCTAGCGGCCCAGTTTTTTCCGATGAGCATCTCCAGGCCTTCCCTCCTGGTCTTCGATTTCGACGGTGTCATCGTTGATGGCATGGAGGAGTACTGGTGGGCGGCCCGCGGCGCTTACCTGCAGCTCAGCCAGGCATCAGCAGGGGGGCTCCCTTCGGCCGTGCCGTCGCTCTTTCGCCAGTTGCGCCCCTGGGTACACCATGGCTGGGAGATGGTCCTGATCGCCGCCCAGCTGCTCGAAGCGGAAAGCCCTTTGCGCCGGCGGGGCGCAGAGGCTTACGCGGCCGACTACGACCGGCAGACAGCGCTGGCGCTTGAGGAGCGGGGTTGGAGTTCGCTCCAGTTGCAGGAGGCGCTTGAAGCGGTGCGCCGTGAGGCGATCGCCAACGATCGTGCCGCCTGGCTGGGGCGCCATCGCCCTTTTCCCGGTGTGGTGGATCGGCTGCGCCATCTGGCGGAGGAGGGGGTGGACTGGGCCGTGCTCACCACCAAGGGGGCGGCATTCACGGCCGAGTTGTTGCAGGCCTTTGCCCTGCAACCGGCCCGCCTTCTCGGCCATGAGGCCGGCCCGAAGCCGCAGGTGCTGTTGCAGTTGCAGGAGGCCTGGCGCTTGCGTGGCTTTGTGGAGGATCGACGGGCGACGCTCGAAACCGTGCGCGGCACCGCCGGCCTGGAGGCCCTGCCCTGTTTTCTGGCCAGTTGGGGCTATCTGCGGCCGTCCGACCGGCAGGGGCTGCCGCGCGGCATTGACCTGCTCGAACCGGATCGCTTTGCGGCCCCCTTGGCGACCTGGGCCTGATTCGTTAACGTACGTTTGTACTACATGAGACGGATGGCGTTCGGCGGGGCACTGGATGGTCTGTCCGGCGCTTCCAGTGCTGTCACGGCACCTGGTCTCAGCGTCTGTCAGCCCCTTACCGTTTGCATCCATGCCACTCGACGTGAAAGCTTCTCCCGCCTCCGGCTCCGACCCCCGTCCAGGTGAGCGCGACAAAGCGCTGAATCTTGTGCTCGGTCAGATCGAGCGCAATTTCGGCAAGGGGTCGATCATGCGCCTCGGGGATGCGTCCCGGATGCGGGTTGAGACCATTCCCACCGGTGCCCTCACCCTGGATCTCGCCCTCGGTGGCGGCTATCCGAAGGGGCGTGTGGTTGAGGTGTATGGACCGGAAAGCTCCGGTAAGACCACGCTGACGCTCCATGCGATCGCCGAGGTGCAGCGCCGTGGTGGTGTGGCCGCCTTCGTGGATGCGGAGCATGCTCTGGATCCGGTGTACGCCGCCTCCCTGGGCGTCGACATCGAGAACCTGCTCGTCTCCCAGCCCGACACCGGCGAGATGGCCCTGGAGATTGTCGATCAGCTGGTGCGATCCGCGGCTGTCGACATCGTCGTGGTCGACTCGGTGGCGGCCCTCACGCCGCGGGCCGAGATTGAGGGTGAGATGGGCGATCTGGCTGTGGGCAGCCAGGCCCGCCTGATGAGCCAGGCGATGCGCAAGATCACCGGCAACATTGGCAAATCCGGTTGCACGGTGATTTTCCTCAACCAGTTGCGACTCAAGATCGGCGTCACCTACGGCAATCCGGAAACGACCACCGGCGGGAATGCCCTCAAGTTCTATGCATCGGTGCGCCTGGATATTCGTCGCATTCAGACGCTCAAGCGCGGCACTGAGGAATACGGGATCCGCGCGAAGGTGAAAGTGGCGAAGAACAAGGTGGCGCCACCCTTCCGCATCGCCGAGTTCGACATCCTTTTCGGCCGTGGGATCAGCACCCTTGGTTGCCTGCTCGATCTGGCGGAGGAAACCGGTGTGGTGATTCGCAAGGGGGCCTGGTACAGCTACGAGGGCGACAACATCGGGCAGGGCCGCGACAACACCATCGGCTGGCTGGAGCAGAACCCGGACGCGAAGGACGCGATCGAAGCCCTGGTGCGTCAGAAACTCACGGAAGGTTCCGAAGTGACCGCCAATTCGATGCGTCCCCTCGCTGCGGCAGCGCGCAGTGCCGCCAGCCAAGCGTCTTCGGCAGCGGCGACCTCGGCAGCGGCGACGTCTGCACCGTCTGCGGCTAGCAATGACAAACCGGCTGCCGCAAACAAGCCGGGCGCTGCCTCGTCAGCTGCCTGAGCTGGCGGCGGCAGCTGTTGCCTCGGCGAAGGGAGCCTGCAGGAACTGGGTGACACGCTGCAGTTCCTGAATGGCTTCCGCGCCTTCCAATTTCACCAGTTCGCGGCCGTTGCGGGATTCCACCCAGCTGATGCCGAAGTCCGACACGAGAAAGCGCACCATGTGCCCGTCGCCGAGGTCGGCGACAAACGAGGCGCCATGGTCGTCGCGGCCGTCATCGCAGACGTAGCAGGTGGCGGTGATCCCGCGTTTTTTCAGGCTGGATGCCAGAGCCTGAAGACTCATCACGAGATCCTGAACCACGGAGCGGTATTGCTGGGCGAGCCGAGGAAACATGGTGACCACCGAGGAGTCCCATGAATCTTAAATGTTTTCTTCAGGTTTCGCAGTTGTGTTCGGATTCGCGGTTCCGGTCGATCAGGGCATGTCAGCCAGGGTCCACCAGCCCGCGGCTGGGCCGATGAAGCGCACCATCACCCAGAACAGCACCAGCGCACCGATGCCGATCCAGGCGCCGCGGGTGGTCACCGCCATGAACTGGCGGGTCTGCCCTTTGCTGAGGGGCAGCCACGAGACGACCCGTTCCGCCTCTGCAGGGTCAGGCCGGGGACGACGGGGCGGAAGTCCTTGGCTGGCGCGGCGGCGTGCTTCTCCCATGCGGTCGCGAAGGGCGGAACTGTCGGAGCCTAGAAGCGACTCAATCGGGAAGCAGTCGATGCAGGGGCGTCCAGGGCTGCAGGGCGCTGAAGACCTGTTCGCCCCAGCTGCGCCCTCGCAGTCGGCCATCCAGTACCGCCAGGCGACCTCCACTGCGGCGCAGGGGGGCGACCGCCGGAGCCAGCAGACTGAGGGCCTCCGGCAGCAGGAGGTCACGGAACCAGTCGCGGCCCTGCCGTTTCAGCGCTTCGACCCGTGCTGCAGTCAGTGGTGCCTCCAGGCTGGCGATCGGCAGCAGGGCGATGATCAGCTGTTCTGGTGGCGGCAGTTGGGTCTGATGCTGCAGCCACCAGCTCCAACGGCAGCAGATCACGCCATTGGCTTCGGGGGCGGTGGCGGCTTCGATCACCCGGCTGCCGAATTCAGAGGCCAGTTCGCTGGTGAGGCGTTGGCGCAGACGGTTGTCGTCGAGAAGGATCACGGTGAGGCCGGCGCGACCGAGAATCAGTCGGCGCGATTGCTCCAGCAGGTGCTGAGCGAACACTTCGGTGTTCGGGAGGGGTTGACGGCGGGGGGCGAAGAGGGGCAGGGGTTCGAGCAGCGTCGGTTCCCGCAGTCGCACCACCACCTCGGCGTCGAAGCCGGCATCGTTGAGTTCGGTCTGTAGCGGAGCAGACTCGCCGGCGCTGCTGATCAGGATCGCCGCCCGTTGGTTGAGCAGGCCTTGGTGCTGCCGCAGCGGTTCGAGCATCTGCAGTTGCCAGCGCCATTGCAGCAGGCGGTGGTCGAGGTCAGCCCAGCAGGCCCAGTGGCTCGGATCCGCCTTCAGCACGCGATCCCATGGGGCGGGCAGGGGATGGAGCACGGTCAGAAGATCGCGCAGCGCCTGCAGCTGCCCGCTCTCCAGCCGCACCGTCGCATCCCGGCGCGTGGCCTGGCGAAACACCTGCCTGCTCAGGCGGTCGTGCAGATCCAGCAGGCTGGCATCGGCATTCGGGTGGGCTTGCCGCAGCCGTTCCCAGTCTTGGCTCTGGAGGGTCAGGGCCAACGCCTGGCGCAGTCGGTGGCTGAGTTGATCCGCGTCGGGAATCAGCAGCAGGTGGTCGTTGTGGAGCTGTCCCTGGCGATGGGCCTGCACCAGCTCCTGCGTGGTGAGCAGCCACAACTGCTCGCCATCCGGTGGCTCCAGGCCTTGCCAGCAGGGGAGATGCAGCCCGGCCTCCCGCAACCTGGGACGCTCCACCTGCAGCAGCCGACGGCGCTGGTCGGCTTCCAGCACCAACACGCAGCGGTGGCGCTGCAGGCAGAGGGGCACCAGCAGGCCCAGCCACCACTGCTCTTCACTGCCGGGTGTCAGCTGGATCAAGGCGCGATCGCCGCGCCGCACGCTGCGGGCGATCAGGCGACTCAGGGTGAGGTGGTGCGGCCAGGCGACCCGGTCGTGTTGCAGCAGGGTTTTCAGCTGCTGATGGGCGCGGGCTTCCAGCATTGATGGAGCCTAGGCATCGTCCTGGGTTCGAACGGTTCAGGCTGATCCGTCAACGAACATGGAACAACCTTGTGGCACAGCGATGCAGCAGCAGGTGGCCGATGTCCCGAAGCTCCCCGCAGCAGTCGGCATCGTTGGCTTGGGCCTGATCGGGGGCTCTCTCGGGCTGGATCTGCAGGCCCTGGGTTGTCAGGTTGTCGGTCTGGTGCATCGTTCTTCCACGGCCGAACGGGCCATGGAGCGGCATCTGGTGCACCAGGTGAGCACCGATCCGGCGATTCTGCGCGACTGCGAGCTGATCATTCTGGCGTTGCCGATCGAGTCTCTTCTCGATCCCGATCCCGGGCTCGTGGCGGCCTTGCCGCCGCATGCGGTGGTCACGGATGTGGCGTCGGTCAAGGCCCCGGTGCTGGAGGTCTGGCGTGATCGGCATCGCCGTTTCGTGGCCAGCCATCCGATGGCGGGAACCGCTGAGTCCGGAGTGGATGCGGGCCTGTCTGGGCTGTTCCGTGGTCGCCCCTGGGTCGCCACGCCGGAGCTGGCCACCGACGCCGAGGCGCTTGCGCTGGTGGCGCAACTGGCGCGTGCCCTGGGCAGTCACTGGCTCACGGCCACGGCCCCCTGCCATGACCAGGCCGTGGCGCTGATCTCCCATGTGCCCGTGCTGGTGAGTGCGGCGCTTCTGCGCGCAGCCGGTTCGGAGCGGGATCCGTCCGTGCGGGAGCTGGCTTGCCAACTCGCATCGAGTGGTTTTGCCGACACCACCCGGGTGGGAGCGGGCAACCCCGCGCTCGGGACGGCGATGGCCGCCCGCAACACCGACGCGGTGCTGCGGGGGTTGGCGGCCTATCGCTGGAGCCTGGAGCAGCTGGAGGGAGCCATCCTCGCGGGGAACTGGGCGCAGCTGGAGCGGGAACTGGAGCACACCCGCGCCCTCAGGCCCGCCTTCCTCGAGGCTGACGGGGCTGGCATCAGTGCTTCAGCTCCAGCGGCAGGCCGCGCTGGGCTGTGAGCTGCCGACAGGCCATCAGGGCCGAAAGGCTGACGCCCGCCGTGCCCTCGCCTGGGTGGATCGCGTCGCCGCAGAGCCAGAGATTGGCCACCGGGGTGCGACTCGCCAGGCCGAACGGACCGAAGCGTGCCGGGCTCTGACCAAGACCGCCCACGATGCCTCGGGGGCGGCCGGTCCAGAAGGCAAAGGAGCGGGGCGTGGCCAGCTCCTGATGCCGCCACTGCTCCGGGGTGATACCGAGCCAGTCCTGGAGGGTGGTCACGATCGTCTGTTGCACGTCCTGCTTGCGTTGCCGGTACTCGGGATCGGCTAGGTCGCACCAGCTGTCGGGATCGGTGAACACGCTGGCAATCAGGGTGGCTTCGCCCTGGGGAGCGCGTCCATCGCCCTCTCGGCTCACCGACACAAACAGCGATCCAGGCGTGTTGCCATCGCGCTGGAGATGGGCGGGGCAGTCGGCTGGGAGCGACGAACGGGAGACGGCTGCATACAGCACCAGGGCGCCGCTGGGGGCGTTCAAGTGCTTGAGATGGCGCCGATAGGAGGGGGGCATCGGGTCGCGGCTGCCGCCAGCGGAGACCGCCGGGATCAGGCTGGGCAGGCACTGGGGCGGCAGGCTGCACACCACATCGGCGGCCTCCAGGTTCAGGGTGTCGCCGTTGGCGCGTTGCGCCCGCACCTGCCAGGCACCCCGCGCCGGATGGCGCTCCAGGGCCACCACCCGATGGCGCAGCAGCAGGGTGCCGCCATCGCGCCTGATGGCGGTGGCCAACTGATCGCTCAGGGTCTGCATGGAGCCCTGAAGATGCCAGAGTCCCTGGGGCTCCTGGGCCATCTGCAGCACCGTGGCGCCATACAGAGCCGCCGTGCGCGCCGCCGGCTCCTGGGAGTAGAGCCGCAATTGCAGATCGAGAAAGCGACGCAGCCGCTCGTGGTGCTGGCAGCTACTGAGTCGGAGCAGATCCGCCACGCTGAGCAGGCTCAGGGGTGCACTGGCGAGGTTGCCGGGCCCGATCGCTCCCAGGGTCTGGAGCAGATCCCAGCCGGAGCGGACCGGCAGCACCGGATCTTGGACGGCGAAGGCCCAGTTGCTGCGATGCAGCCGTTCGCAGAGCGCCCAGAAGGGTGCGCTGCCTGGAAAGTGCCACTCCCGTTCCTGCTTCCAGCGCTCTGGCTGGCGCCAGAGCCGGATCGGTTCCGTGCCATCGGCCAGGTCCACCACGCAGCCGGGATCGAGCGGTTCGGCGGCGGGCAAGGCCAGCTCCAGGTGGGCCAGGATTCGCGCATGGCTGCCCCCCGGCTCCAGCCCGGCCACCTGGGTGGCACCCACATCAAAGGTGTAGGGGCCACGCCGGAAGGTGCCGGCACAGCCACCGAGCTGGTGATGGGCCTCCAGCAGGGTGACCCGCAGGCCATGGCGGGCCAGGAGCGCTGTGGCCGTCAGACCGGCGATTCCGCCGCCGATCACAACCACGTCTTGTGCTGGCTCCATGGGCGCTGGCTCCATGGGGGCATGTTGGCAGCAGTGGCGGCCGGTTCGGGTGCAGGCGGAGTTGGAGCAACTGCTGGATCGCCAGCCCCAGTTGGCTGCAGGCGCCCGGTTGCAGCGTTTTCAGCCGGTGGGTGGCGGCTGCAGTCAGCAGGCCTATCAGCTGCAGCTCAGCGATGGGCGCCTGCTGTTCGCCAAAGCCGGTGACCCTTCGATGCTCAAGGCGGAGCAGCGTGGTCTGCAGGCCTTGCATCGTCATCTCGATCCCACCGACCTGTGGGTGCCGGAGCCCCTGGTGTTCGACGCTGGCACGTCCGCTCGTGGTTGGCTGCTGCTCTCCTGGCATGGGTTCACCCAGGGCGACCAGGCGAGGCTCGGGCGCGGTCTGGCTCGCCTGCATCGGCGATCGGCGCAGCAGGGTTCGCTTGAGAACGGGGCTGGTTGGTTCGGCTGGGCCTGGGATGGCTACATCGGCCTGGGCCATCAACCCGGCGGTTGGTGCCAGAGCTGGGGTGAGGCGTTCGTGGAGTTAAGACTCAGGCCCCAGCTGGAGCAGGCCCAGTCGTGGGGGTTGGCGCTGGCTGATCTCGATCCGTGGCTCGACGAGCTGCGGGATCGGCTCGATCGGCATGGGCCTGACGCTGCCTTGGTGCACGGCGATCTCTGGGGCGGGAATGCGGCCGTGCTGGCGGATGGTCGAGGCCTGATTTTCGATCCGGCCAGCTGGTGGGCCGATCGTGAGGTGGATCTGGCGATGACCCGGTGCTTCGGAGGCTTTTCGCAAGCCTTCTACAGCGGTTACCACCAGGAATGGCCCTTGCCTCCAGGAGCTGACCAACGGGTGGAGATCTACAACCTCTATCACTGGCTCAACCATGCCAACCTGTTTGGTGGTGGCTACAGGCAGCAGTGCCTGCGCTTCCTTCACCACCGGCCGGCGCTGTCGTGGTGAACGGCCCTGCGGGTGGTGAAGGTTGGCGCGTTGGGGATGGGCTGGACGATCAGCCCAGGTAGTCCTGACGCAGGGTCTGGACGCGACTGATCAGGGCCTGACGTTTTTCGCTGGTGGTGAGGTTCTTCCAGCTCCACTGGCCGACCACCACCACACCGAGCAGCTCCAGCAGGCCGGGCACGACAGGGAGCAGATTGATGGTGTCGAGGATGCCCTTGATCAGGATCTGCGCCACGATCACCGCCGCGAAAATGCCCACGATCTTGCCGATGCGACCCACTTGGCTCCAGTCGACCTGATCGAGCGTGGCATTCACCTTGCCCAGCACTTCGCTGTAGCGCTCACTGAAGTTGACGCCCTCAGCAGCGGTGGCCGTGTCGGTTTCAGGGGTTGCGGTAGACGTCGAGTCGTTCACCGCGGTGCTGTCCTCGCTCATGAAACGATCACGGGTGGAAAATGCCAGCCGAGCGTATCGGTCGGCTCTCCGAAATGCCAGAACGGCTGCTCCTCGGTCGGCAATGCCTGATCGTTCTCAAACGCACCCTGGCCGCTCCGGCGCCGGAGGAGGGCTGTGCGCTGCTGCTTGGCTCGCTCGTCATCGGTGGTGCATCAACACGCAGCACCTGGCGGGTGCATCGGGTGTGGCCCTGCTGCAACGTCTGGAGCCCTGGCCTGGCCGCCTTGCCGGAGCCGCCCGATGCCTCCCTCACGCGTCGCCATCGCTTCGCTCTGGATCCACGGGAACAGTTGCATGCGCAGCGCTGGGCCCGCGCCCGTGGGCTGCAGGTGCTGGGGACAGCCCATTCCCATCCGGAAGGGGAGCCGGAGCCGTCACGGCGCGATCTTGACTGGGCGACGACGCCGAGCCTGATGCTGATCCTGGGTGGCTCGGGCGCGTTGGGGGCATGGTGGATCGAGGCGGATGCGGCATCGCCACTCTTGCTCGAACACACTGATGGGGAAGCGAGCTGAGTGTCGATGGTTCCGTTGGATGCTGTGCCCGAAGAGCTCAGTGCCGAAGAGCGCCAGCGCTATGCCCGCCACCTGAGCCTGCCGGAGCTGGGCCTTGAAGGGCAGAAGCGTCTCCGCAGTGCTTCGGTGTTGTGCGTGGGCACTGGTGGCCTGGGGTCACCCCTGCTGCTTTATCTGGCAGCCGCGGGTGTGGGGCGGATCGGCGTCGTCGATTTCGATCAGGTGGAGGCGTCCAACCTGCAGCGTCAGGTGATTCATGGCAGCGCCAGCGTTGGCCAGGCCAAAACCCGCTCGGCGGCCAGCCGGCTCCACGACCTCAATCCTCATGTACAGGTGGTGGAGCACAACACGAGGCTCGATCCGAGCAATGCCCTGCAGATTCTCGAGCCCTACGACCTGGTGTGCGACGGCACCGACAACTTCCCCAGCCGCTACCTCATCAACGATGCCTGTGTGCTGCTCGGCAAGCCTTGCATCTATGGATCGGTGCAGGGCTTTGAGGGGCAGGTGAGCGTGTTCAACCGCACGGCTGACAGTCCGAATTACCGGGACCTGGTGCCGCAGCCGCCTCCGCCGGGCCTGGTGCCATCGTGCGCTGCCGCTGGCGTGCTGGGCGTGATGCCCGGTTTGATCGGTCTGATCCAGGCCACCGAGGCGATCAAGCTGATCGCCGGACTCGGCACCTGCCTGGATGGTCGGGTGCTGTTGGTGGATGCGTTGGCGATGCGCTTTCGGGAGTTGACGCTTGCCCCGTCGCCCACGCGCGAGCCGATCCAACACCTGATTGACTATCAGGCATTCTGCGGCCACTCCGGATCCGCATTCGCCCAGGAGAAGCAAGTGGAAAGCGTGTCCGTGCGGGAGCTCAAGGCGTTGCTGGATTCAGGCGCCGACCTGCTGCTGATCGATGTGCGCAACCCCGCTGAAGTGGAGGTGGCGGTGATCGAGGGATCGGAACATTTCCCCCTCAGCGCCATTGAGAGCGGCGCGGCGATCGAGCCCATCCGCAACCGGGCCAGCGGCCGCAGTCTCTACATCCACTGCAAGCTGGGAAGTCGCTCCGCCAAGGCGGTGGCACTGCTGGCTGAGCACGGCATCGAGGCGATCAATGTCAGCGGCGGCATCGAGGCCTGGTCGTTGGAGGTGGATGAAACGGTGCCGCGCTACTGACGCTCAGCCCGTGAAAGTTTCTGACATAGCGGATCACCCTCAGTAATCCACGCCGCGTTTGAGATCGACGCCCTGTTCGGCGTAGTGCTTGTGGCACACCATCTCGGAGTGCACGCTGGCCAGATCGAAATAGGCGGGAGGGTTCTTGCAGCGGCCGGTGATGATCACCTCGGTTTCCGCCGGCTTGCGCAGCAAGGTCTGGAGGATCGGCTCCACCGGCAGCAGTTCCAGATCCACGCTGGGATTCAGTTCATCCAGGATCACCGTTTTGTAGAGCCCGCTGGCAATCGCGGCGCGCGCTATTTCCCAGGCCCGCTCGGCTTCCACGTAATCGATCGGTTGCTGCTGGCCGCGCCAGACGATCGCATCACGGCCTGAGCGCAGGTGATCCACCAGGTGGGGGTAGCTCTCGCGCAGGGCAGCGATGGCCGCATCTTCGGTGTAGCCGCTGCCCCCCTTGAGCCACTGCAGGATCAACACCCGGTGGCTTTTGTCTTGCGAGATGCCGCGGCCGATGGCCTGGAGGGCCTTGCCCAGGGCGCTGGTGGACTTGCCCTTGCCTTCGCCGGTGTAGATCTCGATGCCTCCCTGGGGTGCCATGGCCGTCACGCCGGCCTCTGAGGGTTCGGGCCGCCGGTGAGCGCGCATCTCTGAATGGAGATCCGCCATCTGCACCAGGGTGCGGGGGGCGGCCCGTCCGGTGACGATGATCTCCATGCCCTCCGGCCGCTCGCGCAGGCTCCGCAACACGTCGTCGAGATCGAGCAACCCCAGCTCCAGCACCGGGTTGAGCTCATCGAGTACCACCACGGAATAGAGGGCGCTGGCGATCGCTCCCTTAGCGATGTCCCAGCCCCGCTGCGCTTCCTGCCGGTCAAAGCGGCTCACCTCATCAGCCCCGAAATACTCGCCACGACCGGTGCGCACCTGGTCGATCAGATGGGGGAACCCCTGCTGCAGGGCTTCGATCGCCGCATCCTCGTCGTAGGCCCGGCCTGGCCCCTTCAGAAACCGCAGCAGCAACACCCGGGTGCGGCGTTGTTCGCAGATGCCAAGCCCGATGGTGCGCAGCACCACGCCAAGCGCAGCCTGGCTTTTGCCCTTGCCCTCCCCGTCGTAGACATGCAGTTGACCGAGGCTGCGTTCGCGGCTGTCAGCGGCAGTCACGATGCCGATGGCTGGTCGTCGATTCCCTGCCATGGCCAGAAGATGGGCTCTCGGAGCTTACCGAGCTCGAACCGCGTTGTGGTTGTGGTTGTGGTGGCGGTTCTGCAGAGTGTGCACACCGCTGGTGGCTCCGAAGGTCGCTTTGCATGGCTTGACCTTGTATGGACATCATTCCGGTTGAAAACCAGGCTCGCCTGTTCTTGGCGATTGCCATTGCGGCCTGGTTACCCGCGGTGATGCCCTGGCTGGTGTTGCCTTCCGCAGTGTTGGAAATCCTTCTCGGCGTGATGCTCGGTCCCCATGGCTTTCAGCTGGACCATCCAGGACCGGCTCTGACCTTGCTCGCCAATCTGGGGATGGGCTTTTTATTCCTGCAAGCGGGATTTGAGCTCGATCCTCGAGGCGTCCTAAGCCGTGGCTTTGGTCAGGGGCTGGGCGCTTGGTTGCTGTCGATTCCGCTCGCGGCACTTTCGGCCTCGCTGCTGATCAGCGTTGGCACCATCCCCCCGGCAGGCGTCATGTGGGTGATGTTGGCCTTGATCACCACATCACTTGGGATCGTCCAGCCGCTCTTGCGGGATCGCGCCTGGTTGCCCACCAACTATCGCTCTCTGCTCATGGTGCACGCCGTGGTGGGGGAAGTGATTCCGGTCGCAGTGCTGAGTGTCCTTCAAAATCATCACTCTGGTCGTGGCATGGCGTTGATCCAGTTGATGGCCTACGCCTTGATCAGTGCTCTCTTGCTGATCTTGCTGCTCAAGCATCGTCAGGCTTGGGAGCAGTTCTTACAGCGCACCATGGGGGGGAGCTCCCAGGTGCCGATGCGCTTCGTCGTCGGTTTGCTGGCCGTGATGGTGGCGCTGGCCCACCTGCTCGAAGTTGACTTGATCCTGGGTGCTCTAATGGCGGGCGTCTTGCTTCGATTTGGCGCTAATACGGCGCTCTGGCCTCAGTTTCAAGCCCGTTTGGATGGGGTGGGCGGAGGTTTTTTGGTGCCGCTCTTTTTCGTGGTGACCGGGATGAATCTCGATTTCCATCCCCTCCTCTCTCAGCCCCAAGACTTGCTTCTGATTCCATGCCTGGTGGTGGTGATGCTTCTGGTGCGGGGGCTTCCGGTGTGGTGGATGAGCCGCCGCGACTGCGCGCAGCCGGCTGCGCGCATTGCCTTGGCCTTCGACGTCTCGACCCAGTTGCCTTTGGTGGTGGCGGTGGTCGTGATAGCGCAGCGACAGGGAGTTTTGAGCATGCGCGTTGTGACTTTATTCATCTCGGCAGCGATGGTGACGGTGATGCTCTTTCCTGGCATCGCGAGCAGGATCCTGGCGTTGATTGACGCTTCCCCCAGGACGCTGAAATCAGAAGTCCCTTAGCGTGAAAGAGTCTGATCAATCCAGGGAGTGGGCCGGTGTGATGGAGGGGACGGCTCGCACATTTCGCCAGCTCGATCTTCTCTCTGATGAGTTGCAGAGCCAGCTCGAGCAGCTGCGCGCCTGGCTGCGCTCACAGCAACGGGTGTGTGTGGCCTACTCCGGCGGGGTGGACAGCAGCTTGGTGGCGGCCATCGCCTGGGAGCAGCTCGGCACTGGGGCGATCGCGATCACCGGGGTCTCCCCGGCGTTGGCGCCTCAGTTGCACGAAGAGGCCCGGCAACAGGCCGCCTGGCTGGGCATCCGCCATCAGGAGGTGGCCACCAGCGAACTGGAGGATCCTGACTACACCAGCAACCCGCCGGAGCGCTGTTTCGCCTGCAAGCGGGAGCTGCATCGGCACTTGGCTGCCATCGCAGCCCAGGCCGGTCAGGCCCAGGTGGTGGATGGGGTGAATCACGATGATCTGGGTGACCACCGCCCCGGCATTGAGGCGGCCAGGCAGGCGGGTGTGCGCTCGCCCCTGGCCGAACTGGGGCTGAGCAAGCTGGCTGTGCGCCAGATCTCCCGCTCGCTTGGATTCCCCTGGTGGGACAAGCCCGCTCAACCGTGCCTGGCGTCACGCTTCCCTTACGGTGATCCGATCGGCGCCGAACGCCTGCGCCGCGTTGGCGCCGCAGAGGCGTGGCTGCGGGGGCAGGGTTTTGACGACGTGCGCGTCCGTTGCCAGGGGGCAACGGCACGGATCGAGGTGCCGAGCGACCAAATCGACACGTTGCTGCTCAGGCTCCCCCGCGTTGCCCTGGTGGAACGGTTTCTGGCGCTGGGGTTCACCAGCGTCAGCCTGGATCTTGAAGGCCTTGTCAGCGGCAAGCTGAACCGTGAACTCGCCCTGGGGGATCACCAGCAGGTGGCGATCCCCTAGCAAGGCCAGCCGGGCAGGCCACCTTCAGGTTCACGCTGCCCGGAGTTCGGCCTGGGGATCCCGAGGGGTGTGGGCCACAGCGGCGGGGGTCTCGCGCCTGAAGCTGCGGAGTTGATGGCGACCGGCCCTCAGTTCATCCCGCAACACGGCGCAGGCTTTCTCGGGCATGGTGTGATCACCGCAGGTGAACACATCCACCGCCGCGTAGCCGCTTTCAGGCCAGGTGTGGATCGAGATGTGGGATTCAGCCAGAAGAGCCAGTCCCGTCACGCCCTGAGGTTCGAATCGGTGGGTGATCAGGTTGAGGAGTGTGGCACCAGCACGTTTCGCTGCAGTGGTGATGGTGGTCCTCAGGAAGGCTTCGTCGTCGAGCTTGGAGGCGTCGCAGTCGTAGAGCTCGAGAATGCAGTGCTTGCCCACCATGTCGGTGGCATTGGGCACGTCGGAACCGGTGGCTGTTGAGGAATCGGCGCCGCCCCATCCCGGGTTGGGATGCAGGCAAGACAGGGTCTGCTCCATCAGGGTATCAAAAGAAAACAGCTATTGATCTTAACGCAGTTCCATGTCGTGGTTCAACAACTCCGCGTTGAGGATCTGGGATCCGGCGCGCCAGCTCCCTTCAAAGGCGTCCAGGTGGGTGGCGCTGATCAGGCATTGATGCGTGCCGCCCACGGCCTCCAGCAGCGCCAGTTGGCGATGGGGATCCAGTTCTGCCAGCACGTCATCGAGCAACAGCAGTGGCGGTTCCCCCCAGAGCTCCTGCACCAGCTGCAGTTCGGCCAGTTTCAGGGCCAGCACCAGGGTGCGCTGTTGCCCGGCGGACGCGAATCGGCGCGCGGCGATGCCATCGAGCATCAGGGCGATTTCATCGCGCTGGGGTCCGACGCGACAGCTCCCCAGCCGAGCCTCTTCGGCACGCTGGGCCAGCAGCTGGGCCGCAATCGCCTGCCGCCAGGGCTCCTCCGCTTCTTCGCCCTCCAGTCGGCTGCCCGCCTCATACCGAAGTTCGAGCGCTTCGTGGCCGTCGCTGAGCTGGTGCTGCCAGGCCGCCGCCAGGGGTTGCAGCCTCGCCAGGGCCCGGCGCCGGCGCCGATGGATCCGGGTGCTCACCAGGGCCATCTGCTGATCAAAGACCTCGAGCAGCTGCTCCCGTTCCGGCGTGGCGGTGCTCTGCCGCCGCCAGAGCTGGGCCCGTTGACGCAGCAAGCGGCCATAGCGACTGATCAGATCGCCATAGACCGGCTCCAGTTGGAGAACCACCCGATCCAGCCATTGGCGGCGCAGCGCCGGCTCCCCCCGCACCAGCTGCAGGTCGAGGGCGCTGAATCCCACGCAACGCAGGGGGCCGATGAGATCGAGCTGACGCTCCAGCACCCGACCGTTGCGGCGGGCCTGCCGACCTCCCTTGCGTCGCAGTTCCAGCTCCAGCTGATCCTGCTCTGCCGCCATGGCTCGGAGCACGGCCCGGCTCTGATCCCAGTGGATCAGATCCTGATCCTGGCTGGCGCGATGGGAGCGCAGGCTTCCAAGCAGCTCGACCGCTTCGAGAAGATTGGATTTCCCCACCCCATTGCGGCCGATCACCAGCAGTCGAGGTGCCTCGATCCTGAGCTGCAGGTGGCCGTAGTTCCGGAACCCCTGCAGCTCGAGCTGGTGTAGCCGAATCGGTCCGGGTGCGACGTGTCGCTAAGGTACAAGGCTTGGGGAGATCTGCGGATGCATCCCCTCTGCAGCGGCATCAGCCGATGTGGGCATGTAGCTCAGTTGGATAGAGCATCAGATTCCGGTTCTGAGGGTCGGGGGTTCGAGTCCCTCCATGCTCGTCATAAGGCGTCGCGACTCAGCGAAGCCACAGCCCCATGGCTCGGATCCCGCCGGGGTCGAGCACGAATCCCTGGTCTTTGAGGGCCTGGAGTGCGGCGGGTGGGGCTGAGATCGAGATGCTGCAACCCGGCAGGTCCCGGCGCAGGATCGCCAGGGAGCGGTGCACCAGCACGGCCATCACCTGCCCCTGGCTCTCGCCCGGATGGGCGCAGAGGTTCCAGAGATTGGCATTCAGGGCCCGATCACTGGTCGCCCGCACAAAGCCGGCGAGCCTGTCGTCGTGCTCCCGGCGCACGCTGAGGCACCAGAGACTTCGCTCCAGGGCCGCCATCCAGCGCTCCTCAGGGATGGAGGGCTCGCCGCAGGCCTGGAGCAGGGCGTCGATCGCCCTGGCGGTCGGCTGGCTCTCGGGCTCCAGCACATAGCCGGGGGGAAGGGCCGGGACGGCTGGTCTGGAGCGAAAGGGAAGCAGCGCCACTCAGCCCGTGTTGCGCATGCCGGCGGCGATGCCATTGATGGTGAGCAGCGCTCCGCGCAACAGTTCACTGCGGCTGTAGGTGCGGCCATCCGGATCGGTGTTGGGGGCCTCGCTCATCGGCGGCTGCCGGTTCTGATCCCGCAGTCGGCGCAGCAGCGCCACCTGCAGGAAGCCGAGTGGAACAATCGTGCGGTTGCGCAGGTCCACCGAGAGCTGCAGGGCTGGATCGGCATCGAGCAGCCGTTCCTGGCCGGTGATGGCGAGCACCAGGCGGCGGGTGAGGCTGTATTCATCAGCGATCGTGGCGTAAATCCGCTCGAACGCCTCCCGGTGGTCGGCGCTGCCGAGACTGGTCACGTAGTGGCGCGCCAGCTCGAGATCGACTTTGGAGAGGGTCATCTCCACCTTGGAGATCAGCATCCGGAAGAAGGGCCAGCGCTGGTGCAGACGGCGCAGGAGTTCCAGTTGTTCCTGGTCGTTGGCCACCTCGTCCGCCAGGGCCGTGCCGACGCCGAACCAGCTGGGAAGAAGGAACCGGCTCTGGGTCCAGCCGAACACCCAGGGAATGGCCCGCAGGCTGGAGAGATCTTTGGCGCCGCTTTTGCGGCGGGCCGGACGGCTGGAGATCTGCAGCTTGCTGATCTCCTCGATCGGCGTCACCTGTTGGAAGAAGGCCACAAGGTCGGGGTTGTCGTGCACCAGGGCTCGGTAGTGACTGCGGGAGCGGCTGGCGAGACGGCTCATCAGGTCGTTCCAGCTCGGTGTGGCGTCCAGCTGGCTGGTGACCAGGCTGTTCTGCACCACGGCGGTGCTCATCGTTTCCAGGTTGTAGAGCGCCAGTTCCGGCAGGCTGTATTTCGAGGCCAGCACTTCGCCCTGTTCGGTGATCTTGATCCGACCCTGCAGGGTGCCGCTGGGCTGGGCCAGGATGGCCTGGTAGGCGGGGCCACCGCCACGGCCGACCGAACCGCCACGGCCGTGGAACAGACGCAGGCCGATGTCGTGGCGACTGGCGAGATCCTGCAGGGCGATCTGGGCCTGATGGATCTCCCAGTTGCTGGAGAGGAAACCGGAATCCTTGTTGCTGTCGGAGTACCCGAGCATCAATTCCTGCAGGGGCTGGGCCTGTTCGCCCGCCCGTGGCAGAAGCTGCCGGTAGAGCGGGTGCTCGAACAGCTGGCCCATCACCTCCGGAGCCCGCTGCAGATCTTCCACCGTTTCGAACAGGGGCACCACCAGAAGATCGGCATGGTGGGCCGCCGGATCGACCAAACCGGCTTCCTTGGCGAGCAGCAGCACCTCCAGCAGATCGGAGACGCTGTGGCTCATGGAAATCACATAGGTGCGGCAGATCCGGCTGCCGAACTCTTCCTGGAGGCGATGCAACATCCGGAAGACCGCGATGGTTTCCGCCGTTGCCGCCGACCATTCCACCGCAGGGGGGATCAGGGGACGGCGGGTCTGCATCTCCTCGAGCAACCACTCCACCCGGGCGCTTTCGTCCATCGCCCCATAGGCGGTGGGGAGCTTCAGGTAGCGGGTCAACTCGTCGAGGGCATCACTGTGGCGTGTGCTCTCCTGACGGATGTCGAGGCTGGCGAGCGAGAACCCGAAGATGTGCACCTGGGTCAGCAGGGTGTCGAGAGGGTCACAAGTGAGCTCTGTGCTCACCAGGCTGTTGCGGATCAGTTCCAGGTCGCTGCGGAACTCGGCCACCGAGCCGTAGTGAAGGGCTTCGCCAGCGCTGGCGCCGGTCGGTTGGCAGGGCACCAGGCCCTCCGGTGGAGTGCGCCAACCCGCTTCCGACAACTGCTGATTGCGCTGTTGGGTGAGCCGGAGCCGCTCCAGCGTGTAGCTGAGCTTGAGCCTGTAGGGCTCCAGCCTGTATCGCGCTGCACGCTCCTCATAGACCTCGGGAAAGCGAAGCCGGTCCATTTCCAGGGACTCCAGCAGCGGCGCGCTCACCTGGCTCCATTGCATGGAGATGCTCAGTTGGTCGCGCAGGTCCTGCACGGCCGAGACGTAGCGATCGAGCATCAGCTGCCGCTGATAACAGGCCGTTCGCCAGGTGATTTCCGGTGTCACGGAGGGGTTGCCATCCCGATCGGATCCCACCCAGGAACCGAAGGTGCAGAAGGCTGCGGGCGGCAGCCTCACATCGGGATAGTTCTGGCTCAGTGCCGCCTGGATGCGGCGACGCAACTGGGGCATCGCATCGAACAGCACCTGCTGGAAGTAGTGCAGGGCGTAATCCACTTCATCCAGCACGCTGGGCTTGAACTGGTGCAGTTCATCGGTGCGCCACCACAGCCGGATCTCCTCTTCCAGCTGGCGGCGGAGGCTCGCCTGATCGCTGCTGGCCATGTCCACCGTGCCCTGCAGCTGCTGCAGCAGGCTGGCCACCCGGCGCTGCTTGTGCCGCACGGTGTGCCGCACGATCTCAGTGGGGTGGGCGGTGAACACCAACCGGATGTCGAGGTTCTGCAGCAGGGCTTCCAGCTGCGCCGGTGGCACATTCAGGCGCCGCAGGCGCTCGAACAGATCCCTGAAGGTGGCTGGTTCCGTCTGGCTGGCGAGGGGCGGGGCAAAGGGGTCCACCCCCTCCGCTTCCGAGGACTCCTGGCAGCGGCTCATGCTGGCCAGATAGCTGTCTTCCTCGATCCGCTGCTCGAGGATGTTCACCAGTTGGAAATAGAGCGAGAAGGCCCGGGCCGCGGCGATGGCCTCCACCAGATCCATTTCACGGATCAGCTGCACCACCGCATCACTGCTGCTGCTGTCGCCGTCGCCAGCCAGGGGTTCGCTGAGCTGCTTCATCCGCAGCAGTCGTTCTGCCTGCTCGGGCGGACATTCGCTGCGGAGCACCGTTTCCCAGAGCTCCTCCACCAGCTCCAGACGCTGTTGGAGGAGCTGGTCGTCGCCATTGGGACACCTTGACATCCCCCGGGAGTCGCACTCGGAGTTGAGGGCGGATGTCGAAGGCATCGGGGTGGGACTGTCTGCAGGTGTGGGCATGATCATCCCAAAGCGCCCATTCCGCTGCTCATCCAGAGCTCTTCGGCGGCCATCGCGGCAATTCCCTCCCGCATCACGTCCCTCAGGCTGGAGCCGCTGCGGATGGCCTTCAGCCAACGCATCGCCTGATTCCCTTCCTGCAGGAGGGTGTCGATCGGCCGCAGGCGCTGGCGCAGGTTCAGCTCCTCCGCCAGTGGGGTGACGTCGGCCAGCAGGGCCTGAATCCAGTCGCTGCAGCGGATCGTGCGGCCATCGCGCCAATGCCGGAGTTCGGCCACCAGGCTTTGCCGGGCGGCTGCCGCCTCATTGGCGTCACAGAGATCGGCCAGCTCTCGGGCCGACAGCGCACTGTTGTGGAGTGGATCGAGTCCGACGGGGTGGCGCAACAGGCTGAGCACCCTCAGTTCCAACAGGGTGGTGACGGCAAGCAGGAGCTGGGGGTCGGTGATCAGATCGCAGATGCGCAACTCGAGCCGGTTCAGATCGTGGGGACGGTTCGGTCCGTTGGGCCGCACGGACGTCCAGAGGTGGCGCACGTTGTGCATCTGACCCAGGGCCATCTGCTCCTCCATCCAGCTCACGTAATGGTTCTGGTCGCGGAACAGGGGCACCCACTGCGGCGTGAGCGGGAACTGCAGCCAGCGCTGCGAATGGGCTGTCATCACCTGCCCTCCAAGGAAGGGCGAACTGGCACTCATCGCCAGCCAGAGGGCGGCTTCACAGCGGATCAGGCGCAGGCTCCGGAACAGGGCCTCCGACTCGGCGATGCCGAGGTTGATGTGGATACTGGCGGTCACGACCCGAGTGCCGTAGAGGCTTTCGATCAGGTCGTGATAGGCATTCTGTGGATCTGAGCGTTCGAAGCGGTTGGGATCGCCGAGGCTGAGGGTGCTGCCCGGCAGCAGGGTGAGGTCCCGTTGGGCCAACCACTGCCTCAAGCGGCGTCGGGGCGCGATCAGAGCCTGTTCCAGCGGCTCGTAGCGCGCTTCCGGTGCTGTGACGTATTCCAGGTTGCGATGGTCCGGTTCGGTGACAAAATCACCCAGGTCCCGGGCGGCTTCCACGGCGACGCCGACGTTCTCTCCGTCGTTGCGGCCGGTGAACAGCTCCACTTCAAAGCCCTTGAGCAGCAGGGGGCTGGTCATGGGGTGGGGTCCCCGAGGCAGGCGATCGCGGTGAGCATGCCCCGGGCCTTGTTGAGGGTTTCCTGGTATTCCGCTGCCGGCCTGGAGTCGGCCACCACGCCCGCACCGGCCTGCACCTGGATCCGACAGCCCCCGGCGGGATCGGGATGCACCACCATGGTGCGAATCGTGATCGCGGTGTTGAGTGCGCCGGCCAGGTCCACGGCGCCATAGACCCCGGAATAGGGCCCGCGGGCCTCAGGCTCCAGCGCATGGATCAGTTGCATGGCGCGGATCTTGGGTGCGCCACTGACGGTGCCGGCGGGGAACGCGGCCATCAGCAGATCCCAGATGTCGTGGTCGTCCGCGAGTCGCCCCTCCACCTCACTCACGATGTGCATCACGTGGGAGTAGCGCTCGATCACCATCAGGTCCTTCACGGCAACGCTGCCGGGCCGACAGACCCGGCCGAGATCGTTGCGTCCGAGATCCACCAGCATCACGTGTTCGGCCCGTTCCTTTGGATCGGCCAGCAGGTCCGCCTCCAGGGCCCGATCCTCCTGGTCCGTGTCGCCACGGGGTCGGGTGCCGGCGATCGGCCTGAGGCTGGCGCGGATGCCCTCCGCATCGGGTTCGGCCTTGACCATCACCTCCGGGCTGGAGCCGATCAACTGCCAGTCGCCGAAGTCAAAGAAGGCCATGTAGGGCGATGGGTTCACCATCCGCAGGCTGCGGTAAAGCTCCAGGGGCTTCTGGGGCACCGTCGTTTCCAGTCGCTGACTCAGTACCAGCTGGAACACATCGCCGGCGGCGATGTGGTCGCGGCCGCTGCGCACGGCGGCCTCAAAATCGTCCTGATCGCGGTTGCTGCTGGTGGGGGGGATCCCGCTGTTGGGTTGCCAGCGAAGGGGGCGGACCGAAGGCAGAGGTGCTGCCATCCGCTCCTCCAGGTGGCGGATTCGCACCATCGCCTGGTCCCAGGCCTCATCGGCGCTGGAGGCACTGCCCCTGCCGCCGCTGAGATCTCCGTAGGCCACGGCTGTGATCAGACGCTTGGCCTGGTCGATGATCAGGATGCTGTCCATCAGCATCCAGAGGCCATCGGGCGGATCGGTTGCGGCCGGGGTGTGAATCGGCACCGTGGGCTCGATCCAGCGAATCAGTTCATAGCCCCAGATGCCGTAGAGCTGCCCCAGTGGTGGCAGACCGGGGATGTGGCCGGGGCGGTAAGGCTTCAGTTGGCTGCGCAGGAGGTCGAAGGGATTGCCCTGTAAAGACTCCACCGCTCCATCACGCCAGCGACGGCTGCATGCCTCGCCGCGAGCTGTCAGCGTCCAGAGCGGGTCACAGGCCACCACGCTCCATCGGCCTAGGTGAACACCGCCTTCGACGGATTCGAGCAGCACACCCGGCGGTCGGCCTTCACCCACCTTCAACCATGTGGTGAGAGGCGTTTCCAGGTCGGCCGGCCAGCTGTGAGCCACCGGAATGAAGGTGGCTCCCGCAGCGGCGGCCTCAAAAAAGGAGGCGCGGTCAGGGCTGAGCATGGAGGGATTCTCGCAGCCGACCGCGCCGCTCGACGTCAGGCGTCGAAGGTGTTGCGTCCGCTGAACTTGAGCGTGGAAGGGTCGGGATTGGCGCCGATTCGTCGGGGGTTGTGGCCCACCATGGTGCGACCGTCATTCACTTTCTCAGGGAACACACCATCCTTGGGATGCAGGAATTCGGTGTCTCCACCCGGGAAAATCCGATAGATCTTGTAGTCCTCGATCCGGGGCTTGAACTTGGTGCGCAGCTGGGTGCCGAGGGCGAGGCACTGCTCCTTGCGAGCGAAATACATGAGGTTTTCGCCTTCATGCATCATGGCGGCACCACCGGTGGGCAGTTCAAAAGCCTGAGCAGAGGCGCTGGTCCAGGTGATGGCGTACTTCTCTTCCGTCTCCGCGGCGTTCAGAAGTCCACCGGTGCTGCCGATGAACTGGGGGAGCTGACCGTTCAACGCCGTTGCTGTCATGGCTGTCCTCGAAAAATCGGCATGCCGTTACGGCTGGAAAGTAGCACCGTGATTCCGGTTGGATCGCCTGTCCTGCAGCCAAGCTTCACACCCGTCAACATTGAGTCGAGCCGGCCACCGGGAAGAACACCGTGAGGCCTCGGTCCCGTTGTTGCGTCAGCCTGCCACCCAGGCTGGCGAGCAGGCGACGGGTGGCTCCCTGGCTGAGCTGCAGGCTGCCGGTGTCTGGATTCCAGCTCAGCACGGGGCCGAGTTCTGCGCTGGGCTCCGCTGCGCTGACGCCGGCACCATCGGGATTGGGATTGTGGCCGCGGATCTGCAGCTTCAGGCGTGCTCCCGCCGCTCGCAGCTGCAGCACCAGCCTGCCGCCGTGTTGCAAGCTGCGACTGCTGCGGTCGATCAGGCCACCGAGCATCGGTTCCAATCGGCCGGGATCACTGAGCACAGCCGGGAGTGCCGCGCTGATGTCGAGCTGAAGGGCAAGCCCGCGCCGCTCGAGCTGTTGTTGCCAGGCTGGTGCCAGCTGGAGCAGCATCGCGCCGAGGTCGGTGCGGGCCAGGCCTGCCGAGTCCTTCGACTGGCGATGGCGCTCGCTGCTCTGCAGTTCGGAGGCATGCAGTTCCGCTGCATGAAAAATCAGGCCGAAGCGGTCGATCTGTTCCGTGCATTCGCTGTCGATCTGGCGCAGGCGATCGGTGACGAGATCCGGCAGGTCACGGCGGCGCAGTAGCGACCGGATCAAGGTGCGGATCGTGGCCAGCGGTGTGCGCACCTCATGGGTGATCGCTTCTAGCAGGGAGAGCTCGGCCGCGGCACCGGCCTGGGGGACGGGGATGGGTGCAGCGCTCTGCGCGGGTGGGTGGTCGGGCAGGGTCTGCAGAGTGAGGCTGGGGGCCATCCGGGCCAACCGCTCCGCCACGGCGGGCCAGAAAACCGTCGCGAAGTCGCGGCTGCTCTGCAGGGATCCCAGGCCCTGGATCGCGTCACGCAGCACGCTCGCCTGCGCAGGGTTCTCGGCCTGCAGGCGTCGGTCGATCCCTTCCAGCACGGCCGCCAGGGAGTTGGGGTCACTGCGCAGAAGCAGTTGACGCTGGTGCTCGGGGCCGTGCAGGGCCAGGGCGACCTGCAGAGACGGGCTGATCACGATCAGCAGGGGGTCATGGCCGTCCTCCGGCTGCAGCCGGAGCTGTTCCAGTCGCTGGATCGGGGCACGGCCGCCGGCCGGTTCCGCTGCTGCCGCAGGGCCCAGCTGCGGCCAGCCGATGGGATGGGGTGTCCAGATCCAGCCGGCCATCCTTTGCAGGAGGCTCGGTTCGTAGAGGGCGGGAAGGGGCGCGGCGAGCCAGACGCCCCGCCGATCGTCCGGCTGCTTGAGCAGGGCGTCCTGCACAACCTCCAGGGCCGCCCACCACAGCCGTCGGGCGCTGGCATCATCACCCCCGCCTGGCGGCACCCCTTCGGCCATCAGGGCTTGGATGGTGGTGAGGTGGGGGCGTGCGTTCACCGGATCAGCCCTTGACGCTCCCGGCGCGCCACCGAGAGGCAAAGGCCCAGGGCGATGAAGTTCACCACCATGGCGGAGCGCCCATAGCTCATGAAGGGAAGAGGAATGCCCGTGACCGGGCCAAGGCCGATGGTCATGAAGATGTTCACCACCACCTGAAACATCAGCATGGTGGCGACGCCGACCACCACCAAGGAGTCGAAATCGGAGCGGGCCCGGTTCGCGACCTGGAGCATCCGAGCCATGAGCAGGGCAAATCCCACCACCACCAGCACGGTGCCCAGATAGCCCGTCTCCTCCCCCAGGGCGCTGAAGATGAAATCGGTGTGCTGCTCGGGGATGAAGCGCAGTTTGGTGAGCTGGCCCTGCAGCAATCCCGTGCCGAACAGGCCTCCGGAGCCGATGCCAACCGTGCTTTGCAGCAGGTGGTACCCACCGCCGAGAGGGTCTTTGCTGGGATCGAGGAACAGCACCAGCCGATCGCGCTGATAGTCCTTGAGGCCATGCATCCAGAGCCAGGGGGTGATGAAGGCCACGGCCCCCTGGATCGCCAGCACCACCACCGCCGCGATGCGTTTCCAGGGAAGGGAGCGAAAGGCGATCGCCATCATCAGCGGCACCCAGAGCAGCAGGGCCCAGGGCAGGAGGCCGGCCAACAACGCGGTGCCCAGGGGCGCGAGCAACAGCAACAGCCATTCGAAGGGCATGCCCGACCAATAGAGCATGACCAGGAGCAGGGCTCCGAAGACCAGGGAGGTGCCCAGATCCGGCTGAATGAACACCAGCAACCAGGGCAGGGAGATCACGCCCAGGGGGCGGAGCAGATCGACCGGACGTTCCACAGGATGGCGATCAAGCACGGCCGCCAGCAGCAGGATGGCGGCGAGTTTGGCGAATTCCGAGGGCTGCACATGCACCCCGCCGATACTGATCCAGCGTTGAGCGCCGAGGGCGGAGGTGCCGATTACCCGCACGGCGATCAGGCTGATCACCGTGAGCGCGTAGATGGGGGCCAGCAGTGGCTTCAAGCGCTCCAGCTTCATGCGCGCCAGCAGCAGCGCCACGCCGATGCCGAAGGCCGCCGTGACCCAGTGTTGGTACCAGTCGGCATAGGCGGCCTGGCGTTGGGTGCTGGCGATCAGCAGCCCCGCCACGGCCACCAGGGTCAGGGGGATGCCCCAAAGCAGGCGCTCCCCCTGGCGTCGCCGACTGCTGAGGCCGGAGGCATCAGCGCGGCGCCGTCTGCGGTTGCCCTGGAGGAAGCCGCTGCCCATGCTCAGTGCGACACGGTGAGCCGACTCGCTACAGCATCGGCCAGAGCCACGAATGCCTGGGCACTGGCGGAATCGGGTTGACTCACCACGATCGGGCGACCCTGATCGCCACCGGAGAGCACCGGCATTTCGAGCGGGATCTGGGCCAGCAGTGTGCTGTCGAATTCATCGGCGAGTTGCTGTCCCCCCCCTTCGCCGAACAAGGGATAGCGCCGTTCCGGTTGGTCGGGCGGAATGAAGGCGCTCATGTTCTCCACCACACCGAGCACGGGGATCTGCATCTGCCGGAACATCGCCAGGCCGCGGCGGGCGTCCTGCAGGGCCACCTGCTGAGGCGTGGTCACGATGATCACGCCGGCCATCGGCACCGCCTGGGCGAGGGAGAGCTGGGCGTCGCCCGTGCCGGGGGGAAGATCGACCACCAGCACATCCCGCTCACCCCAGCTCACCTGATAGAGGAACTGGCGGATGATGCCATTGAGCATCGGTCCTCTCCAGATCACGGGCTGGTCGGGATCGATCAGCAGCCCCATCGACACCATGGCCACGCCACAGCTCTCGATCGGCGTCATGCGTTGCTCACTGCCGCTGCCACGCACCTCGGGCGTCTGCTCTGCCACGCCGAGCATGGTGGGGGCGTTGGGGCCGTAGATGTCGGCGTCAAGCAGCCCGACCCGGTGGCCCTGACGGGCGAGGGCGCAGGCCAGGTTCACCGCCACGGTGCTTTTGCCCACGCCGCCCTTGCCGCTGCTCACGGCGATCACTTGCCTGACCCCCGGAATCGCTTGCCGCTCGGCCATCTGGCCATGGCCGGCCTGACCGATTGCGCCGCTCTGAGCGGAGGCGCCAGCGGCCTGCTGGGGCGGGTTTCCCACTTCAATCTGCACGTCCTGGATGCCGTCGAGCGCCAGCAGGCGCTCCCGGCACTCCTGCACGATCCTGTCGCGTTGGCTCTGGGCGAAGCCGGGAAGATTGAGACGGATCACAGCCCGGGGTGATGTGACCCGGATGCGATCGATCCAGCCCAGTTCCACAGCGGAACGTCCGCTGCCCGCATCACGGATTTCCGTCAGCACCGCTGTTGCCTGCTCTGCCGTCGCCATGAATCCGCACCACCGGCGCGGATCCTAGGGGCGAGATCTCATGACAGACCTTCACGCACTCTTGTCGTGAACGCCCGCAGGCTGAAATGGTCATGCCTGTTCCTGCGGGATGCCGCCCATGGTCCATTCACCCCACCAGCCCGGCAGCGTTCTGACGCCTCCTGCGGGGTCCCGCGACCGGGCCCGGGCCCTCGTGCTCGACCTTCAGGATGAAATCTGCGCAGGCCTGGAGCGTCTCGACGGTCTCGGTCGTTTTCAGGAGGAGAGCTGGGAGCGGCCGGAAGGGGGCGGCGGGCGTTCCCGGGTGATGCGCGACGGGCGCGTCTTCGAGCAGGGCGGCGTCAACTTCTCTGAAGTGCATGGCCAGGAGTTGCCCCCCTCAATCCTGCGCCAGCGCCCCGAGGCGAAGGGGCATGCCTGGTTTGCCACCGGCACCTCGATGGTGCTGCATCCGCGCAATCCCTATGTGCCCACGGTGCACCTCAACTACCGCTATTTCGAGGCGGGGCCGGTGTGGTGGTTCGGCGGTGGTGCCGATCTCACGCCCTTCTATCCCTTCCTTGACGACGCCCGCCACTTCCATCGGCAACACAAACAGGCCTGCGATCAGGTGAGCCCGGATCTCTATCCGGTGTTCAAGCCCTGGTGCGACGAGTATTTCTTCCTCAAGCACCGCGGCGAAACCCGCGGCATCGGAGGGATTTTTTACGACTACCAAGACGGCAACGGCCAGCTCTACAAGGGTCAGGATCCCGAGGGGCCCGCTGCCGCCATGGCCCAAACGATTGGCTCCCGTCCCCTCGACTGGGACGCCTTGCATGATCTGGCGCGGGCCTGCGGGCAGGCTTTCCTGCCGGCCTATGCCCCGATCGTGGAGAAACGGCATCACCTCCCCTATGGCGAGAGGGAGCGTCAGTTCCAGCTCTACCGCCGCGGTCGGTACGTTGAATTCAACCTGGTGTGGGATCGGGGCACGATTTTCGGGTTGCAGACGAACGGTCGCACCGAGTCGATTCTGATGTCCTTGCCGCCCCTGGCCCGATGGGAATACGGCTACGCCGCTCCGGAAGGGTCGAGGGAAGCGCTGCTCACGGATCTGTTCACCCGGCCCCAGAACTGGCTGGAGGATCCGTCTCTGGACGAGCGCTGCCGTCCCCATCAGGCCCTGAACTGAGCGGTGATGGTGCTTGGGGCTTCAGGCCCATGGCCAGAGCCTCAACGATGCGGCGCGCGATGGTGTCGATCACCGGCTGCCGGGATTGGGGGTTTCGGAGACGCTGCTCCAGGTTCCCTTCCAGCTTGCCGATCTCCAGGATGCTGATGCCTCGCCGCGGTGCTCCCAGGCCGCCGCGAAAGGTCCGCGGGTAGCGCCCGAACGCCAGGGCCAGGCTTTCGTCGAGGCGATTGCTGGGTTGCTGGAGGGCGGGGATCAGGCCGGAGCCGAAGCCGTCGGGGCCGTAGGCGTCGAAGTGAATCTCCAGGGCATATCCACCAGCGGCGCTGTGGCGACGCCCCACCGACCAGTTGGTGCGGGGATCGTTCTCATCGTGGATGGTGAGCGCGTCCGGGGTGTAGGCCCGGATGTTCAGGCCCCGCTCACGCCCCAGCGCCACGACGGCATCGCGCACCCTGAGATTCCAGAACAGTTCATCGCGCATGCGGGCATCCATCGGTGTGCCGCCGTGGAGCCCCACCGTGGCGCCGGAGGTGCCGGCTCCCTCGATGGCCTGGGAGTCGGCATGGCCTGCCATCACCAGGATGGGCACATCGGTCGGAAGCGGCCTGGTGCCTCTCCAGTGGGTGCGAAGCGCCACCTGTTCACCGGTGAGCACGTCGGTGTCGGGACTTCCCGGCGCACGGGCTGCCGTCGACAAACCGAGGCTGGCCAGGGCGACAAGGCCAGCGGCCAGGGCCAGACTCAGGTCATGGCGCACCATGGGGTGTCAGATCGGCGACGACAGCAGGGAGCCGTCGCTGGCCAGCTCGAGCGGACCGGCCAGGTCCAGTTCCAGGGCAATCAGTTCATCGCGATGGGCCCGCAACCGGATCGTGCTGCCGCCGCTCTCGTTGGAGCTCATCAGCCGGATCTCCAGACCCTCCTGCCGCAGCGCCCGGCGTCGATAGAGGAGCCCCGCGAGCGGACCGAGCAGGGCGAGCAACAGGGGCCACCAGCCCAGGCCCGGCTGGAGCTGGCGCAGCACCAGGCCCAGGCAACCGGCACCGATCGTGCCCAGGAGGGAGAGCAGCAGGGCGAGCGGCGCACTGGCTGCCACCGTGGCCTGATACCGCAACACCTGGCGTTCGGCATCGACGCCTCGCTGCACCCAGCCGCGTTGCTCCAGCCATTGGCTCAGGCCTTCGAGCACCTCCAGGGCCGGCCGCGGTGATTGCACATCCACCACTGTGGTGCGGTCTTTGCTGGCAGCCCTGAGGAAAAACACCAGACCGATGGCCAGCAGCAGGGTCAACAGCAGGGTGGAGATCTGGAAGGAGGGCATCCGCCGATGGAACCGCGCTGGATCGTTCCGTTCTAGTGCGCCACGGGCCGGTCGCTTTCGGCGAGATGGTCGATCAGCCAACGACGCCATTGCGTCATCAAGCGCTCCGCCGGTTCGCGCGCTTCATGTTGCAGGTGGAGCATGCTGCGGGGGCGTCCGCGGCTCGGGCAGCGTTTGCTGTAGTGGCCGAGCATGCCCTGACCGTCGAGAAAGGCGAGGGCCTGGTGCAGCACCGTTTCCGAGAGTCGCAGTTCCGGGTGTTCGTGCTGGAGACGCTGCAGCAGCCCTGAGGGGTAGCTGTCCTGGCGGAGGAGGCAGTCGAGCACCCAGCACACCGCCAGTTCTAGGTCGAGGAAGCGCGGCGGTGGCTGGTGAAAGTAATGCTCGATATCGGCCAGGCAGGCGCGGGAGGCTTTGCGTTGGGTCTGCACGACGACGCGGATCATTCGTCTCATTCTGCTCTAACCCGATCTCACTCTGATTTTCAAGGGTGTGGCGGAAAGCCGTGCCACCGAGCGCGTCAGAGTGGCGTGATCCAGCGTCTCTCTCCGCGCACCCCATGGCTGACAGCACCGAACCCAGGGATTTCGCCGTGTTTGATGGCGATCTGGATGCCGCCTGGGCCGATCGCTATGCCAAGGCCAGCCGCCTGGCGGTTGACACCGAAGCGATGGGCCTGGTCCACGGTCGGGATCGCCTCTGTCTGGTGCAACTCTGCGATGGCGACGACAACGTGTCGTGTGTGCGCATCGGTCTTGGTCAGTGCGAGGCGCCTCGCCTGAAGGCTCTGATGGAAGCCGCGGCGGTGGAGAAGGTGTTCCATTTCGCCCGTTTTGATGTGGCGGCCCTCGCCAGTGGGTTGGGGATTGCCGTTGATCCGATCTTCTGCACCAAGGTGGCGTCGCGACTGGCCCGCACCTACAGCCCCAAGCACGGTCTCAAGGAGGTGGTGCTCGAGTTAGTGGGCGTTGAGCTCGACAAGCAGGCCCAGAGCAGCGACTGGGGCCGGGTGGAGGAGCTCAGTGAGGCCCAGCTGGCCTATGCCGCCAACGATGCGCGTTATCTGTTGCCAGCGCGGGAGCGACTGGAGGTGATGCTGCGTCGGGAGGGTCGCTGGGAGCTCGCCCAGCGCTGTTTCCGTTGCATTCCTGTGATGTCGGAGCTGGATCGTCTGCGCTTCGCACAGACCTTCGAGCACTGAGTCGAGCAGCGAGTGGTCAGTCTTCGAGCATGAAATGCTCGTCTTCCGGGCTCGCCACCAGCAGGGCATCGAGCCCGGAGCCATCCGCTTCCTCTGGGGTGTCGCGAGCGTTCTGTGCTTCGGCCAGCAGTTGCCTGGCCATCGCTTTGCGCGCCTCCAGATCCCTCACGCCATCGCGGGCGGCAGCGAGTTCCACCCTTCGCCGTGCCGAGGCCTGACTGATGCTCAAGCAGCTGGCTATTTCAGCGCAGAGCCGGAGATAGTCATGGTCCTGAATCGCGGCCATGGCGTGCTGACGGAGAACGTTCAGTATCCGTGATCAGTTGTTGCTGGATCCGTTGGGCGAGGGCGGCGCTGCCGCCGGGAGGTCCCATGCGCTGCCGGCCGATGCGGCCCAGCGCCTCTCGCAGGCGTGCGCTCTCCAGGAGAGCGGCCAGGTGTTGGCGCAGGTCGGCCGCGTTCCGGCATGACCGCACCGCGCCTCCGAGCAGTCGGCTCTGCCGTGTGGCGAAGGCGCGGGTGAACTGGGGACCGGGTCCCGGCAGCGAGAGGCTTGGCACGCCCAGCCCCACCAGTTGCTCGGTGGCCGTGCCTGCGGTGGCCAGACCCACTTCGGCCCAGCTGGCCCAGTCCTGAAAGCGCCCCCGCCCCAGCAGCAGCAACTGCACCCCGTTCACCCAGCAGGCGCTGGCTCCCAGGGCGTCGGCGGGAGGAGGGCAGGGGCGGTAGCCGAGGCGGGTGAGCAGCGAGGCCAGGGGTTGTTGTTCCGGTTGGGATCCCGTGGCCATCAGCAGGGCAATCGGCACCGGGCTCTGCCAGCCCTCCAGGGCTTGGAGCAGCCGTTCGGCATTGCGGAGCGCTTCCGGCATCCGGCTACCGCAGAGCAGCAGAATGCGCCGACAACGCTCCAGGGCTGCCGGCACAGGCGTCGAACGGAAGCCATCCATCATTGGATTGCCGGGGGCCTCGGCCCTGACGCGATGCCGCTGCAGGCCTCGGGCCGTGATCCGGTCGCGCGTCGCCACCAGACGGCAACGGCGGCTGCGCATCAGGAGCCATTCCCATGGATCCCATTCACTGCCCTTGAGGCGGTGGTAGCGGTCGCTGGGGGAACGCCCGGGGCCGCTGCGCCAGGTGTAGTCGCTTTTCGGTGTTCCCACGAATCCGAAGGGGCGTCCCGCCCCCCAGGCCATCAGCAAGGGCAGCAGATCTCCCACGGCCAGCACCGCATCCACGCGCTTTCGCTCTCGACGCAGGCAGCGCCATTGGCGCCAGCTCAGCAGGGCCAGCCCGGAGCTGAGATCAGCCAGCAAGCCCCGCAGGCTCTGATTGCTGAAGCCGCCGCTCGGCAGCGCCGCAGGCGGACCCACCCGCTCGATCCAACCCGCTTGCTCGGCGGCTGTGAAGGTGGCCCCGGTGCCCACCATCGGCAGAACCCGCAGCCTCAGGCCTGGGCAGAGGCGATGCAGAGCTTCGAGGATGCGCAGGGCGATCAGGTCTTCGCCATGGCCGTTGCTCAGCACCAACAGGGAGCCGCTGCCCGCAGGGATCCCCGCGCCCACACTGATACGATCCGCTGATGGGAGCGCGGCTCCCCCGATGGCGGCATGGCCAAGTGGTAAGGCAGAGGATTGCAAATCCTTTATCCCCAGTTCGAATCTGGGTGCCGCCTTTCGTCCGATTGCATCAATAGCTTTCTCTGTCGGTGGGCTGAGGAACGATCGTTGCTGCACCGCGGGCCTGGGCAAAAGGGAAGGACAGGCGGGTCTCCGGATTGAGCCCGCTGAATCCTGTCAGATGCATCGCCGCCGCTCTGCCCTCGATCAGAGCGCGGCCACACCGCGCAGCATGGCACCGTCCTGGAGCTGGGCTTCGCATTGCAGCTGGCCTCGCTGGATCTGGCAGCTGCCCTGCACAGGCCAGGCCTGCGGCACCCCCATGGCCAAACCGATCGGATCGACCCGTCCTTCCGACGCACTGGAGACCTCCCCGCGCCACTCGCTTGCGCTCAGCTGACAGCGCCCGCCTTCGCAGTGCAGTGGGATGGTCTTGGCGGGGCCGATCACCACAAAGGTGAGCTGGTGGTTGGCGCTGTCGTCCGGGCCGGAGCCAGTGAAGCGGAGGCTCAGCACGGCGGGGCCGCGGCGGGTCAGCTCCACCAGGCCGCAGGGCCCCTCGTGTCCTTCGGAGAGGGTGTAGCGACAGTTTGAGCTGAATGTTTTGAACCGACCCACCGCTGATAAGGGTTGGGCCGCAGCGGTGCCGGGTGCGATCAGGCTGATGGCGAGAACGAGCAGGGGCAGCAGCCGATCAATAGTCACTGTCGGCGACGCACATGCCAAGGCAACGAAGTCCATTCTCCGCCGTGCGGCGGCAGTGCCGGCAGAGGATGGTCGCGTTGGCGCCGCGATCGTCCTGGCGATCCTCCGGGTGGCCAGCCGCACCTGGGTTGGCGGTGGTGGGCGGGGCGTCGGAGGTCATGGCGGGTTCCGCGTCGATGGCGATCACAGCACAGAAGGCGATCATGGCGTTCAGCGGCGGTGGCTGGGGTGACGGGAATCGGTTTCGGGACCTGGGCCTGGGGGAATCAATTGCTCTGGGGCTACCAGCCAGACCGGGATGACCCTTTGCTGGTGGAGACCCTTCAGGTGGCCATCGCGTCAGGGCTGTCGCTGGTGGATACGGCCGATTCCTATGGCACCGGCCGCCTCAATGGTCGCAGCGAGTTCTTGCTGGGTCAGGGGCTGGATGGTCTGTCTGTTGCGGAACGCTCCCGCCTCACCGTGGCCACCAAACTGGCTCCCTTCCCCTGGCGCCTCGGGCGTCGCGGCTTTGCGCGGGCGTTTCAGGCCAGCCGTGAGCGTTTGCGGGGGCATTGCGATCGGGTGCAGTTGCACTGGAGCACGGCCCGCTATGCCCCCTGGCAGGAGGGGCCGCTGCTGGAGGGGCTCGCCGATCTGGTGGAGGCGGGTCAGGTGGCGGAACTGGGACTCTCCAATGTGGGGCCGCGGCGTCTGCGGCAGATTCATGCCTGTCTGCAGCGCCGCGGCGTCCGCATCAGCAGCGTGCAGGTGCAGATGTCGTTGCTGGCTCCGGAGCCGATCGCCGCTGACGGTCTGGCGGCGGTGTGTCGGGAGCTCGGCATTGCCCTGCTGGCCTACAGCCCTCTGGCACTCGGAGTGCTGACGTTGCCGCCGGGAGCAGCGGTTCCGGCTTGCACGCGCCTCCGCCAGGGCTTGTTTCGTCGCCTCCTTCCAGGTAGCGAGGCACTGCGGCAAGGCCTGGCCGCGATCGCGGTGGCCCATGGGGTCAGCCAGGCGCAGGTGGCCCTCAATTGGTGCCGTTCCCACGGCGCGATGCCCTTGCCCGGTGTCCGTCGCCCGGACCAGGCCAGCGACGTGGCTGCGGCGTTGACCTGGCAGCTGAGCGATCAGGAGCGCGCCAGCCTGGATGAGCTCGCCCTCACCTGCCCGGTTCGCATGCCCGCCAACCCGTTTCAGAGCGCCTGATCGGCGGGCTCCTCGGGGTCGGGGCTCACCACCACCGGCAGACTGGCGAGCACCGGTTGGAGTGGCACCACGTTGGTGGCGGACGACGGCTCCGGTGCAGGCGGCGCCTCGGCAGGGATCGATTGTTCACAAGCCGCGAGCGCTTCCTGGAGCAGGGAATCAAAGGTGGCGCCGGACAGACGGTGCCGGGCGATTTCCAGAAACGTGCGGGGTAGGGATTCCGATGCCGCACCGCGGATGGCCGGATTGTTGCGGCGTTGCTCCTGCTCGTCGTGAATCGCCCGGAGGAATCGGTGGGTGACGTCCCGTTTGGTGCAGGCTTTGATCAGGGTGTCGCGATCCCCCGCATCGAGGGAGAGATCGCTCTCCAGTTCGCCGATGCGGCGCTCGAGGCTGCCAAGCACTTCCTCAGCTTCCTTGCCGATCTGGGTGAGCTGTCCATCGGAGAGATGGGGGATATCGGCCACGAACACCTTGCCGTGATCCTTGAGGGCCAGATAGGTGGGGCGAGGACCGTGGCGATGCAGGGTGGAGCGTTCGTGGGCTTGGCCGACGGGACGCCGGGGGGGCACAGGACCCGCTGACGAGCGGCGTCGAGTGATCCGCTGGGGTTGATCGAAAGGCATGACTTGGTAAGGGAATGTGACGGCACCGCGATCGACAACCGGATCGATCCGCTTGTGACAAGGGTAGGGATCTCAGGACTGGGTGTGTCCTGGATTACGGAGGATGTTGAAGTCTGACGCATTACGCCGGGAGCCCCAGCACCGGTTCCCTGGCTTGGGGGGCGGCCGGCACGATCTCGCCGATCAGCCAGGCGGGGAGGCCCTGCCGCTCGCTGATGGCGATGGCCCGTTCGACATCGGCTTCAGGAAGAACCACGCAATAGCCAATGCCCAGGTTGAAGGTGTGCCAGAGGTCCCGCTCCGGGATTGCTCCGTGCTCCTGCAGCCACTGGAACAGCTCGGGCCGAGGCCAGCTGGCGTGATTCACCCTGGCCTGGCACCCGGCGGGCAGGCCCCTGGGCAGGTTTTCGGGGAGTCCGCCGCCGGTGATGTGGGCCATGCCGTGGATGGCCACGCCTTCCCGCAGCAGGTTGCTCACCAGTTCGCCATACAGGGTGGTGGGGGTGAGCAACGCCTCGATCAGGGGGCGGTTGTCGGCGCCGAACCGGGTTGAGGCATCGGCGCCACTGTGTTGGAGCACCCGGCGCACCAGGCTGAAGCCATTGCTGTGTACACCGCTGCTGGCGATGCCCACGATCCTGTCGCCGACCGCGACTGTGCGCCCGTCGATCATGGCGTCTTCTTCCACCACGGCCACGCAGAAGCCAGCGAGGTCGTAGCGGCCGGCGGGATAAAACCCCGGCATTTCGGCGGTTTCACCTCCCAGAAGGGCGCAGCCGCTGCGGCGGCAGCCTTCGGCGATTCCCTCCACCACCGTGGCCATGCAGTCGGGGCTGAGGGCGCCGGTGGCCATGTAATCGAGAAAAAAGAGTGGCGCGGCTCCGCAGGTGATCACGTCGTTCACGCACATCGCCACCAGGTCGATGCCCACGTTGTGATGGCCGGCATGGTCCTGCGCCAGCTCCAGCTTGGTGCCGACCCCATCCGTGCCAGACACCAGCAGTGGGCGACGCATCCCGGCCGGCAACCGGATCACCCCCCCGAAACCACCGAGGCCACCGATCACCTCCGGCCGGAAGGTGGCTTCCACGCTGGAGCGAATCCTGTCGACGAAGGCCCGTCCGGCCTCGACGTCCACACCAGCGCTCTTGTAGTCCATCGATTCGGTTGCGGGCGCCGGGCCCACGGCAGTTGTCCCTGATCCTCTCGCCTCATCGCGCACGCCCAGTGGCTGGGTCCAGCTGGGCCAACGTCCACTCCAGTGATCAGCCGGGATTGTGGGCTGCATAAGCCCAGCTCATGCATTTGTCGCGCTGGTGTCGTCGCAATCCCCTGTCACCGCTGGTCATCTGGTCGATCGGCTCTCCAGATCAGGCCCGGGGCGTGGCTTGGGCTCCGGGGTGCCCCGCTGTGGGGAAGCTCCTTACCGTCAGCTCGACCTTTGAGTGCTCAGGTTGTCGCCGCGGAATCCTTCCCGGACTGCGTGGTTCCACAGCAGGCGTCAACCGACTGGCATGCGTTCACCGTTCATTCCCCTTGTTGTTGCAGGCCTCACCACAGCAGGTGCGGTTGTGTTGCCTGTGTTGGCACGCGAGCTCGAGCCTGAGTCGGTGCGTGAGTCTGTGGATCTGGCGCTGAATTCAGCCATCGAGGCTGAGGCGCTGCCCGCAGAGTCAGTGCCTTCGGAGCCACTGTCTTCGGAATCACTCTCCTCGGAATCACAGCCTGCGGCTGAACCAGTTGCCGCTCCGGTCAAGGCCGAGCCTCCCAAGCCCTCCGCACCGGCGGTGGTGTCCGTGAGCACTGGAGAGGCCAGTTGGTATGGCCCCGGCTTTTTCGGGAACCGCACCGCCAGTGGGGAGGTGTTCCGGCCCGGCACTCTCACCGCCGCGCATCGCACCTTGCCCTTTGGCACGAGGGTTCGCGTCACCAACCTGTGGAACGGTCGTTCGACTGTGGTGCGAATCAATGATCGTGGCCCGTTTCATGGTGCGCGGGTGATCGACCTGGCCCATGGCGCCGCCACTCAGCTCGGACTCGTGGCCAGTGGTGTCGCCAAGGTCAAGCTTGAGGTGCTCCGCTGAGCCTTCCCGTTCTCCGAACGCTGGCGGAGCTGACCTCCTGGCGATCGGCAACCGGACGCTCCGTGCATTTCGTGCCCACGATGGGGGCACTCCATCAGGGCCACGCTCACCTGATTGAAAGGGCTGGACAGGTCGGGTCTGGCCCGGTGGATGTGCTGGTCAGCGTGTATGTGAACCCTCTTCAGTTCGGCCCGGGCGAAGACTTCGTGGACTACCCACGCGATGTCGAGGCGGATGTGCACCTGGCGGCCTCCGCTGGCGCCGCAGCCGTGTGGTGTCCAGATGACGGACAGATTTACCCGGGTGGTGTGGCAGAGGCTTTCGGGGTTCAGGTGCCTGCATCCCTCCAGGCCCATCTCTGTGGGCCGGGGCGTCCTGGTCATTTCGATGGCGTCGCCACCGTGGTCTGCCGAATGCTGGCCTTGTGCCGGCCGCAGGGGCTGGTGCTCGGCGAGAAGGATTGGCAGCAGCTGATGATCCTGCGCCAGCTCGTGAAGAGCCTCGGCCTGCCTGTGCGCATCTTTGGTTGTCCGACGCAGCGCGATGCCGATGGACTGGCCTGCAGCTCGCGCAATCGTTATCTCACCCCAGCGGAACGGGAACGGGCCACACGGCTTCCTTCACTGCTCAGCAGCACTGCCCAGGGCGTGCGTGGGGGGCGGCAGCTGGTGGATCCTGGGGCGATCCGCATCGCGTTGGAAGCGGCGGATCTGACCGTCGAGTATGTAGAGGTAGTGGATCCGATCCGTCTGCAGCCGACCCGCTCCGATCAGCCCTTGCGTCTGCTGGCGGCGGCCGTGCGTTGCGGCCGAACCCGTTTGATTGATCACACCTTTCTGATGACCCGTTCGCCCATCGTTGCCATCGACGGCCCGGCAGGTGCCGGCAAGAGCACGGTGACCCGGGCCTTTGCCGAGCGTCTGGGGCTGCTGTATCTCGACACCGGCGCCATGTATCGGGCGGTGACCTGGTGGGTGCAATCCCAAGGGGTGAACCCTGGCGATGGGACGGCGGTGCGCCCTCTGCTTGAGGGGCTGGAGCTGGAACTGGATCCCCTGCAGCAGGGTGTGCAGCGGGTGCGGGTGAATGGTCGCGATGTCACCGAGGCCATCCGCGATCCGCAGGTCACCGCTTCGGTGTCTCTGGTGGCGGCCCATCCTTGTGTGCGCGCCCTGCTCACCAGGCAGCAACAGCGCCTCGGCGAACGGGGGGGACTGGTGGCTGAAGGGCGCGACATCGGAACCGCGGTGTTCCCCGACGCCGAGCTGAAGGTGTTTCTCACCGCCTCACCACAGGAGCGCGCCCGGCGCCGGGCTGCGGATCTGGAGGCGCGCGGCCATGCCGTGCCGGCGTTGGCTGAACTGGAGGCCCAGATCCTTGAGCGGGATCGACTCGATAGCAGCCGCGCAGTGGCGCCGTTGGTGCAGGCCGAGGATGCCACCGAGCTGATCACCGATGGCATGAGCATCGACGACGTGATCGAAGCGCTGGTGGATCTGTTCCGCTTCCGGGTGGCCGAGGAGGTCTGGCCTACGCCCGACGGCTGAGCTCCTCCAACAGACCCTCACAGGCATCCTCGAGCAGATCGAGCACTTGCTCGAACCCGTCCTCACCGCCGTAATAAGGATCCGGCACCTCGCTGACCTGATGGCGACGGGCATAACTGAGCATGGGCCGCACCTGGGCCGTGGCCCGTTCGCCCGCTTCGCGAGCCAGGTTCTGCACCGCCAACAGGTTGTCGGCATCCATGGTGAGGATCAGATCAAACTGCTCCAGATCACCGAGATCCAGCTGCCTCGCCCGGCTGGGCAGGTCAATGCCGCGTCGCTTCGCAGCGGCTTGCATGCGTTGATCGGCCGGACGGCCCACATGCCAGCCGCCGGTGCCGGCCGAATCCACCAGAAAGTGGTCGCCCAGATCACGCTGCTTCACGAGGTGGAGAAACACCCCTTCCGCCGCCGGTGAGCGGCAGATGTTGCCGAGACAAACAAACAGCAGGCGCTGCGGTGGCACGGGAGCGACGGTCATGGTTGCGAAGGGATGGGGAGGCGTTGCAGCGCCAGCCAAGACCGTTGCCGCACGACGGCAATTTCCTCAGCCTCTGGCTCAGCCAGCCGCTGAAGCACGGCAGGAATTCTCCTCAGGCTTGAGGCGGCTTGCTCCGGAACCGGGCCGTGCCGGCGTTCCAGGCCCACCACCACGGCATAACGCACCACCCATTCACCATCCTCGCTGCCTTCCTCGAGGCTTCGGATGCAGAGATTAAGTTGATTGGCGGCCCGATCCGGTTCGGGATTCAGCACCAGATCACCGAGACCGCGGGCGGCGGCGCGACGCACGCTGGGGCCCACATCATGCAGCAGGGCGTCCACCAGCACCTCAAGGCCGCGTTCATCAGCCAAACCCGCCAAGGCTCGCACCGCCCAGGCCCGCGCGCCGTAGTTCCGCCCATCCAGGTTGTTGAGAATCGTGGGCACCGCATCGGGGCCGATGGCCACCAGTCCATCCACCGCGGCCAGGGCGGCACCGGGGTTGTTGAAGGCCAGCACCTGCATGAGTGATTCGGCGGCCCCGGGGTGCTGCAACGCGGCCAGTCGCCGCGTGGCCACGATCAGCCCTTCGCTGCTGCTGGACTGCTCCAGATCAGCGATGGCGGAATCGAGTGACGGTGATGGGGGGCGCATCACATGGGAGGGGTCAAGGGTCACAGCAGAGCATCCATGGCATCCAGCAGGGCGATGTCCGCAGCGGCTGTGGGGGGTTCCCCCATCGGGCTGCGGGGGTGTTCGGCCAGCCCGCGCAGGGCGATCAGTTTGAGGCTGTTTTCGGCCAGGGTCGCCTCGATTGCCGGCAGCGCCGGACGCCAGCCGACGGCGCCCAGGTCCATCAGGGCGGCGCGGCGCACCTGAAGCTGGGGATGGCGCAGCAGGTCGATCAGGGGCTGGGCCCAGTGGGGATCGCCGCTGAGCTGCAGCAGCGCACGGCAGGCGGCGCTACGGATGAGGGGGCGTTCATGGCCGGTGAATGGGGTCACCACGGCGAGCACCTCGGTGGTGTTGTCGCCGATCTCCCCCAGGGCCTCCAACAGGGCTTCGCAGGGTTCCTGCAGCCGGGGGGAGCCGGGTGCAGGCGCTCCGGCCACCGTCGGTCCGCTCTCCAGTCGGCGGCAGAGTGCCGGCACGGCCTCGCGGGCGCCGATCTCACCCAGGGCGCGGGCGGCCACCTCCCGCAGGCCATGGTCTTCGTCGTCCAGGGTGGCGAGCAGATCGGTAATGGCCGCCTCTGCCCGCAACAGACCGAGGGCGCGGGCGGCATTGCGGGCCACGGCATTGGCTTCGACGCCAGCATCAGGTTGGCGGGGCTGACGTTGCCGCAGGGCCTGACAAAGCAACGGCACGGCCTCGGGGTGCTCACTGCGCATGCGGCCAAGCCACCACGCCGCGTAGTACTGAGCAGAGGGATCGTCGGTCTGCCTCAGACGCGCGATCGCTTCGGCTTCGTTGATCGGCGCACCTTCGGCACTCGGGCCTCCGTCGTTGGGGCTGGGGCCGGGCTCCTGCATGGGCCGGACTGCATGGACTGGGCACGATCCTGCCAGAGCTGCTTGTCTGTGCCGGGTCAAGGAGAAAGGACGGCAACAAAAAAGCCCCCTCGTTGGAGGGGGCGATGAGAAGAAGCGAGAACGCGATCAGACGAGAGCGTTGATGGCGTAGTCGATGTAGTTGTTGGCGATGACGCCAGCGTCGCCGGAGACGCCGTGGTTGGCCTTGATGTAGTTGAGGGCTTCGACGTACCAGGAGGGGGAGAGTTCGAAAGCGCGGTTGATCTCGTCGAGACCGGCGATCAGGTACTCATCCATGGGGCCGGTGCCACCAGCCACGAGGCAGTAGGTGACCATGCGGAGGTAGTAGCCGATGTCACGGGCGCACTTCTCTTTGCCACGAGCGTCAGCTGCGTAGTTGTTGCCCTGCATCTGGGTGGTGTAGGGGAACTTGTTGTAGACAGCCTGAGCAGCGCCGTTCACGAGGGAATCAGCGTTGGCGGTGAGGGCCTTGGCAGCAGCCAGAGCGTTGGCGGCGCGCTCGAAACGACCGAAAGCAGCGTTGATTTCGGTGTTGGAGAGGAAGCGGCCCTGGGAATCAGCGGCGGCGACGGCTTCGGTGAGGGGGGTCTTCATGGTTGGAAAAGACGAGGGTGTTCTGGTCGGAAATCGTGAGAGCTGGAGCCGGATCAGGCGACAGCAGCGGCAGCGCGGTCGAAGTAGGTGCCGATTTCAGACATCAGAGCGGAGCAGTCACCAGCGGTGATGCCGTTCTTGTCGTTGGCGATGGAGATAGCAGCGTCCTTCATCTTGCGAACGCCTTCAGCGACGGAAGCGCCGGGAACGCCCAGGGCCAGGTAGGTCTCACGCAGGCCGTTGAGGCAACGGTCTTCCAGCACGGAAGCATCGCCGGTGAAGGCGGCGTAGGTGACGTAGCGGAGGATGATCTCCATGTCGCGCAGGCAGGCAGCCATGCGGCGGTGGGTGTAAGCGTTCCCCCCGGGGGCGATCAGGGCGGGCTGCTGGGCGAAGAGTTCGCGAGCGGCGTTGGTGACGATGGAAGAAGCGTTGGAGGTGATGCGGTTCACAGCATCCATGCGCTTGTTGCTGTCAGCAACCATGGCAGCCAGAGCATCGATCTGGCCGGCGTTGATGAATTCGCCACGGGCGTCAGCCTGGGCAACAACCTTGGTGAAGGCGTCGAACATTGAGAAAAGCTCCTGGTCTCGACGAAGGGTCGGGAGTGGTTGGGGGAGAGAGCCGCGGGTGGGTCCTGGGATCTCGAGCCTGCCAGAGCTGCTTGTCTGTGCCGGGTCAAGGAGAAAGGACGGCAACAAAAAAGCCCCCTCGTTGGAGGGGGCGATGAGAAGAAGCGAGAACGCGATCAGACGAGAGCGTTGATGGCGTAGTCGATGTAGTTGTTGGCGATGACGCCAGCGTCGCCGGAGACGCCGTGGTTGGCCTTGATGTAGTTGAGGGCTTCGACGTACCAGGAGGGGGAGAGTTCGAAAGCGCGGTTGATCTCGTCGAGACCGGCGATCAGGTACTCATCCATGGGGCCGGTGCCACCAGCCACGAGGCAGTAGGTGACCATGCGGAGGTAGTAGCCGATGTCACGGGCGCACTTCTCTTTGCCACGAGCGTCAGCTGCGTAGTTGTTGCCCTGCATCTGGGTGGTGTAGGGGAACTTGTTGTAGACAGCCTGAGCAGCGCCGTTCACGAGGGAATCAGCGTTGGCGGTGAGGGCCTTGGCAGCAGCCAGAGCGTTGGCGGCGCGCTCGAAACGACCGAAAGCAGCGTTGATTTCGGTGTTGGAGAGGAAGCGGCCCTGGGAATCAGCGGCGGCGACGGCTTCGGTGAGGGGGGTCTTCATGGTTGGAAAAGACGAGGGTGTTCTGGTCGGAAATCGTGAGAGCTGGAGCCGGATCAGGCGACAGCAGCGGCAGCGCGATCGAAGTAGGTGCCGATTTCAGACATCAGAGCGGAGCAGTCACCAGCGGTGATGCCGTTCTTGTCGTTGGCGATGGAGATAGCAGCGTCCTTCATCTTGCGAACGCCTTCAGCGACGGAAGCGCCGGGGACGCCCAGGGCCAGGTAGGTCTCACGCAGGCCGTTGAGGCAACGGTCTTCCAGCACGGAAGCATCGCCGGTGAAGGCGGCGTAGGTGACGTAGCGGAGGATGATCTCCATGTCGCGCAGGCAGGCAGCCATGCGGCGGTGGGTGTAAGCGTTCCCCCCGGGGGCGATCAGGGCGGGCTGCTGGGCGAAGAGTTCGCGAGCGGCGTTGGTGACGATGGAAGAAGCGTTGGAGGTGATGCGGTTCACAGCATCCATGCGCTTGTTGCTGTCAGCAACCATGGCAGCCAGAGCATCGATCTGGCCGGCGTTGATGAATTCGCCACGGGCGTCAGCCTGGGCAACAACCTTGGTGAAGGCGTCGAACATTGAGAAAAGCTCCTGGTCTCGACGAAGGGTCGGGAGTGGTTGGGGGAGAGAGCCGCGGGTGGGTCCTGGGATCTCGAGCGGGGAACGAGTCGCTTGTGGCAGCTGTTCTCCTTCGCAAGGCCATTCTTCAAGAAGATGAGAGCGGGGTGCGAGGCTTTTAACAAAAGGTCATTCCCGGCTCGAAATCCATTGCCACAGCTTCGATTTGCCTGTGACGATTGCGTGTGTTCGTGACCCCTGTCTCCCATCAAAAAGCCCCCTGGTGGAAGGGGGCGTGATCGGGTCGGTTGGCCGGGCCTCGGGGGAGAGATCAGCTCAGTCGTCAGCCTTCCTGCGGGTACGACGTGCAGGCTTGGCGGCAGCGGCCTCGCCGCCTCGCTGGTCTCCCAGATCGCCGCCGCTGACGCTGACGTCTTCAATGCGGCCACCCATGCGTTGAATCATGCGCATGGTTTCGTTCATGCGCGTGAAGGGCACCTGCATCACGGTGTCGGCCGTGCGGATGAAGTCGTTGTTGGCGATGCCGGTGACCTTGAAGGTCACCTGACGGCTGGAGGCGAAGGTGGAGGAACGGCTGCCGGCGGAAACTTTCATGGTGTTTGGGGAAGCAAGGAACGGCTGATCCGAGAACGTCAGTTCACGGTGGTGATGCTGGCGATCCGGCCGCCTTCACGCTGGATCTGGCGCTGCACATCCAGCAGCTTGCTGAAGGGAACGAAGCGAACCCGGTTGCTGCGCTTGTGCAGGCGGTAGTTGTTCAGGCCGGTGATTTCGATCCGGAAGGTGCGACCTTCCTCGGCGGCACCAACGCCCTGACGGGTGACGCCATCGGTGCCGACTTTGCGGAACACATTGCCCTTGGCATTGGGGCTCACCACGGGCACCGGCGCTTCGGCGTGCACGGAGGGGTTGAGGCGGGACTGGTTCTTGCAGATATCGCCCTTGATGGAGGCGGCGACACCGCGGCTGAGTTGCAGCATGTAGGAGAACTGCAGGCCTTGCTGGCCAACGCTGTAGTTCCAGCCGTGCAGGTAAGGCACCACCTCTTCACCGAAGCGTTCCTGATAGTCGGCGCTGTCGATGTAGGAATCGATTTCAGCCTCGAAGCCCTGCTCCTGAAGGATGGTGAAGTGGTGCAGCATCTCCGCTTTGTTCTGCGGAGCGCGGCCGAGCAGGTGTTTGTGATTCAGTTCGATGAAGCGATAGGGATTGGAGTTTTCGAAGAAGCGCTTGCGGTAGAGACCACTCTTGGCCAGTTGTCGCACGAATTCGCGGGTGCTGAGGTAGCCGCGACGGAACAGTGACTCGGGCCCTTCCAGACGGTCGCTGCTGAGGATGTACTGATAACCGAAGACCTGCTGGTAGGCGGCGCGGATCAGGGCGGTGCGGTCGTTTTCGGAACTGTTGGTCCAGTTTTCCTGGGTGGGCTGCGTGTAGCGCTCGATGCCCAGATAGGACGCGTTGGCGAGAGTCATTGGAACGGGGTGACGAAGCTTGGTTGAGGCAAAGACCTGCCCCTGGCTCAAGACATGTTCGGTGTGGATCCTATGGAGAGAGTTCGATTGCGATCGAAGCCTTTCAGAATCGTTACAAGCCATGCCAGGAGAGGGTTTTGCCGCAGGGCTGGCCGATGGCTGGATCGTCGATACCATCCGGCCATCCCTCAACCCCTGCGGTGATGGAATCTCTTGACGGTCAACAGTTGTTTCAGAGTCGCCTCTGTCAGCAATTGAGCCTGTTGACGGCGGTGAGTGAATCACTCACCGAGCGGATCATGCACGTGGAGACCCGTCTCCAGGGGTTAGAGGAGGCGTTCACCACGCCGCCTGGCTTGTGTTCAGGGGATTGGGAGGGGGCTGCTGAGCTGCTGTCGGGAACGGAAGAGCGCCTCAGCCGTCTGGAACGTCTTCTGGACAGTGATCCCACGGTGGCTCCCCCCAGCGATTCTGTCGTCGATCAGCTTGGGATCGAGACCGACGACTCCGGGGATGACCCGTTCCCCGTTGATGAGCAACAGGAGTTCCTCGAGGATGAGCCCCAGCTGTTCCCGGAAGAGCGGCAGGGGCTGTTGGCTCACTGAATGGAGGTGCTGAGCATCGAGCCGGCAATGGTGAGCAGCACTCGACCGATTTCCAGGCCACCCACAACCGCAAGGCCCAGCCAGAGCCTCAGGGCCCAGGCGGGTGGTTGGCCTGAAGTCCAGCTGGCAGCGGCCGTGCCGCTGGCACCGGCTGGATTGGCGGGGAAGCGCTTGGCGCTGCTGTCACGCCAATCGGCGGCGTAGCGGGGAAGCCGTTGGTGCGTTGGTTTCTCGCCTTGCGCACGACCGGCCAGGACGCGGTTGCGCTGATGGGGAACGCTGTCATACCCAAAAGCTTCGAGATACTCGCTGCTATTCAGCAGGGTATCCACTGCGGCATTCAAACCTTGTTCGGCGATCAGGATCGACAGGGCGATCCGTTCGGCCTGGCCATGGGGTTGGCGACCCAGGGCTTTGCTGATCAGATGGTCGACCAGTCGGTTGTTGCTGTTGGTGTGAAGATAGCCATCGCGAAACCGTTGGGAGGTGAGAAGGCCACGCATGAAGTCGCGAACAGTGATCCCTCCATCGCGCAGTTTCATCTCCAGCATGGGTTGTCGGTCGACCTTGAGGGGGTGGAAAAACACCTGCCGATAGGCCTGTTCGATCACCAGGTCGCAGCAGTCCTTCTGGGGGTGTAGGCCCTGGTTGCAGCGTCGGTCGCTCTCATCACCCACACTGCCGATGGGTGTCACCAGGGCATTCTGTGTGCGGATTGGGGTTGACAGCAGGGGGAGAACCATGCGGATGAGATCAGATGATCAGGTCAGGACCCTATGGCTGCCCGATGAGCATTTGTTCGGATAGACAAATGCCATTACATCAATTCACTCAACTTCAAGATCGGCTCTTCGCTGGTTCAGCCCAGATTCCAGTCGGCAGGGATCTCGCCGGCATAGGTTTCCAGACGCTGGAACTGAAACGGACCTGCCAGTGACCCCCAGACCTGTTCGTGGGTCTCCGGATCGTGCCCGCGGTCGATGGTGCTCATGCCGGCGGCGTCGATCTCGAACTGGCTCACCAGGTAGGTGGTGCGTCCCTTACGTTCCACCATGCAGCGGCAGCCGGGTTCCACCTCGCCACTGAAGCCATCCCCCTTGGGGCTCACCACATAGGTGCATCCTTCGAGCAGCTGCAGATCGTCGCTGCCGATGGCGGTCAGCTGATGTGGATTCAGGGTGGCGCCCCAGAAGCGCTGCGCATCGCTGAGCGAGTGGTTGCGCACGTGCAGGGCGTCCCCCACTTGGCGCGCTTCGAGCACGCGAATTCGGTAGGGCTCGGCAGGGGCCAGGGCATAGGCCTGCTCGAGCAGGAGCATGCCCGCCTCCAGGTGCGGCAAGGGGCGCACCGTCACGTTGATGTGGGCGTAGAGCGGTGGATTCTCGAAGGCCTGTGCCTCGTTGGTGAAGCTCCCACAGAGCAGGCGCACCAGACGATTCAGAGGAGCAGACATGACGTCAGAGATTGAGAAGTCTCAGGCGGAATTCGGCCACCTGGAGGGCCAGATCCGATGAGCTTTCCATGAAGGGATGTCCCTCCAGGCTGCTCATGACGGAAGTGAGCCGGGTCGTCACATCCTGATCGCCATCGACGTTGACACTGCGCTTCCAGGCCTCGTCAAAGGCCATGGCGAAGCTGTCGGCGTTGTTGAACTGACGGGTGTCGTTGAGCTCTCCGAACTGAGGCATGGGAGAGAAAAAGGCATGCCAGGACCCAGATTTGAACTGGGGACACGGCGATTTTCAGTCGCCTGCTCTACCAACTGAGCTATCCCGGCGCGTCGTCTGCGCGACAGCCAGATCTTAAATCACGACGTTCCGAGCTCGCGCTTCGGCGCGGTGTTCTTGCCAGGCAGACCAGGCCAGCCACGGGCAGGTTCGCCCTGGTGAGTGCCGCCTGGGCGGCAACGGCTGTGGCACCGGTGGTGAGGATGTCATCGACGATCCAGATCCTTCCATTCGGCCGTCCGACATCCGTCGCGACGGGGGCGACGGCGTGAAACGCCTCCTGTTGATTGCTCTGGCGTTGATGCGCCTTCAGGTGGTGTTGCCCCAGGCCGGGCCGACGGCGTTGCAGCAGTTCCAGGGTGGGGCGGTTCAGGCCCTGGCAGAGCAGGGCCGGCAGCGGATTGGCCCGACTGGCGTGTTTCCAGCTGGGGATGGGCACCAGCAGGGCATCGCTGGGCAGGTGGTCGCGGAGGTTGGCGCAGAGCGCAGCGATGGTCTTGGCGTCGGGGCTGCGGCGCAGTTGGAGCAGCACCTGGCGCAGTGCACCGCTGTAGAGCCCGGCGGCGACCCAGGGCAGGGGAGCCCGTCCATGCAACAGCTGGCTGCGGAGCCCCAGGCGGCGGTTGCAGGGCTCACAGGGGCGCTGCTCGTCCTGATCGTCGGTGAGCGGTTGAGAGCAGAGGGGGCAGCTGGGCTGATGAAGCAGGGTCTTGAGGCACGACGACAGGGCGGTGAGCACGGCAACGGGGACGCTGCCTTCAGGATTCCCCGCTGGCCATGGAGCGCAGCATCGCCACCAGGGTGCGGTGCGCATCCTCGCTGTCGCTCAATTCGTGATCAAAACGGATCTCCAGCTTGACCCCATCCACCTCCAGCTCCATCGCATCCGGACGCACGGCGAGCATGGTGGCGGCTTGCGGTTCAGCGACACCTCCGTAGTGCCGGGCGTACTGGAGGACGGCTTCGGCGTGATCGGCATTCATGTGGCGACAGATGCGATCGCTGACGCTGGGGGTGAGGGGATCGGCGGCCATGGAGGTGGAAAGAGGGAGTCGTCAACCGAAGCGCTGCCACAGCAGCAGAGCCAACCGGATGCCACTGAAGGTCACGTATCCGGCCAGAACCAGAAACAGTCCAACGGCCAGGGCATCGCGGAGTTTGGCAGGCACCTGAAGCACTCGGGGACTCAGAATTCTGCCCCGGATCCACCTCGGTTTGCTCCTGGCTTCAGAGCCTGTAGGGCGAGTCGGGCCACCCCCGCTGCCGGAGGGGCATGACAGGTGAGGATCGGGCGGCCCAGCATCCGTTCACGGATCCGGCGCCACTGGGGGTTGCGAGCCCCACCCCCAAGCGTGATCAGCCGACGGGGCTCGGGGGCACCCAGTTGACCAAGCCGTTGCCAGCCCTGGGCTTCAATCCGCGTCAACCCCTCGAGCAACCCGTGCAAATAGAGGGCGTCACTCACCGGTCGCGGCGTGAGCACCGGCTCCAGAGTCGGATCATCCACCGGAAAGCGTTCCCCCCGGCCCGGCAGTGGACGAAACTCCAGCCCACTGCCCTGGTTGGGATCGATCTGTCGGCTCAGGGCGGCGAGGTCGATGGCGCCGAACAGTGATCGCAGCACGGCGCCGCCGGCATTGGACGCTCCTCCGCAGAGCCAGCGCCCGCCGACCCGATGATTGGTCACTCCCGGGGCGTTGAGGGGGGCGTCCACGAACCGCTTGAGCACGATGGTGCTGCCGAGAACGGTGATGCCCTCATCGACGGCTGGGTTGGCGGTCAACACCGCTGCATTGGCGTCGGTGGTGCCGGCCACCACCTGCACCGACTCAGGACAGCCCAGGGCACGGGCGATTGGCGGTGCGATGGGGCCAAGAATGCTCCCACTGGCCTCAATCTCAGGCAGGGCCTCAGCCCAGGCCTGGTCGTGGAAGGTCGCAGGCCAGCTGCTGCGCTGCAGATCCCAACCCAAGCGCAGGTTGTTGCCTTCTTCGCCGAAGCGCCAGTGTTGGAGCAGCCATCCGGTGATCCAATCGGCCTGATGGCGCAGCAGCAGGTGAGAGTCGTGGTGGCTGTCCAGCAGCCGCAGGGCCCGGGCCAGGCTGCCACTGGCGCTTCCGGCAGGATGCTCCGGTGCGATCAGGCGGCGGAGCGTCTCCACCTGCTCCGGGCAGCTCTGCTGATAAGAGAGCGCAGGCCCTAAGGGGGTGCCATCCCGGCGGCAGGCGAGCAGCGTTCCCGATGTGCCATCGACGGCGATCGCGGCCAGGCCGGCGCGCCGATGCTGTGGGATGGCCTGGATCAGGTCAGAGCAGGCCTGACGCCAGGCGAGGGGATTGGTGAAATCGCCTGGATAGGGGGTGGCTTCGCTGTGGACGAGCTCACCCTCCACACTGAGAACGGCCACCCGAACACCACTGGTGCCCAGATCGATGCCGAGCACGGTGGTGTCGGGTGGCACTGGTGGCAATCAGAGGCTGCTGCCTTGTTGCAGCCGGGAGGCTTCTGCCTGCAGGAGGGTGGCGGCTTTGTCCGCCACATCCTCCCAGGGAAGCTTGAGGTCGGGGCGACCGAAGTGGCCATAGGCCGCGGTGTCGCGATAAAAACGGCCTCCGTTCAATGCCGGCATCTCCCGGAGCTTGAACTGTTCGATGATGGCGCCGGGGCGCAGATCGAAGTGCTGATTCACCAGTTCGGTGAGCTCGGCGTTCGACACCTTGCCGGTGCCGAAGGCATCGACAAGAATCGACACCGGCTTGGCGACGCCGATGGCGTAGCTCAGCTGCACTTCAGCCCGTTTGGCCAGACCGGCGGCCACCAGGCATTTGGCGACATAGCGGGCGGCATAGGCCGCCGAGCGATCCACCTTGGTGGGATCTTTGCCGGAGAAGGCACCACCGCCATGGCGGGCATAGCCGCCGTAGGTGTCGACGATGATCTTGCGACCGGTCAGACCCGCATCCCCCTGGGGACCTCCCACCACAAACTTCCCGGTGGGATTGACCAGATAGCGGGTGCTGTCTTTGCTGGGGCGCAGGGGGAGGTCGGCTGTCGCCGGTTCCACCACATGGGTCCAGAGATCGTCGCTGATTTTCTGGCGCACCTCCTGCTCACCACTCATGCCGGCCACCTCGGCGGTGTGCTGGGTGGAGATCAGGATCGTGTCGATCGCCACGGGCTTGTCGTTCTCATACACGACGCTCACCTGCGTCTTGCCATCCGGCAGCAGGTACTCAAGGCTGCCGTTGTGGCGCACTTCGGCCAGGCGACGCGAGAGCCGGTGGGCGAGGCTGATCGGCAGCGGCATCAGCTCCGGCGTTTCGTCGCAGGCGTAGCCGAACATGATGCCCTGATCGCCGGCCCCCACCTTGTCGAGGGGATCACCGGCGTGATCATCGGCCTCGTTCACACCCTGGGCAATGTCGGGTGACTGCTGATCGAGGGCCACCAGCACCGCGCAGCTGTTGGCATCGAAACCGCCGGCCCGGGCACCGCTGTAGCCGATGTCGCGGATCACATCCCGCACCAGATGAATGAAATCCACCTGAGCCTTGGAGGTGACTTCACCCGTGATCATGCAGAGACCGGTGTTGACCACGGTTTCGCAGGCCACCCGGCTGGCACTGTCCTGGGCGAGCAGCGCATCGAGCACGGCATCGCTGACCTGATCACAGATCTTGTCGGGATGGCCTTCGGTGACGGATTCGGAGGTGAAGACGTAACGGCTCATGGGTTGCTGTCGCTGCGGCGACTGTAGGGGGAAGTGTTTTCACGTCAAACACTCCACCTGGAGCTCGCGCCAGTGTTGAATCAGATGGTGGTGGCCGGTGAGGCGTGGTGGTTGCTGCCATCCAGCCACGTAGCCGAGAGTCACCGCCACGCCGGCCTCCCGGGCCATGTGCAGATCGGAATCAGCGTCGCCGATCAGGGCACAACGCCGGTGGTCAAGCTGCATCTGCTCACAGAGGCGATGCACCGCGGCGGGATCCGGCTTGCAGGGAGTGTCGTCGGCGCTCCAGATGGCGCTCACCAGCGCGTGGAGCCCATGGTTAACCAGAAACCGCTCGATTCCCTGGCGCGAATCGTTGCTGATCACCGCACTGCGAACGCCCGCAGCCTGCAAGGCGTGGAGGATGCGATCGGCCTCTGGCAGCAGCGGGCTGGGCTGCTCGGCGAGGGCCTGATCAGCGAGCTGAAAGCAGACCTCGGCCAGTCGCCAGGCCTGGGGCCAGGAGGGTTCCTGCTGGGCAGCGGTGGCAGCCGTGGCGATGAGGTTGTGCTGGCGCGACGCCACCGCCAGCAGGCCCGTGGGGGAGACCCCGGCGGCACTAATGCCATAGAGCCGTTGCAGTTGATCCACCAGGTGCTCGCAAACGCTGGCGGTGTGACCGGCCTGGCGGAACACCGTGGCAGCAGCTTGCAGTCGCTGACGACCAAGGCCGATCAGATGGGGTTCGCTATGGGACAGGGTGCCGTCCTTGTCGAACAGCACCCCGTCAACGTCGGCCAGGGTGATGCCGTTGAGCAGCAACCGGGCCATGAATGGAAGGCTGGGCCGTTGGTCAGCCCATCATGCCGTAGCCATCGTCGCCTTCCTCGGCCTGCTCCAGCAGCATCTGCTTGTAGCGGGCTGCCATCTCCTCGGCCTTCTCGAACACCTTCTGGGGATCGGTGAGCATGTCGCCCGGCTCCGGTTCGAGTGCCTTGGTGGAGAGAGAAATCCGCCCCCGTTCGGCATCGAGGTCGATGATCATCACCTTCATCTGATCATTCACATTGAGCACCGAGTGCGGCGTTTCGATGTGCTCGTGGCTGATTTCGGAGATGTGCAGCAGACCGCTGACGCCACCGATGTCGATGAAGGCGCCGTAGGGCTTGATGCCGCGGACGGTGCCGATCACCACTTCGCCCACCTCCAGGCGATTCATCTTGCGTTCCACCAGGGCGCGGCGATGGCTGAGCACCAGACGGTTGCGCTCCTCGTCGACTTCCAGGAACTTGAGCGGCAGGAAATCGGCGACCAGCTCTTCCTTGGGCTTGCGGGTACTGATGTGACTGCCGGGGATGAAGCCGCGCAGGCCCTCCACCCGCACCAGGGCACCACCGCGGTTGGTGGCAAACACTTCGCTGTAGATGGTGGCATCTTCTTTCTGCAGCTGACGCACCCGCTCCCAGGCCCGCTGGTACTCGATGCGGCGGATCGAGAGAGCAAGCTGCCCGTCTTCGTTCTCCTCACTCATGATGAAGAACTCGCGCACCTCACCGGGCTGAAGCACGTCGCTCAGGCCTTCCACCCGGTTGATCGACACCTCCTGCATCGGCATGAAGGCGGCGGTCTTGGCGCCGATGTCGATCATGGCCCCCTTCGATTCCAGGGCGAACACGGTGCCGTTGACGATGTCGCCAGGCTTGAAGTTGTAGTCGTACTTGCTGAGAAGCGCCGCAAACTCGTCGAGGGTGAAGCCGGCGTTATCCAGATCGCGGCTGCTCGCCCGGCTGCTGGGGTCGTCGGCCGTGGGCACATCCTCCGGAATGCTCAGGTCGTTCTCGTCGAAGGCTTCATCGGCAGTCAGCACCTCAGCCTGAGCAGCGACTGGCTCGGCGGCATCGGTGACGGTTGCAGCTGATTCGACAGCGTGGTCCTGAACCTGGTCGGTGGAGGAAACAGACATGGAGCGATGGCGGTCTGCCCGGAGACAGTGCGAAGGAATGACGTGGTGGCCCGCCGACCACAACGATCGAATCCGTCATTCTGTCAGATCGACTCGGATGAACCGTGGAGAGTAGTTTCAGACCGCTGCCAGGGGGGTGGCCGAGTCGTTCATGCCTTCGAGGGTCTTCACGAAATCGTTGACGCCTCGGAACTGCCGGTACACGGAGGCGAAGCGCACATAGGCCACTTCGCTGAGCTCCTTGAGCTGATTGAGCACCATTTCACCGATCTCCTGGCTGCTCACCTCCCGTCCGTTGCGCTGTTGCAGGGCAAGTTCGAGATCGTCCACGATCGTCTCCAGTCGGGAGGCGGTCAGACCGGTTTTTTCGCAGGCCCGGCTGAGACCGTGAAGCAATTTGCTGCGACTGAAGCTTTCCCGGCTGCCATTGCGCTTGAGCACGGTGATTGGCATGGTTTCCACCCGTTCGTAGGTGGTGAAGCGGAACTCACAGTTGAGACACTCACGCCGCCGCCGCACGCTTCTGCCGCCGTCGGCAGCGCGGGACTCGAGCACCCGGCTGTCTGTGTTTTGGCAGGAAGGGCACTGCACGCCCGGGCAACTCCCAGTTCAAGGTTGTGAGCCGATTGTAGACACCGTGTCCAGAGCTGGAATCACAACAAAAAAGCCCCACCGATTGGTGGGGCTTGAAGCAGGAACTCTGTGGATCACTTGCCGATCTTGGGAGGATCGCGGAAGGCGATCGCGAAGAAGAGCGTGGCAATCGCCAGGGTGAGGATGAGGATGTAAGCGAAGCTTTCCATCGGGGAGTCTCCGGAGGGCGATCAGCTGAGGGTGGAACCGGCCGGGGGCACGTAGCCCTCGGGAAGGCGACGGGTGGAACGGTCGCCCAGTTTCTGGAACAGACCGAACTCCACCTGTTCGCCGAGATCCGGATCGATCCCGGCAAACACATCGCGATACAGGGTCCGAGCGCCGTGCCAAATGTGCCCGAAGAAGAAGAGCAGGGCGAAGGTGGCATGGCCGAAGGTGAACCAGCCCCGTGGCGAGCTGCGGAAAGTGCCGTCGGAGTGGTAGGTCTCGCGGTCGAACTCGAACGCTTCACCAAGCTGGGCCTTACGGGCCAGACGCTTCACATCGGCAGGATCCGTGAAGGTTTGGCCATCGAGAGCCCCACCGAACACCTTGGCAGTCACGCCCTGCTGCTCGAAGGAATACTTGGCTTCAGCGCGACGGAAGGGGATGTCAGCGCGAACGATGCCATCGCTGTCTTCCAGAACCACAGGGAAGTTCTCGAAGAAGTTGGGCAGACGACGCACCTGGAGATCGCGACCATCCTTATCGGTGAAGGCGATATGCCCCAGCCATCCGGTGGGCAGGCCATCACCATTCACCATCGGACCGACGCGGAACAGGCCACCTTTGGCAGGGCTGTTGCCGACGTAGTCATAGAAAGCGAGCTTTTCGGGGATGGCTGCGAAGGCTTCCTGAGCCGTGGCACCCTGATCCATCGCCGTCTGGACGCGACGGTTGATTTCCGTTTTGAAGTAGCTCTGATCCCACTGGTAACGGGTGGGGCCGAACAGCTCGACAGGTGTTGCTGCGGAGCCATACCACATCGTGCCTGCCACGATGAAGGCTGCGAAGAACACAGCGGCAATGGCACTGGCCAGAACCGTTTCAATGTTGCCCATCCGAAGCGCCTTGTAGAGACGCTCGGGCGGGCGGGTGGTGATGTGAAAAATGCCGGCAATGATGCCGACGATGCCAGCTGCGATGTGGTGAGCGACGATGCCACCGGGGTTGAAGGGGTTGAAACCTTCTGGCCCCCAGGCCGGTTGAACCGCCTCGAGGTGGCCGGTCAAGCCATAGGGATCGGAGACCCACATGCCAGGACCGAACACACCGGTGAGGTGGAAGGCGCCGAAGCCGAAGCAACCGAGGCCGGCCAGGAGCAGGTGGATGCCGAAGATTTTGGGAAGGTCAAGGGCCGGCTCGCCGGTGCGTGGGTCCTGCCAGATCTCCAGGTCCCAGTAGGTCCAGTGCCAGATGGCGGCAAGCATCAGCAGGCCACTAAACACGATGTGAGCCGCTGCGACACCTTCAAAGCTCCAGAAGCCAGGATCCACACCGGTTTCTCCGGTGATGCTCCAGCCTCCCCAGCTGCCGGTGACGCCGAGTCGGGCCATGAAGGGCATGACGAACATGCCCTGACGCCACATCGGATTCAGGACGGGATCCGAGGGGTCGAAAATGGCGAGTTCATAAAGGGCCATCGAGCCGGCCCAGCCGGCAACGAGGGCGGTGTGCATGAGGTGCACGGCCAGAAGTCGGCCGGGGTCGTTGATGACGACGGTGTGCACCCGATACCAGGGCAATCCCATGGGTCAGGTTCGGGGGAACGAAGCTGCTGATGCAGCCAGACTTCGCGATCGTAAGGGGTGTGGTCGGTGGGACGGGGGACGCTGTCGCGAGCTGCAATGTCTGCACATGCGCTCTCTCGGCCGTGCCAGCCGCACGGATTGTCTTGACCTGGCTGCTCGAAAGGGCCCCTGAAGGGAGGTTACAAATCGAAATCCCTCGATTCACAATGGTGAGGCAGCTGCCTAAGTCGCCATGCCGGTGATCCGATTTGTTCGAGAAGGTCGCGACGTGGAGTGTTACCCAGGCGAAAACCTGCGCGACGTGGCGTTGCGGGAAGGGATCGCTCTCTACGGGCTCAAAGGTCAGCTGGGCAATTGCGGCGGCTGCGGACAGTGCATCACCTGCTTTGTGGATGTGCAGGAAGGGGGAGCGCTGGGGGCCCTTTCGCCCCGCACGGCTGTGGAGGAGGCCAAGTTGCGCCGGCGACCCCAGTCCTGGCGGCTGGCTTGCCAGACCCTGGTGGAAGGGTCGGTGTTGATCATGACGCGCCCGCAGGCGGGCCTGGCTGATGCTGCGGCCCGGTTGGCCGCTGCACAGGCGACGCCGTTGCCGGCGGGGCCCACCGCCTGGCCGGTCACGCAGGAGCCAGAGGCCTCCTCTGACGACGAGGAGGTGAGCGCATCGCTCGATGAAGCTGCTACGCCCGGTGACGAGGACTGACGTAGCCGCCGGCTTGCCGGCCGAACGGTGATACGTTCCGGTGGAATCTTTCAGCGGTCATGGAAACCAACGATCTCGGTTTTGTTGCCAGCCTTCTGTTTGTGCTGGTTCCGACGGTCTTCCTGATCATCCTGTTCATCCAGACCAACAGCCGGCAGAGCTGATTGCCCCTGGGCCTGAAGGGATCGGTCCCCCCTCAGGAACGCTCCGGCTCCCGGACCAACAGGACGGGCGCCGGAGCATGCACGCGGATGTAGTCGCTCACCGAGCCTCCCAGCAGTTTGTCGAGATCCACCAGGCCTCGAGCCACGAGGGGGCGGCGATCCTGTGAGGCGATCACCACCAGATCGGCATTCACCTCCTTGACGGCTTGGCAGACACCGCGCCCCACGTCATTCGCGGTGATGTGCAGGGGTGTCAACGTGACGCCGAAGCTCCTGGCCCGCTGCACCGCCGCATTCAGCAGGCTGTCACTCTTGCTTGCTGCCCCCCTGGTCGGGGTCACGTCCTGACGGGCGACATGCACACCGGTCAGTTGACCTCCAGGAATGTCGCGCACCATCTCGCAGGCCAGTCGCAGGGCGTCGTCCCCCACGCCGGTGCCATCCACGGTGACCAGCAGCCTGTTCACATGACGGACGTAAAGGTCGTCGCGCACGAGCAGCATCGGGCGGGTCGAGAGCTGGAAGACGTACTGACTGGTGCTGTTGGCCAGGATCGACTGCAGACGTCCCAGTCCGCGGGACCCCATCACGATCAGGTCAGCATTGAGTTCATCGGCGACCTTGAGCACGGTCTGCTTGGCATCGCCGGAGCGGATGATCGCGTTGACCTCGCTGCGATCGAGGCCCAGGCGCTCGGCGGCCTGAGACAACAGCGCCGCTGCAGCACTCCAGTGCTCGTCTGATCCGGATTTGTCCTGTTCCGGCACCACATGCAGCAGGTTGATGCGCGCTGAGCGGAACCCGGGCAGGTCGCGGAGCATCCTCACCATCTCCTCGACGTGCCCCTTGCCGGAGTCGGCGATCAGCAGGTTGTTGAACACGGCAGTGCAGCGGCCTTTGCAGCAGCCTATGGCCGATGAACCGGGTCAGAAACATGGTGATTGAGAGCGTTACGACGCCCCCCTGGTGCTGGCGGAAGCGGGTGCTGCCCCAACACACTGATCATGGTGGCGTGATGTGGCACGGGGCCTATGTGGCCTGGCTGGAGGAAGCGCGGGTGGAGGCCCTGGCTGCCGTGGGCCTGCCCTATGACCGCCTCGCCGCTGAGGGGCTGGAGATGCCGGTGGTGCGCCTGGAGCTGGACTATCGCCAGGCCCTGCACCATGGCGAGCAGGTGGATCTGGACAGCTGGGCGCTGCAGCGTCGGGGCGTGCGCTGGCCCTGGGCGAGTCGGTGGTGTCGTGAGGATGGACAGGTGGCGGCGATGGCCAGGGTCGAGCTGGTGCTGGTGCGGCTGGAGGGGGCGCGGCGCACCGTGCTCCGCCAGGCTCCGCCGGCCTTGCAGGAGGCGCTGGAGCGCCTGCAGCGGGGCCCGTCCGCATGAGAGAGTAATACGCATGAACTAGAGAGAAGGGTTTGGAGGCGCGTGATTGGTGGTGGCTCTGGAGTCGCTGTCCTGGTCTGGGGGCCGTTCGCCTGTCGGCGTTGCAGTCGCTGGCGATGCAGGATCCAGCCGGCCTGGCTGGGCTTTGGTCTTGGCCCTTGCCACGGCTGCAACGTGCCTTGCGGTGGCCAGATTCCCTGACGCAGACGGTCGATGCCTATCGCCGCCGCTGGGGCGACAGCCCGGCCGTGCTGGCTCCTGACAGCGTTCTGATTCCCGGTGATGCCAACTGGCCCCTGGCCCTGGAGGATCTGAAGCGGCCGCCGAAGCTGTTGCACTGGCGCGGCGATGCCGCTCTGCTGCCGACGGTGTCTGCGCGGCAGGCGGTCGCGATCGTCGGCACCCGCCGGCCCTCCAGCCATGGCCTGCGCATGGCGGAAGCTCTCGGCGAAGCGCTGGCACGGGCGGGTTGGCCCGTGGTCAGCGGCCTGGCTGAGGGGGTGGATGCGGCGGCCCATCAAGGCTGCCTGAAGGCAGGCGGTGCTCCGGTTGGCGTGGTGGGTACGCCCCTCACGCGGGTTTATCCGCCTGAGCATGAAAGGCTGCAGGCGGCCGTGGCGAGCCAGGGGCTGCTTCTCAGTGAGCATGGGCCCGAGGCCAGGGTGAGTCGGGCCAGCTTTGCCCTGCGAAATCGGCTTCTGGTCGCGCTTGCCGACTGGGTGGTGGTGGTGGAATGCCCGGAGGGAAGCGGCGCGCTGATTTCAGCCGAGATCGCCCTCGCGATGGAGCGGTCGCTCTGGGTGGTGCCTGGGGATGCCCTGCGTCAGTCGTCCTGCGGCAGCAATCGCTTGCTCACGAGTGGCGCCTGCCCTTTGCTCTCGATCGCGTCGTTTCTCACCGCCCTCGGGCCCGGCCCCTGCGCTGATGGGGCTCAGGCTGCTGCAGCCTGCGGGGGTGGTGGCAGCCCTGTCCCCCAGGTGCAGGATGCGCCGCTGTTGCGGCTTCTGGAAGAGGGAGCCGGCCTCGATCGTCTGGCTCGGGATCTGGGTCGCCCCACCGGGGTGCTTGCCGAGCAGCTCTTGCAGCTCGAATTGCAGGGGCTGGTGCAGGCGGAAGCCGGGATGCGATGGCGGCTTGTCTAGGTTCAGCCCATGACCTTAGTGGAGCTGAGCGGGAACGAGCTTCTGGCCTGGCGCCGGGCCCAGCTGGCCACAGGCGGGCGTGCTGTGGATCTTGATTGGTTGCTCGATCTGGCCGGTGGCTTGCGTTGGGCCGATCTGCAGGCCTTGCATCTCGATCCGGCGGCCCGTCGGGTGCGGCTCGCCTGCGAGCTCTCCGAGCTCGCTTCGCTCTGGCAGCGTCATCGCCTGCAGCATGAACCGCTCCAGCACCTGGTGGGTCGCTGCCCTTGGCGCGATCTTGAGCTCACGGTATCGGCCGCTGCGCTGATCCCCAGGCAGGAGACGGAATCTCTGGTGGATCTGGCCCTGGAGCGCTGGCGGGCGGCGCAACCCGGTGCCTCCCCTCAGCCGTTGCTGCGCTGGGCGGATCTGGGAACGGGCTCTGGCGCCCTGGCCGTCGCCCTGGCCCGTGCCTTTCCCCAGGCCAGTGGGCATGCCGTCGACTGCAGCGAAGCGGCCCTGGCGCTGGCGCGCCTGAATCTTGAACGGCATGGGGTTTCAGCACGCTGCACCCTTCACAGCGGTGATTGGTGGCAGCCCCTGAGGCCCTGGTGGGGGCTGTTGCAGCTGGTGCTCAGCAATCCCCCTTACATTCCCAGTGCGGTGGTCGATCAGCTCGACCCTGTGGTGCGTGAGCATGAGCCTCGGCTCGCTCTGGATGGCGGCGCGGATGGCCTGGCGGCGACGCGCCTGATCGTTGCGGGGGCTCCCGAGGCCCTGGCGCCGGGCGGTTGGCTCCTGATCGAGCATCACCACGATCAGAGCGCGGCGGTGCTGGACCTCTGCGCTGCCGCCGGCCTGGACCACCTGAAGGCTGAAACAGATTGGCAGGGTGTGCGCCGCTTCGTGTGTGCGCGTCAGCCATGCTGAGGCGATGACAGCCGCTTCGCCCCTCGCCACCGACTCCAACGCTCTGCTCCACCAGCTGCGGATGGGAGGGGCTGCCATGCTCCCCACCGACACCCTGCCGGCTCTGGCGTCTCTGCCGGAGCATGCCCGGCAGATTTGGCAGCTCAAGCGACGCCCCCTCCGCAAGCCCCTCATCCTGATGGGGGCCGAACCCGAGAGCCTGCTGGCCCATGTGGCGCCCGAGGTGCGTGGGGAGGCGGCCGCCTTGGCTTCGGCCCACTGGCCCGGGGCGCTCACGCTGGTGTTGCCCGCCTCCGGCCCGACCGTTCAGCACCTCCACCCGGGGGCGGCCACCCTGGGGCTGCGCATTCCCGATTGTGCGCCCACCCGGCACCTGTTGAGCCTCAGTGGTCCTCTGGCGACCACCAGCATCAACCGCTCCGGCGAGCCGGCAGCTCAGTCAGCCCGGGAAGCGACGCAGTGTTTTCCTTCGCTCCCCCTGCTGGGCCCCTTGCCCTGGCCGGAGCCATCTGGCCAGGCCAGCACGGTCCTGGCCTGGCTTGGGCCGGGCCGGTGGCAGTTGCTGCGCCAAGGCGCTGTGATGCCGAAAGGTCTGCTGCTTCAGCCTCCATGCTCTGGTTGATCGCCCTGGTGGTGTTGCTCCAGGCCCTGGCCCAGTGGCCCCTGGAGCCGGTGATGCGCCTTGGCACCTCCGTGCTCAACCTCCAGTGGCTCCCCTGGTTGCTGGCCCTGATCGGGGTGTGGCTGTTGGCGGGTCGCCCTGGCGAAGAACGCTGACAGGGTGCTTGAGGATGGCCTGAAGCCGGCTAACGGATTTGAACCGATGGCCTTCGCTTTACAAAAGCGCTGCTCTACCGCTGAGCTAAGCCGGCGATAGCGGCAGTGTAACGGTCGGTTCAGTGCCCGCGTCCTGGCTCCGGCCGAGCCGCCAGAGCACCAATTCCAGCCGGGAGCGACAGCCTGTTTTCTCCAGCGCATGGCTGATGTGAGACTCCACCGTGCGGACGCTCACCACCTGACGTGAAGCGATGGCCCGGTTGCTGAGCCCTTGGCTGAGCAGATTGAGGATGGTCTGTTCGGTGGGGGTGAGGCGATGGGATGGCAAGGCGTCCTTGGCGACTAATCGAAGGATTCCCCGCTCCTGTCGCTGCTCCGTTCGGTCACTGCCAGTGGTCGGCGGATGGGCAGATTGGCGACCAGGGCGGTCACCCGGTCTTCGGTTTCCAGGCTCACATCGCCGTGGTCCAGGTCGATCTCCACATACTTGGCCACCACCTCCAGAATCTCCCGACGCATCTGCTCGAGCAGTTCAGGACTGAGATCCGTGCGGTCATGGGCCAGCACCAGCTGCAGACGCTCCCTGGCGGTGGTGGCGCTGGCCGGTTGGCGGCCGAGCAGCTTGTCGAGGATGTCGCGCAGGGTCATCGGGTCAGAAGATCTTCTTTTGCATCAGGCGCCGGACCTTGGCCCGCAGGCCGCGGCCTTCCTTGGCGGGGTCGATCAGGGGGACATCCTCACCCTGGAGTCGGCGGGCGATGTTGCTGTAAGCGCGAGCGGCCGGAGACTGGCTCGCACTGAGGGTGAGCGGCTCGCCGCGATTGGTGCTCACGATCACCTGCTCGTCTTCCAGCACCAGGCCGAGCAGGGGCAGGGCGAGGATATCGGTGACGTCATCGACCGCGAGCATCTCCTGATTGGCCATCATTTTTGGCCGAACTCGGTTGAGCACCAGCTGCACGGGGCTGAGCCCCTGGGTGTTGAGCAGGCCGATCACCCGATCAGCGTCACGGACGGCCGAGACCTCCGGTGTGGTGATCACGATCGCTTCCCGGGCGGCGGCGGCCGCATTCTTGAACCCGTCTTCGATCCCGGCAGGGCAGTCGATCAGCACGGTGTCGAACTGCTTCGCCAGCATGCCCACGATCGATTGCATGTCTTCGGGCTTGAGCCACTCGAGCATGCGCGGATTCCCCGCCGGCAGGAGGGCCAGGTTCGGTTCCTGCTTGTGCTTCACCAGCGCCTGGTCGAGCCGGCAGCTTTTGGCGAGCACCTCCTGGGCTGTGTACACGATCCGGTTTTCCAGGCCGAGAAGCAGATCGAGGTTGCGGAGGCCGAAATCGGCATCGAGCACCACGGTCTTCTGACCCTGGCGTGCCAGGGCGATGCCGAGGTTGGCGGTGAGCGTGGTTTTACCCACACCTCCTTTGCCGGAGCAGATCAGGATCGTTCGCGAGATAGACGCCACGGGCTCCCGGGAAGTCGCGTCAGCCTAGAGGTGGTCTGGGCATCTGAGCATCTGCCGCTTCAATCACAATTTCTCCCGCTTCGAGTCGGGCCTGTTCGGCCAGTCCGGGCTGGGGGCGGTCCTCAGGACCGCGCGCCACGGTGTCGGCGATGCGCAGCTGCAACGGTCTGAGTTGTAAGGCCACGATCCGTGCCCCTTCATGGCCGTGAACGCCCGCGTGAGCACTGCCACGCAGGCGTCCCCACACGAGCACGTCGCCGCCGGCGCTCACCCTGGCGCCTGGATTGACATCCCCCAGCACCAGCAGGTGCCCCTGGGCGGTGAGGTGATCACCGGACCGCAGGGTGCCGCGATGGAGGCGGAGGCTGTCATCGGGCTGGGCCATGTCATGGGGCTGGTCTTGATCTGGCTGGTCTGAGGGCGCTTGATCCGGTGGCTCGATCCAGCGTGTGGGAAGGCCGAGGGCGTGGCCGCTCACCACCGTGTCGATGCTCTGAGCCTCCAGGCAACGGATCGGGTGACCCGCTGCTTCGAGTTCGCCCAGCAGTTCCAGGAGCTCACGTCCGCTCAAGGCCCAGTCGGCGCAGACCAGATCCACCGGCCCAGGCGGAAGCCCTGAGAGGGCGGCAGGCAGGACCTCGCGCCAGTGGAGCGTGCGCTGACTGGGCAGCGTCAGCACCGGGTGGCGCTGGGCGGGAGCGGGAACCGGTGATTGGGCATCGAGCGCGTGCATGGGGCAAAGCTAGAGCTGATCTTGTCGTTGAGGCTCGCGCCGAAGAGAATGGAAGGGTTCTTGTTCAACAACGTCGGCGCACCTCGTCGTGCGGCCGTTGCCTCTCATGACGATGCTCGAAGGCCTGGCTTGTGATGTCAGGCACCCTCATCAACGGCTGATTGTGATGCCGAATGATGGGGCGGAAGCGGTTCTCGGTTTGATTGCTCTGGCGCAGCGTGAGTTGCTGCTCAAGCAGTTCAAGCTGGAGTCTCCTGAGGTTCTGCAGGCGCTGGATGATGCCCATGCTCGCGGTGTTCGCGTGTGCGTGATGTTGAATCCCCATACCTCAGGGGGAACGCGTTGGAATGATCCTGCCTTTGAGCGGCTGAAGGCGGCTGGTGTCGATGTGGCCTGGACCAGCGATCGATTCCCGGTGACCCATGAAAAATCAATGGTGATCGATCGCAAGGAGGTTTTGATCTCGACCTTCAATTTGTCCAATAAGTATTTCACGCAGACGCGTGATTATGGGATTGTCAGTTTTGCTACTGAGGTTGTAGAGCAGGTGATCGCCGGATTTGAGGCTGATTGGGAAGATCGTGATTTCGAGCCAGACTTAACCGTTGGTTTGTTTTGGAGTAACGAATACAGTCGCACGCAAATTGCGCGGTTGATTGACGAAGCTCGTCACACCCTTGATATTCAACATCCAAAATTTGTTGACGCTGTTATCCTCGAGCGAATTATTCAGGCGCGTAAGCGTGGGGTGAAGGTGCGGGTGTTGTGTGGAGGTAAGCATGGAATCAGTGACTGGGATATCTATGACACCTTCGCCTCGCTACGGATTATGGAAAATGCAGGCGTGAAGATTCGCCGGCAGAAGCATCTCAAGTTGCACGCCAAACTCATCATCGTTGATGGCCGCTATGCCCAGACCGGTTCCATGAATCTGGATCGCAGTGCATTTGATGTACGGCGCGAGTTGGGTGTTGGCAGTGATGCTGAGGATGTGTTGATGCGCCTGAAGCGTATTTTTGAGGCTGACTGGGATCAGGCGCATGCCTATGAGGCGCCCGATCCTCTCGATCCGGCCGCTCATGATGATGGCGAATTGATTCCTGACCCCGAGTTTGTTCATGAGTGATCCATCCGGGCTTTTGCCTGACTCTCAAGCGAGGCCCACGCTCCGTCAGCTCTTCATCGGCATGATGCAGGTGGCCTTGTCGTCTTTCGGAGGCGGCTTGTCGGCCTGGAGTCAGCGCATCGTGGTGGAGCAGCGCCAGTGGATGACCAACGAGGCGTTCATCACAGGTCTCACGGTTGCGCGTCTGTTTCCTGGTCCTAATCAGGTCAATATGGCGGTGTATATCGGCACAGCCTTCCGGGGGTTACCCGGTGCCGTGGCTGCCTTGGCGGGGCTGTTGTTGGTGCCCTTTACGCTGTTGACAACAGTCGGTTTGCTTTACTTTCGGTTTCACACCATCCCCGCTGTCGACAGGGTGCTGGCTGGTGTGGTGGCAGCCGCTGCTGGGATGGCTCTCTCCATGGGTTTCAAGATCCTCCATGAGTATTGGCGCGACCGGATGGCTTTGCTGCTGGCGCTGGTCACCTTCGTGGCGTTGTCAGGATTCCGCTTTCATCTCATTCCTGTGGTTCTCGTTCTTGGACCTTTGGCCATGGCCTGGTATTGGCCGCGACACCAACAGCAGGGAGATCCGGCTCCATGATCATGACCCTGGAGGGGAGCTTCCATTGGTTGGCCTGCGCGCCGAGGCCGGATGCCCCGATCGCTGAGCTGCTGCGCATGGCCTGGCAATTTCTTTCCCTATCTCTCTTTTCCCTCGGTGGCGGCAACACGCTGCTGGCCGCGTATCACCACCTCAGTGTGGAGCGATTCTGTTGGCTCACCAACAACCAATTTGCCGACATTTATGCGCTTGCCGAGGCGGCGCCAGGCCCCAGTTCCATGATCGCCGGCTTGATCGGCATGAGTTCCGCCCTTGGCGAGGGTCTGCCCTGGGAGCTTGTGTCGGCCTACACGGCTGAAACAGCCCTGCTCTTGCCCTCCACCCTGGTGATGATCGTGGCCTGTCTGGGCTGGAAACGGTTTTCGCATTCACCCTGGAGGGTGGCCTTTGAGCGTGGGATGGGCCCGGTCACCCTCGGAATTCTCTTTTCCGTTGGCCTCAAAATTCTCCGCACGGCAGACAACAACATTGGCGGTGTTCTGGTGTCGGCGATTGTGTGTGTGCTCATGTTGCGCACGCGTATTTCGCCCCTTTGGTTCATGGCTGTCGCCGGGGTGCTGGGGGCGTGGGGCCTGAATCAACGCTGAGCATCGCCTTGTTCAGCGCTTGGCTGATGCTGCCGGGATGGATCAACCAGGCCGTTTCCTCGGGGGTGGAGAGGCTGTTCACCAGAGCTGAACACTGCTCCAGTGCTTGGAGGTGATGGCCGTCCCAGAGACGCAGCCCGCCCTGGTAAGGGTGGTAACCACGCAGCTGCTGATGGCGCAGTCCGCAGGTCAGCGCCGGATCCAGGCCCTCCTGCTCCGCCAGTTGTCGCGCCAGGGCGAGCAATTCCAACTGCGCTCCGGCGGCGAGCTGATTCACCGGCATCGCCTTGAGCAGCCGGCGATGCAGAAATCGCTGGCAGAGCTCCGCCAGGGGTGGCGGAGCCTCCTCGCTCCAGCGCAGCAGGTGATACCCGGTGCGCAGGTCGTCGTTGGCTTCGAAGCTGTCGAGATCCAACGCCTGGGGATCCCAGAGCCAGCGGGCCATGGTGCTGTCGCTCCATACCCGTTCCGGCCCGAGCTGGCGCGCGGTGCGGATCAGTTGCTCTAGCAGCCAGTTGCACACCACGTTCAGGCGGTGGTTGTACACGCTGCGATACATCAGATTGCGCACCACCAGGTAGTGCTCCACGGCCATTAGGCCTTTGGGGTGGATCGCCAGCGCACCATCGGGCGCCAGGGTGAGGGCGGAGAGGATCCGTTCCAGATCGAGTTGGCCGTAGCGGGTGCCGGTGCTGTAGCTGTCGCGGAGAAGGTAATCGAGGCGATCGCAGTCGAGTTGGCTGCTCACCAGCGCCTTGATCACCGGTCGTTCGGCCCGGCCATGGAGCAGGAGATCGGCCACCGCTTCAGCGGTTCCGTGCCCCACTCCATCGAGGATGTTGCGCATCTCCGGGTGGTCGCGCACCAGTCGCGCCGACCAGGTCTCATGGCGCAGGCCAAACATCTCCTCCCCGGTGTGGCTGAGGGGGCCATGGCCGAGATCGTGCAGGAGGGCCGAGGCATAGAGCACCGCGCGTTGCGCCTCCAGGCTTGGATCACGTCGGATCAGCCGCTCAAGGGCCTGGCGGGCGAGGTGAAAGACCCCAAGCGAATGGGTGAAGCGGCTGGATTCGGCGCCATGGAAGGTGAGGAAGGCCGGCCCGAGCTGACGGATGCGCCGCAGGCGTTGAAACGGGCGGCTGTCCACCAGGGCCAGCACCATGGCCTCGGCCGGCTGGTCGCCATCGAGGCGAATGCTGCGATGGAGTGGGTCATGGAAGGTTCGGCTGCCCATCGCATCAGCCGGCTTCGAGGGCTGCAAGCTCTGCATCCGGATCAGCCGGAGCTTCGCTGAGGGATTGGGTCGTGGTCTCCCGATCCAGCAGCGATTCCATGAACCGTTCGGCGTCGAGCAGCCAGCGGTCGCCATCTCCGCCTGGATTGAGCGGTTCCGGTTGATCGAGAAGCCGCTCGGGTTCGATCCCCTGCCCCTGGATGTCGCGCCCACTCGGGGTCACATAACCCGCCACGGTCACCGCCAGGCCGCTGCCGTCACTGAGATGGGTGAGCGTCTGGATCAGGCCCTTGCCGAAGGTGCGGCCGCCGAGCAGTGGTGACCGTCCATCGTCCTGAAGCGCTCCCGCCAGAATTTCACTGGCGCTGGCTGTGCCCCCGTTCACCAGGGTCACCATGGGGCCGTCGTACAGGCTTCCCGTTCCTGCCTGGATCGGGTCCGCGATTCCATCCCGATTGCGGGTCTCCACGATCGGCTGGTTGCTCAGGAAGGCATCGGCCACGCTCAAGCCCGCACTCACCAGGCCACCGGAGTTGTTGCGCAGATCCAGTACCAACCCCTCGATTCCCTTATCCGCGAGTTCTTGCAGCGCTTCGCGCACCTGATCGGGCACCCCCTCGCTGAATTGGGTGATGCGCAGATACCCGAGGGTGTGAGTGTCGCTGCGCAGACGGCGGGTGCGCACGGTGCGAAGATCCACATGGCGTCGCTCCAGGGTCACCTCCTGCTCCGCACCGGTGGGAGTCTGGAGCCGAAGCACCACCTGGGTCCCAACGTCACCGCGTAAGCGGGCGGCGGTGGCCTCCAGGCCGAGGCTGTCGGTGGATTCGCCGTTCACGGCACACACGAGGGTGCCGCTGGTGATCCCGGCATCGGCGGCGGGTGACCCCTCCAGAGGGGCGATGACCACGACGCGTTCATCCTCCCGTCGGTGGCCCAATTGCAGACCCACGCCACTGAGACTGCCTTCGTTGCTCGCCTTCATGGCGTCGTAGTCGGTCGGTCGCAGCAAGCGCGTGTAAGGGTCCCCGATCGGAGCCAGCATCGCGTCGATGGCGTTGTAGGCCTCGTCGCTGGTTTGAATCGATCCCTCCAGGGCCTTCTGGCGCAGCCGGCGCCAATGGATCTGATCGAAGCGGGCCGGGTCGACATAGCTCTGGTTCACCAGCTTCCAGCTCTCCACCACCAGCTGCTGGGCGTCGTTGAGCGCCAGGGCCGGTTGGGCGGCCATCAGGCTGGTCAGCAGCAGGCCAATCAGACCAAAAGCCAGATGCCGCAAGGGGTTGGCCCAGCGGTTAACAGTCGGCAACATCGGCTTCATCGCGGACGCGGTCGCTGGAACGTGTTCAGTAGACTCTCGCAATCCAAGCCCACCTCTGCATGGCGAACTCCTCACCCGTCTACGACTGGTTCCAGGAACGTCTTGAAATCCAAGACATCGCTGATGACATCAGCAGCAAGTACGTACCTCCCCACGTCAACATCTTCTATTGCCTGGGCGGCATCACCCTGGTGTGCTTCCTGATCCAGTTTGCGACTGGATTTGCGATGACCTTCTATTACAAGCCCACGGTGGCTGAGGCTTACACCTCGGTTCAGTATCTGATGACCGACGTCAGCTTCGGTTGGCTGATCCGCTCCGTGCACCGCTGGAGCGCCTCCATGATGGTGCTGATGCTGATCCTCCACGTCTTCCGCGTGTATCTCACCGGTGGTTTCAAGCGTCCCCGCGAACTCACCTGGGTGACGGGCGTCACCATGGCCGTGATCACGGTGTCGTTCGGTGTGACCGGGTATTCCCTCCCTTGGGATCAGGTGGGTTACTGGGCCGTGAAGATTGTGTCGGGTGTGCCTGCTGCCATTCCTGTGGTGGGTGACTTCATGGTGGAACTGTTGCGTGGTGGCGAGAGTGTGGGTCAATCCACGCTGACGCGCTTCTACAGCCTGCACACTTTCGTGATGCCGTGGCTTCTGGCCGTGTTCATGCTCATGCACTTCCTGATGATTCGGAAGCAGGGCATCTCAGGTCCCTTGTGATCGATTGCATTCGCTTCACAGTCTGAAGCAGATTTCGAACAGCTGTCTCTACCGTTTGTACAACCCCGTCTTTCATCATGCACATCCTCAAGAAGCCGGATCTTACTGATCCCAAGCTGCGGGCCAAGTTGGCCAAGGGCATGGGCCACAACTATTACGGAGAACCTGCCTGGCCTAACGATCTGCTATACATCTTCCCTGTCGTCATCCTGGGAACGATCGCCTGCATCGTCGGTCTGGCCGTTCTCGATCCCGCCATGCTCGGCGACAAGGCTGATCCTTTCGCCACCCCTCTGGAAATTCTTCCCGAGTGGTATCTCTACCCGGTTTTCCAGATTCTGAGGGTTGTTCCGAACAAGCTGCTCGGCATCGCGCTCCAGACCCTGGTTCCTCTGGGCTTGATGTTGGTGCCTTTCATTGAGAGCTTCAACAAGTTCCAGAACCCGTTCCGTCGTCCGGTTGCCATGGCGGTCTTCCTCTTCGGAACGGTCACCACGATCTATCTCGGCATTGGTGCAGCCCTGCCGATCGACAAATCCCTCACCCTCGGTCTGTTCTGATCCAATCTCTCGATCGCTTCGTTGCCCGGCTGACAGCCGGGCTTTTTTTATGGCTGCGCGGTGCTCGGTTGCAGCTCATCGAGGTCGAGCAGCTCCACATCGTCGGGATTGACCCGGAGAAAGTGGTGAAGCAGCAGAAACCCCACGATGGTCCAGGTCTGGTAAGTGCGTGACTGCTGTCCAACCCAGGTGCCGGTGGGGCCATCGAAGTATTCGGCCCACTGCTGCCGGGGCAACTGATTGAGGTGGCTCCAATAGCTCTCCTCCAGGAGTGCTTTCATCTGGCCCATCAACAGCACATCCGCGTGAGGGTTGCGCCGTTCATGCAGCAGGATCGAGGCGCCGAAGAACCAGAGCAAACTCGGCCAGTGGCCGCCGTTGTGGTAGCTCCAGGGCCAGTTTTTCGGATCCGATCCGGTTTTGTTCTGCCACTCGAGCCCATCCATCGGTGGGTGACAGATCCGCATCGGCATCTGCGCCATCAGATGGTCGCGGTTGTGGAGCACCAGTCGGAACAGGGCGCGCTGCTGCGGACTGGTGAGCAGGCCGAAGAGGCAGCCGAGCGAGTTGCCCAGGCTGTAGAAGCGGAAATCGGGTCGGCCTGTCCGCATGTTGCCGATCAGGTAGCCGCCCCGGTTTTCCAGCCAATCCTGCAGCCAGTCGGGAATCACCTGAGGCTGCACGTTGAATTCATTCTGATGTTGGTTCTCGCCATACTGCTCGGTGGGTCGCCGGCGCAGCACCTGCATGGTTTTGCTGGTGACCCAGTAGTGCTTGAGCAGAAAGCGCCGCAGATCGTGCACCCATTGGCGCGTCAGCACCAGGCGTTGGTCCAGCAGGCGGCTGTTGTGCTGGCTCCGCGACAGTTCCATCAGCTGGATGCAGCTGCGTAGAGAGCCGAAGAGCAGCACCTCCACTTCCAGCGGCGCCCCCCACACGTCCATGGGACGGTCGATCATGAAGGCGCAATCGGGAACAAACAGCACCGGTGTGCCCTCGAAGGTGGGATGCAGCACCAGATCGAGCAGGAGTTGGATCCCGCGTTGCACCTTCTGGCTCGACCCGAAGGCGTGATCACCACTGTGTTTCACGTACAGCCAGCAGAGCACCGGCCACCAGAGGCTGGCGTCCACGGAGGTGATCCGCCCGATGGAGCGCTGGCCGTAATCGGCGATCAGCTCCTGGTTTTCTTCCACAAAGCTGGTCGGGAACACGCCACGGGTCTGGTACGTGGTGCTCTGAAGGTCCAGGCACACACTCAGGAACTGCCGCACCACGTCGAAGCGCCTCTGGGTGAGCAGGTAGACCATCACCGGCACGTTGTCGCGCAGGAAGATTTCGCCGTAATTGAGGGCGCCATCAAGGCTGGGGTGTTCCAGGGCAGCGACGCTTCCCGCCAGGGATCCCGCCACGGGCACCAGGGTGCGTTCGAAATGTTCCCGGGCTTTCTGCACCACCTGGTCTTCCTTGGAGCTTGGCCGTACCCGTTGGTGCTGCTGGCTGAAGCGTCCTGCCATGGCGTTTTCACTCACCTCTCCTGTCAGGACCCTAGTGATTGCAGGCGATCTGGCCAGTGGAAGCAAGTCTGGAGATCTGCCCCTTGGGTTGAGTTGTTGCGTGTGTGGCGGTTGATGGGTTATGTTTTTGGACTGCGCGGGGGGCTGAGGCCTGAAGCGCAGCCGAGAGGCGGAGGAAGCGAGAGCTGCTTGCGTCAATCGGTGCTTACGAGACCGAGAGGAGCGATCCGCCGGTGTTGTAAGTTTCACAAGCGGTCGCGAGAGACCGCACCGCCCACCGCTCCTGAGGAGGGAGCGCGACGGCAGAACCTGGACAATCAAAAAGTTTAGGAACTGACGCTTTCATTGCGTCTGATCCGCGAGAGGAGCTGAGAGGCTTGTCTGTGTGGATGAGATGAGAAGCGATGAAGGTGTGAGGTCCCGTCAAACATTTTATGTTGCGTTGAAGTCATTCGCTGCAACAGGGAAGTTTTCACGAGCTTCTGTGTTGCCGGTGTGCGAAATGATGGAGCGACAAACCGGATCTGAGATTCTGGAAAGTCACGAGGGAGAGATTCTAAGTGCACTCTTTGAACCCTTCTATCAAAAGAAGGAGGCTTCAACTGCGATTGTGCATTTTAGTGCATGATTGTGGGTGATGCAAATCATTTTGAGTGTGTTGCTCGAGAGAGCAGGACGCAAGAGGAAATGATCTACAACGGAGAGTTTGATCCTGGCTCAGGATGAACGCTGGCGGCGTGCTTAACACATGCAAGTCGAACGAACCTTCGGGTTAGTGGCGGACGGGTGAGTAACGCGTGAGAATCTGCCCTCAGGAGGGGGACAACAGCTGGAAACGGCTGCTAATACCCCATATGCCGCGAGGTGAAATGAAATTCGCCTGAGGATGAGCTCGCGTCTGATTAGCTAGTTGGTGGGGTAAGAGCCTACCAAGGCATCGATCAGTAGCTGGTCTGAGAGGATGATCAGCCACACTGGGACTGAGACACGGCCCAGACTCCTACGGGAGGCAGCAGTGGGGAATTTTCCGCAATGGGCGAAAGCCTGACGGAGCAACGCCGCGTGAGGGATGAAGGCCTCTGGGCTGTAAACCTCTTTTCTCAAGGAAGAAGAACTGACGGTACTTGAGGAATAAGCCACGGCTAATTCCGTGCCAGCAGCCGCGGTAATACGGGAGTGGCAAGCGTTATCCGGAATTATTGGGCGTAAAGCGTCCGCAGGCGGCCCTTCAAGTCTGCTGTTAAAAAGTGGAGCTTAACTCCATCGTGGCAGTGGAAACTGTTGGGCTAGAGTGTGGTAGGGGCAGAGGGAATTCCCGGTGTAGCGGTGAAATGCGTAGATATCGGGAAGAACACCAGTGGCGAAGGCGCTCTGCTGGGCCATAACTGACGCTCATGGACGAAAGCCAGGGGAGCGAAAGGGATTAGATACCCCTGTAGTCCTGGCCGTAAACGATGAACACTAGGTGTCGGGGGAATCGACCCCCTCGGTGTCGTAGCCAACGCGTTAAGTGTTCCGCCTGGGGAGTACGCACGCAAGTGTGAAACTCAAAGGAATTGACGGGGGCCCGCACAAGCGGTGGAGTATGTGGTTTAATTCGATGCAACGCGAAGAACCTTACCAGGGTTTGACATCCTGCGAATCTCCTGGAAACGGGAGAGTGCCTTCGGGAACGCAGTGACAGGTGGTGCATGGCTGTCGTCAGCTCGTGTCGTGAGATGTTGGGTTAAGTCCCGCAACGAGCGCAACCCACGTCTTTAGTTGCCAGCATTCAGTTGGGCACTCTAGAGAGACCGCCGGTGATAAACCGGAGGAAGGTGTGGATGACGTCAAGTCATCATGCCCCTTACATCCTGGGCTACACACGTACTACAATGCTACGGACAAAGGGCAGCAAACTCGCGAGAGCTAGCAAATCCCATAAACCGTAGCTCAGTTCAGATCGTAGGCTGCAACTCGCCTACGTGAAGGAGGAATCGCTAGTAATCGCAGGTCAGCATACTGCGGTGAATACGTTCCCGGGCCTTGTACACACCGCCCGTCACACCATGGAAGTTGGCCACGCCCGAAGCCGTTACTCCAACCCTTGTGGAGGAGGACGTCGAAGGTGGGGCTGATGACTGGGGTGAAGTCGTAACAAGGTAGCCGTACCGGAAGGTGCGGCTGGATCACCTCCTAACAGGGAGACACACAATGATTTTGATGCCTGAGTATTTTTATTCTTAGGTCAAAATCCTGTCACCTTAGGTCGATCGGTACCTCAGCTTTGAGTTCATCAAATTTGTAGCAATACAAGTGAGGATGGAATCAATTTTTAGTTCCTAAACTTTGTCTAGGTCACACCCCAAAAGGGATGAGACTCCTGGGCCATTAGCTCAGGTGGTTAGAGCGCACCCCTGATAAGGGTGAGGTCCCTGGTTCAAGTCCAGGATGGCCCATTCGGTGTTGGGGGTTTAGCTCAGTTGGTAGAGCGCCTGCTTTGCAAGCAGGATGTCAGGAGTTCGAGTCTCCTAACCTCCACTGACCGAACGTGATCCCCAGCTTCTTGATTTTAGGAGTTGAGTGATTTTGGCGTGTGATTTGGATGTGTCCGCTGGCGACCCCAGCTTCCTGTCATTCTGAGATTCAATGATGAATTGAATTTTAGTTGATAAGATGCTGGGCTCGGATCAAGTGTCAACGTTATCGCGAGATAGCTTTGATGATTTGATTTGATGTCTGGCAGAACCTTGACAACTGCATAGGTGAGTCTGGAAAGAATAAAGCATCTCATGGATGATGCATTCTTTCAGCCTTGTGACCCGCAAGGGTGGCAATGAAGAGAGGATGTGAATTCTAGAGCAAGAGCCGAGACTCCATGATGTTCTTCTGCTTGTGTCGAGCAAGTGGGAGTTTGATTGTTGATTCAGTGATGAATCAGCGAGAATCTGTTTTCAACAACAGCAAGCATGATGGAGATTAATTTGGTCAAGCTACAAAGGGCTCACGGTGGATACCTTGGCACACAGAGGCGATGAAGGACGTGGTTACCTGCGATAAGTCTCGGGGAGCTGGAAACACGCTTTGATCCGGGAATTTCCGAATGGGGCAACCCCTAGAACGGCTACCTGAATCCATAGGGTAGCGCGAGCCAACCCAGCGAACTGAAACATCTTAGTAGCTGGAGGAAAGGAAAGTAAAAACGACTCCCTCAGTAGCGGCGAGCGAACGGGGAAGAGCCTAAACCGATGGTTTCGACCATCGGGGTTGTGGGACAGCAACGTGGACCAACAAACCTAGAAGAAGCGTTTGAATGGCGCGCCACAGAGGGTGAAAGCCCCGTATTCGAAAGGAGCGTTGGCCTAGCTGTATCCCGAGTAGCACGGAGCACGTGAAATTCCGTGTGAATCCGCGAGGACCACCTCGTAAGGCTAAGTACTCCTGTGTGACCGATAGCGAAACAGTACCGCGAGGGAAAGGTGAAAAGAACCCCGGGAGGGGAGTGAAATAGAACATGAAACCGTGAGCTTACAAGCAATGGGAGCCCGACTGATCGGGTGACCGTGTGCCTGTTGAAGAATGAGCCGGCGACTTATAGGCACTGGCGGGTTAAACCGGAAATGGTGGAGCCATAGCGAAAGCGAGTCTGAATAGGGCGTTTGTCAGTGTTTATAGACCCGAACCCGGGTGATCTAACCATGGCCAGGATGAAGCTTGGGTGATACCAAGTGGAGGTCCGAACCGACTGATGTTGAAAAATCAGCGGATGAGCTGTGGTTAGGGGTGAAATGCCAATCGAACCCGGAGCTAGCTGGTTCTCCCCGAAATACGTTGAGGCGTAGCGTCTCGTGCTCCAGCAGGGGGGTAAAGCCACCATTTCGGTGCGGGCTGCGAGAGCGGTACCAAATCGAGATGAACTCTGAATACCCTGTGTGTAGCGAGGCAGTCAGACTGTGGGGGATAAGCTCCATGGTCGAGAGGGAAACAGCCCAGACCGCCAGCTAAGGTCCCCAAATCAACGCTAAGTGATAAAGGAGGTGGGATTGCCCAGACAACCAGGAGGTTTGCCTAGAAGCAGCCATCCTCAAAGGAGTGCGTAATAGCTCACTGGTCGAGCGATCCTGCGCCGAAAATGAACGGGGCTAAGCGTTGTACCGAAGCTGCGGATTTATGGTAGGGGAGCGTTCCATGTGGGGTGAAGCGTTAGCGTGAGCGGGCGTGGACTGCATGGAAGTGAGAATGTCGGCTTGAGTAGCGAAAACATGGGTGAGAATCCCATGCACCGAAACCCTAAGGGTTCCTCCGGCAGGCTCGTCCGCGGAGGGTTAGTCTGGACCTAAGGCGAGGCCGAAAGGCGTAGTCGATGGATAACAGGTCAACATTCCTGTACCGGTTATGTTTTGGGAAGAGGGACGGAGAAGGCTAGCCAAGCCAGATGTTGGTTACTGGTTCAAGCGTTCGAGGCGTTGAGGATCGGCGAAAACGATCCGAGCTGAGGCGTGAGTACGAGCTGCTACGGCAGCGAAGTTGGTGACGTCATGCTTCCAAGAAAAGCTCTATACCCGTTAAGGCATAACTGCCAGTACCCGAAACCGACACAGGTGGGGTGGTAGAGAATACCGAGGTGCGCGAGGTAACTCTCTCTAAGGAACTCGGCAAAATGGCCCCGTAACTTCGGGAGAAGGGGTGCCAGCGCGAGCTGGTCGCAGTGAAGAGTCCCAGGCGACTGTTTACCAAAAACACAGGTCTCCGCTAAGTCGCAAGACGATGTATGGGGGCTGACGCCTGCCCAGTGCCGGAAGGTTAAGGAAGCCGGTCAGCGTAAGCGAAGCTGGCGACTGAAGCCCCGGTGAACGGCGGCCGTAACTATAACGGTCCTAAGGTAGCGAAATTCCTTGTCGGGTAAGTTCCGACCCGCACGAAAGGCGTAACGATCTGGGAGCTGTCTCGGAGAGAGGCTCGGCGAAATAGAATTGTCTGTGAAGATGCGGACTACATACACCCGGACAGAAAGACCCTATGAAGCTTTACTGTAGCTTGGTATTGTGCCCGGGCTCTGAATGCGCAGGATAGGTGGGAGACGTTGATTGAGTGCTTGTGGGTGCTCAGGAGTCAATGGTGAGATACCACTCTTTCAGAGCTAGGGTTCTAACGTTCACCCGTTATCCGGGGAGCGGACAGTATCAGGTGGGCAGTTTGACTGGGGCGGTCGCCTCCTAAAAGGTAACGGAGGCGCGCAAAGGTTTGCTCAGGCTGGTTGGAAATCAGCCGACGAGTGCAAAAGCAGAAGCAAGCTTGACTGTGAGACCTACAAGTCGAACAGGGACGAAAGTCGGCTTTAGTGATCCGACGGTTCTGAGTGGAAGGGCCGTCGCTCAACGGATAAAAGTTACTCTAGGGATAACAGGCTGATCTCCCCCAAGAGTTCACATCGACGGGGAGGTTTGGCACCTCGATGTCGGCTCATCGCAACCTGGGGCTGAAGTCGGTCCCAAGGGTTGGGCTGTTCGCCCATTAAAGCGGTACGCGAGCTGGGTTCAGAACGTCGTGAGACAGTTCGGTCCATATCCGGTGTATGCGTAGGAACATTGAGAGGATTTCTCCCTAGTACGAGAGGACCGGGAGGAACGCACCTCTGGTGTACCAGTTATCGTGCCAACGGTAAACGCTGGGTAGCCATGTGCGGAGTGGATAACCGCTGAAAGCATCTAAGTGGGAAGCCCACCTCAAGATGAGTGTTCCCATGGGGTAACCCAGTAAGGTCACGGGAAGAACACCCGTTGATAGGCTCTACGTGGAAGTCCAGTAATGGATGCAGCGGAGGAGTACTAATAGACCGAGGGCTTGACCAAACCATTGGTTCTTGCCTGAGAGACTTTCAATTCAATTCAGATGACGCAACGTTTGTTGCGAGAGCCTATGCAGTTCTCAGGGTTTACTCCCTAGAGAATTGAAACTATCCTGGTGTCCATGGCGCTGTGGTCCCACTCCGATCCATCTCGAACTCGGTTGTGAAACGCAGCAGCGGCGACGATATTTGGGGGGTAGCCCCCTGAGAAAATAGCTCGATGCCAGGTAAAACAATTCTCACTTCAACGCAACTGGATCGGAGCATTCCATCCTGTTGCGCAAAAAGCCACCCCGTGCGGGTGGCTTTTTTGTTGCCGGCAGCTGCGAACGCTACCGTTGGAGGGTGGTGTTGATGGTGGCGATCACCTGATCGAGCGAGGTGATCACGGTGTGTTGGCCCGGATCCTGATCAGGATTGCCTGGGCGCAGGCTGAACAAAACGTGCAATCCTGCGCTTTCCGCCGCATCGCATTCAGCGCCGCTGTCACTGATGAAGGTGATGCATTGGGGTTTGCATTGGAGCTGACTGCTGATCGCTGTGTAACTCGACGCTTCTTTTTTGTTGCCTGTGCGGGTGTCAAACCAGCCGCAAAAGAGTCCTCTTAGGTCGCCTGCTTCCGTATGGCCATAGAGCAATTGTTGGGCCTGGATGCTCCCGGAGGAATACACCGCCAGCTGCAATCCGGCCTGGTGCCATTGCTGTAAGCAACGGATGGTTTCTGGGTAGAACTCGGCCTGAATGGCACCGCATTGAAAGCCCTGCTTCCAGAGGTGGCCCTGCAGATCTTTGAGAGCTGTCGACTTTCTGTCGGCATCGATGAGATCGTGCAAATAGTGTGTGATGGCCTGCAATGATCCCCGTTTCGGCTCCTCCAGCTCACGCAGCTTGTGCTGCTGGCTCGGATCCGGATCCTGGTCCCATTCCTGCCAGGCCGCTTCCAGGATTGCGGCAATCTCTGGCTCTTGTCCATGCTCCTGCAGGAAGGATGCCAGGTGTTGGGAGGCATAGGGAAACAACACCTCGGCCACGAAGCTGATTGGGCAGGTGGTTCCCTCGATGTCGAGGAGCAGGTAGTGCGTCATGCGTTGCTCAGGTGAAGAAGCTGTTGCCGCCAGTGCAGGTTCAGCAGGAATTCCAGGATCTCCACATGGCGTTGGGCTGCTTCCAGCGTTTCTCCCCAGGCATACAGGCCGTGGCCAGCCACCAGCAAGCCATGGGCAGCGTTGGGCAAATGTTCAGCGGCGTTCTGGCTGAGCAGCTCCAGATTCTGGTGATTGGCGATGATGGGGATCTGCACTGAGGTGGCATGGGTGGTCACGCCAGCCAGTCCCTTGAGCATTTCCCATCCCTCCAGATGGATGCCGCCAAGGCTCTGGTGTTGCCTTGAGAGCAGTGTGGCGGTGAGGGAGTGGGTGTGGAGCACCGCACCGGCCTGGCAGTCATGGATGATCCGCAGATGGAGCAGCGTTTCCGCGCTGGCGACACCGCTTCCATCTACCACCGCGCCGTCACGATTCACCTGAATCAATTGGTCGGCCTGCACCCTGCCCTTGTCCACTCCGCTGGGCGCCATCAACAAGCGCAGCGGCTCCCGTTCGAGCACCAGGCTGAAATTTCCACCCGTGCCATCACACCAGCCCCGGCGGTGAAGCCGTTGGATCACATCCACCAGCTGATCCGCTGCCGTTGACACCTGCTGTTGCACCACGTCCTTCTTCCTGTCTTAGCGGCGCAGCGCGGTGTGAGCCGTCATTGCGGCTGGCAAACCGGACACCAGTGGGTACTGCGTCCAACCAGTTTCTGCCGTTCGATCGCTGTCCCGCAGCGAGGACAGGGTTGGCCTGTGCGCCGGTACACCGACGCCTGGCCTCCATAGTTGCCATTCACCCCTTCGAGATCGCGGAAATCGCTGAAGGTGGTGCCCCCGGCGCCAATGCTCAGTTCCAGCACCCGCACCAGGGCATCGCGCAATCGCCCCAGTTGATCCAGGTTGAGGCTGCCCGCGCGGATCTGGGGAGCAATCCCCGCGGCATGCAGGCTTTCATCGGCATAGATGTTGCCGGTGCCAGCCACAAGGCTCTGGTCGAGCAGGGCCGCTTTGATCGAGCGGGTCGAACCCTTCAGCTGCGTCTGCAAATACTTTGCATTGAACTCTGCGCTGAAGGGTTCGGGTCCCAGGGCTTGAAGTCCGGTGATCACCGACTCTGCGGCTTCACCCGGTGGCACCCACCACATTTGCCCGAAGCTGCGGAGATCGACAAAGCGCAGTTCATCTCCTGCTTGGTTCCAGAAGCGCACCCGGGTGTGCCTGCAAGGCGGCGTTGGGACGTTGTGCCATTGGAACTGCCCTGTCATGCGCAGGTGCACGCCCCACAAGCCAGCATCACCGCTTTCGCCTGGAGGTACCCCTGCCTCAGTGGGATGGAGCTGGGCAATCAGATATTTCCCCCGCCGTTGCCAACGGCCGACGCGACAGCCCTGCAGTTGCTTGACAAAACAATCAGGTCCGCCGGAACTCGCAATCGCCCGGTCCCGACAGACTTCTACGCGGTGAATCACAAACGCGTTGAGACGGTTCGTCAAACCACGACGAACCGTCTCAACTTCTGGAAGTTCCGGCAAGGGCCTCAGGCGGGCTCCAGCTCGGCCTCGGCGAAATTGTTGGTGTTGATGCCGCCCTCGGAGCCGGAGATACCGTTGTAGTTCACCTTCTCGAAGCGAACGACCACGGGGTATCGGATGCCAGAGGTGTCAACGGAGGCCACAGTGCCCACGTCGTTGAACCAGTAGGACTCAGGGCGCTTGATGCGCACCTTGTCGCCGCGGGAGATCGCCATCGCTGCGCTGAAACGGGATGCACAGGGAGCGTATCGCTGTCCGGGCGGAGGGGTGCAGGGAGCGTCACAGAATGTCGTTCGGCGTGGCAGCATCCAGCCCCGCCCGTTGCGCTTCCGTGAGTTCCAGCGTTCTTTCCGATCCACCGCCTCTGGAGCTCGATCTTCCCGATCCGGAGCGCGATGACATCAGCACGATGGAGTTTCTCGCCCAGCTCGAGCAGGCCTGGGCGGTGTGCGACCGATTCGATCTGCAGACCGAGATCTGGCGTGGTCGCATTCTGCGTGCGGTGCGTGATCGTGAAAAACGGGGTGGTGAGGGGCGTGGTGCCGGCTTTCTCCAGTGGCTGCGGGAGCGCGAGATCAGCAAGACGCGCGCCTACGGCCTGATTCAGCTCGCCGAGTCGGCCGATGACCTTGTGGGTGGGGGCATGCTCGAGGCCACGAGCGTCAATCAGTTCTCCAAGCGGGCGTTTCTGGAGACGGCCCAGGCGGCTCCGGAGGTGCAGCTGATGATTTCGGAAGCGGCGAATGAGGGGCAGGAGATCACCCGGAAGCAGGTGAGGCGTCTCACCGATGAATTCACCGCGGCCACCAGTCCGCTTCTGCCCGAGGAGATTCGCCAGCGCACCCAGGAGAACCTGCTCCCCCCCAAAGTGGTGGCGCCGCTGGTGCGTGAACTGGCCAAGTTGCCGGAGCCCCAGCAGGAGGATCTGCGCCGCGCCCTCCGCGACGAACCGGAGCTCGATCGGGTCAAGGATGTGACCAGCACCGCCCGTTGGCTTTACAAAGCGACTGAATCTGGCGTGGCGGTTCGCGCGTTTCAGCAGGGCGAGCTCAACCTGGAGAAAGCCATGCAGGAGGCGCAGCGTCTCGATGCCCTCGGTTTGCTGGCCGATGCGGTGGGCCAGGCCCAGGCCCTGGAGTCGGCCGTTCTCAAACTGCATACCTCCTGGCGCCGCCTTGGTGGTCTCCAGGAGCGTCTTTGGGTGGAGAGCGGCAGCAGCACGCCCCACCTTCGCGAGGTGTTGTCTGCGTTGCAAAGCCTCAGCGGCGCCACCCTGCGGGTGTCGCTGGGTGAACTCGCCGGCGGCAAGCGGGTGCGTCTGCAATTGGTGGAGGAAGCGCCCGACCAGCTGGAATCCCCCCTGACGCTCTGATCCTTTCACCAGATCTGGTGCTCGTTAAGGTGGGTGCGCTATCCGTGGTGTGCTTTGGATCCCCTGCTGGTCATGCTGCAGGAGCAGTTCGGATGGGATCGTTTCCGCTCCGGTCAGCGCCCCGTGATTGAGGCGCTGCTCGAGGGGCGCGATGCCCTGGCGGTGTTGCCGACCGGCGGCGGCAAGTCGCTCTGCTATCAGCTGCCGGCCCTGGTGCGGCAGGGGCTGGTGCTGGTGGTGTCACCGCTGGTGGCCTTGATGGAAGACCAGGTGCGCCAGCTGCGTCAACGTCAGATCGCTGCCGCCTGTTTGCATGCGGGTCTGGCCCCGGATCAGCGTCAGGCGGTGTTCCGTGATCTCGCGTCCGGTGCCTTGCGCCTGCTCTATCTGGCTCCGGAGCGGTTGCAGAGCCCCACGATCAAGGGGGTGATCGCCAGCACAGCTCAGGCTGGCCATCTGGTGGCCCTGGCCGTGGATGAGGCCCACTGCATCAGCGCCTGGGGCCACGACTTCCGCCCCGACTACCGCCGGCTTGGTGAGATCCGCGCCCACTGCCCCGGGGTGCCGGTGGTGGCCCTCAGTGCCACGGCAGCGCCCCAGGTGCGGGCCGATATCCTGCGTTTGCTCGCTCTGCAGCAGCCGCTCGTGCAGGTGGGCTCCGCCCGCCGCGACAACCTGCACTACGCGATGCGACGGCGTGCCAAGGATCCTCTCCCCGATGTGTTGGCTGCTCTGAAGGCGACCCGTGGCGCCGCCCTGATCTATGCCCGCACCCGTCGTTCGGTGGAGCAGTGGGCCGAGCGGCTGTGCGCGCAGGGCATCGAAGCGATTCCTTATCACGCTGGACTGGAGCCGGAGGTGCGTCAGCAGGCTTTGCGTCATTTCCTTGAGACGGAGCACCCCGTTCTCGTGGCCACCGTGGCTTTCGGGATGGGCGTGGACCGGCCTGATGTGGGTCTTGTGCTCCATCTCAACCTGCCGGCCACGCCGGAGGGGTATCTGCAGGAATCGGGTCGCGCCGGCCGTGATGGCTTGCCAGCCCAGTGTCTGGTGCTGTTTTCCCCGGGCGATCGCACCAGTCTCGGTTGGGCGATGCAGACCTCCTGGCGCCGCTCTGGAGCCGTGCTTGGGGCCGCGTCACTCGACGACTCGGACGACCGCCGGCGCCTGGAGCAGGCCCAGCAGAAGCTGCGTCGGATGGAGGCGGTGGCGGAGGGGGAGCAGTGCCGTCAGCAGGCCCTGTTGCTGGCGGTGGGGGAGGTGTCGCTGCCCTGTGGGCGCTGCGATCGCTGTCTGGGTCAGGGGCAAGGCCAAGACTGGTCTGAGCAGGCTCTGATGTTGCTGCAAGCGCTCGATCAGGAGCAGGGCAAGGATGTGCGCTCCCTGACGGAGGTGCTGGCGGGGCAGGAACCCCATCGCTGGGGCTGGCTGACCCGGCGTCTTGTGCAGGAGGAGTTGATCCGGGAAAGCGATGACGGCGCCCAGCGGCTGTCGCTGCGCCCAAGCGGGCGACGCTATCTGCGTCAGCCCTGGCCCCTGCGGTATGTCGCCTGAGCTCAGCCGCCTTTGGCGGTGCAGCGATCCTTCACCAGATCGTCTTCAAAGCTGGTCTGGGGAGCGCTCCAGTTCTTCCAGCCGCCGTCGGCACCGGTCACGTTGATTTTCTTGGCGCCGCAGTTCACCGCCACGTAAAGCGGTTTGCCATCGGCATTGAGTGTGGGGGCGACGTCGCTACCGCCCATGGATTGCCAGTTGGCCCAGTCCACCTGGAGGGGGCCGTAGGTGCGCCAGTCAGCGTCTTTCGGTTGCACCGTCTGGGCGGCGGGCGTGGCGGACGCTTTGGCGGTTTGCACCGGCTGGGCTGTTTGCGCTGGCTTGGCTGTTTGCGCTGGCTTGGCTGTTTGAGCTGGCTTCGTTGTTGCAGCCGGCTGGGCCGCAGGCGCTGGCTTGGCTGTTTGTGTTGGTGTCGCCGTGCTCCGCAGCATCAGCTTGGTTCCCACTTCCACCTTGTCGGGGTTGGCGATGCTGTTGAGCGATATCAAGGAGGCCACGGGCACCTGATACGCCTTGGCGATCTGCGTCAGGGTCTGGCCCCGGGCCACGGTGTGGGCACTGGCCTTTGGGTCTGCCTTGATGGGCACGGGTTTCGTCTTGGCCACCGTCTTGGCTTTCGGCTTCGGCAGCACGGCATTGCTGGGCAGCTTCAGGGTGTCGCCGAGCTCCACATGGTCGGCGCTGGGCAGGTTGTTGAGGGCGATCAGATCCTGTTCACTCACCCGATAGCGCAGGGCGATGACGCTGAGGGTGTCGCCGCTCTGCACCTTGTGCCGCCCGGACCCTGCCACCAGCCGCGGCCCGGGAACCTGAAGTCTCTGACCCACCTCCACGTGGTCGGCATTGCGGATCCCGTTCATCCGCATCAGAGCAGCCACCGAGATGCCATAGCGGGCGGCGATATCGGAGAGGGTGTCACCGGGCTTCACGGTGACACTGGTTGCCATGGCCTGCAGCGGCAGCAGAGCCGTCAGGGCCAGGGCGGCAACGAAGGTGCGGCGCATGCGTCTCGGTCGGCTGCGCGAACCATAAGGTGGCTCGCCACGGATGCCAGTCCTGCCTCAGCCGAGCAGACGCTTGAGCCAATCTCGCTTCACCCGGTAGGGCGGGTAGCGCAGGCGGACATCAAGGGCGAAGGGGCGGCGCAGCACGGAGCGTTCGTGGGAGAAGGTGCGGAAGCCCGCTTCACCGTGATACGTGCCCATGCCGCTGGGGCCCACACCCCCGAACGGCAGGTCGGGAACGCCCACCTGCATCACCACATCGTTGAAGCACACCCCACCAGAGCTGGTGCCGTTGAGCAGGGCCTGCTGCTCCTGGGCATGGCCGCCGAACAGATAGAGCGCCAGGGGTTTGGCCTGGCGGCGAATCCGGGCGATCGCCTCCTCAAGTGAGGCAACGCTGAGCAGCGGCAGCAGCGGACCGAACAACTCCTCCGCCATCAGCGGGTCGTGGTCGTCGCTCACCTGCAACACGGTGGGGGCGATCCGGCGGCTGGCGGTGTCGCTTTCACCGCCGATCAGCACCTGGCCCGCTTCCTTGGCGCCATCGAGTAACCGCTCGAGCCGCTCGTACTGGCGCGGGTTGATGATCCGGGCCAGATCAGGGGATTGCAGCGGGGCGTCGCCGTAGAACTCGCGCCGAGCCTGAGCCAGGGCCTCCAGCAGCTCCTCCCGGATGCTGTCTTGCACCAAGAGGTGATCGGGGGCGATGCAGGTCTGCCCCGCATTCAGCCCTTTGCCCCAGATTAATCGCCGGGCCGTCACCGCCAGATCCGCCCCTTCCAGCACCACCGCCGGGCTCTTGCCTCCCAGCTCCAGGGTCACCGGCGTGAGATGGCGGGCCGCTCCTGCGAGCACCCTGGCGCCGATCGCACCGCCGCCGGTGAAAAAGATGTGGTCGTAGCCCTGGTCGATCAGAGCCGCCGCCACAGCGCCGTCGCCTTCCACCACCTGCACCACGTCGCCCGGCAGATGCAGCGGCAGCAGGCGGCTGATCAGGGCGGCCGTGGCTGGAGCTTGCTCCGAGGGTTTGACCACGGCGGTGTTGCCGGCGGCCAGAGCACTGATCAGCGGTTGCAGCGTGAGGTGGAAGGGATAGTTCCAGGGTCCGATGATCAGCACGCAGCCGAGCGGCTCGCGAATCACCTCGGCTCGCCCTGGCTGCTGGGCCAGGGGCACGGCCACTCGGCGTGGGCGCATCCAGCGGCGCAGCTGCCGGCGGCAGAGTTTCAGCTCCTGACGCAGGGCCAGGATCTCCACCATCCCCTCCAGTTCCGGTTTGCCCAGGTCGTCGGCCAGGGCCTGAAGAATCTCCTGCTCGTGCGTCTCGATCAGGTTGGCGATGGCCTCGAGCTGCTGGCGTCGCCAGGCCTCCGGGCGGGTGTCGCCCCGATCCACGGCCTGGCGCAGTGTGGTGAGATCCGGCAGGGGCCGGCTGATCGCTGCAGGCGGGCTGGTCATCGCGCTCTCTCCGATGCCGCCATGCTCGCAATCCCGCGGCCCTGTCGTTGGCGCCCGGGGGTGACGCCCTCGGCCAACACGCCTAGCAAGTGGAGGAGTGACAGGGGAATCGCATGCAGCAGCCCTGGTGGAGCGGCGCCGTCATCTATCAGCTGATCGTGCGCAGTTATGCCGATGGCAACGGCGATGGCACGGGGGATCTCCAGGGTCTGTCCTCCCGGCTTCCCTACCTGCGTTGGCTGGGGGTGGATGCGGTCTGGCTGACACCGATCTATCCCTCTCCCCTGCAGGACGGCGGTTACGACATCACCGATTTCAAGGCGGTGCATCCCGATCTCGGCGATCTGGCCGCCTTTCACCGCTTTCTCACCGAGGCCCATGGCCAGGGCATCCGGGTGATTCTCGATCTGGTGCTGAATCACACCAGCACCCTGCATCCCTGGTTTCAACGCGCCCGCTGGGCCCCCAAGGGCAGCCTCGAACGGGATGTGTATGTGTGGAGCGATGACCCCCAGCGCTATGCCGACGCGCCCGTGCTCTTCCGGCATTTCGAAGCGTCGAACTGGGAATGGGATTCCGTGGCGGAGCAGTATTACCTGCACCGTTTTCTGCGGCATCAACCCGACCTCAACTACGACAACCCCCTCGTGCAGGAGGAGATGCTCGCGGTGGTGGATTTCTGGGTGGAGCGGGGTGTGGATGGCTTCCGCCTCGATGCCGTGCCCTTCCTGTTTGAAGAGGAAGGCTCTCGCTGTGAGGGATTGCCCCAGACCCACGCGTTTCTTCAGGTGATCCGGGAGCGGCTGGAGCAACAGGGCCGTGAGGTGCTCCTGCTGGGCGAGGCGATTCAGCCGGTGGAGGAGGCTGCGCCCTACCTCGTGGATGAGGAGCTGCACGGTGCCTTCAATTTCGTGCTCACCGCCCATCTGTTCGCGGCGATCGCCAGTGGCAGCACCCGGGATTTACGCCAGTGTCTGCAGGCGTCGCATCAGGCTGTGCCGGGGTGCCGCTGGGCGCTGCCGCTGCGCAACCACGACGAGCTGTGGCTGGGGGATGGCCACCTCGTTCCCGAGGAGGTGATCCAGACCATCCGCACCGGCCTGCATCAGGGGCAGGGGCACTGGCTCAACTGGGGGATCAACCGACGCCTGGCTCCCCTCCTGAACGGCGATCCCGGCTCCAATCGGGTGCTTCATGCCCTGCTCTACAGCCTGCCGGGGATGCCCTGTGTGTATTACGGCGATGAGCTGGGGATGGGCGACTGGCCCGGCCTGCGCGATCGCGATCCCAACCGCACGCCGATGGCCTGGACCCCCGCCCGCAACGGCGGGTTTTCCACCGCCCCCGATCCCCTGCTGGTGCTGCCCCCGATCACCGCTCCCGGCTACGACTATCGGGTGGTGAATGTGGAGGTGCAGAAACAGCTGCCCGGATCCTTGTTGAACTGGCATCGGCGCATGCTCACCTGCCGGCGACTGCTGCCGGCGTTGCGCAGTGGCGACTTTGCCCTGCTGCACTGTGCCCATCCCGCCGTGATCGTTTACGTCCGCTGCAGTGAGGCGATGACGGTGCTGGTGGCGGCCAACCTGTCGGCAGCGGGTGCCTCCTTCCGGCTTGACCTCAGTCGCTGGCAGGGGCAGCGCACCCGGGAGGTGCTCTGGGGCTGTGAGTTTCCCCCCGCCAGCACCGACTGGTTCGTGTATCTGCCAGCCCACGGGTTCAGTTGGTGGCTCATCGGTGAAGTGGATGCCATCAGCGATGAGCCCGGGGCTGAGCCGGATCCGGCCGATGGAGGCGAGGCGGTGATGCCGGCTTAGTGCTGCAGGTTGAGGCTGCCTTCCCGCTCAGACAGGGGCTGATCGGGGCGCGAGCGCTCCAGCAGGGCGGTGACCTCGGGCCTGAGCCTCTGGGCTTCCTGCTCATCCACCATCGCCAGTCGGCAGCGCCGGGCCAGCACATCGGTCACGCTGCGGGCATGCTCCCGTTCGATCGCATGACGCAGCTCACCCCGGCAGATCGGCATCACCGCGCTGAGGGGCTCCCGGTCGGCCTCGGGCCACTCGCTCACCCGCGCCACTGCCTCCAGGCCATGGGCCGCCTGGAGATGGTCGATCTGTTGGGGCTGCAGCGCGGTGTCGGGCAGCAGTTCCTTGAGCTGCTGCCGTTGCTCCGTCAAGCGCTGCGGCGTGCGCGTCGGGTCGGTGTCGGCGCCGAGCAGGGGCAGGGTGTTGGCGGCGGCAAGGGGCTGGCCCAACTGCTTTTCCACCGCCGCCAGGGTGTCGAGCGCCATCGGCCGGCACGTCGTCCACTTGCCTCCCATCACGCTCACCAGGCCGCAGGCCAGGGTCTCCACCTCGTGCTCCCGCACCACCCGGCTGCTGCTGCGGGAGGCATCCGCAGGGCGCAGCAGGGGCCGTCCTCCCGCCCAGCGGCTGCTGACGCGCGGCTCCTGAAGACCGGGGAACCAGCGCCTCACATAGTCGAGCAGGTAAGCGGTTTCATCGGCTGATGGCGCCTGGGCCTGCTCCAGGGGGCAGGGGGTGTCGGTGGTGCCCACCAGCGTCCGCCCGAAGAACGGCAGCATGAAGAGCACCCGTCCGTCATCGGTGGCCGGCAGGAGCAGCCCCAGGCCCTGCGGACAGAGGTTGGCCTCAAGCACCAGATGCATGCCCCGGCTCGTGAGCATGCGTGGCGGCAGGTCGGGGTCGGCCATGTGGCGAATGGCATCCGCCTGGATGCCGGTGGCATTCACCACGGCGCGGGCCGTCCAGTGCTCCTCCTCGCCGGAGCTGTTGCAGCTGAGGGCACCGGTGATCCCGCCCTGGCTGTTGCGTTCCAGGGCGGTCACCCGGCAGCCGGTGCGCACCACCGCTCCGGCCCGTTCAGCGGTGAGGGCCAGCAGCAGATTGAGACGCGCATCATCAAATTGGCCATCGCTGTAGGCGACCCCACCGCTGCTCTGCGCTCGGATCTGGGGCAGGGCCTCGTGCAACTGGCGGGCGGACAGCAGCCGGCTGGAGCCGATGCCACTGCGGCCGGCGAGGGCGTCGTAGAGGCCGAGGCCGATCCGGTAATAGGCCTGGCTGAACCAGTGGTCGGTGGGGAGGGCGAGTTCGAGGCGATGGGCAAGAAACGGGGCCTGCTGCAACCAGTGGCCGCGCTCCAACAGCGCCTCGCGCACCAGGCGCAGCTGGGCGGTGTCAGCTGTTTTGAACGCCAGCTCCAGATAGCGCACCCCGCCATGGAGCAGCTTGGTGCTGCGGCAGCTGGTGCCACCGCCGATGTCGTTGGCCTCCAGCAGGGCGACGCGCAGGCCGCGGCGCACCGCTTCGTAGGCGACGCTGGCCCCACTGGCGCCGGCGCCGATCACCAGCAGATCAAAGCCGGTGTTGTTGGTCATGGTGTCTGCTGTGGTCATCCGATCGCCTCTCCGTTGTGGTGGCTGCCGCTCCAATGCAGGCTGCGGCGCACGGCGTCATCCCAGCGCTGCCGCCAGCGGTGCCGCTGCTCGCCGTCGAGGTGGGGCATGAACACGTTGGCCCCCTCCATGCGTTGCGTCTGCAGGGCCCGCAGATCGCTCACGGCGCCGCACTGCACGCCAGCCAGCAGGGCCACCCCCCGGGCGGTGCTCTCCAGGCTGGCCGGCCGGCGCACCCGCAGGCCTGTGCTGTCGGCCTGCGCCTGCAGCAGGGGATCGGAGGCTGCCGCCCCCCCGTCGACGGCCAGTTCCCCGAGCCCCTGCCCCAGGGCCGTTTCCGCCAGATGCACCAGGGTGGCCACCGACAGGGCGATCCCCTCGAGGGCGGCCCGGGCGATATGGCGACGGTCGCTGTCGCGCGTGAGGCCGATCAGCAGACCGCGGGCCTCCGGATCCCAGTGGGGTGTGCCCCAGCCGGTGAAGGCGGGCACCAGCATCACGCCGGCGGACGAGGTCACCTGGGCCGCCAGTGTGTTGATCGCTTCGGCACTCTCGATGATCCCGAGGCCATCGCGCAGCCATTGCACGACCGTGCCGGCATTGAAGAGGCTGCCCTCCAGGCAATAGGTGGGGGTGCCATCGGCATCGGTCCAGCCCAGGCTGGTGAGCAGGCCGTCATGGGAGCGACGGATCACCGAGCCGGTGTTCACCACCAGAAAGGCGCCGGTGCCGTAGGTGCACTTGGCCTCGCCGGGATCCAGGCACAGCTGGCCGAGGGTGGCGGCCTGCTGATCGCCGAGCAGGGCAAGGATCGGCACGCCGGCAAAGGGCAGACCGCTGGCGATGGCCCCGAAGTCGCCGCGGCAGGGAACGAGCTCGGGCAAGGCAGACAGGGGCAGGCTGGCCTGGTCGCAGAAGGCGTCCACCCAGTGCCGCTGCTCCAGATCCATCAGCAGGGTGCGGCTGGCGTTGCTCATGTCGGAGCAGTGCCGCGTGCCGCCACTCAGATGCCAGAGCAACCAGCTCTCCACGGTGCCGAAGCAGAGGTCGTGGCGGGCCGCTGCCGCATTGGCGGCCGCCTCATGCAGCATCAGCCAGCGGATCTTGCTGGCGCTGAAGTAGGGATCGAGCAGCAGGCCGGTGCGTTGGCACCACTCTGCCTCCAGTCCCTGTTGCTTCCACTGCCGGCACAGAGCGGCGGTGCGACCGTCCTGCCACACCAGGGCCGGTCCGCAGGGGGCGCCGTCGCTGCGTTGCCACAGCACCGTGGTTTCGCGCTGATTGGTGATGCCGCAACAGCGCACGGCCTGGCGTTGCTCGGGGCTGAGGGCCTTCTCCAGCGCCGCCATTGCCTGGAGTTGGCTCTGCCAGATCGCCGCTGGATCCTGTTCGACCCAACCATCCGCCGGATAGTGGATCGCCAGGGGGGCAGAGGTACTCGCGATCAGGTGGCCCCTCGGATCGAAAAGGGCAGCCCTGGAGCTGCTGGTGCCCTGATCCAGAGCCAGGAGGAGGGGCGGTGAAGCCATGGCCGTGCCGTTTTTCAAGTGCTAGCGGTGAGGCAGAGCGCTGCAAAGGGGGTGGCGATGGGCGAGGTGTCGGCAGCGCCGCCGGCCTGGGTGGCGGATGCGGTGGTGTATCAGGTGTTTCCCGATCGGTTCCGTCGCAGTGGTCGGGTGCCGATTCAGGAGAGCCTCGCTCTCCAGCCCTGGGGCAGCGATCCCCGGTTGCAGGGCTTTCATGGCGGCGATCTCTATGGGGTGATCGAGGCTCTGGATCACCTGCAGGGCATGGGCGTGACCTGTCTGTATCTGACGCCCGTGTTCAGCTCAGCGGCCAATCACCGCTATCACGCCTACGACTACCTGGAGATCGATCCCCTACTCGGTGGTGATCCAGCCTTCGAGGCCTTGATCGATGCCCTGCATGCCCGCGGCATGCGCCTGATCCTCGATGGGGTGTTCAACCATTGCGGGCGGGGGTTCTGGCCGTTCCACCACCTGCTCGAAAACGGTGCGGTGTCGCCCTATCGCCACTGGTTCCATGTGCACCACTGGCCGTTGCGTCCCTACGCCCGTGTCGGGGAGTCCTGTGGGTACAGCTGTTGGTGGAACGATCCGGCCCTGCCCAAGTTCAACCACCACCACCCCGCCGTTCAGGAGTATCTGCTGCGGGTGGGGCGTCACTGGCTGGAACGGGGCATCGACGGCTGGCGGCTGGATGTGCCTGATGAGGTGCCGCAGCCCTTCTGGCAACGCTTCCGGCGGATGGTGAAGGCCGTGAACGGCGATGCCTGGATCGTCGGTGAGATCTGGGGCGACGCCAGGCCCTGGTTGCAGGGGGATCAGTTCGATGGCGTGATGAACTACCGGATGGGCTGGAGTTCCCTGAGCTGGGCTGCGGCGGGGGAGCTGGCGTCCGATTTTGACCACCCCCTTTACCCCCTGCGCCCCCTGGACGGCCCGGGGTTACTGGAGATCTGGCAGCAGACGCTGAGCTGGTACCGGCCTGAGGTGCGTCGCGCCCAGCTCAATCTGCTCGACAGTCATGACGTGCCCCGGGCGCTCCACAGCCTGCGGGGCGATCGGGCGGCCCTGAAGCTGGCCCTGGTGCTGCTGTTTCTGCAGCCGGGAGCTCCCTGCGTTTATTACGGCACGGAAGCCGGTCTGGCGGGTGGTCCGGAGCCCGGCTGCCGCGAGGGGGTTCCCTGGGGCGAGGGCTGGCCCCAGGACCTGCAAGTGTTGCTGCGCGATCTGGCCGGCTTGCGCCACCGTTATTCGGCCCTTCGCGATGGCGTGCTGCGCTGGCGCCCGCTGGCGAACGACGGCCTTCAGGCCGAGGCCGATGCACTTTTGGTGGTGCTCAATCGCAGTCGTCACCGTGCGTTGACGCTCAACGCAGACTCTGGCCTGATAGCGAACGGACGCGCCCCGCACTGGCAGCTGGGGACCTGGGACCCTGACGAGCGGGCACTGGGCCCCCAATCCGTCGCCTTGTTTGCGGACGGGGGGAGTGCCTGAGGGCCTGCAGCAGGTCGCGGCTTGCTGGATGGGCCGTCACATCGCTTGGCAAGACCAGGGCCACGTCATCACCATCCGGCAGGGAACTGCTGTGGAGGGGGAAGGCAGCGAGGGTGGAGTCGTTGGCATCGACGTCCTGCAGCGGACAGAGCAGGGCGTCGATGATGCGCTGGCGCAGGAGCGCCAGGCTGCGCGTTGGCTCCTGCAGTCGCGACGCACCGGCCCACCAGCGTTCGGGAATGGAGCGGCCAGGACCATCGGCAAGCCAATGGCTCGTCTCCAGCCGCAACCGACCTTTCCCCTCCAGCCGTGCCCGTTGGTGCACCTGCCGTTCCATCTGCAGCAGGGTGGTGTCGCCACGAAGGCGCCAGCGTCCGCGCTCTTTCTCAATCGTGAGCCGAAAGGCCTGGGCGCATTTGCGCTGATTGCGGCTGACGGTGGTCTGATGCTGTTGCAGGGCGATGCCCACCTGTTGACCCGATTGCAGCCAGATCAGACCGTCCAGGCTGCTGAGCAGTTCGAGGCTGACCATGCGCTGATGTTTCAGCATCTGATCGGATCCTCCGGGTGCGGCTGTAACGGATCAATCCCCAGCTCTGGGTAGGGCGTCGCTGGCTGATGGGAACGGCAGGATCAGTCGGGCCAGCACGCCGCCTTCCTGTCGATTGCCGATCTGCAGCGCGCCGCCGTGATTGTCCATGGCACTGCGCACCAGGAACAGGCCCAGACCGCTGCCCTCCTGTTTGCTGCTGGTCAGCGGCTGCTCGATCAAGCGCTCCTGGGGAATGCCTGGGCCGTTGTCTTCCACGTCGATCTGCCAGGTGTTGTTCACCTGATCCAGGCGGAGGCTCACCCTGGGATGGGGATTGGGGGGGTGTTGACTCTTGATCGCTTCGATCGCATTTCTGATCAGATTGATCAGGGCGATCTGTAACTGGGTGGCATCTCCCTGGAGCAACGCCGTGCCATCCGGCATGGCATGGATCGACTCGATCTGGAGCCAGTGCGCAACGTCGGGGCTGTTGGATTGGACGTAGCGCACGCTGTTGCTGATCACCTGCTTCAGATCAACGCTTTGCTGCTCGCTGCTGGTGTTACGCAAAAGGGAGCGAATTTTTTCGCTGATGTCGGCAATGCGCTGGCTTTGGCTGTTGAGCAGTCTGAGCTGGCTGGTGAGTTGAGCGGAGCGGTCGTCATGTGGCTGGGTTGGTAATGATTGCAGGAGGTGCTCCGATGTGAGCCGAAGAATGCTGATGGGCTGGTTGATCTCGTGGGCAATCGATGCGGCTTCCAGGCTCACTCTCAATTTGTTGCTCATCTGGGTGAGCGCTTTTTCGTCTCTGCTGCGTTGTTGCTCGAACAGCTCAATGATCTGCCTTTCCTTGTCACGCAATTGGCTGGTGAGAGCGTTGAAGGCGTCGATCATGGCCCGGATCGCCTGGTTGAGATCCCAGACCTCTCGGGCGCTCTCTTGTTGCAGTTGGCATTGGAAGTGCAGCGGCTGTGGTTGATCACCCAGCGCAGCAATCTGGGCTTCCGTGTCTTGACTGGCCTGCTTGAGCGCCGTGAGTGGGGTGAGCAAGCCTCGGATCAGTCGCTGATTGATCACGAGCGCGAAGCCCAGGGCCGACAGGGTGGCCAGCAGGGTGATCAGCAGATCCCGTTGCAGGGTGGTCACCTCCGGGGTGGCGGCGATGGCGGTGAGCAGTATCCAGTCCAACCCCTCATGATCCCCCCAGGGTGTGGCTTTGACCAGAAAGGGCTGGCCCTTGAGCTGCACGAGTCGTGTGGCCCCGGGCTGGATCGTTGTGGCATCGGCCAGGAACTGCTCCTGCAGCTTGCGGGCCAGGGGGGAGGGCAGGTTGCGGAGGTTGCGTCGACGCGTTTCGGCTGCGGAGCGGATAAAGGTGAGTTCCGGTTTGGAACTGGCCACCAGATCACCGTTGCGTTCCACGATCAGGGCCAGCCCTGTGTTGTTGGTCCAGGCGTCCTGCAGCCAGGTGCTGAGTTTGTTGATGATCATGTCCACACCCACCACGCCGATCAGGGTGTTGGTTCGGTCGTAGACCGGCGCGTTGTAGGAGATCGAGTAGGTGTCGGGTTGATCTTCCCAGGCGTAGATCCGACTCCAGGTGGGTTGTCCTGCTTTGACGGTGTCGACATACCAGGCCTCTTCATGGGAGGTGCTCATGTCGGGGATGGTGTTGAGGTGTTGCTTGCGCTGTCCGGTTGCATCCATGCTGAACACGAGCATCTTGCCTCGGCCGAAGCGCTTGCTGTCTTCGTTGTGGTAATAGCGGTTGTCTTGGCTTTTCTCGATGCCGAGAAAGGTGCCATCAGTGGCACCGTAGTTGATGTAATCCACCGGAAATGATTTTAATTGCCGCCAGAAGCGCTGGCTGAGTTTGTCGAAGTTGTTCAGCAGCTCAGGCTCGCTGGCCAGGGCGGATTCATTCAGTTCATTGATGATCGTGGGATAGCTCAGTTTCTTGCTCAGGCGTTCCGAAACCTGCACGGCTGTGAGGTTGGCGCGTTGCGCTTCGCTCTGATGGATGCCGCTGTCGCGCCCGAGGAAATAGGTGAGCACGCTCAGGGAGCCCGCCACGAGAATCAGTTGCAGCCCGGTGGCGCGCGTCAGCGTGCCAGCCAGTGAGCGCGGCTTCCTGGTGGTCATTGGATCGCTTGTCGCTGGGTGGCAAGGGCGGCTGCTTTGACCAGTTCGGCGCCGCTCAGGCCCAGGGTGCGGGCAATCGCCTTGCGATGGGTTTCCACCGTGGCAACCGAGCATCCGAGCTGACGCGCGATCTCCTTGGTGCTTCGCCCAGCGCCGATCAGGGTGTAGATCTCCTGTTGCCGTTGTGTCAGCTGCTGTTCGGCCGGTTGCAGGATCGCGTTCAAGCTCTGGCGCAGGCTGGCGAAGGCGCTGGCTTTGTTGATCACTGCTTTCACCGCTGGCTCGAGCTCGGCCGGGCAGGCGAACTGTTCGGCGGCACCGGAGAGCACGATCAACTGAATGCCGGTATGGCGCTCCACCAGGTGGCGGGCGAGGTCGCCGCCTTGGCCATCGGGGAGTTGCAGGTCGAGCAAGGCGAGATCGAGGCCATGGCCGTGGCTGATCATTTCGGCGGCGGCGATGGTCTGCGCCTTGAACACGGTGCTGATTTCACTGAAGGATTCGACCACCGAACCGAGCAGATCCAGAAGGATGCGCTCGTCTTCCACCACGAGGCAGTGCAACGGCCTGCAGCCACTGTCTCCATCGTGCCATTGCCCAATCAGGCAGCCAGTGCGAGCTCGGGGAAGCGGGGCTGCAGATGGGCCAGGCGTTCTTTGAGCGTGTGGATCAGGGAGGCCACCGCCGGTTCATCGCGGAGGTCGCGCTGCAGCAGCAGGGCTTCGCCTGAGCGGAATGGCAGCGTGATCGGCAGAGGCACCAGCCCGTCTCCAGACACCGCCTGGCTCAGGCAGTGCCCGTAGGCGATGGTCACATCCTTGGCGCTGCGCCCCTCCCAGCGCTCCCTGCGATAGCGGTTCATGTGCACGGGTGTGTTCCAGAGGCCGAGCTTCTTCAGCTCCCGTTCGACGATCGGATAGGCGCCCTCGGGCAGGGCCAGGCTGGGGAACTGCTGCAGATCGTCCAGGCGGATGGGGTCTTGTTTCAGTAAGGGGTGATCCGCTTTCACCAGCAGGTGCAGTGGCATGCCACAGAGGGGAACGGCACAGAGGTCGGGGTCGTTCTCGTCGGGGAGGTCCGGCAGGCCGCAGATCCAGGCATCGCAGATCCTGCGACGCAACAGAGACAGGTTCGGCTCCATGCCGACCAGATTGGAGAGCCCGGCGATCCAGCCGCTGGGCTCGGGGTCGCAGAGCAGGGGCAGGCTCCAGTAGGTCGCCTCCAGGCGCAGGGGACGCAGGCCCGCCAGGCGGGCTTTCTGGTGCACCTCCCGTTCCAGGTTCAGCAGGGTCTGGTCGCCGCTCAGGCCCCACTCCTGATCGTTTTTCTCCAAGCTGATGCCGAAGCTTTTGGCGCAGATCCGCTGCCGGCGGCTCACCGATGACTGGTCGAGCTTCAACCGGGTGGCCACCTCTCGACCGGTGCGCAACCAGATCAAGCCGTCCAGGCAGGCCAGCGTGTCGAGGTCAACCATGGCTGTGGTGCAAAAGCCATCGTTGGATGGAAGCCCTTGACGAGACTTGAACTCGTGACCTCTCCCTTACCAAGGGAGTGCTCTACCGCTGAGCTACAAGGGCATGTGGAAGGTGGGCCGGGTTGGATTTGAACCAACGTAGGCAGAGCCAGCGGATTTACAGTCCGCCCCCATTAACCACTCGGGCACCGACCCGAACCACACCGCAAGAACTTACCAGCCCGAGGGGCCCGCACCCCTCGATACGATCGAGCCCACATGCACCGCATCGGGCCATGCGCCTTCTGCTGCTTAATGGCCCCAATCTCAACCTGCTCGGTCGGCGTGAGCCTGGGTTGTATGGCCAGCAGAGCCTGGCGGCGATCGAGCAGTCGCTCCAGGAGCGAGCAGCGGCGGCAGGGGTGGCACTCGACTGCTTCCAGAGCAATGTGGAAGGGGCCCTTGTGGAGCGGATCCACCAGGCCATGGGTCAGGCGGATGGAATCCTGATCAATGCGGGTGCTTACACCCACACCTCGATCGCTCTGCGCGATGCCCTGCTGGGGGTGGCCATCCCCTTCGTGGAGCTCCACCTGAGCAACACCCATGCCCGCGAACCGTTCCGTCATCACTCCTACCTGGCGGATCGCGCCGTTGGCGTGGTGAGTGGGTTCGGGGCCACCAGCTACACCCTCGCCTTCGATGGATTGCTGCTGCATCTGAGGGCTGCAGCGGCTGGGGGCTGAGCGGCGATGGTGGCGAGCATCCGTTGGTTGGCCGCGCCCACCAGTGAGGCCTGGGTGGAGCAGGCGATCGCGCGGCCGATCGAGGTCTTGATCGATCACGCCCATTGCGAACGCAAGGCGGCGGGAGCGGCGGTGCAGCTGATGTTCCGCTATCTCTGCGAGCCCGGTCTGGGCGAGGCGCTCAGTCCGCTGGCTCGCGAGGAGCTGGAGCATTTTGAGCAGGTGCTTGCGTTGCTGCAGGCGCGTGGACGCTATCTCGAGCCCTTGCCCTCACCGGGATACGGCGCCCAGCTGGCCAAGCAGGTGCGCCGGGGTGAGCCCGAGCGCATGCTTGATTCCTTCCTGGTTGCCGGCCTGATCGAGGCGCGCAGCCATGAGCGCATGGCGCTGCTGGCGCAGCACAGTCCGGATCCGGAGCTGCGCGATCTCTACGCCAGCCTGCTGCAGAGCGAGGCCCGCCATTTCGGTCTCTATTGGGTGCTGTGCGAGGAGCGCTGGCCACGCGAGCTGATCGTTCCCCGCTTGCAGGCATTGGCATTCGCTGAGGTGGCGGCCCTCTCGGGTGATCTGGAGCGCCCCGAGGATGTGCGCATGCATTCCGTTGGGATCCGCAAGCAAAGTCCAAAAGAAGCCTGAAGAGACGCGCCAGTCTTTGTGGGCGGTTTTAAGATTGACCCAGTTCTTGCGTGTTGCGTGATGACCGATTCGGCGGTGACGGTGAAGGCCACCGTGGCGGCGGCCGTGGCTGATTCCCTGCAGGCCCTGCGCAATGGCACCACCGATGAACAGTGGAATGGCCTCAAGGCCAATCCCCTCGTGCGTGATCTGATCGGTCGTTGCGCCGATCTCGAGGCCGCCCTGCTCCTCGATGACGCCCCCGCGACCGGCTGTCGGCGGCCGCCGCAACGGCTGCAGGCGCCGGTGGAGGCCCGGCTGCTTCTCGCAGCCTGAGGGGACGATCAGTCGAGGCGCGGGTACTGACGTGCGATCGGGTCGCCCGTGAACCGGGCGACCCAGCCTTCCGGGTTGTTGAAGAAGCGGATGGCACAGAACGAGGGGCGCGATCCCATGTCGAACCAGTGCTTGGTGCCAGCGGGAACGGTGATCCAGTCGCCGGCGCAGCACAGCACCTGAATCACCTCGTCGTTGATGTGGAGGCAGAACAACCCCTGGCCTTCCACGAAAAAGCGCACCTCATCTTCGGCATGGGTGTGTTCCTCGAGGAATTTCGCCCGGAGGGCGGTGCGATCAGGGTGGTCCGGGCTGATGCGGATCGCATCCACGGTGGCGTAGTCCCCGCCCGCCTGCACTGCGGTGATCTCGTCGCGGTAGGCGCGAAGAATGCTGTCCTGGTCGGCGCCCGGGGCTAAGGACTGCCGAGCCGGCCAGCGTTCGAAGCGAATGCCACGGCGCCGCAGTTCGGTCTGAATCAGGCTGACGTCTTCAGTCTCGAGGCTGGCCTTCGCGTGGCTGGACGTGGCCGGTGGCTCGATGGAATACAGGCGCAGGTGGCTCATGGGGCGTTGAGGCTGCTCGATGGCGTCATCCTGGCCCCATCGCGATTCTTAACGCGTGGCCATCACCCTGAAAGGGCTGTTGTCCTGCGCACCCCACGCCGATGCTTCGCTCGTTTCGTCTGCGCTCCCTTCCCGCTTCGATCGCCCCGCTCGCTGGCCTTGGGCTGGTGCTCATGGCTCCGGTCTCCCGGGCTGCGGATGCCAATCCGGCGGCGGGGCTGACCCTTCAGGTGGCGCCCCTCGCCAAGGCGGTCGGTCAGCCGCCGCGAGCGGGCAGTGCTGCTCTCGCCAGGGATCTTTCCGTGCTGCGTTGGATCCAGACCAGCCGTGATCCGCAGCAGGTGCGCCATGCCTGGACCTACCTCGATCGGGTGCCCACCGCCTTCGAGCCGGCGATCGGGGCCGACCTCAGTAAGACCGCCCCGCGCATCAAGGCCGGTGTGCCCGCCTTCGTGAAGGTGGTGGAGACGGTGAAAGACCAGCTCAAGGAGTCAATCGCCCGTCCGCGTCCGTTTCTGAGCCACGCCGACCTCCAACCCTGCCTGCCGCTGGAGCGCTCCAAGAGCTACCCCAGTGGCCATGCCACCTGGTACACAGCCACCAGCCTGCTGCTGGCCGATCTGTTGCCGCAGCGGCGCGAGCGATTACTGGCGGTGGGTGAGCAGGGGGTGGCCGCCCGGGTCACCTGCGGCGTGCACTACCCAAGCGATGTGGAGGCCGGACAACGGCTGGCCGCGGCTGGAGTGGCTCAGATCCTTGCCAGCGTCCAATGGCAGCGGTTCAAGGCGTCGGTGCAGGAGGAGGTGAAGGCCCTGATGGTGCCGCCGCCCGCTGGGCTGCCCCTGCTGTTCGACTGAACGGCGTGGTTTAGAACGTGCCCAGTCATGGTCATCGTTCTGAACAGCGCTGCAGCTCCCCCTGCCGCAGGGCCCGTGTCCACGCCCGGTCTGGTGTTGATCGGGGTTGGTCCGGGGGATCCCGAGTGGCTCACCCTCGCGGCCCATCAGGCCCTGCAGCAGGCGGAGGTGGTGGCTTATCCGGTGGCGAGACGCGACGCCACCGGCATGGCGGCCACGATCGTAAAGCGGTTTCTGCTGCCGGAGCAGCAACGGTTACCCCTGGTGTTTCCGATGGTGCGGGCGATGGAATCGCTGCGACCGGCCTGGATCGCTGCGGCCGATGCGCTGGCGGCGGCGGTAAGGGCCGGTCGGCGTGTGGTGTTTCTCTGCGAGGGGGATGTGTCGCTCTTCGCCACGGGCAGTTATGTGCTGCTCGCGTTGCGGCAGCACCACCCCGACTGTCCGGTGCGCCTGATCCCCGGCGTGTCCTCCGTGGCGGCGGCGGCAGCCCAGGGGGCCTGGCCCCTGGCCCTGCAGCAGGAGGGGTTATTGATTCGTCCCTGCCCCGACGATGCTGCGGCGCTCCAGCGCGTGCTGCGCTGGGCGAAGGAGGAGAGCACGGTGCTGGCCCTGCTCAAGCTGGGCCAGCGTTGGCGCTGGGTGCAGCCGTTGCTGGCGGAGCAACAGCTGCTTCACAACGCCCTGTTCGCTGAGCGGATCGGCTGGCCCGATCAGACGGTGCTGCCGGCGGCGGCGGTGCCGGCTGGGGAGCGGCCCTATTTCTCGCAGCTGCTGATCCGCCAGGGTGAGGGTTGGGCCGATGGCTGACATCCGTGCTCTGTTCCTGGCCTTGCCGGCACTCACCCCACTGCAGTGGTTCGCGCTGGTGCACCCGGTGCTGATCATCCTTTTCGTGTATCCCGTGGTGGGAGCGACGATCCGCTTGGGGATCCTGGCGCGGGAACGCCGGCTGCAGATCAATCCGATCGCCCCCACCGTGCCGATCGAACATGCCGACCATGGCCGCTGGGTGACCGGGGCGCTCGTGCTGGCGGTTCTGCTGGCCTTCTGCCAGGAGGTGGCGGCCGCCTGGATCGAGCAACCCCTCGATCCGGCCGAGGTCCCCGCCCGCTTGCTGGCGCTGGTGGCGGCCACGCTGGGCGTGCTGGCGGCCTTGGCCGCCCTGCTGCGGGCGTCACGCACCTCCCGTCGGCTTGGCTGGGGCCTGGCCTGCTGGTTGGGCCTGTTGCTGCTGGGCTCCCAGCCGGAGGTGGAGCGCCTGGCGGATTCTCCGCTGCAGGCCCTCTTCTGGCAGTCCCATTTCTGGGGTGGGGTGCTGCTGACAGGCTGTTTCCTGCTTTCGACGGCGCTGCAGGCGGAGATTGTGGCCAGGCCGCGGATCCGTCGTGTGCATGTGGCTCTCAACCTGCTGGTGGCGCTGCTGTTCGCCACCCAGGCGATCAGCGGGACCCGAACACTCCTGTTGGCTTGAGGGTCTGCGGGATCAGGCTGCGCCCGAATGGGGTAGGCCCGCGCCACGGTGGTGGAATCCGTGCGATCAGGGCCAGAAGCGCCCGCCATTCTCCCTGGGCCTGCCGGTCGACCCAGCATCCCGGTCGCGTGAACAGCCAACGCAGCAGGGCGCGCCGTTGGTGGCTGCTCAGCTCGCCCCAGTCGAGTGCCAGCCGACCGCGCTCCTGGGCGCGCAGCGTCACGCTGAGTGGGGGCACATCGGGGCTCCAGCGCAGGCAGGTGCTGCTCACCAGCGGCGGTGACGGCTCCGCCACAGTCAGTTCGGCGCCCCGTTCGCTGATCGCCATGATCCGGCAGGGATGGCTGTGCCCGCCACCATCCTCGAGGCGGGCTTCCAGAGCAATGGCCTGCCAGGGCGCCGGGTCGGTGGCGGCGGGATCCCAGCAGGCCCGCAGGGCCACCAGCAGACTCAGCAGGTTCAGCAGCGCCCAGACCAGGCCCACTGGTTGACCCTGCAGGGCCAGGCCCGAGAGCGTCGTCGTCGGCAGAAGCAGCCCCGCCAGGTTGAAGCCATTGAGCAGGATCAACAGCAGCAGGGGGGCTACCAGGGGCAGGCTCCAGCTGCCCCGGTCGCGGCGTTGATGTTTCGGGGTGACCCGGAAGCCACCCAGGCGACCCCAGAGCTGGCTGATCACCGTGATGGTGAGAGGCACGGTGAGCACCCATCCGGTCAGTTCACTGAGGAAGGCGGCGCGGGAGCCCCGGTTCAGCCAGCCCAGGCTGAGCAGCAGGGTGGCCCACAGCGGTAGCAGCAAGGCCACGGCCGCTTCGGCCGTCAGGCGGATCGGCACCACACCCAGCAGGCCATAGCTGAGCGGCATCAGCAGCAGCACAAGCCGCGGCAGGTTGTTGAACCAGTGCACGACCCCCTCCAGGTAGGCGAGCCGTTGCCCCGCCGACAGCCCCGTGCCCCCGAGCGGCCCCTCTGTCATGCGCAGGCTCTGCAGGGTGCCCGCCGCCCAGCGCTGCCGCTGCCGCACGAAGTCGGCCATGGATTCCGCGGCCAGGCCAGCGCTGAGCTTTTCCTGCAGATAGCGGAGGCGCCACCCCTGGCGACGGAGGGCGATCCCGGTGACGAAATCCTCCGAAATCGCCTGCTCCACGAAGCCACCCACGCTGTTGAGCGCCTCGCGGCGCACCAGAAAGGCTGTGCCGGCGCACACCACCGCCCCCCAGCCGTCGCGAACGGGCTCGATCCAGCGGTAAAAGCTCTCCTCGTCGGAGAGCAGCCAGTGCTCCATGCGCAGATTGCGCATCACCGGATCGGCGTTGATGAAGGTCTGGGGGGTCTGCACCAGCGCCACATCGGGCTCCTGCAGGAAGCCGATGCAGCGCTCCAGGAAATGGCGCTGGGGGATGAAATCGGCATCGAACACGGCCACCAGTTCGCCATGGCCATGGCGCAGACCGTGGTTGAGATTGCCCGCCTTGGCGCCATGGAGCTCCGGGCGGTGCAGATAGCGACAGCCAAGGGAGCTGGCCAGTTGCCGCACCTCCGGCCGGCCGCTGTCATCGAGAACCCAAACAGTGGTGCGGGGGTAGGTCTGGGCGCAGCAGCCCACCAGGCTGCGCTCAAGCACGGCAAGTGGCTCGCCCCGGGTGGGCACCAGGATGTCGACGCTGGGTCGCCAGTTGCTCTGCTGCCATTGCCGCCAGCGCATGTCGGCTTCTTGGCGACGGTCTGGGAAAGGCCGCCAGGCCAGCCAGAGGGGGATCAGGCCCGTGAGCAGCAGCCATCCCTCCGCCAGAAGCAGCACCAGGCTGAGGGCCGTGCTCAGCGTGCTGCTGAGGTTGAGGCTGTCGCTGACGCGCCAGACCAGATAGCGCAGGGTGAGCAGGTTGATCAGCAGGATCAGGCTGCGGCGTGCCCACAGGGGTGACTGTTGCTCAGGGCGTCGCTGCAGCCAGAGCGGCCAGATCAGCACCAGCAGGGGCAGCCAGACGGCTGCACTCATCGATCCGCTCATGGATCGGTGCCATCGAGTGTCTGCCTGGCGGAGTCCAGCAGCTCCAGCGCGGCCGCAGGCGTGGGGGCCCGCATCAGGGCATGGCGCAGCTGGGGAGCGCCGGGGAAGCCGGTGCAGGTCCAGCTCATGTGCTTGCGGGCGATCAGCAGGCCGTGGTCGCCGCGGCTGGCGACGAGGGCCAGCAGCTGATCGCGGGCCAGCTCCAGGCGTTCGGGCCCACCCGGCGTGGCGGGAATGGGCCGTCCGCAGAGGGCGGCATCGATCTGCCCCACCAGCCAGGGGGCGCCCATGCTGCCCCGGCCCACCATCACGCCAGCCGCACCGGTGATGGTCAGGCAGCGCCGCGCATCCTCGGGGCTGTTCACATCACCGTTGGCGATCACAGGAATCGTCAGCGCCTCTTGCACCGCGGCGATCGCCTGCCAGTCGGCCGCGCCCTTGAAGCCCTGGCTGCGGCTGCGTCCATGCAGGGTGAGCAGCTGGGCTCCGGCTCGCTCCAGTTGCCGGCACCAGTGCACAGCGGCGGCGGACCCAGTCTCACGCTCACTCCAGCCCAGGCGGGTTTTCACAGTGACGGGGATCGACACGGCTGCGGCCACCGTCTCGACGATGCTGCAGGCCAGCTCCGGGGTCTGGATCAGGCCGCTGCCGCCTCCCTTGCGAGCGATCTTGCGCACGGGGCAGCCCATGTTGATGTCGATCAGAAAGGCGCCTGCCGCTTCGGCGCGCCGGGCCGCCTCCGCCATCGCCGCTGGGCGGTGATCGAACAGTTGCACCCCGATCGGCCCGGATTCCTCGGCCAGTTCCTCCACCTTGCGGCGTCCATGGCCCAGTTCCAGGCTGGTGGCATTCACCATTTCCGTGAACAGCAGCGCATCGGGCGCCCAGCGCCGCACCAGGGAGCGGAACACTCGGTCGCTCACGCCCGCCAGGGGAGATTGCAACACCCGGCAGCGCAGCTGACGGCAGGTGCCCGAACCCGTTAATCGCAGATCGCCCTGAGGGCGTGAGAGGGCGATGACCACCATCGATGCAGGCCGTCAGCTGATGTTGGACCTCCCTCCATCCTGACCGTCAGGCGACGGACTGTCGGTGGGGCAGGCGGGCTTGCTGCAGGGTCACCTGCTGCTCGATCGCATTGCGCAGCCAGGCGGTGGTCGACCAGTCTTCGGCTTGGGCCAACCGCTCCACCTCCTGGGCGAGATCCACCGGCAACTGCAGCGCGTAGCTCTGGATGCTGTGGGGCGCTGCGGGGCCGCCGGGCAGCGGGGCATCCAGGTGAAGCAGCTGCACTTTGAGCACCTCCAACCGGGTGTTGGCGCGGTGGCCGCCGCGGCGCACCTGGCGCAGGGTGAGTCGCACGGGCTGGCCTGGCCGCACCTGCCGCAGGCTGCGTGCTGGCAGGGGGTGATCGCGACGGTCGCAGAACACAGGACGGCTCCGTTCGGAGCTGGTGGTGTAGGTGAAGGTGACCAGGCCATCGCCGCTCCATGTGGGTGACGGGCCGTCGTGGTCGCTCAGGTGGGTCAGCAATCGGCGGCGATCGTGCCGTGCCCGGCGCAGCACGGGCCGGGGCAAGCGGAAGACGAGTCGCTGGGTGGGGCGATCGGGATCGATCCGGCTGGCCGGTTCGAGGCTGGTGTCGAACACATACATCCCATGAACGTAATGGCCGGATTAAGAACCCGACACTGGCTGTCGTGAAACGATGGCCTTGGTTGCTGCGGATCCGATGTCGGCATCACCCTGGCCACTGAGTGTGGAGCTGCTGGAGTGGATCCTTGAGGATCGCCTCTCCGATCGCTTTGTGGCAGAACGGATCTGGGAGCGGCTGGGGTACCAGCCGGCGGCGGATGGGGGGGAGTGTTGGAGCGCCGGACCGGAGACGCCGGAAGCGTGGCGGCAGGCCTTCCCCCAGGCTCCGGAGGTGATCGCCACGCGGCCCGCGTCCGTGCAGCTCACCCGCTCGATTCCGCCGGAGCACAAGCAACTGCTGAAACAGCAGCTCGGTTTTCAGGGGTACCGCATCGGTGCCCTGTACCCCCGCCGCACCCGGCGCGCCACCGCGGTGAACTGGCTGCTGGCCTGGCTGGCGGAGCGGGGTGAGCCGCTGCCGCCGCAGGGACCCGTGCCGGAGCTGCTGCCGCCCCCCGAAGACCCGGTGCGAGGCCACCCCGGCGACCCACCGGTGGGGTGATCCGTTGGGCTGATCCGATCGCCCCGGTGCTCACACCTGAATGATCACCTTGGTGCCCTTGCGGGTGTTGTCGAAGAGCCAGCGGGCCTGGTGGGTGGGCATGCGCACGCACCCGTTACTGCGAGGAACCCCAAACGCCTCGCCCGCCTCTTCCTGCCAGGGGGCGCCGTGCATGCAGATGAGCTCATTGGCGGTGATGCACATGGCGTAGGGCACGCCAGGGGCAACGTAATTGCGCCCTTGCATGGTGACGGAGCGGTATTTGGTGAGTACGGAGGCGTGACCGGTGGGGGTGGGGGTGGAGGCCTTGCCGGTGCTGACGGGGATCACCCGCACCACCTGCTCATTCCGGTCGTAAACGGTGAGTTGCTGGTCGGAGAGGTCGACCACGAGCGTGGCGATGAGCTCGAGCATGACTGTGACACTGGCGACACTGCACCAGGCCTAGCGGTCTCACGCGCGTCTCATTAGTCTCTTCCCGGAAATTTTCCTATTCGCTGGATGGCAGCTCTGTACTGTCAGGATTGAATGTTGTGCTTCCGTTTTGGCACGTCCCGTCGTCGCGATCATCGGGCGTCCCAATGTCGGCAAGTCGACGCTGGTGAACCGCCTCTGCCGCAGTCGGGAGGCGATCGTGCATGACGAGCCCGGTGTGACCCGCGATCGCACTTACCAGGACGGCTACTGGGGCGATCGGGAGTTCAAGCTCGTTGACACCGGCGGCTTGGTGTTCGACGACGACAGCGAGTTTTTGCCTGAGATCCGCGAACAGGCGTCTCTGGCCATGGCCGAGGCCTCCGTGGCCGTCGTGATCGTGGATGGCCAGCAAGGGGTGACGGCGGCGGATGAATCGATCGCCGAGTGGCTCCGCAGTCAGGCCTGCCCCACGCTGCTGGCCGTCAATAAGTGCGAATCCCCCGAGCAGGGCTTGGCGATGGCGGCCGAGTTCTGGGGGCTCGGCCTGGGCGAGCCCTACCCGATCTCCGCCATTCATGGTGCCGGCACCGGGGAGCTGCTCGACCAGGTGCTCACCTTCCTGCCCCCCAAGGATCAGGAGGGAGACGAGGCGGAACCGATCCAGATGGCGATCATCGGGCGTCCCAATGTGGGCAAATCGAGCCTGTTGAATGCGATCTGCGGTGAGCCGCGCGCCATTGTCAGCCCGATTCGTGGCACCACCCGCGACACGATCGACACCCGGCTCGAGCGCAATGGCCTCAGCTGGCGGCTGGTGGACACCGCCGGGATTCGCCGGCGCCGCAGCGTTCATTACGGCCCGGAGTTTTTCGGCATCAACCGCAGCTTCAAGGCGATCGAGCGCAGCGATGTGTGCGTGTTGGTGATTGATGCGCTCGATGGCGTCACCGAGCAGGATCAGCGCCTCGCCGGTCGGATTGAAGAAGAGGGACGCGCCTGTGTGGTGGTGGTGAACAAATGGGATGCGGTGGAGAAAGACAGCCACACCATGCCGGCGATGGAGAAGGAGCTGCGCGCCAAGCTCTATTTCCTCGACTGGGCGCCGATGCTGTTCACCTCAGCTCTCACCGGTCAGCGGGTGGACAGTATTTTTGCGCTGGCGGCCCTGGCCGTGGAGCAGCACCGCCGCCGGGTCAGCACCTCGGTGGTCAATGAGGTGCTCAAGGAAGCCCTCAGCTGGCGTAGCCCCCCCACCACCCGCGGCGGCCGGCAGGGGCGGGTGTATTACGGCACCCAGGTGGCCGTCCGGCCTCCGAGCTTCACCCTGTTTGTGAATGAGCCCAAGTTGTTCGGCGACACCTACCGGCGCTACGTGGAACGACAGATTCGTGAAGGCTTGGGGTTTGACGGCACGCCTTTGAAACTCTTCTGGCGTGGCAAGCAGCAACGTGATGCAGAGCGCGATCTGGCCCGGCAGCAGCAACGTCAGGGCTGACGTATGGACTGGCTGCGGCAGATTCCGATCGGGCAGTACGTGGACGGCAGCAGCAGCTGGCTGCGGCGGCTTGATCCGCGTCTGAAGCTGGCCTGGGTGCTGCTGTTTCTGCTCACCCCCGTGCTGGCTGGACCGCTCTGGCGCCTGGGCCTGCTGGGCCTGTTGCTGTTGCTCACGCTGGTCAGTCGGCTGCCGCCGCGGCTGTGGTGGCGCTCCCTTTTGCTCCTGAGCCTGCTGGGTGTGGGTGTGGGCCTCCTGGCCGCCCTGCTGCCCACCGGTGATCCAGCCGCGACCCTGCCGTTGCGCTCACCACAGGAACTTCCCGATCTGACGATCCCTCCATCGGGCTGGGAGCTGTTGCGCCTCGGCCCCCTGAAGCTCGGACCCTTCACGCTGGGGCCCTTGGTGGTGGATCGGCGCTCGGCTGAGCTTGGACTCAGCAGCGCCACGCTGATTGTCACGGTGGTGCACAGCGTCAATCTGATGCTGCTCACCACGCCCAGTGAGGAGCTGGTGTGGGCCTTGAGTTGGTTGATGGCACCGCTGGCCGTGCTGGGCCTGCCCGTGGATCGCCTCAGCTTCCAGCTGTTGCTGGCGCTTCGATTTCTGCCGCTGGTGCAGGAGGAGTTGCAGAACCTGTTGCGAGCACTGGCCAGTCGGGCGGTCAATCTGAAGCGCCTCGGATTCAAGGCGTCTTTCGGCCTGGTGCTCGCCGTGGCTGAGCGCCTGCTTGCCAACATCCTGCTGCGCGCCGAGCAGGGCGCGGATGCCCTGCTGGTGCGAGGTGGGCGCTGGTGCCCTGCCGAGGCGTTTCGCCCGGCCGCGGCGGTGGCTTGGCGCGACCATCTGCGCAACGGTGCAGGGGTGGGACTGCTGCTGCTGTTGCTCGGACTGCGCGGGAAGTACGGTGCCCTGTGATCTGCATGACTGTCACCGTGGGTGCCGAGCGCTATCTCAATCACCCCACGTTTGGCATGCTCTATCGCGTGGCGCCGGCGGGCGAAGGCCGTGACATCTACGCCACGCTCTACGCGCAACGGATGTTTTTCCTGGTGACGCTGCAACCGCGGGGCGCTCAATTTGAGGTGATTCCTTACCAGGATGCGCGTCACCATGCTGAGCTCAACCTGGCCCGCAGTCGCCGGGATGCCTCCCCGGACCAGGAGCGCTGGAAGCAGCTGTTCGACCAGACCTTCATTTGAAATCGTGATCAGGTCGGCCTGTTCTCCAGGAACCGGTGCCGACCCAGGAGCCTGCCCATGGACCCACATGAACTTTCCCGGCGCTGGCAGAGCGTGATGGCAGCCCTGCCACCGTCAGCCCGGTTGTTGGCGGTGAGCAAAGGGCATCCAGCGGCGGCGATACGTGACCTTGCTGCCCTCGGTCAGGTGGCCTTCGGGGAGAGTCGTGTGCAGGAGGCGTTGCGGAAACAGGAGGAACTCGCGGATCTGACTCAGCTGCAGTGGCATTTCATCGGGCGCCTGCAGGCCAACAAGGTGCGCCAGGTGCTGCGCGCCTTCGGCACCATCCATTCCCTCGACAGCCTGGCCCTTTGTGAACGGGTCTCGCGCATTGCCGGAGAAGAAGGGTGCCAGCCGCGGGTGATGCTGCAGGTGAAGCTCCGTCCGGACCCGAAGAAGGGAGGCTGGGATCCCGAGGAGCTGCGCCAGGTCTGGCCGGATTTGCAGCGGTTGCCCCATTGCTCCATCGTCGGCCTGATGACCATCGCCCCCCTGGGGCTCGCGCCTGAGGAGCGTCTGGCCCTGTTTCGCGACTGTCGTCAGCTGGCGGATGACCTGGGCCTCAGCGAGTGCTCGATGGGGATGAGCGGCGATTGGGCTGAGGCGGTGAGCGCCGGGGCCACCTGGGTACGACTCGGGTCTGCGCTGTTCGGTGAACGCTCTGTGCAGCAATCGGTGGCTTGACGCTTGCTCTCGTTCCGTCGGAGCGCTATCTAGGGTCAAGGTTTTTCAGACGTCCGGTGTCGCTTATTTCCCGCCTTCGCGCCGTTGTTGCCGGTGATGATTATCTCGATGGCGAGTATGACGATCTCGACTACGACACCGGTGAGGAGCTGGATGCTGATGGCGGCGCCAGCCACGCCTCCGGAGGAGCTCTTGCCCCTCTCGGTTCCGCGAACCCTTTCGCCAGCGATGATGCCTTCACCAGTAGCTCCAATGTGATCGGCATGCCTGGAATCAGCACGGCGGCCACCGAAGTGATGCTGATGGAGCCCCGCAGTTTCGACGAAATGCCGCGGGCGATTCAGGCTCTGCGCGAGCGCAAGACGATCATCCTCAACCTCACGATGATGGAGCCCGATCAGGCGCAGCGGGCCGTTGATTTTGTGGCTGGAGGCACCTTTGCCATTGATGGTCATCAGGAACGCGTGGGTGAAAGCATTTTTCTCTTCGCCCCCAGCTGCGTCACCGTGACTAACGCCCATCAAGACGAAGCTTCCTCACCCACGTTGGTGACCAAAGATGTGGAGCAGGCTTCCGCTGAGGCCAGCGTCGCTCCCGCTCCCGCCTGGGGCGCTGCCTCAGCTCTTTGAGCCTGCAGTCGGCTCCGGTGCCACACACACTTGGGGTGATTGGCCTGGGTCGGATGGCCCAGGCTCTGCTCTGGCCGCTGCTGGATGAAGGTGTCATCGCTGCCAAGGACGTGCTGGCCGTGGTCGGTCACGACGCTTCGGTGCAGCGGTTGCGGGGGAGGTGTCCGGCCGAATTGACCCTCCTGGCTGCGACCGATCCGGCTGCCGCCGCCGTCTGGGCGTCTGCGATTCAGCTGCTGGCAATCAAGCCGCAGCAGCTCGATGCCGTTGCCGCTTCCGTTCCGGCGGTTGCACCAGAGGCCTCGCCCCTGCTGATTTCTGTGCTCGCGGGGGTCAGCCTCGAGCGCCTGCAAAGGGCGTTCCCCGGTCGCCGCTGTGTGCGCGCCGTTCCCAATACCCCCTGTTTGGTGCGCGCTGGCCTCACCGGTCTGGCCTGGGGGCAGGGCGTGACGGTCGCGGATCGCGAGCGGGTCAAGGCGTTCTTCTCGCCGGTGAGCGAAGTGCTGGAGCTGGCAGAGGATCGGTTGGATGCCTTTCTGGCCCTCACCTCATCCGGCCCGGCCTACGTGGCGCTGGTGGTCGAGGCGATGGCGGATGGGGCGGTGGCGGCCGGTCTGCCGAGGGATCTCTCCCATCACCTCGCCCACCGCACCCTGGCGGGAACCGCAGCGCTCCTGCAGGAGCAGGAGCTCCATCCCAGTCAGCTCAAAGACATGGTCGCCTCTCCTGGTGGCACGACGATGGCGGCCCTGCGCCGGCTGGAGCAGGCGGGGGTGCGATCAGCCCTGATCGAGGCGGTGGTGGCGGCCGCTGAACATGGACGGCAATTGCGCTGAAACGGCTCGAGATTTCAGGCCGCCGTGCGGCTGGTGCTGCTCAGCAGGTCGGCATAGAGGGATTCGATCGCATCGATATTGCGGCTCAGCGTGTAGCGCTCCAGCACGCGCTGGCGGGCGCGGCGTCCGAGTTCGGCCGTGAGCACCGGTTGATCGCGCAACACCGGCAGCAGGGTGCGCAGCTGGGTGGTGACCCCCTGGGTGCTGAGCACGATGCCAGCCCCGTCGGCGAGCACCTCACCATCGGCTCCCGCGTCGGTGGCCACACAGGCACAGCCGCTGGCCATCGCTTCCAGCAGGGCCAGCGACAACCCCTCCACCAGGCTGGGCAGCACGAACACCTCGGCGCATTGCATCAGGGCCACGCGGGTGTTCAGGTCGGATTCGTAGCCCCACCAGCTCACGGAGCTGTGGCCATGGGCGTTCTGCAGGGTGGCCCGCAGGGGACCATCCCCCACGATCACCAGCCGGCATCCCTTCGGGCTCACCAGACGCCACGCCTTCAGCAGCGCCTCCACATTCTTCTCGGTGGCGATCCGTCCCATGTAGAGGAAGATCCGCTCGGAGCCGAGGCGATCACGCACCGCCTGCTGCGCCATCGCGTCCAGCGCCTGTCGCGCTGATGATTCCGTCTCGCCGGCTGTGGACGGGGACCAGCACAGCGGATCGACACCATTGGGAATCACCGCCAAGCGGCTGTCACGCACCCCGAGGCGGGCGAGCACCTCCGCCTGGCGCTCTGAAAACACAATCACCCGGTCGTAACGGGCCAGGGCTGGTGCATAGAGCTGATAGGTGAGCTGCTGGGTGCCGGCGGTGAGATTGCGCAGTCCGGCGTCGAAGGGAGGGTGGAAGGTGGCCACCAGGGGCACGCCCAGTTGCTGACAGAGGTCGGGAAGCCGGAAGTCGAGGGGCGAGAGGGTGAGGCTGGCGTGCACCAGATCGGGCTTGAGGCGCTCCAGTGATTCCCTCAGCTCCCTTTGGGCGCCGGGAGAGGGAATCGTGTACACCTGCGACTTCACCAGGTAGGGCAGGCTCACATCCGGATCGTTGGCCAGCAGTGATGTGGTGCCGCTGCCGGGAACGCCGGGATTATCGAAATGAATGAAGCTGGTCTGATGGCCCCGTGCTCTCAGGGCCTCGGTCGTGCTCAGCCCGTAGGTGACGTTGCCGCAGAACGGTGATTTTTTGCCCAGCCAGGCAATATGCGCCACCTGCCGCTTCCCTTCTGCTGAACCAGAAAGTTAGCAGCGTTGCCAGGGGCGCTCGATCAGTGCAGCGATCAGGGCAAGGATCGCCAGCAGCCCCAGCACGGGCGACAGGCCGATGCTGCTCACCAGGGTGCCCGCCAGCACCAGGGGGAGGCTGAGGGCGATGTTGATCAGGTTGTTCTGCAGGCCGAACACCCGCCCCCGCTGCTGTTCCGGAGTGTCTTCCTGGATGGTGGTCTGCGCCGGAATCGCCACCAGGGCGGCACCGACGCCGAGAATGCCGCAAAGGGTGAGCGTGGCGGCCAGCGAGCCCTTGAACTGGCTCAGCAGCAGCAGGGTCCAGGTGATCGTGCCGAGGCCGGTGGCCGTGAGGCGGCGGCGGTTGAAGTGGTGACCCAACTGGGCCACCACCACAGCACCCACCGCCATCCCAAGCCCGCTCATCGCCAGCAGGGTGCCGAAGCCCGAGGGGCCGAGACTGCTGATCAGGGCTGCCAGCTGCAGGGCGAGCACATAGAGGGCCGCCAGCAGGCTGTAGAGGAACACAAGATGCACCATGGCACTGCGCACGGTGGGGAAGCGTTGCAGCACCTGCAGCCCTTCCTTGATTTCGTGCCACACGGAGCGACCGGAGAGGTTGCGGGGTGGTTCGGCGCGATCGATGGCCAGCAGGCACAGCGCGGCCATGCCGTAGCAGAAGGGCAAAAGAACGAATTCGCCGCCTTCCAGGCCGATCCGTTCGGAGAGATGGTTCAGCCCGCGCAGGATCGGTTCGCCCAGGGCGAAGCCCACGATCGTGGCCCCCATGCTCGTGGTCTGATACAGGGAATTGGCGGCGAGCAGGTGCTCCCCCGGCACCAGCCAGGTGATCGCCGCCTGTTCAGCCGGGGCGAAGAACTGGGTGAGGATCGATTCCAGGAAGGTCATCAGCACCAGACCCCAATACCCCCAGGGCAAACCAAGGATCAGGGGCCCTGGAATCAGAAAGAGGGGGGTGAACAACACCAGCAGGGCCCGCAGCCCGTTGGAGGCCACCATCACCCGGCGCTTGGGCCAGCGGTCCACCCACACACCGGCCACGCTGCCCAACACCATCGCCGGAATGGTGTTGGCCACGAAAATACCGGTGGCCAGGAGGGTGATCACCTGGGTGCGGGTGCTGATGTCGAAGCCGATATCCGAGGCCACCTCCGCCAGAACGCCGTTCTGCTCCGAGGTGAGCAGCAGGTGCTGATCGATCAGAAACACCATCAGCACGATGTAGAACTTGTCGGCCAGCTGGGAGAAGATCTGACCGATCCAGAGCTTGCGAAAGTCCACGAGGCGGAGCACCGCCTGCAGGCCTCGCCCGCCCTCAGGGTTTTCACTGGTCGGCAGGGCCGGCTCCGGAGTGTTCAGGGATGGACCGCTCAAGATGGCTGGCACGACCGGCTCATGATCGCCCAGCCTCACGCACCATGGCGAGCGCGCGGACGGGCCGGGGCAGATGGCTGCGGATCCAGCACTCCACCACGGTGAGCAGGCGCAGCCACACCTCGGGAGGTCCCATCAGGGCACCGTCCCGCCGCCGGGGCAGCTCGGCCCGTGGCAGCCGTTGCAGCAGGGCCAGTTCGGAAGGGTTGAGCTGAATCGCAGCCCCTGCTTGCGAGCCGATGGCGAAGCCTTCATCTGCGAGCAGACTGCAGCGCCATTCCCACTGGCCGATGGGCGGCAGCAGGGGGGCTCCGCTGCGGCAGCAGCTCTGCAGGGGAAGCCCGTAGCCGCCCAGGGCGAGCAGGTGCACGGCAGCCTGCACCGTGGTGGCCAGGGCGAGGCCTGGTTCCGGTGCGGATGTCCGGCTGCAGGTTTCCAGCCGCTCCAGATGCATCAGCACGGTGTCGAGCAGGCCTGGAATCGGGTCATCGCCCGCCACCAGGGCGATGCAGAGTTCGGCCAGGGCCTGGGCTCCGGCCAAGGTGTCGAGCCGTTGGCCAACGGCGATGAAACTGTGCTGCACCCGCAGTTGCCGGAGGCGCGGTAACCCACGCTGGCCCACCACCTGGAGCTCCAGCAGGGTGAGTGGAACGGCGGCGGCCAGGCTGCTGCGGGGCCGGCGTGCGCCGGGCACGGCCAGCCGGATCACCCCGGTCTCAGCGCTCAGCACCGTGAGCAAGCGGTCGTGCTCCCCGAGGGGGCCTGCCTTGAGGGCGAGGGCCTCGAGGCGCCGGTCAGTCCCCACCGGCGTCGCGCGACTGGGGGCGGCGCAGTTCCTGCAGCAGCGAGGGACCGCGGCTGGTGCCGATGGCCGTGGCACCGGCCTCCACCAGGGTGATGCAGTGGTCGAGCCGATGCACCCCCCCCACGGCTTTGATGCCGCAGCGGCCGCGGCAGAGCGAGCGCAGCCGGCTGATCTGCTCCGCCGTGGCGGGTCCGCCGAAACCGTGGCCGCTCTGCACGGCGGCAGCACCGGCATCGATCGCAGCCTCCACGGCCAGCTGCAGAGGGTCGTCTTCCCAGCGGCTCAGGTCGAGGATCACCGTGAGCGGCAGGCCGATGCCGGCAAGAGCGGCCAGTTCTTCGGCGAAATGGTTGGCGTCACCAGCGGCGAGTGCGGCCAGATCCGGGGCCACATCGAGGGCCTCGGCGCCCTGTTCGGCGGCCCATTCCGCCTCCGCCTGCTTGAGCTCGGCCGGCAAGGCGCCGAACGGGAAAGCGATTGAGGCGATCAGGCGTGTTGGGCCCGGTGGGCCCAGACGCTCGCGCGCTGTTGGCAACCGGCGCAGGCTGGTGCAGATCCCACCCATGCCCAGATGCCTGGCCGCATCACAACCCTCTAAAAACTGGTCGGGCGTCAGATGGGGGTCGAGCAGGGCGTGGTGGATCAGGGGGGCCAGCTCCGGCAGCTCCTGCCGTCGTCTGGGCGTCATGGTCATCGCTGCGGTGCCGGTTCAGGTCCGAGCCTGGATCACGCCGTAGCCGCCGTGGTTCCGGCGGTAGATCACCTGCAGGTCGCCCGTGCTGGCATCGCGGAACAGGTAGAAGTCATGATCGATCACGTCGAGTTGGTGCCGCGCTTCCTCCAGGCTCATCGGTGGCATGGCGAAATACTTGCGGCGCACGCCTGGGTCGGGGAGCTGCACCTCCTTGCCATCGAGCAGAGACCCATCGATTGGAGCCGCATCAGCGATCGCGTCCGTTGGCGGCGTTTCGCTGGCCCGATGGCCGTTGCTGTGGTGGTGATCGCTGTGGCGTTCCTTGAAGCGACGCAGCTGGCGGCAGAGCTTGCTCGCCACCAGATCAATGCTGGCGTAAAGGTTTTCACTGCGCTCCTGGGCCCGGATCACCGTGCCGTTCGCGAACACCGTCACCTCGGCGGTCTGTTGCGGCACCCGCGGGTTGCGGGCCACCGAAAGATGCACATCCGCTTCCTTCACCATGTCGTCGAAATGCTGCACCGCCCGCTCGAGTTTTGACTGGGTGTAGTCGCGCAGGGCAGGGGTCAGCTCGAGATTGCGACCATGGATCAGCAGCTTCATGGCATCCCTCCGGTGCCGGTTGATATCCGCAACCTAGAGACGCCATCCCCGTCAGCCCAGAGGGCTGCGGCATTTCTTTTTGAGCCCCCCTCGCCGGTGGCGTTTCCTCAAGCCTGGGTCTGGCAGCGCCGCTGGCAGGAACGGCTGCTGGCGGCGCAGGGTGCTGCTGTGCCGGAGGCGGTGTGGTTGCTGCAGCATTCCCCCTGCTACACCCTCGGCCGCGGCGCCAGCGAGGAGCATCTGCGCTTTGAGCCCTCCACCCCTCCGGCGCCTCTGCATCGGATTGATCGGGGCGGTGAGGTGACCCATCACGCACCGGGGCAGCTGGTGGCTTACCCGGTGCTGGACCTGCGCCGGCATCAGCCCGACCTGCACTGGTATCTGCGCCAGCTGGAGCAGGTGGTGCTCGATGTGTTGCTGGCGCTGGAGCTGCGGGGGGAGCGCCTCAATGGCCTGACCGGCATCTGGCTGGAGGGGCGCAAGCTGGCGGCGATCGGCGTGGGCTGCCGTCGCTGGGTGACCCAGCACGGCCTGGCGCTCAACGTGAGCTGCGATCTGCGTGGCTTCGAGGCCGTCGTGCCCTGTGGCCTCGCGGGCCGGGCGGTGGGGAACCTGAATGCATGGATCCCGGGTCTGACGGTGGCGCAGGTGCAGCCGCTGTTGCGTCAGGCCCTGGCGGAACGCTTCCAGTTGCGCTGGCTTGCCGGCGAGGCCATTGCCGAACCGGAGCCGGGGTGATAGCCCTGGGCGACCCTGTTGCACCGTCGTGACCTCGTCTGCTGCGCAAGCCACCTGGACGCCCACCGCCCGAGAGCGCAGCGCCCTGGCCCGTCAGGAACATGTGCAGGCCCTGGGCCGGGTGGATCAGATCTGGCCCTGGCTGAAGCGGCATCACGGTGAGGTGATGGCGGTGGAGGCCCCCCATGCCACCCACGCGGAGCGGTTCAGTTATCGGGAGCTGGCGGATCGGATCGAGCGGGCGGCCGCAGCCTTTGCCGCATTGGGTCTCCGCAGCGGCGATGTGGTGGGGCTGTTCGCGGAGAACAGTCCCCGCTGGTTGGTGGCGGATCAAGGCCTGATGCGCGCCGGTGCCGTGGCTGCGGTGCGTGGCGCGGCCGCTCCCGTGGAGGAGCTGCGCTACATCCTTGACGACTGCGGCGCTGTCGCCCTGGTGGTGCAGAACGCTGAGATCTGGCGCCGGCTCGCGTTGCCGCCGCAGCTGCACGCCCGCCTGCGTTTCGTGCTGCAGCTGGAGGGTGAAGCCCCTGAGGGTGTGCTCGACTTCGACACCTTTCTCGCCCATGCCGATGGCCAGCGGCCCCCGGATCCCGATCAGGGGCGCGGGCGGGAGTCGGCGGCCACCACCACCGCCACGATCCTCTACACGAGTGGAACCACCGGGCAGCCCAAGGGTGTACCCCTGAGCCACGGCAACCTGCTGCACCAGATGCGCAGTCTCGCCTGCGTCGCCCGCCCGGAGCCCGGCACACCGGTGCTGAGCGTGCTGCCGATCTGGCATGCCTATGAACGCAGCGCTGAGTATTACTTCTTTTCCTGCGCCTGCTCGCAGAGCTACACCACGATCAAGCAGCTGAAGCGGGATCTGCCCCGGGTGAAACCGGTGGTGATGGTGACGGTGCCGCGCCTGTGGGAAGCGGTGCAGGCCGGTTTTGAGGATGTGCTGAAAACCTTCCCCGCCTCCCGCCAGCGTCTGTTGCGGGCGGCGCTCGCCAATAGCAGTGCCTATGGCCTCGCCCGCCGGCGTAGCCGCAATCTGATGCTGGAGCCGGTGCGTCGACGCGACCGGCTCGCGGCCCGGGCCGAAGCGCTGCGGCGCTGGCCTGCCCATGCACTCGCCTCGCGCCTGATCTGGCCGAAGCTGCGGCTCCAGCTCAGTGGCGGCCAGCTGCGTTATCCGATCAATGGCGGTGGGGCGATCGCCCCCCACGTGGATGCCTTTTTTGAAGCCGTCGGGATCGAACTGCTGGTGGGCTATGGCCTCACGGAAACCAGTCCGGTGGTGAGCTGCCGCCGCCCCTGGCACAACATCCGCGGCAGTTCCGGTCTGCCGATGCCCGACACGGAATTCCGGATCGTCGATCCCGACAGCCGCGCCCCTCTGGGATTTCCCCAGCGGGGGGTGGTGCTGGTGCGCGGCCCTCAGGTGATGGCGGGGTATCTCGGCAAGCCGGAGGCGACGGCCAAGGTGCTCGACGCTGACGGCTGGTTTGACACCGGCGATCTGGGCATGCTGCTGCCGGATGGCTCCGTGGTGCTCACCGGCCGTGCCAAAGACACCATCGTGCTCAGCAGCGGCGAGAACATTGAACCGGGCCCCCTGGAGGAGGCCCTGGTGGCCAGTGATCTGATCGAGCAGGTGATGCTCGTGGGGCAGGACGAGCGTCAGCTCGGTGCCCTGGTGGTGCCGCGTGCCGAAGCGATGCGGGCCTGGGCGGCGGATCAGGGGCTGCAGCTGGCGGAGGATCTGGGCGGCAGCCCCGGGGATGACAACCTGCTGCGCCTGTTGCGCGGTGAACTGAACCGCCTGCTCAGCCAGCGCCCCGGATCAAGGGCCGATGAGCGCCTGGCGGGTATCGCCCTGGTGGAACCGTTTTCGATTGAGAACGGTCTGCTCACCCAGACGCTCAAACAACGTCGCGATCGGATCGGCCAGCGTGATGTCGCGGCGATCCGGTCGATCTACGGCCGCTGAGGGCAGGCCCGCTGGCTTGACCAGCGGGCGCCGGGCTGAGACGCTTGGCGCTTCTTCCCAACATCCATGTCTGACGGCACCACCCTGTCGATCAAACGGTCCATCACGGTGCGCGCCGTGGTGACGCCGGCCTGGAAAGAGGAGGCCGAGCGTGAGCTGAGCAACGCCATTGCCACCAGCGATCAGCAGCTGGCCCAGCTGGAGCAGGAGGGACAGCAGGTGGTGGAGGAGATCCGCCGGCAGAGCGCCAACCCGCTCGATCCCCGTGTGCAGGAGCAGGTGGCCCAGGTGCAGCAGCAGGTGGCCGCCAAGCGGGCCGAGCTGGAGGAGCAGAAGCGGAACGTGCTCCAGCAGCAGGCCCAGGTGCGGGAGCTGGAGATGGAGCAGATCGTGGAGCAGGGCCAGATCGAGAGCTTCTGCGACCTCAAGGTGGGCGACAACCTTGTGACCAAGATGCAGGTTGCTGTGGTGGTGCGCGACGGCGTGGTCGAGTCGATCGAGCAGGGCTGAGCGGACCCGTAAAATCCCCCTACTCAGCCCTTCTGGAGACGGTTTTGGCGACCCACGACATCTTTATGCCTGCCCTCAGCTCCACCATGACTGAGGGCAAGATCGTGGAGTGGTTGAAGCAGCCTGGCGACAAGGTGGCCAGGGGGGAATCGGTGTTGGTGGTCGAGTCGGACAAGGCCGACATGGACGTGGAGTCGTTCAACGAGGGCTATCTGGCGGCCGTGTTGATGCCCGCCGGCAGCACCGCACCGGTGGGCGAAACGATCGGCCTGATCGTGGAAAGCGAAGCGGAGATTGCTGCGGCCCAGGCCAAAGCTGGTGGTGGAGGTGGCGCTGCGACCCCGGCTGCCGCACCAGCCCCCGCAACGGCCCATGCAACGGCCCCCACACCTGCGCCCCCGGCGGCTCCAGCGCCTGCTCCTGCAGCTGCCGTTGTGCCGCCGGCCCTTGAGCAGCCTGCCGCGCTGGCGAATGGCCGGATTGTGGCCAGCCCCCGGGCCAAGAAATTGGCGGCCCAGATGGGCGTTGAGCTCACCAAAGTGCGGGGCAGTGGTCCGAATGGCCGGATTCAGGCTGAGGATGTGGAGCGGGCGGCCGGTCGTCCGGTGACGCCACCGCGGGTGGGCGAAGGCACGGCCGTGGCGATCGTGGCTGGGGCTGCTTCGGCCGCTCCCACGGCGCCAGCCTCACCCGCGGGCAACAGCTTTGGGGCCCCCGGCGAGACCGTGGCCTTCAACACGCTGCAGCAGGCCGTCAATCGCAACATGGAAGCGAGCCTGGCGGTGCCTTGTTTCCGCGTGGGGTACACCATCACCACCGACAAGTTCGACGCCTTCTACAAGCAGGTGAAGCCCAAGGGCGTCACGATGACGGCGCTGCTGGCCAAGGCCGTGGCGGTGACCCTGGCCCGGCACCCCCAGGTGAATGCCGCCACCACGGCTGCGGGGATGGCCTACCCCGCCGATGTGAATGTGGCGATCGCTGTGGCGATGGAAGGCGGTGGCCTGATCACACCGGTGCTGCGCCAGGCCGATCGCACCGATCTCTACGCGATGTCGCGTCAGTGGGCCGATCTGGTGAAGCGCTCCCGCAGCAAGCAGCTGCAACCTGAGGACTACAGCACCGGCACCTTCACCCTGTCGAACCTGGGCATGTTCGGTGTGGATCGTTTTGATGCGATCTTGCCTCCGGGCACCGGCGCGATTCTGGCGGTGGCCGCCTCCCGTCCCACGGTGGTGGCCGGCAACGATGGCTCGATTGCTGTGAAGCGGCAGATGCAGGTGAACCTCACGGCCGACCATCGAGTGATCTATGGCGCTGATGGCGCCGCCTTCCTCAAGGATCTGGCCGAACTAATTGAAACCAGGCCGGAAAGCCTGGCGATGTGATTAGGGGGTAGTGATAATCAAGCGATCGCTTCGAACTTGATGATGGCGTCGTTGTAGTCGTAGTCAGAGTTGCGATCGTATTGATCTTCAAATCCCACGGTGTAGTCACCAAGGATGCGGGTGTGGGTTGATTCTCCGATCAGATCGTGCCCCAGTGCGAAGATACCCCCTTCTTCTGTGAGGAGAACAGGTGCGAAGTAGCCTGTTTCTTCTACGGTCCAAGTGAATTCGCGCTGGGAATAGGGATTCAGTGTTTTTGAGCCGAATTGCGTACCGCTTTGCTCCTGGCCAAAAGTGCTGATCAAGAGATCATTCATTTCTGCGCTGTCGATGGCGCTGCCGAGGTAGCTGGCCTCGCCCGTGATTGGATCTCGGTCGATTTTGATGATGGAGAAGCGATTGGTCATGGCGGCAATCGCATTTACGGCAATGTTGAGACGCGTCCCCTCTGCAAATGAGAAGAAAGTATCGTCAGAACTGTCGCGCGTTGTGTCGTCATCGCTGACGGATTCCTTGCCATCAATGACCGGAGCAAAGCTTGCGGTCGCTGAGAAAAGACTGTCACCATTATTGAGTCCCAAAAGCTGATAGCCGTTATCCACCTCCTGTAGCTGAATGGAGCCCTTGATGGGATCAGACGAGCTTTTCGTTTGCATCTCAAACTCGAGCGAGTCACCCGCATTCATTATCAAGGCTTGTGGCCCGTTGTCGTATTCAAAGGGAGCTTCTTCATCGGATCCACCCAAGGAGCCGCTGTAGATACGCTGACCGTCTGCTGTGAGTTTGTAGATATCGATCAAGCTCAGATAGTCGGTATCGACTTGATCCAGATCAATCTGGACCAAGTGATTCAAGCCTTCATCGGAAGCAAAGGTGAGTTGCCCCTGCTCATTGGTTTCCAGATTCATCACGTTCATGGCTGAGAGCAGGTGAACGTATCCGCCCTGATTGATGATGCCTTCTCGTGTGGCTTGATAGATATTCTCGTAGAGGTTGAAGAAGCTTGGATCGTAGGGACCTGGGCCCGAGCTCAGGTTGTAACTCGTGAAAATATTAAGTTCGCCTTTCTGCTTTTCTTTGATAGTAAAATAGGGATTGTCAATGGTTTCGACGTCGAGCTTATAATAGGCAAGGTAGGTGGCTTTTTCTTTCTCATCCTTCCATTTATCACTGTTGTCCCATTGCCAGACGGGCTTTTCTCCCTGCCATGCGGATTGATCGAAGATGTAGGGGAAAGCGGCTGGTGTGTTGAATGGGGCGAAGTCTCGTATTTGACTGTCGGATTGCCAGGAGGCGAGAGATCCTTCTCCGCCAAACAGCTTGGCCAGGTCTATCGGCACAGTGAAATCGTTGTCGAGACCCGTAACTTCTTTGGGGATGATCCCCGGGTCGGTATTGTTGACAAAAAAGGTCAGGTCAAAGGCTTGGTTAACCCCATGTTCGCTTTGAATTTCGCTAACGATAGTGGCAACCGTGGTGTTATCAACGTAGCCACCGTCGATGAAGCGATAGTTTTGTGCGTTGGTCAGGTCAGTGAGGTTGTTGAAGGTTTCTGGGTTTTCATAGCGGGCGACCCCTCCTGAGAGACTCACGGGAACGGCTAAATTTGACAATTCCCTGCTAATTGTTGAAGAGAACCCCGTGACAATCGGTTTTAGAGTTGCATCGTAAATGCCGTCTAGGACGCCATTGAGCCCATTGATTACGGGGTCTCGAAGAAATTTGGGAATCCAAGACAGGAGATTTCCTGTTGTGGAGTTTAGTTGAGACTTGATGCTCTCGGGGTCAAGTTCGACGCCCAGCTTGTCTCTAATTAGCCTGTTAAACGAGTTGATGGAAGAAATGTCGCCCGCGAAAGCTCCCGACAGGGTGGCTGCCTCTATGATAGAGAGATTGAGATTGAGTTCATTGCTAAGAGCTGCGCTCTCGGAACTGGTTTGGTTGCCAAGAAAATTAAATCGATTAAATTGTTGCTCGAAGCTTCCACTCAGGGACTTGAATTGATTGGTTGGATTAACTCCGCCTCCGATCACCATGCTCATGGGCGTGATCAGCTGTCCTTCGCGAAGCTCCGGGTTGTTTAGCGTGGCGCTTGTTGTGTAGTGCCGAATAAGATTTCCGAACGAGGAAACGCTTGTGTTATTAATGGCTCCAGGAAGAATCAGTTGAAGGTTTGTAGCCCATGGATTGCGGTTGATTTCGTTGAACCCTCTGGACATGAGGGTGCTCATTCCGTAGGGGGAATAGGCGGTATTTTTGACGAGGTCGAGCCAGTTGAAATTGTTTTGTGAGGCAAGATATAGAAGCGTCGGGTAAAGACCATATGCGTTCCATGCTGTTTGTAGGGCCTGGATGGACCCAAGGTTGTCGACGATGAGATCGACAACACCATTGTTGATTGTGGTGACGATGTCGGCAATGATGTCACTCTTTCTGAGGAACAGTCCTGCTGCATTGGCTGGAATGGCGACGAGAGGATTGCTGTTTAGCGCTTGATAGAGAGATGTTGACCTGACATTTTTATTGAGTTCTTCTTTAAGGATTCTTTTGATCAGCTCGGCGGCTTCTGTGGCATTCGGCTGGAAAATCTGCCGTTGCTGGCCCATATAGCCCGTGGTGAACCAGTCGTCGGCTTGGTTGGCCAGGGCGTCGGCGAAGCCGGGCGAGTAGCTGAGCATGGTGAGAAACCAGCTACCACCCGAGTTGCCTGCCGCCCCATTGAAGTTGTTGAGCAGCAGTCCAAAATCGCCATCGGCTGCGCCTCGTTCGCGCGCCATCTGCAGCGCTGCGCTCATCATTCCCGACGACACCGTATGGGTGTTCCATCCGCCACCGGAGAAGCCGAGATAGCGCAGGGGAGTGGCCATGTACAGCGTTGTTAATGCGTTTTCTGCATCACATTTTAGGATGCGCTCGAAGGTGCCGATCAATAGATCGGATGTCTTGGCCTGGTCTCATTCCGGGGCTGTCGACGTCCAGTGCCCTTGGCATGATTTCAGCGTGGTGACGCCCGCTTCCTCGCATGTCTCGGCTCTTGTCCCTGTTGGGACGCCCCCTCCCGCGCTCGGCGGCAGCCGATGAGCGTCTGCCCAATGTGCAGGCCCTGCCGATTCTCTCGTCGGATGCGCTCTCCTCGGTGGCCTATGCCACAGAAGCGGCCCTGGGGGTGTTGATTCTCGGGGGCAGTGCCGCTCTGGGGCTGTCGGTGCCGATCACCCTGGCGATCATCGCCTTGATCGCGATCGTGGTGTTGTCGTATCGCCAGGCGATTGCGGCGTACCCAAATGGCGGCGGCTCCTATGTGGTGGCACGCGACAACCTGGGCCGCAATGTGGGCCTGGTGGCTGCCGCCGCTCTGTTGATCGACTACACGCTCACGGCTGCGGTGAGCCTGATGGCCGGCACCCAGGCGCTCTCCTCTTTGGTGCCGGAGCTGTTGCCCCATGAGGTGTCGCTGTCGCTGCTTTTGTTGGCGCTGGTGGGCTGGGCGAATCTCCGCGGGGTGAAGGAGGCCGGGCGCGTGTTTGCGATCCCCACCTATGCCTTCGTGGTGATGGTGGTGCTCCTCACCTTGGCGGGCCTCAAAGACCTCACCTTCCATCACGGTTGGGCGCCGGACGCCCCGCCGCTCGTGCAGGGGCTGGAGCCGATCGGCCTGTTTCTGATCCTGCGCGCCTTCAGTTCGGGGTGTTCGGCGATGACCGGCATCGAGGCGATCGCTAATGGCGTGAAGGTGTTCAAGGAACCCGCCCCCGCCAATGCCCGCAAGACGCTGCTGGTGATGGGGGTGCTGCTGTCGGCGATGTTTCTGGCGGTGAGTGGGATGGGGTTCATGTATGGCATCGCCCCCAACCCCCACGTCACCGTGCTGGCGCAGATCGGCATGCGGGTGTTTGGTGAAAACAGCGTGCTGCTCTGGGCCCTGCAGATCACCACCCTGTTGATCCTGGTGCTGGCCGCCAACACGGCGTTTGCTGGCTTTCCTCGCCTGGCCGCCATGCTGGCGGAAGATCGCTGCCTGCCGCGCCAGATGAGCTGGCTGGGTGATCGGCTGGTGTATCAGAACGGCATCGGCGTGCTGCTCGCCTTCACCGCCGTGATCATCCTGATCTGCCGGGGTGACACCACCGTGGCGGTGAATCTCTATGCCCTCGGGGTGTTCACCGCCTTCACCCTTTCCCAGCTGGGCTTGGTGCGGCGCTGGTGGCTGCTCAAGGGGGAGGGATGGCAAGGGCGGATGTGGATGAACGCTCTCGGCGCTCTGGCCACCTTTCTGGTGTTGGTGGTGATTGTGGTGAGCAAGTTTGAGGAGGGGGCCTGGACGGTGGTGATCGCGATCCCTCTTCTGGTGGCGGGATTGGCGCGGATCCGTCGCCGCTATCGCCAGGTGTATGCAGCGATTGCTCCCAGCGCCACCATGGAGCCGCTCTGCTGCCCGCCGCGAGCGACCGCGATGGGCCATCACTGCATCGTCTGGATCGCCGGCCTCACCATGCCGTCGTTTGAAGCGGTGCGGTATGCCTGTTCCTTCGCCGACTCGGTCACGGCCGTGATGGTGCTGGAGGAGGCGGATGAGGCTGGCTTGATCAGCGCGGAATGGGATCGCTTGGTTGGAACGCAGACGGGCAATCTTGAGTTCAAGCTGCTCGACAGCCCGTTCAGTTCGCTTTTGGATCCGTTCTGTGACTATGTGGAACAGGAGGAGAAGCAGCACCCGGAACGCACCACCACGGTGGTGATGCCGATGGCGATTCCGCGCGATCGGCTCGATATGACCCTGCTCAATCAACGCGCCCTCAACCTGTTCCGGGCTCTGTCGACCGACGGCAGCCGGGTGTTTTCGATCGTGCGCTACTACGTGGAGGAACCCGCCTGACGCTTCAGTGCCTGATCCCAGGGATCGTCTGCTCAGTTCCTACGACTACCAGCTTCCCGAGGAGCGCATTGCCCAGGCGCCGGTGGAGCCGCGCCATGCGGCCCGGTTGTTGATGGTGCCGCCGGTTGATGCGCCCGTGGAGGAGGCGCGGCACCGGCAGGTGTGGGATTGGCAGAACGCACTCCAGCCCAAGGATCTGCTCGTGGTGAATGACACCCGGGTGCTGCGGGCGAGGCTACGGGTGCGCCGCAGTGGTGGGGGAATGGCGGAGCTTTTGGTGCTGGAGCCCCGCGGTGAGGGGCAATGGCTCTGTTTGGCCAAGCCGGGCAAGAAGCTCAATCCCGGTGATCAGGTGTGGCTCGAGGCCCAGGTGCAGGAGCCGCTGCCGTTGCAGGTGCTCGCCAGCGATGCGGCCAGCGGCGGTCGCATCGTGCAATTCCCCCCCGGCTGTGAAGACGCGATCGCGATCGAAGCGCTGCTGGAGCGCTACGGGGAGGTGCCGTTGCCTCCCTACATCGATCGCCATGACGCCAGCGACCAGGAGCGTTATCAAACCCGTTATGCCGCCCGCCCCGGAGCCGTGGCGGCTCCCACCGCCGGCCTGCATCTCAGTGATGAGCTGCTGGAGGCCCTGCGCGGTCGTGGCATTGCGCTGGCCACCGTGACCCTGCACGTGGGGTTGGGCACGTTCCGTCCTGTTGAAACGGAAGATCTCTCTGAGCTATCGCTGCACAGCGAATGGGTGGAGGTGTCGCCAGCCTTGGTGGAGGCCGTGGCGGCCTGCCGGGCGAGAGGGGGGCGGGTGATCGCCGTTGGAACGACCAGTGTGCGGGCTTTGGAGGGGGCTGCGGCGGCAGGGGGCGGCTCGCTCATTCCGATCCGGCAGCCAGTGGATCTGGTGATCCAGCCCGGCTATCGCTTTGCGGTGGTGCAGGGGCTGCTCACCAACTTCCACCTGCCGAAAAGTTCACTGCTGCTGCTGGTGAGTGCCCTGATCGGCCGGGAACGGCTGCTGCAGCTGTATGACGCTGCGATCGAACAGCGCTATCGCTTCTACTCCTATGGCGATGCCATGTGGATTGATCCGGGGGCGGTGCTGCCGGACGCCCGCCCCCCCCAAGGCACCTGAGGGATTGCTGCTCAGACCGCCAGCTCAGACGGCGACAGGCTGCTCGATGATGCCGGTGGGCACATCCGCGAACATCACCGAGGAGAGATAGCGCTCGGCCAGGTCGGGCAGCACCACCACGATCGTTTTGCCGGCGTAGGCGTCCTGCTGGGCGAGGCGGATGGCGGCTGCAGCGGCAGCACCACAGGAGATGCCCACCAGCAGACCTTCTTCTTTGGCGAGGCGAAGGGCCATTGCAATCGATTCCTCGTTGGTGACCTGCTCCACCTTGTCGACCACGGAGAGATCGAGGTTCTTGGGAATGAAGCCGGCGCCGATGCCCTGGATTTTGTGGGGACCAGGCTTCACCTCTTCCCCATTGAGGGTCTGGGTGATCACGGGGCTGTGGGCCGGTTCCACCGCCACGGATTCGATCGCCTTGCCGGCCTGGTTCTTGATGTAGCGCGACACGCCGGTGATCGTGCCGCCGGTGCCGACACCGGCCACGAGCACATCGATGGCGCCGTCGCAGTCGTTCCAGATTTCAGGACCGGTGGTTTTCTCGTGAATCTCGGGGTTGGCGGGGTTCTCGAACTGACCGGGCATGAAGTACTTGGCCGGATCGCTCTCGGCGATCTGCTTGGCCTTGGCGATCGCGCCCGGCATGCCCTTGGCGGCTTCGGTGAGCACGATCTCGGCGCCAAGCACCGCCATCACGCGGCGACGCTCGATCGACATCGACTCCGGCATGGTGAGTACGAGTTTGTAACCCCGGGCTGCAGCGGTGAAGGCCAGGGCGATGCCGGTGTTGCCGGAGGTGGGCTCAACGATCGTTTTGCCTTCGCTGAGCACGCCGCGTTTCTCGGCGTCCCAAATCATGTTGGCGCCGATCCGGCACTTGACGCTGTAGGCGGGGTTCCGGCCCTCAACCTTGGCGAGCACGGTGGCTTTGCAACCCTTGGTCACGTGGTTGAGGCGAACCAGGGGGGTGTTGCCGATGGCCTGGCTGTTATCGGCGTAAACGCGAGACATGGTGGGAAAACGCAGGTGCCCAATCGCGTCAGTGTAGAGAGTTCCCCGCGGGATCTGGCCCGCTGTTAAGGCCTTGTTCAGACTTGTGCGTTACTGGTGATCTCAGGCTGCAAGGGCCGAGTGGAAACGGCTCCAGAGCTCATCGGGATCCTCCAACCCCACCGACACCCGCAGCAGGTGGGAGGGCACGCCGCAGCGTTCGGCCCAGCTCAGCTCGTCGTAGTGGGCGAGCAGCACATAGGGGCAACAGAGCGTGAAGCTGGTGCCGAGGCTGGGGCCCTTGCACACCGCCAGGGCGTCGTAGACCCGCTCGGCCCTGTCGCGGCCGCCTTTCAGCTCAAACGACAGCAGGCAGCCGTGCCCGGGGGCGATACAGCCGTGCCCGGGGGCGATACAGCCGTGCCTGGAAGTGGGTCGCATCAGGGCGCGAAAGTTGGGGCAGCCCGCTGGATGGAACACGCGGGCCACCGCCGGGTGCTGTGCCAACCGCTCCGCCAGCTCCAGAGTGTGGCGGTTGAGCCGAGGCAGGCGGTCCTCCAGATCGCGGCTGCCCTCTTCGAGGGCGATGGCGTCGGCATCGGCCAGGGGTGCCAGCGCTCCGGCGTTCGGATCGTCGCCATCTCCCCCCGCCCGCAGCCAGCGCGATTCGGGGTTCACGATCAGGCTGCCCGCCAGCACATCCCCCCGGCCGGCAAAGCTCTTGGTGAGGGAGCTGAACACCAGATCGGCATAGGGCAGGGCATTGATGTTCAGTCCGGAGCCGATCGTGTCATCGGCGATCACCGGGATGGCACGGGCGTGGGCGAGCGCGGCGATGGCGGCAAGGTCGACGCAGCGCAGCAGGGGATTGCTCGGCAGTTCCACCACCACCGCCATCGGTTGCAGGCGATCCAGCGCTGCCTCCACCGCCGAGGGCGAGGGGTCGAGGAGCAGTTCACTGCCGTGAAACAGCACCTGGGGCTGCTTGAGCACATCCACATAGGGAAAGCCGATCTGCAGGGTGGGGCGCCCAGGGCGCAGGGCGCAGACCCGGCGCAGAGCCTGATGCAGCGCCGCCATACCGGAGGGATGGAGGCTGATGGCTGCGGTAGGGCAGCCGTAGATCCGCGCCAGGCGTTCGATCACCATGCGCTTGGCGGAGACTCCCACCTTCGGGGTTGGGGCGCTCTCCCGGCCCAGGGCGATGGCGGCCAGCCGCGAGGAGGCGCCGAGACCGGCGTGCTGCCAGAAGGCTTTTGCTGCCGCCGTGCTGGTCTGATCCGCGATCAGGCAAGGTAATTCATGCACGATGGCGATCGAGGTGTGGGTCTCGGGTGCCGTGCGGCGGCAGTGGGTCTGGGCGGCGCGGGCGGCGGCTTCGGTGGGATAAGGCCAAGCGCTGGTCGCGTCCGGAGTGTTGGCTGCGTCCAGGGCGCAGCGAGCCAGCTCCTCCACGAGGGGATGGAAGCCGAAGCGGGGATAGATCGCGCGCAGGGCGTCACGGCAGGCGGGATCCTTTTCCTCGTAAGCGATCACATCACGCCAGCGGGGCAGGGCTACCGACACGGCATGCACGGCGTTGGGCAGCGGATGGCCCAGGTCGGCGGCCTGCCAGCAGGGGTCGCGCAGCAGATCGCGCCCGCTCATGGCAACAGGCTGAGGGCCTGATCAAGATCGTCGATCAGATCCGCTGTGTCTTCGCATCCCACCGACAGGCGCACCAGCCCATCGCTGATGCCGAGCTTCTCCTTCACGTCCGCCGACACAGCTGCGTGGGTCATGGTGGCGGGGTGGCAGATCAGGCTCTCCACGCCCCCCAGGCTCTCGGCCATGGTGAACCAGCGCAGGGCCTTGCAGACCGCGTAGGCCTGCTCGCGGCTGGCGTTGATGTTGATGGTCACGATCGCGCCACCGCCCTGCATCTGTCGCTGGGCCACCGCGTGCTGCGGATGGTCGGCGCGATGGGGATAGCGCACCCAGGTCACGGCGGGATGGGCCGCCAGGTGGTCGGCGATGGCGGCCGCGCTGGCCATTTGCTGGCGCAGGCGCAGCGGCAGGGTTTTGATGCCGCGGGTAATCAGCCAGCAATCAAACGGCGAGGGCATCAGGCCCAGGGCCTTCTGGGCGAACACCATCTTCTGATGCCAGGCGGGATCGTCGGTGCAGACCGCTCCACCGAGGGCATCGGAATGGCCGTTGATGTATTTGGTGGTGCTCGTGAGCGAGAGGGTGGCCCCCAACGCCAGGGGGCGCTGCACCAGTGCCGTGGCGAAGGTGTTGTCGACCACGAGCGGGATTCCCGCCTCCTGGGCTGCGGCACCCACAGCAGCGAGGTCGATCACCTTGAGCAGGGGGTTGGTGGGACTCTCCAGCCACACCATGGCGGGCTGACGGGTTGCGATCGCCGTCAGAGCTGAGAGATCGGTGAAATCCACCCACTCCGTGCGCACACCAAACTTGGCAAACACCTGCTCAAACAGGCGCACGGTGCAGCCGTAGAGGTTCTCCTCGCAGAGCACCAGATCGCCTTGGCGCAGGGTGGAGGCGATCGCAGTGATCGCACTCACGCCGGAGCCGAACACCGTGGCGTGGGCACACTGCTCCACTGAAGCCAGCACCGCCTCGAGGATGCGGAAGTTGGGGTTGCCGGAGCGCGTGTAATCAAAGCCGCCAGGGTTGCCGTGGGCAAAGGTGGAGGTGGCGTAGATCGGCGGCATCACCGTGCCGGTGCCTTCGGCGTAGCTGTCGCCGTGATGGATGGCCCGGGTGGCGATCGCCGGCTTCTGCACGCTGTAGAGGAAAGGCTCAATGGCCAGCCTACGCAGGCGGCTGGGTCACTTCTGGCGTTCGTCGATCAATTGAATGGCGTCGGCCCCCTTGTTCTCACAGGCCTCGGCAATCGCCTGCCTGCAGAAATAATTGAGGCTCATGTCTTCTGCCATGCACAACAGCCTGGCGCGCTGATAGAGCGACATGGAGACCTCGATGGTAATTCTTTTTGTGGATCGACGATCTTTTCCGCCATTTGTAGGGCTGGAGCTGATCATGGCTGCTGATCGAAGACGTGCGCAAGTATGCACTGCTGCGATTTCGTTTTCAAGCAAATGCAGTTTTTGGAAGCGCAATCAACTGCTGAACTGCTGAACTGCTGAACTGCTGAACTGCTGAACTGCTGAACTGCTGAACTGCTGAGCGGAATCCTGTTTTCTTGATGTGTGTAGCCTGCCGGACGTATTGAATCGCAGTTGCCATGAAAGGCCGATTGGGTGCAGTAGTCGGCTTGCTAGCTTGGTTTGTGACTGCTGCCACGGCGCCTGTTGTTGTTGTCGCCAAGGAATTTCGGTTGGCGAGTTCTGACGTTTCTCGTGCAGCAACTCTTCAGGAGGATGCCTATATCATCGGGCCTGGTGATGTGCTTGACCTGAGGCTCTTCGATGCACCTGAGCTCTCCGGTCAGCTTGAAGTTCTTAGTGATGGGACCGTTCCTTTGCCATTGATTGGAAGTGTTCGAGTGAGTGGCTTGACGCTTCAGCAGGCAACGGGTTGGTTTCAAGAGTTGCTCTCAAAGCAGCTGATACGCCCTCAATTGCAGCTTCTTGTTTCGAAGCCCCGGCCGATTCGAGTGGCCCTTGTGGGCGAGGTGGAAAGGCCGGGAATCTATTCGATGTCTCTCAATGAGACGGCGCAAACCGAAGGTGGGCCAGCCACTCGGCTCACTGGCCTTCCAACCGTTGTGGATGCCATTCAGAAGGCTGGGGGAATTACTCAATTGGCTGATTTGCGAACCGTGCTTTTGCGGCGGCGATTGCCTGGCGATCAGCTTCTGTATAAGCAAGCAAAGCTTGATCTCCTGGCTTTGGTGCTTGAGGGCGTTCAATCTCAAAATCCATATTTATTCGATGGTGATACGCTTATTCTTAAGCCTGCGGAGGAGGTCCCTGAGGAGGCTGTTGAATTGGCTTCTGTTAACCTTTCTCCTCAGGTGATTCAGGTGAATGTGATTGGTGAGGTGGAGACACCGGGGTTGTTACGGTTGCAGGCAAATACTCCTCTTGTGCAGGCCATTTTGGCTGCTGGTGGGCCCAAGGCCTGGAGGGCTAGTAAGGGGAATGTGGAACTGGTTCGTATCAATCGGAATGGCTCGGCTACCTTGAAAGAATTCGAGATAGACTTGAACCAAGGAGCTTCAAATCAAAAAAATCCTCCCTTGCGCGATGGTGATACTGTCAGGGTGAAGAGAAGTGCGCTTGCGAGAACGAGTGACGCCATTAATGCGATCAGTCAGCCAGTGAGTGGTTTGGTGACGATCTGGAGTTTGTTTAGGCTTATCAATACGACTTCAAATTGAGGTTGATGGATTCACTGTTCGCGATCTGTTGCAGCAAGGCCAGCTGTCCGGGTAGTGGATTGGTGCCTGGGTGTACCTGCATCAGGTAGTCGAGAGCTTGGGCGGGTTTGAGCTTGTGACGTTGAACAAGCCAGCTGAGGCAGACCAGCGGTGAGCGTTCCATCGCGGCGACGCAGTGCACGAACACGGCACCATGCTCGTGCTGGAGCATGGCCAGCAGTTCCAGGGCCGTCAACAGCTCAGCGGTTTCGGGCAGACGGCCGGAACGGTGATCGGGCAGCACAAGTCGTTCACAAGCGAAGCGCTCGACCAGGCCTTCAGGAGGTGGAGCCTCTGCATGGCTGCAGAGGCTGAGCACTGCTCGCACGCCGGCATTCTCCAGGCGAGTGAGATGCCGCTCGGCGCGGGGAGCGGGGCCGATGGCCAGCTCATTCACCAACACCCAGTTGATCCGGAAGCGCTGCGGCACCGTCATCAGCTATCCAGCCAGCGCATCACGGCTCGACCGCGTTGCCGCAGCGCCGCCGACCAATGCTGGGAACCGGCCTCGGCTTGGTCTGGTTGCCCTGGGGCCACGCTGGTGTTGGCAGATGGCGCCTCGCTGCCTTCGGGGTCGGCGTAGTGGGCATAGGCGGCTGAGGTGTCATACGCCGCGTAGCCATAACCTCCGTATCCGTATCCATACTTGCCATAGCCGTATTGCCCGTAGCCGTAGCCATAGGCGCTGGCTTGCTTGCCGGCTTTGATGGCATTGGTGACGATGCCCAGCAGGGGGGCGCCGCTGGAACGGATCCGTGCCACCGATTCCTTGGGAAGACCGCGGTCGACGCGGTCGAGACTGACCAGCAGCATCAGGCCATCGCAGTGTTCTGCGACCAGGGCGGCATCGGCCAGGCCGAGTACGGGTGGAGTGTCAAATACCACCAGGTCGAACTCACCACCGTTGGCCAGCTCCTGCACCAGGGAGTGCATGCGCTGAGAACTGAGCAGACGGGTGGGATCGGGCGGCCGGCGTCCGGCGGTGATCAGGCTCCATTGGTCATAGCCGGGCACGGTCTGCACCACATCGCGCCAATGGAAGCCATCGTCGGCAAGCAGGTTGGAGAGGCCACTCAGGTTGTTAAGCCCCAGGCGGGTGTGCATCTGCGGCTTGCGCAGATCGGCGTCGATCAGCAGCACCCGCTGCCCCATTTCCGAGAGGGTTTTGGCCAGCAGCACGTTCACCAGCGACTTGCCTTCCGCTGGCAGGGAGCTGGTGAGAGCAATGGCGCGCAGGGGGCGGTCGCTATTGAGGAAGCGAATCGAGGTGAACAGGTTGCGAAAGGCCTCCTGGTAGAAGAAACGCTGGTAGCGCTGTTCGCGGCGGTCGTCGGCATCACCGCCGCTCACGGATTGGTCCAGTTCCTGGAGAAGGAAGCGCTTGTCTTCCCGCACTCCCTGGAAAAACGACACGTGGGGGATGTGGCCCAGCAGGGGAAGACCCAAGTCATCTTTGACTTCGCCGGGGTGATGAAAGACGTGATCCAAACGATCGCGCAGCAATCCGGCGCCGGCACCGGCCACAAGACCCAACACGGCTCCGAGGGCCAGATTGCGGGGGACCGACGGTTGGATGGGATCCGGATTGATCTTCGGTGGGTCAATCACGCGCCAGGGCACGCTGCGCTGGGCGATCTCGAGCTGGAAGTTTTCGCGGGCACTCACCAGGCCGGCGAGATTGTCCTGCGCAATCTTGAGGCGGGTCTGCAGAGCTTCATATTGTTTGATCAGGGCCGGTTGGCGCAGGAACTGCACATTCAGTTGTCGCTCCTGAGCCTGGGCCGTTGCGAGGCGTCCGGCATTGAGGCTGAGGGCGGCATCGACTGCCTCCAGTTGGTTCTGGCGCAGCAAGGGCTGGAGCTGGTTGAGGCGGGCCTCGAGGCTGAGCACCATCGAGGAGTTGGGGTTGTATTTGGCACGCGCTTCAGCGAGTTCGGTTTCCACCTTGAGCAGCTGTTGGAGCAGGCTCTGATCGGCATCGCTCACCGACAGCCCCTGGGCTGATTGACCGCCGCCGCCGGAGCCAGTGCTGATCGCCTCCTGGAAGCCGCGGGCGCTGAGGGTGCCGGCGGCAATTTCAGCGCGCACGCGTTGAAGCCGGCTGCGCTCGGCCTCCAGGCCGAGGATCTCGGTGGCCACCGCAGTTTCCCGATCCTTGAGGGCGCCGCCTTCGGCGGTGGGCTCCAGCAGGGAGTGCTGGCGGCGGAACGCTGCCAGCTCGTTCTGGATCGCTTCGGTTTTCTGCTGCAGCGCCGGAGCCTGTTTGTTCAGGAAGTCAATGCCGTCGGCCAGGCGCTGCTGGCGCTGTTGCAGGGCGGCCTGGAGATAGGCGGTGCTTATCGCTTGGAGCAACACCTCGTCTTGCTCGGGGTCTCGGCCGGTGAGGCTCACATTCAGTACCCCATCAGCTTCTTTGCGCTTGGCGCCACCGGTGGAAATTTCGATGCGGCTCGCCAGAGCGTTTTCTGCCAGATCAAAGCGTTTGGCAATCGGGGCAAGCAGCAGCGGGCTCTGCAACACCTCGATCAGGGTGGGAATGTCGTTCTGGGTGGTGTTGCGGGCCAGTTGTTCAAACATCGTGCCGCTGGCGGCAAAGGCAGCATTTCTGCCATTGCCGCCTTCGTTGCTGATCGGGTCGGTGATCAGCAGCGCAAAGGAGCCCTGGTAAACAGGGCGGAAAATGCGCTGGTAAGCGGTGACCATGCCCGCGAGTGCAACGACTGCGGCAGCGGTGACGCCCACCAGTTTTTTGCGTCGTTTGAGGGCGCGCCAGAGTTCGCGCAGGTCAATTTCATCGTCGGCTGCAGCGGGTCCAGCCGCCACCGAGGTGCCCAGATCACGCACCTGCACGGTCTGGATGCCCTGAACGGCCAGATTTGGGCTGTGGCCTGCTCTGGGGATCAGGTTCGACACGATGTGGCTGTCAGCGTAGAGATTGAAAATTTGCTTCCGAAATCAATCTTTTGAGGAAAGCAAAAAGATCGGGTTAGTTTTAATTTGGTGTTTCCTTGCTAATCACTTTAACGCAGGTGGTGTAAATGTCGCGGTTTAACTGTGGTTGCGCAGGACCTTTTTCTTGCTCATTTGCAGTCGCAGGATGCTGCTGTACCAGGCATTTGGTTTCCTGTAGGGGGTTCCGGGGGCTTGAGCTCTGGTCTGATCGCTTTTGCAGATCCTGAAGTGTTGGAAATGATCAAAGCGCGCCCACAAAAAAGCCCCCGCCGGAGCGAGGGCCATGGATGCAGCGGAACGCTGCTTGGGAGCACTGGGCTCAGACTTTTCTGGAGTAGTACTCCACCACCAGCAGTTCGTTGATCTCCAGAGCGACCCACTCCCGCTCGCAGCGGCCAATCACCTTGGCGCTGAGCTTGGTTTTGTCGAGTTCGAGGTGGGGCGGCACGTTGGCGAGGCCAGGGAATTCCAGGTTGCCTTCGGCCAGTTTCTTGCTGCCCTTGCGCTCGCGGATGGTGATCACATCGCCGGCCTTGCACTGGTAGCTGGCGATGTCGGTGACGCGACCGTTCACGGCCACATGGCCATGATTCACCAGTTGCCGCGCACCGGGAACGGTGGGACCGAAGCCGAGTCGGAAACAGACGTTGTCGAGACGGTTCTCGAGCAGTTTGAGCAGGTTGGTTCCGGTGGAACCCTCCTGGGCGCGCGCTTTCTTCACGTAGCGCACAAGCTGACGTTCGGAAACGCCGTAGTTGAAGCGAAGCTTCTGCTTTTCTTCGAGACGGATCGCGTATTCAGAGCGCTTGCGACGGGCCTGGCCGTGCTGACCGGGGGGATAGGACCGCTTTGCGGCCTTCCGGGTGAGACCGGGGAGGTCTCCCAAGCGCCGCGTGATCCTCAGGCGAGGGCCGCGGTAACGAGACATAGAGACAGGATGGGATGGAGCTTCCGCGCCGCTGACCCGTCATGCTGGGCAAGAGGCCCAGGTTGCGGCTCCGCATGCGCGAATCCACCACTCTATCCGGCGGCTTTCCCGCCCAGATCAATCGCCTCATCAGCGGCCTGCTGCTGGCGCTGATCGGTGTCTACCGGCGCTGGTTCTCTCCCTTGCTCGGCCCCCGTTGCCGCTTCATCCCGAGCTGCAGCGCCTATGGCCTGGAGGCGATCCAGCGCCATGGCCCCTGGCGCGGCGGATGGCTCACCCTGCGTCGGCTCAGCCGTTGCCATCCCTTCACACCCTGTGGCTGTGACCCCGTCCCCGACTGAGCCCCTTGCCCTGACCCTCTACAGCCGCCAGGGTTGTTGCCTGTGTGAGGGCCTGGAGCAGCGCTTGCGAGAGCTTGCGCTTCACACCCTGAAGCCGCCGCTGCAGTTGCAGGTGATCAACATCGATGCAGCCGGAGTCGATCCCGCCCTCAAGGCCCGCTACGACCTGGAGGTGCCGGTGCTGGCGCTTGCCGCCGGTGCGTTGCCCCGGGTGTCACCACGGCTGTCGGGCGAGGGTCTGTTCCGCTGGTTGCAACGGGCTTGCGCCACCAGGCTCGGATCGGATTAGAACGACTCCACCTGAGCGGGCAGACGATGTCCCAGACGTTGCATTCACTTCTGCGTGCGGTGGGGTTGCCCTGGCCTGATCAGCTGGCCAACGTGCCGATTGAGTCGATCACCTGCGACTCCCGCTGCGTCAGCCGCGGCAGCCTGTTTCTGGGGCTTCCCGGCGTTCGCGTCGATGGGGGCAGCTTCTGGCCCAGGGCCCTGGCCGATGGGGCGGCCGCCGCGGTGATCGGTCCGGCGGCGGCGGCGGTGCAACCACCCGGTCCGGAGGATCCGGTGCTGGTGGTGCCGGAGCCGGTGGCCCAGTGGATCGGTGAGCTGGCGGCGGCGTTCTGGCAGCGGCCCTCCAGCCGCATGACCCTGATCGGGGTGACGGGCACCAACGGCAAGACCACCACCACCCACCTGATCGAGCACCTGGCCGCCCAAGCCGGTCGGCCCGCTGCCCTGTTCGGCACCCTGGTGAACCGCTGGCCCGGCCACAGCATCACCGCCACCCACACCACCGCCTTCGCCGATCGGCTGCAGGCCCAACTGGCGGAGGCCGTGGCCGGTGGCACCCAGGTGGCAGCGATGGAGGTGAGCTCCCACGCCCTGGAGCAGCAGCGGGTGGCCGGGTGCCGCTTCGCCGGGGCGGTGTTCACCAACCTCAGCCAGGACCACCTCGACTACCACCCATCGATGCAGGCCTATTTCGAGGCCAAGGCGTTGCTGTTCGCCGAGCCCCTGCTGGCGAGCGACGGGGTGCGAGCGGTGGTGACGATGGACGACCCCTGGGGCCGCCAGCTGGCGGAGCGGCTGGGCGACCGGTGCTGGCGCTGTTCCCTGGAGCCTGATCAGGAGGCGGAGCTGACCATGACCGATCTGGTGATGCGCTCCAGCGGTGTGGAGGGGCGCCTGATCACTCCCAAAGGCGAGGGGCGGTTCGCGTCGCCCCTGGTGGGGCGCTTCAATCTGATGAATCTGATGCAGGCGGTGGCGGTGCTCCAGCAGCAGGGTCTGCCCCTGCCTCTGCTGCTCAAAGGGCTCGGCAGTTTTCGCGGTGTTCCCGGGCGGATGGAGCGGGTGGTGGTGGCCTCAGCTGCAGCGGCTCAGTTGCCCGCCGTCCTGGTCGACTATGCCCACACCCCTGATGGCCTCAAGAATGCGCTTGAGGCGTGTCGCCCCTTTGTGGAGGGCCGTCTGATCTGCGTGTTCGGCTGTGGCGGTGATCGCGATCGGGGCAAGCGCCCCCAGATGGCCTCGATCGCCGCGAAGCTGGCGGATCGGGTGGTGGTGACCTCTGACAACCCCCGCACGGAGGACCCTCAGCAGATCCTTGCCGATGTGGTGGAGGGGCTGCCCTCCAGCACCGATTGCGTGGTGGAGGGGGATCGGGCGGCGGCGATTGCCGCTGCTGTCGCCGAAGCGAAACCCGGCGATCTGGTGCTGATCGCTGGCAAGGGCCATGAGGACTACCAGATTCTCGGCACCGAGAAAGTGCACTTCGATGATCGTGAGGAGGCGGGGAAGGCGCTGCGCTCTCGATTGACCAGCTGACCCCGCAGCTCTACAGCAGGGCCAGGATCCGGCTGCGGCCCACGATCAGGGCCACGCTCACGGCAAAGCCGATCAGGAGCAGCACCTGATAACAAAGGAAGAACAACCGCTCGCTGGCACCGCGATAAAAGCGCTGACCGCTCAGATTGCCGATCACCGTGACCGGAATCAGCAGCAGGGCACTGCCGGCGTTGCCGAGATGGAGGATGCCCAGGCTGATCAGGGGAATCAACTTCAGCAGGTTCTGCACCAGCAGGGCGATCAGTTGCGCTGCCACGAAGCGACTGCGTGGCACCTGATGGCGCAGGAAAAACACCGTGAGCAGCGGTGAGCCGGAATTGGCCACGGTCTGGCTGATGCCCACCCCCGATCCCACCAGCAGCAGGCCGGTGGGGCCGGCCGGTCCGCCGCCGCCACCGGCGCGGGCAATGGCGTTGCGCCCTGCCACCAGGGCCACATACAGCAGCGAGAGCAGGGCCACCAACACCTCCATGCGGCGATGCACAAGGTTGAGATCGCCGCCCGACACCAGAGCCCAGAGCGCCAGTCCGCCCAGGGCCGTGCCCAGCACCATGCCGAGCACCAGGGGTTGCAACAGGCGTCGCTCGCCTTCGCCGCGGTGCTGCCACACGCCGAGCAGGGCCGCCGGCAGCATCAGCATCGCCACCACGGCCAGGCCATCGCTCGGGCCGAGGGCGAACACCATCAGGGGCGACACGACAAAGCCACCGGTGCCCAGGCCACTGCGGGCGAAGCCCATCAGGAAGGCGGCGCTGAGGGCGAGCAGCAGGGCCAGCCAGGGCAGGGGCTGGGTGAGAAACGCCTGCAGCACAGCGATGCCTGAATCATTCACACCCTATGGCAGCTTCGCCAGGGCCTCCCGCAGCCGCTCCAGCTCCTCGTCGCTGCTGGTGATGTGGGTGCAGGCCCGCAGGCAGGCGGGATCGGCCAGGTCACGGATCCAGATTCCTTCGGCACCGAGCGCCTGCACCACCTGGCTGGGGGCGCTGGCGCTGGTCAGCGTGAAGCTCACCAGCCCGGCCGGCGGCGGACCCTCCAGCAGGGGCGTCGCCCCCGGCAGCGTGGCCAGGTGCTGCCAGAGCCTGGCGCTGAGCGCCGAGATTGTTTCCAGGCGCCGCTCGGCACTGCCCTGCTGCTCGAGCAGCTCCAGCGAGGTGCGCAATCCGGCCAGCAACGGGATGCAGCTGGTGGCGACTTCGAAACGGCGACTGTCGTGGTGAAACGGATCCGGGTCTCCAGCGATCGCCCGGCTTTCATCCTGGAGACTGCGCCAGCCGATCAGGGTGGGGCTGGCCTCCGCCAGCACCCGTTCGGAGAGGGCCACACCACCCAATCCCTCCGGACCGCAGGCCCACTTGTGCCCTGTGAAGGCGTAGATGTCGGCTGCGGCCGCGGCGTCGGCAACGGGGATCTGGCCAAAGCTCTGGGCCGCATCCACCAGCAGGTAGGGCTGGCTGGGGTGCTGATTGAGCTGCGCCGCCACCGCGGCGATCGGCATCAGCTGGCCGGTGTTCCAGAGCAGATGGGAGAGCACCACCAGGCGGGTGCGCGGCTGCAGATGGGCCGCCAGCGCCTGGAGCACGGCGGCATCGGTTTGCTTCTGCTCTTCGCGACCACCCCGGAGCTGTTGCACCGGCAGGGTGTCGATCGGCAGTCGCTGGCGTCGCGCCAGCTCGTGACAGGCGGCCACCACACCGGGGTGTTCGCAGTCGCTGATCAGGATCCGATCCCCCGGCGCCAGGGGCAGACCCCAGAGCGGCAGCACACAGCCACTGGTCACGTTCTCGCTCAGGGCGAGGCGATGGGGGGCGACGCCGCACAGCCCGGCCAGCAGGCTCCGGGTGCTGTTCACCTCGGCGCTGATGTAAGGCCAAACGTCGGCGGTGAAGGGCCCCAGCTCCTGGATGCGCTGCCAGCAGGCGGTGATCGCCTCCAGCGACGGGGTGGGCAACGGGCCCTGGCCGCCGTAGTTGCAGTAGGTCTTGTTGGCGAGGGCGGGGCAGAGGTGGCGCATCGCTCCAGGCGTCAGCGTCTGAACTGGATCATCGCTGGATCTTCGGCTTGGCAGCGGGATCAGATTGGGGTGTGTCGCGCTGATGGCGATGGACGCCAAGGTGATCGTTGGCAGCGAGGAGTGGTGCGGCCTGCCCGGGATCGGCCTGCCGGCGATCAAGGCGCGGGTGGATTCCGGTGCCGCCACCTCCTCACTCCATGCCTTCAACATCGCGCCCTTTCAACGGGAGGGGCAGGAGTGGATCAGCTTTGAGGTACACCCGCTGCAGAGCGACCGCTCGGTGGTGGTGCGGCATGAGGCTCCCGTGCTCCAGCAGCGGGGCGTGAAGAACACCAGTGGCCTGGTGGAGGCCCGCTACGTGATCCGGGAGACCCTGCAGCTGGGGGATCAGCAGTGGCCGATCGAGATCACCCTCACCAATCGCGATGCCATGGGGTATCGGATGCTCCTGGGCCGGGAGGCGATGGTGGGGCGGGTGCTGGTGGATCCCGAGGGCAGCCATCACCTTGTCCAGTACGCAGCGCCTGAGGTGGAGGCGATGTATGCCCATCACCGGGTGGAACGCACAGGCCTGCGCATTGCTCTGCTCGCCACCGATCCCGACCTCTACAGCAACCGCCGCCTGATGGAGGCAGGAGAGGAGCGGGGCCATCGCATGGAATTTCTGGCGATCAAGCACTGCTACATGCGCCTCGATGCCCAGAGCCCGGAGATGCATTACCGAGGGCGGGATGTGCTGGAGCGTTTCGATGCGGTGATCCCGCGCATCCGGCCCAGCGTCACCTTCTATGGCTGTGCGGTGACGCGTCAGTTTCAGGCCATGGGCCTGCAGACGCTCAACACGGCGGAAGCGATCAGTTGCTCGCGCGACAAGCTGCTGGCCTCGCAGCTGTTCGTGCGCCACGGGTTGAATGTGCCGGTGACGGGCTTCGCCAGCTCCCCGCTCGACACGAAAGACCTGATCAAGATGGTGGGTGGGGCGCCGCTGATCGTGAAGTTGCTCGAGGGTGCCCAGGGGCGCGGCGTGGTGCTGGCGGAAACCCAGAAGGCGGCGGAGAGTGTGATCAACGCGATGAAAAGCATCAACGCCAACCTGTTGGTGCAGGAATTCATCAAGGAAGCCGGCGGCAAGGATCTCCGCTGTTTTGTGATGGGCGGCAAGGTGGTGGCGGCGATCGAGCGCACCGCGGCCCTGGGCGACTATCGCGCCAACCTGCACCAGGGCGGCAAGGCCCGGGCGGTGCGGGTGCTGCAGAACGAGCGACGTCTGGCGATCGCCGCCAGCCGGGCGATGGGCCTCGATGTGGCCGGTGTCGACATCATCCGTTCGGAACGCGGCCCCCTGCTGCTGGAGGTGAATTCCAGCCCCGGGTTGGAGGGCATCGAAACCGCCACGGGCAAAGACCTGGCGGGGCGCATGATTCAGGAGCTGGAGCGCAAGCTCGGCTGGGTGCGCCCCATGCATTCCGCTCTAGCCTGAGGGTCTGAATTCATGCTGGGTCTTGGCATCCGTTGACTGGCTCTGGATCCTCCACCCGTTTCTGGCGGTGGTGCTGATCTATCCCCTGATCGGCATGGTGATCCGCCTGGCGCTGCAGACCCGGCAGCGACGCCTGCAAAAAACCAAACTTCCCCCCACAGTCGGCCGCGACCACAGCGATCTGGGCCGATGGTTGTCGGCCGGCGTGGTGGTGATCGTGCTGATCGCCCTCACGGTGGTGATTGCCACGAAGGCGCCTCTGTCGGCGTTCACCGGGGGAGCCCCCCGGGCCATCCAGCTGCTGCTGGTGCTGATCGGCACGCTGGTGAGCCTGGTGGCGCTCTGGTTCTCGAAGGCGGCGGGGCTGCGTTTGGCGTTTGCCCTGATCACTTGGGCCGGTGTGCTCGGGCTCGGCGCCCAGCCGGAGGTCTGGCGGCTGTCGGATAACCCCCTGGATGGGGCCTTCTGGCAGTCGCATTACTGGGCCGGCGTGGGGGTGACGGGCTTGATGCTCTTCTCGCTCGGCGCCCGGCCCGAGATCCTGCGCGACATCCGCCTGCGACGGTTGCATGTGAGCGCCAGTGTGCTGGCGGCCGTGCTGTTTGTGCTGCAGGGGCTCACCGGTACCCGGGATCTGTTGGAGATCCCCCTGAGCTGGCAGAAGCCGGCGGTGTATGCCTGCGATTTCGAGGCGCGCACCTGCCCGCCACCGGCTCAGAGCACCTGAACCACTTCACTCACTTCAGGGATCATTTCGCGCAACTTGCGCTCGATGCCCATCTTGAGCGTCATGGTGCTGCTGGGGCAGCTGCCGCAGGCGCCCTGCAGACGCACCTTCACCACCGGACCATCGATTTCCACTACTTCCACGTTGCCGCCGTCGGCCATCAGGAAGGGACGCAGTTCATCGAGTACCTTCTCCACGTTCTCGCTGGAGAGGGGCAGGGTTTCCGTGCTCATGGCGGCGTTGCGGGGAAGTCAGGACAACAATCGTAGGCAGGTCCTGTGCGACACCGGCCCATAGCCTTGAACGGCTATGCCGCCTGCTGTCATCGCTTTGGAACGCTACGACGCTGTGCTGGTGGGTGCTGGGATCATGAGCGCCACGCTGGCCTCGCTCCTGCAGGCCCTCGATCCCGAGCTGCGCCTGCTGCTGGTGGAGCGGCTGGAGGCGCCGGCGCTGGAGAGCAGTGCAGCGGTGAACAACGCCGGCACGGGCCATGCCGCCAACTGCGAACTGAATTACACGCCGCAGCAGCCGGATGGCACCGTGGCCACGGCCAAGGCCCTGGCGATCAATGCGTCCTTCGAGACCAGCCTCGAGTTCTGGGCTTCGCTGGCGGAGCGGGGACAGTTGCAGCCCGACACCTTCCTGCACCGTGTGCCCCATTGCAGCCTGGTGTGGGGTGATGCCGATGTGGCGTTTCTCCGGCAGCGGCATCGCCAGCTGAGCGCGTTGCCGGCGTTCGCGGCAATGGAATGGAGCACCGACCGGGCTGAAATCGCCGCTTGGATGCCATTGGTGATGGCGGGGCGTCGCCAGGATCAGCCGATCGCGGCCACCCGGATCGCCCGGGGCATGGATGTGGATTTCGGGGCCCTCACCCGTGCCCTGCTGGCGCCCCTGCAGGCGGCCGGCTCCCTGGAGCTGCTGTTGGGCACCACGGTCACCGATCTGCAGCGCTGCTCTGCCGCTACGGATGGGGGATCAGCTGACTGGTGCCTGACGCTGCGTGGCCCTTCAGGTGATCGCCAGGTGCAGACGCCTTTTGTGTTTCTGGGTGCCGGCGGTGGCGCCTTGCCCCTGCTGCAGCGCAGCGGCATTCCGGAAGCGGACGCCTACGCCGGGTTTCCGGTGAGCGGGCAGTGGTTGGTCTGCAACGACCCGGCCCTGGTGGAACGCCACCACGCCAAGGTGTACGGAAAAGCCAGGGTGGGGGCGCCGCCGATGTCGGTGCCCCACCTCGACAGCCGCTGGATCGATGGCCAACGGTCGCTGCTGTTCGGCCCCTATGCCGGCTTCAGCAGCAAATTTCTCAAAACCGGCTCCCTGCTCGATCTGCCCCGCTCGGTGCGACGCCGCAATCTGGTGCCGATGCTGCAGGTGGGCGTGAACAACCTGCCTCTGGTGCGGTATCTGATCAACCAGCTGCGCCAGAGCGATGCCGAGCGCATGGAGGCTCTGCGCGCCTTCCTGCCCCAGGCGCGCCCTCAAGACTGGACGCTGTCGGTGGCCGGCCAACGGGTGCAGATCATCAAGCGCACGCCGGAGGGGGGGCGGCTTCAGCTGGGGACTGAGGTGGTGGCCGCCGCCGACGGCTCCCTGGCGGCCCTGCTGGGGGCCTCGCCCGGAGCGAGCACGGCGGTGACGATCATGCTCGAGGTGCTGCAGCGCTGTTTCCCGCAGCGCCTGGCCAGCCCCGCCTGGAGCGAGCGTCTGCAGCAGTTGCTGCCCAGTGTGGGCCAGGACCTCAAGGCTGATCCGGCGTTGTTGGCCCGCACGCGCGCGCGCAGCGACGCTTTGCTCAGCCGTGCTCCAGCGACCCGGTGAGATTCACGATCACCACCCCGGCGGCGATCAGGCCCATGCCGATCAGTTGGCCGGAGCTGGGCACCTGGCGATAGGCCAGCACCCCCACCAGCACGATCGCCACGATGCCGATGCCACTCCAGAGGGCATAGGTGAGGCCCAGAGGGATGCTTTGCACCACCCGCGACATCAGGGCCATCGAGGTGGCGTAGGCCGCCAGCACCAGCAAGGTCGGCAGCGGCCGGCTGAAACCCTCCGACAGCTTGAGGCAGGAGGTGCCCACCACCTCAGCGGCGATGGCGAACAGCAACAGGATCCAGGGAGAGGTCATCGGTGTCAGGCCTTGATGAACTCATCCACTGACACACCGGCTTGGCGAATGATGGCCCTCAGAGTGCCTTCCGGCATATCGCCCGGGTGGTTGGGAAGCGTGGTGTAGGCAGAGTCGCTCGGTCGGTACCAAATCTCATGGGAGCCAGCGGCCTGCCGATCAAAGCCAAATCCGAGTGCTTTCAATTTCTTGGCGACGTCGCGATAGCGGAATCCTGCCAGTCGCCCCACGTCAGACCCCAACGACCAGGGGGATGTCGAACTCCTCTTCGAGTGGAGCTGCCGGAAGTTCCTCTCCACGCTCGAGTCGAGCTTCGACCAGACGCTTGGCAAGGTCTCGGGCGATCTCCAGCGTTTCAGTGACGGTGCGACCCTGAGCCACCAGGCCAGGAATGGCGTCACAGGTGCCCAGGAAGCACCCTTCAGGGAGTCGCTCGATATGCACCTGGACCAACTGCTCGTTCATGGCCTGATCTGCGACCTCACCACGCTAGGCAGCAGCGCTCTGGTGGCTGCTCCCTAGGATCGCTTCACTGAAGCCGCACACCCGAGCCGGGATTTCGCCAACCGCATGACCGCCGCCCCCGTCTCCCGGATCCGCAATTTCTGCATCATTGCCCACATCGACCACGGCAAGTCGACCCTGGCCGATCGCTTGCTGCAGGACACGGGCACGGTCGCCAGCCGCGACATGCAGGAGCAGTTCCTCGACAACATGGAACTGGAGCGTGAGCGGGGCATCACGATCAAGCTTCAGGCCGCCCGGATGAACTACAAAGCGGCCGATGGAGAGGAGTACGTCCTCAACCTGATCGACACCCCCGGCCATGTGGACTTCTCCTACGAGGTGAGCCGCTCCTTGCAGGCCTGCGAAGGGGCGCTGCTGGTGGTGGATGCCAGCCAGGGCGTGGAGGCCCAGACCCTGGCGAATGTGTATCTGGCGCTGGAGAACGATCTGGAGATCATCCCGGTGCTCAACAAGATCGATCTGCCTGGGGCGGAGCCGGACCGGATCAAGGAGGAAATCGAGGCGATCATCGGGCTCGACTGCTCTGGAGCGATCCCCTGTTCCGCCAAAACCGGCTTGGGAGTGCCGGAGATCCTGCAGGCGGTGGTGGATCGGGTGCCGCCGCCGGCCGATGCGGTGGAGGAGCCCACCAAGGCCCTCATCTTCGACTCTTACTACGACCCCTACCGGGGCGTGATTGTGTATTTCCGGGTGATGAGCGGCCGGATCAGCTGCAAAGACAAGGTGCTGCTGATGGCCAGCCAGAAAACCTACGAATTGGATGAGATCGGTGTGATGGCACCGGATCAGCGCAAGGTGGAGGAACTCCACGCCGGCGAGGTGGGCTATTTGGCGGCCTCGATCAAGGCGGTGGCCGATGCGCGGGTGGGCGACACGATCACGTTGGTGAATGCTCCGGCTGACGAACCTTTGCCTGGCTACACCGAAGCCAAGCCGATGGTGTTCTGCGGCCTGTTTCCCACGGAGGCCGATCAGTACCCCGATCTGCGCGAAGCCCTCGACAAGCTGCAGCTCTCGGATGCGGCCCTGCGCTATGAGCCGGAAACCAGCAGCGCCATGGGCTTCGGCTTCCGCTGCGGTTTCCTTGGCCTGCTGCACATGGAGATCGTGCAGGAACGGCTGGAACGGGAATACAACCTCGATCTGATCGTCACGGCGCCGTCGGTGATCTACAAGGTGAATCTGATCGATGGCAGCGAGGTGATGATTGATAATCCCGCCACACTTCCCGATCCGCAGAAACGGGAGTCGATCGAAGAACCGTATGTGCGCATGGAGATTTATGCGCCCAATGATTACAACGGCACCTTGATGGGCCTGTGCCAGGAACGGCGTGGTGACTTCATCGACATGAAATACATCACCACCGAGCGGGTGACCTTGATCTATGAGATGCCGCTGGCGGAGGTGGTCACCGACTTCTTTGATCAGATGAAGAGTCGCACCCAGGGCTATGCCTCGATGGAATACCACCTGATCGGTTATCGCCGCAACGATCTGGTGCGCCTGGATGTGCTGATCAACGGCGAGAAAGCTGATCCGCTCACCACGATTGTGCACCGCGACAAGGCCTACAACGTGGGCAAGGGCCTGGTGGAAAAGCTGAAGGAACTGATCCCCAGGCAGCAGTTCAAGATTCCGCTGCAGGCCTCGATCGGCAGCCGGATCATCGCCAGCGAAAGCATCAATGCGATTCGCAAGGATGTGCTCGCCAAGTGCTATGGCGGCGATATCTCACGCAAAAAGAAATTGCTGCAGAAACAAGCGAAAGGCAAGAAGCGCATGAAGGCGATGGGCAAGGTGGATGTGCCCCAGGAAGCCTTCATGGCGGTGTTGAAGCTGAATCAGAGCCCTTGAGCAGGGCTCTTTCTTCACTTCAAGGGTTGCGGAACTGACCAGCGCCGGTGAGTTCCACGTCGGCGGCATCGTTGCAGTAGGAGAAGTTGGCACTGGGATTGCTGGGATCGCAGAAGCCTTCGTTGTTGCCGATGCCGTTGTTGTCTTTCAGCGACTCGGGATCGATCTGGGTGTACACCCCCTTGCCTCGTTCGGCGAACAGCTTCATCCAGGGGGATTCCAGACCAAGTGCGGTGGTGAACACCTTGGCGGGGGTGGCGCGCTCATTGTTCTTGGCGATGTAGTACTCCACCGTGGGGCCGTAATCGCGGCTGCTCCAGCGGCGACCGCGTCGATCCTGGCTCGGTTCACCATCGGAGAGGAAATACACCGCATTCACGTCGGCCATCGTCATCGCTTTTTCCAATCCATTCCAGGGATCGGTGCCGCCCCAGCGGGTCACATTGCCGGCGCTGAGGGAGTTCACGAACTCCTTGGCGGATTGGTAGTGGTCCACATCACCGATGCGCACCAACCCATCGGAGGAGCGGCTCCATTCGCGGTGGTTGGAATATCCCCTTGAGCTGAAGGCGGTGAGGGTGATTTTGGTGTCGGGTGCGTTGTGATGCAGATCGGTGAGCACCGCCAGTAGTTCCTTCTGAAGCGATTCCATCCGGGTCATGGCACAGGAGCGTCTGGTGCTCTGATAGCGCTGGCCATTCCAGTAGGTGCGCTTGTCTCCATTGCCGCTGCCCCAGAGGATGCAGGCGCTCATCGAACCGGAGCCATCCACCAGGAAAGCGACGCGATCGCTGTTGAGTTCGGGGAAGAAGGCGGAGTCGATGGCGATGCCGGTTTCGCCGTAGTTCTCGAGGCGTTTGTCCGCCCGTGCAAAGGCGGCGAGATAGAGGGGATAAACCGAGAGAGAACGGCTGCTGTTGCTCAGTTGCAGATGGCTTTCGTTGAGATTGTCGTCGTATTCCGTGCCGGTGTTGGGATCAATGAATTTCACCAACTTGTAGTTGGGATCGGTTTCAATCCTCAGGGCTGGTTCGCGATAGATGCGCTCCGGGGTGGTGTAGGAGTCGGTGCTGAAGTTTACATCGAGGCTGGAAGCAATGGCCTCGAGTTGCTTGGTTTTGTTGTTGTCTTCTGTGTCGGTGCACTCACCGCTGGCGCAGGGCATCAAGGCGATGTCATCGATCACCCTGGCAATGAAGATTTCGTCGGTTTCGTTGTAGGTGCCGTCGATGCTGAGGGGGGCGCCACAGCGCGAGAGGCTGTAGCCCTTGCCGCTGGCGCTGGTGCTGATGCCATAAAACACCGGATCGGTCAGCTCGATCATCTTCAGGCCGAACACAGGCCGAAACACCTGGTTGCTGGCGCTCGCTTTGGCCTGGCAGGTTTGCAGCGGTGCGGCATATTGCTCATCGGCCAGGTCAAAATCCACCCCCTGGCTGGCCTTGCTGCCATTCACCATGATGTGCATGCTGCGTTCCACTTCAGAACGGAGCAGCCGCAGCCCGTTCGTGGTGTTCTGACGCAGGCTCGCTTTGCCTTCGGCCCGATTGATCAACACGTCGGTGGAGCGCAGCGCCATCGCCCCTGCTCCGATCACCAGCACACCGGCGGCGAGCGCCACGATCGCTTCGGTGGTGCCCATGCCCCGGCAGCGCTTCGATCTGCGTTTCGGTGGTGTGTTGCGTAGGAAGGCGGGGAGTTTCATGGCATCCGGGTCAGGGGGGCTGACCTCGATACAGTCAGTGTGACGGGTTCAAGCGGTCTGTTCCTAAGGCGGCTGTGAACAGATTCTGAGAAGAGGCTGAATTCACGTCGTTCAGCTGCTGTCGCATTGGCTGGTGCTCTGGGTCCAGTTGCCTCGATGCAGGTAGCCATTGCCCGAGAGCAGCACGCAGCGCTGCTTCAGGGGCTGGCCAGTCATGCTGGCGTGGTGCCGGGAACGGATCACGAACACCACATCGTCGTGGTTGATCGTGCCCGGTGGGGTGATCTCAAACTTGGTCTGGCCCCCTTTGAGGTGAATCATCAGTTCCACCTCCCGCGCCTGCTTCGTATTTTCGAGCTTGAGAAAGCGAAAGTCAGGGTCGCGAGGATTCAATGCAGCATCCGCATTACAGGCGGGATCGTTGTCCCCTTCGATGACGCACAGACGGCCATCACTACCATTGACGCGTGTGCCATCGGGTTTGGTGAATTCCACCAGCTGCCATGGCTCCAGAAAGCTGTCGCGGGCCGGAGGGGTGGCGATGAAGCTGATTTTCTCTTTCCCGGCCTTGGCCTTGAGGTCAAACAGGCCGGCTTCCAGGTTTTCGGTGTAGCGATCCACCTGCCCCTGCAGCAGCTGTCGCCGCCAGGCGGGCAGGGCCCAGGCGGTGGTGAGGCCGGCGATCACTAACATCACCAGCATCTCCACCAGGGTGAATCCCCGGGACGGCCATCGATGCATGCAAGGCGTTCGCATGGTCATCACGGGCAACGGGCCTGGAAGTTGGGATTCAGCTCCAGCACCCGGTACTCCCTGCCGATCGATCGTTCGGGTGCCTCAAACCCGTAGCTGATCACCAGGGTGTCGGCCGTGTCGGCGAAGCGCATGGTGCGGCTGACGTCCGGCAGGCGCAGTCTGAGGCTGCGGGAGGGATCGGTGCTGGCTGACGAGCGGGTTTCGATGTAAGCCTTCAGCGCTGCTGAGGGATCAGAGCAGGCGGTGCTGCCGGGTTGATCGGCGGGTTCGGGCGCATCGAAGCGAAATTCCGAGTCGGCCTTCTGGATCAGCTGGATGTTTTCGCTCACCGCCGCCTCGATGCGGGTGCGTTCTCCCTGCAGACGCCCGGTGGCGAGGGCTGCCACCGTGAGCCTGCCCACCGCTGCCATCACGGCCGACAGCACCACAGCAGCAATCAGCACCTCCACCAAGGTGAAGCCGGACTGCTTGCTGAGGCGCACAGTCCGCTGATGCCAGCGAGGGCGGCGGATCATGACGAAGCCAGGGACGCTTGAAGAAGAACGACGAGGACAACCTTTTCTTCTCTTCATGCTCCGTTGGTCATGCCCCTGTCTGGGTTGCAACTCAGCCAGAGTTCCCTGAGAACTTTCTGAGGGCCGAAGTCGAGTCGGGGTGAGCCTTAGAACCGCTTGAAGATGTCGAGACCGGTGCCACGGATGCCGCGCAGCACCTGCCGGCCATAGCCATTCTCTGGCTCCCAGCCCCAGAACTCCTGGGCTGAAGCAATCACTGGCGTGCCGCCCACGTCGGTATTGAGTAGGAGACCATGGCCGTTGGCACAGATGTCGTGGGCCCACACGATTCCTGCCATCTGGGCATCAGCCGAGAGCGAAAGACTGGCCTTGGGCAGGTGAATCAGGGCGGCGGGCAGGGCATCACCAGCGATCTGGAGCACATAGGGCTTGCTGGTGATGCTGTTGCACTGGGACGGTTGAGGCCCAGTGGATGAACTGATCACCAGCCGCTCCGGTTGGGAGGCATCACAGCTGCTGCCACCGGGGCTGGTGAGGCAGAGGCTGCTGTTGCCATCCAGCTGGATCCTGCCGCTGAGTCCGCTTGCGACTGCTGTGTTGTAGGGCAATTCCAGATGCAGCACCACCGCGTCGATGGCACTGCCGAGCGTGCGGAAGCGCAGGTTGGTGTTGTTGAGATTGATGTGCTCGACGAAGAGATGGCACACGGTGTTGCTGCTGTTTTTTGCCACGCAGATGTCATCTGCATCGATGGCCACGGTCCAGCGTCCGTTGCTGCTGGTTTGGCTGATTGAGGCTGGTTTGGAGGTGCTCAGTGAATCGTGGGCACGGGTGCACACCACCGAATTTCTGCAGCCGGAGGCACGGCCGCCACTGTCATCGAAACTCCAGATCCGCACCTTGCTGGTGCTGGCCGGCATCATGTCGATGGTTTTGCCCTTGTCGTAACTGGTGAGGGGGATGCTGCCCTGGAGCACCGGCCAGAGATCCCGGGCGATGGCGCTTTCGATGCTGGTGTTGGAGCCGCTGAAACTGAGGCCAGGAAGTGTTTTCAGATAGCTGGCATTGGCGCAGTTGCTGCTGGGGTTGCGAAAGTTGGCATCGCTGCTCACATTCCAAACGATTTTTCCCTTGGATTCAGTGGAAGCGCCGGCGATCGAAGAGCTGCCAAGATTGAGATAGTTGCCAGCAATCACGGCCCAATCCTCTGGGGTGAGCACCATCGCCGACACATTCAGGGTGCGTGTGAGCAGGGCGCGCGACAGCTCCTCCCCGTCGCCTGTGCCTTCGCGACGCACCAGGCCTTCCACTTCAAACACCCCTTCACCACTGGGTTTGGCGTAGCCTCGAAGTCGGTAATACGTCTTGATCGCATCGTCGCGGCCATCGTCACGCAAGGTGTCGGCATCCGAAGGCAAGGAGAGCGGGGTTTCCTCCAGCGGATCCCAGTTGATCGCCCCATTGCTCAGCAGCGCTGAAGTGTTGGTGCAGAGCTGGGGCAGCACGGGTGGGGCGTCGGTGGCAAAGAGATTCCACTGATAGCCGGGTGCTGGGATGCCGGGCTCGCCTGCTTTCTCCCGGTTGTTCACCGCATAAAGAAACCCGAGGTAGTCGTCGGGGCTGTTGTTGTTGAGGCGGCCGAGGATGCGGTTGAAGCCATTCACTGCGGCGGTTTCGGCCAGCTGTTGGTAGCTCTCGCTGGCACCGAGTTTGCGGGCCATCAGCTGCCGGATGAGCAGGCCGGTGGCCGCGGCGATCAGCAGCATGCCGATGAGCAGGGCCAGCAACAGGGCAATACCGCGTTCTTCCCGTGAAGAGCCAGGCGCGCCCTGCCTGGCACTGTGGCGCAGAAGCCAGTGCAGGCTGGAGATCCGGTGGCGGCGCGGCTGCTGGGTCATGGGTCTGTCCTAACGGCAGTCGAGATCGGAGGCTGTGATCGCGGCGCTGCTGCTGCCTTGTTCCAGATCACTGGCTCCGTTGCTCAGATCCACACAGGCCATCACGTTGAAGTTGGCAGCCGAGCTGTCGGCAGCCGTGAACTCGTAGTAATCGTCGTTGGAGCCGTTATCGGTGCGGGTGATGGTGTAGCGCCCGTTGGGCATGGTGATTGCGGTGTTCAGCGAGGTGCAGCCACTGGCCGGGCCGGAGTCGGTCATCACGGCAGCGATCCCGTTCAGGTCTCCCCAGGTGGGAGCACTGCCGTTGTTGCAGCCGCTGGCGGTGGTGTTGTTCTCGTCGACATAAGCCACCAGGGTGTTCTGGAGCTGGGCCAGGGCTGCTGCCGCTTCGCTCTGCCGGGTGCGTTGCACCTGATTGAAGTAGTTGGGCAGGGCGATGGCGCTGAGAATGCCCACGATCACCACGGTGATCAGCACTTCGGTGAGGGTGAAAGCCTCGGCTCTGGCGTTTCTGGATCGGTCCGATGAAGGCGTTAAGAATCGCGTCACCATGGGCCGTGACCACTGCACATCATCATCATGTGCCTCGCAGGGCGGATTTGGCTGTGAACTCCCTGAGACCTTGCTTGGAACTTCCCTGGTCTTGACCTGACACCATGTCTGCTCACCGTGATCACGGGGGCGGGCTTTTCGCTCTCAGACGCGTGGGGCGTGAAGCGGAAATGGTTGCTGCAACTTCATGTAACCGACGCTGTTGGGGGGTGATGACCTTGGTGATCATTATTTCTGGACTTCAGCTCTACTGGGGAAGGAGCCGAGGCAGGCGGGGAGTGGTAGACTGAGATTGAACGCACATATAATTGATATATTTTGGAAAAAAATTTGATTTTTCGATTCGAGTATTTTAGTAAAGGTTCATGGAGTTGATGTCAAGCTTTGGGGGTGTTAGTTGCTGTGCTTGGTAGCCCTTGGGCTTCACTGTTCAGCAAAATTGATACTGCTCTGGTAGTTAAATGGTTATCGGTTAATTGGTTTTGGTTTGATTGTAGGGAGGTATTAGCGCTTTTGTGAAGCCGCAGAAATGAGCTGCGGCTTTTTCTTTTCCTGGCGCTTTCTTGGTAAGGTCTGGTGGTCGCTAAGTGTTTATTTTTACGAGCAGGTTGGAGCGGTGGCTCCAAGTGTATTGTTGATCTCTATTTTGCCTGTTGACAGGTTTACACATCCTGATAATACTTTACTGGCCAAATCTGCGCCTGCTCCTGATTTTCCGGTTGCAGTCATTGGTAAGACAGTGGCGTTAGCGGCTAGGGTTCCGGTTACAGCGTAGTCGAAATTGCCGGCCGCATCAGCTTTTGCTATAGAGCCTGTCGTGGGAGTCTCCAGGGTTGTTTGTACTTTGCTTGCGTCATTTGAGTATTGGTATTCTGCATGTCCTTCTTTGAGAAGGCCGGAAAGCTTTGTGGTCGCTTCCGAGACTTTCGCTTTTGTTGTTTGATTCAAGAAATTCGGCAGCGCCACCGCCGAGAGGATGCCGACGATCACGATCACGATCATCAGCTCCACCAAGGTGAAGCCTTTCTGGAGAGCGTTGCCGGAGCGCTTGCGCTTCAGCAGGGCCAGTTGGAGCCGGTTGTTGAGTGTGCTCATGGCAGGGAGAGCGATGGGTGCACCACAGGTGCGGTCCCTTTCATCATTCCCCGCCCGATTTGACTTGGGATGGAAGTTGGGCTGAGGTTTCCCTAAGAAGGCTCTTAGCTGATCTCTCAGATGTGTCGATCCGGCCGCTGCCTTCCCTGCGCCTCTGGTTGCAGTCCACCACGTTGTTGGCCGTGATCGCTGGCTACAGCTTGCTGCTGGCGATGGATTCCGTGATCAGCGAGCGGGAGCGGCGCGCCCAGCATGAGCGCCTGGTGGAGGCCCTGATCTCTCTGGAACAGAGTCAGCGCTTGCCCCGCCTCAGTCCGGCGGAAGCCGATGGCGAGGCCCCGCTGCTCCGTTGGCGTGTGCTTCCCGGCCGGCAGCCCCAGCCGATCACCCGCACCGGCGGCACCGATGCTCCACAGGAGCTGGTGAGCCGTCGCCCCTTGCCCGGCGTCCGCGCCACGCCCCTCACCCTGGAGGTGCGCCAGAACATCACCGCCTCCCTGCAGCAACAACGCAGCACCCAGTTGTTGTTGGTGGCGGCAGCAGGCGTGTCCGCCCTGTTCACATCGCTGTTGCTGCGGTTGGTGTTGCGCCGCGGTCTGGTGCAACCACTGCAGGCCTTGGCCGCTGATGTGGCCTCCCTGGAGGCCGACCATCTCGGTGAGCATTGGCTGCCGGTTGCCCAGCAGTCGCAAGAGCTGCAGCCGATCGCCCAGGCGTTCAATGAGCTTCAACAGCGTCTGGCCCTGGCCTGGCAGCAGGAGCGCACCTTCATCGATGGAGTCGCTCACGAGCTGCGCACGCCGATCACCGTGATCTCCGGCCATGCCCAGCGGCTGCAACGTCGCGGTCTGCCCACCGAGCTGCAGGAACCGCTGCGCCTGATCGCTGCGGAAGCCGCCCGCATGGCCACCCAGCTGAGCATTCTCCGTGATCTGGCACGCAGCGATGCCGGACGCCTGCAGCCCCAGTGGCAATCGCTCGATCCCGATGAGCAGCTGCTGCTGGCCTTTGAGCGCTGGCAGGCCCGCTCGCCAGCACGGCTCACGCTTCCGGTGCCCGAGCCAACGCCACCCCAGCGGATTCAGGCCGATCCCGAGCTCCTGCAGCAGTGCCTGGATCTGTTGATCGACAATGCTCTGCGCTACAGCTCCGATTCGGTGGCGTTGCAGCGCAGTGTGGGCGCCACCGGGGAGACGATCCTGCATGTGCTCGACCGTGGCCCCGGCATCCCTGGGGCGGAGCGCGACCAGGTGGTGTGCCGGTTTGTGCGTGGCAGCAGCTCCAGCGGCACCCGCGGCATGGGCATCGGTCTGGCGTTGGCGTTGGCGCTCGCCACCGCCCTGCGGGCCCAGCTGCGGATCGCTGCTCGCACCGCTGGCGGTGCCGATCTGCAGGTGGTGTTCAGTGCGGCTCCTGCTGCGCCATCTCCCGCGCCATGAAGCCCACCCCGCGCACGGTGTGCAGCAGGCGCGGTTGGTCGCTGCTTTCCAGCTTGCGGCGCAGATACCCCACGTACACATCCAGGGTGTTGGGATCGCCCACGAACGGGCTGCCCCACACCCCATCGAGAATCTCCTGGCGTGGAATCACCTCTCCAGCACGGCGCAGCAGAAAGGCGAGCAGATCGAATTCCCGTTGCGAGAGATTGATCGTCCGCTCCCCCCGTCGCACCTGGCGCGTCAACAGCGCCATGGTGAGGTCGCCGAGCTGGAGGCAGTCTCCGTCGCTGCGGTGCTGTTGGTAGTGCCCTCGTCGCAGCAGGGCCCGCACCCGGGCATGCAGTTCGGCGATCTCAAACGGTTTGCTCAGGTGGTCATCGGCACCCATGTCGAGGGCCATCACCCGATCGCCCGTGTCGGCGCGTGCTGTGAGCATCAGCACCGGGGTCTGGTCGCCACTGCGGCGTAGCCGTTGGCAGATCTCCGTGCCGGCGAAGTCCGGGAGGCCCCAATCGAGCACCACCAGGTCGAATCGCTCCTGGCGCAACCGCATCAGGGCCTCCTGGCCATTGAGCACGCCGGTGCAGCTCAAGCCTTCCGCCTGCAGATCGTCGAGCAGGAAGCGCAGCAGTTCCGGGTCATCGTCGACGACGAGGAGGTGATCCACCGCAGGAGGTCAGGTTTCTCCATCGTGCCGCTCGGGGGAATCCTTCACACAGTTGCCTTGGATTCGATGCTCTTGCCCCTGGCCCTCTCCACCTCCGCGGTGCTGCTGCTCGGCAGCGCTTCCATCCACACCCTCAGCCTCCAGGGGCATCTCCGTCTGCAGGCCGCCGAGCGGCGCAGCGAAGCGGCCGATTGGTTGCGCTCGGCCGCGCAGGCGTTTGCCGCCGCCGCTAGCGGTGCGGAGGCCTGTCTGCTGCCCTGGCCGATGCAGGCCTGGGAGGGGGGCGTGGTGGGTTGCACGGCCGCCGATCCCGCTCGGTTGCGCAGTGGTGTGCTGGCGGAACGCCGTTGGACCCTGCGCGACTGGCAGCCCTCAGGGGATACGGGCCTGCTGCATCTGCAACTCGATGACGGTCGCCGTGCCGTCTTTCGCCTCAGCCTCAACCCGGAAGGCCCGGTTGTGCTTGGCATCAGCGAGCCCCAACTGCAGGGACGTGCCACCGGGGAGGTGACGTCATGAGCCTGGTGGAGGTGTTGGTGTCGTCGGTGCTGTTGGCCTCCAGCAGCAGTGCCGCCCTGGCCGTGTGGAGTCAGGCCGGGGTTGCGGTGCAACGCAGCAGCCAGCTGGAGGAGCGGGCGAACCAGCTGGAGCGCCAGCGCCTCGCCACCCACCGCTGGTTGGCGTCGCTGGACGATGGTGTGGCACTGCTGGACCCAGCCGCCGACTGCGCTTTTGCGGCAGGGGCCGTGGCGGCAGCGGCTGACCAGGCCCTGCCCCTGCCCGATGGCGCTGAGCGCCGCTGGGTTGCGGCGGCTGAGGGGGCCGGCCTCTGGTTGGAGCTTGAGCACGGGACGGCGCGGCGCCGCCAGCTGTTCAGTGCGGCGGCCTACGGATTGTGCCAGCCATGAACCAGGCCTCGAAGGGATTCAGCCTGGTGGAGCTGCTGGTGGCGATCGCCATCCTCGGCATCCTGGCGTCGCTGGGCCTGGTGCACGCCGGCAGCGATCGCGATCAGCTCCAGCTCGACACTGCGGCCCGGCGCTTGCAGCTCGGCTTGGAACGGGGGCGCAGCCTCGCCCGCCGCCAGCAGCGCGCCTGTGGCATCAGCCTCGAAGCTGAGGGCTGGTTGCCGTCAGCCGAAGAGGCTCTACCCGGCGAGCTCGCCGCCTGCTCCGGCGCTGGCCTCGCCCTGCAGGAAGCCCTGGAGCAGGGGCCGATTCAGCTGCACACCAACCTGCCGCCGGTGCTGCGGATCGCCGCCAACGGGCTGCTGATCGATGGCGGCACCGTGGTGCTCAGCCATAGTCGCCTGCAGCGCAGCCGCTGCCTGGTGGTGAGTCTGCCGCTGGGGATCAGCCGCCTGGGCCTCTACGACGGTGCCGCACCGGCTGGGGGAGAGGCGCCGAGCAGCAGCCGTTGCCGTCCTGATCCCGGGGAGGCCTGACGCCATGCGCTTCCACTCGTTCCGTTCCCGTTCCGCCGGCTTCACCCTCCTGGAACTGATGCTCGCCCTCAGCCTCGGGGTGATGGTGTTCGGGGTGTTGCTCAACCTGATCGCCGGTGATCTGCGCCTGGGCGGTGCGATGGCCGCGCGGCTGCGGGAATCGGCCCGGCAGCGCCGCACCCTGGAGTTGATCCGCGATGAACTCGCCCTCGGCCAGGGCCGCATGCTGGAGCCGCCGGTGTCGGATCAGTGGCCCTGCGCCATGGCGGGTCGACGCCCCGTTCTCGCCATTGCCACCGAAGCCGGCGACCCCCAGGCGCGCCGCCGCGCGATTGTGTATTCGGTGGGCCGGGCACCGTCGGCGATCTGGCGCGGCCGGGTGTTGATGCGCTGTGGACCGGCCTACAACCTGGAGGGCCTTCCCAGCCTCGACGCTGCTTATCAGAATCGGGTGGTGCTGGATGCACTCCCTGATGATGCAGCCGCCGGTTTTGTGGTGTCGCCCGATCCGGAGCTTCCCGTGCTCCAGCTCGAGCTGGAGCAATCGCTGCCTGGCCGCGATGGTGCCGCCCGGCGGCTTCGCAACGCCATGGCGGCTTGAGGGGTGGCCGGGATGTTGACGCCATGGCGTCGCTGGCGGCAGGCCCCCAGCACGATTCAGTCGCGGCTGGAGCGCACCAGCCTGATTGCGGTGCTGCTCGGCTATGGCCTGCTGCTCGCCGTGGATCTGCAGCTGTTCAACGAACAGCGCCACCAGCGCCAGCTGCAGACGATGGAACGGGCCGAGTTGCTCTTGGCGGAGACTGCCGAGGCGATGGCCCGAACCTCCGCAGGCGGCCGACAGGGACGCTTCGATGCGAGCGGGCTGCAGCGCAGCCTCAGTGATTTCTCCTCCTACCGCCTGGCGCTTTGGATGCATCCCCAGGGCATTCCCGCCTCGCTGGTGGCGCCGAAACGCAGCAGCAATGCCCTGATCAGCACCGTGCCCGGTCTGCGCGAGCGGGCCGAAACCCTGGCCCATCGCAACAGCCTGCCCCAGCTGTTTGAACGGAAGGATCGCCACTATGTGGTCTCCAGCCGGGTGGTGGAGTTCGGCGGCGCCAGCTGGGACCTTTATCTGCTCGAGGATGTGAGCGATGAGGTGCGCTTCCAGCGCCTGCTCAACGGCCTGCTTCTGCTGGCGGCCGCCCTCGCCTCCCTGGTCACGATCCTGATCAATCGGCGCGGCATCGAGCGCAGCCTGCAGCCCCTGAAGCGCTTCAACCGAAGGATCGCAGCGGTGAGTTCCAGCTCACTGGAGAAGCAGCCGTTTCGTCCTGAGCAGGAACCGGAGGAGCTGCAACCCCTCGCCCAGGGGTTCAACGATCTGATGGCGCGCCTGGCGGAGGCCTTCACCCGGCAGCGCCAGTTCGCCAGCACCGTGAGCCATGAACTGCGCAATCCGATCACCCTGATCAGTGGCTACAGCGGTCGTTTGCTGCGACGGTCTGACAACCTCACACCGCAGCAGATCGAGCAGCTGGGAATCATCGAGGAGGAGGGGCGTCGCCTCACGCGGCTGATCAGCGACCTGCTGGCGATCACCCGCGCCGATAACGATCAGTTGGCGATCGAGCCGGTGCCGGTGGGGGTGTGTGATGCGGCGGAGCAGGCGCTGCGGCTGGCCCAGGGCTCAAGATCCCATCACCTGCGCCTGGTGCCGCCCGATCTGGGCGATCCCCACGCGCTTCAGGCCCTCGCTGATCGCGACCGTCTGGTGCAGTGCCTGGTGAATCTGCTGGAGAACGCCTGCAAATTCAGCCCGCCCCACACCACGGTGGAGCTGTCCTGCAGCTGCAGCGACGAGCGCGTGCTGTTGCGGGTGCAAGACCAGGGCCCGGGCGTGCCGGAGGCTGATCGCGACAGGATTTTCGAGCGCTTCGGGAGGGGGCGTCACGCCGCCGGGGTGCCCGGCAGCGGCATCGGCTTGTCGGTGGTGAAGACCCTGGTGGAGCAGATGGAGGGGTCGATCCATGTGGAAACGGCTGAGGGCGGCGGCGCTGCGTTTGTGCTCGGCCTGCGGCGATGGTTGGGCCCCCAGCGAGAATCGGCCCAACCCAACCACTCCCGCGGCGGCCTTTGAGCTTCGGTTTCTCTCCCTTAGGGCTTTCCCGCCCCAGCCTGTCGGCGCGCATGGCCCGCTGGGGGCTGGTGATCGTGGCGATCTACATCGCCGTGGCCCTGCTCACCCCCCTGCTGCTGACGGCCGGTCTGCTGCCGGATCCCAATGCCGGCCTCGACAACCCGATCTACGCCCCGCCCTCCTGGCAGCACTGGTGCGGCACCGATCGGCTCGGCCGCGATGTGTGCGTGCGCACCTTGCAGGGCAGCGGCGTCGCCCTCCAGGTGGTGCTGCTGGCGGTGGCCCTCGCCCTGGTGATCGGCGTGCCCCTGGGAATGGTGAGCGGCTATCTGGGGGGCGGCGTCGACCGGGTGTTGGTGTTGTTGATGGACACCCTCTACACCCTGCCGGTGCTGCTGCTCTCCGTGGTGCTCGCCTTCCTGCTCGGCCGGGGCATTCCCAATGCGGCTGCGGCGTTGTGTGTGGTGTATGTGCCCCAGTATTTCCGGGTGGTGCGCAACCAGACCGCCCAGGTGAAGGCCGAGTTGTTTGTGGAGGCGGCCCAATCCCTCGGCGCCGGGCCGGTGTGGATCCTGCGCCGTTATCTGCTGCGCAATGTGATCACTTCGGTGCCAGTGCTGCTCACCCTCAATGCCGCCGATGCGGTGCTGGTGTTGGGGGGGCTCGGCTTTCTCGGCCTCGGTTTGCCGGAAACGGTGCCCGAGTGGGGCGGCGATCTCAACCTGGCCCTGGCGGCGGTGCCCACCGGCATCTGGTGGACGGCGCTCTATCCGGGGCTGGCGATGTTTGTGCTGGTGCTCGGGCTCTCCTTTCTTGGTGAAGGGCTGGAGGCCTGGGTGAGCAGCAGCGGTCGAGACGCGGCAGACTGAAGGAATTCGCAGCTGCTGCCATGCCCTGGTGGGCCACGCTGATCTTCCTGTCTTTGATGACCTATCTGTGGTTGTCGGGGCGATCCAATCCGGATGATGTGATCGGCCTGCTGGAGCAGATGTTGTCGATCGCCCTGGCCCTGGTGGTGCTGTTCATCGGCCGCAACCTGCTGCTCGAAACCCTGGTGCTGCTGTTTGCCCTGCGTCTGCCGACTGCGCGGCGCGGCATGCCGGTGATCGATCGGCCTCAGGCCAGCAAGGACGTGCTGATGCCGTTCTGATCGGCAGCGGCCAGTCAGCGTCTGCTTTTGCTTAACAGCGCAATCGTGCGGTGCGTGGGAGGTCCTCGAGGATCTCGCCGTCTTCACGCAAGGCCGGATAGGGCCGGCCCTGCTCGCGACACCAGCTGGCCACCTGGGGGTAGGCCCATTCAAACAGCAGGCTGTCGTAGTGATCGGGCGGAATCCCCTCCCCCTGGTGGGGAACCCGGCCCGCAGCCTGGCGTTGTCGCAGCGCCTCAAACAGCAGGGTGGCCGTGGCCACCGACACATTCAGCGACTGCACCATGCCGCGCATCGGGATGAACACGGCCTGATCCATCAGGGCGGTGGCGGCATCGCTCAGGCCCCATTTCTCCGCCCCGAGCACGAAGGCGCAGGGGCCGGTGAAATCGCAGTCGCGATAGTCGCGCGCATCCACGCCCAGGTTGGTGCCATAGAGCTTGAAGCCCTGCGCCTTCAGGTGGTGCACGGCCGCGGTGATGTCGGGGTGATCGCGCAGCGGCACCCAGCGCTGGCTGCCCTGGGCCGTGCTGTTGAAGGTGCGCGGCCTGCCACTCAGGCTCACCGCATGGGCCTCCAACACTCCCACCGCATCGCAGCTGCGCAGAATGGCGGAGAGGTTATGGGGCTTCTCCACATGCTCCACCAGCACCGTGAGATCGGCCATGCGCCGGTTGAGCACCGAGCGCAGCCGTTCAAACCGGCGGGGGAGCAGGGGCATGCCACAGGCTGGATCCTTTGATTCGAGGGTATGGGATGCCGTGGCCCGCATCCCCCAGGGCCGGCTCGCCACCTATGGCCAGGTGGCCGACTGGATCGGGGCCTATGGCTGTGCGCGTCAGGTGGGCTGGGCGCTGCGCCGCCTGCCCTTGCCTTCGCCGATCCCCTGGCACCGGGTGGTGAATGCCCAGGGGCGGGTGGCGATGAGCCTCAGCCGTGAGGGCTCCGACTGGATGCAGCGGCAGATGCTGATCGCCGAGGGGATTCCCGTCGACGACGAGGGGCGTCTGCCCCTGAAGCGCTTCCTCTGGACGCCGGAGCCGCAGGCGATCCGCGGAGCGCTAGGTCTGGAGCCTGACTGATCGCATGGCTGACTCGCATGGCTGATTCCGCTGCCTCGCAGGGCGTGGCTGCCACCACCGGGCTGGGGCCGCGGCGCGTCGCCTGGGAGGTGCTGGAAGCGGTGGCGGCCGGTGCCTACGCCGATGTGGCGCTGGAGCGGGCCCTGCGTGGTGCCGGCCTCTCCGGCGCCGATCGCGGACTGGCCACGGAACTGGCCTACGGCGCCATTCGCCGCCGGCTGTGGCTTGATGCCTGGCTCGATCGGCTCGGTCGCGTACCCGCTCGCAAGCAGCCGCCCCGGTTGCGCTGGCTCCTGCATGTGGGGCTGTATCAGCTCTTCTGGATGGAGCGGATCCCGGCGGCGGCAGCGGTGAACACCACGGTGGAGCTGGCCAAGCACCATCGCCTGGCCCGGCTGGCGCCGGTGGTGAATGGGCTGTTGCGGGCTGCCCTGCGGGCCCGGCAGGCGGGCGACACCCTGGCAATGCCTGCCGATGCGGCGGAGCGCCTGTCGCTGGAGCAGTCGCTGCCGCTGTGGTTCTGCCGGGAGTTGCTGGCCTGGACCGGTGACGTGGGGTGCGCCGCCATACCCGCGGCGGAGCGCATCGCTGCCGCCTGCAATCAGGTGCCGCCGCTCGACCTGCGTGTCAACCGTCTGCGCAGCACGCCCGAGGCGGTGGCTGCCGCCTTTGCGGCGGCCGGCCTGGCGACCCGCCCGATCGAGGGGTGTGGCTCGGGCCTGCAGGTGCTCGGCGCTGCTGGTGATCTGCGCCAGTGGCCCGGCTATGCGGAGGGCCATTGGTGTGTGCAGGATCGGGCAGCTCAGTGGGTGGCGCCCTTGCTGGAGCCCCGGCCCGGCGAGCGGCTGCTCGATGCCTGTGCCGCGCCGGGCGGCAAGAGCACCCATCTGGCCGAGCTGATCGGCGATGCGGGAGAGGTGTGGGCGGTGGATCGTTCCGCCGGGCGTCTGCAGCGGCTGGCGGCCAATGCGGCCCGACTCGGTTGCGGCTGCGTGAACGCGCTTGCCGCCGATGCCTGCGAGCTGCTGCAGGAGCGGCCCCAGTGGCGCGGTGCGTTTCAGCGCGTCCTGCTGGATGCGCCCTGCTCCGGTCTTGGCACCCTGGCCCGCCATGCCGATGCCCGCTGGCGTGTCACGCCCGCCACGATCACGGAGCTGCTGCCGCTGCAGGCGCGATTGCTGGAGGCGATGCTGGCGCTGCTCGCCCCGGGAGGACGCCTGGTGTATGCCACCTGCACAATCCATCCGGCGGAGAACCAGAACCAAATCGCTACGTTTCTTGCGGCCCATCCCGAGCTGACGCTGCACTCGGAGCAGCAGCGCTGGCCCGATCCGGCCGGTGGCGATGGCTTCTATGCAGCCGTGATCACAACGCCATGCTGATCACTGCACCGGCAGGGGCCGGAAGTTTTCGTCCACCGGTGGGCCTCCGGGTGGGGCCACATAGCGGGGCGGCGGTGCCTGGGGGGCGGGAGCTGGCACCGGCTCTGGCGCCCAGATGCTGGGATCCGGGTCGTAGTCGTAGCCGCGATAGGGCGCTTCCTGGTTCTCCTCTGGTTTCTTGGCTTTGGCGCCGGGCTTTTTGAAGGTGCGTTTGAGCACGGGCTTGGGCGGGAAGGTCTGCACCGGAAACTGGTTCTTGATCTTGCTCATGAGTTGGTTCCAGGCCCAGGCGGCCTCCCCGCTGTTGCTGTTGGTTTCGCGGTTGTTGTCGTGGCCGAACCACACGGCCGTGGTGAGTTGGGGGATCGAGCCGATGAACCACAGGTCGCGGGCGCCTTCGGAGGTGCCGGTCTTGCCGGCCACGGGCCGGTCGTTGAGCTTGGCGGCAGCTCCGGTGCCGCCCTCCACCACCCGCTGCAGCATCCAGTTCATGGCGTCGGCCACATCGCTGTCGACGGCCCGGCGTCCGCGATCCCCATCAACGCGGCGGCTCCAGATCACCTCGCCACCCGGCCCGCGGATCTCCTCAAAGGCGGCTGGTTTCACATACACGCCGCGATTGGCCACTGCCGCGTAGGCGGCCGCCATGTCGAGGATGGTCTGCTCGTAGGCGCCGATGGCCATCGGATAAAACTTGCCCAGGGGGCGCGTGGTGCCGATTCCCAGGTTGTTCGCCATGGCAATGATCGGGTCGAAGCCCACCTTGTCTTGCAGCTGCACCGCCACGGTGTTGAGCGAGTTCTTCAGGGCATCGGCGAGGGAGATCGGTCCGAAATACTTGTTGCCGAAGTTCTTCGGGCAATAGCCCCCCCAGCAGCGGGGCGAGTCGTTGAAGATGTCTTCCGGTTTCACGCCGGCATTGATCGCTGCGGCGTAGGGAAACAACTTGAAGGTGGAGCCGGGAGAGCGCAGGGCCTGGGTGGCCCGGTTGAACTGGCTGGCGTTGAAGTCCTTGCCGCCCACCATCACCCGCACCAGGCCCGTGCCCGGTTCGATCGACACGATCGCCCCCTCGGTGCCGCCGGGAGCGAACTCCTTCACCACCTGTTGCGCATCCTTCTGCCAGGCGAGGTTGAGGCTCGTGCGGATCTTGAGGCCGCCCACCTCCAGCTGATCGGGGGTGAGGATCGTGGGCAGCTGTTGAGCGACCCAGCTGGTGAAGTAAGGGGCGGCGCTGTTGAAATATTTCGGGGTGGCCGGTTTGAGGTCGAGCGGTGCGTTGCGCGCTTCCGCCGCTTCTCCGGCCGAGATGAAGCCGGCCTGTTGCATGCGATCGAGCACGATCGAGCGCCGCTCCAGCGCCAGGTCGGGGTTCACCAGCGGCGAATACACCGAAGGCGCTGGCGGCAGGCCGGCGATCAGGGCCGCCTCCGGCAGGGTGAGCTGATCCGGTTGCTTGGAGAAATACACCCAGGCGGCATCGGAAACGCCATAGGCGCTCGAGCCCAGATACACGAAATTGAGGTATTGCTCGAGGATCTGTTCCTTGCTGAGCTGACGCTCGAGTTTGTAGGCCAGAGCGGCTTCCTTCAGCTTGCGGGTGAGGGTGCGGTCCTGGCTGAGAAACACCGTGCGCGCCAGCTGCTGGGTGATCGTGCTGGCGCCTTCCCGCACGGCCCCCTGGCGCAGGTTGGTCACCAGGGCGCGACTGATGCCCCAGAGATCCACGCCATCGTGGGCATAGAAGCGGCGGTCTTCCGCTGCCACGAAGGCCTGCTTCACCAGCTCCGGCATCTGGCCGGGTTGGATTTTTTCGCGAGTGGCGGGCCCGAGTTTCTGGATCACCTGGCCGTCGCTGGAGAGCAGGGTGATCGTTCCGGGACGGTTGAAGCGGGCGATGCCCCTGGCATCGGGCAGGGTGGCATCGAGAGCCTGGGTGAGCGCGGCCTGGCCCAGAGCCACACCCACACCAATCGTGCCAGCGGTGACGCCGAGGAGCACCCAGTGACGGCGGGTGCGTTTCACATCCCCTGGGTCAGGGGGCTGTGGCCAACGGCGAGAGCCGTCACGAGCATGCCGAGCACAAGAAAGGGCTGGGCGCTGGCCTGATATTTCACATCGAAGGCCACCGGGTCGCGCAGCAACCAGATGTCCTGGAAAGTGATCTGGGGCACGATCAGCAGCACGAGCAAAACGGCAGCGAAATGCTGTCCGATTCCGATCAGAACGGCAACCATCAGCAACTGGAACACATCGATCATGCCGGCACTGATCCAGCTGGCCCGTTCGGTGCCGAACACCACCGGCAGCGATTGCAGGCCGAGCGCTTTGTCACCTTCGACGCTCTTGAAGTCGTTCACCACCGCGATGCCCAGCCCGGCGAGGCTGTAGGCAAGGGTGAGGATGGCCGTTGACCAGGTGAGCTGGCCGAACAGGGCCTGGCCTGCCCACCAGGGCAGGGCGATGTAGCTGGCTCCGAGGGCGTAATTGCCAAGCCAACCGTTCTGCTTGAGCTTCAGCGGTGGCGCGGAATAGATGAAACTCACGAAGGAGCCACCGAGGGCGAGCAGCAACACCACGGGCGTGGTGTGACCGGCCCAAGCATCGAGGCCCCAGGCCACGGCCAGTCCGGCCAGGAGCAGCACCCAGATCTGTAGCTTCACCTGCCCGAGTGGGATCGCGCCGGAGGGAATCGGCCGGTAGGGCTCGTTGATCGCGTCGATTTCGCGGTCGTAGTAGTCGTTGATCGTTTGGGTGAAGCCCGCCAGCAACGGGCCGCTCATCACCATGCAGGCAAGGGCGGCGAGCAGGTGATCCCAGCGCCACACGTAATGGCCACTGGCGGCGGCACCGCAGACCACACCCCAGATCAGGGGGATCCAGGTGACCGGCTTCATCAGCTGCAAGCGCAGCTTCCAGATGTTGGTGGTGCCGCTGGCACCTTTCATGCCGAGCAGCTGACGGGCGTCGCTCATGGCCTGGACCTCAGGCGGGGGCGATTTCGTCGTCGAAGAACCAGCTGGTGGAACCGTCGCTGAGCTCAACCACCACGCCGATGCCCTGTCCATCAGTGGTGCGGAAGTCGGTGACGGTGCCGGAGGCGTCCTTCTTGAGCAATTCCACCAGAGCGGCGGGAATGCGATCGCGCACCCGGGTGACCCGCACCTTGGAGCCGATGTCGATGGTGACTGCCGCCTGCTGTGACATGGCCTGCAAGGCTTGGAAAGTGGGCGTCACCCTAACAGCTGCGCCTGAGCCTTCCGTAAGCCCGCCGATGGTTGCCCTGCGCCTGATTCCCTGCCTGGATGTGGCCGATGGCCGCGTGGTGAAGGGGGTCAATTTCGTTGGCCTGCGCGATGCCGGCGATCCGGTGGAGCTGGCCTGTCGTTACAGCCAGGCCGGTGCCGATGAGCTGGTGTTTCTCGACATTGCGGCCAGTCACCAGGGGCGCGCCACCCTGGTGGATCTGGTGCGCCGCACCGCCGACGCGGTGACGATTCCCTTCACGGTGGGGGGCGGCATCAGCACGCTCGAAGGCATCACCGAGCTGCTTCGGGCCGGGGCCGACAAGGTGAGTCTCAATTCCTCCGCCGTGCGTGAACCGGAGCTGGTGGCGCGGGGGGCGGAGCGCTTCGGTTGCCAGTGCATCGTTGTGGCGATCGATGCCCGTGCCAGATCCGGGGGGGGTTGGGATGTGTTTGTGAAGGGGGGGCGTGAGAACACCGGCCTCGATGCTGTGGCCTGGTCCCGGCGGGTGGCGGAGCTGGGGGCGGGGGAGATCCTGCTCACCTCGATGGATGACGATGGCACCCAGGCCGGCTATGACCTCGCCCTCACCCGAGCGGTGGCCCAGGCCGTGCCCGTGCCGGTGATCGCCTCGGGAGGCGCTGGCTGTCTGGATCACATCGCCGCAGCCCTGGATCCAGGGCCGAAAGGGGGGCAGGCATCGGCGGCACTGCTCGCTTCCCTGCTTCACGATGGCGTGCTCACGGTGGAGGCGATCAAGGCCGATCTGCTCGGTCGGGGTCTGCCGATTCGGCCCCCGGAGGTCTGAGCCGGTTTTCTAATGTTGATGAACTTCTGTGAAAGGCTGTGGCTTCGGGCCTTCCCTTGATTGCGCGTTCCTGGGTGATGCCGGTGGGTGTGCTCGGGGTGGTCCTGGTGATCGCTCTGGTGGCCTGGGCCTTGCAATTGATGCAGGCGGCGATAGATCAGCAGGAGTTTTCGCTGATGCTGGCGGGTTGCATGGTCTGTTCGGCGGCCGTGGGGCTGGCGACCGTCATGGTGATGACCCTCAACGGCCTGCCGTTGTGAAGCCTGGTGATCCCGCTGCCGTCGAGCAGCTGTTCAACGCGGTGGCGCCCCGTTACGACCGCCTGAACGATCTGTTGAGCCTGGGTCTGCATCGTGTCTGGAAGCGTCAGCTGTTGGCCTGGCTGCGCCCCTGTGCTGGAGAACGCTGGCTGGATCTTTGTTGCGGTACGGGTGATCTGGCCCTTCTGTTGGCGTCTCGCTTGCGTCCGGGTGGAGAGGTGCTGGGGCTCGATGCGGCAGCTGCACCCCTGCAACGGGCCCAGCAGCGTTCGGCGCAGCAGCCCTGGCTGCCTGTGCGTTGGCAGCAGGGGGATGCGCTGAACACCGGCCTGGCGTCGGCCGGCTTCGATGGGGTGGTGATCGGTTACGGCCTGCGCAACCTCGCGGATCCTGCGGCGGGGCTGGCGGAGGTGCGCCGTCTGCTTCGGCCCGGGGGCCGCGCCGGCGTGCTCGATTTCAATCGGCAGAAGGCCGGTGGTGTGGGCGAGGCGTTTCAGCGCGCCTATCTGCGCCGACTGGTGGTGCCGACGGCGGCGCTGGTGGGCTTGAAGGAGCACTACGCCTATCTGGAGGCCAGCCTGCAGCGGTTCCCTGATGGTGCCGCCCAGGAACAGCTGGCCTTGGACGCAGGCTTTCGCGCTGCCCGCCACCGGGCTCTGGCCGGCGGTCAGATGGGCCTGCTGCTCCTGGAGGCCTGACCCATTAGCTCGTCTCATGGTGTGTCGCTTGCGACAAAGCGGCCATGCGGATTAGAAAGAAATGATTAAGACCTGGGTTGATGGCTGTGGCCTTTCCCCTTCCTTCCTTGCTCGCCTCGATCGAAGATCTGCTCCTGGAGGTGCAGTGGCTCGATGGGATGGTCCTGGTGACCGACTCCCAGCGCGCCACCTTCGTGTCCTTTTCGCAGGTGGATCCGGTGCTGCGCCGCTTGCGGGCTCGCCCCAATGGCATGGACGTGGCGGAGAAGCTCTGTCTGTCGCTTCTCGAATCCCACGGCAAGGCGGCGGCCAAGCCCGTGCTCGTTTTTCAGGGTGACGGCAGCTTCTGGCTCGGCACCATGAGTCCCAGCCGCAGCAATCCCCACCGTCACCACGCCATCGCCCACCTGCACCGCTGTTTCGCCATCAGCGGCTGAGCCGAACCCCTGGTGCGGCTGAATTGGAGAATGGCGTGCGATCGGCCCGCCGTGGATGCACTTTCAAGACATCATCAGCACGCTCAACCGCTTCTGGGCCGAGCAGGGGTGCCTGTTGCTGCAGCCCTACGACACCGAAAAGGGCGCCGGCACCATGAGCCCTCACACGGTGTTGCGGGCGATCGGTCCGGAGCCTTGGGCGGTCGCCTATCCCGAGCCCTGCCGGCGGCCCACCGACGGGCGCTATGGCGATAACCCCAACCGCGCCCAGCACTATTTTCAGTATCAGGTGCTGATCAAGCCGTCGCCGGATGGCATTCAGGAGACCTATCTGGCCTCTCTGGACGCCTTGGGGATCCAGGCCAAGGAGCACGACATCCGCTTTGTTGAAGACAACTGGGAGTCCCCCACCCTCGGCGCCTGGGGGGTGGGCTGGGAGGTGTGGCTCGATGGCATGGAGGTGACCCAGTTCACCTATTTCCAGCAGTGTGGCGGCATCGATTGCCGGCCGGTGTCGATCGAGATCACCTACGGCCTCGAGCGTCTCGCCATGTATCTCCAGGATGTGGAAAGCATCTGGGATCTGAGCTGGAACGCGGAGCGCAGCTATGGCGACATCTGGCTGCCCTTTGAAAGGGGGCAGTGTCAGTTCAATTTCGAAGCGTCCGATCCGGAGCGGCTCAAACAGCTCTTCGCGATCTATGAGGCGGAGGCGTCGGATCTGATCAGCCAGCAGCTGCCGGCCCCGGCGCTTGATTTCGTGCTCAAGTGCAGCCACACCTTCAACCTCCTCGAAGCCCGTGGTGTGATTTCGGTGACCGAGCGCACGGCCACGATCGCCCGCATCCGCACCCTGGCGCGCAAGGTGGCCGAAACCTGGTTGGCGGAGCGTGAAGCTCTCGGTTTCCCATTGCTTGCCGAAGCGCTCGTGTAACGCCTCCTGTCGGCGAGGGGAATCCTCTGGGTAAGGCCTCCGCGCTGCCGCCATGCCCCGCTCCGAATTCACCCTGGCCGCCACCGCTCTCGCCCTGGCGGCTCTGTTGGCCGGAGCCCTGGCCGTTACGCCTGGGCACTGGCTGCTGGTGTTGCTGGCGCTGGCCTGCGGGCTCGCCTGGCTCTGCCGCTGCCGATCCCTCGCCTGGCGCCACGGTGGTGCTCTGTTGCTGCTGCTGCTCGCCCTGGCGGCGGGGTCGAGCTGGCGCAGCCAGGCGAGCCCGCCGCAACGGGATCCGCTCCTGGCCGTGCTGAACGATGCGTCGATGGAGGCTCCCCAACAGATCGAGGCGGTGCTGCTGGCCGACAGCCGGACGCTGGGCGAGCGGTGTCAGGCGCTGCTGGCGGTGGAGCGTGTGAACGGGCGGCCGTTGCGCGGACGCACGGAACTGCAGATCCAGCCCTGCGAACGGGGGCTGGAGCAGGGTTGGCGCATCGCTGCGGAGGGCCGGCTGCGCCAACCGGCGCCTGCTGCCCATCCCCTGGTGCCTGGCGCGGCGGAGCGCCTCGCGGCCCAGGGGGTGCACACCCAGTTCCGGGCTGAGGCGTTCAGGCTGCTGTCGCAGCAGTGGACGCCGTTGGCCGATGCCCGGCGCCGGATCGCCGCCCAGCTGCAGCGATGGGCGGGGCCCAGGGAGGGATCGCTGTTGGCGGCGTTGGTGCTGGGGAGTGCCCAGGTGTCGGTGCCGTCGGAGCTGCGGGATGCCTTCCGGGTGGCGGGGCTCTCCCACGCCCTGGCCGCCAGCGGCTTTCACCTGTCGGTGCTGCTCGGCACCACCCTGGCCCTGGTGCGCTCCTTGCCCGTGGCGTTGCGGCTCGGTGGCGGCGGGCTGGCGATGGCCAGTTTTCTGGCGCTGGCGGGCGGTCAGCCCTCGGTGGTGCGCGCCGTGCTGATGGGGGCAGCGGCCCTGCTGATCCGCGAAGGCGGTGGCCGCAGCCGTCCGCTGGGGGTGCTGCTGATCACGTTGGTGCTGATGCTGCTGATCCATCCGGCCTGGGCGCACTCCATCGGCTTTCAGCTCAGTGCTGCCGCCACTGCTGGGCTGGTGATCAGTGCCGGCCCGATCGAGGCCTGGTTGGCGGAGCGAGTGCCGCGGGGCTGCCTGGGGTGGTTGCCGGCAGCCCTCTCGGTGCCGCTGGCGGCCCTGCTCTGGACCCTGCCCCTGCAGCTGCTGCACTTCGGCTCGACGCCCCTCTATGCGTTGGTGGCCAATCTGCTGGCGGCGCCGCTGCTGGCGCCCCTCACCCTGGCGGCGATGGCGCTGGCCCTGTCGCTGCTGATCCTGCCGGCGGGGCTGGCGGCGCTGTTGCTGCCCTGGCTGATCTGGCCTGTGGCCAAGCTGGCGGGTCTGCTGATTGCGTTGGTGCTCTGGATCAGCACCTGGCCCTATGCCCAGCTGCTCACCGGCCGGCCCCAGCCCTGGGTGGTGCTGCTGTTGCTGCTCGGCTTGCTGCCCTGGTGCCTGCCCGCCCTCGCCCGCCTGCGCTGGCGGGCGCTTCCCCTGGTGCTGCTGGCGGTGATCGTCCAGGCCAGCGTGCAGCTGAAGGACGGGCTGGTGGTGGTGGGGCAGTGGGGGCGCCATTGGCTGCTGGCGCGCCATCAGGGGCGGGCGGCCCTGGTGAGCAGCCATGGCGATGGTCTCAGTTGCGCCCTCGCCCGTCGCCTCAGTGAGGCCCATGGTCATCGCCGGCTCGACTGGGTGGCCGTGCTCGATCCGGTGGCGTCATCGCAGCAGCGCTGTTGGCGGTCGCTGGCGCGCACGGTGCTGGCCGAGCACCAAGGTCAGAGCTCTTTGCAACCCGGCCAGCGCCTGGCGAGTGCGGGACTGGAACTGGGCGCGGAGGTGGATGCGGTGGCGACGCGATCCCTGTGGCTGCGGGCCGGTGCCCAGCGGTTGCGCTTGCAGCGGGCCACGGGCCGACCCTTACAGTGAGGTGTGCCCATCGGGCGCGCTGGAGAGGTGGCAGAGTCCGGTTGATTGCGCACGACTCGAAATCGTGTAGGGGTCACACCCTCGTGGGTTCGAATCCCACCCTCTCCGTTTCCAGCACCGCATCGTTGATCGCAAAAACATGCGGATCTCGCATGGAATGTGGACGGGGGTGCGGATGATTCTGTAGAAGGCAATTTCCTTCAGAAGGGTTGTGCTGAAGCTTGATGAGCTGGCGCTCTTCGATGGTCTGATCTGGTTGCGAACCGGAGAGTCGGTGGCGCGTCGTTTCAGCTGTGCCCAGTCCACCGTCAGTCGCAACACCGCCAAGGTGCTCGAGCTGTTCGGGCTGGAGCTGGTGCGCGATGACTTCGGCGAATGGCAGTTGCTCGGCGATCTTTCCCTGCTCAATGCCGAACGGCAGGTGCATCAGAAGGCCCGCTGGGCCGCGTGGGCGCCGTTGCGCCTGGAAGCCACCTACTGGACCGCGCTCTCCTACTGCGCCGCTGAACTCGGCCCCTGGATGCTCGGCAATTCCGACATCATGTCGATCCGTCATCGCCATCTGCTGCTCGACCACCGGATCGTGGACTGCCAGATCACCACGCTGCCCGATCTGCTTGGACCCGTCGATCCGCATTACCGCTACCTCCAGCTCACGGCGATGCAACCGTTCTTCGTGTGTGCACCGGATCATCCACTCACGAAAGTCAAAAATCCCAGCTTCGATGAGCTCGCTGCCTATCCCTCCCTCGCCCTGCCACCGCAGACCTTCCCGAAGGTGGAGGCTGCCCTCAAGCAGCTCGGCCTCTGGAATACACCGGTGCGCATGTGTCGCTACCGCTACGAGAAATGGGAAGGCAAATGCGAGTCGGAACTGCTCATCTCCTACGGCAACCCGCTCACCCAGCACACCGCCCCCAGCTCCCTGCATCGCCTTCCCCTGGCGTTGCCGTTTGCCTCCGGTGATGTGCTGGTGTACCGCCAAGACTTTGAGGGGCATCCCCTGCTCCTCGCGTTGATCGAGCGTCTGTCGCTTGCCGTGGATGCGGTGCGTGAGATCGTGCCCGACATCACCAAAGTGTTTGCCCCACTGGATGCTGCAGCGCTCGAGGTGCCTGTGCGTCGCTGATTGCCTCTGGCCATCGTCGCTTGGAACACCTGATCGCCATCCTGGATCCAGCAGCCTGGGGGCATGAGCCAGCTTCGCGTCGGTCAGGTTCTGGAGTGCAGCGCCAATGGCAGCCGCTGGCGTGTGATGCACCAGCTTCCCGGCCGGGTGCGACTGCAGCTGCTGCACACCGGTCTTGATGCTGAGCTGGCCCAGGCTCTAGCCCACCAGAGCCTGCAGCGGCATTGGCTGAAGCGGTTTCGGCTCAATGCCCTGGCGGGAAGCCTGGTGCTCGAGGGCCGGCCGGAACGGTTGCGGCGCCGGCGAGCCATTGTGCAGTTGCTGCAGCAGGCCGCCCAGCAGGAGGCTGGCCTGCCCCTGGAGATCACCCCTCGGCTTGAGACCCGCTCCCTGCGCCGACTCGGCCTGGTGGTTGGTCTGTTCAGCCTCAACGCCCTGCTCGAGCTGCCCCTGATCCTGCTGCTGCTGCCGGTCACCCCGCTGCTGTTTGTGCCCCTGTTCCGCTCGATCTGGGCGGAGCGCCGTGCCGGGCGTCTGCCGGCCAAGACCCTGGATCTGCTCTGGTATGGCTCGCTGGTGCTGCGCGGCCACAGCCAGGCCCTGCTGCTCGAGTGGGGCATCGAGGTGGGTAACCATTCCCTCCAGGGCTGGACCCCCAACCACGGCCAACACGAGCGGCTCGCCGATCGGCTCGAAGCGTTTCGCCTGAGCACGGTGGTGACCCGGCTCGAGCGCGATGGTCGTCTTTCGACGCCCACACTGGCGGAGCTCCAACCCGGAGATCGGCTGCGCCTCATCGCCGGAGACCGGGTTCCCTGTCATGGCCTGGTCATGGATGGGGAGGCCGTGATCACCTCGTTATGGGCCGATGGCCGCACCGTGCAGATCGCCGTGCGGCCGTTTCAGCAGTTGCCCGCCGGGGTGCAGCTCGTCAGCGGTGCGCTGACGCTCCGGGTGATCCAATGCGCCGATCCGGTGGAGCGTCGGCTGGAGAACATCCCCGTGCGTGAGCCGGAGGCCCATGTCCCCGCCCTTGTGGAACGGGCCCGCTGGCTGCACACCCGGTCCGTTCCCCTGATCCTGTTGGCGGGGGGTGGTCTGCTGGCCGCCGGTAACTCCGGTGGGGCGGCAGGCCTGTTGCAATTCGATCCCGCCAGCGACTGGCAGTTGAGCTGTTCGCTGCTCTACGGCGCCGTGCAGCGGGATGCCCTCAACCTCGGCGTGGTGCTCAAACGCCCGGAGGCGAGCGATGGCATCGCCCAAAGCCGTCAGCTGCTGATCACCGAAGCGGTGCTGGAGCGGCTGGGCCAGCGCTCCCTTGCCGGCATTCACCCGCTCGACGACACCACGGTGGAGGAGTTGGCCCAGATCGTGGCCGGCTTCCGTTGCCGCCAGCGCCCATTCGGGCTCACGGCATTCCTGCCCCTGTTGCATGCGCTGGATCTGGACCCGTACATCGTTGATGACCTGGAGCCGATGCATCCCTTCGGCTGGCGGGGCATCATTCGCGGTGAACGGGTGGAATTGGGCGGTCCCCGGCTGCTGCAGTCCCGGCATCTCCGCCACGATCCCTCCTTCGGGCGCCATGCCGACCAGACCTGGATCTATGTGCTGCGCAGCGGCCGCCTGATCGGTGCGATCGATCTCCGGGTGCACCTCTCCAGGCGCCTGATTCGTTCTCTCAAGCGGATTCAGCGGATGGGGATCGGGATTCGCTTGCTGATGGCGTCAGATCTGCAGCTGGCCGATCTGCTCTGTCAGCGCCTCGATCTGCCCGCTGAGGCCGTGGTGGTGGCACCGCAACCGGAGCGTCAGCTTGCCCAGGTGAACCGCTGCCGCAAGGCCGGGCCGGTGATGCTGCTCGGTGGCGCCGATGCTGATACGCCCCTGATCGCTGCCGCCGATGTGGGCATCACGATGGTGGAGTCGCAGCCTCAGCTGAGCCAGTCGGTCGCCGATGTGATGATCGCCGCCCGTTGCATCGATCGCCTACCGGCCGCGATAGCGCTCTGTCGCCGCTCCCATGGCGACCAGGCCGGCCAGGCGGCCCTGGTGCTCTTACCCCACCTGCTGGTGGTGCTGGTGAATCTGGTGCTGCCGATTCACCCCCTGCTTGCGGTATTCCTCGTCGACATGCCAATCCTCACCAGCGAGCTGCTGCTGGTGAGGGCCGGACGTCAGCGGCGCTGAGTCAGGAGCGGCTGCTGCTGATCGAGGTGGTGCGCTTGGCCTTGTTCTGCTCCAGGTCGGCCTTGGCTTCCGCCAGCAGATCGGTGAAGCTCTCACCCACTTCCGAGAAGCCCTGGCCGATGCCCCGCAGCAGGCCGCCGGTGCTGTCGGCGAGGCGGATGCCCAGCTTGAGCCCCTGCTTGGTGATGGCGCGGCCCGTGTCGCCGATGGAGCGGCTGACGCGGTTTTCGCCGCCACCCACAGCCTTCACGGCGGGAGCGATGGCCACCAGGGCAGCACCGAGGCCCATGGCGATCAACAGTTCGAGTTCAAACATCGCGGGTTAGAAAACAACCATCACACCCTGATTGCAGCATGAAAGGGCGACGCCGTCGCGTGTTCCAGTCGTAGCCGCAGTTGTTTGTCAGCTGGTGCTGACCGATCGGTGAATCAGCTGGCGCTGACCGGGCCAAGCCACTCAATGTCGCCTTTTTGCAGGGTGTAGCAGGCGGCTTCGATCCGCAGGGTTCCCTCCGCCACCCTGGAGCGCATCAGCTCACTGCCCTGGAGCAGACGCCGGGCCGCCACCCGGCTGTTGGCCCGGAAGGCCCGATCCAGCTCCGAGCCCACACCTTCCTCATCGAGGCCGCTGCGGATGTTGAGCACCAGGTCCTGCAAGGCCGGGGTCAGTGCTTCCTGGGGGGTGCAGGCCGCGGTCACCGCACCACAGCCCTCATGGCCCATCACCACGATGAGTTGCAGGTTCAGCCCCAACACGCCGTAATCCAGGGAGCCGATCGTGTCGGTGAAGCTCGTGTTTCCGGCCGTGCGCACCACATAGAGGTCGCCGAAGCCGGCGTCGAAGAGCAGCTCCACCGGCACGCGCGAATCGGAACAGCTCACCACCGCCGCCAGCGGATGCTGGCCCTCAACCAGCTGGCGCAGCCGATAGGAGGAAGAATGGGGATGACGGGATTCCCCCGCCATGAAGCGGGCATGGCCCTCCTGCAGCGTCTCCAGGAGCTTTTGCGGGTCATGGTTCATCGCTGGCTGAAGGGGAATCGCTCGCGGTGGCCGCAGGGTGGCACAACAGGCCCGTTTCTGTTGTTGTCTGTTTCGGCCATTGGCTCGATCATGACGGCCATAGACCTGCCGGCCGGTGTCCCCCATGAGCGAAGAACTGGTGCCTCTCGCCAAACTGGAGACCGATCTGGGCCTGTCGCGGGCCGATGTGCTGCTCCTGCTGCATCGCCTCAAGCTCGAGCCGGTGCGTCGTGGCCTGCGCACCTATGTGCAGGCCGCCGATGTGGCCCAGCTGCTGGCCGCTGTGGAGGCTGGTGATGCCGAACCGGTGGCGGCCGAGCTGGTGCTCGACCCCGTCGGTGTGGAAGCATCCTTGCCTGTGCCAACCGGAGATCGCGACTGGAGAAAGGCGGAGCTCTACGCCGATCTGAGGCTCTTCCGTGAACGGCTCGACATCCTCGAGCAGCTGGTGCGCACCGGCATTGAGGTGGAGAGTGGTGAACTCGCCGACCTGTTGCAGCTCAAGCGGCTGCCCTCGGTGGAGTCCCTGCCGGAGGGACCTGGCTTCATCCGCCGTGGTCTGCGCTGTCAGCGGATGCAGCGTCCCGGTCAGCGGGCGTCCTGGCGCTTGTTTCGTGATGGCACCGGTTGGCCGGATGCGGCATAACCCGCCGTCTGCACGCTCAGAATGTTGTTGAGCTCCGCCAGCAACATCGGCAGGTCGTAGAAGAGGATCGCTTGCATCGGCGCGATCCAGCCGCTGGCGGTGACCAAGGCGGTGGCGATCTGGGTGCCGGTGATCAGGCTGAAGTTGCCGGTTTCCGCCTGTTGCAGGCGCCGGCTCATGGTCACCAGGCGCGGCAGCCAGGAGGCATTGGTGGGGATCATCAGATCGCAGAGCCGCGCCACCATCAGGCTGTCGTCGGGGGTGGTCATGCCCATCGACACGTCGGCCTGCTCCAAAGCGGCCAGATCCTGGAGCAGGTAGCCCATGTAGGCAACCCCGTTGCTGCCGTTGCCCTGAAGACGACGGATCAGGGCGAGGCGTGCTTCGGCATCACAAGCACCATGCCGCTGGTCATCGGGGAGCTGCAGCGCTTCGGTGCAGGTTTCCAGCTGGTCGTCGGGAAGCGACGACACCACATGCAAGCGGATGCCGAGCTGATGGAGCATGTCGGCAGCCTCCAGCCAGTGCTCATCCGGCAGGAATTGCAGCACAATCCGCCCGATGCAGGCACCGTTACGGCTCAGTCGCAGGGGTGTCAGCAGATCGTCGGGCCGTTCCGCTTCGATCACCACATTGTCGCCAGCTCGGGTGCGCACGCTGTAACGACGCCCGTCCGCCTCGATCGCCACGGAGGTGATCGCCGTTGGCGTTTCGATCTCCTGCAGCTGCCGGGTCCAGATCGCCATGCCATCGATGCCGCTCAACCAGCTCTGAATGCCGGCGAGCAGGCGGAGCAGCTCCCCGTTGTTCGGATCGGCACCCGGGGCCGTTTCTTCCTTCAGTCGCATGCCGCCGGCCTGATTCAGGCAGCTCTGGGTCACCACCAGGTGGCGGATGCGTCCCAGGCTGCTGAGCACATTCGGGTTGCGGATCCGCACCTTGTGCAGGGCCAGGTCGGCCACGGCGGTGAGCCTGGAGGCGGTGACGCTGTCGCTCCAGTTGTGCAGCGGACTGAAACGGAGTGCCGCCAGGGCAATCTCCTTCGACCCCCGCGCCAGCATCACGCCGCCACCGGCCAGCAGCAGCGGACTCATCCAGTCGGAGAGTCGCTGCAGGCGCCGATCGAGCACCCCGGTTTCGATCCGGCTGCGGTCGTGCTGCTCATGCAGCAGGGCGTAGGTGGGATCGCTGATCAGCGCCTCGCTCAGTTCGAGGGTCCCCTGGCCGCGGATCACCAGAGACCCGGTGGGAATCACCTCGCCTCGCTTCAGCCAGCGCGGATGCCAGTGGCCGTTGATGTGGCGATTGCTCACCAGCAAACGGCCCGATACCAGCGTCGAGCGCAGGGGGCAGAGCTGCTGGCCATGAATCAGGTAGCGCTGGCCCGGTTTGGCCTGGGCCAGGGGGATCGGATCGGCCGCACTGTCTGGCGGTTGCAGTTGCACCACCCGGCCGAGACGCGCCAGTAGGCGGTCGCCATCCACAACGTCTTCCTCCGGTTGCATCACCCCCTGCACGGCACCGGTGGCATCGTGAATGCCGAGATCGGTGAGGGTTTCGCGGGGCAGACCCTCCAGGAGCATGGCGGTGGAAAAGCCCAGCTCCAGGGTCTCCACATCGAGCCGGCCCTGCCGGAGTTGCCTCAGGGCGGCATGGATCCGGGGCCAGAGCAGCAGGGAGGAGAGACCCAGCAGCAGGGTGAGCGGCAGGGGGGTGATGGCATCGATCAGGAGGATCGAGGCGCAGGAGAGACCATGGCGGATCAGGGGCCGTCCGGGTGCGAACAGGGACTGTTCCGGATCAGCGAGGTCGAGGCCGCTTCCCGGGAGCGGGGGCGTCAGTGCCCGCTCCAGCAGCGTTTTCAGGTCGCGCCGATGCTGCGGCGGGTAGTGGAGACAGATGCTTCCCGCCAGCGGATTGATCCGGAAGCCGCGCAACCAGTGACAGCTGCTCAGGGTGAGCCGGCAGTGGTGCAGCAGGGTGGAATCGAGCCGGTTGCTCACCGGTTCCCCGGCGGGGTTCAGGCCATGGCAACGCACCCGCAGCCGTCCGGGCAGGTCGCTGACCTGGGTCCAGTGCCGGGAGTGGGCAAGGTCGGCAACCACAGCAGAAGAGCGTGCACGTCGGGGGCGCTTCAGTGCGCTGAATTCAGTGCGCTGAAGCGATGAAGGGGCGCCGCAACAGAAAGGCCAGTTCGATCAACCAGGCCGCGAGCAGCAGCAGCAGGGTGCCTGGAGAGAGGGGGAGCAGGAGGCCGGGCAGCCCGATCAGGATCAGGCTGAAGGCTGTGAGGGTGAGAAGCAAACTGAGGGAGACGGTCATCAGGTTGGTCAGGCCACCCAGCAAGGCCACCAGCCATCGCCAGCGCCGCTCAGGCCTCTGATGCAGCGGCGTGGCGATGTTGCGCAGGGGAATCGTGATCAGCTCCGGTGCCGGAGCTGCAGCGCCGATCTCCTCCAGTGCGGCCACCAGAGCCATGGCCGCCGGTTGCCAGGCTTGGTCGTTGCCGGCAGTGATCCCGGAGATCACCACCGACTGGGCGATTGGATTGAGCCGAAACCGGAACGGTGTTCCCGTGAGCCTGACCCGCAGGGTGTCAGCGAGGGCCGACCAGTCGATCGGCTCCTCAAACCGAAGGGAGTAGCGCCGACGCCCCCGGCCGCGATGACGAAGCCTGAGGCAGTCGACAGCACTCATGCGGCAGCGAGCGCTTCGGGCACATACACCTTGCGGCGATCGCAGTAGCTCCAGCTGTGGCCATCGGGATCGTTCTCCCGGCTCCAGCGGTGCAGTTCACCCTTGCGACGCAATGAGCTCAGTTGCTGGTGGCTGGTGCCGAGCCGTTGGGCCAGTTCCCTGGCGCGCAGGGGCTGGATCGCCGTTTCGGTGACGGCGACGTCCGTTGCGGTGCTGGCGTCGCTGCGGCCGGGGCGTGCCTGCCGCACGCTGCCGTCCTCCAGTTCGGGCAGGGGTTCCGGGCGGAACTGCAGCGTGCGCATGGCATTGCCCGCTGCCACCAGGGAGGAGCCGTTGTTGATCAGAACGGCGGCCACCGGGCCGAGCGGGAAGAAGGTGCCGATCACCAGGGCGGTGAGGTTGGGCACTCCCACGATGCCGATGTTCTGGTTGATCAGCTTGAAAGTGCGACGCGAGAGGTCCTGCGCCACGATCAAGCCCGACACCTTGTCGTTGGTGAGCACGATGTCGGCGGTTTCACGGGCCAGATCGCTGCCGGAGGCAAACGACACCGACACATCGGCATAGGCCAGGGCGGCGGAATCGTTGATGCCGTCACCGACAAACACCACCCGACGCCCCTGCTCCTTGAAGCTCTTCACCAGCTCGGCCTTCTGGTCTGGCAGGGCCTCGGCGTGCACCTCTTCGGGATAAAGACCGAGGCGTTCGGCCACCGCATGGGCCACGGTTGCCACGTCGCCCGTGAGCATGTGGGCTTCGATGCCGCGACGATGCAGCTCCTGCACCAGGGCCTTGCTGTCGGGCCGCAGCTCATCAGCGGCGTGGAAGACGGCCGCCATGGCGCCATCGACAGCCAGATACACGGGGGTGGAGGCATTCAGCTCGGAGCGCTCCGGCAGCTTCGGCTCGCTCAGGCCTTCCTCATGCAGCAGGCGCGCGTTGCCGATCAGCACCTGGTGTCCGTCGATCACGGCGGCCACACCCCGGCCGATGCGGTAATCCCATGCGTCCGGTTTGACACCAGCCACGCCTTCGGCGGCGGCGAACTGGATGATCGATTCGGCGATCGGGTGGTTCAGACCCTGTTCGGCGCTGGCAGCCAGGCGAATCAGTTGTTCGCGGGTGTAGGCATCGTTGAGCACATCCAGGTGCACCACCGAGGGGTGGCCCTGGGTGAGGGTGCCGGTCTTGTCGAAAACCACCACATCCACATCGTTGAGCAGCTCGAGGGCGCGGCCGCTGCGGATCAACAGGCCCTGGCTGCCGGCGCGGGTGAGGGCCGCCATGATCGCGGTGGGCACCGACACCCGCAGACCGGTGCCGAGGTCGAACATCAGCAAGGATGCCGCCGCCGCCAGATTGCCGGCACTGAGCAGGAGCGAAACCCCGGCAAGGGCGAGTGTCGGCAACACGAAGCGGTTGGCAATCCGCGCTGCCACGTTGCCCACACGGGTGTCGAACACCGGGGCCGAATCGATCATCGCCGTGATCTGGCCGATCCGGGTCTGTTCGCCCACGGCGGTGGCCCGCATGATCAGGGTGCCTTCGAGAAGAATGAATCCAGCCAGCACCTCATCGCCGGCTTCGGCATGGCGTGGCACGGATTCACCGGTGAGCTTCACCACATCGAAGCTCACTTCTCCCTTCTCCACCTCACCATCCACGGGGATGCTGTCGCCGGGATAGAAGATCAGGCGATCACCGAGTTCCACCTCAGAACTGGGGATGACCGTTTCTTGGCCCGCGTCATCGAGCCGGCGCACGTCGGCCTGGAGGCTGGCGAGCAGATCGGTGCTGGCGGAATGGGCAATGCGCTGAGTCGCATCGCGAACGGCTTCGCCGCCCTCGATCATGCTGATCATCAGCGCTGGGCCCGTCAGGAAACCCTCCAGGCTGTGGATTGTCACCGCCAGGGCATCGAGAGCGTCCACATTGATGCGGCGCTCCTGACGCAGGCCGTCCCAGGCTCGCTTGAAGCTGAGGCGCGCGGCCACCAGGATGAAGGCGGCCACCGCCAGGGGAGGCAGCGACAGCGGACCCGCCAACAGGGCCAAGGCCAGTGAGCTCACCGGCAGCACAATCCGGGAGGGAACAAAGGGTTCCTCTTCGTCTGCCTCAGCGGCTTGGTCCGCCGCTCCGGCCGGCGTGGCGTCAATCGCCACCTCGTCGAGACGATGATCGCCGCTGCGGGGCAGCTGCTCGAGCCAGGCTTGAAGCTGCTGCTCATTCCAACTCTGGGCGGTTGGAGCCAGTTGCAGCACAAGGCAAGCACCGATGCGGTTGTGGCGCACGCTGCTGATCTCTGCCTGAGTCTCGATCCATCGGGCCAGTCGTTGGCTCTCGGGATCGGTGCTGGGCAGGCGCAGACGCAGGCGCGGGCCGCAGCGGTGGACGATCTGGATGTCGTTGGCATGCCAGGGGGGTAAGGCCCTGGCAGTGGGAACGGCCTTCAGGCCGGAACGACGCCCGTCTGGTGACGGGCTATCGACTGCGATGGAAACTGCCACTGATGCCGTTACTCCACCGTCACTTCGGTGGTCGCAGTCGAGGCTTTGCTGGCCTTGGCCGGTGTGGCGGCACTGTCGTCGCTGCCCTGCATTTCGTGGCGGGCTTCCGCCACCAGGTCGCCGATCGATTCGGCCGCTTCAGCGGCCCCCTTGGCCACGCCTCGGGCTGCTGCTCCAGCCGCACCGGCCACGGTGACGCCCAGTTTGATGCCGCTCTTGGCCATGGAGCGACCGGTGTTGTTCATGGAATCTCCGAGCTGGGGATTACCAAAGCGTCTGACCATCGGCGCCAGGGCCACCAACCCGGCACCCACGCCAAACGCCAGAACTGTTTCCAGCTCAAACATGAATCCAGAGGCCATTGACGAAGCCGAGCTTACGCTGATCTGCTGAAATGTGGTGATTCTGCGCAACCCACTCAGGGAGTTGGTATTGGGCCACACATCCAACCGTGATCCGGGCGCGATGGCTGTGGTGTTGCTGGTGGCAGATCAGCCCCAACAGGCTCTGGACCTCGTGATGGCCCAGCAGCGGCTTGCCGCTTCGGGGCTGGTGGTGCTCGATCTCAATGGCGAGACCAGTCACCTGCTTGAGGGGCGTGATCTCCAGGGCGGCAGCCTGCGCTGGGAGGCCTTTGTGGCCCAGGAGCATGCGGCGGCCCTCTGGCCCGACCTGGAGGGGCCCTTGCGGCCCTGGGCGGCGATGCTCGGGCTGTCGATCGACTCGCCGACACCTCCCTGGCTGGTTCCCGGTCTGGAGGATCTCCAGCGCGTGCTCTGGCTGGCGGACCGTCTGGCGGTGTCGATGGCGGATCCCGAGGTTCAGACGGTCACGCTGGTGCTGCCGCCCCTGGCCCAGGCCTTGCCGCTTCTGCGGCTGGCCCAACGGGCGCCGGAGCTGATCCTCAGCCTCTGGGATCCCCTGCTGAATTGGTGGAGCGACACCCGTCAGCGCCTGTCCCACCTCGAGTTGGTGCTGCGTTTGCAGTTACCCAGCGCCGAATCCCTGCGTCCTCCCACGCCATGGCTGGAGCGGTGCCGGTTGTTGGCCGCCCTTCTGAACAACGAACAACGTCTTGATGTGGTGTTGGCCCTCAGCGGCGATGCCGACTCCTGGCCGCTGCAGCGTCGCCGCCTGGCGGCGTTGCCCTTGAGCGGCTACCCCCTGCATCGCCTCTGGATCCAGGGACAGGGCTGGTCGACGCCGCTGTTGGAGGGCTGGTCGCCGCCGATGCTGCTGGGCGGCACCTCGCCCGCGAATCAAGAGGATCCACTGGTGACCCTGTTGGCGCAGGAGGCACCACGGATCAACCTCACCGATTGGGAGGACCAGCTCTGCCGCGTGTTCGCCCCTGGCGTTGGCCGAGGGGACCTGCGTGTGCAGCAGCAGGAGGACGCTCTGGTGATCTCCGCTTTGGGGCAGCGGCGGATCATTGCCCTGCCGGAGGCCTGCCGTCAGCGCGAACCCGCTTCCGCCAGGGTCTGTGCACCCTTCGTGGAGGTGGTGTTTCGCTGAGAGGGTTGGGGCGGTCGCCAGCCCAGCCACCAGGCCATCAAAAAGAAGGGGGTACCGGGTAGCACCGGTAGGGCCCAGCCCGCCACCGCCAGAGCCATCAGCATCTTGATGCTGCCGAGCCGTGAGCGTTGCAGCACTCCCGGTAGGCCCCGTTCCGGAGGGGCGGCGAGGTGGGCAGGCGGCAGTTGGATGGTCTGCTCCAGCAGCTGCAGGCCCTGGTGGATCGACTGATCGGGATCGAGGCTCCAGAGCACGAGCCCGCGGCCGGAGGAGGCCGGGCGCAGAGCGAAGCCGGCCTGTTGCTGTTCCATCAGCCAGAGCAGGCTGCGCATGCGGTGCGAACAGAGGGGCTGCCGGAAGCGGAGACGGACGCGGTGATGGAGACGGTGCTCCACCACATAGGCCAGGTTGGCGGCGGGCGCTTCAGGGCAATGCATGGGGTGGCCCTGGTCGGCGTTCACTGAACAATCATCCATCAGCCTATGTCGCCTCACGCAGCTGTTGCTTGACTGCGTTCCGTTCCTCCGGCTTGGTCGACTCGCAGCCCGTGAATTTCTCAGAAACCACGTTCCGAAATTTCCATGATCTGGCTCGGGCGCGGCGGGCGTTGCCGATCGGCATCGTGGTGACCCTGGTGGCCCTGTTCTGGATGGGCGGTCGGCCCGGTCGCCTCGACGAGGCCTTTTCCGTGGGCTTCCTGATCGCCATGTTGGTGGATCTCTGGCATTTCAATCGGGAGGCCTTCCTCCTTGGCTCGGAGGAGACACGCGCGCTGTTCGGTCATGAGCGTGCCCGCCGGCAGCGGCTGATCGCGCGCACGGTGGTGTTCACCTTCATGAGCATCGGCCTTTTGAGCCTGAGCATTCAGGACATGCACCATGCCAAGGGGGCTTTGCCGGAATGGTTGCGGATCCTGGTGTATTTCGCAGCAATGTTCGCTACTTGGATGCAGCTGCACAACGGCTTTGGCATCCATTACGCCAAGGCCTACTTTCAGCTCAATCCCAGGGGCCGACAGGAGGGCTCGGACCCTCAGGGCTTCATCTTCGAGGGAGATGAGCCAATGTTTACCGACTTTCTCTACGTTGCTTTCGCCGTAGGGCTCACCTACGCCATGAGTGACGTCAACTTGGAGGATGGTCGGATTCGGCGCACGGTGTGGTTCCACTCCCTGATGAGCTTCCTGTTTTATTCCACGGTGATCTCGGCCGTTCTCAATCTGTTTACCAGTGCCTGATCAGGAATGAAACAGCAGCACCAGGCCGTGGCTCACCTGGTGAAACTCCCTTTCTTCGCGGCTGAGATCCAGGCCAACTTGCAAGCCTTCTTTGAGAGCATCCTCGAATGGAGGGGTGAGCGGTGACGGGCTTTTGTTCCAGAGAGCGGCAATGCCGACGGGGGTGGCATGCCAACGGAAACACGTGGTCTCGCCGATGGAAGGTTCGTTGAGGGATTCTTCCAGGAGGGCGTTGATCGCCATGGTCGTGGTGGACATACCTCCAGCTTCGGGAGCGCGCTCAAGGGCGGCAACCGGCTGAGAGACTTCGTGATGTAACTGTTCATCGCCTCATGTCTGGTCAGGCCAGGGCTGACCTGCCCAGCACGATCGCCCTGGTGCACGAGTGGTTCACACCCCGTTCCGTTGGTGGTGCCGAGCAGGTGGTGGCGGCCATCGACGCTTGTCTGGCGCAACGGGGCCACCAGATCGATCTGGTGGCTCTGGTGGATGGGGAGAGTGGTCGTTTCGGCAGCCCCTGGCAGGGGCGGCGCATCCTCACAAGCCCGATTCAGCAGCTGCCCTGGGGGATCAGCCATGTGCAGCAGTATCTGCCGCTGCTGCCGCTGGCGATTGAGCAGATCGACCTGGGTGCCTACCCCCTGGTGATCAGCAGCAGCCATCTGGTGGCCAAGGGGGTGCTGACGTCCCCCGAACAGCTGCATGTGAGCTATGTGCACACCCCCGTGCGTTACGCCTGGGATCAGATGCATGCCTATCTGCGTCGCTCGGCGCTGGCCCGACGCGGCTTCGGGCCCCTGATCCGCTGGCAGCTGCATGCCTTGCGCCAGTGGGATCAGCTCAGCGCCGCCCGTGTGGATCACCTGCTGGCTAATTCCCGCTTCACGGCCCGGCGGATTCAACGCTTCTGGGGGCGGGAGGCCCAGGTGCTGCATCCGCCGGTGCAGGTGGAGCGGTTCCGCTGGGATCAACCCCGCGATGCGGCCTATCTGTGCGTTTGCCGCCTGGTGCCCTACAAGCGCGTCGATGTGGTGGTGGAGGCGTTCAATCGTCTCGGCCTGCCCCTGCTGGTGGTGGGCGATGGGCCGGAGCGTCGCTCCCTTGAACGGCTGGCCGGTCCCACGGTGCAGATTCTTGGTCGCTTGCCCTCGGCGCGGGTGGAGGCCCTGATGGCCCGCTGTCGCGCTTTTGTGTATGCGGGGCTGGAGGATTTCGGCATCGCGCCGGTGGAGGCGATGGCGGCCGGCGCTCCCGTGATCGGCCTGGGTCGTGGCGGTCTGCTCGACAGCGTGCGCTGCGCCTCCACCGGCGTCAGCACCCCCACCGGGGTGCTGTTTCCCGAGCAGACGGCCGCCTCGGTGGCCGCCGCCGTCAGCTGGTTTGAGGAGCGTCGCCTCTGGCGTGAGCTGGCGCCGGAGCAGATGCGCGCCTGGGCCGAGCGCTTCAGCCCTGAGCGGTTCGCGTCCCGTTTTGAGACAGTGCTGGAACGGCTCTGGTCTGGGCACCAGCAGGCCTGTGCCGCAGCAGGGAGTGACCCCGGCCAGCTGCCAGGTCTCGCTGCCTGCGATTGAGTGGCATGAGACGCGTGGGAAACAGGATGGTGAGCTCCTCGCGTCGTCTGCGTTTGAACACTGCTCCAGCCGCGCTGCGTCGCAAAGCCAGTCGTCGCCATCTTGAGCTTCTGGCGGCACCGCCCTCGGAGCTGCCGGTCAAGGTGTTGGTGCGTCAGCAGAGCACCCTGGGCCGCAGCCTCAAGCGCACGGGTGATGTGGTGTTTGCCCTGGCCGTGCTCGGCCTCGGTTCGCCGCTGTTGGTGGTTCTGGCGCTGTTGGTGAAGATCAGTTCACCCGGTCCTGTGTTCTATGTGCAGCGCCGTGTGGGGCGGGGCTATCGCCGCTTCGGCTGCATCAAATTCCGCACGATGCGTGCCGATGCCGATCAGGTGCTGAGCCGTGTGCTGGCGGAATCACCCGCCATGCGCGCCGAATTCGAGCGTGATTTCAAGCTGCGCCAGGATCCCCGCATCACGCCGATTGGTCGTTTTCTGCGCCGTTCCAGCCTCGATGAACTGCCGCAGTTCCTCAACGTGCTGCGCGGCGAAATGAGTGTGGTGGGTCCACGCCCGATTGTGGACAAGGAGATTCAGCGTTACGGCCCTTACATGGATGAGGTGCTCGCGGTGCGTCCCGGTCTCACGGGGCTCTGGCAGGTGAGTGGGCGCAACAACCTCAGCTATGCCAAGCGGGTGCGCCTCGATCTTGCCTACGCCCGGGGCCGTTCATTCCGGCTCGATCTGGCCATCATCCTGCGCACCTTCGGTGTGTTGCTGCTGCCCATGGATCGTGGTGCTTATTGAGGCCTTGGCACGCCCATGAGCCGCTACACGCGCGATCAGATCCATCGCCTGCGCAAGCGCCATCGCGGCTACATCGTGATGTTGATCTGCGAGTTGGCCTTTCTGGTTCTGCTCCCCCTGTGTGATATCTGGCCGCCGCTGCTGTCGGTGCTGTTGATCAGTCTCACGGTGGTGCTGGTTCGTCTGATCGGCCGTTATTCGCTCCTTCCCCGCCACCAGGCACTCGTGGCCAAGCTGGGACTGCTGGCGATTGCCCTGGAGGTGATCTGGCAATTGTCGCTGCGTTGGTTGTATCTGCTCGGGCATTGGCTCACGTTGCCCCATGTGCTGATCTGGCTGCTCTTCTTCTTTCTCACCACCCTGCGGATGATTCAGTCGTTGATCCGCGAACCGTTTGTGACCCTGGCGGTGGTGATGGGGGCGGCCCAGGGCTATTTACTGATCGGAGTGGCCGGAGGGGTGCTGCTCACGGCCACCTACGAGTTGCATCCTCTGGCCTTTGATCCCGCCGTGTTGGATGCCTCGCTGCACAGCAACCTCACCGATCAGTGGGGGGATGCCGGATCGGTGTTGCGATTCGCGCCGGTGTTGATGGCGGCATCGTTCAACCTGCTCACCACGGTGGGATCCGGGGTGATGAACTCAGGTGATGTCACCTCTCAGGTGGTGGTGACGGCCATCACGGTGAGTGGCCAGCTGTATGTGGCCATCCTGATTGCCCTGATTCTTGGCCGCTTTCATCAGCGCTAGCGCAGCAATGGTTGACTGCTGGCGCCGAGGGCGAGCAGCAGCCAGAGCAGTTCCAGCCTGGCGCTGAGGTTGAGAATCCGGCGCACGGCTGTTGCGTCGACAGGCGGTTGGCCAGCCGCCAGCAACGGTTTCTCCACCCAGCGCTCGCCGTAGCGGTTGGCACCACCGAGCCGAACACCGGCGCAGTGGGCATAGATCGCCTGGGAGCGGCCCGCATTCGGTGAGGGGTCGGGGCGGCCATCCCGTTCGGCGGCATGCACCAGCCGGAGCCAGGCGCTCCAGGGGCGACTGACCAGGGGCAGGGTTAACAGCACCAGGCGGCAGGGCAGCCAGGTGAGCGCATCATCGAGTCGGGCGCCGGCGGTGCCAAGCCACTGCAGGCGGCCGCGGCGATACCCGAGCATGGAGTCGAGTGTGCTACTGGCTTTGAAGGCCCAGGCCAGGGCCAGCGGTCCCGGCCCCGCCGTGCAACCCAGTTGCCAGAGCGCTGCTCCCACCAGCATCCAGAACAGGGGCGCGAACAGACCATCCACGGCGTTTTCGCTGGCGGTTTCGGCGGCGGCCCTAAGAATTTCGTCCTGATCGAGCGCCTCGGTGTCGCGCCCGACGATCCAGGCCAAAGAACGCCTGGCCGCGACCAGATCGGGGAGGGCGTCCACGACGGCGAGCACGCTGTCGCGCAGGCTGCGCGCCGCCAGGGAGCTGGCCAGGCCCACCACCAGCACGGCGGCAGCCCAGGGCGATGGCAGGGGCGAGCCAGGCAACACCAACCGTTCCAAGGCCCAGCCGCAGGTGCCACTGCCCAGCACCAGCACCAGCGTGATCAGCCCACCGCCGGCGCGAAGGCCCAGGCGGTTGTCCCCTGCGAGCCGTTCAACGCATCGGCGCACGATGGTGATGCAGCGCCCCATCCACACCACGGGATGGGGGCACCAGCGGGGATCACCCAGCAGCAGGTCGAGGCCTGCTGCGGCGATCACGTAGAGGAAGGTCTGACTCAGGCCGCCTTCAGCCAGCTGAACATCGAGCGCAGCCCTTTGCCTACCTTCTCGATCGGATGCTCAGCATCGCGGTCGCGGATTTTGTTCATTTCAGGCTTGCCGGCTTCGCATTCCGCCACGAAGTTGCGGGCGAAGGTGCCGTCCTGGATGTCGGTCAGGATCCGCTTCATCTCGGCCTTGGTGTCGGCGGTGATCAGACGTGGTCCGCTCACATAATCGCCGTACTCAGCGGTGTTGGAGATGGAATCGCGCATGGCGGTGAGACCGCCCTTCACCATCAGATCCACGATCAACTTCACCTCGTGGAGGCATTCGAAGTAGGCGAGCTCGGGCTGATAGCCGGCGTCCACCAGGGTTTCAAAGCCTGCCTTCACCAGCTCGGAGAGGCCACCGCAGAGCACGGCCTGCTCCCCGAACAGATCGGTTTCCGTTTCTTCCTTGAAGTTGGTCTCGAGGATGCCGGCACGGGTGCCGCCAATGCCCTTGGCGTAGGCCATCGCCAGCGCGCGCGCCTTGCCGGAGGCGTCCTGCTCAATGGCGAAGAGGGCGGGAACTCCCTGGCCGTTCTGGTATTCCCAGCGCACGGTGTGGCCGGGGCCTTTGGGGGCGATCATCACTACGTCCACATCGGTGGGAGGCTGGATCAGGCCGAAACGGATGTTGAAGCCGTGGGCGAAGCTCAGCACCTTGCCGGCGCTCAGATGGGGCGCGATCTCCTTGTCGTACACCTCCTTCTGGAATTCGTCGGGCAGGAGCACCATGATCCAGTCGGCCTTGGCGGCCGCCTCGGCCACGCTCAGAACGTCCAGGCCATCCGCCTTGGCTTTCTCTGCGGAACGGCTGCCGGCGTAGAGGCCCACCACCACATCCACGCCGCTGTCCTTCAGGTTGAGGGCATGGGCGTGGCCCTGGGAGCCGTAGCCGATGATGGCCACCGTCTTGCCGCTGAGCAGCGAGAGATCGGCATCGGTGTCGTAGAAGAGCTGGGCCATCCGGGCGGCGTGCAAAGCGGAGAAGATGCTGAGCTTACGCAAGCGCCTGTCGTTCAGGCCTCGTTGGGATGGGAGATCACCCGGTCAATCAGGCCGTAGTCCTTGGCTTCCTCGGCGCTGAGGAAATAGTCGCGATCGGTGTCTTTCTCGATCGTCTCGAAACTCTTGCCGGTCATCGCAGCCATGGAGCGGTTGAGCATCTCTTTGATGCGCAGAATCTCGTTGGCTTCGATCTCGATGTCGCTGGCCTGCCGCTGGGCCGTGCCGCCGAGGGGTTGGTGGATCATGATCCGGCTGTGAGGCAGGGCCAGGCGCTTGCCCTTGGTGCCTGCCGCCAGCAGGAAGGCCCCCATCGATGCGGCGAGTCCCACGCAGATCGTCACCACGTCACTCTTGACGTATTGCATCGTGTCGTAGATCGCCAGCCCCGCTGTCACCGAGCCGCCAGGGGAGTTGATGTAGAGATAGATCGGTTTGCTGCTGTCGTCCGAATCCAGATACAGCATCTGGGCCACCAGGCTGTTGGCGATGCCGTCGTTCACTTCCTGACCGAGAAAGAGGATGCGCTCCACCCCCAGACGGGTGTAAATGTCGACCCACCGCTCCATCTGGCTGCCTGGCAGGCGGTAGGGAACGCTGGGGGTACCGATCGGCATGGGTCCGGGCTGAGAAGGGAACGGGGAAAGGGACGGGAGCGCTTCGGGCGCCTGACGGGTTTAGACCGCTGCTGGTGCAGCGGTCGGCAGCTCCTTGCGACTGCCCAACACCCGATCGATCAGGCCATACTCCACAGCCTGCTCTGGTGTGAGATAGCTCATCCTGTCGGAATCCTTGGCGAGCTGCTCAACGCTGCGACCGGTGTTCTCAGAAAGGATCTCGAGCATCGCCCGTTTGTTGTGCAGCACTTCCTTGGCCCGGATCTGAATGTCCGTGGCCTGGCCCCGGGCGCCGCTGCGGGGCTGGTGCAGCACGATCGACGCGTGGGGCAGAGCGGCCCGCTGCCCCTTGGTGCCGGCGGAGAGGATCACCGCCGCCGTTCCCATGGCCTGACCGATGCAGATGGTGTGCACAGGGGGCTTCACGTAGCGGAGGGTGTCGCAGATGGCGAAAGCCTCCGTTTCAAAGCCGATCGCATCGCCGGTATACCAGCTGGTGCCTGTGGAATTGATATAGAAGTAAATCGGCTTGTCGGGATTGTCGAACTCCAGATACAGCAGCTGGGCAATGATCAACTCGGTGACGTCGAGCCCGAGCTGTCGCTTGGTGTCGTCATCGGAGAACAGCGGCAGCCCCAGATACACGATCCGCTCCTTGAGCATCAGAGAGGGCAGATCCGGCGGTGGTGTGCGCAACACCGTGGACTCCCCGTAATAGGGCGCAGACGTGGTCATCCTCAGCACATCCCCTGGCGTTTCGGGAGCCTAGCGGGGGCTGGCTGGTCAGGTGTGCTCATGGGCCTGGCTTGGCAGGGCGGGAGGGCCGATTCGGTTTGGCGGGCTTTCCGGCGGCAGCTTCCTTCTCCAGACGGGCAAACACCATCCGACCGGAGGAACTCTGCAGCGCGCCGGTCACCACCACAGGACGGCGCTCGCCGATCGCCGTTCGCGCCCCTTCCACCACCACCATCGTGCCGTCCTCGAGGTAGCCCACCCCCTGGTTGTCCTCCTTGCCCTCCCGCACGATTTTCAGCAGCAGCTCATCGCCGGGTTGCACCTCGGGGCGCAGGGCGATCACGAGGTCGCTCAGGTTCATCACTTTGAGCTCCTGCACCTGGGCCACCTGGGCGAGGTTGTAATCGGCCGTCACCAGCGTGCCGCCGGTGTCGGCGCTCAGCTTGAGCAGGCGGTCGTCGGTGCCGTCACCCTCGTAGCGGGTGGTGTTGATCACAAGGCGACGGCCATGGGTCTCCCGCAGTTCCGTGAGCAGTTTGAGGCCGCGGCGGCCGCGGGCGCGCTTTTCCGGATTGCTGGAATCGGCGAGTTGCTGCATCTCGTCGATCACCGTCTGGGCAACGATCACCTGGCCCTCGAGCAGGCCGCAGGCCAGAAGGCCGCGGACGCGGCCATCGATGATCACGCTGGTGTCGAGAATCTTGGCGCTGGCTGGGGTGAGCACCCCATCGGCCACCAGCAGGGCTTCCGCCGTTGAGGGATTGAACAGCCTGAGCAGGGTGCGGCCATGCACTTCGGCGAGGTTGTAGCCCAGCACTCCGAAGAACACATTGCTCAGCACCGCCGCCAGCGGTTTCAGCAGCGCAATCGCCCCCCCCAGGGGCAGCAGCAGGATGGGGGCCAGCAGCAGATTGGCCACCAGCAGCCCCAGGATCAGGCCCACGGCCCGGCTCACCAGCAGATCGGTGGGCATGCTGCGCACCTGCCGCATCAACTGCTGGCGCAGGCGCTGAAACACCAGGCCGGCAATCAGGCCGAAGAAAGCGCCGAAGCCCGTGAGCACCCAGCGCACACCAGCCACGTTGGTGCTCTCGTCGAGCAGCTCCTGGGGCAGCAGATGCACGCCCATCCATCCGGCCGAGGCGCCGGAGAGCAGGAACACAAGCAGGATGAGCGGTTCCACCATGGGTTCAGGTCGTGGCTGCTCGATCCGATTGCAGGCAGCATGCACCATCTTCCGTCGCTTGGCCCGGGCTGATGTCCGCACCCCGTAGCGCCTATGTGCACATCCCCTTTTGCCATCGGCGTTGCTTCTACTGCGACTTCGCCGTCGTGCCCCTGGGAGACAGGGCGGATGCGGCGGCGGGGCCCGGACGGGCCTCGATCCAGGCCTATCTCGCCCTGCTGCATGAGGAGATCGGCCTCTCCCCTGCAGGGCCGCCCCTGGCCACGGTGTATGTGGGCGGCGGCACACCCTCCCTGCTCACCCCCAGCCAGATCGCCGATCTGCTGCAGCGGCTGACGCAGCGTTTCGGTCTGCAGGACGGGGCGGAGATCACCCTGGAGATGGATCCGGCCAGTTTTGATCTGCAGCACCTGGAGGCCGTCCTCGACGCCGGCGTGACCCGGGTGAGCCTGGGCGGACAGAGTTTTGATGATGGGGTGCTGGCCAGCCTCGGACGGCGCCATCGCCGGGCCGATCTGCAGGCCGCCTGCACCTGGCTGCAACGGGCTTTGCTGCAGGGACGGCTGACGAGCTGGAGCCTCGACCTGATCCGCAATCTGCCGGGGCAGACCGAGGCGCAATGGCAGCAGCAGCTGGAGTTGGCCCTGGCCGCTGGCGTGCCCCATCTCTCCGTCTACGACCTGTCGGTGGAGCCCGGCACCGTCTTCGCCTGGCGGCAGCAAAGGGGCGAGCTGGTGCTCCCCGATGACGGGGAAGCGGTGGAGCGGATTCGACAGACCGGCGAGCGCCTGCGACAGGCGGGGTTCTGCCGCTATGAGGTGTCGAATTACGCCCGGCCTGGGCATGCCTCGCGCCACAACCGTGTGTATTGGAGCGGTGCCGGCTGGTGGGGCTTCGGGCTTGGGGCCACCAGTGCCCCCTGGGGCCGGCGCCTGGCGCGGCCGCGCATCCGTGAGGCCTACGCCCGCTGGTTGATGACGCAACGGCAGCAGCCCGACTGTTCGCTTCTGGCGTCAGCAGCGGTGCCGCTGCCCCTCGATGACCTGCTCTTGGTGGGGCTGAGGCGACGCGAGGGCGTCGATCTGTGGCGTCTGGCTGCTGCCAGCGGCTGGGATGCGGCCACATGCGAGCGTCATCTGCCCGATCTTGAGCGCCGCTGGTTGGAGCCGGAAGCCCAGGGCCTGATTGAGTCGTGCGGACGCCGCTGGCGCCTGCGAGATCCCGAGGGTCTGGCCCTCAGCAATCAGGTGCTGGTGGAGGTGGTGCGCTGGTGGGAGACCCTGCCGGCTGCCGTTGTGCAGTCACCCAGCCCTGAAGCGCCTCCACCAGCAGTTGCCGCCCCGGGATCAGGGCGGGGCTGAAGGGCGGTTGCAGGGGGGTGAGCCCGAGCAGATCGGCGCTCACCCGCACCTGACCGTCGCAGTCGTCTCCGGCACCGATGCCGATCACAGGAATGCGCAGCGCCTGGCGCACCCGGCTGGCCAACTGGGCGGGCACATGTTCCAGCACCAGGGCGAAACAGCCGTTGGCTTCCAGCGTTTCCGCCTGGCGCAGCAGGGTGTCCTGGCTGCGGGGATCTTCCGCCTGCCGCCGGTAGCCGAGGCGATGCACCGCCTGCGGCGTGAGCCCCAGATGGCCCATCACCGGGATCCCCATCCGCACCAGCCGGTCGATCACCTGCACGATCTCCGGTTCAGCTCCCTCCAGCTTCACAGCGGCGGCGCCGGAGTTCTTCAGCAGGGTTCCGGCGGCTGCCACGGCCCGCTCCTCGCCGCATTGGTAACTGAGAAAGGGCAGGTCGCACACCACCAGGGGCTGGCGCTCCAGCGGTCCATTGAGGCCACGACAGACCGCCTGCGTGTGTTGCAGCATCTGCTCCAGCGTCACCGGCAGGGTGGTGGCATGGCCCAGCACCACCATGGCGAGTGAATCACCCACCAGCACCAGATCGGCACCGGCTGCCTGCACCAGGGCCGCCGAGAGGGCGTCCCAGGCGGTGAGCATGGTGATCGCTTGCCCCGACTGCTTGAACCGGATCAGGTCGGCAGGTCGCATCCGCCTCTCCAGGCCAACGGGGGTCCATTGCTAGCATCACAACGACTCGGACCCATGCGGTTCAGACGCCTAAACCTGGTCAGAACCGGAAGGGAGCAGCCACACGGGATGCTCTGAGCAGGCGTGGACTCCGGGTCACCCCATCCGCCGAGCCACAGCTCAGGCTTCAGTCGTTGGTTGACTCGCGACGAAGCTGACGCTGGCGCAGAAATTGAGGAATGTTCGCGCCGGAATCCTGGCTTGAAGACGGCGTGTAGGGCGTGGATTCAGATCGTGCCGTGGCGCGTTCGCTGCGATAAGGCTGGCCGTTCTCAAAACCGGTGGCGATCACCGTCACGTGGATTTCACCCTCCAGTCGCTCATCGACGACGGCGCCCACGATGATGTTGGCTTCCGGATCCACCACGTCGTAGATCACTTCGGAGGCGGTGGTCATGTCTTCGAGGGTCATGTCGCGACCGCCGCTGATGTTGATCACACACCCCTTGGCGCCATCGATGCGGGCCGCCTCCAGCAGTGGGCTGTTGATCGCCGTCTGGGCGGCTTCCACGGCACGGGAGCGGCCGGAGCCGACGCCGATCCCCAGCAGGGCGGTGCCGGCCTCGGTCATCACCGAGCGCACATCGGCGAAATCCACATTCACCAGGCCTGGGCAGGTGATGATGTCGCTGATGCCCTTCACGCCCATGCGCAGCACGTCGTCAGCGCTGCGGAACGCTTCCTGCAAAGGGGCTCCGGCAATCGCATCGCGCAGACGATCATTGGGGATCACGATCAGGGTGTCGACATGCTCGGCGAGGCGGGCGATGCCTTCATCGGCCTGACGCATGCGGCGGCGACCTTCGAAGCTGAAGGGTTTCGTGACGATGCCCACGGTGAGGGCACCGCTTTCTTTGGCCACTTCGGCCACCACAGGAGCGGCACCCGTGCCCGTGCCACCCCCCATGCCGGCGGCGATGAAGACAAGATCAGCCCCCTGCAGTGCCTGTTGCAAATCGGCGCGGGATTCTTCGGCTGCTTTCTGGCCGATGCTGGGATTGCCGCCCGCTCCTAAGCCGCGGGTGAGGGTCTGGCCCAGTTGCACACGATGATCTGCCGCCGACTGGAGCAGGGCCTGGGCATCGGTGTTGAGCACCCGGTAGGCCACACCCTCCAGATCGCTCTGGATCATGCGGTTCACGGCATTGCTGCCGCCCCCACCCACACCGATCACCTCAATCCGCGCAGACTGGCTGGGGAGGATGCCAGTGGAATCGGCATGGGGGGACTGATGTGCTCCCATCATCTCCATCGTTGCGGCCGAACCATTGAGCTGTGGGTGCATTATGTCCTTGCGGGTTGCATCCGCCGCTGATTCTGATCAGCCTTGTCGCCCGAACCCCGATCTGCAACGAAGCGTCAGGATTCGCTGGCGGGAGTCTTGCCAGCACGGAGCTGAAGTTCCGGTTTGGCGGGATCACTGAGATCGATGCTTGTGCCCGCTTTCTGGCGCAAGTGGCTGGGGAGGCTGCGGCTGAGTTGGGCCATGCTCACCACCTGTTGATCCAACAGGTTCGGGTCCGCGCCCAGGTCCACCCTGCCCAGAGCGGCTGTCTGAATGCTGATGGCCCCATCCGGAGCGATGCTGATGCGCTGCAAGGGGCTCCCCAGGGCATCGCGTCGCTCGAACAGTCGGGCGATCATGGGCCGCTGGCGAGCCGTCCAGCCCGTCACCAGGATCGAGGTTTCCGGCTGATCGCCCCGCGAGGCCACGGTCTGGGGCATCCATTGGCCGTTGCGATCGACCATGCCCTTCTCCATGCCCCCGGGGCTGACCCGACTGGCGGCCGCCATGGGGCGACGGTCCTCCAGGTCCACATCCAGGGCGGGCGGCAGGAGACGGCGATGCACAGCAGCTGATTGCACCGGCAGTTCCCGCAGCAGGGTGCGTTCCAGCGCCCTGGGGTCAAGGCTGAGCAGGGGCAGGGGGAAACGGAGACCCGCCGCCTGGGTCACGGCCTCGCTGCTGATCCGTTCGCTGCCGTTCACCCGCAGTTGCTCCGGGCTGTGCAGGGTCCAGCCCATGCTCAACAGAAGCCAGGCAAGAGCCGTGGCGCTGCCGCTGAACAGCAGCAGGCGCCACAGTTGAATCAGCCGGTCGCGGCGTCGTTCCTGGCGTAGGCGGCGGCGGCGTTCAACGCCGGGGGGGAGTGGGCGGGTAGATCGCTGGCGGCTCACAGGTCGCAACGCGCCTTGGACATCAATTGGTTCATCCAGCTGCGCGCCCGTTGCGCATCGGAGAAGGGCACATCCATCTGTTGGCCATCGCCGATCAGGCGCAGGCGGCAGCGACCCTCCGATTCATGGGCCAGGGGAGCTTCTCCGGAGGCCAAGGCCATCAGCTCCACCAGTTCGAGGGAGTTGATCGTGAATCGTCCCTGTTCTTCGAAGCGACCGGCAGAAAAGCTGCACCATTGCAGTTCCCCATCCAAGACCCTGGCGGCCCCGCAGCCATCCAGCTTGGAGAGTTCGGCCCCTTCAGCCCAGCGCCGAAACAGGGTCTGGCGTCGACGCTCGAGCCAGCCGAGGGCGGCGAGGAGCACAAAGGCCAGGAGCAGGGGAAACCAGAGCAGACCGTGAATCATCGCTGGATCAGGGGAGCGCTGCTGGAAAGTGCTTATTCTCGCGCGCTCTCCACGAGCTGCGCCACCAGATCCTCGAGGGGCAAGCCGCTGGCCTCCCAGAGCATGGGATACATGCTCTGGGAGGTGAAGCCCGGCAGGGTGTTCACCTCATTGATCCAGAGGCGCTCCTGGGTTGCGTCGTAGAAAAAATCCACCCGGGCCTGGCCCACCACCCCGAGCACCCGACAGGCCTCCAGAGCCATCGCCTGCACGTCAGCCTGCCTCGCTGCGGAGATCGGGGCGGGAATCAGGGTGTGGCTCAAGCCATCGCTGTATTTCGTTTTGTAGTCGTACCAATCCGCATCGAAGCGGATCTCCCCCACCACGGAGGCCTTGAGCTGACGGACCCCGAGCACGGCACACTCCAGTTCCCGGGCTTGCACGCCCTGCTCCACCACCAGGCGGTGATCCAGCTCCGCGGCCACCGCCAGGCCGCGCTCCAGTTCCGCCCGGTTCCGGACCTTGCTGATCCCCACCGACGAGCCAAGATTCGCCGGTTTCACGAAACAGGGATAGCCCAGCTCCGTTTCGATCCGCTCGAGCAGGGTCGCGCGAGTGGCGGCATTGTTGAGGCTTGAGGCGTCCAGACCCACGTAGGCGACCTGGGCAAGGCCGGCGGCGGCAAAAGCCGCTTTCATCGCCAGTTTGTCCATGCCCATGGCCGACCCGAGCACTCCCGCTCCCACAAACGGTTTGGCCATCAGGGTGAACAGACCCTGCACGGTGCCGTCTTCGCCATTGGGGCCATGCAGCACCGGATACCAGATCTCCACGGTTTCGGATCCCGCCGGCAGCTGGGAGAAGCCAGGTGCGGGCAGGGGTTGGGGCAGATCAGCCTCCTCCGCTGCCACGCCGTTCTGCAGCACGCTCTCGGCCACCACCGCCGGCCACCAGCGCCCGGCGCGATCGATGTAAAACGGCACCACGTCGAAGCGCTCCCGGTTGCGTCCGCTGCGCAGGGCCTGAATCACCGTGGTGGCCGAGCGGATGGCGATGGTGTGTTCCCCGGATGCACCGCCAAACACCACGCCGACGCGAACAGGGGAAGAGGGCATGGAGAGAGGCCGGCACTGGCAGGAGCGCCAAACGTATCAGCCTCAGATGGGGGTGCCACTGAGGGAGAAGGACCGCACGGCCTCGATTCGAACCTCCACGAGATCACCCGGCTGCCATCGGCTGCCATCCGTGCGTGCGGCGGGGAAGAAGGTGAGCCGATTGGTGCGGGTGCGGCCCATCACCTGCTCGGGATCCTTGGGGTTGATGCCCTCCACCAGCACCTGCTCAGTGCGGCCGGCATAACGGGCGCTGCGGGCCCTGGCCACGCGCTCCACCAGGGCATTGATCTCCCGCAGGCGCTCCACCTTCACCGCTTCCGGTAGCTGATCGGGCCAGTCGGCAGCGGGGGTGTTGGGGCGGGGGGAGTAGGCGGCGGTGTTCACCTGATCGAAGCCGATCGCCTCGATCAGATCCAGGGTGCGCCGGTATTGGGCGGCGGTTTCTCCCGGGAAGGCCACAATCACATCGGCGCTGATCGCCGCATCGGGCATGCGCTCGCGGATGCGATCGATGATGCGGCGGTAGCGATCCACCGTGTAGCCGCGGGCCATCGCTTTGAGCACGGCGTCGTCGCCACTTTGGAAGGGGATGTGGAAGTGTTCGCACACCTTGGGCAGCTCGGCGCAGGCATCGATCAGGCGTTCGGTGAAATAGCGCGGGTGGCTGGTGGCGAAGCGGATGCGCTCGAGGCCTTCCACGTCGTGCACGAACTGCAGCAGATCGGTGAGGGTGTGCTGGCGGCGTCCCTCCGGGGTGATGCCGGGGAGATCGCGGCCGTAGGCATCGATGTTCTGCCCCAGCAGGGTGATCTCCTTGAACCCCTGGGCAGCCAGTCCCTCCATCTCCAGCCGGATCGCTGCCGGCAGCCGTGATTGCTCCTTGCCGCGCACGGAGGGCACCACGCAGTAGGTGCAGCGTTCGTTGCAGCCGTAGATCACGTTCACCCAGCCGCAGATGGCGCTGTCGCGGCGGGCGGTGGTGATGTCTTCAAGGATGTGGTGCTCTTCGGTGGCCACCACCTGCTGGCCCTGCTCCACCTGGGCCAGCAGCACATCAAGGCGGTTGGCGTGCTGGGGGCCCATCACCAGATCCAGCTCGGGCACGCGCCGCAGCAGCGATTCGCCCTCCTGCTGGGCGACGCAGCCGGCCACCACCAGGGTGAGATTGGGATTGGTGCGTTTGCGCTGCGCCTGGCGCCCCAGATAGCTGTAAACCTTCTGCTCGGCGTTGTCGCGGATCGTGCAGGTGTTGTAAAGCACCAGATCGGCCTCCAGCTCGGCGCTCGCTTCGCGATAGCCCATGGATTCCAGGATTCCGGCCATACGCTCGGAATCGGCCTTGTTCATCTGGCAACCGAACGTGGTGACCCAGTAGCTGCCGCGGCTCGAAGCGCGCTCAAGGCTGAGGGGTTGGCTGCTGGAGGAGGCGGAGACGGTCAAGGGGAACGGCGTTTCGGAGAACCGCGGAGCGGACGGCTTGAATCAGTGTCGGTCACGGCGGTGCTGTGCCAGTTTGAAGATCGGTGCAATCAAGGGATGGGCTGGTGCCTGCGGCGGTTTCCACTCACCAAGGCGGTGCCCCTGGCCATCAGTCGCGGCACCACCGCAGCGGTCGAGCACCTCATGCTGCGCTGTGAGGCCGAGGGGGTGGTCGGCCTCGGTGAGGCCGGTGGTCTCGACACGGGGCACCGCGCCTACGACACGGTGGCCATCGCCGCTGAATTAGAGGCGATGCTGCCCGCACTGGATGGGCTCGATCCGAGCCAGCGGCACACCTTCGCTCCGCTGTTGGCGCTCCTGTCACCGCCAGCTCGCTGCGCGGTGGATCTGGCGCTCTGGGACTGGTGGGGACACCGCCTCGGCCAGCCGCTCTGGCGGCTGTTCGGGCTCGATGGCGATTGTGCCGTGGCCACCAGCGTCACCCTCGGACTCGGCCCTGTGGAGCAGGTGCTGCAGCGGCTCGAGCGTTGGTGGCAGCAGCGACCGGCCACCCGGATCAAACTCAAGCTGGGCAGCCCTGAAGGGCTCGATCACGACCGGCAGCTGCTGGACGCCGTCGCTGCCGCGTTGCAGCAGGAACAGCAGCGGCGCCAGCAGCCCCTGGAACTCCAGGTGGATGCCAACGGTGGTTGGTCGTTCGATCAGGCGCGACGGTTCATGCCCCAGCTCCAGGCCCATGGGGTGGTGTTGCTGGAACAACCGCTGGCTGCCAGTGCGGATCCGGAGCTCGATCGCACCGCCTTCGCCAGGCTCAAGCCCGACTGCCCGCTCCCCCTGGTGGCCGATGAGAGTTGCTGGGATCTGGAGGACCTGTTGCGCCTCGCTCCCCATGTGGATGGCATCAATCTGAAGCTGCTCAAAACCGGTGGCCTCAGCGAGGCCTTGCTCATGGCTCGGGTGGGTCAGCGACTCGGGCTCGATCTGATGGTGGGCTGCTACTCCGACAGCAGCCTGCTGAATGGGGCAGCCGCCCAGTTGCTGTCCTTGATCCGCTGGCCGGATCTCGACAGTCACCTCAATCTCCTGGATGACCCGTATCAGGGTCTGCCGATCGAAGACGACCGCTTGCGCCCGCCCCAGGCGGTGGGGCTCGGCATGGCTTCGGTGGCGGAGGTGGGCTGATGCTGGGGGCGGATCAGGCGGTGGTGTTGCTCCAGCACGGGGGCCTGGACAGCCTCACTGGCAAAACCGGACTGGCGATGCTGCGCCATCGCCGTGGGCCGGTGGTGGCGGTGATCGATCCCTCCCATGCCGGGGCGTCCCTTGAGGCGGTGACAGGGATTCACCGGTCGGTGCCGGTGGTGGGTGATCTGCAGGAAGCCCTGGCCTTCGGTCCCGAGGTGGCCGTGGTGGGGTTGGCGCCGTCCGGAGGCCGGCTGCCGGATCCGGTGCGCGCCGATGCGTTGGCGGCTCTGCGAGCCGGGCTCTCCCTGGCCAGTGGGCTGCACACCCGGCTGGGGGATGATCCGGAGTTGCGGGCCGCCTGTCAGCCCGGGCAATGGATCTGGGATCTCCGTTGCGAGCCTGCAGGGCTGCAGGTCGCCCAGGCCAGAGCCGCCGCTTTGCCCCAGCGCCGGGTGTTGGCGCTGGGCACGGACATGGCCGTGGGCAAGATGAGCGCCTGTCTGGCGCTGCAGGCTGCTGCTGAGGCACGGGGTCTGGCGTCGGGCTTCGTCGGCACCGGGCAGGCGGGCATCCTGATCAGTGGCGCCGGTGTGGCGCTCGATGCGGTGCGGGTCGACTACGCCGCCGGTGCGGTGGAAGCGGCCGTGCTCCGCTGCGCCGAGCGCTTGCCTGCCGATGGTCTGGTGCTGGTGGAAGGCCAGGGTTCGCTCTGTCACCCGGGGTCGTCCGCCTCCCTGCCCTTGCTGCGGGGCAGCCAAGCCACGGCATTGCTGCTGGTGCATCGGGCCGGCCAGGCGACGATCGACCGTCTGCCCCAGGTGCCGCTGCCGCCCTTGGTCGAGCTGGTGCAGCTCAGTGAGGCACTTGCCGCCATCGCGCGACCCGCGGGTGCGGGGCCGGCCCCCCGGGTGCGGGCCCTGGCGCTCAACACGGCGCGCCTGGCTGCTCCTGAGGCACAGCGGGCGATCGCAGAAGCCGAGCAGACGCTTCAGCTGGTGTGTGCCGACCCTCTGCGAGGCGGCGCCGATGTCCTGCTTCAGGCCCTGGTGGAGGTGAGTTGAGGGCGAGCGAGGGGATTCGAACCCCCGAATAGCGGCGCCACAAGCCGCTGCCTTAACCACTTGGCGACGCCCGCCGCGTCGGTAAGAATCTAACAATTCGCCTTCAGCGCCCTGCAGCCCGCCACTTCCACGCGACGCGGGCCCAGCGCTGCCCACCTGGCACTGGCCATCGCCGTGGTCGGTGCTGGGGCCGCCCTGGTGGTCACCAATCCCTCCATGGCCGACTATCAGCAGCATGCCGGTGCCCAGCTGGTGCAGCTCGCCACCGAGGAGCTCTGTGATCGCCAGGCTCTGCCGATGGTCCTTCGCCTCTGGATTCGCGACTGTCCGCGGCTGATCGCCGATCAGCGCGGCGCACTCACGGCCCTGGCCGGCCAGGTCACCCGTCGCCGTTCCTTCGGGCTGTTCAGCGTCTTCACCACCCAGCTGGGGGGGAAGGATCTGCTGCCATCGCTGCGGCTGCCGGGTTACACCGTGACCACGATCGGCATTGCCGGCCAGTTCCTCACGGTGCAGACCAAGGCCGACGGGGGCAAGCTCGAGTGAGTGCGATGGCTGGTGGTCCAGCGGCCGCTGGAACGCTTCACGCCTGGTGTCCCGCCAGCCTGCTCGATCAGGCCGGGCTGGGTGACGCCCGCAGGGATGGTTTGGTGGCGATCGAGATCGCCTGGCGGCACGGGGTGATCAGCGCCCTGCGTGCGCTCCCCCCCGGAGCGGCTCCCCCCACCGAGCTGCTGCTGCCCCGGTTGGTGGAGCCCCACGCCCATCTCGACAAAGCCTTCACCTGGGCGGACCATCCCAATCACGAGGGCACCTACGCCGGGGCAATGGCGGCCAATCGGCAGGACCACGCCACGCGCAGCCTGGAGCGGGTGGTGGCCCGCGCCGAGCGGGGCCTGCAGCTGGCCTGGCGCCATGGGCTGCGGGGCATGCGGAGCCATGTCGACAGCCTTGGGCCTGGGGCTGCGTGCAGTTGGGAGGCGCTGCAGGACCGCCGCCAGCTCTGGCGTGAGCGGATTGAGCTTCAGCTGGTGGCCCTGGTGCCGATCAGCCACTGGAGCACTCCAGAAGCGGGCGAACTCGCCCGCCAGGTGGTTGCGGCGGGGGGGCTGCTGGGGGGCGTGCTGGTGCCCCCTTGCCGCGACGCCCAGACCCGCCGCGGCTTGGAGGATCTGCTCGCCCTGGCGGATCGCCTCGGGTGCGGCATCGACCTGCACATTGATGAAGCGGATCAGGATCCCGCCGCAGGCCTGCGGCTGCTGGTGCATTGCCTGGATCGGCGCCCGGTGTCGGTGCCGATCACCTGCAGTCATGCCAGCAGCCTCGCGTTGCTTTCGGCTCGCGCCCTCGCCCAACTGGCGGATCGGATGGCGGCCCATCGACTCGGCGTGGTGGCCCTGCCGCTCACCAATGGCTGGTTGCTGGGGCGCCGGCCGCAGCAGACCCCCCTGCAGCGGCCGCTGGCGCCGCTGCTGCAGTTGCAGCGGGCCGGCGTGGTGGTGGCTGTCGGAGGCGACAACGTGCAGGATCCCTGGTTCCCCGGTGGCAATTTCGATCCGATCGCCCTGATGGCGGCCGCCCTGCCCCTGGCCCAGCTGGCACCCTGGCAGCGCCACGGTCTGATGCCGTTCACCACGGAGGCCGCCCGCTTGTTGGGGCTGGCCTGGGACGGTCGCCTGCAGGTGGGCGCTCCAGCCGATCTGATCCTGCTGGAGGCCACGCACTGGGGAGAGGTGCTGGCCTCCCCCCCCCGGCGGCGTGTGCTGGCGGCAGGACGTTGGCTGGCGGAGACTGGTGCCGATCACAACACGGCGGCCAGCGGCTCATGACCCAGGGATCGGCAGGCCTTCAAGCGCTCCAGGCGGAGTTGGCACCGCTCCCGCAGCTCAGCCTGTTGCAGGGTGAGGCCGATCTGCTGCGCTTTTCCCGGGATGCCTACGACTATTCACCCGTGCTGCGGGAGCGGTTGTCGCACTGTCGAGCCGGCCTGGTCGTGCGCCCCGAGAGCGTGGCTGCCGTGCGTGCTGTGGCCGCCGCCTGTGCCCGTCACGGCGTGCCCCTCACCCTGCGCGGTGCGGGCACGGGCAACTACGGCCAGTGCGTGCCACTGCAGGGTGGTGTGGTGATGCTGATGGGTGCCCTTTCTGCGGTGCGTGCGATCGATCCGCACTCCGGGGTGGTGGAGGTGGAGAGTGGCTGCCTGCTGCGGGATCTCGATCAGGCGGTGGCGGGCCACCATCGCCAGCTGCGGCTGCTGCCCAGCACCTGGCGCACAGCCACGATCGGTGGCTTCATCGCCGGGGGCTCGGGGGGCATCGGCTCGGTGCGCTGGGGGTTCCTGCGCGATCCCGGACACCTGCTCGGGCTGGAGGTGGTGACGCTGGAAGCGGAGCCCCGCCTGCTGCAGCTCGATGCGGCGGATGCCGAAGCCCTCAACCATGCCTACGGCACCAACGGCATCATCACAGCACTGCGTCTCTCGACGGCCCCGCGGCAGGCCTGGCATGAGCTGAGCATTGACTGCGCCGACTGGGAGGTGGCGGTGGATCTGGCGCAACGTTGCCAGCAGGCAGCACTGGAGCTGCATCTCTGCACGGTGCTGGAGCGTTCGATCGTCGATCAACTGCCGAACTGGAGCGGTGCTCCAGCCGGCTGCCACCGGCTGCTGTTGCTCGTGGCTGCCGATGGCGTCTCCACGGTGGAGCGGTTGGCAGCGGCGGTGGGGGCTGTCTGCCGCCACCTCGGCCCGGAGGCGGACCATCACGGCAACGGCCTGCGGGAGCTCAGCTGGAACCACACCACCCTGCATTGCCGCAGCCTGGATCCGAGCTGGACCTATCTGCAGATGCTGCTTCCCCAGCCCGAGCTGCCCCTGCTCAACCAGTTGCGCGCCGACTGGGGGGACGACCTGTTGTGGCACCTCGAGGGGGTTCGTCAGGGCGGTACTGCCCGTCTGGCTGCCCTGCCTCTGGTGCGCTGGCAGGGGGGTGATGCTCTTGAGCGCCTGATCGCTCAGTGCCGCGATCTGGGTGCCGTGATCTTCAATCCCCATGTGATCACAGTGGAGGATGGCGGCCTGGGGGTGATCGACGGTGAGCAGGTGGCGGCCAAGCGGCACCATGACCCCATGGGTCTGCTCAACCCCGGCAAACTCAGGGGCTGGTCAGCCTGAGCCGGCCGCCCCTTTCTGGATCAGCACCCCAGGCTCTCGCGGGTGGAGACCCCCGTGTGCGGATGACTCCCTTCCGCATCGCGACACAGACGCCGCACGTCATCGCGATCGAGCAGGGCATCGCTGAAGTCGGCCCCTTCGATCTGCGCGCCGGCAAAACTGCTGCCTGAGGCGATCACGCCGCTCAGCAGCGTGCCGCGGAGGTCGGTTCCGCTGAAGTCGGCGCGATCCATCAGGGCATCGGAGAGATCAGCGCCGTGGAAATCGGCGTTGGCAAAAGCACCCTGGGTGAAGATCGCACCATGCAGGTTGGCGTCACTGAAGTCGGCGCCGCGACCCACCGCCCCGGCAAAGGAGGTGTTGCGCAGATCCTGACCGTGAAAGTCGTGGCCGCTCTGGTTGGTGAGGGTGTAATCGACCCGTTCCTGAAACAGAGCCCGATCCTGCAATCCCGTTCCTGTGCTCGTGTCGAGTGCCTGGGCGGGGCCGCTGGTCAGCGCCATGAGGGCGAGGAGCAGTCCGGCGAGCATCCAGCGTCTGGGCTGGAGGAGACGGGAGGCCATGGCGGTAGCAAGCGGCTGAACCTCACTCTGCATGCAGCAGGTCGCGTCGCAGCAGGTCGCCGAGCAGATATAGCGACCCGGCAATCACGGGCGGGACCTGCGGCCAACCCCTGCACTCCAGCCTGTCCAGCACGCCCAGCACAGGATCGGGCCCGCCCGTTTCGAGCAGTTGGTGGGCCAGATCTGGGCAGAGGCGCCGCAGCGCCTCGGCGCTCCAGCTGCGGTGGTCAGGCACCGGCACGATCCAGGCCCGATCCGACGGTTGCAACAAGCTGTGCAACATCGGTTCGGCTTGCTTGTGGGACTGGATCCCGAGGATCCAGTCGATGCCCTCACGCTCCCCAGGCCAGTGCCGCCGTTCTGCCGCGAGGCGAGCCGCCGCCGCTGGGTTGTGGGCCCCATCCAGTAGCAGGGGATGCCCTCGCCAGCGCATCGGCTGCATCCGTCCGGGCCAGCGGGCGGCGGCGAAGCCGCTGCGGATGCTGCTGGCGGAGATCGGCCAGCCCATGGCGCCGATCCGCTCCAGCACGGCCAGAGCCACGGCGCCGTTCTCCCGTTGCCAGGTGCCCTGCAGGCCAAGCTGCCAGTCGTCCGGCAGCGGTGGCACCCAGTGCAGTGCAGCGCCCACATCCTGCACGCGTTGCTCCAGCACCGCCTCCACCTCCTGGGCCTGTCGGGCGCTGATCACCGTGGTTCCGGCCTCGATCACGGCCGCTTTCTCTGTGGCCACGGCGGCGAGCGTGTCGCCCAGGTGCTCGCAGTGATCCAGTCCGATCGAGGCTACGGCCACCAGCGGCCGGTGCGGGTGCGCGGTGGTGGCATCGAGGCGACCGCCGAGGCCCGCCTCGAGCACCATCCAGTCGACGGCTTCCGCTTTGAAGTGCATGAGCGCTGCGCTGATCACTAGCTCAAACGGCGTCAGCCGTTCCCGCTTCGCCAGCGGTTGCAGTGCGATCAGGTGGTTCTCCAACTCCTGGGAGCTGATCATCCGACCCTCCACACGGATGCGCTCACACCAATCGATCAGGTGCGGAGAGGTGGTGAGGCCGGAGCGGATGCCGGCGGCCCTGAGGCCACTGTCGATCAGGGTGGCGACCGACCCTTTGCCGTTGGTGCCCACCACCTGAACGGCTGGAATGCCCTGGCTGGGTGATCCCAGGGCCGCAAGAGCGCGTTGGATTCTGATCAGCGACAGATCCATGCCGCGCTGCTCAAAGGGGGGCAGCAGCTCCTGCAGCGTCACGCCTGGGTGGCGCGGGCAGGCAGGGAGGCGAGGCTGGCGTCGAGCCGCTGAAGCAAGAGCGTCACCTCGCGCCGACTGATCACCAGGGGCGGCACCATGCGCACCACCCGGGCACCGGCCGCCACCAGCAGCAGCCCCTGGTCCAGGGCCGCGCGGACCACATCCACGGCACTCACGTCCCAGTCGTCGCGTAACACCAGGCCCTGCAGCAGGCCCCAGCCCCGCACCGCCTCGAGGCGATCCGGGTGGCGCTGGATCAGGGATTCGAGGCCTTGGCGCAGCTGCTCGGCGCGGGCGTTCACATGGCGGAGAAGGCGTCGGCGCTGCAGTTCCCGCGCCACGGTGAGTCCGGCTCGGCAGGCGAAGGGGTTGCCACCGAAGGTGCTGGCGTGGTCGCCGGGCGCGAAGTGATCGGCATGGCTCTGCACCAGCAGGGCACCGATGGCATGACCACCACCCAGCCCCTTGGCGAGGGTGAAAGCATCCGGTTCGATGCCGAGATGCTCATAGCCCCAGAGCTGGCCCGTCCGACCCATTCCCGTCTGCACCTCGTCGAGGATCAGCAGGATGCCGCGTTGGCTGCAGTGCTGTCGCACGGCCTGGAAAAAAGCGCGATCGCCTGGGTTGACGCCCCCCTCACCCTGCAGGGGTTCGATCAGCACAGCCGCCACCCTGGGGCCCTCGGCCTCCCAGCGCTTCAGGGTGGTTTCGAAGCCATCCAGGTCGTTGTAGGGGAAGGTGTCAAAGCCGGCCACCATCGGCTCAAATCCCTGGTGGTATTTCGGCTGACCCGTGGCACTCACAGCGGCAAGCGTGCGGCCATGAAAGCTGGCCTTCGCCGTGAGGATCACCGGCGCTTCGATCCCCCGCACCGTGTGGCCGTGTTTGCGGGCTAGCTTGATCGCCGCCTCATTGGCCTCGGCGCCGGAATTACAGAAGAACACGCTGTCGGCGCAGCTGTGGTCCACGAGCCAATGCGCCAGATCTTCCTGTTCCTGGATCCGGTACAGATTGGACACGTGCTGCAACTTGCGCAGCTGATCAGCGAGGGCCCGACGCAGCGCCGGATCGCTGTGGCCCAGGGTGCAGGTGGCAATGCCGGCGACGGCGTCGAGGTAGCGACGTCCGCGCTCGTCACGCACCCAGCAGCCCTTGCCCCGCACCAAGGTGAGCGGAAAACGGCCGTAGGTCGCCATCACTGCAGTGGGAGCGGTGGGACTTGAACCCACATGCCCGAGGGCGCTCGATTTTGAGTCGAGTCCGTCTACCAATTCCGGCACGCTCCCATAAGACTGATGCTATGCGACGAGCAGCCGCGGCACCGCCGAATCAGCCAGCCTGCCGTTGCAATCGGGCACCGCTGGCACCCAGTTTGGCTTCGATCGCGTCATAACCCCGATCGAGATGATTCAAGCCCGAGACCTGGCTTTTACCGCGGGCGGCCAGTGCGGCCAGCACCATGGCGGCTGCGGCACGTAGATCGCTGCCGGTCACCGGGGCGCCGCTCAGTTGGGGCACCCCTTCCACCACGGCCGTGTTGCCCTGCAGGCGGATGGAGGCTCCCATCCGTTGCAGCTCGGCCACGTGCTGCATGCGGTTTTCGTAGATCTTTTCGGTGATCACGCTGGTGCCGCGGGCTGTGGCCAGAAGGGCCATGAAGGGAGCCTGCAGATCGGTTGGGAAGCCAGGAAAGGGCTGGGTGGTGAGATCAACCCCCTGGATGTCGCCCGGCGTGATGGTGATGCCTTCGTCGTCGATCTCGAGATCGCAGCCGCAGTCGCGCAGTTTCTGGAGCACAGCGCTGAGATGTTCTGGCACCACCGGCGCCACCCTCAGTCTGGAGCGGGTGATGGCTGCTGCGAGCAGAAACGTTCCCGCTTCGATGCGATCTGGAATCACGGCGTAGCTGCAGCCATGGAGGGCTTCGACGCCTTCCACGGTGATGGTGGGTCCGCCGGCGCCCGTGATCCGTGCTCCCATGATGTTGAGCAGGTTGGCCAGATCCTGCACCTCAGGTTCCTGTGCAGCGTTTTCGATCACGCTGGTGCCATTGGCGAGAACGGCCGCCATCAGGATCGTTTCCGTCGCGCCCACGCTCGGGCAATCCAGAACGATCGAGGCACCCCGCAGCCGCTTGCCGCGGCCTGGGACGGCAGCCGACACCACCCCATGCTCGACGTTGACCACAGCGCCGAGGGCCTTGAGTCCGCGGATGTGTTCCACCACGGGCCGGGCACCGATGCGACACCCGCCCGGTAGTGGCACCTTGGCACTGCCCAGTCGTCCCAGCAGCGGGCCGATGGCGAAAAAACTGGCCCGGAGGCCGTTCACCAGGTCATAGGGAGGTTCGCCGTGCTGCAGCTGGCCGGCGTGGATCTCCACCGTGGATCCGTTGCGCTGCACGTGCACACCCAGGGCACGCAGGATCTCCGACATGCCGTCGATATCGGTGAGTTCCGGCACATTGCTGAGACGGAGCGGCTCGTTGCAGAGAAGCGCCGCCGTCATCAGCACCAGGGCTGAATTTTTGGCGCCGCTCACCTTCAGCTCCCCGCTCAGGCGATGCCCGCCTTCAATCTCCAGCAGCGGCTTGAGAATCTCCTGAGACACGGGCGCCGCAGCCGGCATAGCTGGAAATCCTTGAGATGTTGGTCACATCTTGACAACGACGTCTGAGACCGTCTAGACGGCCGGCCCTCAAACTGGTTCTCGCTGGCTGGCGGCAGCCGGTGGGGCCGCAGGTCGATGCCGTATGTTCGTCAACGTCGCCTGTGCGACACGCCAGCGGATGTGGCGGAATTGGTAGACGCGCTAGTTTCAGGTACTAGTGGCAGCAATGTCGTGGGAGTTCAAGTCTCCCCATCCGCATTATTTTGTAGGGGAGCCAACGCCGTCCCGCCCATGATTGTCCTCAAGATCTCCAATTCCTCCGAGGTCGTCGCCTCCAAAGTGGGCAAATTCCTTGAATTTCTCACCCCCGACGAGGTCGACCAGAGTGCCGTTGAGGACCAGGTGATCAAGAAGTTGATTGAGAATCTGGCGGCGGAGGGCATCAAAGGTGAGATCGCGGCTGTGCGCGGTCTTGATCTGGAGGGCCAGGAGCTCAGTCTTCACGACGGCATGAAGGTGCGGAAGCACGAGGCGTTCTGACACAGCGTTCTGACGCTTTGATCACCAGCCGACGCAACCCACTGGTGCGGAGGTTGCGGTCCTTGGCTCAGCGGTCCGGACGGGAACAGGAGGGTCTGCTCCTCTTGGAAGGGGCCCATCTGCTTCAGGAGGTGCTGCGCAGCCAGTCGCCCCAGACCGGCCTGGAGGTGATCGTGACGCCCGCCTGGCTCGAGGCCCATCCCAATGCCCTGAGCGCGTGGGAGGGGTCAGTGCGCTGGCATCACGTCTCCGATGAGGTGCTGCAGGCGGCGTTGTCGACCCTGCACCCTGATGGTGTGGCTTGCCTGCTGCCCCTCGAGGCCCTGCCGGAGCCTCCCGGGCACACCAGTTTTGTGCTCGCGCTCGATCGTGTGCAGGATCCAGGCAATCTCGGCACCTTGCTGCGCACGGCTCTGGCGGCCGATGTGGAGCTGGTCCTGCTGGCCTCCGGCGCCGATCCCCTCAGTCCGAAGGTGGTGCGCAGCTCCTCCGGTGCGGTGCTCACGCTGGCTCAGGAGCGCCTGGGGCCCGAGGAGCGGCAGGGGGTGAGGGCTCTGGCGGAGCGTCTCCAGGATCTGCGCTGCGATGGCCTGCAGGTGGTGGCCACGCTGGTGCCGGATGCCTCCGCTCCTGTGGAGGTGCTGCCCTACTGGGAACTCGACTGGACCCGACCGACGGCCCTGGTGCTTGGCAACGAGGGATCAGGGCTGCATCCGGAGTTGCTTGCCTGCTGCAGCCATGGCGTCACCCTCCCCCACAGCCCGCGGGTGGAATCCCTGAATGTGGCCGCGGCTGCGGTGCCGCTCCTGTTGGAACGCCGACGGGCGACAATGACCGCTCCACGCAGCTGACCGGGTGAGCGACGCCACTTTCGACTTCGATGTGATCGTGATCGGTGCGGGTTACGGCGGTTTTGATGCCGCCAAGCACGCTGCCGAGCACGGCCTGAAGGTGGCGATCATCGAAACCCGCGACATGGGCGGTACCTGCGTCAATCGCGGTTGCGTGCCCTCCAAGGCCCTGCTGGCGGCCAGTGGTCGGGTGCGGGAGCTGGCGGATGCCGACCATCTCGCCGGCTTTGGCATTCATGCGGCACCGGTGCGCTTCGAGCGCCAGAAGATCGCCGACCATGCCAATGCTCTGGTTGCCACGATCAGAGCCAATCTCACCAAGACCCTGGAGCGGGCCGGCGTCACGATCATCCGCGGCAAGGGCCGCCTGGAGGGAAGCCAGCGTGTGGGGGTGCGGGAGGTCAGCGGTGTGGATCGGGTGCTGACGGCCCGCGATGTGATCCTGGCCACCGGGTCCGATCCATTCGTGCCACCGGGGATCGACACCGATGGGCGCAGTGTCTTCACTAGCGATGAGGCTGTGAATCTGGAATGGCTGCCCCGCTGGATCGCGATCATCGGCAGCGGCTACATCGGCCTGGAGTTCGCCGATGTGTACACCGCTCTTGGCTGTGAGGTCACGATGATCGAGGCGTTGGATCGGGTGATGCCGACGTTTGACCCCGACATCGCCAAAATCGCAGCCCGCAAACTGATCGATGGCCGCGATATCGAGGCCCGCTCGGGGGTGCTGGCCAAAGCGATCCGCCCCGGTTCTCCCGTTCAGATCGAGTTGGTCGACATGGACACCCGCGAGCCGGTGGAGACGCTGGAGGTGGATGCGGTGCTGGTGGCCACCGGGCGTGTGCCCAGCAGCAAGGATCTCAATCTTGAATCGGTCGGGGTCGAGACCCAGCGAGGCTTCGTACCGATCGACGACAGCATGCATGTTCTGGTGCATGGCCAGCCCTTGCCGCACCTCTGGGCTGTGGGTGATGTGACCGGCAAGTTGATGCTGGCTCACACGGCGGCCGCCCAGGGCACCGTGGCCGTCGACAACATTCTTGGCCATGGCCGCACCATTGATTACCGCAGCATCCCGGCGGCCACCTTCACCCACCCTGAGATCAGTTCCGTGGGGCTGAGCGAAGCCGACGCGAAGCAGCTGGCTGCCGATCAGGGCTTTGAACTCGGCGTGGTGCGCTCCTATTTCAAAGCCAACACCAAGGCCCTGGCGGAATTGGAAAGTGATGGTCTGATGAAGCTTCTTTTCAACAAGACGAGCGGAGAGGTGCTGGGTGCCCACCTCTATGGCCTGCATGCCGCCGATCTGATTCAGGAGATCGCCAATGCGGTGGCCAGGCGCCAGAGCGTGACGCAGCTGGCCCAGGAGGTGCACACCCATCCCACCCTGAGTGAACTGGTGGAAGTGGCCTACAAGCAGGCTGCAACAGCGCTGGGGGCCTGAGTCATGGAGATCCGTCGCCGTCCTCCCAATCCCCGCATTCAGGTGGCCCACCTGGAATACGCCATTCCCCATGAGGAGAGTGAGCCCCGTCACATTCTTGAGAAGATCGTTTGGGAGAAAGATCGAGAGATCGCCACAGCCAGGGAGCGCATGCCTCTGGAGCAGCTCAAGAGCAAGGTCGCCCAGCTGCCTCCAGCCAAGGATTTCCTTGCTGCCCTGCGCTCAGCACCTGTGGCACCGGCGGTGATCGCCGAGGTCAAAAAAGCCAGCCCCAGCAAAGGGGTGATTCGAGACGATTTCGATCCCGTGGCCATCGCCCGTGCCTATGCCGCCGGCGGGGCCAGCTGTCTATCGGTGCTCACCGACAAAACCTTCTTTCAGGGTGGCTTCGACGTGTTGGTGGAGGTGCGCGACAGCGTTGATCTTCCCCTTCTCTGCAAGGATTTCATCCTCAGCCCCTATCAGCTGTATCAGGCCAGGGCCGCTGGAGCCGATGCTGCCTTATTGATCGCGGCCATCCTCAATGACCAGGATCTTCGTTATCTCCGCAAGGTGGCCGCAGCTCTGGGGCTGACGGTGCTGGTGGAAGTTCACGACGCCAAGGAAATGGAGCGAGTGCTTCAGCTCGGTGGATTTCCCTTGATCGGCATCAACAATCGCGACCTCACCACGTTTGAGACCAACCTGGCCACAACGGAACGGTTGACGACAGAGTTTGGCGATCGCCTCAAGGAGCAGGGTGTGCTCCTGGTGAGTGAATCAGGGTTGTTTGAGCGCTCCGATCTGGATCGGGTCCAGAGTGCAGGAGCGGCTGCTGTGTTGGTGGGAGAGGCGTTGATGCGACAGGCCGACGTCGAAGCCGGCCTGCGCACGCTGCTTCAGGGCTGAGACAAGCTCAGCTCTTCTGCCAGCACTGTTGGGGGTTGCTGGTGGTCAGCAGCATTCCCTGAATCGGAGTGGTCGTGGTGTGCAGGGTGTAGCTGAATTCGCTCGGCCGCACACCGCTCGGCCGTGCACACACGAAGGTGGCACCGCTGGTGTTGGTGGTGGGCACCGTGCTGATGTTGTACAGCTTCAGCAGATTGACCATGGCGGCGTCGTAATTGACCTCCGCCTGGTTGTTGCCCAGGAACAACTGGGAACGGCTGGCACCACAGCGGGTTTTGGAGGTGGTGACCTGGGGATAGAGGGCCTTGGAGGTGTAAGTCACATCGCAGAGCATCCCCTTGGAGGTGTTGCTCGGTCCGCTGATCGCCAGGATCGCCACCGACTGGGGCGTGGCTTCACGCACAAACACGGACTTGGGAATCAACCCCTTCAGGTCGATCGCCTTGGCAGCAGGGCTCAGGGCCGTGATGGCACTGAAACCGGCGCCGCCGAGGGCGATCGCAAAGGCGCAGGAATGGAGGGCAGAACGCATGGGCGCGGTGATCTTCAAGAACGGTGGAATGGAGTCGGATTCAGGCGGCGGCCAGATTGGCGGCCACGAAATCCCAGTTCACCAACTTGTCGAGGTAGGTGCTGATGTAATCGGGGCGGCGATTCTGGTAGTCGAGGTAGTAAGCGTGCTCCCAAACATCCATGGTGAGCAGGGCCTTCTGACCATGGGCCAGGGGCAGGTCGGCGTTGGCGGTTTTGGTGATCTTCAGGCTGCCGTTGTCGAGCACCAGCCAGGCCCAGCCGCTGCCGAACTGCGTGGCACCAGCCGCCTTGAACTGCTCCACAAACGCGTCGTAGCTACCGAAGTCGGCGTTGATCTTCTCCAGCAGGGCGCCGCTGGGCTGGCCACCGCCACCGGGCTTCATGCACTGCCAATAGAAGCTGTGGTTCCACACTTGGGCGGCATTGTTGAACACACCGGCCTTGCTGGCATCGCCAGCCACGGCGGTGATGACCTCCTCCAGGCTCTTGCCGTCAAGATCGGTGCCTTCAATCGCCTTGTTCAGATTGGCGACGTAGGCGTTGTGGTGTTTGCCGTGGTGAAACTCCAGGGTGGAGCGGGAAATGTGCGGCTCGAGCGCATCGAGGGCGTAGGGCAGAGCAGGAAGGGTATGGGCCATGGTGAAGGCGTCCGGGCGGCGGGATCCTAACGGCCCTTCACCTCCAGCAGTTCCACGTCGAAGATCAGGGTGGCGTTGGGAGGAATCACACCACCGGCACCGCGGCTGCCGTAGCCGAGATCGGGGGGGATCACGAGCTTGCGCTTGCCACCCACCTGCATGCCCTGCACGCCTTCATCCCAGCCTTTGATCACCCGACCGGCGCCGAGAGGGAAACTGAAGGGGGTGCCGCGGTCGTAGCTGGCATCAAATTGCGAGCCGTCTTCGAGGCTGCCGCGGTAGTGCACCACCACGGTGTCGCCTGGGCTCGCCTCGGCTCCGGTGCCCACCACCACATCGGTGATGCGCAGACCGCTGGCCGTGAGACGGGATTTCTCCACATCCATCGGGCCGCCGAGGGCGGAGGCATCAGCTTGGGCGATGTCGGCGGGCTGGGTCGGGTCAGCAGGCTGGGTCGGGTTAGCAGCCATGGCAAAAAGGGTGGGGTTGGGATCGTCTGGATCGAGCTCCATCGGTGCTGAAGCCGATGCGCTGCTGGTGGCGATGGCCGGGGCTGTGAGGCTGGTGCTTGACGCACCGGGGGCGGCGGCAGCCACGGTGGAGGGCGCCACGATCTGACTGATCAGGGCCACCATCAGGCAGGCCACACAGACGGCGGAGCTGATCAGGATGTCGCGCACGACGGCTCAAAACAAACGTGAGCCTGATTGTGCCAGGTTCACTCCTGACGGTCGCGTTGGCGCAGCTGCTGTTCCAGGCGGTCGATGCGGCCGCGCAGTTCATCCAATTCCTTCTGGCTGGCCAGGCCGAGATCCTGCAGCAGATTGTCGCGGTTCCGCTCGAGGTTGCGGCCCATCTGCTGTTCGAGCTCAGGCGTTTCACCTCGGAGCGCCTTGAGCACATCATCCACCAGGGCGGAGGCATGGGAGGGATCCAGCCGGCCGCTGCTCACCCACTCCTGGGTGACATAGCGGAGGCGATCCGCCACCAGCGTGGTGGTGCCAAGGCCGCGCAGCAACAGCTGCTGAAGGGGGTTGGCGCTCTCCATGGCAGATCCTTGGCCGGGTTGACTTCAGGATGGCGATCTCCCTCCCCGTTGACCATGGGCGATGACCGATCCATGGCTGTCCTCCAGGCGGCCAGCGGTGGTGTGCTGGCGGGCCTGGCCCTCAGCCTCCATGGCGGCTGGTGGCTCGGGGGGCCGCTCTGGATGACGCCGGCCCTGGCCCTGCTCTGGTCGGTGCTGCGGCAGCCATTCGCAGCGGCGCTCTGGGGCGTGGTGGCCGTGCTGGTGAGCCATCGCTGGCTGCTTGCGCTCCATCCGCTCACCTGGATCGGTGTGCCCGCCCCCCTCAGCCTGCCGCTGGCGACACTGATCTGGTTGTTGTGCGGTCTCGCGGCTGGGGTGCTGGTGGGGCTCTGGGCCTGGCTGGCGACGCTGACTGGACGCAGGCGCTTGCCGGCCGCTGTTCTGCTTGCCGGTTGCTGGGGGTTGGCGGAGGTCGGTCTGGCGCGAACGCCCCTCTTCTGGATTGGCGTGGGCGGCTCGCTGCTGCCAGCCGATCCCTGGCTGGCGGGTCTGGCGCGCTGGCTCGGTGCCGGCGGCCTGGCGGCGCTGCTGCTGCTGCTGGGGTGGTGGCTCTGGCGCCTGGTGCGACTGGTGCAGCTGGGGGCCAGAGGGCAGCGATCCACCCTGCTCGCGGGGCTGGTGCTGCTGGTGCTGGCCCATGGCTTGGGTGGATGGGAGCACCGGTGGGTGCCCACGGCTGAGCCGGCGCTGAGCGCCCCTCACCCAGTCGCCCCCTGGCGCGTTGCCCTGTGGCAGCCGGCGATTCCCACCCGGGAGAAATTCCTCACCGAGCAGCAGCTCCGGCTGCCGGCCCGGCTGGATGCTGCGCTGGTGGAGGCGGCGCGGGCGCAGGCGGATTGGTTGGTGGTGCCCGAGGGCACCTTGCCCCTGCAGGGACGCCTGCAGGAGCCAGCCCCCCTGCCCCTACTCACGGGGGGCTTCCGTTGGCACCGCGGCCGGCAACGCAGTGCCCTGTTGCTGATCCCTGCCGGTGCGCGTCAGCCGATCGATGCGATCGATAAGCATCGCCTTGTGCCCCTCGGGGAGTGGGTGCCGTCCTGGCTTGGCGCCGGTCCGGGCTTGTCGGCGGTGGGGGGGCTGGAGCCCGGGTCGCCTGCGCGCCTCTGGCGCTGGAAAGGGCCACCGGCGGCGGTGGCGATCTGCTACGAGATCAGCAATGGTGCGGCCCTGGCCAGGGCCGTGGCCGATGGTGCCCAGTGGCTGCTCACGATCGCCAACCTGGACCCCTACCCCGTGTTGCTGCAACGCCAGTTCCTGGCCCTGGCCCAACTGCGCAGCGTCGAAACCGCCCGACCCCTGCTCAGTGCTGCCAACACCGGACCCACCGCAACCGTGGCGGCCACAGGAGAGGTCCGTTGGTTGCTGCCTTCTGGAGCGGCGGCGGTGGCGATCGCGCCCCTGGTTCCCACCGATGCCCTCAGTGCCTACGTGCGCTGGCGCGAGGCGCCTCTGGGTTGGCTCACCCTGCTGGCGGCGCTGCTGGTGCTGCGGCAGCGTCTGGCTGGATCAGGCCCCCGCCCAGCAGCCGTTCCCCCGAGTAGAACACCGCCGCCTGACCCGGGGTGATTGAAAACTGTGGCTCCGCAAAGTCGAGCCGACAGCGGTGGGGGCGATCCGCCGCCGCATCGGCTTCTTGGGCCGGCAAGGGGGTCAGGCGTGCCGCAACGGCACCGCTGCGGTAGCGCACCTGCACCTCCACCTCGATCGGATGTTGTGGCTCAGGGATCGAGACCCAGTTCACGGCGCCCACCACCGCGCCGGCGCGGGCCGCATCGCGGCGGGGAGCCACCACGACTCGATTCAGGGCGCCATCCAGTTGGACCACGTGCAAGGGCTCACTCCAGGCCACCCCCAGGCCCTTGCGCTGGCCGATGGTGAAATGTTCGATCCCATCATGCTCGCCCACCACGGTGCCATCCCGCAGCACGATCTCTCCCTGGCGCGGCGCCAGGTAGGTGTCGAGAAAAGCCCGCATCGAGCCGTGGTGATCCGCCAGGCAGAGGTCCTGGCTCTCCGTTTTCTTGGCGGTGCGGAGGCCGTGACGTGCCGCTTCGAGGCGGGTGTCGCTCTTGGTGAGCTCCCCCAGCGGAAACACCAGCCGGCCGAGCGCCTCCTGGGGCAGGTCGTAGAGGAAATAGCTCTGGTCTTTGTGGCTGTCGCAGCCGCGCAGTAATTGGTGGCATCCGTTGTCGCTCTGGGCGCCATGGCGGATGCGGGCGTAATGGCCCGTGGCGATCCGCTCAATGCCCCGTTCGTCGAGAGCCCACTGCAGCATTGGGCCGAATTTCACCTCCCGGTTACAGCGGGAGCAGGGCAGCGGCGTGATGCCCTCGCCATACCCCTGCACGAGGAAATCAACGATCTGCTCCTTGAAATGGGCGCGGAAATCCACCACGTGGTGGGGAATGCCCAGTTGGTCGCAGATCCCGGCCGCATCCACCAGCCCTTCGGCGCAGCAGGCTCCCTTGCCGCTCATCAGCCAGAGGGTGAGCCCTTCCACCTGCCAGCCCGCCTCCACGAGCAGAGCCGCCGTCAGCGAGCTGTCGACCCCACCGGATAAGCCCACAGCCACCCGATGCTCGCCCGGCCAGTGGCGCAGGTTGGCGAGGGCCTGATGCCCTGCCTCGGTGACCGGAGCTGAATCCATGGGCGACGGCACTGGATCTCTCCATAGTGAGGTCCCGCCTGCCCGTTCGTGACCTGGCCCCGTCCCGATGTTGCCCATTGGCTGGTGAGGTGCGAGCGGATGGCGGCCCTCGAACAGGATTGGCTGGCCAGTGGTCTGCCGGTGCCGTCCTTGATGGAAAAGGTGGGGTTGGCGATGGCCGCCTGGCTGCTCGAGCGCCCCACGTGGCTGAACGCCGGCGTGCTGGTGTTGGTGGGCCCCGGTCACAACGGCGGCGATGGCTTGGTGGTGGCCCGGGAACTGGCGCAGGCCGGTGTGGCGGTGCGGCTCTGGCTGCCGTTGCCGATTCGGGCGTCTCTGACCCAGCAACACCTGGACCATGCCCGCTGGCTTGGGATCCCCGTCCTCGAGACGGCTCCCGATCCCGCCGATCCGGCCCTCTGGATCGAGGCCCTCTTCGGTCTTGGCCAGAGTCGGCCTCTGCCGCAGGCGCTGGCTTCCCTGCTGCGCCGGCGGCAGCAGCAGCGCCCCCATCAGCTCGTGAGCCTGGATCTCCCCGCCGGCCTGGATGGTGATCACGGTCATGCCCTCGATGGTGAGGCGGCGGTGGCGCGGGCCACCCTCACGGTGGCCTTGATCAAGGAGGGGTTGGTGCAGGATGCGGCCCTGGAGCATGTGGGCGAGCTTCACCGCATGGATGTCGGCTGGCCCGATCGCCTGATGCCTGATCCGTCCACCCCCCTGCTGCTCGGGGTGAGACCGGAGGATCTCCAAGACCTCGCCTGGCCCCAGCCGCCTTGTTCGGCGATGAAATACCAGAGGGGTCGGGTGCTGGTGATCGCAGGCAGTGATCGCTATCGCGGCGCGACGCTTCTGGCGCTCAGGGGAGCGCTGGCCAGCGGTGTGGGCAGCCTTCAGGCGGTGGTGCCAGAGGCGGTGGCGCAGACGCTGTGGCAAGTGTTGCCGGAAGTGGTGCTGGCTGGAGCTGCAGGCCCTGCCGCTGAGGCTGGGCGGCTCTGGCCCGAGGCCGTCGCAGCCCTCGATCTGAGTCGTTTTGACGCGGTGTTGCTCGGGCCCGGGCTGGGCCCTGGTTCTCTTGACTGGGATCGGGCCGCGGCTCCCCTGCTGGTCTTCCCCGGCGTTCTCGTGCTCGATGCCGATGGCCTGAATCAGCTCGCTGCATCGTCCGGGGGCTGGCGCTGGTTGACCCAGCGGCAGGGACCCACCTGGCTCACGCCCCATGCCGCGGAATTCCGGCGTCTTTTTCCCACCCTTGCGCTGTCGTCTCCCGTCGCGGCAGCCCGGGAGGCCGCCACCTGCAGCGGTGCCGTGCTGGTGCTCAAGGGTGCGCACAGCGTGATCGCCGCGCCGGATGGCAGCGCCAGGCAGTTGCTCCACACCGACCCCCATGTGGCCCGCACCGGTCTGGGGGATGTGTTGGCAGGATTCGCGGCTGGCTGGGCGGCGCAGCGACCGGCCATGACCTGGGGGGCGGAAGCGTTGGCGGCAGCGGTGGCGCTGCATGCGGAGGCGGGGCGCCGTTGCAGGGCGTCAAGTACCGCTGGGGATGTGGCCCAGGCCCTGGCCAGGTTATGCCGACGGCAACAACGGCAAGCCGGTTGAGAGCGGCAGGCTCAGGCGCTTCTGTGTCGTTTTCCTTTCATGAATCTGAAGGGTTGCTGAAAACACATCGCCATTGCGATTTTTCATAAGACAGTTCTGCCACGAACAGTGCGGCAGACATCCCATGGCATCCCTGGCAGCCGGTCTTGCTGAATCCCAGCGTCGTCGGAGCAGTGACCCGATTAGTTGGTATCTGGCGACGATTGGCAGGATTCCTCTGCTCACCCCCGCTGAGGAAATTGAGCTCGGCAATCAGGTGCAGGAAATGATGCGCCTCACCGAAGACGGCACTCTGGCTCCGGATCATGACGGTTTCAGCTCCCATGATCGCCGCATGATCCGCGTCGGCAAACGTGCCAAAGAGCGGATGATGAAAGCCAACCTTCGTCTTGTCGTGAGTGTTGCGAAGAAATATCAGGGCAAAGGATTGGAGTTGCTGGATCTCATCCAGGAGGGATCCCTTGGCTTGGAGCGTGCGGTTGAAAAATTTGACCCCACGCGTGGCTACAAGTTTTCCACCTATGCCTTCTGGTGGATTCGCCAGAGCATGACCCGGGCGATTGCCTGTCAGTCGCGCACGATTCGCCTGCCGGTGCATCTGAGCGAACGCCTCACCACGATTCGCAAGGTCAGCCTCGATCTCGCCCACAAGCTCGGTGCGATGCCCAGCCGGGTGGAGATCGCCGAGGCGATGGACATGCCCCTGGATGAGCTCGATGCCCTGTTACGACAGGCGCTCACCACCAGCAGCCTCGATGCTCCGGTCAATGGAGAGGAGGGGCGCAGTTTTCTGGGGGATCTGATCGCGGATACGTCGCACGACGAGCCCCTCGACAAGGTGGAGCAGAGCATCCATCACGAACAGCTCGGTCGCTGGCTCAGCCACCTCAGCGAACAGGAGCAGTATGTGCTGGGTCTGCGCTTCGGCCTCAATGGCAACGAGCGCCACACCCTGGCGGAGATCGGTCGTCTGATGGAAGTCTCACGCGAGAGGGTGCGTCAGGTGGAGCTCAAGGCCCTGCGCAAACTGCGCAATCTCACCCGCAGGATGCCGAGCCTCTGAGGTTCAGTCCTCCGCCCAGATGTATCGGGTGAGTTCGGCCCCGTCGGGCTCGGGCGCGGCGAGCGCGAAGTCAACGCAGTCCTGCACTTCGGCATCGATGTCTTTTTCGATCGCGCGCAGGTCGTCGCTGGTCACCAGACCGGCAGTCACCAGATCGCGTTCCAGGGCTTTGAGAGGGTCCCGCTGGGCCCAGAACTGTTTCTCCGCTTCCGCTCGCAGCTCGTCAGGGTCGGCGAGCGAGTGGCCGCGGAAGCGATAGGTGAGGCACTCCAGCAGGGTGGGGCCTTCCCCGGCCCGGGCCCGCTCCAGGGCCCGTTGGGTGGCGGCGCGCACCGCCAACACATCCATGCCATCCACTTCTTCGCCGGCCATGCCGAAGGCAGCAGCTTTGCGCCAGATCTCCGGATCGCTGGTGGCTCGGTCGTGGGCCATGCCGATGGCCCACTTGTTGTTCTCCACCACAAAAAGGATCGGCAGCTTCCAGAGCTGGGCCATGTTCAGGCATTCGAAGAACTGGCCGTTGTTGCAGGTGCCGTCTCCGAAGAAAGCTGCTGTGACGGCATTGCTGGAGGCGTCACCCAGGGCATCGCGCTTGTAGCGACTCGTGAATGCGGAGCCGAGTGCCACGGGAATCCCCTCCCCGATGAAGGCGAAGCCACCGAGAAGGTGATGCTGCCTGGAGAAGAGGTGCATGGAGCCACCGCGACCCTTGCTGCAGCCGGTTGCTTTGCCGAAGAGCTCACTCATCACCTCCCGGGCCGGCACACCGGCGCTGAGGGCATGCACGTGGTCGCGATAGGTGCTGCAGAACCAGTCGTGCTGCCGCTTCATGGCGCCGATCACCCCGGTGCTCACAGCCTCCTGGCCGTTGTAGAGGTGCACGAAGCCAAACATCTTGCCCCGGTAATACATCTCGGCGCACTTGTCTTCGAAGCGCCTGCCCAGGGTCATGTCGCGATACAGCGCCAGGCCGGTGTCCCGATCAACCTCGGCCCGCTGGGCCGTCACCAGCGACGACAACCGCTCGGCATGGGGCCCTGCCAGGGAGGCTGTCGCGGTCGTGGGATCGCTGTTCACTGCGATGTTCTGACTCATCCCCAGGCCCGTATCGATGCGCAACTTTAAGGGGCAGCCCACATCCAATGGGCAAAAACCCAGACACTGCCTACAGTCTGCAGCCAATAGCACCGGTGCCGGTGGATTTGCCGATCGATCATTTCCGTCTGCTCGGTGTCAGTCCGTCGGCGGAATCCGAAACGATCCTGCGCACGCTCCAGCTGAGGATCGATCGCTCTCCCGATCAGGGATTCACCCACGAGGGTCTGCAACAACGCGCCGACCTCCTGCGCCTCTCTGCCGATCTGCTCACCGATCCCTCCCGGCGTCGCGACTATGAGGCGGCGCTCATGGAACTCGGGCGGGATCACCCTGGCGAAACCGCTGGCCTGGAAGTGGCGTCGAGTCGTGAAGTGGGCGGACTCATCCTCCTGTGGGAGGCCAACGCCCCCCATGAGGCGTTTCAGCTGGCGCGTCAGGCCCTGCAGCCTCCGCAGGCCCCTGCCCTGGGCAGTGGCCGGGAAGCCGATCTCGCCCTGCTTGCCGCCCTCGCCTGCTTGTCAGCCGCCGAGCAGGATCAGGAGCAGCGCCGTTATGAATCAGCTGCCGGGCTGCTGGGGGAGGGGCTTCAGCTGCTGCACAGGGTCGGCAAATTGCCGGATCAACGCCTGGTGCTGGAGCAGCGCCTGGAGCAGCTCAAGCCCTATCGCATTCTCGACCTGCTCAGTCGCGATCTGTCCGAACAGCAGGCCAGGAGCGAGGGGCTCGATCTTCTCGATCAGCTGGTGAAAGACCGGGGAGGCCTGGAAGGTCTGAATCAGGGTGAGATCGGCCTCAGCCAGGGGGAGTTTGAGCTGTTTTTCCAGCAGATCCGCCGTTTTCTCACCGTGCAGGAGCAGATCGATCTGTTTGAGCGCTGGCAGGGGCTGGGGTCGAGCGATGCCGCGTTCCTGGCGGTGATGGCGTGCTCTGCCGCCGGCTTCTCCCGTCGCAAGCCCGAGCGTCTCGATGAAGCGCGTCAGCGCTTGCGTGATCTCCCCCTGGAGGGTCTCGACACCCATCCGCTTCAGGCCTGTCTGGATCTGCTCCTTGGCGATGTGGATCACGCCATGACCCAGATGCGGGCGAGTGCCGATTCTGAGTTGCAAACCTGGCTCAAGCGCCACCCCGGCGATGATCTGGCGGCTCTTTGCGATTACTGCCGCTCCTGGTTGCGTCGGGATGTGCTGCCCGGCTACCGCGATGTGGATGCCGATGCGGTGGATCTGGAGGCCTGGTTCGCGGATCGCGATGTGCAGGCCTTTGTGGAACGCCTGGAGAGGGTTCAGGCTCGCCGGCTCGGAGGGCCGGCGGAGACCTGGTCACCGACCGACCCCTATCCCGCCTTCCCCCTCGACCCTGACGGCATGCTCCCCCTGGCGATCCCTTCACCCCCCAGCGCTGCGGTCGACAGTGGTGTTGAGGCGGGTGGTGTTGAGGCGGTTGGCGCTGAGCTGGATGGAGAGGCGACGCCGTCCTGGCGCGAGCGCTTCCAACTCGATCGGTTCAGTCCTGCCCGCGTTCAGGTCGGCCGACCGTGGCTGATCGGATCGGTGCTGTTTGTGCTTGTGGTGGCTGTGGCGGCGGCCTTTGCCCTGGTGGGTCTGCGCCGTGAATCGGAAGTGGAGTCGGAGTCGCCAGCGACACCGCCGCCATCCACGCCCGTGCAGGCCAGCTTGAAGCCGGAGGCGGATCCGGCTCCAGCTTCCTTGAAGCCGCTCGAGGCGGACGCCCCCAATGAGGCCCAGCTGCAGACGCTGTTGCAGGCGTGGCTGGATCGCAAGGCTCGTGTGTTGGCAGGGGGTTCCCGGGCCGACGCCCAGCTGGCCACGGTGGCCCGCGATGGCCTGATTCAACAGCTGGAGGCCGAACGGCAGGCGGATGCGGCGGCAGGTGCCCGCCAGACCGTGGAGGCGACGATCACGTCAGTTGAGGTGGTCAGTCGCTCCCCGCAGAGGATTGAACTGCGTGCCCGGGTGGCTTACAGCGATCAGCGCCTGGATGCCGCCGGCAAGGTCATCGAACGCACGCCTCCCACCACCCTCCCGGTGACGTACATCCTCGGTCGCGATGGCCGCACCTGGCGCCTGCACGCCTACATCCCCGGCTGAGTTCCGCCCCGGTGATTCCAAACGATTGGAGGGGGATGCCGATCGGTTGGAGGCGGCTTTTTACGATCGGAGCTGCGTCTTCCAGGATCCCCTTCCATGTTCGATGAGCTGTCAGCCCGCTTTGAAGATGCGGTCAAGGGGCTGAGGGGCCAGGACAAGATCTCCGAAACCAACGTGGAGGGTGCCCTTAAAGAGGTGCGCCGTGCCCTCCTGGAGGCGGACGTGAGCCTGCCGGTGGTGAAGGACTTCGTCGCTGAGGTGCGTCAGAAGGCCGTGGGCGCCGACGTGGTGCGCGGCATCAGCCCGGATCAGAAGTTCATCCAGGTGGTGCACGATCAGCTGGTGGAGGTGATGGGGGGCGGCAATGCGCCGCTCGCCCGGGCGGAGCAGGCGCCCACCGTGGTGCTGATGGCGGGCCTGCAGGGCGCTGGTAAAACCACGGCCACCGCCAAGCTGGGCCTCTACCTCAAGGATCAGGGCCGCCGGGCCTTGATGGTCGGTGCTGATGTGTATCGCCCCGCTGCCATCGATCAGCTCAGAACCCTCGGGGAGCAGATCGGGGTGGAGGTGTTCAGCCTCGGCGCGGAGGCGAAGCCGGAAGACATCGCCAGTGCCGGTCTGGCCAAGGCCAGGCAGGAGGGGTTCGACACCCTGTTGGTCGACACTGCCGGCCGCCTCCAGATCGACCAGTCGATGATGGACGAGATGGTGCGGATCCGTTCCGCCGTGCAGCCCGATGAGGTGCTGCTGGTGGTGGATTCGATGATCGGCCAGGAGGCGGCTGAGCTCACGCGGGCCTTCCATGAGCAGGTGGGGATCACCGGTGCGGTGCTCACCAAACTCGATGGCGATTCCCGTGGCGGCGCCGCCCTGTCGATCCGCAAGGTGAGTGGTCAGCCGATCAAGTTCATCGGCACCGGCGAGAAAGTGGAAGCGCTGCAGCCCTTCCATCCGGAACGGATGGCCAGCCGGATTCTGGGCATGGGGGATGTGCTCACCCTTGTGGAGAAAGCCCAGAAGGAGGTGGAGCTGGCCGATGTGGAGAAGATGCAGAAGAAGTTGCAGGAGGCGTCGTTTGACTTCTCCGACTTCCTGCAGCAGATGCGTCTGATCAAACGCATGGGCTCCCTCGGTGGCCTGATGAAGATGATCCCGGGCATGAACAAGCTCGATGACGGCATGCTCAAACAGGGTGAGCAGCAGTTGAAGAAGATCGAGGCGATGATCGGCTCGATGACCGTCGCCGAACGTCAGCAGCCGGAATTGCTCGCAGCCCAACCCTCGCGTCGGCGCCGGATCGCCTCCGGCAGCGGCCATTCCCCCGCCGACGTGGACAAGGTGCTGGCTGACTTCCAGAAAATGCGCGGCTTCATGCAGCAGATGACCCGAGGTGGTGGCATGCCGGGCATGCCTGGGATGGGGGGAGGATTCCCTGGTATGGGGGGATTTCCAGGGATGGGTGGCCCCGGCGGCGGCATGCCTGGCATGGGGGGCATGGGAGCCCGTGGCGGTCGTGGTGGTCCGCCCCGCCGTCAGCGCCCGGCCAAGAAGAAAAAAGGCTTCGGAGAGCTCTGACGGGTCGCAGGGTATGGTGGCTGTTTGGCGCGCGATTCAGCATCAGCGCCGACGTCCACCCATCCACGCAGCGCCACGATGATCAAGCTCCGCCTGAAGCGGTTCGGTAAGAAGCGGGAAGCGAGCTTCCGCCTTGTGGCCTGCAACAGCACGTCACGCCGTGACGGACGTCCTCTCCAGGAGCTCGGGTTTTACAACCCCCGCACCAAGGAGACCCGTCTGGACACGGAGGGGCTGCGTGCCCGCCTCAGTCAGGGAGCCCAGCCCACCGATGCGGTGCGCTCCTTGCTGGAAAAAGGTGGTTTGATCGAGGCCAAGGTGCGCCCGGCTGAGATCGTCGGCAAGGCCAAGCAAGCGGCAGCCCGTGAAGCGGCAGCCAAGCAGGCCGCCAAGGAAGCGGCTGAAGCCAAGGCGGCAGCTGAAGCCGAAGCCAAAGCCGCCGCTGAGGAGGCGGCCACCGGCGCTGCCGAAGGCGGCGAGAGCGGCGAGGCCTGATTGTTGATGTCCGAAGCTGCCGCATCGGGACGCTTCGTTGTTGATCTACCCCATCCCGAGGCGGCGCTGGCCCTGTCAGGCCCCTCGGATCAGACCCTGCGTCAGCTGGAGGCCCTCACCGGTGTCTCCCTGGTGATGCGGGGTCTTCAATTAGATATCACCGGACGGCCCAGTCAGCTCGAACGCGCTGCAGCTGTGGTGGAGCTGTTGCGGTCGTTCTGGCAAGAGGGAGACGCGATCTCGACGGTGGATCTGCAGACGGCGCTTCAGGCCCTCGATACGAATCGCCGTCAGGACCATCAGGCCATGGGGCAGCAGGTGCTGGCGCGCTCCCAACGGGGGCAGCTGCTGCGGCCGCGCACCCTGCGCCAGAAGACCTATGTCGAGGCGATGGAGCGCCACGATCTCACCTTTGCGCTTGGCCCTGCCGGCACCGGCAAGACCTTCCTGGCCACGGTGTTGGCGGTGCGGATGCTCAGTGAACGCAAGGTGGAGCGACTGATCCTCACCCGTCCGGCGGTGGAGGCCGGTGAGCGGCTCGGCTTTCTTCCCGGGGATCTGCAGCAGAAGGTGGACCCCTACCTGCGCCCTCTCTATGACGCTTTGCATGCCTTGATGGGGGCGGAGAAAACGGCGGCTCTGCTCGAGAAAGGCGTGATCGAAGTGGCGCCTCTGGCTTACATGCGCGGCCGCACCCTGGCGGAATCCTTTGTGATTCTCGATGAGGCGCAGAACACCACCCCTGCCCAGATGCGCATGGTGCTCACCCGTCTGGGCGAGCGCTCCCGCATGGTCGTGACCGGCGATATCACCCAGGTGGATCTGCCTCCAGGGCAGTTGAGCGGCCTGGTGGAGGCGGCTGAGGTGCTGGATGGCGTTGAAGGCGTGGCGGTGTGTCGCCTCACCGCTGCCGATGTGGTGCGCCATCCCTTGGTGCAGCGGGTGGTGGAGGCCTACGCCCGTCGTGACAAAGGCCGCGCCCGGCGCGGATGAGGGGATCCGCACCGACGCAGCCAGCGCCGCCCCGTCAGGACTGGCAGAGTGAGGAGGTCATGTGATCTGGGGCGCCATGCCAGCCAGCAGCAATTTCCAGGAAGCGATCCGCGAGGCCCAGTCGAGTGCCCTCGTCGGCCCCAATGTGGTGAACAAGGCCTTGCCCTACGTGGGGGGCGGCATGGTGCTCACAGCCGGAGGCGTGCTGGGCGGGATGGCCACCATGGCCTCGATCGGTTTCCAGGCGTTCAACACGATCTCTCTGATCGCGATCATCCCCTGGTTCATCCTCTTCTTCGTGGCTCAAAACGCCGCGAACAAGGCCAACAACGGCACGGCCCTGCCGCTGATGGCCACCTTCAGTCTGCTCACCGGATTCACCCTCACCGGCCTGGTGGTCCAGGCGATCGCCGTTGCCGGTGCCGCTTCGATCGGCATCGCCGCTCTGGCCACCGGCATCACCTTCGCGGTGGCTTCAGTGGCCGGTCGTCGGATGAGCGACAGCGTGGGTCAGGCCCTCAGCGCCGTGGTCGGCCTCGGTCTGATCGGTCTGCTGATCGCCATGGTGGGCCTTTTCATCGCCGGCTTCTTCGTGCCCGGCATCTTTGCGGCCACCAACCTGGCCATCGCCGGCTTCGGCACGGTGTTGTTCGTCGGTATGGCCTTTGTCGACTTCTACACCATGCCCCGCACGTACCGGGATGACCAATACCTGGCTGGTGCTCTGGGGATGTATCTCACTTACATCAACCTGTTCATCTTCATCCTGCGCTTGATCATCGCCCTGCAAGGCGGCGGTCGCCGCGACTGATCGCCATCTCGCGTGGGTTGGGCACCCACTCGGGCGGCCCTCCGCTTCTGACCCCGGTCGCTTGACCGGGGTTTTGCATTTCAGGCTGTGACAGCACCCGGACGTTTCCAGGTTGGCTCGCTGGATTAGGAGCGCTTAGTGACAAGTGGATGGCCCCCAGTCTTCAGCGCCGCGAAGCCGATCAGCGGATCCAATTCATCCTGCGGCTTGCGATTGCGGCGGCCTTGGGCGGCTTCCTCTTCGGGTATGACACGGCGGTCATCAATGGGGCCGTGTCCTCGATTCAGGCCACATTCAACGCCTCGGCGATGGGGCTCGGTCTGGCGGTGTCGTCAGCCTTGCTCGGTTCAGCCGCTGGTGCTCTCGGAGCCGGCTGGCTGGCGGATCGCATCGGTCGCCGGCGCAGCATGTGGCTTGCGGCGGTGCTCTTCATCGCCAGTGCGGTCGGGTCCGCCCTGGCACCGACGCTGCGCGATCTGGTGATCTGGCGTGTGATCGGTGGTGTGGCCGTTGGTTTTGCCAGCGTTCTGGCGCCGGCTTACATCGCTGAGATTTCTCCGGCCAACTTGCGGGGGCGCACCGGTTCGCTGCAGCAGTTGGCAATTGTGGTGGGGATTTTTATCGCGCTTCTGTTTGATTACGTGATCGTGCTGGCCACGGTGGATCAGGAGCCGCTCTCCAGTGTGGGCCCGCTGCCCGCCTGGCGCTGGATGTTGATGTCTGAGCTGATCCCGGCGTTGTTGTACGGCGGCATGGTGCTGAGGATTCCCGAAAGCCCTCGCTATCTGGTTCAGATCGGTTGCATTGAGCATGCCCGCGAGGTGATTCTCAAGACTCTGGGTGAACCCACCCAGGAGGTGATTGATCGCATTCAGGCCAGCCTCGGCCATCGCAATGGTGGACAGATTCAGGATCTGTTCTCGAAGCGTTCCCTGCTTTTGCCCGTGGTGTGGACTGGCGTGCTGTTGGCGATCTTCCAGCAATTCGTTGGCATCAACGTGATCTTCTACTACTCCAGTTCTCTCTGGAAGGCGGTGGGATTCAGCACCACCGACAGCCTCAGCATCACGGTGGTGACGTCGATCACCAATGTGGTCACCACATTTTTGGCGATTGCCACGATTGACCGCCTCGGGCGGCGGCCCCTGCTGCTGGCTGGCTCCGTGGTGATCACGATCAGCCTGGGATTGATGAGCTGGACGTTTGCCGGCGCTCCGATTGTCAACGGCGAACCGCAGCTGACCGGCGCCGCCTCGTTGGTGGCCCTGATTTCGGCGAATGTGTTTGTGTTTGCCTTCGGTTTCTCCTGGGGGCCGGTGATGTGGGTGCTTTTGGGTGAGATGTTCAGCAATCGCATCCGCGCCCTGGCCCTGGGGCTCTCCGCCACCGTCAACTGGCTGGCTAATTTCCTCATTTCCACCACCTTCCCCGTGTTGCTCCAGTCATCGGGGCCTGCGCTCGCCTATGGCTTGTATGCCACAGCTGCAGCGATCTCCTTCTTCTTCGTGTTGTTCATGGTGCGGGAAACGAAGGGGCGTGAGCTGGAAGACATGGCCTGACCCTGATGTCAAAATCACAGGCACCTCGGCCCCAACGCTGGGCCTCTCTCCTGGCTCTGATCCTGGCGACTGGAGCGCCATGGCCTGGTTCATCGCCCAGCCTCGCCGAGGAGGTGGATGCATCAGAGCCAGCCAAGGAAACAATCAACAACACCCCCCAGCCCTGGCTGCAGAACTGGCTGGACATGCCCGATTGGATGGCGATCTCCCTGGGATACGTCAATGAAATCAACGGTAATCCATCCGGTGGTTTGCAGCAAACGGCCACCTACACCCACAACATCTCGCTCAACACGAGTTATTCTAGCGGCTATACGCGACCCGTTGATCAGTGGGGCGAAATTGATCACTGGAAACTGGTGGCCAATCTGTCGCAGCGTTCCGGCACCAGCCTGTCGCAGAAGATTCCCAATGCATTGGCCGTGCAGCAGATCTTTGGCTATGGCCAGACTTTTCGGCTGGCGGGCCTTTGGGTGGAGCGCGGTCAGCAAGAGAGCGGTTTGCTCACCCTCAAGTTGGGCAAGATTGCCACGTTTGATGATTTCGCCTCGTCGCCATTGTATTGCTATTACACCAACAATGGCTTCTGCGGTCAGATCTGGGGCATTCCCAATTCCTTGCCCGTCGCCGCCTATCCGGCCAACCAATATGGCGCTGTTGTGCATGTGGGTGATCGCAAGCGCGGCACGCTGCGCTATGGCCTTTATCAGATCAATCCGGAGGGATTTGAACCTGGATATCACGGTGCCGACTTTCAGATCAGCTCCTCCAATGGCCTGGCCCAGTTTTTGCAACTCGACATCCCCTTCGCACCGGCGGGCACGATTCCCCTGAAGTGGATGGCCGATGGCCGCTTGCAGCGCGTGCCGGAGGATGAGAAAGACCTCGATTATGTGTCCGGTCTGCCGGCTCCCGGTTTGCAGCTTGGTGGTTGGTTGGGGCGTTGGGATTTCCCTCTGTTGGAGAACAGTGGCCGCACCGCGTCTCAGAACAACGGGGTGTATGGCCTGGTGGCGGTGCCGCTGACGCTCGGGGGGCTGGCCTTGGATGGTCGTCTCTGGGCCAACCTGGCCTATGGCTTCAACCCTGATGTGCAGACCATTCCTGTGAACTATGCCGGTGGCTGGGTGGGGAAGGGTGTGTTTCGCAACCGTCCGAATGACGCGCTCGTGATCGGGTTTTCCCATGCCGGTTGGAGTTCGGACATGCCCACGCCACAGGTGTGGGAGTCGGTGATCGAATTGGGGTATCAGGTGGCGATCGGCACCAATGCTTCGATTCAGCCCAACCTCCAATACGTGTTCAATCCCAGTGGCACCGGTGCGGTGCCCGATGCCTTCGTGTTGGGGGTGCAGATGACGTTGTTGTTTTGATCTGGTTCGATCAGTCGGCGACGGCCTCCACCGCTTCCCGGATCGCCTGCTTCTGCCGCTCGTCGTAGCCCCAGCGCTCCAGGAAGGCCAGGTCGTCGCCTCGGCTGTGATGGGCCGCCTCGAGCAGGGTCTCGAGACGTTCTTTCACCTGGTGGGGATCGAGTTGACGCAGCAACTCGCAGCAGCGGGCATTGACCCGTTCCGAACCTGCGGCCTGGGCGTCGTCGCCATTGTTGCGATGGTGCACCACCATCGCCGCACTCATCGCCAGGTTGCGAGCGGTGAGGTCCACAACCCCTTCTCCTGCTTCGCGCAGTTGGATCACGAGGGGTTCCGGCAGGCGATCCATCAGGGCGCTGTCGCCGGCGAGGCTCACCACGAAGAAGCCGCGAGCCCCATCGCGACTGGCCACCAGCTCCGCCACCCGATCGGCCAGAACTTCGTCGCTGATCTCCTCCCCATCCCACTGTTGCAACCAGCTGGCGGCGATTTCGATCGCCTGCTGAAAGGTGGGTTCGAGCGCGCTCATGCTCTGCCATCACTGCGGATGTCAGCCTATGGGCAACGGGTTCGCTTGCAAGCGATGCTGAAGCCATGGATCTCACCCCCGGCTCCCAGACCCCTCATCGCTCTGGCTTCGTCGCCCTGATCGGACGCCCCAACGTGGGCAAATCCACCCTGGTGAATCAGCTGGTGGGAGACAAGGTGGCGATCACTTCGCCGGTGGCCCAGACCACGCGCAACCGTCTGCGCGCCATCCTCACCACCCCCGAGGCCCAGCTGATCCTGGTGGACACCCCAGGCATCCACAAGCCGCATCATCTCCTTGGCGAACGCCTGGTGCAAAGCGCCCGATCCGCCATCGGTGAAGTGGATCTGGTGCTGCTGCTCCTGGAGGGGTGTGAAGCCCCTGGTCGTGGCGATGCCTTCATCATCCAGTTGCTGCAACAGCAGCGCCTGCCGGTGCTGGTGGTGCTCAACAAATGGGACCGGGTGCCCGCAGAGCGCAGGCCGGAGGCCGATCTCGCCTATCGGGAGCTGCTGGAGACCCCCGACTGGCCCGTGCACCATTGCAGCGCCCTGAGTGGAGCCGGTTGCCCGGAGCTGGTGCAGGCGATTGCGGCTCGCTTGCCCGAGGGGCCCCAGCTCTATCCCGCCGACATGGTGAGCGATCAGCCGGAACGGTTGTTGATGGCCGAACTGATCCGCGAGCAGGTGCTGTTGCAGACCCGTGAGGAGATCCCCCACAGCGTGGCGGTGCAGATCGATCGGGTGGACGAGATGCCGTCGAAGGGAAAGGGCAAGTCCTGCACCGCCGTGCTCGCCACCGTGCTGGTGGAGCGCAAGAGCCAGAAGGGGATCCTGATCGGAAAAGGAGGAGCGATGCTGAAAACGATCGGCCAGGGTGCCCGTCTGCAGATGCAGACCCTGATCGATGGGCCGGTGTATCTGGAGTTGTTTGTGAAAGTGGTGCCCGACTGGCGCAGCAAACCGGCGCGCCTGGCCGAACTCGGCTATGGCGTGGAGTGAGGCGGGGGACCCACGGCTGAGAAGATGGCGGCATGAGCGATCTCCCCTTCCCTCCTGCTGATCTCGGTGCGTTCCTGCAGCTCTGTGACGGCCGCTGGATGAGCCTGCGCAGCCTTGTTCAACTCGACGGCAGTGACGACTGGCACAGCAGTGAGCGGGGAGAACTGGTGATGCAGAGCGCGCAGGAGGGGGCGGATGGCGGCGCCAGTTTGATGGTGTGCGCTGCGGATGGGCGCCAGCTGGCTGCCATGCACTTTGCCCCAGGCGGTGTGTTGACGCTGGCGGCAAGCCCGACGGATCAAACCGGCCATTGGCAGCTGCATGGCGATGGCTGTCTGGAGCTGACTGTGCCCGGCGCAGATGGCGCCAGCCTGCGCGAGCGGATCTGGTTCACCAAGGCGAACTTGCGCCTGCGCAGCACCACCTTGGTGGATCAGGACGGCACACCGCGTCGGGCCAGTTTCTGCTCGGAGATCCGCCGGGTCACGGCCCCTCAGGGCTGAGGGGATGGCTGGGTTGCGCCTCGATGTGGTGACCCTGGCGCCTCAGGCGTTTGCGCCGTTGCTGGAGCTGGGGGTGATCGGTCGGGCCTTTGCCGCGGGGCGTGCGGAGTTGCACCTGCACAACCCGCGCGATCACGCCACGGATCGCTACCGCAAGGTCGACGATGAGCCCTACGGCGGCGGCGCCGGCATGGTGCTGAAGCCGGAGCCGGTGTATGCCGCTGCTGAGGCGATCCCGGTGTGTGGGCGGCGGCGTGTACTGCTGATGACACCCCAGGGTCAGCCCCTGCGGCAGGCCGACCTGCAGCGCTGGTCGGAGGCGTGCGATCAATTGGTTTTGCTCTGCGGCCACTACGAGGGGTTTGATGAGCGGATCCGCGCCCTAGCGGATGAGGAGGTGTCGCTGGGGGATTTTGTGCTCACGGGCGGTGAGCTGCCGGCGATGACGATCATCAACGGGGTGGTGCGCCTGCTGCCGGGCACGGTGGGGACGGCCCACTCCCTGGTGGAGGAGAGCCACAGCGATCTCCTGTTGGAGCATCCCCACTACACGCGGCCTGCTGATTTCCGGGGGATGGCCGTGCCCGAGGTGCTGCGCAGTGGGGACCACGGAGCGATCGAGCGCTGGCGGCAGGCCCAGCGCGAACAGCGCACGGCGGAGCGCAGACCCGATCTGCTCACCCGCTGGCGCCAGCAGCAACAGCAGGCGCAGCAGTAGGAAGCGCAGCAGTTGGGCCGCGGTTCATCGAGAATGGTGCTCTCGACCAGGTCCCCATGCAACTTCGGATCGGCAACGGCTACGACATGCACCGTCTGGTGCCGGGCCGGCCCCTGATCCTGGGGGGCCAGAAGCTGGAGCATCCCGATGGCCTGGGTCTCGATGGCCACAGCGATGCCGACGTGCTCGTGCACGCGATCATGGACGCCCTGCTCGGGGCGCTCTCTCTGGGCGATATCGGCCAACACTTCCCCCCGGAGGATCCCCGCTGGAGAGGGGCCGACAGCCTGGTGCTGCTGGAGCAGGTGGTGGCCTTGGTGCGGGATCGTGGTTGGGGGGTCGCCAATGTGGATTCGGTGGTGATTGCTGAGCGCCCCAAGCTCAAACCCCATATCGAGGCGATGCGCCGTGCCATCGCCATGCGCCTTGGCATCGCACCGGAGCAGGTGGGGGTGAAAGCCACCACTAACGAGAAGCTCGGCCCCGAGGGGCGGGAAGAGGGAATCTCCGCTCAGGCGGTCGCGCTGCTCCAGGCCCTGTGATCCGCACCTCTCATGGATGGCTGCGTAGGGTTCTGAGCCTTGTTGTGCTGTTCATGGTGCTGTGCAGCTCCCCTGCCCAGGCGCGGTTCGCCGCCTTCGCCGAACCGGAGGGTGGCGACGACGTTGCCGTGATCGAGCATCTCAAGCTGAAGGTGCCGGAGGCTGCACGGCAGGCCTGGTTGGAGGCGGAGCGGGGTAGCTGGGAACCCTGGCTGTCGCGTCAGCAGGGATTTCTGGGTCGGGATCTGCTCTGGAATCCTGAAACCGAAGAAGGCACGCTGCTGATCCGCTGGCACAGCCGAGAGGCCTGGAAGGCGATTCCGCTGCAGGAGGTAGAGGCTGTGCAACAGCGCTTTGAGCAGCTGGCCCGCGAGGCCACCGGCCAGCGTCTGGGCAATCCGTTTCCGCTCCTCTACGCAGGCGAACTGCTGCCCCAATGACGGCGACAGCGCATCTCGACTGGGACCGCCGCCGCCGCATCGGCATCAGCGAGGCGATCTGGGGGGAGCACAAGACGGCGGAGCAGATCGCGGCGATTCTGGAGTCGTTCTACAACCGCGGCGAACCTGCGCTGGTCACCCGCGTCGATGCTGCCAAAGCCGCTGCTGTGGCGGCGTTGCTGCCAGGGCATGCCCTGCAGTGGCATGACCAGGCCCGCTGCCTCAGCAGTGTTCCAATCGCGCTCGAAGCGATCGACGCAGCAGCGCCGGTCACCATCCTCAGCGGTGGCACCAGCGATCTTCCCGTGGCCAAGGAAGCGCAGCTGGCTCTGGCGTTCCAGGGCATCGCCGCCTCGTTGATGGTGGATGTGGGGGTGGCCGGCTTGCACCGTCTGCTCGAGCGGTTGCCACTGCTGCGCAGTGCGCAGGTGCTGATCGCCTGTGCCGGCATGGAGGGAGCTCTGCCCACCGTGCTCGCCGGACTCGTGCCGCAGCCGGTGATCGGTGTGCCGGTGTCGGTGGGGTATGGCGTCAGCACTGGAGGGCGCGCCGCGCTTGATGGCATGCTCGCCAGCTGTGCACCTGGCCTCACGGTGGTGAACATCGACAATGGCTACGGCGCAGCGATGGCTGCACTGCGGATCCTCAGCTCCTCAGTGGAGCGGGTCGTGGCCGATCGGAGTGAGAAGTGAGCCTTTTGGTTCGGACCCATCCAGCTCGAACAATTGCTCCACCCACAGCCGCATGGAGTGGGGCAGGGAGCCCTGCTCGTAACGCAACATCGCCTCGAACAACACAGGCGAATTCACCCATTGGATCGTGCGGCTGGCCATGGCGCAGGCAGCTTTGGTTGCACGATGGGGCTTGCTCAGGGGGTTGGCAAGGCTGCTGGCGTCGCGATTAGTCGGCTTTGTCGTATTTACTGCCCAAGCGCCACAGCTCGTTGCTGTGGGAGGGGGATTCGACAATGCGCAGCTTGCGCACCAGTTCAAACAAATCGGCCTGATCAAGTTCCCCGTTGCTTTGCCACTGCATGGCACGTGGATCGGGTTGTGGAGCAGCGGACAAAGGGGGGATAGCTGAAGTCTGAACAAGCTAATCAGCGCCGGAGTCGGTTTCCGCCCTGAAGCGCCGCTTTGCAGTGGAAGATTTCCTGAAGCCTGATTCAGAGATGCTGCAGATTCGGATAAGCGGTCACCAGTTCATCGGCGCTGAGCACATCGCCACTGCCGTCGGGTTGCCAGATCACCTCCAGGGCGATCAGGTCGCTGGAGGCCGTGGAGCCGAGGATGCGCAGGGCTTCACGCAACGCTTCGCCATTCTCGGTTTGCTTGATCGTCATTGGACGGCGGCTCGCCACCAACAGGGTGACGACGATGTATTCACTGGTGGCGTCGGCATCACCGCGTTGGGCCAGGTCTCCCGTGGTGGAACGAACGCCGCCCACGTTGCTGGTGAGCTCCTGCCGCAGTTTGCTGCGCTCGGTCATCGACAACCGATTGAAAGTGCTTTCTGCGGCACGGAAGGGGACGCTGCCGCATTCCGCATTGGCGTACACCCACAGCTCAGGCTGGCGCAGGAGGGCGAGGGTGGTGTCTTGAAGCACGCGTTGCAGGCCGGAAGCCTGGCTCGTGTCGGCCGTGGCGGCCAGTTGGCGCAGGTCGCTCTGCAGGGCTTTGGCACTCGCCAGCAACCCCACCTGCACCTGGATCAGGCTCACGGGGCCTGGATTGATCGTGTTGACCCGATCGCTGCCGATCGCATTGCCGCCGCCACTGCCAGCGCCACTGCCAGCGCCACGGAACGCATTCACCAGCACCCCCACGATCGCCATCAGGATCAGGAAGCCGAAGAGTCCGCCGCCGCCGAATCCGAAGATCGGGATGATGAACGGAAAGCCGATGCCACCTCCATAGCCGCGGCTGTAGCCACCGCCGTAGCTGCGGTTCAGTCCACCGCTGCGCGGCATCGATGGGGCCCGGAAACTGCCGCCGCCGATGCGGCCGCCACTGGCGGCTTCGCTCACCTGGGGCTGGATGATCAACACGCTGATGATCAACAGCGGGATCATCAGAATCGACAGGCCACGCTGCAGCCATGGATGCAGCGGTGATTGGCTCCGGGGATTCGGCATGCGTTCCTCAGCGGCTCACATCGTTGAAAACGACTCTAGGAACCACCACCCACGATGGTGACAATCTCCAACCTGTCGCCATCGCGGACGGTTTGGCTGTCCCAGCGATCCGGGGTGAGGATCAATCCGTTGAATTCCACCACCACCAAGCGGGGATGGTGCCCCAGCTGTTCGACCACCTCGGCAAGATTGGCCGGGGCTGGGCTGAGCAGGCGTGGCTCCCCATTCACCTGTAGTTGAAGCGTGGGCATCGCGGTTCAGGGCGGTCAGAACAAGTCAGAACACGGCAGCGATCACAACAGCGCCGTGAGCAGTTCGTGGCTGGCCGCCTGGGCATCAGTGGCGTCCATGATTGCGCGCACCACCGCCACCCGATGGGCGCCGGCCGCACGCACTGCGTCGAGCCGTCCGGCATCGATGCCGCCGATGGCGAACCAGGGAATGGAGGCATGGCGACTGGCTTCCTCCACCCAGTGCAGGCCGCGTGCGCTGCGATCCGGTTTGGTGGCTGTTGCATACACCGGACCGACGCCCACGTAGTCGCACCCTTCGTTTTGGGCCGTGAGCAGCTGCTCGAGCTGGTGGGTGCTGCGCCCCAGCAGGCGATGGGGGCCGATCAGGGCACGCGCTTCCCGTGTGGGGAGATCCTCCTGGCCCAGGTGCACGCCATCGGCATCCACCAGCAGGGCCAGATCAATCCGGTCGTTGACGATGAACAGGGCCTGATGCCGTTTGCAGAGATCGGCCAGGGCGCGTGCCTCCTCGAGCCGCTGCAGGTCATGGCCTTCCTTCGCTCTGTATTGCACCAGGGAGAGGCCCGCCTGGAGGGCTGCAGCGACCTGGGCCACCAGGTTCGGCACCGGTGAGGTCACCAGATAGAGCCGGCTCTCATGCAGGCGCCGCAGGCGTTCCTGATGGTCTCCAGCCTGCAGGATCGTGACCTCGAGGTCGTAGATGCCATAGCGGATTGCCGCGGCCGTCGCCGCCAGCTCCGGGTTGCTGTCGCGTCCGAATTCCTCGAGCACCCGCAGGGCTTCCTGAATCCGTCCGCAGTTGGCGGCCACGATCTGCTCCGCGTGGTCCCGCTTCTGCTGGGCGGGGTGGGCGAGGCCGGCGCCGCTGTCGGTGGCGGTGGACCGTGCTTCCTTGTAGGCCCTGTGGTGGTGGGCGCCGAGTCGCTGACGCCAATCCTTGAGGCGGATCACCAGATCCTGCCGGTCGAGTCCGAAGCGGCACCAGTCTTCAACGACGCGCAGTCCTTCGCGGGCCCGGTCGAGGTTGGCGTCGATCAGCCGGGCCACACGCTGATCGCCGGAGGCAGCGGCAAGCATCGATTTCATGGCAATCTTGGCAGAATCGCACGCCTACGAGCGGCCATGGATAACGGTGGATCCGAGAGCACCATGCACGTGTTGGTGTGGGGGATCGTGCTCCTGGGGGGGATCGGCGTGTTCATCGTCTGGGGCCTGGCGAACGCTTACCCCACCGGCGCCTGAAGCCGAAGACGTGCCCGTTGGGCATCGAGGCCGATCTGGGCGCTGAGTTCCTCCAGCCCTGAGAAGCGCTGCTGCCCGCGCAGGCGTTCCACCGGTTCCACCGTGAGCTCCCGCCCTTCCAGTTCGAGGCGGGTGTCGAGCAGATGCACCTCCACGGCCGAGGGGGAGGTGGGATCCACTGTGGGCTGGGGGCCGAGGTTCATCACCGCCGGTAGACGCTCGCCCTTGTCCTGGAGGAAGGCCCAGGCGGCATACACCCCGAGGCCGGGCAGGAATTTGCGCCCATCCACCTGCAGGTTGGCCGTCGGCCAACCCAGCTCGCGGCCGAGGCCTCGCCCTCGCACCACCCGTCCGCTGAAGCGATAGGCCCGCCCGAGCAACGCGCTGGCCCTGGCCAGGTCGCCGGCACCGAGGGCCGCGCGGATGCGACTGCTGCTCATCCGGCCGCCGTCGTCTTCCAGGATCGGCAGCACGCTGACCCGCACGCCAGCGCGTTCGCACAACCTGCGCAGGGTGTCGGTGTCGCCTGTGCGGTCGCGTCCGAAGCGGAAATTGGCACCGACGGCGATGTGGCGCGCCTGCAGGGTCGTCAGCAGCACCTGATCGACAAAATCTTCCGCCTGCAGCCCGGCCAGCTGCTGATCAAAGGGCACCAGCACCAGTTGCTCGATCCCCAGCGGTTCGAGCAGATCCACCTTTTCCGACGGCAGATCGAGCCGCAGGCGGGGTTCGCCATGCAGCACTTCGCGGGGGTGGGGCCAGAAGCTCACCACGCTCGGCAGGCCGCCGCAGGGATCGCCACACACGGCGTCGATCACGCGCCGATGGCCGGCATGGAGGCCATCAAAGCTGCCGAGGGCCAGGGCCGATGGCGTGCGGGCCTGCTGGGGTGAGCAGAGGGGGATCAAGGCTGGCCGTGCATCCGGCAGGAGTTAGTGCCAAGTTTGGACGACTGCCGTTCATTCGCGCATGGCCGATCGCCTTGATTTCCAGCAGCTCGCCCTGGGCGTGCGCCGGATGGCCTGGATCCGGTTCTGGATTCAGACGGCCCTCGGCGTGGTGGTGGTGGGGGTGTTGCTGTTCAACAACATCGGCGGCAGCCTGGCGCGCAACTCCGAGCGGGCGCTGGGGCTCGGGCCCGGCCTCTCACTCACCACGCTCTCGTTCTTTGTGTTGTTGTTCAGCCTCTGGCAGGGCTGGCTAACCGTGCGCCTTGGCCGCGCCCTGGGCAGCAACGCCAGACCCAGTCGCGGCGAGGCGAGTCGCCTGATCAAGCGCGGCTTGCTGGCGGATCTGCTCGGCCTGGTGCTCGCCTCTGTGGGCTATCAGAGCCTGGCCGGCAGCCTGTTCGTGCAGGCGTCGCTCCAGGCCCCTGGCTTCTTCGGATCACCGGTGGGGGGAACCAGCGCTCGCAGCCTGGTGGGTTACCCGATCACCTCGATCGAGATGCTTTCGGTGTTGAGCAACACCCAGGTGTTGTTCGCCCACACCATTGGCCTGATCCTCTCTCTCTGGTTGCTGCAGCGGATCTACCGCACCTGAGGGCGTCAGCGCACCAGCTGATCGGCCAGTTGCAACCGGGGCAGGCTGCTCAGGCCACCACGCCAGAACAGTTCCGGCTGGATCGGCGTCAATGACGGAGCATTGGCCTGAATCTGGGCCACATCGGTGGGCCAGTCGCGGGGGCCGTCGCCGCCGGATTCCAGATCGTCCACCGCTTCACCGGCCAGCCAGTAATAGGAGCGGCCGCGGGGATCGACGCGGGGGCTGAACTGCTCGTCGTAGCGCCGGATCGAGAGCCGGGTCCAGCGCAGCGCTCCCATCGCCTCCGGATGGCAGGGGGGGATGTTGAGATTCAGCAGCAGTTGGTCTGGCCAGCCATCGGCGAGGGCGGCCTCGGCCACCGCCAGGGCCAGCTCTCCGGCACCCGTGAAATCACGCCACTGGAAGCAGGCGCTGCTGATCGCCATCGCCGGCAGTCCTTCCAGGGTGCCCTCCATGGCGGCGGCCACGGTGCCGGAGCAGAACACATCCGTGCCCAGGTTGGGCCCGTGGTTGATTCCCGACAGCACCAGATCGGGCGGATTGTCGAGTAATTCGAACAGGGCCAGTTTCATGCAGTCGGCGGGGGTGCCGCTGCAGGCCCAGGCGGTGATGTCGTGCTCAAACAGTTCATCGGCCCGTTCCGCCCGAATCGGCGTCTGCAGGGTGAGGCCGTGGCCGGTGGCGGAGCGCTCCTGGTCGGGACAGACCACGGTGACGCTGTGGCCGCGACTGGCCGCCGCGGCGGCCAGAGCGCGAATGCCCGCTGCGAAGACGCCGTCGTCATTGCTGATCAGGATCCGCAGCGGGGACATGGCATCCGGGGCTTCTGGGGGGAACCTAAGCGTGCTGGCTGCCTACAGTCAGTCGCCGCGATCCCGATGCCGTGAGCGCCACCGTGTCTCTTCAGCAGCTCACCGACCAGTTGGAGGCCCTCGAAGCCGACGCTGCCGCAGCGATTGCCAGCGCCGCCGATGCCGAGGCGCTGGAGCAGTTGCGGGTGGGGTTGCTCGGCAAGAAAGGCCGCCTCTCCTGTGTGCTCGGCGCCATGGGCAAGCTGCCGGGCGATGAACGGCCCCTGGTGGGGCAGCGGGCCAATGTGTTGAAAACCCAGGTCCAGGAGCTGCTCAGTCAACGACTGCAGGCGGTGAAAAGCGCGGCGATGGAGGCCCGGATCGCTGCCGAAACCCTGGATGTCACGGCAGCGGCCAGTGGCACCCCCGTGGGGCATCGCCACCCTCTGATCACCACCACCGAGGAGATCGTTGATCTGTTCTGCGGCCTGGGCTATCAGGTGGCGGAGGGCCCGGAGGTCGAGAGCGACCACTACAACTTCACGGCCCTCAACATCCCTGCGGATCACCCGGCCCGTGACATGCAGGACACCTTTTATCTCCAGGACAACCTGCTGCTGCGCACCCACACCTCACCGGTGCAGATCCGTCACCTGGAGCAGACTCCGCCCCCCGTGCGCATCGTGGCGCCCGGTCGGGTGTATCGCCGCGATGCCGTCGATGCCACCCACTCGCCGGTGTTCCACCAGGTGGAGGTGCTGGCGCTTGATGAGGGCCTGGATTTCAGCCATCTGCGCGGCACGGTGATGGCCTTTCTCAAGGCCTTCTTCGGCGATCTGCCGGTGCGTTTCCGCGCCAGCTACTTCCCCTTCACCGAACCGTCTGCGGAGGTGGATGTGCAGTGGCGCGGGCGCTGGCTGGAGGTGATGGGCTGCGGCATGGTCGATCCGGCGGTGCTGGAGGGGCTGGGTCTGGATCCCGATCGCTGGAGCGGCTTCGCGGCCGGTTTGGGCGTGGAGCGCTTCTGCATGGTGCGCCACGGCATTGATGACATTCGCCGCCTCTACACGAGCGATCTGCGCTTCCTCGAGCAGTTCTGAGCCCTGCCTTAAGCCAGCGCAGCGGAAAGTCTCATAAAGTGCCGGAGCTGTTGTTTGGATGCGATCGGTGCCCCGGGTCGGACTGATCGTCAATGACGGCAAGCCGCTGGCGGTCGACACCGCCCAGACGATCCAGGCCCGTCTTGAACGCTGTGGCCATGAGGTGGTGCGCGCCAGCAGCGCCGGTGGCATGGTGGGATTTGCCAATCCCGACCAGCACCTGCGCCTGTTGGGCTACAACGCCTGCGTGCCGGAGGGGTTTGATCCCAGCATGGCTCTGGCGATCGTGCTCGGCGGTGATGGCACGGTGCTTTCGGCGTCGCGCCAGACGGCACCGGTGGGGGTGCCGATTCTCACGATCAACACCGGCCATCTGGGCTTTCTGGCTGAGGCCTATCTGGGTGATCTGGATCGGGCCCTGGAGCAGGTGCTCACCCAGCAATGGACGATCGAGGAGCGCGCCAGTTTGGTGGTGAGCGTGATGCGGGGTGATCAGCGTCGCTGGGAAGCGCTCTGCCTCAATGAGATGGCCTTGCATCGCGAGCCCCTCACCAGCATGTGCCATTTCGAGATCGCGATCGGTCGCCATGCCCCGGTCGATATCTCCGCTGATGGCGTGATCCTCTCCACACCCACCGGTTCCACCGCCTATGCCCTCAGTGCGGGCGGCCCGGTGATCACGCCCGATTGCCCGGTGCTGCAGCTGACGCCGATTGCGCCCCATTCCCTGGCGTCCAGGGCCCTGGTGTTCAGCGACCGCGAGCCGGTCACCGTGTTTCCCGCCACGCCGGAACGCTTGATGATGGTGGTGGATGGCAGTGCCGGTTGTTACGTGTGGCCGGAAGATCGGGTGCTGATCCGGCGCAGTGACCACCCCGTGCGCTTTGTGCGCCTCTCAGACCATGAGTTTTTCCAGGTGCTGCGCAACAAGCTGGGTTGGGGCTTGCCCCATGTCGCCAAACCGGATCGGCCATGACGACGGGACTGCTGGTGTTGCTTGTGGGCTCCGGCGCCGCCGTTCTGGCGCCGCGCCTGGAAGCTTCCGGGTATCAACCACTTGCCTGGTCGGCGGGAGCGGCTGCGGCCATGCCCGCCAGGGCTGAGACCCCGGTGGCAGCGATCCTGGCCCTGGATCAGGCGGATCGCATCCCTGATCTGCGCGCCCGCTTCGGAGCGATGCCGATCCTGCTGGATGTGGAGAACGACAGCGTTGAGGCGCGCGAGCTCTGCCTCAGTGCCGGAGCGGACGATTTCTGGCTCTCGTCCCTCGGTACCAGTGATCTGTTGCAACGGCTTCGCCTGCACCGCCGCATTCAGGCCCGCAGCGGAGAACAGCCCAGCCTGCTTCAGGTGGCTGATCTGAGCGTGGACCCCACCTGTCGTCAGGTCCGGCGCGGCAGTCGGCCGGTCGCGCTCACCGCTCGGGAGTATGCCCTGTTGATGGTCCTGTTCGATCACCGCGGTGAGGTGCTCAGCCGCGAGCAGATCCTGCGGGAGGTTTGGAACGACGAGCAGGGCACGTCCAGCAATGTGATCGAGGTGTATGTGCGTTATCTGCGCCAGAAACTGGAGGAGGGTGGCGAGAAACGCCTGATTCACACCATCCGCGGCCGCGGCTACTGCCTCAACGACGGCATGCCCCAACGCGAGCGTTCCTAGCCATGGAGCTGCCACCAGCCCAGTCGCCACCGCAGCAGCTGCCCTTGGAAGCGCGTTGGTGCGTGGCCGATCGTCGCGATGCCTGCGTGCTGCTTGAGGTGGCCGATCAGCCCCAGGAGCAACGCCTGGGGCTGATGCAGCGACCGGCCCTGCCGCCGCTCCGGGGGATGTGGTTCCCGTTCCGCCCCTCCAGGCCGCTGCGCTTCTGGATGTTCAACACGATTGCCCCGCTCGACATGGTGTTCGTGCGCGATGGCCAGGTGCTGGCGATTGAGCGCGATGTGCCCACCTGTCGGGCGCAACCTTGCCCGTCCTACTGGGCGGATGCGGATGGCAACGGCCGGGCTGATTTCGCCGATGGCGTGATCGAGCTCGGCGCTGGTGAGGCGACCCGGCTGGGCATCAGGGTCGGCCTGCCGGTGCGGATCGAGTCGATCGCTCCAGTTGTGGCGCCACGCCCGTCCGCCTCAACGGACGTCGAAGAATGAGAACGTCATCGTCAGGTCGTTGAAGTCCTGATCGCCACCGCCGGGTAGATCCTCCATGCCGATCCGGTTGCTGCCGAGGCGCCTGAAATGGTTGAACCCATCGGCATTGGCGGCGGCGAAGGCGAAGTAGATCGCCTCTTGGCCAGGTTCCAGCACTTCCACCACTGGGGCGATCAGTGCGCCTCCCTGCAGGGTGTCCTGCCGGTCGCTGGAGCCATCGTCTTCGGCCTCCAGTCCCTGCAGCGGCGTCACGCTGTTGCGGGGGGAGAGGGCCGCCTGTTGATAGCCGGCATCGCCAGGGCGGATCAGGGCGCCGCTGAGGGGATCGACGACAGCGCCTTCCGCATCCTGCACCACATAGAACCCCACCTGAGATTGAAAATCCGCCTCACGACTTGCGTTCACATCAACGGTGAGTTGTTGAAAGGGCTCGAGGCTGCGCAGGTCGAGGAGCACATCGTCTGGCGTGTCCTGCAGGGTGGCGATCGCGCTGCTGATCAGGCCATCCTGCTGGGGGATGAGTTCCTTGGCGGGATTGAAGTTCGCCGGGATCGCATCCGGGAAATACACCCCGGCCTGGAAGGGCATGGCTCCGTCGTAGTGACTGCTCCAGGGCGGGCCATCGAGGCTGGTGGACTGCAGCTGCTGAATCGAGGAGAGGATGGCGTAGGGCAGGTTGTCCTGGCCGTCGAAGGCGCGGGTGTCGGTGGAAATGGAGCCGGGCAGCGCATCCGGGTTGTTGCTGCTGTATTGCTGGCCAAGGAAGCCATCAATCAGGCCGTTGTGATGCAACACCGAGAGCACGTTCCACTGGCCATTGGCTCCCTTCTGGGTGTTGGTGAGGGGAAGGTTGGATAACTGCAGGGGGGCGAGCAGGCCGGAGCTGCTCAGCAGAGTGGCGATGTCGGGGTTGCTCAGGTTCTTGAACAGGCTGCTGGAGGGAACCGGGATGATCCTGGCCGCGTCGCCCAGCACCTGCCGACCGGCCCAGAGCACGGCGATCACGCCGGCATACACCTGATTCACCTCCTCCTGGCTGAGGCCTCCGGGTGCAAATTCAAAATCCTGGGCCCAGATGCTGTAGCCGCCTTGGCTATTGGCCCGTGTTTCCGCGCTGCTGAGAAATTCGCCCGGATAGGTGAGCACTGCCTTGAGAATCGAATCCGCCACCTGTAGGCGGTTGTTGTCATCGATGCTCTTGGGCAACAGACCGGCAATCAGGGGCCAGAGGTTCCGTCCGTCGAACTGGCGATCGTTCAGCGCGCACGACATGCCGACCACCCGCCCGTCGTTAATCAGATCAGCGCGTTGACCCTTGCTGAGCTCGCCGATCGGCACCACATCCGTGGGGATCGCACCCGCCTCGAGGGTGGCGCTGAGGTTGTCAACGAAATAGGCGTAGGTGGTGCGCATCGCTCAGCCGAAGAAACCCTTGGATTGCAGAAACAGGCCGATGGCCAGCAGCGGCCCGAAGCCGGCGATCAACAGGGTGATCTTCAGGCGCAGTGGAGACACCTGCTTGTCGGTCTGGCGCGGCATCGCGATCGGGGGCGGATGGCCTCTGATTCTGGGCCTCAGGTTGGGGGCTTGGTGCCTTTGAGGATCAGCACGGGATTCATCGGTGCCAGGCGGGTGCCCCCGGCGAGGGGTTGACCCCGCCAGGATTGCAGCTGACTGAGGGTCACTCGGCAGTCGGCCGTTTCCAGGAGCGGTCGGAGCTCGGCCAGGGCTTCGAGCGTGGCCAGGGGGATCACCACCACACCACCGGGCCGCAGACGCGTGAGCACGGCCTGCAGCAGGGCGGCCCGATCGCGCCCTCCCCCACCAAGCAGCACGCGGTCGGGGCCGGGCAAGTCCGGTAGCAGGGCAAGGGCATCGCCTTCCAGCACAGCCGCTGGCCGCACCCCCAGCCGCTCGGCATTGGCTTCGATCAAGGGCGCCCCGCCGCCCCGTCGTTCAATCGCCAGGAGCTGCAGGTCTGGCCTGAGGCGCAGGGCTTCCAGGCCCACACTGCCGGTGCCGGCCCCCAGGTCCCAGAGCACGCCGCGATCCGGCAGCTCCAGATCGGCGAGCAGCTGGATGCGCACCTCCCGTTTGGTCATCAGCCCCGGGCGGTCGTCGTGCTGCAGGAAGAGGCCGTCCTCGAGGCCGAAAAGGGGCAGGCGTTCCGGTGGCGGGGCGCTGGGCAGCTCCGCCAGGAGCACCACCAGATGCAGGGGATGGAGTGTGCTGGGGGAGGGATCCGGGGGGTGCAGCTGCTGCACCCGCTCGTCCGCGTGCCCCAGGGCTTCGAACAGCCAGAGCGCATAGGCGGTGTCCAGCCCACTGCTGCGCAGGATCGTTCTCACCTCCTCCACGCCGCCGCGGCTGGGGTCGGTGAGCACCGCCAGGGCTCTGGGCCGTTGCTGCAGTTGTTGCGCCAGCGCCAGGGGATCGCGCCCATGCAGGCTCAGCCATTGGGCGTCCTGCCAGGGGCGGCCGAGCCGGGAGAAGGCCAGCTGCAGGGAGCTCGGTGCCGGTTGAAAGCGGAGCCGATCAGCGCCCAGGCGCTCCACCAGGGTGCGGCCGATGCCGAACCAGAGGGGGTCACCGCTGGCGAGCACCACCGCCCGCGTGCTGGACGGCAGGGCCTGGAGTTGGTTGCAGAGCTGAAGAGGGGAATCGCTCGCGAGCAGCGTCGCCGGGTGGTGATCGCCAAGCCAGAGTGTGAGTGCCGAATGCAGACGCCGCGGCGCCGCGATCCAGTGCGCCTCTCGCAGCAGACGCTGTTGCGGCTCCGCCAGGCTGGCGGGTGCGCCGGCGTCGGTGCCGATCACCTCGATCATGGCGTCATTGTGGCGCTGGCGATGTCGATTGGAATGGGGTGAAGGACATGGGGTGAATGAAATGGATAGTGCGCAACAGGGGATGCGGAGCCGAGAGCGGCGTCAGCGTCTGCATGAACTCCTGCTGGCCCTGATCGCCCAGCAGGGCGACCTGGAACTGATGGATGCCGACGGTCCCGTGGGGATCAGTGCCGGGTCCAGCGGCGAGGCACCCGCTGATGCGGCCCGCTGGCTCGATCGCAATCGGCGTCTGCTGCAGCGCTACCAGGCCCTGGTGCGCACGGCGGTGACGCTCGATGCCCTGTTGGATGGTGAAGAGGCGTAATTCTGGCAATCTGGGGCGACTTTCGGCCCCTGTGCATGGCCCCGCTCGGACTCTCCGCTCTGCGTTCGCTGCTGGGCCGCCACAAGCGGCGCGCTCCCTGGCATCCGCCCGAGGCGAGCTGGAGCCGGCCCTTCGGCCTCGGTTGGGATCGCCCTTACACGGTGCGCTACGCCAGCAATCTCGATGATGGCCCCAATCACGGCATGCCCCTGGGGGGCTTTGGGGCGGGCTGCTTCGGCCGCGCTCCCGATGGCAGCTTCAACCTCTGGCACCTCGATGGCGGTGAGCACTGGTTCGGCGCTCTGCCCGACTGTCAGTTCGCTCTGTTCGAGCGCAATGGCAGCAGCACACGCGCCCATGCGCTGGCGGTAAAGCCCGAGGCCGATGCCTCGCGTCCGGATGGCGGTGAGCCCCTGGCCGCCTGGGATTGGTACCCCGCCAGCACGCCTGAGCGCAGCACCGGCACCTATGCCGCCCGCTATCCCCTGAGCTGGACCCACTACGACGGCGTCTATGACGCCGAGGTGCGCTGCGAAGCCTTCAGCCCGATCCTCCCCGGCGACTACCAACGCACCAGCTATCCGGTGGCGGTGTTCGTGTGGACGCTGCGCAATCCCACCCCAAAGCCGTTGGATTTGTCGTTGCTGCTGAGTTGGCGCAACACCAGCGGTTGGTTCACCAATACCGATGCCTCCGCGGAGGTGCACTTCCGTGATGACGGCAGCCCGGAGCACAACTACGCCCCGGCGATCGGCACAACCGATGGGCAGCGCAACCGCTGGATTGACGACGGCAACCTCAAAGGCGTGGTCCTGGAAGGGAACGTCTCCAATCCCATCGCCGAAGGCGAGGGCCAGTGGTGCATCGCTACTGCAGAGCAGCCGGGGGTGACGATTCAACGCTGCAGCCGTTGGAATCCCCACGGCGATGGCAACGAGCTCTGGAGCAGCTTCCGCGCTGACGGTTCGATTCCCGACAGCAACAATGACCGCCGCAGCGGCCACAACGATCCCCTCAGTGCCGCCCTGGCGGTGCAGTGTCAGTTGGCGCCGGGCCAGAGCCTCGAGATTCCGGTGGTGATCAGCTGGGATCTGCCGGTGACCGGTTTCGCCAGTGGGAGCCAGGCGCTGCGTCGCTACACCGATTTCTTCGGCGCTGAAGGCCATCAGGCCGCGGCGATCGCTGCTGAGGCGTTGCGCGACTGGCGCGACTGGAGGCAGCAGATCGAGGCCTGGCAGCAGCCGGTGCTCGAACGCAGTGATCTGCCCGAACCGGTGCGGATGGCGCTGTTCAATGAGCTCTACGACCTCTGCAGTGGCGGCAGTTTGTGGAGCGCGGCAACACCGATGGATCCCCACGGTCGCTTCGGCGTTCTCGAGTGCATCGACTACGCCTGGTATGAAAGTTTGGATGTGCGCCTCTATGGATCCCTGGCGCTGCTGCAGCTCTGGCCGGAACTCGACAAGGCGGTGCTGCGCAGTTTTGCCCGGGCGATTCCCGCGGCCGATGCCACCCAGCGGCCGATCGGTTGGTATTTCACCCAGGGCAAAGGCCGCGTGGAGGCCGACCGTAAGGTGAAGGGGGCGACCCCTCACGATCTGGGGGCACCGAATGAGAACCCCTGGGACGCCACTAATTACACCGCCTATCAGGATTGCAACCTTTGGAAAGACCTGGCCAGCGACTATGTGCTCCAGGTGTGGCGCACGTTCAAGTTGTCGCCCAGCGGTGAAGACATCAACTTTCTGGCGGAGTGCTGGCCCGCGGCCGTGGAAGCCCTCACCTATCTCAAGGGCTTCGACACCAACAACGATGGCTTGCCTGATAACGGCGGCGCCCCGGATCAGACCTTTGACGACTGGCCGCTCAAGGGTGTGAGCGCCTACTGCGGCGCCCTCTGGATTGCGGCCCTGGAGGCGGCCCTGGCGATGGGGCAGCAGTTGCAGTTGGCCACAGGCCTGGACACCGCCGCTGAGCAGCACACCTTCAGCACCTGGCTGGAGCAATCTCGCGCCAATTTCGACACGCTGCTCTGGAACGGTGAGTACTACGACATCGATGCCGAGAGCGGCACACCGGTGGTGATGGCCGATCAGCTCTGCGGTGATTTCTACGCACGTTTGCTGAAGCTGCCAGCGGTGGTGAGTGATGCCAATTGCCGCAGCACCCTCAAGGCCGTGAAGGAAAGTTGCTTTGAGGCGTTCCAGGGCGGCAGCCTCGGGGTGGCCAACGGCCTGCGCCGCGATGGCACCCCGCTCGATCCCCAAGGCACCCATCCGCTCGAGGTGTGGACGGGGATCAACTTCGGCATCGCCAGCTACTACCGCTTAATGGACGACACCAGCACCGCCCTGGCGATCACCTCCGCCGTGGTGAACCAGGTGTATGCGGGCGGGCTGCAGTTCCGCACCCCCGAAGCGATCACAGCGGTGAACACCTTCCGCGCCTGCCACTACCTGCGGGCGATGGCGATCTGGGGACTCTGGGCCACCCACACCGACTGGCAGCGGATTCCCGGGGCTGAACGGGGGTAATCGGTTTCGCCGCCAGCACCATCGCGTCGGACTGGCACCGATGATGGGAGGCATTCGTCCTGGGCTTGATGGGTGTGTTGCGGCGTCTGCTGGTGTCCGTTCTGGCGGCGGTGATGCTGGTGTTGCTCACGCCTGGGGCGGCGATCGCCCAGGTGCATGAGCATCAGGATGAGAACGGTGCGCCGATGGTGCGCAGCCTCGAAAGCCTGCGCGATCTCGACTATCAGAGCTGGCAGGCGGTGGCCTACCGCACTGGGAAACCTGGCAACCCTGTGGTGCTGCGCATCGTCGGCTATCCCGGCAAGCTGCGGCTCGAGCATCCCGCCCCGCTGCTTGTGCAGGCCGGGGTGAAGGAGTGGCAGCTCGCCGACATCACTCTCGACAATCCCGTTTTGGCCAGCGATGGCCGTGAGGCAGCTGCCGAGTTCGGCCTCGATCCCCTGCTCAACGATCTCAGCAACAACCGACCGCTGCGTTTGTTCCTGCCTGGTGTGTTCAATGAGCTGCCCGTGCCTCCCTACGTGGTGAGGGAATGGCGTGAGGTGCAGAGCGAGCCCCTGGGCTGATCACATCCTGCGGATGGGTCCTGGGTATTGGCTGAGTTGTTCGTCCCTTGTGACGAGCAGCAGTCCTTCGGTCTGGGCTTGGGCCAGAAGCACCCGATCAAAAGGATCGCGGTGCAAGGGTGGAAGCTGTGCGACAGCCAGCACGTGCTGACTTTGAACGGGCAGTTCTCGCCAACCACCCTCTAGTAGTGCACTCCGCAACAACCCTGCTTCCACCTCGAAGCCAGGTTTGCCGAGCGATTGTTTGATCACCACTTCCCAGAGGCTGGCCACGCTGAACACCGGTGTGTTGAGGGGGTCTACGAGCATGGCCACCAAAGCTGGTGCAAGCCTCTCGGGTGAGCCCATCGCCCAGATCAGCAGGTGGGTATCGAGTAGCAGTTGCATCGTTTTTCACTGACCTCCAAACAATTCGGGGATCACATCGTTGCCCAGCTGGTCAAAGTCATCGGGCACCTGGCAGTGACCCTTGAGCAAGCCGAGTCGTGGTTTGGCTGTTTGCTGCGATGCCTTGGCATCCAGAGGCGTGACCTGCACCATTGCTTGCCCGGCCTTGCAGATCAAAAAGCTCTCTCCTGCAGCAGCTTCATCCACCAGACGTGAAAGGTGGGTTTTGGCTTCGTGCATGTTCACCTTGCGCATGACGCCCGACTCCAACCTGGATTCAAGGTTAGTCGACTAAGTCGATTTGGGCCTCGTCTTTCATGATGGTGGCTGGCTTGTGGTCTCTGGGTCTTGTTGATCGAGCGCTGGATTCCTTGGATGCGCCGCGCCTTGCAGCTGGCGGCCCTCGTGGAAGGCCAGACGAGCCCCAACCCCTTAGTGGGAGCGGTGGTGCTCGACGCCCACGGCACGTTGGTGGGGGAGGGATATCACGCACGTGCCGGCAAACCCCATGCGGAAGTCGGTGCACTCGTTCAGGCGGGGGAGGCTGCCCGCGGCGGCACGCTCGTGGTCACCCTGGAGCCTTGCTGCCATCACGGCCGCACCCCTCCCTGTGTGGAGGCGGTGATTGCTGCCGGGATCCGCCGGGTGGTGGTGGCGCTCACCGATCCCGATCCCCGCATGGCCGGCGGTGGCCTGCAGCGCCTGCGCGATGCCGGCCTGGAGGTGATCCCTGGGGTGCTGGAGGCCGAGGCGGCCCATCAGAACCGTGCCTTTGTGCATCGGGTCAAGACCGGGCGCCCCTGGGGGCTTCTCAAGTGGGCGATGAGCCTGGACGGCCGCACGGCCCTGCCCAATGGCGCCAGCCAGTGGATCAGTGGCGCTGCTGCACGCGCCTGGGTGCATCGCCTGCGGGCCCACTGCGATGCAGTGATTGTGGGGGGCGGCACCGTGCGTGCCGATGATCCCCTGCTCACGAGCCGCGGACTGCGCACACCTGAACCGTTGCGGGTGGTGCTGAGTCGCTCCCTCGATCTGCCTGCGGCAGCCAGGATCTGGACCACGGCCGAGGCCCCCACCCTGCTGGCCCACGGTCCAGCCGTGGAAGCAGCCGATGCCGAGAGCAGTCCGTTGCTGGAGGCGCTTGGCGCCGCCGGAGTCATCTGCACGGCTCTGAAACGCTGCGAACCCCTGGCCTTGCTGGAGCAGCTGGCATCACGCGGTTGTAACCGGGTGCTCTGGGAATGTGGCCCGGCCTTGGCTGCGGCGGCACTGCAGCAGGGCTGCGTGCAGGAGCTGGCGGTGGTGATCGCCCCGAAACTGCTGGGGGGCCTCGCGGCGCGGACGCCTCTGGCCGATCTGGGCTTCACCGCGCTCGATCAGGTGATCCCGCTCCAAGACCTGAACCTGCAACGGCTCGAACGCGATGCTGTGGTTCAGGCTCTGGTGCCGCCGCAGTAAGCCGCTGGGTTCAGAGCTCATCCCGTTCAGAGCTCATTGAGATCCTGGTCGTCCAGATCGTCGCGATCCTCCAGTTCACCGGTGTAGCGACTGATCAGTACCCCCATCACCACCGCCAGATAAAGGGTGCCCACGATGCCGGTGCTCACCGAGAGCATGCGCGAGAGGGGCAGCATCGGATTGATGTCGCCGAAGCCCAGGGTGGTGAGGCAGACAAACGCGAAGTAATTGATCTTCGCGAACAACCCGGGGGAGAGCAGCAGGGTGGTGTCGGTGCCGCGCAGCTGTTCGGTGGAGAGATCCAGCGGTTCGAAACTGCCCGGTTGGATGGTTTCCACTGCACTCATCACCAAGCCGGCGGTGAGGCCCAGCAGCAGGTAACCGGCCGCAGCCCCCATGAGCATCTCCCGGCTTACCCGCGTTTCGCGGGACAGGCGCTTCACCAGCCGCACCACACTCCATCCGGTGAGCAAGCTCCAGCTCAACACCAGGGGCACGCCGGTGTTCACCCAGCGCAGCGGTGTGATCAACCAGAGCAGTTGCGAACCGAGGGCCACGATGCCGAGGAGTTGAAACAGGCGATCGCTCATGGTGCGCCGCGCTTTGCGGATCACCAGCAGTTGGGTCAGCAGCAGGGCGATCAGGGAGTAGCCCACCGTCCCCAGCCAGGAGAGCCAGGGGAAGGCGAAGCTCACCAACACCAGCAGGCACAGACTCAGCAGCAGCTGGTAAATCCGTTCGCGACTGCGACGACTGGTGCGTTTCCGGCGCTTTGGCTCAAACATCATCTTCCGAGCATTCGGCCATGGTCAGCAGCCCCGCCAACACGAAGGCGAAGGCCCCCACCACCGTGGCTCCATCCGCCATGCCGCCATTGAGCACCATCTGCTGCGGGTAATGGCGCGGCAGGCCCGCCAGGGCGGCGAGCAGAAAAAGCACGCAGCCGCTGCCGCTCACCACCGTGATCCACCAGGCGAGATGGCGCGGCTCGAACACCAGCAGTCGTCCATGCCCCACTTCCATCACCGCATAGGCAGCAGAGGTCACGAACAGGATGCACCCGATCAGGTTCGGCAGCACCTCCAGGCTCAGCCATACCGGCGAGGACGCCTGGGCCACAGCCAGGCCACGACCGGCGGCACGGTGAACAACAGGGCCCCGAGGGCCTGGGTTTCGGCGCAGCGCAGACCACTCCACTCCCAGCGCAGGCCGTGGCGACGCAGGTGCCGATCGGCCAGGCGGGCTTCCACCAGCTGCCACCAGGCCCCGGCCAGATAGAGCAGTGAACCGATGGTGAACACCTCCACGCTGAGGGTGTCGGTGATGCGCTGATGGTCGGATCCAATCACGAACAGCACCGAACCGACGATGAAGGCCAGGGCGGTGCGAACCTCCAGCCGCTCCAGATTCTTGGGGTGGATCAGGGCATGGAGCATGCCGATCGCGCTTAACGGTCGGTAGTGACATCCCTTGAGGGGACCATGACCCTTGCGCAGGCGCCGACTGGTCCAGATGCCGTCAGGGTGACTCCACGCTGTTACGGCATCACCGACACGCCAGTGGGCATGGAAGAGGCGAGGCTTCATCGCGTTCGGTTCTCCGTCCCTGGCCGGTGGCGGGCATCCGGGGTTGTCCCCCTAGCTTGGGGGACCAGTCGACTGTCGCCATGCCGATTCGTGAGGATGACAACAGGCCGAATCGGCGCTTCGGAATCATCAACCTGGTGCTGATCGGATTCGGGGTGTTGCTGCTCTTCAGCAGCTTCATTCCCAACCCCGGCATGCAGGTGCCGCGGGTGCCCTACTCCCTGTTCATCGATCAGGTGAACGACGGTGCGGTGAAGCGCGCCTTCATTACCCAGGATCAGATTCGCTACGAGCTGGCCAATCCCGAGGAGGGTGCTCCCTCCGTGTTGGCCACCACGCCGATCTTCGACATGGATCTGCCCCAGCGGCTTGAGGCCAAGGGGGTGGAGTTCGCCGCTGCACCGCCGAAGAAGCCCAACATCCTAACCACCATTCTCAGTTGGGTGGTGCCGCCGCTGATCTTCATCCTGGTGCTGCAGTTTTTTGCCCGTCGTTCCATGGGAGGTGGTGCTCAGGGTGCCCTGAGCTTCACGAAGAGCAAGGCGAAAGTGTATGTGCCCGATGAGCAGTCGCGGGTCACCTTCGGCGATGTGGCTGGAGTGGATGAAGCCAAGGATGAACTCACGGAGATCGTTGATTTTTTGAAAACCCCCGAGCGCTATGCCGAGATCGGCGCTCGCATTCCCAAGGGGGTGTTGCTGGTGGGTCCGCCCGGCACCGGTAAAACCCTGTTGTCGAAAGCGGTGGCCGGCGAGGCGGGCGTGCCCTTCTTTATCATCAGTGGCTCTGAATTTGTGGAGCTGTTTGTAGGGGCGGGCGCCGCTCGCGTTCGTGATCTGTTTGAGCAGGCCAAGAAGAATGCACCCTGCATCATCTTCATCGACGAACTTGATGCCATCGGCAAGAGCCGCTCGGGCTCCATGGGTGTGGTGGGTGGCAACGACGAGCGCGAGCAAACGCTCAATCAGTTGCTTACGGAGATGGATGGTTTCGCCTCCAAAGACAAGCCGGTGATCGTGTTGGCGGCCACGAATCAGCCGGAGGTGCTGGATGCGGCGCTGCTGCGTCCGGGCCGCTTCGACCGCCAGGTGTTGGTGGACCGCCCCGACCTCTCCGGTCGCAAAACGATCCTCGAGATCTATGCCAAGAAGGTGAAGCTCGCCGATGGGGTGGATCTCGATCGCATCGCCCAGGCCACCAGTGGCTTCGCCGGTGCCGATCTCGCCAACCTGGTGAACGAGGCGGCGCTCCTGGCGGCTCGGGCCAAGCGCACCAAAGTGGAGCAACAGGATCTTGGTGAGGCGATTGAGCGCGTGGTGGCTGGCCTTGAGAAGAAGAGCCGGGTGCTGCAAGACGACGAGAAAAAGGTTGTGGCCTATCACGAGGTGGGCCACGCGATCGTGGGCCATCTGATGCCCGGTGGCAGCAAGGTGGCCAAGATTTCGATCGTGCCCCGTGGCATGAGCGCCCTCGGCTACACGCTGCAGCTACCCACCGAAGAGCGCTTCCTCAACTCCCGCGAAGACCTGGAGGGCCAGATCGCCACCTTGCTGGGTGGACGTTCCGCCGAGGAGATCGTCTTCGGCAAGATCACCACCGGGGCCGCCAACGATCTCCAGCGCGCCACCGATATCGCTGAGCAGATGGTGGGCACCTACGGCATGAGCGAAACACTGGGTCCGCTTGCTTATGACAAACAGGGCGGCGGACGGTTCCTCGGTGGCAACAACAACCCCCGTCGCACCGTCAGTGACGCCACGGCCCAGGCGATCGATCGCGAGGTGCGTGGCCTGGTGGATCGAGCTCACGACACAGCCCTGGAGATTCTGCGCCACAACATGGCGCTGCTGGAGACCATCGCCCAGAAAATCCTCGAAAAAGAGGTGATCGAAGGCGATGAACTCAAGGAGATGCTCGCCGCCAGCGCCATGCCCGAACACGCTCCCGTCGCCGCCTGAGGCTTGACGGGAGGCGCTCCCGTCCTCGATAACACTTTTTTGAACGATCACCATGGTCGCCGCAAGCTCCGGCGTTGCTTCCGTTCTCTCTCCTCTAAAGGGCAGAGATTTCCTTTCCTCTGCGGATGTCAGCGCTGAGCAGACCGCTGCTCTGCTGGAGCTGGCCCGGCAGCTCAAATGCGGTGATCGTCGCATCGACCTGGGCAACCGGGTGCTGGGCCTGATCTTCACCAAGGCCTCCACCCGCACCCGCGTCAGCTTTCAGGTGGCGATGGCCCGCCTGGGGGGGCAGACCGTGGACCTCAACCCTCAGGTGACCCAGCTGGGCCGCGGTGAGCCGCTTGAAGACACGGCCCGTGTGCTCAGCCGTTTCTGTGATGTGCTTGCGGTGCGCACCTTCGCGCAGCAGGAGCTGGTGGATTACGCCCACTGGGCCACGATCCCCGTGGTGAATGCCCTCACCGATCTGGAGCATCCCTGCCAGGCCCTCGCCGATTTCCTCACCCTGCAGGAGGCGTTTGGTGACCTGCAGGGCCAGACGCTGGCCTATGTGGGGGATGGCAACAACGTGGCCCACTCGTTGATGCTCTGCGGCGCCCTGCTTGGGGTGAACGTGCGGATCGGTTGCCCGGACGGCTTTGAGCCCCTGCCGGGGGTGCTCGATCAGGCTCGCGAACTGGCCGTGGCCGGTGCTGAAATCTCCGTCACCAGCGACCCGATTGCAGCCGTGCGTGGTGCCCAGGCGCTTTACACCGATGTGTGGGCGTCGATGGGTCAGGAGCAGGAGCAGGCGGAACGGGAGCGGGCCTTCCAGGGGTTCTGCCTCAATGAAGCCCTGCTTGCGGAGGCCGATCCACGGGCGATCGTGCTGCATTGTCTGCCGGCCCATCGCGGCGAGGAGATCAGCGCCGGTGCGATGGAGGGAGCCGCCAGCCGCATTTTTGATCAGGCCGAGAACCGCCTCCATGCCCAGCAGGCCTTGCTGGCCTGCCTCATGGGTGGTCTCTAGGGCTTCAGGCTGGGGCTTGCCAGCGAGCATGTTGAGAGGTACAAATGTATTGTCCCCGAATGGCCTGGTCTGTGCCCGCTGGATCCCCCGAGCCACTCACCTCTGCGCAGCAGGAGCTGTATGACTGGCTCGCTGATTACATCGGCAGTCATCACCACAGCCCCTCCATCCGTCAGATGATGCAGGCGATGGGTCTGCGCTCTCCGGCGCCTGTGCAGAGTCGCTTGCGCCACTTGCAGCAGAAGGGCTGGATCACCTGGCAGGAGGGGCAGGCGCGCACGCTTCAGCTGCTCGGAGGCATGGCCTCCGGCATTCCGGTGCTGGGAGCGGTGGCGGCCGGTGGCTTGGTCGAGACCTTTGATGACGTCCAGGAGCGCCTCGATCTCGTTCCCTTGCTGGAGACCAGAGGCCTGTTCGCCCTCACCGTGAATGGCGATTCGATGGTGGAAGCGCACATCGCTGATGGCGATGTGGTGTTGATGGAGCCCGTGTCGGATCCCAGTCGGTTGCGTCAGGGGGTGATTGTCAGTGCCCTGGTGCCGGGGAGCGGCACCACCCTCAAGCATTTCCATCGCGAAGGTGGCACCGTGCGGTTGGAGGCGGCCAACCCGGCCTATGCGCCGATCGAGCTGCCCGCCGATCAGGTGCAGGTGCAGGGCAAGCTCATGGCGGTCTGGCGTCAGGTCTGAAGGCTGAGCCCATGGCTTGCAGGGTCTGGCCTGCGGCGGTGTAAGCTTCGACACGACGACGGCACGAGCCCAAGGGCATCACCGCCGTTCATGGGGCCATAGCTCAGCTGGTAGAGCACCTGCATGGCATGCAGGGGGTCAGGAGTTCGAGTCTCCTTGGCTCCATTGACTGTTTTCGGTATGAATGTTCAAAAGATGCTGGGCATTAGGGCCAGTTGAGTCTTTTACCGTTTGGCCAGCCCACGACCGTTCCCGATCAAGCCAGCATCGATCACCAGGCCGATGGCGACCACCAGCAGGCCGCTGAAGCTGCCAACTCCACCGAATGAGGCATGCGCGAAGCACACACCCAGGGTTGTCGTGGGTAGAAATACCACACCCAGAACTGGAAGAATCGGGTTGGGGATCGCTAGACCTTCAAACGGTGCGAGAACAAACAGAGGATTGAACACCCACAGCAGAATCAGGATTAGCCTCGGCGCAACCAACCCCAGGGCAGCCAGAAGGCACATCAGCCGGCACCCACCACTTCAAACGTGCCGCTGCTGGTAACCGAAAGGATCATCCAGAGCAGCACCACGCTGGCCGCCACCAGCACTACCGGCCAGATCTCACCTTCGGGGTTCATGGCCACCAGCTGCGCATGGCCTTCTTTTAGCAGGCTCTTTTCAGTGTGTCCCCTCCAGGGGCCGGAAAGCTGTTTCGTGGGTGAAGAACACGGCTGTGATCAAGGTGATCAGTCCTGCCAAAGCAACCCAGGCGCCTGGCAGCAGGGGATTGTCGGTGCGACTGATCAACCCGGTGGAGATCAACGGCGTGGTGCCTCTGAAATAACCCTCGGCGAGATTGAAGGCCACCGCCAGACCGGTGCAACGCACCGCGGCGGGCATCAGTTCCACATTGGCCGGATTCTTGCCGCCAGCGAGCAGGGCAATGGCAACGGTGAGGCCGAGTTCTCCGCGCAACACCAGCTGCGGATCACCGCTGTGCATCAGATCAAAGAACGACAGCGCACCGAATCACAGTAAGGCCGATCCGACAGCCAGGCTGCGATCGGATAAAGGAGAAGAAGTATGCCAAGAACGCCGGTGTTGAGGCTCAGTGCCGTGGCATCGCTGAGCTTCTCGCTGTCTTCCAGATAGCTCACGGCATAACGAAGGCGGCGTAGAAGCCCACGCTGCTGGCGATGTTCAGGCCCATCACTTGCAACACCTGCAATCGGTAGCGACCGAATATTTCCCGCACCGGAGCCATCACCTGAAGGGCGAGCACCTCAGCACCGTTCCCTCGCCGATCACAATATCCCAGCACAGATCCCCACATCCCCTAGATCGCGTAAAACCCCCGCTGGCGCTGGGGAGCCTGTTCGCTCAGAAAAATGATCGAACTGGTGTATTCGTCGCCAACGGACAGCCCTTGGATCCACCGCAGCACCACCACGGCAATCGGCGCCGCCACACCGATCTGTTGATGGGTTGGCAGCACTCCCATCAGCACCGTTGGGATCGCTATCGCCATCACCGAGAGGTTGAGGACACGGCGGCGACCGAACAGATCGCCGATGCGGCCGAACACCACACCGCCCAGGGGACGCACCAGAAAGCCTTCGGCAATGGCACCGAAGGCTCCGATCAGAGAGCTGGCAGGGTCGCTGGTTGGGAAGAACTCACGCCCAATCACGGTGGCGAAGTAGCCGTACACCGCGAAGTTGTACCACTCCATCACGTTGCCGATCAGGCCGGCCAGAAGAACGCGGGATGTGCTGGCTGTCGGTTTCGTTGTGGTCATGGCGAGTCGACGGCACTGTCGTGCAGGCGGTCGGTCAGTAGATCCACCTCGGTGTCGCCGATCAGGTGGCAGGCGATCGTGCGCCGGTGCGGCGCTGCGCGGTGCTCCCAGAGATACACGGCCTGCCAGGTTCCCAGCACCAGGTGGCCGTTCTCCACACTCAGGCTCAGCGTCTGTTGGGTCAGTGCGGTGCGGATATGGGCCGGCATGTCGTCGTTCCCCTCGTCGTCATGCAGGCATCGCCGACGCTCACCGTTGATGCCGAGGGGACCGGCTCCGTCCTGCGGACCCATTCGTTGAGGGATCCATCAATGCGAGTGAAGCCTGAACCCTTGGTTTGGACCTCGAGACGGCAGAGCGCCTGATCCAGCGCCATGGATGCTCTGTTCCGATCTCTATCGCTTTAGCCAGGTCTCGGGGTGAGGGGAATGGCTTCGCCCACGGTGGGCGTGATCAGCGTGCAACCCTCGGTGACCTCGGGGCTGAGCTCTGAGACACCGCCGGTTTCCAGCGCTTTGCTGATCAATCCACTGAAGCGCACATTGCCGCCCGTGGTGCTCGCCAGCACCTGCTGCGGTTGAAAGCGGCGCATCAGATCCGGCATCACGGTGGCTCCTGTGATGAAGTTGCCGACCAGGGGCAGACCCAGATCCACAACCGGGGTGATCACTGTCTGTACAGGTCGCGCTTCCACAGAGGAATCCAGCACCCCATGGGGTTCCAGGTAAACCGACCCGCCGGGCCAGTCGAGCAGGTACCCGTTCTCAACGGCTGGAACGGCGGCACCGGCGGTGGCGCGAATCCGCAAGGCTCCCCGCTCTGTGCGGTCACCTGGCTTGAGCGCCTGCACGGAGCTGAACCCCAGCCGCTTCGCCACCTTGGCGGCTGCAGCCGATCCCACGACGGGCAGATTTTTGCTCAGCATCGAGAGCGTGTCCGGATGGGCGTGATCCTGAAGCCCCTGGGTGAGCAGCAGCAGATCAATCGACTCAGGCACCGGCTGCAGCTCGGGCATGACCCCCTTCAGCAGCCAGGGGCCTGGCGGAAACACCAGATCACCGCAGAGCCAGGGATCCACCAGCACCCGCAGGCCGCCGATCTCCAGCAACCAGCCGTTGGCTCCGAAATAGGTGGCCTGATCTGTCGTCACGACTGTTGTTGCGCAGGAGGTTGGAGGGATTCATCGATGCCCAGATCGATTTCGCCGATCCAGGCCAGCATCGCGATCAGGGCGCCGATCGCACCGATCAGCAGCAGCCAGCGGCGAGCGTTCATGAACGACTCAACGATGGGTTGACCGTAAAGGGTTCAGCTGAGAACGGCGAGGCCAACGCCGACCACGGCCAGCAGGGAAGCGAGCACGCCGCCCAGTCGGGGCTGATCGCCCTCGGCCCTTGCCACCAGCAGGGCCATCACCGGAGCGGTGCTCAGGAGGGTCACCCCAAGGCCCAGCGGCAGCCGTTGCAGCACCACCTGTTGCAACACGATGCCCAGGTTGGTGCCCAGCAGCGTCGCCAGAAGCACCCTGGGCCAGCGGGCGCGGCGGGGGCGTGGCCTGGCCCAGGGGGTGTTGAAGCGCAGCCAGGGCAGCAGGAGCACCAATCCGCCCAACAGGCGGGTGGCGGCACTCTGTAATGGGGTCAGATCGCTGTTGATCAGCACGCTGCGCGAGAGGGCGGCGCCGCTGACGCCGCAGAGCACCGCCAGAACAGCGCAGATCAATCCCAGACGTTGGCTTGTCGCCGATTGATCGCGCTGCACCGTCGCCTCTGGTGGGGCCTGCCGCGCCACCACCAGCACCGACACCGTCACCAGGCCCGCGCCGATCCAGGCCTGATGGGGCAGGTGTTCCCCCAGGCCCACCACACCGCCGATGGCGGCAGCGATCGGTGCCAGGGATTCCACCGTGAGGGTGCGGCGGGTGCCGAGACGGCGCAGGGCGGCGAGATAGAAACTATCGCCGAGGGCGATGCCCACCCCGCCACTGAGCAGCAGTAACACCAAGCTTGCGGGCTGGTGCATCCAGGGCAGGGTCAGCAGCACGGGCAGCAGCAGCAGGCAGGCGATGCCGTTTTTGAGTCCATTCAGCTGCAGGGCGGTGAGGGAGGTGGCTAGGCCGCGCCAGAGACTGCTGGCCAACGTCCAGGCCAGGGCGGCGATCAGCCCTGCGAGCCACCCCATCAACGCTTGTTCTGCAGCATCGTTCCCACCAGCAGGCCGATCACCAGAGCGCCGGCGCCATGCCCCTGCAGCAGGGTGAGCCCCAGGATCAATCCCAACAGGGGTGAGGCCAGCAAGGTTCCCAGGCTTCCCCCAACCACTCCCGAGCACCAACTCTCCATCCCACCGATCGCAGGCAGCCATTGATGCAGCCCCATGCCGATCGCACTGCTGGCCAGGATCACCGGAAAGAACTGGCCGCCACGCCAACCGGTTTCGAGGCAGCCGCCCACCAGCAGCAGTTTCATCAGACCTGAGGCCACCAGCAACGAGGGGCCGAGGTGCCAGTGGCCCAGCACCAGCGGTCGAAGCTGCTCCTCCCCGGAGAACGGGGCGAGAGGTAAGGCCCAGAGGCAGACCCCCAGCGCCAGCCCGGTGATCACCGGACACCACCAGCAGCGCTCCACCAGATTGAGCCGCTGCAGCCAGCCGCGCCAGCGCTTCAGGAGCAGGCCGCAGACGCCACCGATCAGCCCGGCGATCAGCGCGGCGGCCAGGGCGCTGAGTCGTTGCTCCTGATCGGTCGGCCAGTCGTAGGGCACGCCGTGCAGGCCACCGCCCAGATCGCTGAGCCCATCAAACACCACAAAGCCAGCCATCCCGCCCAAGGTGGCGGGAAGCCAGCGCCAGAGCAGCTGCCAGCGGCGTCCGGCCAGGGCGGCCCCACCGAGCAATGGTGAACGAAACAAGCCAAGACTGCCGGCCATGGCGGCAGCGATCAGATCCCGATCGGCGCCGCGCCAGATGCGATGGCTGACGAAAGCCACGAGCCGCGTCATCAATGCCTCCGGTCCGAGGCTGCCACCACCGATCAGGGCGAGGGCGCCGCCAAGCAATTGCCTGCTGCCATGGCGGCTCTGCAGGCCATCGGGATGGCGCAGTTCGCTCAGGGTTTCATGCATCTCCGGCAGGGCGCTGCCGGCCCGTTGCCGTTGCAGGAGGGCGATCAGTAGACCCAGGCCTGCCCCCCAGGCCAGACACCAAGGCAAGGGGCGCTCGCTCGGGAGCCCCTGCAGCACGGCACGGCCCCAGATCCGGCCCTGAAATTGCAGGGTGATCATCACCACCAGGGCGGCGAGGGCGCCACCGGCGGCCCCGGCGCACAGGGCGCGCAGGCTGCCCAGCAGCAGGGAGTGGGGGGTGGAGGTCTGCGTCACCAATAGGGATCGGTGGCCAGCTCCACCGTGAGACGACCTGATGCTGACGCAGGAACGCTGGCGATGCAGGCGCGGATGGTGGTGCCATTGACATCGAGTTCGCAGGCGCCGCAGCTGCCGCCCAGACAGCCCGTGGGGATCGAGAAACCGGCCTCGCGCGCCGCCTGCAGCCAGTCCGTCCCCGGCCTGCAGCGGCTGGTGTGCCCGTTGGGCCAGTGGATCAACACCTCGTTCATGGCTGCAGGAGGGGCTCCAGATTCACGTGTTGCTCGAAGGCATCGGCGAGGCGATCGAGCAGGGCATCGCGCTGACGGCTGTGGTGCGGTTGCTGTTCGCTCAGCATCGGCAACCCCTTGCGCGTGCGCAGTTGGTTGAGCCAGCGCCGCCGCCAGGGGCCGCTTTCGAATACACCGTGCAGATAGGTGCCGGCCACGTTGGCTTGCACCCAGCCCAGCCCGTCATCAGCGCACAGTGATTGGCAGGGTTCAAGGGCAGTTGTGCTGCCGCGGTGCAGTTCGAAGCCTTCCAGTCGGATGTCACTGGCAGCCGAAGTGGGGTCGCTGTTCTTGGGCCAGAGCGCCTGGCTGCTGCGTTGGCGCAGTGCTTTGCTGCCGCCGAAGACGGTGCGCAGGGGCAGCAGGTTGAGGCCTGGAGCGCTGCCCGACGTGTTGTTGCCACCCTCCAGTCCCTCTGGGTCGAGGAGCTCCCTGCCAAGCAGCTGCATGCCGCCGCAGATCCCGAACACCGCTCCTCCTGTTGCCGCGTAGGTGTGCACATGCTTGCCCAAGTCGCTGCTCTGCAGCGCTTCCAGATCGCGCAGGGTCTGCTTGCTGCCAGGCACCACCACGGCATCGGGCTGCCCCAGCGCTGCGCCCGGGTCCACCCAACGTAACTGCACGCTCGGTTCGGCCTCGAGGGGGTCGAGATCGGAGAAGTTGCTGAGGGAGGGCAGCTTCAACACCGCGATCTCCAGCTCGGCGCTGCGTTTGCGGCCCCGGCGCTCCAGCAGATCGAGGGAGTCTTCCGGGGGGAACAGCTCATCGAGCCAGGGCATCACACCGAGCACCGGGATGCCGGTGTTGGCCTCCAGCCAGCGGCGCCCCTCATCAAACAGCTCGCGCCGGCCGCGGAAGCGATTGATCAGCAGCCCCCGGATCAGCGGACGCTCCACCGGCCGCAGCAGCGCCAGCGTGCCCACCAGCTGGGCGAACACGCCGCCGCGCTCGATATCGGCCACCAGGATGCAGCGGGCCCGCAGGTATTGGGCCAGGCGCAGGTTGGTGAGATCACGCGGTTGCAGGTTCACCTCCACCGGGCTGCCTGCCCCTTCCAGCACCAGACGCCCGCCTGGGTATGCCGCCTGTAGCTCGCACAGGCCCTGGCGGATCGCGACCCAGCCGGGACGGAACCAGTCGCGGTAATAGTGCTCGGCGCGGCAACTGCCCACCGACTGGCCCAGGTGGATCACCTCGCTGGTGCTGTCGCCCTGGGGTTTGAGCAGCACCGGGTTCATGGCGCATTGGGGCTCCAGCCCCGCCGCCCAGGCCTGCAGGGCCTGGGAGTAGGCCATCTCGCCGCCGGCCTGATCCACCCAGGCGTTGTTGCTCATGTTCTGCCCCTTGAAGGGCAGGGGCGTTTCACCACGGCGCCGCAGCACCCGGCAGAGCGCGGCCGTCATCAACGATTTGCCGGCACCGCTGCTGGTGCCCAGAACCATCAGGGGGGGTGGGACTGTCAATGCGTGACCATGCTGTTGCCTGCAAACCACTCCTCAAGCTCCTCCCAGGGCAGGTCACCAGCTGCCAATCTCTGAATCATCAACACCACGCTCTCATTGCTGGCCTGAAAGCTGAACCCGTTCAGACCGAGAAACACCACGGCGACGAGGAAGCCGCTGCGTTTGTTCCCGTCACTGAACGGGTGTGCCCGCACGATCGCTTCCGCGTAGGCCGCTGCCATTTGCGGGATGGTGCGCAGTTCCCCATAGCTCCAGCGCTGCTGGGGTCTGGCGAGTGCGGCATCCAGAGCGGCCTGGCTTCTGAGGCCCTGGAGCCCTCCGTGCTCGAGCGTTTGTTGCCGGTGGATGGCCTCAACGGCAACGCTGGGGACCCAGCGGGGTTCCGCTGTGTTGCTCAACGGGCCAGCTCTCGCAGGGCGGGCTGGAATTGTCGTGCTGCCGCGCTGGCGAGTGCCAGGGCCTCCTCCACGGCTGGATCGAAAGGCGATAGTAAAATTCCCTGCTCAGTTTCGATCGCCTGAACCCGGTCACCTGGAGACAGATGAAACCGGCGCGCCATCTCCGCTGGGATCGTGGCACTTACCGATCCACCGGCCCTTCGCAACCTGACTTCTATTCCCATCAGTCTCGATCAGTAGCATAAAGATGCTACTTTCCATCGTCACAGCCTCGGTCGATAGCGCCTCAGCCAGTGATGCAGCCGTTGCGGTAGCGACGCCCTGGGAATGGCCCCGGTCCAGCACCTCAGGCACTCGCGCCCCATCGGTGTGAGCCGGACCCGTTCGGTCAGGCCCTGTCCATCCACCTCCCGGCGCAGCACCCCCAGTTGAATCAACCAGATGAAATCGTCTTCGATGCGGCTGGCTGTGAGGGGTTGCTGGCAGAACTGCGTCCTGTCGGATCGCTCCAGCAGGGCCGTGCTGCTGAGTGCCTCCTCTTCGAGGACCTGATAAAAACGCCATGTAAAGGGCAGACAGGCCATCGCTTGCCGAGCCCGTTGCAGCGCGCGCTGGCTGAGCAGGGAGGAGGTGGTGGTGATCACGGCCAGGAGTCGCTCAAATCCATTGTCGGATCTCGAGCTCCCTGCAGCGTTCCCGTCAGACTGCCCTCAATCAACGCTGGCCCGTGCTCCTGCTTGCCTCCGCGTCTCCAGCCCGACGGCGTCTGCTTGAGCAGGCGGCGATCCCCCATCGGGTGCAGGTGAGTGGCGTCGATGAAGACGCGATTCATCACGCCGATCCAGCCCAGCTGGTGCAGTTGCTGGCGCAGGCCAAGGCTCAAGCGGTGCGCGATGCCTGCACCGACGCTTCGATCACGGCGGTGTTGGGCTGTGATTCGGTGCTCGCGTTTGAGGGGGAGGTGTTCGGCAAGCCTGCCGATGCGGCTGAGGCCATCGCCCGCTGGCAGCGGATGGCTGGCGGCTGGGGAGAACTGCACACCGGGCATTGTTTGTTGGCTGCAGGAGCACAGCAGGCGGAACGGCTCGCCACCATCACCACCCGCGTCCAGTTCGCACCGCTCAGCCCCGCTGAGATCGAGGCTTATGTCGCCACCGGTGAACCGCTGCAATGCGCGGGCGGCTTTGCGCTGGAGGGACGTGGCGGCGCGCTGGTGGAGCGGATCGAGGGCTGTTTCTCGAATGTGATCGGGCTGAGCTTGCCGTTGCTGCGGCGCTGGCTCCTGGCCATGGGCATCGGTTAGCCCCAGCTTTACGGCAGTTCGCGCTCAAGCTGGTTGGCGGAGGTTTGAAGTCCTGTGAACACCGCTTCGGAGATGGCTGGTGGAAAGTCGGCTGGCAACTGGGCCTGCACTGCGGCAATCGCAGTGGGAGTGTGAACGATCTGTTTGTTGAGGATGGTTGAGGCGTCGGCAAGGCCAAGCCGTTTTGCGGTGAGCAGCATGCGACGGCCTGTGATCTCCAAGGGCTTGTAATAACGCCCTTTTTCACCAAGCCAGGCCATCGCCATCTTGAGTTTTTGCTGTGGCCATTGATCACTTCTCCGTCCAATCACGGGCCAGGCTGAGAGCACGTCGTAGAGCGGAGTGAGCTGAAAGTGGCCGCCTGGATTCAGGAAAAGGCTGAAATTCTTGGCGTGGCCATCAATGGCCCGCAGCATCCAGAACAGCACCTGCGCTTTGAAGAACGTGGTGAGGTCGTTCCGCTCTGACGATTGAGCTAGCAGCTCGGCAATGGCTGCCATGCCGGGGCCGCCATTGTTTTCATATTTTTGAGCAGCTGGAGTGGCACTGGCCTGGCAGCAATCTTCGGTGGGGAGGCGCAGCCAATAGGCGCCGCTGGTATGGAGGCGACGATCAAAGCGTTGCACGATCAGGCAGCGTTCGCCGTCGAACTCGGCCATTTCCGTTGATGCCATCGGCAGGCCATAGGCGTGAAGCAGCCTGCTGCAGAGCCATTCGTTGGCGACAGAACTGCTGAAATCAATCTGGCCCTTACCAATCACCCCCATCGGTAGCTTGAAGAGATGGGTGGTGGGCGTGCTCCCCAGCGGCAGACACCATTGGTTGTCGTGCAGCAGGAAGGCTGTTTTCTCCTGAGCACCGGCAATCGAAAGCCTGAGCTCATCAGGCTCTGGGCCCAGGGACCCTGGAGCCGGCGTTGCCGTGACGGCGCGCAGCCGCTGGCCGATCTCCTGGTCGCTCAGAGGCCGAGCCTCGATGCGATCGAAGCCGCTGGGCACCTCGTCTGGTGGAAGCAGCTGTACTGCTCCGGCACAGTCGCGGCCAACGGCAGCCAGCAGATCGAAGGCACTGGTGCTGGCTGCCTGAAACCGAGCCTGGGCTCGACGGCGGATGGTGTCGCTGTCAGGGAGGAGGTTGTCAAACCAGCTCTCAACGGCATGTCCGCTGAGCGCCGAGCGCCCGAGCCCTGCCGGCAGAGACAGCGATAGCGGGCGGAATTGACTGGACTGAAGCCAGGACTCGGCGTAATTGAACTGCTGAGGCCCGCGAGCCGGCAACAACCAGGTGCCGACCCGTTCACCGTTCATCCACACCGCCAGGGAGCGCGCCCTCGAGGGTCTACCCATCACCACTCGGCCGGTTCGATGGAGTGTTGTCGCGGCCTCACCACCACTTCGAGGTTGAGGGCGGCCAGGAGCAGCAGCAGGCGCTCCACGGTGAGACGACCCGGTTGCAATTCGAGCTGAGAGAGCCTGGCCTGGCTTATGCCACCGGCCTTGAGTGCCAGTTGTTGCTGATTCATCCCCTGTTCTCGCCGAGCATCGCGAAGCAGCATCCCCAGCTGCGCAGGGGCGCGGATCACCTGCTCACCTACAGCCATGGCTTATGCGGATTCTCAATAAACGCACAATAGCAAGAATCTTGATAAACGCCCTTTATTGAGAATTCGAGTGAACGGGGTGGGGCTGGCGCAGGCCTGAGCGGTCGCTGCCCGCCGGACCTTGCCATTTTTTTCTGGCCGTGGCTAATCCGGAGATAGGCCCTCCTCACACCCTGGCCATGATCCGCTTCTCCCTCGCTTTTGTTGGCGCATCCCTGCTGCTCGCTGCTGTGGCCCCCCAGGCTGTCGCCATGGAGCCGGTGGTGCTCACCGCCAGCAGTGAAGTGTCTCTTGACCCCAGCATCGAAGCGGAGCAGGCCTACTTCAGCAACAGCCGCGCCCATCTCGGCAGTGGTGTCGTCTCTCCTGCCGATCCCGGCCTGCAGCAGGGTCAGCCCCGCGCTCCTCGCGGTTACAGCGTGCTCGACCTCAGTTTCTGAATTGAGCCCGAGCGCTCATGGGCTGCCGCTCGAGGCGATTGCCATCAGAGTGCCATCGTCTCCCCGTGCCTGCGGTGTCGCTGTTTCTGAGACGACTCCTGCTTCTCCTGGCTGCGGTGGCTCTGGTGATCTGCACCTCACCGCATCGCGCGAGGGCTAACACCGGCTTCCCTTTGATCGATGCCGGTCGCATCACCGAACCGGCGGCCACGTCGCCTCGCTCCCGCTCAGAAGTGCTGGAGGCGGGAAGCTACGAATTGGCCAAGGTGCGCATCCTGGGCGTGCCCGCCCTCACGGTTGCCAGCCCGGTGCTGCGGGATGGTGACGCCCTTGGCGCCAAGCGGCGCGCCTCGGTGATTGAAGGCAACCTTCGCCTGCTCTACGACCCCAATCGCCTCTGCAGCCAGAGCGAGCGGCTGAGTGAATGGATGCTGGAGAGCCTGCTGGGGCAGCAGGCCAAGGTCTGCACGTCAGGGCCTGGGGATGGTGTGTCGCTCAGCCATGACCCGCTCACGATCAGCATTCAGACCGATGCCGCCGGCAATCAGATCCTGGAGGCCCAGCTTCCTGATCGACAGCGCCAGATTCCGCTGATGACGGTGACCCGGGCCGATGCCGAAATCAACGGCGTCAGCAGTGAGGAACTGGCTCGGCGCTGGAAAACCCTGCTGGAACGCCGGATCAACCATGCCCGTCGCATCCTTACGCCGGAACGTCTCCTGCAGCGTTGGCGTCTCACCTTGGCGGTGGAGCTGCTTCTGTTTGGCGTTCTGGCCGGGCTGATCTGGTGCTGGGCCTGGATCCGGCGGCGCCGTTGTCTGCTCCAGCATCAGCGTCAGCGGGGGATTCGCAATCACAAGCTCGAATTGCGCCTGCATCTGCTGCACACGATCACCCGGGTGCTGATGGTGTTAGTGCTCTTTCTCCTGGTGGTGATGGTGGGCTTTGGCGTGATGGCGCTGCCCGGCCGCGTGCCCCTGGGAATCGAGCTGCTGCTGCAGCCCAGTTTCGCGATCCTCAAGGTGGGCGTGGTGACGGTGTTGGGTTTGCTCGGCCGGGCGCTCTGCACCTTCCTGCTGCACCAATGGGCTGACAATGTCGACGTGATGGAGCAGGAGCGGGCCCGGCGCGACCAGCGCTACCGCAGCCTGCTACGGGTGAGCCATCGCCTGGTGGATGTGGCCTGTGTGTTGGTGGTGGGGGTGTGGATTGCGGTCGACATTCCTGGTGTGCGCTCCGCATCCACCTCGATCCTGGTGGCTGGGGGTGCTCTGCTCGGTGCCCTGGCCTTCGTGTTTCAGAGCCTGCTGCGCGATTTCGTCGCCGGCATGTTGGTGTTGCTGGAGGATCGCTACGCCATCGGCGACTGGGTGGAGATCGATGGCGTGGAGGGTGAGGTGATCGACGTGGGTTTGTTCAGCACCGATATGCGCTGTCTCGACCAGCGGGTCGACACCCTGGAGAACAGCGCCATCCGTCAATTGCGGAACCACACCAAACTGCGCTCCGGAAGCTTGATCAAACTGTTGATCTCCCATCGGCAGAACTCGATCGATCAGGCGATCGGCCTGATCAGCGACGAGATCGAGCGTTTTGTCGCTGATCCCAACTGGGGAGAGCGCTTGCTCTCCCAGCCGATCCTGCGCGGTGTGCGCCGGATCACTCCGCTCGGCACCCAGCTGGAGGTGCTGTTGATCACCCGTGCGGGTGAACAGTGGGTGACCGAACGGGAGTTTCAGCTGCGCGTGCTGCGCAGTTTTGAGCAGCACGGCGTGGTGATGGCCAATGGCCTGGAGCTCAACGCACTTACTTGAACAGATTGTTCAGCAGGTTGCCAACTGCAGCGCCTAAGGCAGCACCGGAGGCTTCCTGATTCGAGCTGCCGCTGTTCTGTGTGGCCACCAGTTTGTAGTTGGCAAAGCGGAACACACCGGTGTTGCCATGGTCGACGAAGGTCACCGGCCACCTGCCACCGAAGGAATCGGTGATGGCGTAGTTGCCGCTGCCGTTGTCTTGGAAGACATAGGTCGTGCCGTTCTGGAGCTGGATCTTGTAGCGGTTGCGATCGCCCTTCGACACCTGCTTGAGCAGACAGGAACCATCGAACACCCGCCGTCCACCTTGGCTGAGGCTGCAGTAGCCCGTGTCGCTCGTCACCTGTCGATTTCCACTGTTGGAGCTGGCGTTGCTGGCACTCTGATTGCTACTGAAAAGCTGTTTGGTCAAACCTCGCGCCACATTCTTCTCGCCCCAGCCGTCATCCCAGCAGGTGCGCTTCTGGATGCTGCAAGCCTGGCCGGAGCTGAGTCGGAAGTCGTTGTTGGTGGAACCACGACGGTTCTGGCGGAGGCGCTCAGCGGCGAACTGGCCGAAGTAGATCTTGGTGATCGCGATTGATGGGCCATAGCTGTCGTAGCAGACTTGCCCCACTTGATCGCACACCACCCCGGCTTTGGGATACGTGATGCCCTTGCTCTGGGCCGAGGCAGGCATGCCTGCCAGGGTTGTGCTGATCAGTGCTGTGGCGGCGAGCAGGCCGGTGCTGGTGCCTGACAGAGACAGTCCCATCAATCGAGAAAGCGATGAGTTGAGGTTAGGGGCGCTGGTTGTCGTTTGCTGGTGATGGACTGGCACTGCTTGGACCGTCGGTAGGTTCCAACAGCGGACCGATCACACCCAGCAGGCTGTTGAGCAATCGCCGGCTGGTCTGCGCTAGTTCGCGCACGTCTTGGAGTGTGCTGGTGATCAGAGGCCGCGACTCCTGCAGCAACTGCTGAGCTTCCTTTTCCGCCACACGCGCCTCCTGGCTTACCTGGCTGATCTCGGCGCTCACGTTGTCGAGGGAGCGGCGCACTACAGGTGCGGTCTCGGCGGCTTCTCGTTCGATGGTGGCGGTGAGCGTGTTGGTGTTTTTCAGGGTGTTGCGCAGATCGGCGAGCGTGGTGTTGATGTCGCCGTTCTTGGCAGTCAGGGAGGTGGTGTTGCGCAAGGTGGCCTGGAGTTGCTGCTGCGTGACAGCGAGGTCTTCGAGGGCATCGGCGAGGTTGAGGGGCTCGGCGTAGGCGATGGTTTTTCCATCAAGAGCCTGCGCATCACCAACGCGTTGAGGATCAGGACTGATGTCGATGAAGCGATCTCCAACGAGTCCCTCTTGGGCCAGCCTTGCGCTGCTGTTGGGTCCGATCAGCCGGGCTTTGCTCTGCTCAATCCGCAATTGCACCCGCACGCGTGCATCAGGTTTGAGCTCTAAGCCACCCACTTGACCCACGGGAAAACCGGAGATGCGCACCTCTTCACCGGAGTGCAGACCACTGATGTCGCTCGCGAGTAGGTAAACGTTCACGAACCGACTGCCCCATCGCTGCTCACGGGCAAGCCCGAAGAGTACGGCAACCAGCAACAAGGTACCGGACCCCAGAAACAACCAGCGTTCGCGGGGGTGGGAGGGTTCGATCGAATTCATCATCACACGGGTCATTGGGCCAGGGTGTTGAACACCAACACCCAAACCAGTTTGAGAGCGAGGGCCAGCATCAGCCCCTCCACCAAGAGATTGCTGACAATCAGCGCTTCGCTGCGACCGCTTCTGAGCGCGGTCAACGCCCGCCACTGACACCAGGCGCAGATGCAGCTCAGGAACACACCGCTACGCGCCAGGGTGCGTAACAGACCCAAAAGCCTGATCCCAGAGAGCAGATCAGTCGTTTCACGAAGCAGATCAGCCCGCGGTGTGACGAGAACCCCGCCAACGATGGCGCCAACGATAAACAGCAGCATCAGTAAGAGTCCCACTAAACCTGCTGCAGGAACGGATTGACGCCAGGCTCGCTGACCCTGCTGCACCACGCGCTCCAACCAGCGGGGCAGCAGCAGGGCCATGGCCAGCACGCTGACGAGAATGGGGCCGATCAGTTGCAACACCAGCAGAACCAGTAACTGCAGGCTGAAGCGACTGGTCTGGTTCAGCGCACCTGTGGCAAGCTCAATGACACCAAAGCCCACCACAAACCCTGCCATCAGTACCGGACCGGCGCAGCGCTCACCGTCGCGTTCGGCGGTGAGGAGTGTTGTCAGCGGTGACGGTCTCACCAGGAGTATTTGAGGCCCCCGCCGTAGGAGACCTCGTTGTCGTTGCTCCAGAAGCCACCGTTGACGCCTGTGTAGAGGGAGACGGAATCGGAGGTTTCGATTTCGATGCGTGTGGGGATGGAGAAGAAGGTAGCAATCACCTTGGCGAAATCCGGGGTGACCAATGCGGCTGAGGTTTGATTGGTGGTGTAGCCGGTAGTTCCGATGGCGGATCCGGTGACGCCGGAGGAGACAGCAGCGCTAAGGGAGGCCCAACTGACATCAATGGTTTTGGCGACGAAGAGGCCATCCAGGATCCCGATCCCAGGCGGCTTGTGCAGCTGCTGGCGCGGGCCAAGGCTCAAGCGGTGCGCGATGCCTGCACCGACGCTTCGATCACGGCGGTGTTGGGCTGTGATTCGGTGCTCGCGTTTGAGGGGGAGGTGTTCGGCAAGCCTGCCGATGCGGCTGAGGCCATCGCCCGCTGGCAGCAGATGGCTGGCTGCTGGGGGGAATTGCATACCGGGCATTGTTTGTTGGCGGTGGGTGCAGCGCGGGAGTGACCAGCTCCGGATATCCATGGATATCCGACCACGCAACGCCTCGCCACCATCACCACCCACCTCACACTTCGCGCCGCTTACCGCCGCAGAGATCGAGACCTACGTGGCCACCGGTGAACCGCTGCAATGCGCTGGGGGCTTCGCACTGGAGGGGCGCGGTGGTGCTTTGGTGGAGCGGATTGAGGGCTGTTTTTCGAATGTGATCGGCCTCAGCCTGCCGCTGATACGTTTATGGATGGGGAGATTGACATTTCAATGATGACGTCCTCGCCAGTCTGTGGCTTCCAGCCCGTTGTGCAGAGCGCAAACTTTGAGCATTGGCGCGACCACTTGCAGCAGCAGCTTGGGGAGTGCCGTGTGACTTGCACGGCGCATGACCAAGAGACGTTTCAAGCCAGTATTCGTGTGGCTCACGTCGGCCCACTCACCTTGGTGGAGCTGCATGGTGATGGGGGAGGTTTGGAGCTGTTGCGACGCCAAAGTGCAGATTGCGCTGTGCTTTGGATCCCGGAGCAAGGCACAACGCTGGAGCAGCAGGCGGACCAGCCTGATCCACTGATCAGCAGTCCCGGTCAGGGCCTCTGGATTGCTCCAGCTGCAGAGGTGCAGGGCCAAACACCAAAGCGCTCCAGTGGGGTGTCGATCCTCCTCCCACGGGCGCTGTTGGCGGTCTGGTCCGACCAAGGTGGAGATACGAGCCTGCTGGATCCCTTCCGCACTGTGCGCCAGCCCACGGTGGTGGCCCTGCTGCGAAAGGCCCGTGCCTTGATCGATGCGGCACGTTTGCATCCCGAATGGCTCGACCACAGCGCAGGAGAGTTCTGGCGGGCGTTGGTGAACCATCGCGATGCGGTGGGGAGTTCCGCGCTGCCACCGCCAAGCCCCGATCTCACCGATCGGTTTCTCCAACTTGTCCAAAAGAAGCTGAAAGCCAGCCCTGCACATCGCTTCGGATTGCAGGCCATGGCCTTGGAACTGCATTGCTCTGCACGAACCTTGCAGAACCATCTCCGATCCGATCTGGATGCCACACCACGTGAGATCTGGACGGCGCTTCAGATGCAGCATCGCTACCCGGCTTGAGGCCATGTGCTTCAGATCGGCACGCCTCTGTTGCCATTGGCATTGCTCCGTGGTTAAGGCCTGAATATGCCCTGTTTGCCTCCGATGAAGTCCATCGCTCTCCCCTCGCCAGGGAGCCAAACAGCCACAGGCTGCTTCCCCGGTGTTGAACGACCAGTTGTTCCGCTTTCTGCTGCAGTTCCGCAAGGCGCTGTTCAAGCTTGTGCTTCCGCAGCTCTGCCAGTGAGTTTGAAGTTGGTGCAGGGAGTGCCATGGCCAAAGCTTAATCAGCTTGCGGCCTTCGCGTTTAAGCCAAAAAAAAAAACACCTTTCGGCAGGGGCTGAATGGCGATCGTTGGGGATGAATCCTTCGATCATTCGACGTCGGGAATGGCCAGGGTGGGCGCGGCTGGGGCGCTAGAGGTGACCCACCAGGAAGAAGAAGGCGAGCACGAACCGGGTCGCACTCAGCCACTTGCGGATGGTCATGATGTGCCGCGACGCAGCTCACCAGGAGTATTTGACCCCTCCTCCGTAGGAGACTTCAGTGCCATTGCTCCAGAAGCCGCCGTTGACGCCGGCATAGAGGGAAACGGAATCGGAGGTTTCAATTTCGATGGAGAGCCCAACATCGAGGGCGTTAGCACCACGGTTCTGTCCGAGGACATCAACGGAGCCGAGTGCTGGCAGTTCAGAGAAGGAGGCGTTGAGTTGATGCTCCTCATTGGCATCACCCATGAAGTCGTACTCGTAGCCGACGGTGAGTCTTGGGATGAGTCGATTGGTTGAGTTGAGCTTGATTGGAGTTTCCAATGTGAAGCCGATGCCCCAGAGGAGGGAGTCGGCGGTGTGGGAGTCAACGTCGAGGTTGAGGGACTGAGCGCCGAATTCAGAGAAGGAGCCCTGGTTGTGAACGGCGTAGGAGAGGAAGGTGCGCGGCTTGATGCGAATGGCGTCGGGATCGCTGTTGTCGCCATTGAGAGCCCAGTTGTATTGAGCGTCCAGGGCTGCTGTGAAGGCGTTGCCATCCCAATTGGCCTCTGCGGTGCGGTTGAGGCCGCCGAAGTTCATCTGCCTTGATGAGTCGTATTGGAGATTCATGTAGCCAAGAAGGCCTGAGAACTTCCAGTTGGCGGAAGGTCTGTAGATGCCCCAGAGGCTGCCGCCATAGGTGTCGGATTGGATGCGCGAATTGGCGTATTCGTAGTTGTAGAGATTGGCCTGGCCGTAGCCAAAGGCACCACCTGCACTCCACTCGGGAGAGAAGGCGTATTGGAGGCCATAAATGGTGGAGAAGACGTTGTAATCGAGGGAAGCAAGATCGCTGGTGCCATCGAGAGTGGCCTCGGTATTGGTGCCATCAAGGAGCAGACTCCAGCGTGAACCAACGGTTTTGGTGCGCTCCTCGCAAGTGTCGGGTCGCTCGGGCGAGTCGGCAGGGATGAGTGTGCCGTCGTCTGTTTTGCAGAAGGTTTCGGTGTGAGTGAGCGGAACGGAGCGATCGGTGAGCGCGAGGGAATTTTTCCCGAACTGCTCGATGGCTTCCAGTGCGACCGATTGCATGGAGGCGTAGGGCTCAGCGGTGATGGAGTGAAGCGCCTGGTTGAGTTCGATGCGTGTGGGGATGGAGAAGAAGGCAGCAATCACCTTGGCGAAATCGGGTGTGACCAAGGCCGCTGAGGTTTGGTTGGTGGTGTAGCCGGTGGTGCCAATGGCGGAGCCGCCGGTGACACCGGAGGTGACAGCAGCGCTAAGGGATGCCCAACCGGCATCAAGTGTTTTGGCGACGTTGGTGGAATTGGTGTTAGCAGCACCAGAGCCCGACCCTTGTTTGTTTTGCTGCTGACAGGTTGCTGTTGTGCCGCCGTTGGCGATGCAGGTGTTGGTGTTGGTGGAGGAGTTACCGGATGAAGCGGCGGTGATGGCACCACCTGTTTGTTTGATCGCCTTGATGGTGCTTTGTCCTGGTGTCTTGTGGCGATCGGGATTGACGGCGACGCCAGTGTCGGGATCGACTTTCAGCCAAGCGAACTGGAGTTTGGTGCAACCGAGTAGGACGGCTGGATCGTTGCTGGTGCAGGTGGCGTAATAGGCCGGATCGAGGAGACGGAACTCGCGGTCTGTTTCACGAACGAATGTCATGCCTGAGGAGCCGACAACATTGAGGTTGGTTTTGAGACCCAATTCCCCACCTGTGGCGTTGTCACCGGTGACGTCGATTGCGGTGTAGATCTTCCCAGGAGAGACAGCGGCGTTGTTGTAGCTGGAAATGTTGAGATTCCCTCCAAGGAGAACTGTGCGATTGTCTCCGGTGATTTTGAGGAGATCACTGCTGGAGCCATCCACCTCGATATTGAGGCTGGCATTCGGATTGCTCGCGCCCTGAACATAGTTGCCATCGACGGTGAGTGTGCCGATCGAGTTACCCGGAGAGACCGTTCCTTCGTTGCGAACATTGCCCGTGATGGTGCCATTTCCTTTGAGTATTCCGCTGGATTTGACGTCGAGAGAGTTGCTGGTGAGTTCACCTGAACTGTTTGGCAATGATAACGAAGCCCCGCTTTCAATATTGGTTTGCAGAATCGTCCCGTTGTTCCCGTTATTCAGTGTGATCTGGCCTTCTTCGATCTTTAATTGTCTGAGGTTGGCCAGGCCTTGATCGCGGGTGAGCACAAGTGTGCTGTTCCCCTTTTTAATAAGTGCCCCACCTTGTTGGCCTGGATTGAAGTCTCCGATTCCACCATCGAAACTGGAGTCGTTTTGGATGGTGAGAGTGAGGGTCTCGCCGTCGACAAGGATGTTGCTGCTTCCACGGAGCTCACCAGTGTTAATGCTGTAGTTGCCACCTCGTGAATCAATATTCTCACCGTTGTGGGTAAGTACGCCTGTTACAGAGAGGCTCCTGGTTCCTGCAGCCAAGCTTGTGTCGCTAATATCACCACTATTGAACAGCGTGCGGCTGCGCTCGAGCAGGGTCAGATCACCATTGATTTTGAAGGTTCCATTGATGTCGAGATGGCTGCGGGAGCCTGGGCCTCCAACAACGGTGCTGCCGGCTTCTGCCTTTGTACTGCTCAAAATGCCCAAGCGAGCCCCAGGTTTCACCGTAACTGGTGAAGTCTTGAAAAATGAACCGCCATCAAGCAACACATTGCCTGATTCGATGGTGCTGCTGCCTGTATAGGTGTGCCGGCCTTGTAAACGAATCACATTTGCAATGTTGGGGGCCGAACTGTCTCGGAAGATGATGTTCCCCGCTGTGTTGCTTGAGTCTCTGAAGATTCCGCTGAATGTTGAGACCCTGCCATTAGCATCAATAGTATTGGTTGTCGATCCATTCAGCGTGAAATTTTGTGTGTAGGTTGAATTGTCTTGGTCAACGGTGAGTGTTCCTCCTTGGAACTCTGGGGTTATCAATGAGCCAAGATTTGACGTAAGATTGATGCCATTGCCTCCGCTGATATTTCCTGTGGGAATGATTGGATTCGCCGCCACGTATGCGTAACGCCAAGCGTCTCCCTCTCTGGGGCCGCGGTTTGATATACCTTTATCTGGCGAGGCTTCCCATGTTCCAATCGTAAATCCTCTATCTTCATACGCGAACTGCGTTCCTATGACATAGCCAGAACTTGATTTGCATGCTGAGTACCAACATGATCTTGCAAAAGTTCTGGCAGCGGTTGAGTTCCCCCACCATGGCTGAGACCTCAGAATGGTGCTGATATTATTGAAGCTAGTGTATTGAAATATAATGGCGTAATCTTTTCCTTCGACCGTTACTAGATTGGAGCCTCGTGCCGGCATCGCTCCAATCCAGCTCACAAGACCAAAGGCGAAGGCCCCAGTAAGTGTTGTCCTGGTTGCTTTTCTTAAAGAAAGACTAGCTTTATGGTTGAGCATCTCTGTCGCGTTAGTGATTTGAATGTGTGTTTTGGCGTTAATGCAATGTTAGCTGGACGCGGTTGTGCCTCAATGAGTCTTTCGTCTTCATGTTGAGACGAGGGTTGCTTCTTTTGTTTGGCGCCGCGCCTCTTCGGATCTGTGATTGTGCTTACTCGCCCCCTTGCCGATAAGCGCATGTTTATCGTTTTCTGTCAGTGGTGATGAGCCTTTCGCTTCAGCTCTTTTCGCCGTAGGAGCGTTCGCTGCCTGACGCTATTGTGCTCGGATCAATCGGTTATGTGCGCATTCGGCATGACCATTGTCTCTAATTTCTGATGCCAATAAAAAGCCCCCGCCTTGCGGCGAGGGCTGAAGCAACGTCGAGTTGATCGATCAGGATCAGTCGAGGTCGGGCATAGCCAGCGTGGGCTCGGCCTGACGGTCGATGCCCTTCTCAAAGCCAGCAGCAGCAGCGCGGGCGCGGCCGGCATGCCAGAGGTGACCCACCAGGAAGAAGAAGGCGAGCACGAACTGGGTCGCGGCCAACCACTGGCGGATGTTCACGAAGTTCACCGAGTTGGGTTCGGTGATGATGCCGCCCACGGAGTTGATCGACGCGTTGGGAGCGTGGGTCATGTACTCAGCGGCACGACGCACCTGCCAGGGCTGGATGTCGTTCTGGAGCTTGTCGAGGCTCAGGCCGTTGGGGCCACGCAGGGGCTCCAGCCAGGGACCACGGAAGTCCCAGAAGCGCATGGTTTCACCACCGAAGATGATCTCGCCGGTGGGGGAGCGCATCAGGTACTTACCCAGACCGGTGGGGCCCATGGCGGAACCGATGTTGGCGCCGAGGCGCTGGTCACGCACCAGGAAGGTGAAGCTCTGGGCCTGGGAAGCTTCGGCGTTGGTGGGGCCGTAGAACTCCGAGGGATAGGCGGTGTTGTTGAACCAGATGTAAGCCGAGGCGATGAAGCTCATGAAGCTCAGGGCGCCGAGGCTGTAGCTCAGATAGGCCTCACCATTCCAGATGAAGGCGCGACGTACCCAGCCGAACGGCTTGGTGATCACGTGCCAGATGCCACCGAAGATCAGGGTCAGACCCAACCAGATGTGGCCACCGATGATGTCTTCCATCGAGTTCACACCGATGATCCAGCCCTCGCCACCGAAGGGGGCGCGGAACAGATAACCGAAGATCACACCGGGATCGAGGGTGGGGTTGGTGATCAAGCGCACGTCACCACCGCCGGGGGCCCAGGTGTCGTAGACGCCGCCGAAGAACATCGCCTTGAACACCAGCAGCAGCGCACCGACGCCAAGCAGGATCAAGTGGTAACCGATGATGTTGGTCATCTGGTTCTTATCCCGCCAGTCCTGGGAGAAGAAAGTGGAGTAGTTCTCCAGAATCTCCGGACCGCGCAGGGCGTGATACAGGCCGCCGAGGCCGAGCACAGCGGAACTGATCAGGTGCAGCACACCCACCACGAAGAAGGGGTAGAGGTCGGTGACCTCACCGCCGGGTCCCACGCCATACCCCAGGGTGGCGACGTGGGGGAACAGGATCAGACCCTGCTCATACATCGGCTTGTCGAAGGTGAAATGGCTCACCTCGAAGAGCATCATGGCGCCAGCCCAGAACACCATCAGGCCTGCATGGGCCACGTGGGCACCGAGCAGACGGCCGGACAGGTTGATCAGACGGGCATTGCCAGCCCACCAGGCATAGCCGGTGGAGTCGAGGTCTTTGCCGCCAGTGGCGACAAGACCAGCATCAAAGGGCGTTTCCACGGGGCAGAACCTCTTCAGGGAAGACGAAGTTTTCGTGCGGCTGGTCAGCCGGTGCCATCCAGGCACGCAGACCTTCATTCAGAAGGATGTTCTTGGTGTAGAAGGTCTCGAATTCGGGATCTTCTGCAGCGCGGATCTCCTGCGACACGAAGTCGTAGGCGCGCAGGTTGAGGGCCAGGCCGATGATGCCGATGGAGCTGGTCCACAGGCCCATCACAGGCACGAACAGCATGAAGAAGTGCAGCCAGCGCTTGTTGGAGAAAGCGATCCCGAAGATCTGGCTCCAGAAGCGGTTGGCGGTGACCATCGAATAGGTCTCTTCTTCCTGGGTGGGTTCGAACGCCTTGAAGGTGTTCGACTGCTCACCGTCTTCAAACAGGGTGTTCTCCACGGTGGCGCCGTGAATGGCACAGAGCAGGGCACCGCCGAGGATTCCGGCCACGCCCATCATGTGGAAGGGATTCAGGGTCCAGTTGTGGAAGCCCTGAAGGAAGAGCAGGAAGCGGAAGATCGCTGCCACACCGAAGGAGGGAGCGAAGAACCAGCTGCTCTGGCCGAGGGGGTACATCAGGAAAACGCTGACGAACACCGCAATCGGACCGGAGAAGGCAATGGCGTTGTAAGGACGGATGCCGACGAGACGGGCAATCTCGAACTGACGCAGCATGAAGCCGATCAGGGCGAAGGCACCGTGGAGTGCCACGAAGGCCCAGAGGCCACCGAGCTGGCACCAGCGCACGAAATCGCCCTGGGCCTCAGGGCCCCAGAGCAGCAGGAGGCTGTGGCCCATCGCATCGGCGGGGGTGGACACCGCAGCGGTGAGGAAGTTGCAACCTTCCAGATACGAGGAGGCGATGCCGTGGGTGTACCAGGAGGTGACGAAGGTGGTGCCGGTGAGCCAACCACCGATGGCCAGATAGGCCGTGGGGAAGAGGAGGATGCCGGACCAGCCGACAAAAACGAAGCGGTCGCGCTTGAGCCAGTCATCGAGGACGTCGAACCATCCCCGCTGTGGCGCGCGTCCTACAGCGATCGTCATGAGGGTGAACGGTGCGGAAATCCGCAGGCTGTGGGATACCAGGCGACCTTAACAATCTCAACGTGGTGTGTGAGGCCGAGATCCGGCAGCTGAAATCCGTTGTATTGAAACGCTTCTCCCGCCGCTCGGAGGCCACAATGGTCCCTTCCTCAGGGCTCCCATGGCGGCCGATCTGCTCGAACAACCGGTGGTGGGATCCCGCCGCCTCTCCAATGTGCTGGTGGCGCTGATGGTCAGCATCGGCGGTATCGGCTTTCTGTTTGCCTCGCTCTCCAGCTACCTGGGTCGCGATCTTTTGCCCCTGGGGCACCCCGCCGGCCTGGTGTTCGTTCCCCAGGGCCTCGTGATGGGCCTCTACAGCATCGCGGCGGCCCTGCTCGCCACCTACCTCTGGGCCGTGATTGCCATCGATGTGGGTGCCGGCTCCAACCGTTTCGATAAAAGCGCCGGTGTGGTCACGATTTCCCGGCGTGGCTTTCGCAAGCCGATCAGCGTGGAGATTCCCCTCAAAGACGTGAAAGCCGTGAAGGTGGAGGTGCGCGATGGCTTCAACACGCGCCGGCGCGTGTCCTTGCGCGTGCAGGGGCGCCGCGACATGCCGCTGACCCGAGTCGGTGAGCCCCTCCCCCTGGCTCAGCTCGAACAGGATGGGGCGGAACTGGCCCGTTTCCTCGGCGTCAACCTCGAAGGTCTCTGATCGATGAAGCGTCCCTCCTGGATCCACTCGGCCCTGAGTCTGTTGCTGTGTCTGCCGTTGTTGGTGAGCTGTGCCCGCTCCACCACCGCTTCGGTTCCAGCCGGTTGCGCCCAGGCCAGCAGCCCCTGCCTCACCGGCAAGGCCACGGTGAAGATGACCACCAATCGCGGTGCCATCACGCTGGAGATCAATGGTGATGCCGCCCCGGTCACCGCTGGCAACTTCGTGGATCTGGTGAAGCGCGGCGTTTACAACGGCACCGTGTTTCACCGGGTGGTGCGGGAACCCGTTCCCTTCGTGGTGCAGGGAGGCGATCCTGCTTCGAGCGATCCCAAGACCCCCAAAAACAGCTACGGCACCGGCAGCTTTGTGGATCCCGCCACGGGGCAGGCCCGCTTCATTCCGCTGGAGGTGAAATTCCGCGGTGAGGACCAACCCCGCTACGGCCGCGTCAGCACCAATCCCACCGATCTGCTGGAGATCGAACTCGCCCATGAGCGTGGTGCCCTGGCGATGGCTCGCTCCCAGGCACCCGATTCCGCCAGCGCCCAGTTCTATATCGCCCTCCGGCCCCTGCCGGAACTGGATGGTCGCTACGCCGTGTTCGGGCGGGTGACCCAGGGCATGGAGGTGGTGGATGCGATCCAGCAGGACGACACAATCATCAAAGCCGAACTGCTCAAGCCCTGATCGGTTCAGGCGATCGCGTCAGGCCGGCACCCGGTTGCCGCTGATGGCCGCTTTCAACAGTTCCGTGTTCACACCGGAGGCCCTCTCCAGGGCCACTTTCCCCGTGCGGGCGATCTCGAGAATGCCGTAGGGAGCCATCAACCGTTCCAGGGCCACCAGCTTGCCCGGATCACCCACCACTTCCAGGGTGAGGGCTTCATCGGCCACGTCCACCACCTTGGCGCGGAACACCTGCACCAGGTCGAAGATGGCGCTGCGCTGCTCCGCCGGGGCGGCCACTTTCAGCAGCATCAGTTCCCTCTCCACCGCTGGAATCTGCGAGAGATCGAGCACCTGCAGCACATTCACCAGCTTGTCGAGCTGCTGGGTCATCTGTTGCAGGGTGTGGTCATCGCCGTCCACCACCATCGTCAGCCGGGAGCGACCATCGGATTCCGCCGGCCCCACGGCCAGGCTGTCGATGTTGAAGCCCCGGCGGGCGAACAGGCCGGCGATGCGGCTGAGGGCGCCGGATTCGTCTTCCACCAGCACGGACAGGGTGTGCTTCATGCCCCTCGAACAGGTCCCACAGGAGTGTTGATGGCATCCAAACTACGGTCCAGCCAGGCCAGCACCGTGGCGTGGAATGCCTCGGGCCGTTCATCGTGGGGGCAGTGGCCGCTCTCCTCCACCACCGCCAGCTCGAGCCAGGGGTGCTGGCGCTGCAGACGTTCGCCGATCAACAGAGGCACGAAGCGATCCTGCCGGCCCCAGAGCAGCAGCAGGGGGGGGACCTGCTTCTGCTCGGCGAGTTGTTCCAGCAGGGCTGGTGCGGTGGCGCCTCGCGGACGCAAAGCCATGCCGATGCTCATCGCCCGCAGGGCGCGGGCGGCACTCCTGCGTTGCGCCGGTCGGGCGATCAGGTGCTGCAGCTCCCGGTCGTGACGGATCGAGCGCCGGTAGGCCCCCTGCAGGCCCAGCTGCAACAGCCTGGTGCGGCTGATCACGGGCAGGAGCAGTTCCAGGGGTAAGAGACGCATCGCCAGCACCACCAGCGGCCGGCGAAGGCGCCGCCAGCGCCTGGGACGCCGCAGGGGCAGCGGTTGGATCAGGGCAGGATCGGGCAGCGGCGCCGCCGCCACCGCCGCCACCAGGTCGGGGCGGAGCACCGCAGCGGTGAGGGCGGTGAGCCCGCCGAGCGAATGGCCCACCAGCACCGCCGGCCCCCTCGCCGGCGCATCCACCACCTGCTCGAGGAAGGCGTTCACCTGGCGACCCCAGAGACGGTTATCGAGCGGGCGCTGCCGCTGATGCCCGGGCTGGTCGGAGCGGCCGAAGCCGATCAGATCGAGGCTGTAGACCCGAAAGCCCGCTGCGGCGAGGGGAGCAGCGTTGTGGCGCCAGTGGTCGCTGCTCGCTCCGAAACCGTGCAGCAGCACCAGCGGATGCCCCTGCTCCGGTCCGAGGGCCCGCCAGTGACTGCGCAGACCCTGCCAGTGCCAGTCGCCGCTGTCGCCCCAGTCGGCCCCGGTGTTGAGACCGGCGGATGCAGCCGTCGGGGCAATCTTCGGAGCAATCTGGTGAGTGGTCGCCTCCACAGCCCCTGGGCCCAGTTCTCTCTCACTATCGCGAAGGTGCTGCGGACCTGAGCCTGGGAACGGGGTTTTTCCGGCCCGAGTCGCGCCCTGCCCGTGATTGTTCAGTGTTGCTCGCGGCCTGGCAACGGCGCCAGGCCCCCGAGCGCCCCCTCCGCTGGCTCGATCTGATGGCCGGCTGTGGCATCCGCGCTCTGCGTTGGGGACTGGAGGCGTCGCTTCCCAGGAGCGGCCCCCTCGAGCTCTGGGTCAATGACGCCGATGCCGATCGCAGGGCGCTGCTGCGCGCCAACCTCGCCCGCCTGCACGGCGGCGGTGGGGGCCCGGAGGCTTTGCTTGTGGAGCAACGCTCGCTGCCGGCGGAGGTGCTGTTGCGCCAGGCCTATCTCGAGCAGCGCACGTTCGATCTGATCGATCTCGATGCCTTCGGCTGCCCCAACCGCTTGTTGCAGGCCACCCTGCAGGTGCTGGCCTTCGAGGGGATCCTGCTGCTCGCCAGCACCGATGGCCGCTCCCCCACGGGCCACGACCGTTCGGCGGCGGTGCGGCGATTCGGCGCAGCGGCCCGCGCCCATCCCGCCAGCTGGGAGATCGCCCTTCGCTTGCAGCTGGCGGCCCTGGCCCGGGAGACCTGGTTGCTGGGGCGTGGTCTCGAGCCCCTCCTGGCCTTCAGCGACGGGCGCACCTTTCGTTTGGCGGTGCGCCTGCGCCAGCATCTCGATGCCGGGGAGGAGGGGCAGCTCGGTCTGCTCGCCCGTTGCGAGGCCTGCGGTGCCCAGGCGAGTCAGTCGATGCTCCGCCTGCAGGGCTGGCCGGCCTGTGCCTGTCCTGCCGGTGCTGGGCGCTGGGCGGTGAGTGGTCCGCTCTGGTTGGGACCGCTCCAGCAACCCGCCTTGCTGTTGGCGTTGCAGCAGCTCGGTGCGGGGATGGAGGGCAGCGTGGCACCGGCCAGCGCGCGGCTGCTGGCGCGCCTGGCTGCTGATCCCGGCTCGCCTTTGCTCTGCTGGTCGACGGCGGAACTGGCTCGCCGTTTGCGGCTGAACGGCCCTCCGGCGGTGGCGGCCGTGGTGGAGGCGTTGCGCGCGCAGGGCCATCAGGCCCTGGCCAGTGGGGTGATGGCGGGCCAGCTGCGCACGGATGCCCCCTACGCGCTGTTGTTGCAATCCTGCCGCCAGTTAGGGCGTGAGGATCGTTAAATGGTGGCTGTCATTACCGCCCCACCATGGCCTCGGAGATTTTTGGGACTGCTGCAATCTTCTGGGTGCTGATCCCCGTGGGCCTGGCCGGCGGCGCCCTGCTCCTGAAGCTGCAGAAAGACTGAGGGCCGCGCGGGGGAGGTGGCCGCTTTAGGCTCCTGCCTTGCAATGACGGACCCCATGCAGGTTCTGGTGGTTGGTGGAACCGGCACGCTCGGTCGGCAGATTGCCAGCCGAGCTCTTGAGGCTGGCCATCAGGTGCGCTGCATGGTGCGGACACCCAGAAAGGCCTCGTTTCTGCAGGAATGGGGCTGCGAGCTCACCCGGGGTGATCTGCTCGAACCCGCCAGCCTCGACTACGCCATGGATGGTGTCGACGCGGTGATTGATGCCGCCACCAGTCGCCCGAATGATCCCCGCAGCGTTTACGAGACTGACTGGGACGGCAAGCTGAACCTCTTGCGTGCCTGCGAAACGGCCGGGGTGAAGCGCTTCGTGTTTCTGTCGCTGCTCCTGGCTGATCAGTACCGCCAGGTGCCGCTGATGGACATCAAATCCTGCACGGAGCAGCTGCTGCGGGACTCGGATTTTGACTACACGATCCTGCAGGGTGCGGCCTTCATGCAGGGGGTGATCGGTCAGTTCGCCATTCCGGTGCTCGAGAGCCAGACCGTGTGGGTGAGTGGCAGTCCCACGGCGATCGCCTACATGAACACGCAGGACATGGCGCGGTTTGCGGTGGCGGCCCTGGAGCGTGATGAGACCATTCGGGGCAGCTATCCGGTGGTGGGTCCGAAAGCCTGGAACACCGGCGAGGTGGTGCAGCTCTGTGAGCAGGCCTGCGGCAAATCGGCGCGGGTGTTCCGGGTGCCGCCGGCTCTGCTGGAGCTGTTGCGCGGCATCTGCAATTTCTTTGAGCCCGCCGTCAATGTGGCGGAACGCCTGGCCTTTGCGGAAGTCACCGGCGGTGGCGCCCGTCTTGATGCGCCGATGGAAGCGAGCTACGCGGCGTTCGGTCTCGACCGTGCGGACACCACCACGCTCGAGTCGTATCTCAACGAGTACTACACCACGATTCTCAAGCGTCTGCGCGACATGGAGAAAGATCTCGACAAGGATGCCAAGAAGAAACTGCCCTTCTGAACGCCGCAGCCTCGGGGGCGGGACCTCACACCAGTCGATAGTCGATTTGTACTAGTGATGCGTTAAGCTTGTCAGGGTCTGCCCTTGGGTCCATGTCTGTCGCGCAAGTCAAGAATCTCCAGCGTCGGCTCGACAATCTCGCTGCTGAAGCGGAGCGTGAACTCAGCCGCGCCTGCGGTCATGAGCTTTGGCGCAGCCTTGGCTTCGACGCGTTCGACGGTCTTGAGGATGGCGACCGTCGCGCCACCGCCAACTACTACTACGGCCAATGGCAGACCGTTCAGGAGCTGCAGCAGGCTCTGGGCTGACGGTCGCCAGAATGGTCGGATTCGCTGAGCTCACCATGGCGTCCTGCTGCGGCCCTGCCGGCCTTGACCAAACCGATGCGGTGCAGCAGCGGTATGGCGCTGCTGCGGCTGAGCGGGAAGCCTGTCTCTGCACCCCTGTGGCCTTTGATGCCGCCCTGCTCGAGGTGATCCCGGCCGAGGTAGTGGAGCGGGATTACGGCTGTGGTGATCCCACCCGCTGGGTGCAGTCGGGTGACACCGTGCTCGATCTGGGCAGCGGCAGCGGCAAGAACGCCTTCATCTGTGCCCAGGTGGTGGGGGCCGGTGGCCGGGTGCTCGGGGTGGATCGCAATGCCGAGATGCTCGCCCTCTCCCGTGCGGCAGCGCCCGTGGTGGCGGAGCGGATCGGGGTGGCCAATGTGGAGTTTCTGGAGGGTGCGATCGAGGCTCTCGACGCCCCCACAGCGAACGGGCAGCCCCTGGTGGCGGATGCCAGCGTTGATCTGGTGCTCAGCAACTGCGTGCTCAACCTGGTGAACCCCTCCGCCCGTGAACGGTTGCTGGCCAACATCCGGCGTGTGCTGCGCCCCGGCGGTCGGGTGGCGATCAGCGACATCGTCTGTGATCGGCCCGTGCCCCTCGCCCTGCAGCAGGACCCGGAGCTCTGGAGTGGCTGCATCAGCGGCGCCTGGCAGGAGCAGGCCTTCCTCGCTGATTTCGTGGCGCTTGGTTTTGAGAACGTGCATTACGCCGATCGCTCCAGCGAGCCCTGGCGCGTGGTGGAGGGCATCGAATTCCGTGCTGTCACGCTCGTCGGCGTTGTGCCGGGCGGCTGAGCAGGGCCTGAAGGCGGAGGTGTTCCTCTGTGCTCACGGGCCGCCAGGAGCCAGGCGCCAAACCGTTCAGGTTCAAGGGCAGCCCCCCATCCATCAGATCGATGGCACTGCGGATCAGGCGCAGCGTGGGCAGCCCGACGGCGGCGGTCATGCGACGCACCTGGCGGTTGCGCCCTTCCCGCAGGCTCAATTCCAGCCAATCGGTGGGGATGGAGCGGCGTTCACGGATCGGTGGCACGCGATCCGGCCACGGCTGGATCTGGTCGTGGCGGAGGCGTTGTGCCTGAGCCGGCAGGGTCTGGCGCCCCTGCACCAGCACGCCATCGCACAGCTGCTGCAGTTGCTTGTCCGTCGCGGTGCCCTCCACCTGCACCCAGTAGGTGCGCCAGTGGCCGAAGCGGGGATCGGTGAGGCGCTGCTGGAGCCGTCCTTCCGTGGTGAGCAGCAGCAATCCTTCGCTGTCGGCATCGAGGCGCCCGGCGGCATACACCTGGGGCACGGGCACCAGATCAGCCAGGCAGCGCCAACGGCTGCCTGGTTCCGGGGTGAACTGGCTGAGCACGCCGTAGGGCTTGTGCAGCAGCAGGGTCGACTCAGCCGTGGCCACCGAAGCAGAGCAGCAGCGCCTCACCCCAGCTGGAGGCTCCGTTGAGGTGGTCGTCGTGGACGTGCTTCATCTTTTCGGCCTGCATTTTCATCAGCGTGGCCTGGGTGAATTCATGGCCCTTTTCGCTGGCCAGATCCACCACGTGCTGGGGGGTGGGGGCTTGACGCACCTGTTCGCGGACCTGCGAATCGGATTGCACCAGGGATGCGAAGGCGATCAGAGCGGATTCAGACACGATGACGAGAACGCGTTGAATTGAGATTAGGTGGAGCTCTGACGTGCACGCCAGAGATTCACCACCCCGATCGAAATCAGCAACAAGCCGAGGTCGAGGCTGAGGGGCGGAAGAATCATGGCGACGTCGATCGGGACGTTGACCCTAAGGGCAATCCGGCGGCGAAGGGCTGCGGGCGGCCTTCTAAACTGAGATCAACCTTGTGTTGTGGCACCGCCGGATGATCGAAACTTCGGGTGTGATTGAAAAAGAACAGGGCAACGGGTTCTACCTCGTCACCCTCGAGCAGCCCGCCGGTCACCAGTGCCTCTGCCGTGCCGCCGGCAAGCTCACCAAGTTCCGCATCAAACTCCTGGCCGGCGACAAGGTGCTGGTGGAGATCAGTCCCTACGACCTCACCCGTGGCCGCATCACCTACCGCGAGCGCAACGCCGGTGCTCCGGGTGGTCGCCCAGGTGGCAACCGACCCGGCGGTCCGCGTCGACGCTGAGGCGACCCTCAGACGGGTGCGCCCAGCAGAGCCTCGATCGCGGAGCGGAATTCGCTGCGCTGCTTCACACCGCGCCACTGCTGTTTCAGTTCCTTCCCGAAGAACAGTTGCACGGTGGGGGTGCCATTCACCCCGGCCTGCTGGGCGATCTCCTGATCGGCTTCGATGTCGATTTCCAGGCCCTGAGCTCGGCCGCCCAACTCATCCAGCACGCGCTTCAATTGCGGTTTGAGCACGTGGCAGGGGCCGCAGCTGGGGGAGGTGTACACCACGAGCAGGGGCTTGCTGCTGTCGTGATAGAGCTTGCGCAGGGCGTAACTGCCCTTTTGCCAGAGCGCATCCGGGTCGTAGCTCGCTTCGGTGGTGGTTTCGCTGGTCTGGGGCGTGGCGGCCTGAGCCGGTTCCACGCTGTCGCGGCTCACCAGGCTCGCCAGGTTGTGATGGCTGAGCCAGCGTTCCGCCGCCAGGGCCGCCTGGCAGCCGCTGCCGGCCGCAGTGATGCCCTGGCGCCATTCCGCATCGGCCACATCGCCGGCGGCATACACGCCCTCCAGCGAGGTTTCCGGCCGGCCCGGTTGGGTCACCAGGTAGCCCTTGGCATCGCAGCTGAGCTGGCCTTGCACCAACTCGGTATTCGGCGTGTGGCCGATGGCATAGAAGAGGCCGCGCACCGGCAGTTGTCGCTCCTCGCCGCTCTGCCGATTGCGCAGTCGCAATGACGCCAGCCAATCGTCGCCCTCTGCGTCAGCCACCTCGGTGTGCCAGTGCACGCTGATCTGGGGGTTGGCTTGCACCCGGTCGGCCATCGCCGCACTGGCGCGCAACTGGCCGGAGCGCACGAGCAGATGCACGTGGCTGCCGTATTTGGTGAGATACACCGCTTCTTCGCAGGCGGAATCACCACCGCCCACCACTGCCAGCTCCTCATTGCGGAACTGGGGAGTGGCGCCATCGCAGATGGCGCAGGCACTGATGCCCTTGCTCCAGAAGCGCTCCTCCTGGGGCAGCCCGAGGCGATTGGCGCTCGCGCCGGTGGCGAGAATCACGGCCTGGGCCTGGATGCTGCATCCATCGGCTTCGATGCGGAAGGGGCGGCGGCTCAGGTCGATCGCGTCGGCATCGGCCTCGAGCAGTCGGGTGCCCCAGCGTTCGGCCTGGGCCTTCATCAGGTCCATCAGGTCGGGGCCCAACACCCCATCGGGGAATCCCGGGAAGTTCTCCACGTGGGTAGTGGTCATCAGCTGACCGCCGGGGATGCCGCCCCGTTGAAACCCGGTGATCAGCAGGGGGCTGAGATTGGCGCGAGCGGCGTAAATCGCCGCGGTGTAGCCGGCGGGCCCCGAACCGATGATCACCAGATTTTCGGTGTCAGGAGCGGTGGTGCCGGGGGTGAGGCCGGTCTCAGCAGCCATGGCTAAAGCGAAGCGGTTATGAGTTGACTTTAAACCGGGCTCTTGTCGCTTGGCGAGATAGAGGGTTTAATCGTTTCTTCAGATTTGCAGGGGGTCTTCGGAGTCTTCGCTGAGACGGGGTCGTTTGCTCGGACCGCGACGCACCATCAGCACTGCCTCCTCCAGGAGCTCGGGGTGCTCACCGATGCAGGTGATCCATTCCCGGAATTCCTGGGTGATCGCATAGCTGTCCTCGTATCGCTCAGCGCTGTCGAGCACAGCGATCCGGGTGGTGGCCCAGCAGGTGGCGACGCTGACGCGGCGTTCCATTGCTGCATCCATGATCTGCTCCCAGATGGTGACCAGGCTGATGGTTGAAGGGGACCGATCAGGCCTGCATTCGCAGAACGTCGCATTTTTCTCTGCAGAAAGGTGTCGTTAACGCTGCAAAAAGCGGGGAAGTTCGGGAGTGCGCATGCGGATCACGGCCCCGGCTCCATCGTTCACCGCTTCCAGGGGAAGGCTCGGACCGCGCCAGCTGGTGCCTTCCCCTTCGTCTGCCGCTTGATCCGGGGCCTGGGTGCGGATCCGGTAAGGCTCGGAGCAGGCCCAGGTGCGGGCGTAGCCCATCAGCAGCGGGTCCGCTGGAGCAAAGATGAAGGAGGGATCCCTGGGGATCGCTTCCGTCGCCGCCCGCTCGCCGCTCATGCGCACGGCCCGGGTGATCCCCTGAATGAAGCGGCTTCGCGTCACCACGGTGGTGAGATACGCCACAACCCGCAGGCGGGGCGCGTCGAACCCTTCGGCACACATGTCGATGCTCACAAGCCAATCGGCCGTGCCCTTCTCAAACGCGCCCAGGCGCTGCGAGGCCTCCGGATCCTGGGAATGCACCAGATCGACCCGGTCGCCCTCCTCCCTGAGCAAACGGCTGATGCTGCTGGCGTGGTCGATGTCGCGGGCGATCACCAGTCCCGCCGCCCGGGGGTGGCGTTCGCGCACTTTGGCCAGTTGCCGCCTCGCCCGCAGCAGCAGTTGCAAAGCGATGCTGCTGGAGTCGGAGAGGCGAATGGCCCGCCGCAGGTTGCGGGCCCGCCAGCTCTCCCGTTGTTCGGCGGAGAGCGGTGACACATCCCGATCGGGGAGGCCCTCGCGGCTGTGTTCCACCCAGCCATCCTGAAACCGGAACTCAAGGGGGCGCACATCTCCGGCGGCGATCAGCTCCCGTGGCTCCACGCAGAGATCGGGGCTGATCTGTTCCACCAGTTCGCCGCCGTTGTCCACGCGCACGCGTCGCGCGGCGCAGAAGGCGAGGTTGTCGGCACGGAACGGGGTGCCGGTGAGTCCGAGCCTCAGGCGACAGTGCTGGCTGAGATCGAGAAAGGTGCGTCCCCAGATCGGCCCATCCGCTTCCTCCGGATCCACCCCCAGATGGTGGGCTTCATCGGCGATTGCCAGCAGTCCCTCCGGGCGCCAGTGCGCCAGTGCCGCCAACAGGCTCTGCCGTTGCCGCCCAGCCCCCTGGTACGTCACCAGCCAGCCATCGGCCTGGCCATGGTCTCCGTCCGCAGTCCACTCCACCAGCTCCAGACCCACCCGACTGGCGGCACTGCGCCACTGCTGCAGGATCGAGGTGCGATGGCAGAACACCATGAAATGCTGCAGTCGTTTTTCCGCCTGCATGCTGCGGAAGCTCAACAGCGCCCCAAGGGTCTTGCCAGCACCGGGCCCGGCATGCACCAGCACATCGCGGCCGGCCGTGCTGGCGGGATCAAGGCGCCGCCGCAGCAACTGAATCAGCTGTTGCTGCCAGAGCCGCGGCCGGATCTCCGGTCCGCCGCTGAGCTGGAACGAGGTTGGGGTGATCGGCCCGCTCCGGAAGATAGGTCTTTCTAACCATTCCATTAGCCTCGGGCATCCTTACCGTCCGGCCAACAGCGATCGGGTTTCGCCCGCCCCAGCCATGGCCAGCCGCCGTTCCTCTTCGCGACCCAGCCCTAACCAGCGTGAGGGCCTTCACCGCTGCTGGAGCCAGGAGTGCGACATCGATCCGCTGATCCTGCGGGCCCGCCTGCTCCGCCACCAGGGACTGAAGAACCAGGCCCGGGCGGTGGAGCAGGAAGTGCGCCCTCTGTTCTGATCCGATCGCTTGTGCTGATCAGATCGCTTCGGTGTGGTTGGTGAGCAGGCGTTCCACCTCCTGCAGCCCTTCGGAGGCCGCCAGCTGGGCTTGCTGGGCATTGCCCTGGGCTTCGCCGAGTAAGCGGCTGGTCAGGCGTTCCAGCAGCTCCTCCTGGCGTTCCTGCAGCATCACCAGCAGTTCGGTTTCGATCAGATCACGCACGGCGGAGCGGCGCAGGTGCTGATCGCTGGCCTCATCAAAGGTGCCCTGCACCAGTTCCTGGATGAACAGACGATGCACTTCACTGCTGCGCAGGAAGCTCTCGGTGGCATTGATGATCCCATCCACCAGGGTGCGATCCGGTTCTGATTGCTGGTCGGCGAGTTTGAACTCCCAGTCGAGGTGGCGCCGCTGCCAGCCCGCGGCATGAAGGCTGGGCATCACCGTTTGGGAGAAGGTGTCCACCGACATTTCATAGATGCGCTCCGCCAGGCGCTCGCACCACTCCCGGCCGTGCTCCTGCAGCACCTCCTGCATGGCATGGCGTTCCACGGCATGGCCGCCGTGGTGGCTGTGGCAAACGCCGTCAGGACATTCAATCGCCGTGAGGCCCATGGGGGGATCGTGACTGGAACCTCTGCCTAGCCAGTGCGGCTCAGGCCTTTTCCGATCTTCAGGAAAGTTCCTGGAATCGTGATCACGACCCCGTAATCTCACCGGGGTCGACGGCGTCATGATCTTGCCCAGACTTTTCATACCTGTTGAATCTGCGACGGCGGAAACCCGTGTTGCGGCTTCTCCTGAAACCGTCAGGAAATTCATCAGCCTGGGTTGTTCGGTGACGATCGAACAGGGGGCTGGTGCCAGCGCCGGTTTTGTGGACACCGCCTACAGCGAGGCGGGCGCCGAGCTGGTGCCTCCCGCTGATCCCCAGGCCTGGGGATCTGCTGATGTGCTGCTCTGCGTGCAGCAACCCAGCGCCAGTGCCCTCGCTCGCCTGCGCCGCGGCGCCTTGCTGGTGGGCCTGCTCGCTCCCTACGGCAATGACGCGCTGGCCACAGCGCTCCAGTCGGGCGGTTGTTCCGCCATGGCTCTGGAATTGTTGCCACGGATCAGTCGCGCCCAGGCCGCCGACGCCCTCTCCTCCCAGGCCAACATCGCCGGCTACAAGGCCGTGCTCCTGGGGGCCGGCGCCCTCGATCGCTATTTCCCGATGTTGATGACGGCGGCCGGCACCGTCCAGCCCGCCCGTGTGGTGGTGCTGGGGGCCGGTGTGGCCGGGTTGCAGGCGGTGGCCACGGCGCGTCGCCTCGGCGCCGTGGTGTATGTGAGCGATATCCGCCCTGCCGTGAAGGAACAGGTGGAATCGCTCGGGGCCCGCTTCATCGATCCCCCCGACATGGACGACAAACCGGCTGAATCTGGTGGCTATGCCAAGCAGGCATCCGATGCCTTCCTCGCCGCCCAGCGCCAGCAGCTCTCCGACCAGTTGGCGGAAGCCGATGTGGCGATCTGCACCGCCCAGGTGCCGGGGCGCCGCGCCCCTCGCTTGATCAGCGAAGACATGCTCGATCGCATGCGTCCCGGCTCGGTGGTGGTGGATCTGGCCGTGGCCCAGGGCGGAAACTGCGCCGACACCGAACCCTCCCGCACTGTGGATCGCAAGGGCGTGAAGCTGATCGGCGCCAACGATCTGCCCTGCACTGTGCCCAATCACGCCAGTGCCCTCTACGCGCGCAATCTGCTGTCGTTGCTCGAGCCCACGCTCCAAGACGGCCAGCTCAAGCTCGACACCGACGATGAATTGATCGCCGGTTGCCTCGTGGCCCAGGACGGCAGCATCCGTCGTGGCGACGTTCTCACCCCCGGAGGATCGAACTGATGTCTTTTCTGAGTGAAGCCCTCTGGGTTCTGCTGCTCGGCAGCCTCCTGGGCCTGGAACTGATCGGCAAGGTGCCTCCCACCCTGCACACCCCCCTGATGAGCGGCGCCAACGCCATCTCCGGCATCACCGTGCTGGCAGCCCTCACCCTGATCATCAAGGCCGGTCACAGCGGCAATACGCCCCTGCTGCTGCTCGGGTCTGTGTCGCTTGGCTTTGCCCTCTTCAACGTGATCGGCGGCTTTCTCGTCACCGATCGGATGCTGGCCATGTTCGGCCGTAAGCCCGCCCGCAAGGAGTCCCGCTGATGAGCTCTGCTGTGATTGTCAAATTTGTGATCGACCTGGTCGCCGTTTTGCTGCTGGCGCTGGGGATCAAGGGGCTCTCGAAGGTGCGTTCCGCCCGTGCCGCCAACCAGCTCGCTGCCGTGGCGATGGCACTGGCGGTGATTGGTGTGCTGGTGGAGGCGCTCAGTTCCAGTGGTGATCTGACCACGGGCCTGGCCGGCGGCATCACCGCCGCCTCCTGGACCTGGATCATCCTCGGCACCCTCGTGGGGGGTGTGCTCGGTGCGATCACCGCCCAGCGCGTGCCGATGACGTCTATGCCCGAAACCGTGGCGCTCTTCAACGGTTGCGGCGGCATGTCGTCGCTGTTGGTGGCCCTCGGCGTCGCCCTCTATCCCGCCATCGGTGGCAACAGTGAGGGGGAATCCGGTCTGGTGGAAACCATCTCGATCGTGATCTCCGTGTTCGTGGGCTCGATCACCTTCACCGGTTCGATCGTGGCCATGGCCAAGCTGCAGGGCTGGCTGTCCACTCCCGCCTGGATGCAGAGCAAGCTGCGTCATGTGGTGAACATCGCCCTGGCGGTTGCGGCCCTGGTGGGTGCGGTGGAAATGATTCGCTTCAGTGGCAGCACCCATGGGCTCTGGTTGCTGGTGGTGGCCTCCGGCCTGCTCGGCATCGGCGTCACCCTGCCGATCGGCGGCGCCGACATGCCCGTGGTGATTTCCCTGCTCAACAGCTATTCCGGTGTGGCCGCGGCCGCCGCCGGTTTCGTGGTGGGCAGCCAGCTGCTGATCGTGGCGGGGGCCATGGTTGGCGCTGCCGGCCTGATCCTCACCCAGGTGATGTGCAACGGCATGAACCGCTCATTGGTGTCGGTGCTGTTCGGCGGTGCGCTCGGCGCCACGTCCAGCGCCGGTGGCGGCGGAGGTGAATACACCAACATCACCAGCTGCAGCGTGGAGGAATGCGCCCTCACCCTGGAGGCGGCGGAGCGCGTGGTGATCGTGCCCGGTTACGGCCTTGCCGTCGCTCAGGCCCAGCACACCCTGCGCGAAGTCACCCGTTCTCTGGAAGCGGCAGGCATCCAGGTGGATTACGCCATTCATCCGGTGGCTGGCCGCATGCCTGGCCACATGAATGTGCTGCTCGCCGAGGCCGATGTGCCCTATGAGCAACTCAAGGAGATGGATGTGATCAACCCCGAGTTCCCGGCCACCGATGTGGTGCTGGTGCTCGGTGCAAATGATGTGGTCAATCCCCAGGCCAAGAACGACCCCAATTCGCCGCTCTACGGCATGCCGGTGCTGGATGTGCAGCAGGCCCGCACGGTGTTTGTGGTGAAGCGGGGCATGAGTGCCGGCTATTCCGGCATCAAAAACGATCTGTTCGAGCTGGCCAACACCTCGATGGTGTTCGGCGATGCCAAGAAGGTGCTGGGTGATCTGCTCGGGGAGCTCAAGGAGCTGGGCGTCGGCAAGAAGTGAGCGGTTTGCTGCTTCAGCAGCTCGGGGTTGCGCCCTATCGCCAACGTTTCCCCTGGCTGGGGGGTGACCTGCAGACCCTGCGGGACACCCTCAGGCCGATGGCGTTACCGCCGGATCAGGGGCAGCCGCTCCGGATTGCTGTGCCGGCTCTGGCCAGTGGTGCGGCAGCGGCCGGACAGCTGTTGGCCTTTCTCGATCGTCCCAGGCCTTTCGCCAGCTCTCAGCCGCCCAAGGGGCTGGTGCTGCTGCTGCATGGACTGGGTGGATCCAGCCGGCGCGAGGGGTTGCGCCGGCTGGGTCTCACCCTGCAGGCCAGCGGCTTTGCCGTGTTGCGGCTCAACCTGCGCGGTGCTGATCCCGGTCGCCATCTCGCCGGCGGCACCTACGCCGCCGCTTGCAACAGCGATCTGCTCCCCGCCCTGATGCGAGCCCGGGAGCTCGCCGGGGATCTGGCTGCCGCTGCCGGCTTGCAACGGCCCCTGCCGCTTTTCGGTGCTGGCCTTTCCCTCGGCGGCACCATGCTTCTGAATGCAGCTTTGGCGATCCCCGGGGTGCTCGATGGTCTGTTCTGCGCCAGCAGCCCCCTCGACCTGGCCGCCTGCAGCGCTTCGATCGAGCGTCCGCGCAACCGCGTGTACCAGCGTTGGTTGCTGCAGCGGCTCGTGCTCCAGACCCTGGCCGATCCCTTCGGTGTGCGTGAGCCGGAGCGGCAGCAGCTGGAGGCGATGGCGCGGGGAGAGCAGGCCGCCACGATCCGGGCCTTTGATGCGGCGATCACCGCACCACGGTGGAGCTTTGCCTCCGTGGAGAGCTATTACAGCGGCGCTTCACCGCTGCCCAGGTTGCTTGAGCCCAGCCGGCGCAGCCTGCTGCCACCGACCCTGTTGCTGCAGGCCCTGGATGACCCCTGGGTGCCAGCAGCCGCGGCTCAACGGCTGCAGGCAGCGTTGCAGATCAGCAATGGCGCCGCTGCGGCGGCGGGCAATGTGTCGGTGGTGCTCACGCGCCAGGGCGGCCACAACGGCTATCACGGCCGCGGCGATGGTCGTTGCAACGGTCCGGAGCCGGGTTGCTGGTCGGATCGCCTGGCGCTGGCCTGGTTTGACCAGCTCAGAGCGAGCGCAGGGGTGTGCGGCGAATGATCCAGTCGTGGCAGGGTTCGCCCCCCACCACATGGCGTTCCAGGATCAGCTGCACCCGTTCCGGGGTCACGCCGCCATACCAGATCCCGTCGGGCCAGATCAGCAACACCGGGCCCTGCTCACACACCCGCAGGCAGTCCGCCTTGGTGCGCAGCACGATGCCTTCGCGTCGTTGGGGGTTCTCCAGATCGAGGGCGCGCACGCCACTCTTGAGCGCCTCCCAGCTGGCAGCGCCGATGCTGGGATCACAGCACTTGGCTTTGGCAGGCGTGGCGCAGAGCAGCAGGTGATGGCTGATCACGCCGCAACCGGGGTCATCCCCAGCCGCTGGCTGCCGCGGCTCACCTGCTCGCGCACCGTGACCCGCGCCCATTGATCCACCTCCAGCACATCCTCGAGGCGGGGGTGATCCATCCGATCGGCCTTGTGCCGTTCGCAGGCGGCATCGATCAGGTCGGGAATGTCGAGGAAATGAATCCGTTCCTGCAGGAACTGGGCCACGGCTTCCTCGTTGGCCGCATTCAACACAGCCGGCATGGTGCCGCCGGCGCGTCCGGCGGCGTAAGCCAGCTCCATGCAGGGATATTTGGCGGGATCGGGGCTGCGGAAGGTCAGTTGGCCCACCTCGGTGAGATTGAGACGGCGCCAGGGGGTGTCGAGCCGGGAAGGCCAGCTGAGGCAGTAAAGGATCGGCAGTTTCATGTCGGGCCAGCCGAGCTGGGCGAGCACGGAGGAATCCGCCAGTTCGATCATCGAATGGATGATGCTCTGGGGGTGAATAACGATTTCGATGTGGTCGTAATCGAGGCCGAACAGATAGTGGGCTTCGATCACTTCCAGCCCCTTGTTCATCAGTGAGGCGGAATCCACGGTGATCTTGCGGCCCATGCTCCAGTTGGGATGGGACGTGGCATCGGCCACGGTCGCCTTCTCCAGGTCAGCGGCTTTCCAGTCGCGGAAGGCGCCACCGGAGGCGGTGAGTTGGATTCGGCGCAGGCCGGGGGTGGGAATGCCGGTGGAGAGCCGGGCGTTTTCGGCCCAGGGGGTGCCCTGCAGGCACTGGAAGATGGCGGAGTGCTCCGAATCGGCCGGCAACAGGCGACTGCCGCTCTTCTTCAGCTCGGGCAGCACCACCGGCCCGGCAGCAATCAGGGTTTCCTTGTTGGCCAGGGCCAGATCCTTGCCGGCGCGCACGGCCGCCAGGGTGGGCAGCAGGCCGGCGCAACCGACGATGCCGGTCACCACCAGATCGGCGGACTCCCAGGCGGCGGCCTCATTCAACCCCTCACGGCCCCCCACCAGCTGGGGCAGAAGCTTCGGTGTCTGGTTCGCCTCCAAGGCCTCCAGCCTGGCGCGCAGCTCAGGCAGCAGATCGGCGTCGGCGAGCGCCACCACCTCCGGCTGATGCTCCACGATCTGCTCCACCAGCAGGGGCAGGTTGCGCCCGGCGGTGAGGGAGACAACCCGGAACTGGTCGGGAAACTCCCTGGCGATTTCCAGGGTCTGGGTGCCGATCGAGCCCGTGGAGCCCAGCACGCTGATGGCTTTCACGTCGATCCGGCAATTGGCAACAGTTTCCCATGCCGAACCCTGGCAAACTGCCGCCCATGGCCAGGCATGGGAAGCGCGGATGGCGGTGAAGGAACACTGGCGTTCAGGCCTGGGCTTTGTCTTGGCGGCCGCTGGCAGTGCGGTGGGGCTGGGTAACCTCTGGGGCTTTGCCTATCGGGCGTCCCAGGGCGGTGGTGGTGCCTTCCTGTTGCTGTATGTGCTGATTGTGCTGGTGGTGTGTCTGCCGGTGCTGGTGGCGGAGATGGTGCTGGGCCGCAGCACGGGCCATAGCCCCTTGCTGGCTCCGGTCACGGCGGCGGGCCGGCGCTGGCAGCCGATGGGCTGGCTGTTCATCGCCGCAGCAAGCGGCATTCTCGCTTTCTACGCCGTGCTGATGGGCTGGACCGGCCACACGCTGTGGCATGCGCTGGTGGTGGGTCTGCCGGCCGACATGGCCGAAGCGGAACGCTTCTTCGGGGCCATCAGCGGCGGTAACAGCGCCCTGCTGGGGCAATCGGTGAGCCTGGTGCTCACGGCCCTGGTGGTGGTGGCTGGCGTGCAGGCCGGCATCGAGCGGCTGTCGCGCTGGGCCCTGCCGCTGCTGTTTGTGTTGTTGATCGGACTGGCGCTGTGGGCCTCCGGTCTGGAGGGAGCAGCCGAGGGGCGTCACACCTTTCTGCTCAACTTCGATCCCCGGGAACTCGCCGACTTCACCACCATTCGTAATGCCTTCACCCAGGCGTTTTTTTCGATTGGGGCAGGAATCGGCTGCATCCTGGCTTATGCGGCCTATCTCGACCGTCGCAATCATCTGCCGAGAGAAGCGATGGCCGTTGTGGGGATGGACACCGCCGTCGGCCTGCTCGCCGGGCTGGTCACCTTCCCGGTGGTGATGAGTTTCGGGCTGAAGGATGTGGTGAGTGGCTCCACCGTGGGCACCCTGTTCATCGCTCTGCCCACCGGACTCGCGTCCCTTGGGCTCACGGGACGGGTGGTGGCGGTGCTGTTTTTCTTTCTTGCCTACATCGCCGCGATCACCTCGTCGGTGTCGTTGTTGGAGGTGCCGGTGGCGTCGCTGATGGATCGGCTCGGTTGGAGTCGCCGGCGGGCGGTGTGGATCAGTGCGGCGTTGATCTTTGTGGCCGGTCTCCCGGCGGCCACGTCGATCCCGGTGTTGGAAGTGATGGATTCGATCTTCGGGGGGGTGATGCTGATCCTTGGTGGTCTGCTGATCGCCCTGCTGCTCGGTTGGGCGGCGCCGCAACGCTTTGAGGCTGATCTCAAGGGGAGTGCCACACCGGCTGGCTTACGCCGCTGGTTGCTGTTTGTGCTGCGCTGGATTTCCCCGCCCGTGATCGCCGTGGGCCTGGTGATCAGCCTGGTGGATCTGCTCAGGGGGTGGGGTTGGCTGCCGGGTTGAACGGGCAGGGTCAGATCAACTCGCGCAGATGCCGCGAGGCCATCTGAACCTCCCGGAGGAAGCAGAGCGAGGCGAGCATCAGCAAGCTCATCGCTGCGATGAACAGGGGCACAACCACCAGGGTGAGGTTCACCCTGGAAATCACGCTGAAGAAGGTCACCGCCACCACGGCGGAAATCAGCAGCGTGGCAGCGGTGAGCAGTTCGATCGCCCGGATCGTGAGTTGCATGCGGCGGCGGTAGCTGCGGCGTTGCTGCTCGTCGAGTGTTTCTCCCGCTCGGGCCGCATCGCGCGCCTGCCTGGCCGCATCCACGATCCGGGCCAGCCGGGCGGAGATCACGTTCAACAAGGCGCCGATGCCGGCGAGCAGGAACACCGGGGCCACGGAGAGCTGAATCGCTTTGGAGAGGCTCTCCGGTTGCATCGCGCTCGAATCCAGTAGACCGGATCCATCATCGCGACTGGCATGCCCATGCTCTGGCTCAAGCGCTGGAATTTCATTGAGCGGGCTCGGCTGGAACGGGAGCTGTGGGACGCGTTTGAAGCCAAGCAGAATCCCGAAGCGAAGCTGGCGGAGCTCCAGGCCTGGATTGATGCAGCCGATCCGGCCGATTCCAAGCTGGCGGATCAGCGTTTTCGGCTTGAGGTGTGGACCACCACGCTGGCGCGGATCCGCAAGATCGAGGCCTTGATGGCAGGACAGCAGCGCTGATCTGCGCCCGCTGCTCAGCTCAGCTGTGGCGCCACTCGGTGATCCCACCGGGCTTGTCGATCAGTTCGATGCCTTGAGCCGTGAGTTCGCTGCGGATGCGATCGGCTTCGGCGTAATTTTTGGCCTGCTTGGCAGCTTGACGTGCTGCGATCGCCGCTTCGATTGCCGTGGTGTCGACCGAGCTTTTGCTGGCTTCAGCCTGTGGTGGGGCCTCTGCCCGCAGGCCCAGCACCGCCGCCAGTTCGCGCAGCAGGAGCCAGCGTGACCTCAACACCGCCGATTCGGATGCCGTGATCCCGGCGTCATCGCCCCGATCGAGTCGGTTGGCCAGGCCGCGTAGGGGCCGAGCCAGCTCGAACACCACCGCCAAGGCCCCTGAACTGTTGAGGTCATCGTCCATCGCTGCGATGAAGCGTTGCCGCAGGCCCAGCAAGGGGTCGGGGTCGGTTGATCCTTTTTGATCCAACAGCCCGATGCTGCCTTCCACCACTGCGCCCTTGGGCAGGGGTGCGGCGTTTGGCCAACCCAGCGCGGTGCCGTGGCCTGTGCCGAGGTTGAGGGCGGCATTCAGGCCTTTCCAGCCGCTGCTGGCCGCCTCCAGGGCGTCCGAGCTGAAATCCAGCGGTTTGCGGTAGTGCGCCTGCAGCACGAACAGGCGCAGGGTCATGGCGGAGAGGCCGCTCTCCAGGAGAGCCCGGATCGTGGTGAAGTTGCCCAGCGATTTGCTCATCTTTTCGCCGCCCACGTTCACCATGCCGTTGTGCAGCCACAGCCGCGCCAGCTCCTGGCCGCTGGCGGCTTCCGACTGGGCGATTTCGTTCTCATGGTGCGGGAACACCAGGTCGGCACCGCCGAGATGGATGTCGATCGTGTCGCCCAGCTCCTCGCGCACCATCGCCGAGCATTCGATGTGCCAGCCCGGTCGACCGGCGCCCCAGGGGGAGGGGAAGGAGGGCTCGCCGGGCTTGGCCCCTTTCCAGAGGGCGAAATCGAAGGGGTGTTGCTTGCGCGCTTCTTCAGCATCGGCGACGCGGCCCTCGGCGTTCGTTTGCTGCTCGCCCAGATCACGGCCGCTGAGCTTGCCGTAGCCGGCATGCTTCATCACGGCGAAATACACATCGCCATCCGCGGAATAGGCAGCCCCTTTGGCCTCCAGTTCGCCGATCAGGTCGCGGATCGCGTCGAGGCAGCGGGTGGCGCGCGGCATGCGATCGGGCCTGAGGATGCCCAGGGCCTCCATATCGGCATGGAAGGCGGCGATGTTGCGCTCGCTCACCGCCTCCATGCTCGAGCCCTCGTCGGCAGCGCGGTTGAGAATTTTGTCGTCGATGTCGGTGAAGTTCTGCACGAAGGTCACCGCGTAGCCGCGCCAGATCAGATAGCGGCGCAGCACATCCCAGTTGATGTAGCTGCGGGCATGGCCCAGGTGGCAGAGGTCATAGACCGTCACCCCACAGCAGTAGATGCTCACCTGGCCCTCCTTCAGGGGCCTGAAGGGCTCCATGCGGCGGCTGAGCGTGTTGGTGAAGCGCAGGGCCAAGAGCGTGGTGGCATCGCTGGCGGCGAGGCTACGGTCCGGGGCCTATTTCGCCTCCATCCAGTTCGCTCCCACACCGGTTTCCACCACCAGGGGCACGCTGAGCTGGATCGCCTGCTCCATGGTGGTCACCACCAGCTGCCGCACCCTCTCCAGCGCGGTGGGATCCACCTCCAGCACCAGTTCATCGTGCACCTGCAGCAGCAGCCGCGCCGGTAGGGACTGCTGCTCGAGGGCCGCCTGCAACTGGATCATCGCCAGCTTGATGATGTCGGCGCTGGAGCCCTGGATCGGTGCATTGGCCGCGGCGCGCAGCTGCTGGGCCTCCATCCCGCCTCGCCGTGCCACCTCCAGATCAATCTCAAGCGGGTCTTTGCCGAGCAGGCGTCCCAGGCCGTTGCGATCGAAGTGGAACGGCCGCCGCCGCCCCAGGATCGTTTCCACGTAGCCGCGACTGAGGGCGAGCCTTTCCTGCAGCTCGAGGAAGGCGAACACCTTCGGGTAGCGCTCTTTGTATTTGCTCAGGAACTCCTTGGCCTGGGCCTGGCTGACGCCGGTTTCCCGCGCGAAGCGCTGGGCGCCCATGCCGTAGATCACCCCGAAATTGATCGTTTTGCCGAGGCGGCGCTCATCGGCTGTGACGGCCTTTTTCTCCAGCAGCAACCGGGCGGTGAGGGCATGCACGTCGTCGCCATCGCGATAAGCCTGTTGCAGCACCTCCTCGCCCGAGAGGTGGGTGAGGATGCGCAGCTCGATCTGGGAGTAATCGGCGCTGAGCAGTTGCCAGCCCGCCTGGGGCAGAAAGGCCTTGCGGATCCGCCGCGAGAACTCCGTGCGCACGGGGATGTTCTGCAGGTTGGGGTTGCTGCTGCTCAGCCTTCCTGTGGCGGTCACGGCCTGGTTGAAGTCGGTGTGCACCCGGCCGGTTTCCGCTTCCACCAGCTGGGGCAGGGCATCCACGTAGGTGCTCTTCAGCTTGCTGAGCGTGCGGTGCTCCAGCACCAGGGGCACCACCGGGTGATCCTGTTCCAGCTTCTCCAGCACGGTGGCATCGGTGCTGTAGCCCGTTTTGGTGCGACGCGATTTTTTGCGATCGAGCCCGAGGGTGTCGAACAGGAGCTCCCCGAGTTGTTTGGGGGAGGCGAGGTTGAACTCCATGCCGGCGGCCTGCTTCGCCTCGGTCTCGAGCCGTTCCAGGGTCTGGGCCATCTCGGTGGAGAGCGCGGCAAGGTAGGGATGGTCGATGCGAATCCCCGTGGCCTCCATCAGGGCCAGCACCGGCTCCAGGGGGAGTTCCACCTGGTCGAGCAATGGCAGCAGCCGGGGCCCCATCGCCGCCAGCTGCTGGCGCAGGTCAAGGGCCAGGCGGCGGGTGAGATGCACATCCATGCCGCAGTAGAGGGCGGCCTGGTTGATCTCCACCTCAGCGAAACAGCTCGCTTTGCCGTCCTTCGCTTTGCCCACCAGGTCGCTGAACAGGGTGGGTTGGATGCCGTAGTCGCGCTCGGCCATCGCATCAAGACCGTGTTTGGCTGCCGCATCGCGGAGGTAATCGGCCAGCAGGGTGTCCATCACCACCCCGCCGAGGGGCAGCCCGTGGCGCAGCAGGATCAGACGGTCGTATTTGGCGTTCTGCAGGGCCTTGGGGTGCTCAGCGCTGGCCAGCCAGGGGGCGAGCTGGGCGAGCACGGTGTCCAGGGGGAGCTGCTGGATCGCGCTGGAGTCCTCCAGTGATGGTTCCGCCGACGGCCGATGCCCCACTGGGATGTAGGCCAGATCATCGAGCTCCGGCCCCCAGCAAACGCCCACCCCCACCAACTGGGCCTTGAAGGGGTTGAGGTCACTGGTTTCGGTGTCCAGGGCCACCGGTTGGGCGGGGTCGCGGCACAGCAGGAGCCGATCGATTAGTGCCTTCAGCTGGTGCTCAGTTCTGATCAGCTGGGGCGTCAGGAGCGGCAGGCTGTCGCTGGTGGCGGGTGCAACGACGCCTTCCGTGGCGCCTTCCGTTCCCGTGTCTTGGACCTGCACCTGGCCGACCTGCCCCAGCAGGTGGCCGTTGGCCGCCAGGCCGCCGCTGGAGAAGGTCGCCACAAACGCAGGAATCTGGCGCACCAGGCTGTTCAGTTCCAGCTCTTGCAACCGTGCGCTGAGACCGTCGGCATCCACCGTGCCCAGGTCGAGATCCGGCTCCTCTGGAAGGGGGATGTCCACCAGAATCTCCGCCAGCTTGCGGGAGAGGTAAGCATTGTCGCGATCGGCGCTGAGTTTGCCCTTGAGCGCGCCCTTGATCGCGCCGCGGCTCGCCTTCGGGCCCTCGGCCTCCACCTCGGCCAGGGCTTGATACACCCCATCGAGGTCGCCGTTCTCCTTGAGCAGGTTGATGGCGGTTTTGGGCCCGACGCCTTTCACACCTGGGATGTTGTCGGAGCTGTCGCCGGTGAGGGCTTTGAGATCCACCACCGACGCCGGCGTCACCCCGAGCTTGGCTTCCACGCCCGCTTCGTTGATCAGGCTCGGGCCGCTGTTTTTGGCATAGGGGCCCCCGCCCATGTAGAGCACGGCGATGTCGCGCTGGTCATCCACCAGCTGAAAGAGGTCGCGGTCACCGCTGAGGATCCGCACCCTCCAGCCGTCGTTGGCGGCGCGGTTCGCCAGGGTGCCCAGCACATCGTCCGCTTCATAGCCGGGTGCCAGGCACAGGGGCAGACGCAACTGCTGGCGCAGGATCTGCTGGAGCTGCTCCAGGTCTTGAAAGAACACTTCGGGGGCCACGTCCCGGTGCGCCTTGTAGTTGGCATCGGCCTCATGCCGGAAGGTGGGTTCGGCCGTGTCGAAGGCGATCGCCACACCGCTGGGACGCAACCCCTTGCAGTGATCGAGCAGGGCCTTGAGGAAGCCGTAGGTCACGCTCGTGGGACGGCCATCCTTGGTGGCCAGGCCACCCTCCCCACCCTTGCTGAAGGCGTAGAAGCTGCGAAAAGCGAGGGAGTGGCCGTCAATAAGCAACAGCAGGGGCTTCTCTGGGCTGGCGGGCATGGGGGTGAGGGGCGTTGGGTTGGATCCGTCTCTCTGGATCAGTCGCGCTTCTTCGCCCAGGGGGGCAGATCGATGAACACCTTTGTTCCCGGCTGAACGCCCTTGAGAATGGCGGTCTGACTGCCGCTGCTCGCCCCCAGTTCCACCGCCTGGAAGCGGGGCTGCTCGTTCTTGCCCACCAGCAGCACGCCGGGTTTGCCGTTTTCCGTCACGATCGCCACGGTGGGCACCAGGGTGCTGGGGGCGGTGGATCCGGTCTGGAAGTCCACATCGGCGGTCATGCCGATGCGCAGCTTCGGCGGCGGATTGAGCAACGACAGCTCCACTTCGAAGGAGACCACGTTGTCGACCTTCTCGGCGCGGGGGGCGATGTCGCGCACACGCGCTGCAAAACGCTGATCCGGGAACGCATCCACCCGCACCGTGGCGTCCTGGCCGATGAGGATGCGGCCGATGTCGCTTTCCGGCACCTTGGCGGCGACCTCCAGTCCCTGGGAGAGCTCCACGATCGAGGAGCTGGTGGCACCGGCGGTGGCTGAGGCGGTGGTGGTGGGGGTCACGAAGGCGCCGGGTTCGGCAAAGCGCTCGGTGATCACACCGCTGAAGGGGGCGCGGATCAGCAGCTCTTCCCCTTCCACCTGGCGTTGCTGGATGCGCTCGCGTGCCGCCGCGAGGGCGGCTTTGCTGCTGAGGTAGCTGTAGCGGAACCCTTCCAGATCGGAGGTGCTGAGGGCACCACTGTTTTCCAGCCTCTTGTTGAGCAGGTAATCGGCACGTTTTCCCTGGTAATCGGCGCGGGCCTGCCGTTCAAGCGCCTGCAGTTCATCGATGCGCTCGCGGTAATCGCCGCTGTCCATGCGCGCCAGCACCTGACCCTTCTCCACCGTGGCGCCTTCCTCCACATCCAGGCTCTCCAGCCGCCCCTGGCGCTTGGGGCTCACATTGACGCGCCGGATCGCCTCCAGTTCGCCGCTGGCCGTGATCACTCCTGGCAGCGAGCCCCGCTCCGCCTTCACGGTGTAGGCGCTGAGGTCGCGGGAGCGATTGCGGCCCGGCCCGACGCTCCAGAACGCCAAGCCACCACCCACCAGCACCAGACCGGCGATCAGGCCGAGGCTGCGCCGCCGCCGTCGTTTGAGGCCGCTGAGTTGGGTGAGGGGAGCCAAGCCCTGCTCCTGGGATGGGGGGAGGGGCTGGCGGTTGGTGGTGGCCATGACCCCACGTGCAATTGCGCACCAGTCTCGCTGGGGATGGCGCCGACTTGCGCAGGTAGATTGCCAGCCATGCTCAAAGCCGGAATTGTCGGGCTGCCCAACGTCGGCAAGTCCACCCTGTTCAACGCCCTGGTGGCCAACGCGCAGGCGCAGGCTGCCAATTTTCCGTTCTGCACGATTGAGCCGAACGTGGGCACCGTGGCGGTTCCCGATCCCCGGCTGCAGCAGCTCTCGGATCTCAGCGGCAGCAAGGAGTTGATCCCCGCCCGGATCGAGTTTGTCGACATCGCCGGTCTGGTCAAGGGAGCCAGCCAGGGGGAGGGCCTCGGCAACAAGTTCCTGGCCAACATCCGCGAGGTGGACGCGATCGTTCATGTGGTGCGCTGTTTTGAAGACGATGACGTGATTCATGTGTCCGGCTCCGTGGGGCCGGCGCGGGATGCGGAGGTGATCAACCTGGAGCTCGGATTGGCCGATCTGGCCCAGGTGGAGAAGCGCCGCGAACGGCTGAAGAAACAGATGCGCACCAGCAAGGAGGCCCAGGTGGAGGACGCTGCCCTGGAGCGGATCCAGGCGGTGCTTGAGCAGGGGGGCGCAGCGCGCAGCGTCGCCTTGACCGAGGAGGAAGCCGCCATGATCAAACCCCTCGGTCTGCTCACGGCCAAGCCGATCATCTACGCCACCAATGTGAGCGAAGACGATCTGGCTCCTGGGAATCGCTTCTGTGAGGAGGTGGTGGCCCTCGCGGCCAGTGAAGGCGCCGAAACCGTGCGCATTTCAGCCCAGGTGGAGGCGGAACTGATTGAGCTGGGCGATGAGGAGCGTGCCGATTACCTCGAGGGTCTGGGGGTGAGCGAAGGCGGGCTGCAGAGCCTGATCCGTGCCACCTACAACCTGTTGGGTCTGCGCACCTATTTCACGACGGGCGAGAAGGAAACGCGTGCCTGGACCTTCAAGGCCGGCATGACAGCCCCCCAGGCCGCCGGTGTGATCCACACCGATTTCGAGCGGGGCTTCATTCGCGCCCAGACGATCGGCTGGCAGAAGCTGTTGGAGGCAGGCTCCCTTGCCGAGGCCCGCAACAAGGGATGGCTGCGCAGTGAAGGCAAGGAGTATGTGGTGGACGAGGGAGACGTGATGGAGTTTCTCTTCAACGTCTGAGGCGTCAGTCAGTCGCGCTGAATGGTTCGGCTTCCGCGACCTGAACACCGAGGTCGCTGCGCCATTGCGACAAGGGTTTCTCCCAGCCCTCTTCCCATTTCTGGGCCACCAGAGGGGCTGCCTGCAGGCCGATTCTGTTGCCGTGGGCGATCGCCCGGCTGATCAGCTCCAGCTCCTGAGGCTGCAAGCGGAAGGAGCGGAACCCGGCGAGCAGGTTGAGCAGCACGAAGGCGGGAAAGCCGATCTGGGTGGCCGTGATCGCCAGCACGCCGGATTCACCGGCTGGTTCGGTGCTGAAGCCCGCCACCACATGGTGCAGGTCATGGGTGGTGGCAATCCGTTGGGTGAGCCACAGCGCTTCGGTGCTCGTGTCGCGCGGGCGGAAGAAGTCGGCGTCGTAGTTGAGCCGGCGGATCATGCCGGCGTAGGCATGGCCGAGGCTGCCCTGCGGCAACCGCTCCAACGCCTCCACATCCGGCTGAAAGGGGGGATAGCGCTGCTCGAGCATTTCGGCACCACCGGGAAGGCGGCGGAAGCGTTCGACGCACAAGGCCATCGCTTCACTGTCGAGGAAGTTGTCGACCAGATCGGCGATGCTGTCGAGCCCACCACCTGTTTTGGCCAGGTCGCGCAGGATGGTGAGGTTGCGCACCGAGCGCAGCAATTCTCGGGCTTGGCTCATGACGCTCCAGTGGCGGTGGGAAAGTGCAGCTGCACCTCAGCCCCACCCAGTTGGGTGGAGCGGCCGATGCGAATCGTGCCGCCGTGATTCTGAAGGCTCAGTTGCACCACAAACAAACCGATGCCATAACCGTCATCTTTGAGGCTGATCAGGGGTTGCAGCGGTTCGAGGCCAGCGGGGAATCCCGGCCCGTTGTCGGCCACCACCAGGGAGATCCCATCCGGCTGCTGCCGCACCGTCAGGAGCAGCCGGGGCGCGGCGGTGTGATGCAGGCGCAGCGCATCGAGGCTGTTGCGGAGCAGGTTGCAGATGGCGAGTTGCAGCTGCACGGAATCGCCCAGGATCGGCACCGCCGTGTCCGGTTGCTCCAGGCAGAACTGCACCTCCTGCTCCCGCACCCTCGCCTGCAGTTGCAGAACGCAGCTGTCCACCACCTGCCGCAGGTCGAGGGGCACCTTCTCGGTGTGCACGTTGCGCAGCAGCAGCCCGATCCGCTCGGCGATCAGCGACAGGCGCTGGGATTCTGCGTCGATCACCGTCAGGCGTTCGCGCAGATCCTCAGGGGTGGCGGTCTCTTGACCCAGACCCTCCAGGGCCAGCTTGCTGTTGAGCAGGATCGTGCTCAGCGGCTGGCGGATCTCATGGCCGATCGCAGAGGCGGTGAGGCTGATGCGCAACTTTTCGTCCATGTCGCTCAGCTGCCGCCGCTGAGCCTGGCGATAGGCGGTCACATCCACGAAGGTGAACACGAGCCGATCGTCGAGTTCCACGCTGTTGATCAACATCTCCAACTGCTGGCCGGATTTGCTGGTGATCCGGTAGTCGTCGTTCTGGGCGATGGCGCCTTCGCCATCAGCATGGATGGCCAGGGCCTTCTGCCAGCGTTGCATCACCTCCTGGCGGTAGTCGGGATCGGGGTAGGCGAGGGGAAACCAGCGCGACAGGCTGGGGATGTCGGCCAGGGTGTAGCCGAGCTGGTGTTGGAAGGTGCTGTTGAGGAAGGTGATCGCAGGATCCTCCTGTCGCAGATCCAGAAAGGCGATGCTGATCGGGATGTTGTCGAGGATGCGTTCGAGGTCGCGGCGCTGTTCTTCAAACTGTTGCTGGGCCAGCACCTGCTCGGTGACGTCGATCAACACCCCTTCCCACACCACACTGCCGTCGGGCAGGTCGCGTGGCACCGATTCCGCGGTGATCCAGCGCACGTCCCCATTCACCAGCAGGCGGGTTTGCCCAAAAAACGGTGTGCGGTTGGTGAAGGCTTCTGCATTCCATTGCACCCAGGTGTCGAAGTCGTCGGGATGCACACAGGCGAATCCCTTGAGCGGGTCCTCGAGCGCCTCTTCCCGCTTGATACCGGTGAGTTCGAGGAATCGGTCCGACATGAATTCGAAGCTGGCCAGTGCAGCGCCGGGTCGCAGCACCATCGTGTAGGTGCCCACGGGGATCGCTTCGGTGATGCGCAGGGCGGTGAGAGCCAGATCGGGATCGGGTGGGCCGTGGGGTGGGGTGGGGATTGGCGGCTCAGCGCTGACGTCGCTGAGGTTGAGCAGCCAGCCATTGGTGCCATGGGGCTGGGCTTCCACATGCAGCGCTCTGCTGCAGGGGGCGGAGCGAGGCTCCAGCGCCACCTGCCAGCAGATCGGTGCCGATGCCGCATCGCTGGCGTCGCCTCCGAGCAGCCCGCGCTCCTGGCCTGGGGCGAGCACGATTTGCAGCCGCTGTTGTAGTTCTGCGGCTGAGGCTGCGTCGCTCAACCCGAGCAAGGTCTGGGCTCGCGCGGTGAGCGCCTCACAGCGGAAGGATCCTGCCTCGCTGGCATCCGCCACAACATGCATGGCAGCGAAGGGCCAGGACTCGGGCCAAGGGGCCATCAGGAGCCAGCATCACGTCGCAATGCTAATTCATCACTTCTAAGGACACGCCAATGCGACGTCATCGGCCTCCTGTCCGGGTGAAAAAGTCATGGCAAAATGAAGCTGCAGATGCAATGTTTCTGGTGCAGCAGTGGGAGTATCAAGTGGTGCGCTTGAACATCGAGCCGCCGGTCTCGGCGCCGCAAGAGCCGCCTCCAGCACAGAATGCTCCCGACAGCGAGACCAAGCCTTCTGGAAAGGTGTTCAGTGAGGCCTACCTCAAAGAGGAATTTCCGCGCTTTTACGTGCCTGAGGTTGGTGCTGCCTCAGCAGGGCCGATGCCTCAGCAGCAGGATCCCGCCTTCCAATTACAAGATTTTCTTAACGGTCAGGGGCAGCAGGGGTGGGAGCTGGTGGGTTTCCAGCATGCTCCTCCCCATGTCTTCATCGTGTTCAAGCGGCCTGCCGCCGGTCAGGAGAGCGCCCAAGCTGCCCAGAGCGAGCAGCTGAGGCTCACTCTGGATTTAGCGAATCGGGCCCTTGCGATCATTGACAAGCAGTCGTCTTAATTGCCCTTTTGTTGATCAAGTTTCTGAATCAACGACACCATGCGGCCGCTGGGAACCACGCGGAGTTGCCCCACTTTGTCTGCTGGTTCTTTGCGTAGGTAGGCGATGAAAGCATTCAGGGGAATCGCGATCACACGCGGCTGGTTCTTGGCTAATTGAGGTGATTCCTTCGTGGCCCGTTTCACGATGCCTTCCACGAAGTCCACTTCAGTGGCGCAGGGCACAAACTGTTTGCCCTTCGCCGGTCCCTCATTCATGGTTACCAGCAGGCCTGGTTCCGGGCAAAACACCATGGGTTGCAGATTGGCGATCTCCTTCGCCTTCGCTGCGGGAACATTCTGTGCAACCAGCAGTTGCTCTGCAGCGGCCACTTGGCTGGGATCAGGAGCGATCACTCCCAGCTGTTCGGGGTTTTGTTGCAGGAGTGGAGCTAAAATCTGATTGAAACGTGCCAGGCTCACGGGGGTGAAACGCAAACTGCCGGCGACGTTTTTGCTGAGGCCATAGCGTTCGCCGGCATTGATCTGTTCTGCGGCCTGGATGGAGATCGCGGCGAGATAGGCCTGAACGGAGCGGCCGTCAATGGTGGCGGGGATGGCTTTTGGTTTTCCCTGATCATCCACGGCCATCAAGAGCAGAATTGTGTCGAGCTTGGCGCTCACCTCTGCTTCGGGCAGAGCTCGAACGGCGCTGCCGGAAGCGGCTGTGCCCCAGAGCAGGAGGCCACCCAGCAGGGCGAAGGCGCGATGCAGGTGTTTCGTGGTCATTGGGTCAGGTGCGAGAGGTGTAGGGAGTGCTGGTTTTGAGCGATCTGATTAAAGCGATCGCATCAACCAGCGTGAAATGCGACTCAATAATTGCGATTTAGGCTTGGTGTCATCGCCGTTTGACCGAGACAGCGCGTCATCGTCCGTTGGGGATGAGATGGTACCGGTGGGCGAGATCTGCTCTTGAGATGTGTTGGTTGTGACTGAAGAGCCGCATCCAGATCCGCTGACACAAACCTCATTCCCAGGCTGGATTTCAAAGGATGCAGTACCCATGTTGTAGCGCTCTGGTTGCTGGTTTTCCACGCGGAAGTTTGGCTTGAGCGGCCCTTCCTGCACGACGCTACCTGTGCCGCGCGCTGCCGTTGCTTCACCGGTCGTCTCGCTTGAGGAGTCCTGTCTGTCGAGCGATGGATTGCCAGTTGCGCTTGTGCGCTCGCTACCTGACGTGGTAGTGATGGTTTGCGGAGCGGTTGCGATAGAGGGGCTTGGATTCGACATGGACAGGGGATAGGGAGTTGCTGCTCCAGTGGTTGCTGCTGCAAGCGGCTGGCTATTCGTGAGGCTGCTGATGGGATTCAGCACTGTGGTTGTTGTGGTTGAGGTCTGCACCCGAACCACACTCGGATCGGTGTTGGTGAGCAACGAGGGCAGCGCAGTGGATGTGCTGCTGGCGATCACTTCGCGGACGGATGGAGCTTGAGGAGTGGGTTGGGTCGTTGTGGGGACCACGCCTGGCAGCACTGGGGGTTCAGGCCGGGGCTCGCTGGTCGTGCTGGGTGGGACCGGAGGTGCCGGTGGAGTTGGCGCTGAGGGTTCGGGCCGGGGCTCGCTGGTCGTGGTGGGTGGGACTGTTGTTTGCTCAGGAGCTGTCGGCGCCTGCGAGCCACCACTGCCACCACCCCCACTCGAAGGGGGCGCCGGAATCTGAAGACCAACTGCCAGTACGCGCACAACACGACCTTGGGCAGAGAGACTGCCGCTGAAATCATTGCCGGGGCCAGGCAGATTGATGTCGCCGAGGCCGGCATTCAGATCGGTGTCTCCATCAACCGTGATGTGACCGGTCTGAAGGATCGGGCCATTGCTGCTGGTGATGGAAGCGTTGCCTTGGATCGAGGTGATCCCCAGTGAGACCTGGCCCAGCGTGATGGCCTCCAGATCACCGGTGAGATCAAGGATGCCGGAGATGAGGACGTCGTTGGCGGTGTTGATGGTGAGGTCGCCACCGACACTTGGGGTGGAGGGTCCATCGGTGAGTGTGATGTCACCGGAGACGGCGATGTTGCCAGCAGCACCGCTGTCGAAGACGAGCGATTCAGCGTTGGTGTTGGTGATGGCACCGCCGATGGTGATGTCGGAGCCAGCAGTGCCATCGGTGGAGAAGGTGATGACCTCATTGGCAGAACCATCAAGGGTGATGTCTGTGGCAATGGAGATGCCCTGATCGGCGGTGATGTCAGCGCCGATGGTGCTCGTGCCGGTGCCGTCTTGAATCAGCTCGCCAGCAATGGAGAGCACGGCGTTGTCGCCGGTGGTGAAGGTGCCGGTGTTGGTGACGAGCAGATCAGCGCCAATGCTGTTTGGCTGACCATTGATGACGAGGTTGGTGCCGTTGAAGTCGAGATCACCGGTGAGGGTGATCGCGTCGGAGAAGGTGGTGGTGCCGGTGCCAGCTGACTGGGAGAAGGAAGCCGCGGTGACGCTGCCGGTGAAGGTGGCGTCGTTGGCATTGGTGATGGAGATGGAGCCAGTGCCGAGATCACCGATGTCACCGGAGACGGCGATGTTGCCGGTGTTGCCGCTGTCGAAGACGAGCGATTCACCGTCGGTGTTGGAGATGGCACCGCCGATGGTGATGTCGGAGTCTGGGTTGCCATCGGTGGAGAAGGTGATCACCTCGTCCTGGTCACCATCGAGTGTGATGTCCGTGGCGATGGTGATGCCCTGATCAGCGGTGATGTCAGCACCGATGGTGTTGGAGCCCGTGCCGTCCTGGATCAGCGCCCCGCTGATGGCGAGCACAGCGTTATTGCCCGTGGAGAAGACGCCGCTGTTGGTGACCAGCAGATCAGCGCCAATGGTGTTGGGGACACCATTGATGACGAGGTTGGTGCCGTTGAAGTCGAGATCACCACTGAGGCTGATCGCGTCGGAGAAGGTGGTGGTGCCGGTGCCATCGATCTGGGTGAAGGACGCAGCGGTGAGGGTGCCGTTGAAGGTGGCGTCATTGGCATCGGTGATGGTGACGGCGCCGGTGCCCAGATCACCGATGTCACCGGAGACGGTGATGTCGCCATCATTGCCGCTGTCGAAGACGAGCGATTCCCCAGCGGTGTTGGTGATGTCACCGCCGATGGTGATGTCGGAGCCAGCAGCGCCATTGGTTGAGAAGGTGATGGCCTCGTTCTGATCACCGGTGAGCTTGAGGTCACCGGTGAAGGAGAGGGCGCCAGTGGTGGTGGTGATGTCCTCGCCGATGACGTTGGTGCCGCCGCCGGATTGAGCGAAGGAGCCAGCGGTGAGATCAGCCGCATTGCCCGTGGTGAAGACGCCGGTGTTGGTGACGGTCATGGCACCGCCGATGACGTTGCCACTGCCGCTGAGGGTCAGGTTGGTGCCGTTGAAGTCGAGATCACCACTGAGGCTGATGGCATCCGAGAAGGTGGTGGTACCGGAGCCATCGATCTGGGTGAAGGACGCAGCGGTGACGGAGCCGAAGAAGGTGGCGTCATTGGCATCGGTGATGGTGACGGCGCCGGTGCCCAGATCACCGATGTCACCGGTGACGGTGATGTCGCCATCATTGCCGCTGTCGAAGACGAGCGATTCCCCAGCGGTGTTGGTGATGTCACCGCCGATGGTGATGTCGGAGCCAGCCGCGCCATTGGTTGAGAAGGTGATGGCCTCGTTCTGATCACCGGTGAGCTTGAGGTCACCGGTGAAGGAGAGGGCGCCAGTGGTGGTGGTGATGTCCTCGCCGATGACGTTGGTGCCGCCGCCGGATTGAGCGAAGGAGCCAGCGGTGAGATCAGCCGCATTGCCCGTGGTGAAGACGCCGGTGTTGGTGACGGTCATGGCACCGCCGATGACGTTGCCACTGCCGCTGAGGGTCAGGTTGGTGCCGTTGAAGTCGAGATCACCACTGAGGCTGATGGCATCCGAGAAGGTGGTGGTGCCGGAGCCATCGATCTGGGTGAAGGACGCAGCGGTGACGGAGCCGGAGAAGGTGGCGTCATTGGCATCGGTGATGGTGACGACGCCGGTGCCCAGATCACCGATGTCACCGGTGACGGTGATGTCGCCATCATTGCCGCTGTCGAAGACGAGCGATTCCCCAGCGGTGTTGGTGATGTCACCGCCGATGGTGATGTCGGAGCCAGCAGCGCCATTGGTTGAGAAGGTGATGGCCTCGTTCTGATCACCGGTGAGCTTGAGGTCACCGGTGAAGGAGAGGGCGCCAGTGGTGGTGGTGATGTCCTCGCCGATGACGTTGGTGCCGCCGCCGGATTGAGCGAAGGAGCCAGCGGTGAGATCAGCCGCATTGCCCGTGGTGAAGACGCCGGTGTTGGTGACGGTCATGGCACCGCCGATGACGTTGCCACTGCCGCTGAGGGTCAGGTTGGTGCCGTTGAAGTCGAGATCACCACTGAGGCTGATGGCATCCGAGAAGGTGGTGGTACCGGAGCCATCGATCTGGGTGAAGGACGCAGCGGTGACGGAGCCGAAGAAGGTGGCGTCATTGGCATCGGTGATGGTGACGGCGCCGGTGCCCAGATCACCGATGTCACCGGAGACGGTGATGTCGCCATCATTGCCGCTGTCGAAGACGAGCGATTCCCCAGCGGTGTTGGTGATGTCACCGCCGATGGTGATGTCGGAGCCAGCAGCGCCATTGGTTGAGAAGGTGATGGCCTCGTTCTGATCACCGGTGAGCTTGAGGTCACCGGTGAAGGAGAGGGCGCCAGTGGTGGTGGAGATGTCCTCACCGATGACGTTGGTGCCGCCGCCGGATTGAGCGAAGGAGCCAGCGGAGAGATCCGCGCCATTGCCTGTGGTGAAGACGCCGGTGTTGGTGACGGTCATGGCACCGCCGATGACGTTGCCACTGCCGCTGAGGGTCAGGTTGGTGCCGTTGAAGTCGAGATCACCACTGAGGCTGATGGCATCCGAGAAGGTGGTGGTACCGGAGCCATCGATCTGGGTGAAGGACGCAGCGGTGACGGAGCCGAAGAAGGTGGCGTCATTGGCATCGGTGATGGTGACGGCGCCGGTGCCCAGATCACCGATGTCACCGGAGACGGTGATGTCGCCATCATTGCCGCTGTCGAAGACGAGCGATTCCCCAGCGGTGTTGGTGATGTCACCGCCGATGGTGATGTCGGAGCCAGCAGCGCCATTGGTTGAGAAGGTGATGGCCTCGTTCTGATCACCGGTGAGCTTGAGGTCACCGGTGAAGGAGAGGGCGCCAGTGGTGGTGGAGATGTCCTCACCGATGACGTTGGTGCCGCCGCCGGATTGAGCGAAGGAGCCAGCGGAGAGATCCGCGCCATTGCCTGTGGTGAAGACGCCGGTGTTGGTGACGGTCATGGCACCGCCGATGACGTTGCCACTGCCGCTGAGGGTCAGGTTGGTGCCGTTGAAGTCGAGATCACCACTGAGGCTGATGGCATCCGAGAAGGTGGTGGTACCGGAGCCATCGATCTGGGTGAAGGACGCAGCGGTGACGGAGCCGAAGAAGGTGGCGTCATTGGCATCGGTGATGGTGACGACGCCGGTGCCCAGATCACCGATGTCACCGGTGACGGTGATGTCGCCATCATTGCCGCTGTCGAAGACGAGCGATTCACCGTCGGTGTTGGTGATGGCACCGCCGAACGTGATGGGGCCGTTTCCTGCGGAGGTGTTGATGGTGACGTCGGCTGTGAGGGTAGCGTTCTCGTTAAACACCGCGCCTGCGGAGCCAGTGGCGGTGATGTTGCCGCCGAGCTGAACCGTGCCAGGGGCATCGGTGAGCACGCTGGCCACCTGCAGGGTGCTCTGGAAGTCGGTGAGAGCGCCGGTGTTCACCGTGAGGGCGCCCAGTTCGCCGTTGCTGGCAGCCCCCACGGCGCCAACGAAGCTGACCGGACCGCCAGCGGTGATGGTGAGGCTGCTGGCCAGGCTCGCAGCGGAATCGAGGCTGCTGCCAAACGTCACGGCACCGTTCGCGTCGCTTGCGGTGATGGTGAGCGTGTTGGCGAGGCTGGCGTTCTCGTTGAACACCACGCCGGCGGCGCCGGTGGCGGTGATGTTGCCGCCCAGCTGAACCGTGCCAGGGGCATCGGTGCTGATGCTGACGGCGTTCACCGTGCTCTGGATATCGGTGAGGCCGGCGGTGTTAAGGGTGATGGCGCCCAGAGTCGTGGTGGAGCCGATGGCGGCATCGAATGCCACGCTGCCGTTGCCGGCATCCACGGTGAGGTTGTTGGCTAGGCCTTGGGCACTGTTGACCGTTCCCTGGAAGGACACCGCACCACCAGCTGTGACAGCGCCGTTATTGGTGGTGTCAACCACGAGCTCGCCGTTCGTCACCACAGCGCCCGCGAAGGTGATGGCGCCACCCGCACTTCTGTAGGTGCTGTTTGTGGTGATGGTGCCGGCTGAGGTGTAGGTCTGGTCGCCGGTGGTGGTGACGTCAAACAGGTAGAGATTGGCCGCCGAGATGTTGAGGCTGGCCAGAGGCGTGATGGCGCCAATGGCTCCATTGAGGCCGATGTTCAAGTCGCCAGTGCCCGCGGTGAGCGTCACAGCTAGGCCACCATCGAGGGCACCCAGCAATTCGAGATCGCCGCCGGTGGCGCCGGTGTCGATGGTGATCGAGCCGCCGTTGAGCGACAGCACGTTCTTGAAGCTGATGTCAGCGCCTGCCCCTTGTGCTCCGGCGCCATCGCCCAGGCCACCGGCGGAGCGGATCACACTGTTGTTGAGAACGATTCCCTGGCCATTAGGGGTTTCCAGAGCGATCGTGCCTGCATCGCCCCCTGCGCTGCCGGTCCCATTGCCAGCGGCCCCACCGGATGTATTCAGGCTTGCCAAACTGATGCTGGTGCCGGATCCGCTGGTGGTGATGGTTATGGCACCGCCAGCGGCCGCTGCAGAGCCGGTGGTGATCAGGTTGCCGGCCAGGTCGACGTTGCCAACGGAATTGATGTTGATGGCACCGGATTGGGTGCCGTCGCTGGCTGCCGTCGTGCTGATGGTTTCGCCGCTGACCAGGGAGAGAGCAAGACCATTGGAATCACCAATGCCGGCGTTGATGGTGACCAGACCATTGTCGGTGCTGCCGTCGTTGCCACCAGTCGTCGCGATGGATGCATTGAGATCCACCACCTTGCTGTTGATGGTGATGGCCCCTGTGGAAGCGGTGAGGTTGCCATCGAGTTGGAAGACGCCCGTGCCAGCGGTGGCCTGTGAGAAGGAAGCAGCGGAGAAGGTGTCACCGAGGGTGACATTGTTGGCGGCGTTCATGGTGACAGCGCCGAGGGTGCCGCCGGTTGCGCCACCGACGATGCCGTCGAAGTCGATGTCACCGCTGCCAGCGGTGAGGGTGAGGTCGCGAGCGGTGCCGTCGCTGTTGAGGGTGCTGCCAAAGGTGATGGCACCACCACCACTGGTGAGGGTGGTGTTGGCAGCGAGGGTGACAGCCGCGGTGTAGGTCTGAGCGCCGGTGGTGTTGATGGAGCCACCGTTGAGGTTGGAGGTGCGGGAGACGGTCAGGCCGCCAAGGGCAAAGGTGTTGCCAACGGCACCACCGAAGACCGCATTGCCGGTGATGCCGAGGGTGCGGAAGGTCGACGCCGGAGTTGCACCACCGGTGTTGCTGCTATCGAGGGTGCCGTTGAAGGATGTGGTGGCCGCGGAGATGGCGGTGTTTTGGTCAAGGCCCGTGTCACCGGTGAGGGTGATGGTGCTGCTGTCGGCGTCGTAGGTGGTGCCGGTGAGGGTGATGTTCGTGGCGGTGATGCTCTGAGCGCCGGTTGCGAAGACGTTGTTGAGCGCAGCGTTGTTGGCGCTGGTGACGGTGAGGCTGGCCAGTGCATTGGCATCGCCGGCAGCCGTACCAGTAATGCCGGAGAGGGTGACATCACCAGTACCGGCGGTGAGGGTCAGGCCCTGAGCGCCATTGATGGTGCTGGAGAAGGCGATGTCACCGGTGGTGGCACCGGTGTCAACGGTGGCGGCACCCGTGGTGAGGGCAACGGCGTTGGAGAAGGAGATGGTGGCGCCAGCGCCCTGGCTGCCCGTGCCATCGCCGAGGCCACCGGCAGCGGTGATGGTGCTGTTGTCGAGGGTGATGGTGCCGGCGGTGGTGAGGCCAATGGAGCCAGCAGCGCCGCCGTTGCCATTGCTGCTGGAGGCAGCGGCACCACCTGAGGTGGTGATGTCGGAGATGGAGAGGGTGGCGGTTGTGCCGGTGGTGTCGATGGTGACGTTGCCGCCGGCTGCGCCTGCAGAACCAGTGGTGATGAGATCACCAATCAGGTTGATGTTGCCGTCGGAATTGATGTCGATGGCGCCGGATTGGGTGCCAGCAGTGGTTGCGGTGGTGGTGATGCTCTTGCCGGAGGCGAGATCGAGGCCGCCGCTGCCCGCATTGATGGTCACCAGACCATTGGCACCACCAGCAGTGGTGGTGATGGAGGCGTTGAGATCAACGGTGGCCGAGCTGATCGTGATCGCACCGGTGTCGGTGTTGAGATCACCGCCGAGGGTGAAGATGCCCGTGCCGGCCGTGCCGCTGGCTTGTGAGAAGGAAGCAGCCGAGAAGGCTTTGCTGAGGGTGACATCAGCGGCCTGGTTGATGGTGACCGCCCCCAGACGGTTGGTGCCGCCGACGACATCGGAGAAGTTGATGTCACCGGAGCCGGCCGTCAGCGCGAGGGTTTCGCTGCCAGCTGTGGTGGCATCAAGGATGGAGGAGAAGGTGATGGTTCCAGCGCCGCTGCCTGTGCTGAGGGCGACAGGTCCGGTGAGGGTGACCGCCCGCAGGAAGGAGATGTTGCTGTCTGTGGTGGAGATGTCCCCAGCGATGGAGCTGGAGCCGGCGCCGTTCTGAGTGAAGGCGCCAGTGGCGGTGATGTCAGCCGCAGTGGCGGTGGTTAACAGGCCGGCATTGGTGATTTCAACCGTGCTGCCGCTGTTGAGGCTGTCGTTGAGGGTGAGGGCCTGACCGGTGAAATCAAAGGCACCGGAGAGGTTGAGGGCACCATCAAAGGTGGTGAGGCCTGCGGCAGCGCTCTGGGTGAAGGAGGCGGCATCGATGGCGCCCGAGAAGGAGGCCTGATCAGCGCCTGTGATGGTGATGGCACCGAGTGTGGAGCCGCTGGCGCCGATGGCAGCGGTGACGGAGATGTCACCGTCGCTGCCGGCGTTGAGGGTGAGGTCTTGGCCGCTGCCGGTGATGCCGGCAGGGATGGTGCTGGTGCCGATGGTGATGTCCTGGCCGGCGGCGCCACCGGTGGCCAGCACAACGGCATCCGTACCGGTGAGGGCAATGGCTTTGGCAAAGGAGATGCCGCCGGTGGCGGTGAGGTTGGCGCCGAGGCTGCTGGTGCCGTTGCCGGTTTGCTGGAAGGCAGCGGTGATGGAGAGATCAGCGTTGTCTGTGGTGGTGAAGGTGCCGGCGTTGGCGACGGTCATGGCGCCGCCGATGGTGTTGCCGGCGCCGTTGATGGTCAGCGCCTGACCGATGAAGTCAAAGGCACCGGAGAGGGTGAGCGCCCCATCGAAGCGAGAGAGGGAGCCAGCGGCGGCAGCGCTTTGCGTGTAGGACGCCGCCTTGAAGGCGACATCAGCGGTGAGGTTGCCGGCGGAGTGGATGGTGACGGCACCGAGAGCGCCGTTGAGAGCAGAGCCAACCGCGCCGTCGAAGTCAATGGCGGCGTTGCCAGCGGTGATAGCGAGGGTGTTGGCCTCGGTGGATTCACTGTCGAGGGTGCCGGAGAAGGTGACCGCACCGCCGGTGGCACCACCAGCTGTGGTGTTAATCACCAGGGCGTCATTGATGACGGTGTCACCGGCGAAGGTGATGGCACCACCAGATGAGGTGTAGGTGCTGTTGGTGTTGATGCCAGTGGTGGCGGTGAAGGTTTGAGCGCCGGTGGTGGTGACGTTGCGGAGGGTGAGGTTGTTGCCGCTGATGGACAGAGAAGCGAGTTCTGAGCCGGCTGCAGCGGTGCCGACATCAGCGGCGGACTGGAAGACGACATCACCGGTGCCGGCTGTGAGTGTCAGAGCGCGTGCGGTGCTGTCGCTGTTGATGTCACCGGAGAAGGAGATGGTGCCGGTGCCGGAGCCAGTGGAGAGGGAGACGCCATTGGTGAGTGTGATGGCGTCGGAGAAGGCGATGTCGTCATCAGTGGTGGTGATGCCAGCGCCGAGGTTGATGGAGCCGCCACCGGATTGAGCGAAGGCGCCATCAAGGGAGAAGGCGGCGCTGTTGCCAATGGTGAGCAGGCCGGAGTTGTCGATGGCGACAGCGCCGCCGCCAGTGGTAGTGACACCACCTTTGAAGGTGAAGGCACTACCGCTCAGATCAATGCCGTTGAGGTTGACCGGAGTACCAGACGGATCAATTTGAGCGTTGGTGTTGAGTGTGCCGCCAAAGGTGGTGGTGCCGCTGCCGGCTTGTTGCTTGATGGAAGCAGCGGAGAAGGCTTTGGTGTCAGCAACGGTGACGTTGGTGGCGCTGTTGATGGTGAGTGCCCCGAGGCGCGTGCTGCCGCCAACGGTGTCGGAGAAGGTGATGTCACCGGAGCCAGCGGTCAGCGTGAGGTCCTGAGCGCCGTTGAGGGTGCCGGAGAAGGTGATGTCACCGCCAGTGGAGCCAGTGGAGATGGATCGAGCAGCGTCTGTGAGGCTGACAGGGCTGTTGAAGGTGATGGAGCCGCCGTTGGCGGAGAGATCACCGCCGAGGTCGGTGGTGCCGGTGATGGCGATGGCCTGGCCGCTGCCGTCAGCGGTGAGGTCAGCGTTGAGATCAACAGCGTTGCTGTTGATGGTGATGGCCCCTGTGGAAGCGGTGAGGTTGCCGCCGAGTTGGAAGGTGCCACCTCCAGCTGTTGCCTGGGAGAAGGAAGCAGCGGAGAAGGTGTTGCTGAGGGTGACGTTGTTGGCGGCGTTGATGGTGACAGCGCCGAGAGCGCCGTTTTGTGCACCACCGATGATGCCGTCGAAGTCGATGTCACCGCTGCCAGCGGTGAGGGTGAGGTCGCGAGCGGTGCCGTCGCTGTTGAGCGTGCTGCCAAAGCTGATGGCACCACCACCACTGGTGAGGGTGGTGTTGGCAGCGAGGGTGACAGCCGCGGTGTAGGTCTGAGCGCCGGTGGTGTTGATGGAGCTGCCGTCGAGGGCAGAGGTGCCGGAGACGGTGAGGCCACCGAGCGCGTAGGAGCTGCCAACAGCACCATCAAACACCGCATTGCCGGTGATGCCGAGGGTGCGGAAGTTGGAGGCCGGCGTGGCTGCGCCGTCATTGCTGCTATCGAGGCTGCCATCGAAGGTGATGCTCGAGAGCGTGCCGCTGTTATCGGCGGTCAGGGTGGTGTTGCTGCCCAGCACCACAGCACCGGTGTAGAGCTGGGCGGTGGTGGTGGTGACGGCGTCAGTGCCGCCATCGATGTTGATGGTGGCGGCGGAGGCATCAACGCTGGCGACGTTGACATCACCGCTGAGGGTGAGGGTGCCGGTGCCAGCGGTGAGGGTGAGGCCCTGAGCGCCATTGATGGTGCTGGAGAAGGCGATGTCACCGCCTGTGGCACCGGTGTCAACGGTGGCGGCACCCGTGGTGAGGGCAACGGCGTTGGAGAAGGAGATGGCAGCGCCAGCACCTTGGGAGCCCGTGCCATTGCCGAGGCCACCGGCGGCAGTGATGGAGGAGTTGTTGAGGGTGATGGTGCCAGTGGTGGTGAGGCCAATGGAGCCAGCAGCGCCGCCGTTGCCATTGCTGCTGGAGGCAGCGGCACCACCTGAGGTGGTGATGTCGGAGATGGAGAGGGTGGCGGTTGTGCCGGTGGTGTCGATGGTGACGTTGCCGCCGGCTGCGCCTGCAGAACCAGTGGTGATGAGATCACCAATCAGGTTGATGTTGCCGTCGGAATTGATGTCGATGGCGCCGGATTGGGTGCCAGCAGTGGTTGCGGTGGTGGTGATGCTCTTGCCGGAGGCGAGATCGAGGCCGCCGCTGCCCGCATTGATGGTCACCAGACCATTGGCACCACCAGCAGTGGTGGTGATGGAGGCGTTGAGATCAACGGTGGCCGAGCTGATCGTGATCGCACCGGTGTCGGTGTTGAGATCACCGCCGAGGGTGAAGGTGCCCGTGCCGGCTGTGCCGCTGGCTTGTGAGAAGGAAGCAGCGGAGAAGGCTTTGCCACCAGCGATGGTGACGTCGTCAGCTTGGTTGATGGTGGCCGCCCCCAGGCGGTTGGTGCCGCCGGTGATCTCGGAGAAGGTGATGTCACCGGAGCCGGCGGTGAGGGTCAGCGTGCGTGCAGCGGTGGCATCGGAATCAAGGGTGTCCGAGAAGGTGATGGCGCCATTGGTGGCGGTGAGGGTGGTGGCTGCACCGAGGCTGACGGCATCACCAAAGACCATGCCGGCAGCGCCGGAGGTGGCAATCGAACCACCGTTGATGGCGGTGCTGCCGCCGGCATCGGTGCTCAGGGAGACCAGCGCGGTGCTGTTGCCAACAGCGCCGGAGAAGGTGGTTGTTCCGGTGGTGTTGACCGCCAGGGTGTAGCCGCCGTTGAGGGTGCTGTCAAAGGTGATGGCCCCACCACCGCTGGTGAGGGTGGTGTTGGCAGCGAGGGTGACAGCGCCGGTGTAGGTCTGCAGACCGGAGGTCTTGATGGAGCCACCGTTGAGGGCAGAGGTGCCGGTGACGGAGAGGCTGCCGAGCTCGTAGGCGTTGCCGACGGCGCCATCAAACACCGCATTGCCAGTGACGGCGAGGGTGCGGAAGTCGGAAACGGCAGGAGAGGCGCCGTTATTGCTGCTATCGAGCGTGCCCGCGAAGGAGGTGGTCGCCGCGGTGATGGCGGTGTTTTGCTCGAGGACGGCAGCACCGTTGAGGGTGATGGTGCTGTTTGCTGCGTCGTAGGTGGTGCCGGTGAGGGAGATGCCAGTGGCGGTGATGCTCTGAGCGCCGGTGGAGAAGACGTTGTTGAGAGCGGCGTTGGTCGCGCTGGCGACCGTCAGGCTGGCCAGACGGCCAGTGCTGCTGTTGCTGGTGCCGGCGATACCGGCGAGGGTGACGTTGCCTGAATTGGCGGTGAGGGTCAGAGCGCGAGGCGTGCCATCACTGTTGATGACATCGGAGAAGGAGATGTTGCCGCCGCCAGCGCCGGTGTTGATGGCGACATCACCAGTGAGGGTGACAGGGCTGTTGAGGGAGACGTTGTCTGCGGTGGTGGTGATATCCCCAGCGGTATTGATGCCGCCTGTGACGGTGAGGGAGACAGTGCCATCGGCGTTGATGTCCCCAGCGGCGGCGATGGTGAGAGCTCCGCCGGTGGCATTGAGGGTGACAACACCGGAGGAGGTGGTGTCAATGGAATCGGCCAGGGAGATGGCGGCGTTGTTGATGACAACGCCGGCCGAACCGGTGGTGCCAAGGGCCTGATCGGTACCGCTGGAGAAGGTGCCGCCGTTCAGGGCGGTGGTACCAGTGCCGGTGGTCTGGGCAAGGCTGAGGGCACGGAGGCCGTTGACGGTGACGTCGTTGGCGGAGGCGATGGTGACGGCACCGAGGGGAGTGGTGTCACCGACGAGGCCTGAGAAGGTGATGTTGCCGCTGCCGGCGGTGATGGAGAGGTTATTGGCGGCGTTGGCCTTGGAATCAAGGGTGCCGGAGAAGGCGACGTTGCCGCCGGTAGCACCACCAGCGGTGGTGTTGATGGTGAGGGCGTCATTGATGACGGTGTCACCGGTAAAGGAGATGGCGCCACCGGATGAGGTGTAGGTGCTGTTGGTGTTGATGCCACCGCTGGCAGTGAAGGTCTGATCGCCGCTGGTGGTGACATCACGGAGTGTGAGCGCAGCACCGCTGATGGTGAGCGAAGCGAGCTCGGAGCCGGCGGTGGAGCTGGTGCCAACGGTGGCGCCGCTCTGGAAGACAACGTCACCGGCACCAGCGGTGAGGGTCAGAGCGCGAGCCGTGCCGTCGCTGTTGATGGTTTCGGAGAAGGCGATGTCGCCGGCGTCGGTGCCGCTGCCGGTGCTGAGGGAGAGGTCACCGGTGAGGGTGATGGCCTTGGAGAAGGAGATGCCTGCGGCGTCGGTGGTGATGTCACCGGCGATGGAGCTGGAGCCAGTGCCGTTTTGGGTGAAACCTGAGGTGGCGGTGATGTCAGCAGCAGCGGCGGTGGAGAAGGTGCCGGCGTTGGTGACGGTGACGGTGCTGCCGCTGTTGAGGGCGGCGTTGAGGGTGAGTGCCTCACCGGAGAAGGCAAAGGCACCGGTGAGATCGATCGCGCCACCAAAGGTGCTCAGACCCGTACCGGTGGTTTGTGTATAAGAGCCCGCGTTGAGGGCGCCGGTGGCGGTGAGGTTGCCAGCTGAAGCGATGGTGATCGCTCCAAGGCGACCAGCGTTGTTGCTGCCAGCGGTACCGACGTCACCCGAGAAGGTGATGTCACCGCTGCCGGCGGTGATGGTGAGCGCGCGGCCGCCATTGGCATCGCTATCCAGCGTGCTGCTGAAGATCAGATTGCCGCCGCCGGTGGTGATGGCGATGGGACCGCTGAGGGTGGTTGCAGAAGCAACCGTGACGTTGTCACCTGTGGTGGTGATGTCAGCAGCGGTGGTGATGCCGCCGTTAGCGGTGAGGGAGACGGCGCCATCGGCGTTGATGTCTGCGGCAGCGGCGATGGAGGCGGTGCCGGATTGGGCGATGGTGAGGGTGCCGCCGGTGGTGGTGGTGAGGGAGCCGTTGAGCACCAGGTTGGTGCCGGTCAGGGAAATACCGGCAGCGGTGTTGGTGTTGATGGCGCCGGAGAAGGTGGCGGTGCCGGATCCGGCCTGCTGGGTGAGGCTGGCGGCGGTAATGGCAGCGGCAGAGAGGTCGTTGGCGCTGGCGATGGTGAGCGCCCCGAGGCGGCCATTGACATCGCCGCCGACGGCCCCAGAGAGGGTGATGTCACCGGTACCAGCGGTGAGGGTGAGGTTTTGAGCGCCATTGATGGTGCTCAAGAAGCTGATATCACCGCCTGTGGCACCGGTGTCAACGGTGGCGGCACCCGTGGTGAGGGCAACGGCGTTGGAGAAGGAGATGGCAGTGCCAGCACCTTGGGAGCCCGTGCCATCGCCGAGGCCACCGGCGGCAGTGATGGAGGAGTTGTTGAGGGTGATGGTGCCGGTGGTGGTGAGGCCAATGGAAATGGAGCCAGCAGCGCCGCCGTTGCCATTGCTGCTGGAGGCAGCGGCACCACCTGATGTGGTGATGTCGGAGAGGGAGAGGGTGGCGGTTGTACCGGTGGTGGTGATGGTGACGTTGCCGCCGGCAGCACCAGCCGAACCGGTGGTGATCAGGTTGCCGGCCAGGGCGACATTGCCGTCGGAATTGATGGTGATGGCGCCGGATTGCGTGCCAGCGGTTGCGGCAGTGGTGGTGATGGTGTTGCCGCTGGCCAGGGTGAGAGCCAGGCCATTGGCATCACCAACGCCGGCATTGATCGTCACCAGACCATTGGTGCTGCCAGCGGTGGTGGTGAGGTTGGCGTTGAGAGCAACCTCCTTGCTGTCGATGGTGATCGCCCCGGTGTCGGTGTTGAGATCACCGCCGAGGGTGAAGATGCCCGTGCCGGCCGTGCCGCTGGCTTGTGAGAAGGAAGCAGCCGAGAAGGCGTTGCTGAGGTTGACATCAGCGGCTTGATTGATGGTGACGCCGCCCAGGCGGGTGGTGCCGCCGACGACACCCGAGAAGGTGATGTCACCGGAGCCAGCGGTGAGGGTGAGGTCTTGAGCACCAGCGCTGGTGGCATCGAGGGTGTCCGAGAAGGTGATGTCACCAGCGCCGGAGTCTGTGCTGAGGGCGACAGGACCGGTGAGGGTGACCGCCCGCAGGAAGGAGATGTTGCTGTCTGTGGTGGTGATGTTGCCAGCGATGGAGCTGGAGCCAGCGCCGTTCTGAGTGAAGCCAGCGGTGGCGGTGATGTCAGCCGCAGCGGCGGTGGTCAGCAGGCCGGCATTGGTGATTTCAACGGAGCTGCCGCTGTTGAGGCTGTCGTTGAGGGTGAGGGCCTGACCGGTGAAATCAAAGGCGCCAGAGAGGTTGAGGGCACCATCAAAGGTGGTGAGGCCAGTGCTGGCGGCGGCGGCTTGCGTGTAAGAGGCCGCAGTGATCGCCCCCTGGAAGGCGACCTGATCGCCATTGCTGACGGTGATGGCACCGAGTGCGGAGCCGTTGGCACCGATGGCGCCGGTGATGGTGATGTCACCGGCGCTGCCGGCATTGAGGGTGAGGGCCTGGCCAGTGCCGCTGATGCCCGTGCTGGTGGAGGAGCCCAGGGTGATGTCCTGTCCGCTGGCGCCACCGGTGGCGAGGACGACGGCATCGGAGCCGGTGAGGGCAATGGCCTTGGCAAAGGCGATGCCGCCAGTGGCGGTGAGGTTGGCGCCGAGGCTGCTGCTGCCGTTGCCGGTTTGCTGGAAGGCACCGGTAATAGAGAGATCAGCGGTATCAGCGGTGGTGAAGGTGCCGGCGTTGGCGACGGTCATGGCACCGCCGATGGTGTTGCCAGCGGCGTTGAGGGTGAGGGCCTGACCGGTGAAATCAAAGGCGCCAGTGAGGTTGAGCGCTCCATCGAAGGAGGAGGTGCCGGTTCCTGCGTTTTGTGAGAAGGACGCCGCGGTGATGGATTGATCAGCGGTGAGGTTGTTGGCGCTGTTGATGGTGACAGAGCCGAGAGCGCCATTGGTGGCGGAGCCGACAGCACCATCGAAGGTGATGTCACCGGTGCCGGCGGTGAGGGTGAGGGTATGGGCCTCGTTGGCCTTGGAATCAAGGCTGCTGTTGAAGGCGATGGTGCCGGCGCCAGCTCCGGTATCGAGGAGAACATTGCCGGTGAGTGTGACGGCCTTCTGGAAGGTGATGGTGTCGTCAGTGGTGGTGATGTCAGCGGCGATGGAGCTTGAACCAGCGCCGTCTTGGAGGAAGGCGCCGGCGAGGTTCATGTCGCCGGTGGCGGTGAGGGTCAGAGCACCGCCGTTGGTGATCGTCACCAGGCCAGCGCTCTCGTCTGAGGTGGTGACGAGACCGTTGAAGCGAACGGTGCCGGTTGAATCGAGATCGAGGTTGCCGAGGGTCAGCGTGACGGTGTCATTGAAGTTGAAGTTGGTGCCATCGAGCTCGATGCCGTCGGCCGCGGTGGTGGAGAGAGCACCGGAGAAGGTGGAGGTGCCGGAGCCAGCGACCTGACGCAGCGAGGCGGCATTAAAGACGGCGTCAGCGGTGAGGTTGTTGGCGCTGTTGATGGTGACGGCGCCGAGAGCGCCATCGGTGGCGGAGCCGACAGCACCATCGAAGGTGATGTCACCGGTGCCGGCGGTGAGGGTGAGGGTATGGGCCTCGTTGGCCTTGGAATCAAGGCTGCTGTTGAAGGCGATGGTGCCGGCGCCAGCTCCGGTATCGAGGAGAACATTGCCGGTGAGTGTGACGGCCTTCTGGAAGGTGATGGTGTCGTCAGTGGTGGTGATGTCAGCGGCGATGGAGCTTGAACCAGCGCCGTCTTGGAGGAAGGCGCCGGCGAGGTTCATGTCGCCGGTGGCGGTGAGGGTCAGAGCACCGCCGTTGGTGATCGTCACCAGGCCAGCGCTCTCGTCTGAGGTGGTGACGAGACCGTTGAAGCGAACGGTGCCGGTTGAATCGAGATCGAGGTTGCCGAGGGTCAGCGTGACGGTGTCATTGAAGTTGAAGTTGGTGCCATCGAGCTCGATGCCGTCGGCCGCGGTGGTGGAGAGAGCACCGGAGAAGGTGGAGGTGCCGGAGCCAGCGACCTGACGCAGCGAGGCGGCATTGAAGACGTCGTCAGCGGTGAGGTTGTTGGCGCTGTTGATGGTGACAGCGCCGAGAGCGCCATTGGTGGCGGAGCCGACAGTGCCATCGAAGTCGATGTTGCCGGAGCCAGCGGTGAGGGTGAGGGTGTTGGCGGCGTTGGCCTTGGAATCAAGGCTGCTGTTGAAGGCGATGGTGCCGGCGCCAGCTCCGGAGTCGAGGAGGACATTGCCGGTGAGAGTGACGGCCTTCTGGAAGGTGATGTTGTCGTCAGTGGTGGTGATGTCAGCGGCGATGGAGCTTGAACCAGCGCCGTCTTGGAGGAAGGCGCCGGCGAGGTTCATGTCGCCGGTGGCGGTGAGGGTCAGAGCACCGCCGTTGGTGATGGTGACGAGGCCGTTGTTGGCGTCTGAGGTGGTGACGAGACCGTTGAAGCGAACGGTGCCGGTTGAATCGAGATCGAGGTTGCCGAGGGTCAGCGTGACGGTGTCATTGAAGTTGAAGTTGGTGCCATCGAGCTCGATGCCGTCGGCCGCGGTGGTGGAGAGAGCACCGGAGAAGGTGGAGGTGCCGGAGCCAGCGACCTGACGCAGCGAGGCGGCGTAGAAGACGTTGTCAGCGGTGAGGTTGTTGGCGCTGTTGATGGTGACGGCGCCGAGAGCGCCATCGGTGGCGGAGCCGACAGCACCATCGAAGTCGATGTTGCCGGTGCCGGCGGTGAGGGTGAGGGTGTTGGCGGCGTTGGCCTTGGAATCAAGGCTGCTGTTGAAGGCGATGGTGCCGGCGCCAGATCCGGAGTCGAGGAGGACATTGCCGGTGAGAGTGACGGCCTTCTGGAAGGTGATGTTGTCGTCAGTGGTGGTGATGTCAGCACCGAGGCGGATGGAGCCGGCACCGGATTGATCAAAGGCGCCATCGAGGGAGAAGGAAGCGCCGCTGTTGATGGTGAGCAGGCCGGAGTTGTTGATGGCGACAGCGCCGCCGTTTGTGGTGGTGACGGTGTCTTTGAAGGTGAAGGCACTACCGGTTAGATCAATGCCGTTGGCATTGCTACCACCGATTTGAGCGATGGTGTTGAGTGTGCCGCCAAAGGTGGTGGTGCCGCTGCCGGCTCGTTGCTCGATGGAGGCAGCGGAGAAGGCCTTGCCATCAGTGACGGTGACGTCAGTGGCAGAGGCGATGGTGAGTGCCCCGATGCGCGTGGTGCCGCCAACGGTGTTGGAGAAGGTGATGTCACCGGAGCCAGCGGTGAGGGTGAGGTCTTGAGCACCAGCGGTGGAGGCATCGAGGGTGTCCTTGAACCAGATGTCACCAGCACCCGAGCCAGTGGTGATGGTGCGAGCAGCGCCAGAGAGGGTGACGGGGCTGTGGAGGGTGATGGCACCGCCGGTAGAGGTGAGATCACCGCCGAGGTCGGTGGCACCGGTGATCGTGATGGCTTTGCCACTGCCGTCAGCGGTGATATCGGCGTTGAGATCAACAGCGTTGCTGTTGATGGTGATGGCCCCTGTGGAAGCGGTGAGGTTGCCATCGAGTTGGAAGGTGCCGCCTCCAGCGGTGGCCTGGGAGAAGGAGGCAGCGTCAAAGGTGCTGCTGAGGGTGACGTTGTTGGCGGCGTTGATGGTGACAGCGCCGAGGGTGCCGTTTTGTGCACCACCGACGATGCCGGAGAAGGTGATGTCACCGGCGTTTGAGGTGAGGTCGAGGGTGCGGTTGCCGTTGGCGTCGCTGTTGAGGGTGTCCTTGAACCAGATGGTTCCACCCGGTGTAGGTCTGATTGCCACTGATGCCGGTGGCGGTGCTGGTGGCGATCGAGCCACCGTTGAGGGCCGAGGTGCCGGAGACGGAGAGGCCACCGAGGGCATAGCTGTTGCCAACAGCACCATCAAACACCGCATTGCCGGTGATTCCGAGGGTGCGGAAGTTGGAGGTATTGCTGTTATTGCTGCTATCAAGCGTGCCCGCGAAGGTGATGCTCGAGAGCGTGCCGCTGTTGCTGGCCGTGAGAGTGGTGTCGCTGCCGAGAACGACAGCACCGGTGTAGGTCTGGGTGCCGGTGGTGGTTACGGCGTCAGTGCCGCCATTGATGTTGATGGTGGCGCCGCTGGCATCAATGCTGGCGACGTTGACATCACCGGTGAGGGTGAGGGTGCCGCTGCCAGCGGTGAGGGTGAGGCCTTGAGCGCCATTGATGGTGCTGTCAAAGGTGATGTCACCGCCTGTGGCACCGGTGTCAACGGTGGCGGCACCCGTGGTGAGGGCAACGGCGTTGGAGAAGGAGATGTCAGCACCGGCACCCTGGGAGCCGGAGTTAGCGCCAGCGCCACCCGCGGCGGTGATGGTGCTGTTGTCGAGGGTGATGGTGCCGGCGGTGGTGAGGGTGATGGAGCCTGCATCCCCGCCAGCGGCGGTGTTGTTTGCATCAGCAGCACCACCTGAGGTGGTGATGTTGGCGATGGAGAGTGTGGCTGTGCCGGTGGTGGTGATGGTGACGGCACCGCCGGTGGCGCCTGCGTTGGTGGTGCTATCACCCGCGACGCCCGTGGCCACCAGGTTGCCGGCCAGGTTGACATTGCCGTCGGAATTGATGTCGATGGCGCCGGATTGCGTGCCAGCGGTTGCGGCAGTGGTGGTGATGGAGTTGCCGGAGGCGAGATCGAGACCGCCGCTGCCGGCGTTGATGGTGACCAGACCGTTGTCGGTGCTGCCGTCGTTGCCAGCAGTGGTGGTGATGGAGGCGTTGAGATCAACGGTGGCCGAGCTGATGGTGATGGCACCGGTGTTGGTGTCGAGGTCACCGCCGAGGGAGAAGACGCCCGTGCCGGCTGTGCCGCTGGCTTGTGAGAAGGAAGCAGCGGAGAAGGTTTTGCCACCAGCGATGGTGACGTCGTCAGCTTGGTTGATGGTGACGTCGCCCAGACGGCCGTTTTGTGCGCCGCCAACGACCCCGGAGAAGGTGATGTCACCGCTGCCAGCGGTGAGGGTGAGGGTTTCGCTGCCAGCGGTGGTGGCATCGAGGGTGTCCGAGAAGGTGATGTCACCAGCGCCGGAGTCTGTGCTGAGGGCGACAGGACCGGTGAGGGTGGTTGCGGCGTTGAAGGTGACGTTGTCGTTTGTGGTGGTGATGTCAGCGGCGATGGAGCTTGAACCAGCGCCGTCTTGGAGGAAGGCGCCAGTGAGGTTCATGTCGCCGGTGGCGGTGAGGGTCAGAGCACCGCCGTTGGTGATCGTCACCAGACCAGCGCTCTCGTCTGAGGTGGTGACGAGACCGTTGAAGCGAACGGTGCCGGTTGAATCGAGATCCAGGCTGCCGAGGGTCAGCGAGACGGTGCTGGCGAAGTCGAAGTTGGTGCCATCGAGTTCGATGCCGTCGGCCGCGGTGGTGGAGAGAGCACCGGAGAAGGTGGAGGTGCCGGAGCCAGCGACCTGACGCAGCGAGGCGGCGTAGAAGACGTTGTCAGCGGTGAGGTTGTTGGCGCTGTTGATGGTGACGGCGCCGAGAGCGCCATCGGTGGCGGAGCCGACAGCACCATCGAAGGTGATGTCACCGGTGCCGGCGGTGAGGGTGAGGGTATGGGCCTCGTTGGCCTTGGAATCAAGGCTGCTGTTGAAGGCGATGGCCCCACCGGTGGCACCACCGCCATTGGTGGTGTCGATGACCAAGGCGGAGTTGATGACGGTGTTCCCGGCGAAGGTGATGGCACCACCGGATGAGGTGTAGGTGCTGTTGGTGTCAATGACACCTGTTGCGGTGTAGGTCTGGGCGTCTGTGGTGGTGACATCACGGAGGGTGATGTTGTCGCCACTGATGGTCAGCGAGGCGAGGGCATTGGTGAGACCGGCTGTGGCATTGGTGTTGAACACCACGTTGCCGGTGCCAGCGGTGAGTGTCAGAGCGCGTGCGGTGCTGTCGCTGTTGATGACATCGGAGAAGGTGATGTCACCGCCTGTCGTTGCGGGGTTTGCGGCAACGGTGCTGGAGCTGGTGAGGGTGACGCTCTGGGTGAGGGTGATGGCATCGGCAAAGGTGATGTTGGCGTCTGCCGTGGTGATGTTTGCGCCGAGGCTGATGGAGCCGCCACCGGATTGATCAAAGGCGCCAGCGAGGGAGAAGGCAGCGCCACTGTTAATGGTGAGGGTGCCGGAGTTGTCGATGGCGACAGCGCCGCCGTTTGTGGTGGTGACGGTGTCCTTGAAGGAGAAGTTGGTGCCGGTTAGATCAATGCCGTTGGCATTGGCGGGGCTACCGCCGATTTGAGCGTTGGTGTTGACGGTGCCGCCAAAGGTGGTGGTGCCGCTGCCGGCCAATTGCTGAATCGATGCAGCGGAGAAGGCTTTGGTGTCAGCAACGGTGACGTTGTTGGCGCTGTTGATGGTGAGTGCTCCGATGCGCGTGCTGCCGCCAACGGCACCGTCGAAGTCGATGTCACCGGAGCCAGCGGTGAGGGTCAGATCCTTATTGCCATCAACGCTGCTGTCAAAGGTGATGTCACCAGCGGTGTCACCGGTGGAGATGCTGGCGTCACCACCAGCAAGGTCAACGGCGTTGGAGAAGGAGATGTCAGCACCGGCACCCTGGGAGCCGGAGTTAGCGCCAGCGCCACCAGCGGCGGTGATGGTGGAGCTGTTGAGGGTGATGGTGCCGGCGGTGGTGAGGGTGATGGAGCCAGCAGCGCCGCCGTCGCCATTGCTGCCGTTGGCAGCATCACCACCCGAGGTGGTGATGTTGGCGATGGAAAGTGTGGCTGCGCCGGTGGTGTCGATGGTGACGGCACCGCCGGTGGCGCCTGCGTTGGTGGTGCTATCACCCGCGACGCCCGTGGCCACCAGGTTGCCGGCCAGGGCGACATTGCCGTCGGAATTGATGTCGATGGCACCGGAAGCTGCACCGGCGGCAGATGCCGTCGTGGTGATGGTTCCGCCATCAAGGGTCAGACCACCAGAGCCAGCGTTGATGGTGACCAGACCGTTGGTACCACCGGCGCTGGTGGTGAGGTCAGCGTTGAGATCAACTGTGTCCGAGCTGATCGTGATGGCACCGGTGTTGGTGTCGAGGTCGCCATCGAGGAGGAAGGTGCCGGTGCCGGCATTGCTGCCGTCGGCTTGCGAGAAGGAGGCGGCCGAGAAGGCCTGGCTGATGGTGACGCCCTTGGCCTGATTGATGGTCACCGCCCCTAGACGGGTGGCGCCAACGACATCGGAGAAGGTGATAGCGCCGGTGCCGGCGGTCAGGGTCAGGGTCTCGGTGCCAGCGGTGGAGGCATCGAGGGCGGAGGAGAAGGTGATGTCACCAGCCCCGCTGGTGCCGGTGGAGAGGGAGACGCCCTGGGTGAGTGTGACGGCGTCGGCAAAGGTGATGGCGCTATCGGCGGTGGTGATGCCAGCGCCGAGGCGGATGGAGCCGGTACCGGATTGATCAAAGGCGCCATCAAGGGAGAAGGCAGCGCCGCTGTTGATGGTGAGCAGGCCGGAGTTGACGATGGCAACAGCGCCGGAGCCGGTGGTGGTGACGGTGTCCTTGAAGGTGAAGTTGGTGCCGGTCAGGTCAATGCCGTTGGTGTTTGGCGTGGTGCCAGACGGATCGATTTGGCCGTTGGTGTTGACGGTGCCGCCAAAGGTGGTGGTGCCGGAGCCGGCCAATTGCTGAATCGATGCGGCATAGAAGGCTTTGTCGTCAGCAACGGTGACGTCAGTCGCAGAATCGATGGTGAGGGCACCGATGCGGCCAGCGTTGTTGGTGCCGGCGGTACCGACAGCGCCGGAGAAGGTGATGGAACCGCCGCCTGCACCATTGAGGGTGAGGGCATTGGATTCAGCATCAGCGCTGTTGAGGGTGCCGGAGAAGGTGACAGCGCCGGAGCCGCGGCTGATGGTGACGGCGTCATCGAGGCGTGTGTTGCCGCCAAAGCGCACAACACCGTTGCCGGAGGAGGCGTCGATGGTGAGTCCATCGAGGGCAATGGTTGTGGCGGTGAGGTTGAGGCCGCTGGCGGTGGAGGTGGTGATGTCGCCGCGGAAGGTGGTGAGAGTGCCGGCGTTTTGTGTGAAGGACGCCGCGGTGATGGATTGATCAGCGGTGAGGTCACCGGCGGAGTGAATGGTGACGGCGCCGAGAGCGCCATCGGTGGCGGAGCCGACAGCACCATCGAAGTCGATGTTGCCGGTGCCAGCGGTGAGGGTGAGGGTGTTGGCCTCGGTGGCCTCGGAATCAAGGGAACCGGAGAAGGTAACGGCACCACCGTTGGCGGCACTACCGCCATTGGTGGTGTCAATGGTCAGGGCGGAGTTAATGACGGTGTCACCGTCAAAGGTGATGGCACCACCGGATGAGGTGTAGGTGCTGTTGGTGTCGATGACACCTGATGCGGTGTAGGTCTGGTCGCCTGTGGTGGTGACATCACGGAGGGTGATGTTGTCGCCAGTGATGGTCAGCGAGGCGAGGGCGTTGGTGAGACCGGCTGTGGCATTGGTGTTGAACACCACGTCGCCAGTGCCGGCAGTGAGGGTCAGAGCGCGTGCGGTGCCATCGCTGTTGATGACATTGGAGAAGGAGATGTCACCAGCCCCGCTGGTGCCGGTGGAGAGGGTGACGCCCTGGGTGAGGGTGATGGCATCGGCAAAGGTGATGTTGGCGTCTGCCGTGGTGATGCCAGCACCGAGGCTGATGGAGCCGGCACCGGATTGATCAAAGGCGCCATCGAGGGAGAAGGAAGCGCCGCTGTTGATGGTGAGCAGGCCGGAGTTGTTGATGGCAACAGCGCCGGAGCCGATGGTGGTGACGGTGTCTTTGAAGGTGAAGGCCTTGCCGGTTAGATCAATGCCGTTGTCATTGGCGGGGCTACCGCCGATTTGAGCGTTGGTGTTGAGTGTGCCGCCAAAGGTGGTGGTGCCGCTGCCGGCGAGTTGGGCGATGGAGGCAGCGGAGAAGGCCTTGCCATCAGTGACGGTGACGTCAGTGGCAGAGGCGATGGTGAGCGCCCCGATGCGCGTGGTGCCGCCAACGGTGTTGGAGAAGGTGATGTCACCGGAGCCGGCAGTCAGCGTGAGGTTTTGAGCGCCATCGAGGGTGCCGGAGAAGGTGATGTCGCCAGCACTGTTGCTGCCAGTGGAGATGGAGCGAGCAGCGCCAGAGAGGGTGACGGGGCTGTGGAGGGTGATGGCACCGGCGTTGGAGGAGAGATCACCGCCGAGGTCGGTGCTGCCGGTGATGGCGATGGCTTTGCCACTGCCGTCAGCGGTGAGGTCAGCGTTGAGATCAACAGCGTTGCTGTTGATGGTGATGGCCCCTGTGGAAGCGGTGAGGTTGCCATCGAGTTGGAAGGTGCCGCCTCCAGCGGTGGCCTGGGAGAAGGAGGCAGCGTCAAAGGTGCTGCTGAGGGTGACGTTGTTGGCGGCGTTGATGGTGACAGCGCCGAGGGTGCCGTTTTGTGCACCACCGACGATGCCGGAGAAGGTGATGTCACCGGCGTTTGAGGTGAGGTCGAGGGTGCGGTTGCCGTTGGCGTCGCTGTTGAGGGTGCTGTCAAAGGTGATGGCCCCACCACCACTGGTGAGGGTGGTGTTGGCAGCGAGGGTGACGGCGCCGGTGTAGGTCTGCAGACCGGAGGTCTTGATGGAGCCACCGTTGAGGGCAGAGGTGCCAGAGACGGTCAGGCCGCCAAGGGCAAAGGTGTCACCAACAGCAGCGTCAAAGACGGCATCACCGATGATTCCGAGGGTGCGGAAGGTCGACGCCGGAGTTGCACCACCGCTGTTGCTGCTATCAAGCGTGCCCGCGAAGGTGATGCTCGAGAGCGTGCTGCCGTCCTTGGCAAGCAGGGTGGTGTCGGAACCGAGCACCACAGCACCGGTGTAGAGCTGGGTGCCGGTGGTGGTGACGGCGTCGGTGCTGCCATTGATGTTGATGGTGTCGGCAGAGGCATCAACGCTGCTGACATCCACATCACCGCTGAGGGTGAGGGTGCCGGTGCCGGCGGTGAGGGTGAGTGCCTCGGGGCCGCTGGCGCTGGCGATGGTGATGTCGGCGCCGGGGGAGTTGACGCTGTTGATCGTGGTGGCGGCGGCCAGCTCGAGGGTGCCGATGTTGATGGCGGCGCTGCTGGTGCCCACCGTGCCGGCGGTGATCAGCTTGGCGGGCGCGGTGGCGGTGAGGCCGCCGGTGAAGGCAATGGCATCGCCCACGGCATCACCGAGGGTGACGGTGCCGCTGTTGGTGAAGGTGGTGTTGCCGGCGATCGTGTTGTTGGCGCCGGTGATGCTGATGGCGTAAGCGCCGGTGCCCACGGTGAAGCCGCTGGTGAGGGTGAGGTCGCCCTGCACGGCGATCGTCTGGCCGCTGCCTGCCACGGCGTTGGCCAGGATCAGGTTGGCGGCATCGACGCTGCTGCTGAAGGTGGCGCCGCCGGCGCGAGTAAGGGTGAGGCTGCCGATGTCGGTGCCAATCGTGCCGGCGCTAAGGCTGCCGGTGCTGTTCACCACCAGGTTGGAGGCGTTGCTGCCGGTGGTGCCGCTCAGGGTGTCCACCGTGATGGCATTGCTGCCCAAGTTGGCGCTCGAAGTTGCAGCCGCATCACCGAGGGTGAGGCTGGCGTCGTCGGCCAGGGTCACGTCCGAGAGGGTGATGGCGCCGCTGCTAGTGGCGTCGCTGGGGCCGCCGATGCGGGTGATGCCGCTGATCGCAATGGCGGTGTCGCCATCGCCGAGGCTGATGGTGCTAGTGCCCGTGGCTTCCAGGGTGCCGCGCAGGTGCACGGCGCTGGGGGCCGTGGCGGTAACGCCGCCGCTGAACACCAACCGGTCGCTATCGCCATCGCCGAGGGTGAGCCCACCGGTGTTGGCGAAGCTCACCGCGTCGGTGAAGTTGGTGGTGGTGCCGAGCAGGCTGAGGTTGTAGCCACCAGCGTCGGTGGTGAGGCTGGTGGCGCTGAGATCGTCCTGGAAGCTCACCGCGCCGGTGGCATTGGCGGCCTGCAGGCTCAATGCGTTCACGCCGCTCACCGCGCCGCTCACCGTGGTGGTGCCGCTGCCGGAGATCAGATCGAGGCTGTTGTTAGCGCCTGTGATGGCAGCCAGGGAGAGGGCACCGCCACCGCTGCCTGTGGAGAGCGTGATCGTTTGGGGGTTGGTGCCGTCATCCAGAAGGGTCAGAGCACTGCCGATGGTGAGATCGTTGTTGGTGGTGCTGATGTCGGCACCAAGGCTCATCGAACCAGCGCCATCCTGCGTAAAGCCGCCTGCGGCGGTGATGGTGGCGTCGTCGGCCACCGTGAGCAGGCCGGCATTGGTGATCTCCACCGTGCTGCTGCTGGAGAAGGCCTGGTTGATCGTCACCGCGTGACCGGTGATGTCGACAGCGGCCAGTTTGGTGCCGCCCACCACACCGTCAAAGGTCACGCTGCCTTTGCCGGACGCGGTGCTCTGGGCGTTGATCGTCAACGCGCGGGCGGTGCTGTCGGAGTCAATCGTGCTGTCGAACTGGACGTTGCCAGTGGCGCTCGTAAGGGTCACGTCCGCGCCCAGCGTCACCGCGTCGTTAAAGGTCTGGTTGCCGGAGCTGGTGACCGAGGCGGCCAGGTTCAGGTCGTCCGCAACGGTGAGGCTGGTGATGGCGTTGCCGCTGCCGATGGCGCCGGCCAGGGTGATCACGCCGCTGCCGCCAGTGCTGTTGCCGATGGTGAGGGCTGAGGCGCCGCCGGCCGTGGCGGCGTCGATGCTGCCGCTGATGGTGAGGGCGCCGTCGGTCTGGATCAGGGTGTTGCCGGCGAGGCTGATCGCACCGCTCACATCGGAGGCGGTGCTGCTGGCGCTGCTGTTGTAGAGGGCGCCGGAGTTGCTGATGCCGCTGCCGCTGAGGGTGAGGGCGTTGGCCAGCGAGTAGCCCGCCAGATCGAGGGCGGCGCCGCTGGCGACGCTGGTGCTGCCGAGGCCAAGGGCACTGCTGGAGATGGCGCTGTTGGCGACAACGCTGGAGACGCCGAGCTGAAGCACACCGGCATCCACGCTGGTGGTGCCGCTGTAGGTGTTGGCGCCCGAGAGGGCGAGGGTGCCGCTGCCCTCTTTGATGAAGGCACCGTTGCCGCTGATCACGCCGCTGATCTGGCCGCTGCCCCGCTCATCAATGGTGAGCTGATGGCCGGCGTTGTTGATGGCGGCGGCGCTGAAGTTGGTGGCGATGAAGCGGGTGTCGGCGCTGAGGGTCATGCCCTCCCCGAAGCTGATCACGCCACTGGCGCTGATCGGCCCGCCGGCCACCAGCAGCGTGCCGGCGGAATCGGTGCTGATCGAGGCGGCGGTCACCGCGTTCTGGAACCAGGTCTGACCGCCGCTGTTCACCACCAGCGCTCCCAGGGCGCCACCGGTCGCCGTTCCGACGGCATCGGCGAAGGTCACCGCGCCAGTGCCGCTGTTGATGGTGAGCGCGTTGGCTTCCGTTGCAGCGGAATCGAGAGCCGCCTGGAACTCCACCGCCGCGTTGGTGGTGGCCAGGGTGATGCCGCTGCCGAGGGTGATGGCGCCTTTGTAGGTCTGGCTGCCGGCGGTGGTGATGTCGGCATCGAGCACGGCGGCGGCATCGATCTGCAGGCTGGCGATCGGTGCACTGCCGCCGACAGTGCCGGCGAGGGTGAGCAGGCCGGTGTTGGCGAAGGTGAGGGCGCTGCCGCTGGCGCCGTTGGCGGCGTTGATGCTGCCGTTGATCACCAGGGCGCCGTTGTTGCGCGCGGTGGTGTTGGCGCTCAATGCAATGGCACCGTTCACGGTGGCGGCGGATGCGCTGCTGTTGAACAGCGCACCGGAGTTGCTGAAGCCGGTCCCCGCCAGGGTGAGGGCGTTGGCGATGGTGTTGCCGTTGAGATCGAGGCCGGCGCCGCTGGCGACGCTCACGCGGCCAGTGCCGAAGGCGGCATTGTCGCCGGCCTGCAGCACGCCGGCTTCCACGGTGGTGCCGCCGCTGTAGGTGTTGGCGCCGCTGAGGGTGTAGCTGCCACTGCCCTGCTTCACCAGTGCGCCGCTGCCGCTGATCAGGCCGGCGAAGCTGCTGTTCGTGTTGTCGCGTCCGAAGCTGAGCACGCGGCCGCCGAGGTTCACCGTGCCGCCGGTGCTGCCGCCGCCGCTGAGGCGATCGATGGTGGCGTTGTGGTCGATCAGCTGCAGGGTGGCGCCTGCCGCATCGGCGATCACCACCCGGGCATTGGTGATGGCGCCGGTGCTGCCGGCCACCAGGGTGCCGGCGTTGATGGTGGTGGTGCCGGCGTGGGTGTTGCTGCCGGTGAGGGTGGTGGTGCCGCTGCCCTGCTGGATCAGGTGGCCGCTGCCGCTGATGTTTTGGAACAGGGTCACCGCGTTGCTGCGGTTGATCACCAACGTGCCGTTGTTGATGAAGTCGGCATCGCTACCAGAGGCGAGGCTGCCGGTCGTGCCACCGGCACCGAGCTGCAGGGTGCCGGTATCAATCGCGGTCTTGCCGGTGTAGGTGTTGGCGCCGGTGAGGGTAAGGGTGCCGCTGCCCACCTGCGTGAAGCCAAAGGCGCCGCCGCTTTCGCCGATCGCCGCCGAGATGGTGCCGTTCTGGCTGGCGCCGATGCGGCTGTTGGCCTCCAGGGTGATGGTGCCGGCGTAGGTGTCGGCGGTGGTGCTGGCGAACTCGAGCGCGCCCAGCTGGGTGCTGCCATCAAGGTTCCAGCCCAGGCTGTTGAGCGTGAGGGCGTTGCTGATCGAGGCGCCGCCCATGTTCAGTTGCAGGGTGCCGTTGTTCTGAACGGTGATGGTCGACGTGCCAAGAGACAGCGGATCTTCCTGAATCAACCGCGCCTGGTCGATGACCGTGGCGCCGGAGAAGCTGCCGGCGCTGGTGATCGTGTAGGAGCTTTCGCCGTCGTTGCCGGTGCCGCGCAGGCGCAGGGTGCCGCTGCCGTCGATCGGGTTGTTGATGCTGAGGGCAGTGTCGCTGCGGAACACATCCATTTCGGCGCCGTTGGCGATGGTCACGGTGCCGCCATCGCCGAGGGTGCCGGCCGCACTGCCCACGCCGATCTGCAGGCGGCTGCTGTTGTTCACCGCCCAGGCGCCGGTGTTGGTGTTGGCGCCGGTGAGGATCAGTTCACCGGCGTTGGTGGTGATCGCCGCGGCGCCACTGAAGGCGCCATCGATGCGCAGGCTGCCGGCGCCGGCCTTGGTGAAGGCTTCATCGCGGGTGCCGCCTGTGGATGTGAACTGCAGCGAGCCGTTGGCGTGGCTGATGTCGATGGTGGCGGTAGTGTTCGCGTCGTCGATCCTGAGGGTGCGCCCAGTGCTCTGGGCGCCGGAGCCGGTGTAGCGCAGGGTGCCCGTGCCGGAGAGTTCCACGAAGCCGGTGCTGCCGGAACCGGAGCCGAGGTTGCTGGCGGCGTTGTCTTTGATGTCGGCCACCTCGAGCACGCCGGCGCTGATGGTGGTGCCGCCGGTGTAGGTGTTGGCGCCGGTGAGTTTCAGGGTGCCGGCACCGGACTTGCTGAAGCCGTAGTTCGCTGAGTCCTCAGTGAGCGCAGCGCTAACGAGAAGCTCAGGATCAGCATTGTCACTCGCAACGTTGAATTCCGTTGCCGAATCACGGAAATGGACTCGACCCGTGATGCTGGCTGTAGCCGTGGGATTGGTGACGTTGAAGGTGACGCCGGAGATCTCCCAACGACGGCTGGCTGCTGCATTACTGGTGCCTCCGTTGACGCGCAACTCGCCACCATCGGAGAAGTTTACTGCGGTGTCCCAGATGTACATCCGGTCGGTGTTGTCATTCAGCGTGCCTGACGGTGTCAGCGCTTCAACCAGGCCGCCATTGATGTTCAACGTGGAGACTTTGTCGCCAGTCCAGCCCAGTGCCGAGTTGTTGCCTGTGAGTTGAACGGTTGCGCCCGAGTTGACGGTCAATGCGCCCTTGACAACGCCCTGGCCGTTATTAGCAACGTCGTTCAGGATCAACGTGCCGGCATCGACGGTTGTGCCGCCGCTGTAGCGCATGTCCCGCTCAAAACTCATCACGCCAGCGCCGGTCTTTCTGACCTCACCTCGATTGTTGAGGTAACCATCAATATACAAATCACTATTGGCATTAGTACCAGCAGGCACATCGAAAGTGACCGTTCCGGTATCTAGGTTGTAGTAAAGCTGACTGCCGCCACTTGTTGTTGGGGACAAGATCTGGTTCTGGGCACCACCAGTAGTCACATAGGTGGTGTTGCGATTCACAAAATTGCTCGATGTACTATTAATCGTGCCGCCACCGGCGCTATCAAACCTGAAGGTTGCGCCATTAAAGTCGATGCGGCTACCCGAAATCAACAGGGTCGACCCATTATTGATTTCATACTGGTTACCCGCCCCCGCAACGGTCGATGTGCCATGCTCCCCGACGGAGTTGACAGTGGTGCTATCGCCTGTTGACTTAAGCTCCAGCGTACCGGCATTGATGATGGTGTCGCCAGTCCAGGGATGGAAGCCTTCGATTGTTAGCCTACCGCTGCCAATCTTGGTCAGTTCGCCAGCGCCTTCAATTGTCTCGGTGATCGTAGCGTTGTAGCTCTGGGTATCGATCGTGCCGCCGCCAGACAGCAGGCTCACGACCAAGGTATTGCGATCAACAATCAAATTCAGGTTGTCGGCGCCAGCTTTTAAGGTCCCTCCATCTAGATTCAAGGCTGTGGTCTTAGAGGTCGTTGAGCCCGTCCCGGCAATGCTGCGTTTTGTTAGCAGAACACCACTGCTGTTTATGTTAATGACGCCTACGGTATCGGCATTGCCGTTTGAGACGACCTCTATATTGGTTGTATTTGTAGTTCCACCGCTGGCACCGACCTCAACTAGGCCACCACTATTAACATTCAGTGCCCCTTCACCTCTAGTATTTTGAGTCAGGTCACCGTATCTGCCACCGATCCGGACTTCACTGCCATCGCCAATCGTGAGAGTTCCGTGAACATTAACAATGCCATCGGCATTAATCCCCGTGAAGAAAGCGCTACCATCTGCAGTGGCAACTGATCCTTGCACATTCAACGTAGTGCCCGCAGCACCAGAAACATCCAATCGACGTAAACCCGATACAGAACCGCCAGAATCCACGGTTACCATGCCATCGTGCACATACAAATCACCGGCGTAGGTAGATGTGCCCGTGAGGGTTAACGTACCAGTGCCCTCTTTGATCAGGGTGAGCTTGCCGCCATTCTCGCCGCTGTCGGCGAGCGTGCCAGCGAAGGTGCTCGTTGCGTTGTTGACGCCAACGAACACATTGTCCACATCTGAACCCCAGCCGCTTTCGAGGGTGCCGGATCCGGTGAGTGCGTTGAAGCGTGCCGCACTGTTGACGTTGCGGAACGTGGCGCCACTGGCGATGTTCAGATCCGCGAGGTTGTTGGTGAACACCTCGTTTGAGCCCCAACCCGTGGTCATCGCACCGGCTTGAACATCCATCAGAGCGCCCGCGCTCAGGGAGAAGGTGCCCACACTGGAGGCGCTGGTGTTCCACTGCAGTTCGCCGGCGCCGGATTTACGCAGGGTGCCAGTTCCGGTGTAGGTGGTCGTGTCGGCTTGCTTGGTGCCGGTGGCGATCTCGTAGTTCAGCACCGCGCCGGAGTCAATCTGATAGCTGCTGGTGCGGTTGTTGCCAGTGAGGCGCAGTTCGCCACCGGTGACCGTCACACCGCCTGTGTGGGTGTTGTCATTAGTGAGCGACAGCTGGCCGTTGCCGGTCTTGGTGAAGTTGCCAGAACCTGAGACAACGCCGCTAATAGTTAGGGGATCAGTGGCACTGGCCAGAGAGATTGTTGAGCTGGTGTTGGCATCCAATGCCAGCAAGCCAGTCCAGGTGCTTGAGCCCACGGAAATCAAGGTGCCGCCCTGCATGGTCAGTGGCTCACCCTGGGTGTAGTTCACGCCCTGAAGCTCCAGTGTGGCTCCGCTCTTCACGAACGTGCCACTGGCCAGTGTTTTGCTGGTTGCGTCGCCGAGCGCACCATCAGCCGTCACAATCAACTTGCCAGCGTTAATCGTCACACCACCGGTGTGATCGTTGTTGGTCGACAGCGTGAGTGTGCCGGTGCCGGTTTTACCGAGCACGCCACTTCCGCTCATGGTGCCGGCGTAGGTCTCTGAATCACCGTCGGCAATGATGAAGCGCGTCAGCGCGTTGTTGGTGATGTCGCCCTGAATGGCTGCTGTGTCACCCTCGATGACACCGTCCGTAACCGTTGTGCCGCCGGTGTAGGTGTTGGTGCCGGTGAGCGTCAAGGTGCCCGATCCAACTTTTTCGAACGTGCCGTCACCTGAGAGCACGCCTGAGAAGGTGGTTGAGCCGTCGTTGGCGCCGGCGCTCAGTGTGAAGCCACTGCCCAGCACGATGTTGCCGGCACCGGCAATCGAGCCAACAGTGTCAGTTGCGTCAACGTTGTACGTTGTGCCGCTGGCAAGGTCGACAGCGGTCAGATCCGATAGCGCACCTGTGACTGACAAGGTGCCGCCATCAATGTCTGTGGCGCCCGTGTATTGGCTGGCACCAGAGAGCAACAGCGTGCCAGCGCCTGTTTTTGTGATGCCGGCTGGGCCTGCCAGTGATGTGTCGCTTGCACCAGTCGCACTGCCAATCACTGCCTGCACATCGAGCGTGGCATCGGTGTCCACATCAATCGTGATCGCGCTGCGCATGCGCAAGGAGCCAGGATCCGTGTCGCCTGTAATCGACCGAATCACCGAGGTACTGCTGCCCGTGACAATGATGTCGCCACTGACATCATTGCCGTCACCGTCGGCTTCTGTCCCACCCAGAATCCAGGTGCCGCCGTTCATATTGACGTCGAAGTAGTAGTAGTTGGAGTAATCCGAACCACCAAACGTGCCGCCGTTGATGTTGACCTCGGTCAGCTGCGCGGTGTTGCTGGCATTCGTCGTGCCCGTCGTGTTATGGGCTTTGAAGTCGACTGTGGCGCCCGTGTTGATGGTCAACACACCACCCACGGTGCCGGGGTCGGTACCGCTTGCATTGGCCAGCCATAGCGTGCCGCCATCCACCGTGGTGCCACCGCTGAAGGTGTTCATGTTGGATAGCGTCAACTGGCTGGTGTTGACCTTGTGCAGGGCGCCATCGCCTGAGATCACACCACCAAAGCTTGTGTCACTTGAGGTATCACCGATATTCAGCACCGTGTCGGCGCCCAGTTGAACATTGCCGCCCGTGGTGCCGCCACCGGCCAGTGAGCCAATGGTCAGCGCCATGTCTGACGCTGGTGATGCCGCCGGATTGGTGACAACGAGCTTGGTATCAGCGACGTTGCTCAAGCTCACGGCGCTGCGATTGCCCAGGCCGGTGGCATTGGTCACGGTCACTGTTCCGCCAGTGATGTCGGTGGCGCCGGTGTAAGTATTGGCTCCTGAGATTGTCAGCTCACCGGCGCTCGCATCAGCAGTCAGTGAGCCGCTACCGGAGATGGAGCCCGTTAGCGAGGCGGTGAAGTCTTGTACGTCGAGACTAAAGCTCGATGAGCCTACGGTCTTAAAGGTATGCACGCGATAGCCGTCAGATGAGGACTCTTCGCCGCCTTGTGCACGGTCAGTGTCACTCAAGTATCGAACCACGACGATGCCCGAGCCACCCTTACCGCCTGACTTTCGGAGGTCTCGGCTTGCGCCACCGCCGCCACCAGTGTTGTTAGCACCTGCCTGCCCACCAGCAATGAGGGCATCACCGCCCCCACCGAGGCCGCCAACACCCAGGAACAGCGGATCGTCGTTGGATCGGTGGCTTGAGCCGCCACCGCCCGCGCCGAAATAGCCTGAATCTCCAAGACCTATGGCATCGGCCCATGCAACGTATAAACCATTGCCGCCATATCCCGGATTTGCATCATTCGGGCCCTGTCCAGATGTTCCGGCACCATCACCGCCTGATTTTATCTCACCACCATCACTAGCTGTCCCGCCCGAACGCTGACTGTCTAGGCTCGCGCTGTTCCAGCCGTAGCCGCCACCACCACCTGCCGACGTAATGGTAAAGAATGACGAGCTATTGCCACGTAAACCATGCCGGTTCTGATCAGCTGAATCATTTACGTCGTACCCACCAGAACCGCCATCACCGACTGTGACGGAAGCCGATGAGCCCGTCAGAATCATACTGCCGGTCTGAACTTCTCCGCCACCACCGCCACCTGCGATATCCCGTCCGCCACCGCCTCCACCACCTCCGACAACGAGATAATCCACCGGCAGGCCAAGCATGACTTCAACGGCGCCGTTCAGAGTGATGGCGTTGCTGACTTCAACACTGGGGCCAAGCACCAACGTTGTGCTGGCATTTCCATCCGCGCCCATGGTGAGCGTGCCACCAAATCCGGATGAACCGGTGGTGCTCAAGGCCAGCGTGCCGTCTTTCACGTCGACGCCACCGCCAAAGCTGTTCGTGCCGGTGAGGTTCAGAAGGCCGGCGGCGTATTTGATCAGTTGACCGTGGCCGTCAATGTCTGCGGTGATTGAGAAGCCGTTGCTGCGGTTGGTGGCCAGCGTGGCCCCTGTGTCAATTGTGATGTTGCCGGTGCCGATGGTACCGGTGGTGCCACCGCTGCCGATTTGCAGCGTGCCTTGGCTAATCGACGTGGTGCCGCTGTAGGTGTTGTTGCCCGTGAGCGTGGTCTCGCCACTGCCAGCCTGCTCAAGCGTGCCTGAACCAGAGATCGACTTGGACACCGTGATGTCGTTGCTGGTGTCGAAGATCACCGCACCATCGTTGGCGATCGTGCCCGCGCCGCCGAGGCTGCCGTTGGCTCCGCCATTGCCCACGCGCAGGGTGCCGGCGCTGATGGTTGTGGCACCGGTGTAGCTGTTGCTCGTTGACGTCAGGATCGTTTCACCTGCGCCGGCCTGGGTGAGGCTACCCGTGCCGGTGATGGCGCCAGCCAGCGTTTGTGAGGCTGCGCTGTCGATAGTGAGCGCACCGCTATTGCTGATCGCACCGGCGTAGCTGCCGGTGGTGGCATCAACGTTGTCCAGGGTGCCTGTCACGGTCAGGCCACCGGCGCTGATGGTGATGTCGCCTTCGAAGGTGTTGGCGCCAGCCAGGGTCAATGTGCCTGTGCCGAGCTTGTTCAGTGCTGCTGTTGTGCTTGTTAATGCCGTGGCAAACGTGACGTCGCGACCGTTGGTATCGATGTTGTAAGTCTGGTCTGTGGTGGCAAAGCGGCCTGAGTAGTCGGTGTTGTTGTTGGCGCTGTACTGCAGCGTGCCGCCACCAAGGTCAATCGTGCCGGTGTTGCCAATCGCTGCAGCTGAACCCAGATTCAGGATGCCGGCCGTCAGGTTGGTGCCACCGGTATAGGTATTGGTACCGGTGAGCGTGAGTTTGCCGGTGTTCTGCTTGGTCAGCACGCCACCGGTGCCGGTGATGTCACCTGACAGCGTTTGGTCAGCGGTGGTGTTGATCACCAAAGTGCCGGTATTGGCGATGTTGCCAGCGTAGTTACCAGCACCCAATGTGCCGGTGACTTCCAGTGTGCCTGCCGTGATTGTGGTGTCGCCCGAATAGGTGTTGGTGGCCTGCAGCGTCAACACACCAGCACCATCTTTGGTGAGTGCGCCACTGCCTGTCACCGCACCAGCCACGGAACTCACACCCGTGTTGGTGATCGTGCCACCGGTGCTATCAAGCGCGAGCGTGTCCTTAAACGTCACTTCGTCACCGGTGACTGAGAGGTTGGCCAGCGTCTTACCGAAACCGACTGCCTTCTCGAAGTTCACATTGCCGGTCGAGGTAATGGTCAGCTCGGAGGCGGCCAGATTGGTTTCTTTGACATAGCCAGAGGTCGTGCTTGAAGAGCCCAAGTCATTCCAAAAACCAGCGGTGCCAATAAATTGGCCGCGTGTCTCACCACCACCACTCAACGACCCATTGGGCTCACCGGATCCAAAATTGGAATACCAACCCGGCTGGGTCTTGCCGTTGGCCTGCACAGTTCCTGTCGATGGGCTGCCCTGGATATAGAACACTGAGACAGCTTCTGGGCCATCGGACCATGTCCAGTTAGCAGATTTGTCGTCAGGGCGATACGCACCATGCCACGAAGCGGCATAGTTTGCTGCCAAGCCAGCAATCGAGTTTTCTAGGCGGCTGGTGATCGTCACCAGATATGAGTCGCCTACTGTGCTGCCGCCAGTCGTTGAGCCCTTGGCAGCCGTGCGTGCATCGCTCCATGTTTGCGTGCCTGACACAAACTCATACTGGTTCGCCGAATTCACCACGCCCTTGAAGTCAACGTTGCCCGCGCCTGTATCAATCGTCAGGCCAGCAGGCGTTGCCACCAAGGTCTCACCGTGGATGGTGAAGTCGCCACCGCCGGTGTTGATGCTCTGGGCACCTGAACGGGCAAAGTAGATGTCGCCGCCCGTCAAGTAGCCACCGGTGGCATGGGTGCTGCCAGTGCCAGTCTGGAATGAACCACCACCGGTGGTAATCGAGGAACCGAAGAACTGAATAATGCCGTTGCCGGTGTTGCCGGTGTCGGCATGCAACAAGACGCTCAGCGAGCCATCGGTGGCGTTAATCGATGAGTTGGTGCCCAAGGTGATGTGGCGCCCAGCCTTAACCGTCAACGTATCTGCGGTGGCAACATCATGCGTCACCGCAAAATCCATCACCACATCGTTGTCAGTGTGGAATTCGGTGTCGCGGTTGACCTTCATGCCTTGGGCATAGAGCTCAAGGTCAAAGAACGGCTTTGCGGATGTGCCGATGTCGCCGCCGATTGAAATGTCGCCGTTCAGTGCCTGAATGGTGAGGCTACGGGTACCATCGGTGTCGGGTGTGATGGCACCGGAAATCGCAACGTTGCCGTTGGTGGACTCCAGTGTCACGTTGTTGTTCACCGTCACCGGGCCATAGAAGCTCTGCAGGCCGTCGGTGGTCACATTGGCGTTGATGACGATCTCGGTCTGGTTGCTTGCCTTGCCAACCGTGAGGCTGCCGAGGGTTGTTGCAAACTTGCTCAGTGGCAGGGTTAAAGCTGAATCGAAGCTGTCAGCCGCTGATCGGATCACCAGATCGCCGGCGCCGCTGTAGCTGCTTGAACTCAGGGATGGCGCGTCATTCTCGATGATCAGGTCGCCGGCACTGATGGTGGTAGCACCCGTGTAGGAGTTGTCACCGGTGAGCGTGGTCGTACCTGCGCCTGTCTGCGCGAAACTGCCCGAGCCACTGATGTCACCCGACAGCAGTTGATTAGCGGTGGTGTTAATCGTTAACGTGCCGCTGTTGCTGATCGTGCCGGCGTAGCTGCCAGTGCCAGCACCATCGTCACCCAAGGTGCCCGTGACTGTTAGGCCACCGCCACTGATGGTGGTGGTGCCGGTGTAGGTGTTAGCGCCAGCCAGCGTCAAGGTGCCATTGCCAGCCTTTGTCAGATTGCCGTCACCGCTGATCGCGCCAGACAACGTCGTGGTGTCGTTGTTGCCACCGGTGGTCAACGTCATGCCTGAGGCGAACACCACATTGCCGGCCCCGTTCAATGAACCGATGGTGTCTGTCGAATCGACGTTGTAGGTTGTCCCGTTAGCCAAGTCCACTGCTGTCTGATCCGAAAGGCTGCCCGTGACCGTCAGCGTGCCGCCGTCAATGTCTGTATCGCCCTGGTATTGGTTCGCGCCGGAGAGCAACAGCGTGCCAGAGCCTGTTTTAGTGATGCCAGCAGTGCCAGCAAGTGATGTGCTGCCCGCTTCAGCGGCACTACCAATCGCTGCTTGCACGTCGAGCGTAGCCCCTGTGGCCACATCAATCGACATCGCGTTACGCATGCGCAGTGAGCCCGGCGTTAAATCGCTTGCGATCGAACGAATCACCGAGCTGGTGCTGCCCGTCACGTTGATGTCGCCATCGAACACATCATTGCCGTTACTACCTGCCGCATCACCACCTAGAATCCAGGTACCGTCGTTCATGTTGACGGTGAAGTAGTAGTAGTTGGAGTAATCCGACCCGCCGAACGTACCGCCGTTGATATTGACTTCAGTCAGCTGCGCTTTGTTGGTGACATCTCTTGTGCCGGTCGCATTGTGCGCCTTAAAGTCAACCGTGGCACCCGTATTGATGGTCAAGACACCACCCACGGTACCGGCGTTGGTACTGCTTGCATTGGCCAACCACAGCGTGCCGCCGTCGACCGTGGTGCCACCGGCAAACGAGTTCATGTTGGTGAGGGTCAGCTCGCTGGTGTTGACCTTTTGCAGGGCGCCGTCACCTGAGATCTCGCCACCGAAGCTGGTGTCGCTTGTTGCATCACCAACATTCAATAGCGTATCTGCACCGAGTTCGATGTTGCCACCGGTGGTGCCACCACCAGCCAACGAGCCAACGGTCAGAGCCATGTCCGTTGACGGTGATGCCACCGGATTGGTGATGACTAGTTCGGCACCAGACACATTGCTTAGGCTCACGGCTGAACGATCGCCTAAGGCAGTGGCATTCTTGGCGACTAAGGTGCCAGCCTGAATCGAGGTGGTGCCGGTGTAGGTGTTGGCGCCTGACAGTGTTTGGGTGCCCGTGCCTAGCTTCGCAAAGTTAGCGTCACCTGAAAGCACACCCGAGAAATCAGCCGTGCTGTTGTTGGCACCGACAGTCAGCGTTACGCCAGATGCCATTTCAATGTCACCAGCACCGGCAATCGAACCAATCGTGTCAGTGGCCCCGACCTCGTAGGTGGTGCCGCTGTTGACAATCACATTCACGTTGGCGAGCGTGCCGCTCACAATCAAGCGACCAGTGGTGATGCTCGTATCACCGGTAAAGCTGTTGGCACCGGCCAGCGTCAGCTCACCGGCACCTGTTTTGGTGAAGGTGCCGCTGCCACTGATCACACCAGCGATATTGCCGGCATTGGTATTAGCCGCCGTGCCGGTTTCATTAACGGTCAGATTATTCGACCCCATGCCGATGGCTTGGGCATCCATGCCCTTGGCATTCAGGGTTGTGTCGGCACCGAGTGTGACGGTGTTGGCGTAGGTCTGGCTGCTCGTGGTTGAAACCACCATCGGATTGCTGCCATCGCCGTTCAAAGCCGTCGTGCCAGACACATCCAAAGCACCAAGGATGGTGGTCTCGCCCACCACGTCGTTCAACACCGCGTTACCGACTACATACAAGCTGTCGTTGTCGGTGGTTGAGCCCGTCTGACTGCTATCAACGGTGTCGTTAAACGTCACCGTGGTGCCGACGATGTAGGTGCGTCCACTCAGTGTCACCGGAGCGGTGTAGGTCACCGTGCTATCGCTGGCGTAGTCGTTGCCCGTCAAGGTAATGGCATCAGCGGTGATCGTTTGGGCGCCGGTGGTAAAGATGTTGTTCAGCGATGCAGCTGAGGCGCTGTTGATGGTGAGGCTTGCCAGTTCACCACTGCTGCCGTTTGAAGTACCAGCGATGCCGGTCAAGGTCACCGTACCCGTGCCAGCAGTCAGATTCAGCGCCGAGTTGCCATTGATTGTGCTGTCAAACGTGATGGCGCCATTGGCGCTGTTCACGGCCACGGCGCTGCTCAGGGTCACCGCATTGCGGAAGCGGGCATCAGCTCCAGCGGTGTCGACATCACCCGCCAGGGTGATGCTGTTGGCGGCGATGTCCACGCCATCCGCAATCAGACCGTTAACGGATACATCCTTGGCGTTGTTGATCGTCACCGCGCCCAGCGGCGTGCTGTCACCCACCAGGCCTGTGAAGGTCACATCGCCAGCCGTGCCGGCGCTGATGGTGAGGGTGCTTGGGTCGCCGACGCCATCACCATCCACCGTGGCGGTGAAGGTCACGTCGGCGCCGGTGGTGGTGTTGCCGCCATCGGTGGTGTCGACCACGGTGGCGTCGTTGAACACCGTGGGGCCATCGAAGCGCACCGATGCTCCGTCGGTGACGTAGCTGCTGTTGGTGGTGATTGTTCCGGTGGCGCTGTAGTCCTGCTGGCCGGTGGTGTAGACGTTGCGCAGGGTGATGTTCTTGCCGCTGATCTCCAGCCCGCCGGCCTTGGCGGCGCTGGTGCCCACATCAGCGCCGGCGGCGAAGATCACATCGCCTGTGCCGGCCGCCAGGGTGAGCACGCCGCTGCCGCTCACGGCTTTGTCGAAGCTGATGGTGCCGGCGCCGGTGCCGGTGCTGATGGTGATGTCGGCAGCGACGATCACAGGGCCGCTGAATTCCAGGGCGCTGCCGTCGGAGTCGATGTCGCCCGCCAGGCTCACACCACCTGCGCCGTTGACGGTGATGCCGCTATCGGCCGCGATGCTGGCACCGGAATCGAGGGTGTAAGTGCCGGCGTTGGTGATTTCGATTGAACCCCCGGCCGTGCTGGCGGCACCCTGCAGCTTCAGTTCCTGGCCAGTGAAGTCGAAGTTGCCGATCAGGGCGAAGTTGTCGGTGAAGGTCGTGAGGCCAGTGTTAGGTGCATCCAGTTGCGTGAAGGATGCTGCGTTCACCGTGCCGTCAAAGGTCACCTGATCAGCAACTGTGATGCTGATGGCGCCGATGTCGTCGTTGTTCGTGCCGATCGCACCGATGAAGCTGATGTCACCCGCGGACCCGGCATTCACCGTGAGGTTGTAGGCGTTCGCACCATCGCCGATGCTTCCGCCGAAGCGGATCGTGTTGCCTGCCGCTGAGGCGACTTCGGCGTTGTTGGTGGCATCCACCACGCTGTTCGCGGTGAGGGTGAGGCTGCCGTCGCCGAAGTTGAGCTGATCGGCGGAACTGTTGATCGTGGCGCCCAGGTTCACGCTGCCGTTGCCGCTGATGGCCAGACCATCGCCGAAGCTGAACAGATCAGTGGTGGCATCACCCAGCGTCACCGCACCGGTGTTGGCGAAATCGATGGCGCTGGTGAACGTGTTGCTGGCGCCGGTGAGGCTGACGCCGTAGCTGCCGGCGCTGGTGATCAGATCGGCGAGGGTGACAGTGCCCAGGAAGCTGGCGGTGTTGGCACTGCCGGCGGCGATCGTGAGTGTGCGGCTGCTGCCGCTGAGGCTGCCGCCCACGGTGAGGTTGGTGGCGGCGGCGAGTTCGCTGTTGGCCGCCAGGGTGAGCGTGCCGCTGCCCAGGTGCAGGCTGCCGGTGCTGCTCTCCACAGCGGCGGCCAGGCTGATCGGGGCGTTGCCGCTGAAACTGAGGCCGCCCACAAAGTTGAAGCCATCGCCGCTGGCATCGCCCAGAGTCACGGTGCCGCCGTTAGCGAAGGCGGTGCTGCCGGCGATGGAGTTGCTGCTGCCGGTGAGGCTGATGGCGTAGGCGCCGGTGCCCACGGTGAAGCCGCTGGTGAGGGTGAGGTCGCCCTGCACGGCGATGGTGTCGCTGCTGCCGGCGACGCCATCGGCGAACTCCAGGCTGGCGGCGTTCACCGCACCCGTGAAGGTGGCTCCGCCGACGCGGCTGAGGCTGATCGTGCCCAGCTCGGTGCCGCTGCTGGCACCGATGGCACCGGACTGGAAGGCGCCGCTGCTGTTGATCGTGAGGTTGGGGGCGGTGCTGCTGCCGGAGGCGGCGGCGACGCTGGTGAGCGTGATGGCGTTGCTGCCCAGGTCGGCGCTCGCCGTGGCGGCTGCGTCACCGAGGGTGAGGCTGGCGCCATCGGCCAGGGTCACGTCCGAGAGGGTGATGGCGCCGCTGCTGGTGGCGTCGCTGGGGCCGCCAATGCGGGTGACACCGCTGATGGCAACGGCGGTGTCGGCGTCGCCCAGGTTGATGGCGCCGCTGCCGGTGGCGATCAGGTTGCCGCGCAGGTTCACCAGGCTGGGGGCAGCGGCGGTGAGGCCGGCGGTGAAGGTGAGGCTGTCGCTATCGCCATCGCCGAGGGTGAGCGTGCCGGTGTTGGCGAAGCTCACCGCGTCGGTGAAGGTGGTGGTGCTGCCGAGCAGGCTGAGGTTGTAGGCCGCAGCAGCGGTGGTGAGGCTGGTGGCGCTGAGGTTGCCGTGGAAGCTCACGGCGCCGCTGGCGCCTGCGGCCTGCAGGCTGAGGGCATTCACGCCGCTCACCGCGCCGCTCACGGTGGTGGTGCCGCTGCCGGAGATCAGGCTGAGGCTGTTGTTGGCGCCGGTGATGGCGGCCAGCTGCAGGTTGCCGGCGCCTGAGCCGGTGCTAATCGTGCGGGTTTGCGGGGTGCCGCTGCCGCTGTTGAGGGCGTCATCGAGCAGGGTGATCGGCGCGTCCACGGTGAGATCCACGCCGCTGCTGCTGAGGTTGGCGCCGAGCTCGAGGCTGCTGGCCGTGACGGTGACGGCGCTGGTGGCTTCCACGTTGGCCAGGTAGCGCTGCAGGCCGCCGGTGGTCACGTCGGCACCGAGCAGCACCGTGCCGGTTTCACCGGTGATGTTGCTGAAGATCAGCTCGGCGTTGTTGCCGCCGCTGCCATCGCTGATGCCACCGGAGAGGGTGAGATCACCGGCGGTGACGATGCTGGTGTTGCCGCTGAGGCTGATGGCGCCGCTGGCGGTGGCGGCCGTGCTGGCGCTGTTGAACAGGGCGCCGGAGTCGCTCACGCCCGTGCCCGCCAGGTTGAGGTCGTTGGCCACCGAGAAGCCGGCCAGATCGAGGGCGGCGCCGCTGCTCACGCTCACGCTGCCCGCGCCGAAGGCGGCGTTGTCGCCAGCCACCAGGGTGCCGGCCGTCACGCTGCTGCCGCCGCTGTAGGTGTTGGCGCCGTTGAGGCTGAGCGTGCCGTTGCCGCCCATGGCGAGGCTGCCGCCGCCGCTGATCACGCCGCTCACCGTGCCCGCGGTGCCGGGCTTGAGGGTGAGGGCGTAGTTGTTGGCGCCATTGCTGAGCGCCACATCCGCCAGGTTGAGGTTGGCGCTGCTGAGGCTGGTGTCGGCATCCAGGGTGGTGCTGCCGCTCACGCTCAGGCTGCCGAGGGCGGTGGTGCTGCCCACCGTGCTGCCGGCTGCGCCGCCGAACACCGCATCACCAGCGATCACCAGGTTGTTGCTGGTGGATGTGGCGCTGTTGATGGCGCCCATCAGGGTGATGCTGCTGCCCTGCAGGCTGGTGTTGGCACCCAGGGTGATCGCCGCATCGGTGCCGGCGCCGCCGCCGCCCTGGAACAGCTGGGTGCCGGTGGTGGTGATGGAGTGGCTGGTGATCGTGGTGTTGTCGTTGGCATCCACCACGTAGGCCGCATCGAAGCTGATCGCATCGGCCGACACGTCGAGCGACTTCACCGCAATGCGATCGGCGAAGGTGACCGTGCCGTCGCCGGCGGTGATGGTGAGGTCGTAGTCGCCGCTCACATCGCCGCTGATGGTGACGTCGTCGCCGGGGGAGTTCACCGTGTCGAGCGTGGTGTTGCCGGTGAGCACCACGTTGCCGAGGCTGATCGTGCTGTTGGAAGTGTCGATCGAGCCGGCCAGCTTGGTGGTGCTGCCGCTGGCAGCGTTGAAGCCGCCGGTGAAGTTGTAGGTGTTGCCGCTGGTGAGCTCGATCGTGCCGGTGGTGTTCAGCGCGGTGGCGCCGGCCACGCTCACGCTGCCGCCGAGCTTCAGGTTGTAGCTGCCGCTGCCGCCACTGATGCCGGCGCCGCTGCTCAGGCTGACGCCATGGCCCAGGTCAATGGTGCCGCTGCCGCCGAGCACCAGGTTGTTGCCGCTGCCACTGCCGCTCACGGCGGAGGAGAGGGTGAGTGTTTTACCGCTGGCGGCTTCCAGCGATCCGCCGCCGGTGCCGAGGCTGATGGCGCGGTCGGCGCCGATGGTGGTGGTGCCGGCCGCGCGGAGCACGCCACCGCCTTGGATGGTGATGTCGTTGGCGGCATCGCCCAGGGCGTCATCGGAGCTGATCTCCAGCACGGCGCCGTCGTCGATGGTGGCGTTGCCCACGAAGGTGTTGCTGCCGCTGAGGCGGAGCACGCCGGCGCCCTTCACCACTAGCGGCGCCGCACCCTTGATCGTGCCGGCGGCGATGCTGGTGCGGCCATTGGGCAGCTCGATGTCGATCGAGCCGCTCACATCAAGGGTGGAACCGGTGGAGAGATCGAGGCCACCGGCTTTCACGGTGATGGCCTTGAGGGTGCCGGTGGTGAGCTGGAGCTCGCCGGCGCTGCCGCTGCCATAGCCATCGAACAGCAGGTTCTGCAGCACCACCTCGCCGGCTTTGGCGGCACCGCGGCGGCCAGCAGCGCTGTCGTTGAAGGTGATGTCCACACCCACGGGGATCACCACAGTGCGCACGTTCTCCTTGTCGGGCACGGCGCCGGCGCGGCCGCGGGCCAGGCCTTTACCAGTACCGAGATTCAGGCCCGGAGCGGAGATGCTGCCGCTATCCACCACTTCACCCACGGCCCAGTTGTTGGGATCGAACCAGTCGCCACTGGTGCCGCCGATCCACACCACATAATCCTGCTCGCCGATGCTGCCCGTGCCCTGGGCGAAGCTCACGTTGTAGTTGTCGCCGAAGTTGCCGTCGTTGATGGTCACGCCGGTGAGCACCACGCCGGCACTGCCATCGGCGTCCTTATCGGTGAAGCGAACGCTGGCGGCGGTGAGGCTGTCGCCGCTTTCGAGCGTGCCGTCGGTCTGCAGCGTGGTGTTGAGGGCCAACACATCGGCGCCATCGAGATCGAAGGCGGTGCTGCCGTCGTAGGTCTTGCTCACCGTGGGGGCGGTGATCGTGATCGCCTTGGGATCGATGTAGCCGTTGAGCGAGAAGCTGCCGTCCAGGCTGTAGTTGCTGGCCAGGCCGGTGTCATCGGCGAGGCTGTAGGTCACCGTGGCGGTGCGCAGGCCCACGTTCTTGCTGTCGAACGTGCCGCTGCCGCTCACATCCAGGGTCTGGCCGTTCACCAGGCCGCCGAGGCTGGCGCCGGTGGTGTCGATCGTGGCGGCCGTGCTGCCGTCGTAGTCGCGGGTGGTGACGCTGGCGCCCGTGATCGTGAGCGCCTTGGGGGTGATCGCCGCCTGGATGCCGGTGGTGTCGGCCAGGCTGTAGTTGCCGGCGAGGCCACCGCCGCTGCCATTGGCGAGGGTGTAGGTCGCCGTCACGTTCTGATCGACAACGTCGCCTGAGCCGTTGCGGGCCACATCGGCGCTGGCGAACTGGCCTGTGGCGGTGGCGATCGTGACGGTTTCGGAGCCGATAAAGCCGCTGAGGCTGCCGGCGGTCACCACCGCAGAGGTATCACCGTCGTACACCTTGTCGGCAGCGGTGCTGCCGGTGATCGTGAGCGCCTTGGGTGTGATCTTGGCGGCGTTGCTCAGCACCTCACCGCTGAGGCTGTAGTTGCTGGCCAGGCCGGCGTTCTGCCCGCTGCCATCGGCGAGGGCGTAGCTCACCGTCACGTCCTGATTGGCAACGGTGGCGCCGCTATAGGCGACGTTCTGGCTGGCGAAGGTGCCGGTGGCACTGACGCCAAGCGTCTCGCTACCAACCAGGCCACTGAGATTGAGGCTGTTGGCGGTCACCGTCGCAGCGGTGTTGCCGTCGTAGGCCTTATCGGCCACCGTGGTGCCGCTGATGGTGAGCGCCTTGGCGGTGATCGCGGCGGCCACGTCCACGCTGCTGCCGCCGAGGCTGTAGTTGCCGGCCTTGTCGCCCGTGAGGCTGAAGCCGCTGAGGCTGGCCGTGGTGGCGGTGGCCACATCCTCGCTGTTGTAGGTGCCAGTGATCGTGCCGGTGTTCACGCTCACGGCATCGCTGTTGATCACGCCAGAGAGGCCCACGCCACCGCTGCTGATCTGGGAGGCGTCCACAGTGGTGGTGCCGTCGTAGGCGCGGCTAGACACCGTCACGCCGGTGAGCGTGAGCGTTTTGGGGTTGATTGCCGCCTGCAGGGTCTGATCCAGCACGGTGTAGTTGCTGGCCAGGCCGCCGCCGCTGCCATCGGCGAGGGTGTAGGTCGCCGTCACGTCCTGATCAACAACGTTGTTGCTGCCGTCGCGGGCCACATCGGCGCTGGCGAACTGGCCGCTGACGCTGCTGATGCTCACGGTTTCGGTGCCCACGAAGCCGCTGAGGCTGCCGGCGCTCACCACGGCGGTGCGGTTGGCGTCGTAGGTCTTGTCGGCGGCGCTGCTGCCGGTCACGGTGAGCTGTTTGGGGGTGATGCTCACGCCAGTGGCGCCCGGCGCCACGGTGAAGCTGTTGGCGCTGAGGAAGTAGTTGGCGGCATCGGCGCCGCTGAGGGCCAGGCCGCTGAGGGTGTAGCCGAGGTTGTCGCCAGCGTTGGCGCTGGCGTAGGTGCCGCGGCCGCTGATGGTGAGGGCATCGCCGCTCACCTGGTTGGCAGCCTCGAGGGTGAGCGCTGCCATGGCGGTGGTGCCGTCGTATTGGCGGGTGCCGCCGCTGGTGATGCTGAGAGCGTTGATCGCCTGGGGCGTCACCGTGAGCCAGCCGTCGCTGAATTCGGCGCCGGTGAGGTGGGGAGCTGTGAGGGTGGCATTGCTGCCCTGGATCTGGTAGCTGCCCACCTTCAGGGCGTTGCCGGTGCTGCGGTCACCAGCTGCCTCCACGGTGGTCACCCCGTAGGTGAACACATCAGCGCCGTTCTCCCTGATCGTGAAGCCGTTGTTGGCGTCACCGCTGATGTCGCTGAGCGTCACGATCGCCTGGCTCAGGGCGGAGTAGTAGCGGGCGTTGGTGGTGCCGTTGGCGGCGCCGGTGCCGTATTCGGCGGTCACATCGCCGAGGGTCACGAGCAGTTCGCCGGCGCCGAGGATCTTGAAGGTGCCGTCGGTGAGGGTGAGGTCGTAATTGGTGGAGTCGGCGCTCACCGTGATCGCGTAGGTGCCGGCGGTTTCGCCAGCGACGCGGGACACGCTGAAGCTGCTGAGATCGGCGGTGGTTTCACCGGCCACGAAGCCAGCGGCCCGCACCGTGAGGGTGGGGTCGAGCTCGGTGATCACCTTCTTCACATCATTGGCGGTGATCGTGAGCGCGGCGGGGCTGATCACGGCCGCCAGCTGTTCATCGGCGAGGCGGTAGTTGCTGGCCAGGCCCGTGCCATCGGCGAGGGTGTAGCTCACCGTCACGGCCTGTTCGGCCGGAGCATCAGCGCCGGCGGTTCCGTCGGCGTTAAAGGTGGGCGCCAGCACCACATCTTTGCTGGCGAAGCTGCCGGCGGCGTCCACCGTGAGGCTCTGGCCGCTCACCAGGCCGCTGAGGCTGCCGATGGTGGTGAAGGTCGCGTTGGTGGAGCCGTCGTAGGTCTTGTCGTCAACCACCGTGCCGCTGATGGTGAGCAGCTTGGGATTGATGGTGGCGGTGGTGATGGTCTGGCCGCCGAAGTTGTAGTTGGCCAGGTCGGTGCCGCCGCCGGTGATCGTGAGGTTCACCGTCTTGTTGCCGCCGGCATTGGCGTCGGTGAAGACGCCGCTCACGCTGCTGATGCTCACGTCGTCGGCCGTGCCATCGCTGCCCACGATCAGGCCGGCGGCCACCAGGTCGACGGCGCTGAAGTCCACCGTGGCTGTGGTGCCCCCGTCGTATTCCTTGTCTTCTGCTGTGATGCCGCTGAGGGTGAGCAGCTTGGGATTGATGGTGCCGGTGGCGGTGGCCTGCTTGGTCACCGTGTAGTTCTCCACATCGATGCCGCTCACTGTGGTGGTGAGGTTCACCGTTTTGCCGCTGCCGGCATTGGCATCGGCGAACACGCCGGTGCCATCCACGAGGATCTGATCGCCGCTCACCAGGCCGCTGAGGCTGAGGCCGCTGAAATCGAGCGTGGCGTCGGTGCTGCCGTCGTATTCGCGGGTGGCGGCGGTGATGCCACTGATCGTGAGGGCCGCCGGATTGATCGTGGCGCTGAGGCCCTCGGGCTGCTCGAGGCGGTAGTTGCCTGCGGCGCCGCCCGTGAGGGAGAAGCCGCTCACGCTCACGTCCTTGGCGGCGGCGGTGCGGCCGGTTTCGGTGATGCCGTCGGCGGCGTAGCTGATGGTCCAGGCCACGTTCTTGTCGGCAAATGTGCCGGTGGCGTTGCTGCCATCGAGGCTCACAGCGCTGCTGTCGGCGCTGATCACGCCGCTGTTGGCCTCACCGGTGATCGCGGCCAGGCTGCCGCCGCTGATCGTGGTGGTGAGTGTGCCGTCGTAGGTGCGGCTTGCAGCGGTGGCGCCGCTGATCGTCACCGCGCGCTGGAAGATCGTGGCGGTGAGGTCGTCGGTGACGATCTGGTAGTTGCCGGCGTCGGTGCCGCCAAGGCTCAGGCCGCTCACGGTCACGCCCACGTCGGTGCCGGCGTTGGCGGAGGTGAAGGCGGCGCTGGCGGTGCCGCTGAGGGTCACCGTGTCGCCCGGCAGGGCGGTGATGGTGATGCCGGCATCGGCATCAATGTTGGCCGTGGCGGTGGTGCTGCCGTCGTAGGTCTTGTCGTCGATGCTGATGCCGCTCAGCACCAGATCCGCTTTGGTGATATCGGCGGTGAGGCCCGTGGGCTGGCCGATGGTGTAGTTGGCGGCATCGGCGCCGGAGAGCTTGTAGCCGCTGAGGGTCACGCTCTTGCCGGTGCCGGCGTTCTTGTTGTCAAACGTGGCGATCGCCTCGCTGCTGTCCACGTTCACCTGATCGCGGCCCAGGGCGCTCACGCTGCCGGCGTCCTGCAGCAGCGCCTCGGTGGTGGTGTCGTACACCTTGTTGGCCACCACGGCGCCGCTCACCGTGAGGGCGGCCTGATTGATCGTGGCGGTCAGGTCATCGGGCAGTTCCAGCACGTAGTTCACGGCCAGGCCGCCATTGGTGCCATTGCCGAGGCTGAAGCCCTCCACCGAAGCCGCCACTGTGGTGACGTTGCCATTGGCATCAAAGGCCACATCCTTGCCGGAGAACACGGCGCGGGCGTTGATCGCTTCGCCGGTGATGTCGAAGCCGCTCTCGCGGATCGTGAGCGTTTCGCTGCCGATGCCGGTGCTCAGCGTGGTGCTGCTGAGGGTGTAGCTGCCGATCGTGCTGGCGTCGTAGGTCTTGTCGTCAACACTGATGCCGCTCAGGGTGAGGCTCACCGGTGTGATCGTGGCCAGCACATCGCTCGGCATCAGCAGGTTGTAGTTGCCGCTGTCAGCGCCTGAGATCGTGTAGCCGCTGATGCTCACCTGCTTGAGGCCGGGGTTACCGGTGGTGGCATCCAGCTCCACGTTGGCGTTGGCAAAGGCGCCGCTGCCGCTGCCATCGAGTCTCACCACATCGCTGGCCAGGGCCGACACGAAGGCGCTGCCCTCCAGGGTGGCGCTGGTGCTGGCGTCGTATGGCTTGTCCTGCGCTGAGAGGCCCTGCAGCACCAGATCGGCCTTCTCGATCGTGCTGTTGGTGTTGGCAACCAGCGTGATCGTGTAGTTGCCGCCGATGGGCGCCAGCGCCGTGATCGCATTGCCGTCTTCGTCGGTGGTGGCATAGTCCTCGCCCACCACCACGCCGGTGAGGGTGATCGTCTTGCCGCTGCCGGCGTTCTTGTTATCGAAGCTGGCGAACACCTCGCCGAGCTTGTCGGTGGCGAACAGCTGGGTGTTGCTATTGGGATCCACGATCGCCACGGCCCCGTCCACGGCGGTGGTGGCGTCGTAGGTCTTGGTGAAGTCTTCGATCGTCACCGTCAGCGGTGCCGGCGTGATCGTCACCGTGGGCAGCTCGCCTTCAGCGGCGCCGAACACCGATTCGATGTCGTAGTTGCCGGCGCCCGTTCCGTCCAGCTCGATGCCGCTCACCGTGATCGGTTTGAGCTCATTGGCGTGGCGATCGTCCATGGTGCCGCTGGCGCCGCTGAGATCGAGGCTGAGCGTGCCGGTTTCGCCAGAAACTTCGCCTGCGATCGTCACACCCGAATCAGTGACGTCGACTGTGTCGGTGCCGTCGTAGGTGCGGTCCACGCCGGCGATGCCGGTGATCGTGATCGGCGCCGGGGTGATCGTGCTGGTGGTGTTATCCGCGAAGCTGATCGTGTAGTTGGCGCCGCCGTTGCCGTCGTCGATGCCAACGCCGCTCACGGTCACGCGTTTGTCGGAGAGCACCGCGTCATTGGCGTCGCGGCTCACGTTCTTGTCGGTGAAGGCGAAGCTGCCGCCGCTGAACTGGTCGTCGGCGAACAGCTCGGTGCCATTGATGGCCACGGCTTCGCCGTCGCTCACCGTGAGCGTGCCGTCGTACACCTTGGTCACATCGGCGGCGCTGATCGTGATCGCGGCCGGGGTGATGGTGGCGCTATCGCTGAGCGGCACCACGTTGCCGTTGCCATCCACGGAGGTGATCACCACTTCGTAGTTGGCGGCAGCGCTGCCGTCGAGGGTCACCTCGGTGAGGGTCACCGGTTTGTTGGTGCCGGCGTTCTTGTCTGCGAATTCGCCGGTGGCGGTGGCGATGGAGAGGTTGGCGCTATCGGCGGCGATCACGGCGGTGCCGCCCAGCTCAGTGGGCCGGCCAAAGCTGGCGCTGGTGGTGTCGAACGTGGCGTCCACCGTGCCGTCGTAGGTGCGGTCGTCGGCGGTGAGGCCGCTCACCGTGATCAGGCGGCGGTCGATGTCGGCCGTCACATCGCTCGGCTGGGCCAGGCTGTAGTTGCCAACGTCGTTGCCGCTGGAATCGAGGGCGTAGCCGCTGATGGTCACCGCCACGCCCTCGCCGGCATTGGCGCTGGCGAAGCTGGCGCTGATGGTGGCGTTGGCATCGAGGCTCACGTCGTCGCCACCCACCACGCCGCTGAACACGGCGCCGGCGGCATCGATCGTCACGTCGGTCGTGCCGTCGTATTCCTTGCCGTCGGCGGTGATGCCGAGCACCTGCAGCTGCTTGGCGGTGATCTCGCCCGTGAGGTTGGACGGCAACACCAGGTTGTAGTTGCGGGCGTCAGTGCCGCTGATCAAGGCGCCGTCGAAGCTCACCGTGCGGCTGCCCACGTTGCGGCTGTCGAAGCTGGCGCTGGCGCCGCTGAGATCAAGCGTCACGCTGTCGTTGCCCAGGGCTGTGATCGCACCGCCGCTGAAGCTGGCGGTGGTGGTGCCGTCGTAGTCGCGATCGGCAACGCTCAGACCGGTGACGGTGAGGTCGGCCTGGGTGACCGTGGCGGTGATGTCGGTGGGCAGCACCAGGGTGTAGTTGCTGGCCAGGCCGCCGTTGCTGCCGTCGCCGAGTGTCCAGCCGCTGAGGGTCACCGCCTTGGCGATGCCCACGTTCTTGTCGGCAAAGGTGGCGGTGGCGCCTGTGGCGTTGAGGCTGAGGGTTTCAGTGCCGATCAGGCCGCTGAGGCTGCCGCTGTTGGTGAAGCTGGTGGTGGTGAGGCCGGCGTCGTAGGTCTTGTCGGCCACGGCCACGCCGGTGAGGGTGAGCTCGGCGGCGCTGATCGTGCCGCCGCCGGCGGTGGTGTAGGTGGCGTTGTTGCTGAGGGCGTAGTTGCCTGCGGCGGCGCCGCTGAGCTGCAGCTCGGCCACGTTCACCGTGAGATCGCGGCTGCCGGCGTTGGCGGAGCTGAAGCTGGCCACCGGTGCGTCGGCATTGGCGCCCACGGCGGTGTTGAAGCGCACCGCCAGGTCGTCGCCGCTCACCGCATTGCTCACCGTGAGGCTGGTGAGCTCGGATGCCAGCTCGTCGGTGCCGTCGTAGCTGCGCGTGCCGCCCACCACCAGATCGATGCTGCGCTGGCTCACCGTGGCGTCGCCGCTGAGGGTGAGGCTGCTGCCGCCGTTGCTCAGGCTGTAGTTGCCGGCGTCGTTGCCGCTGAGGGAGAAGCTGCCTGTGCCGGCAAAGCTGGTGGCGCCGGCGTTGGCGCTGGCCAGCGAGGCCGCCAGATCAGCGGAGGTCACGCTCACGTCGTCGCTGCCGACGACGCCCGTGAGGTTGAAGGCGAGATCGCTGATCGTGAGATCGCGGCTGCCGTCGTAGACCTTGCTGGCGGTGGTGGCGTTGCCGATGCGGATGGCGCGCTGCTCGATCGTGCCGCTGCCGCTGAGCGTGGCGCCCGTGAGGGTGTAGTTCATCGCCGCGGCGCCGCTGAGGGCTTTATTGCTGAAGTTCAGGGCGATGCCACTGCCGGCATTGGCGCTGGCGAAGGCGGCGGTGAGGCTGAGGTTGAGGTCGTCGCCCGCGACCCGGTTGCTGAGGGTGATGGCGGGAGTGTCGAGGCTGGGGGTGCCGTCGTACACCTTGCTGCCGCTCACGCTGGCGCTGATGGCGCGCTGCTCAATCGTGCCGATGCCGCTGAGCTCGGTGCTGCGCAACACGTAGTTGCTGGCGGTGCCAGTGCCATTGGCGAGGCTCAGACCGCTGACGCTCCAGGCCTGCTGGCCGGCGTCGGCGCCGGCGAAGCCGCTGCTGCTGGACGTCACCGTGAGCGTTTCGCTGCCCACGCCGGTGCTCACCGAGAGCGTGCCGCCCAGGTTGGTGGTGCCGTCGTACTCGCGGGTGGTGCCGGCCACGGCCACATCCAGCAGCTTGGGCGTCACCCGCAGTTGGCCGCCGTCCACCACCTTGAAGGTGTAGTCGGTGCCGGCGTTGTTGATGGTGTAATCAACGGCGCCGCTCTTCACCACGCCGGCATCAATCGTGAGGCTACCGCCGAGGCTGAGGTTCAGCGCATAGCTGCCCACATTGGCGTTGCCGGCGGAACCCGTGCTGGTCACTGCAGCACTGCCGAACGCCTGGCTGAGGGTGATGCCGCTGGTGTTGGGGGCCTCGTCGGTGAAGGCGCTGCCCACCATGTTGTTGCTGCCGCGGACATCGGCGAGGGTGAGGTTGCCGAGGCTGGCGGTGAGGCGCACGTATTGCTCGCCCAGCAGGTCGGTTGCGCTCAGCGCAGTGCCGTAGGTCTTGGTGGCGTCGGCGGTGCGGATCGTGAGCAGGCCGCTCTGGGGCGCCGGCAGGGCGCTGGCGAACACGTAGCGGTTGCCGTACTCGTAGCCGTTGCCGGTGAGGGCGGTGCTGCGGCTGGCGTCGGTTCCGCTCCAGCTGGCGCCCCACACGGCGCCGTTGCCGCTGGCGAGCACCGCATTCACGTCGCTGCCGGGGCCGAACTGGTTGAGGGTGGTGCCGTTCTCCCAGCCCTTGCTCCAGATGGTCCAGCGGCCGCCGGCGCTCACGGCATCGGCGCCGCGCTCGTTGATGAACGTGCCGCTCATGCCGGCATCGAGGGTCACATCCCCGGCCAGCGACACCACCCGGCCGCTGGCGCCGATGGTGATCGTGCTGGCGGAGGTGTCGAGCAGCACATCACCGGCGGCACTCAACACACCGGCCACGGTGTAGGCCGTGGCGCCGGTGGCGCTGAAGCTGGCGGCGTTGCTCACGCCGTTGATGGTGAGCGACTGGGCGGCGTTGCTGAGGCTGATGGCGCCGCGGGCGCTGGAGCTGAGGCTGCCGATGGCATTGAGGCTGCCGGCCGTGGCCAGGTCCACATCGCCGGCGCCGGCGAGCACCAGGTTGGCGGCTGTGATCACGCCGCCGGTTTGCTCGATGTTGCCGCCGGCGGCGCTGCTGAGGCTGAGGGTTTTGCCGCTGGCCAGCGATAGATCGGCGCCGAGCACGATGCGGTTGAAATCGAGCGCCAGGTTGCTGCTGGTGTTGGCGGCGGCGTTGAGGGTGAGGGCGGGGCTGGCGCCCGGGGTGGCGGCGTAGGTGCCGGGGCCACCGATGCTGAGCGTGCCGCTGGCGCCGGTGACGCTGAGGTTGGCCAGGGAGGTGCCGGTGAGGGTGGTTTCGCTGCCGGTGGCCGTGCCGATGGTGAAGTCGGCGGCATTGCGCTGCTCCAGGCGCACGTTGTCGCCTTCAAAGGCGCGGGTGAAATCGAGCACCGTGCCGTTGCCGCCGCGGAAGCGCAGGGTGAGATCGCCGGCGGCGCTCACGGCTGAACCGCCGGAGCCAGCGCTGCTGATCGAGCCGGTGGCATCGAGCAGGATCGCGCCGCTGCCGGCGGCGTTGCTGCTGGCCAGGGTGCCGTTGTTGATCGTGATCGCGGCGCCGTAGAGCTCCAGGTTGTTGGCGCTGGTGGCCTCGCCGGAGGAGGCGTCAATGGTGAGGGTGCCGCGCTCGTTGGGGTTGGCGCTGCCGATCACCACGCGGCTGAATTCGCCCTGGATCTGGGAGAGATCGGTGGCGCCGGCGGCGCTGCCCAGGCTGCGGGCGGCATTGGCGGTGCGGCTCAGCAGGGTGAGGCTGTCGCTGCGGCCGCTGGCGGTGCTGCCCAGGGCGCCGAGCAGGCTGATGGTGTCGGCCTGGAGGGTGGCCGAACCAGCCAGATCGGTGGCGCCCAGAGTGATGCTGCCGGCGCGGATCGAGCCGGCGGTGCTGTCAGTGCCGATCGTGGCCAGGCCAGTGTTGCCGGCCTGGTCGTTGATGGCCACGGCGCTGAGGCTGCTGGCCTGGCCGATGGCGCCCTGCACGCTGATGGCACCGCTGCCGGAGTGCAGCGTGAAGCTGCCGCTGGCGCCAGGGGCCAGATCGACGCCGTTGGCCAGGGTGATGGCGCCGTTGGCACCCCAGGTGTCGATCGTGGTGGTGCCCAGCAGGGCGATCGGGGTGCTGGCGTTGGCCAGGCTCACGGCGCCGGCGGCGGTGAGCGTGCCGCCCAGGCTGAGGCTGCTGGCGCTGGTGGCGGTGAGCGCACCGCCGAAGTTGAAGGTGGCGCCGCTGGCGTTGCCCAACGCGAGGGCGCCGGTGTTGGTGAAGCTGAGGTCGCCGCCGTTGGCACCGCCGAATTCGTTGGTGGCGCCGCTGAAGCTGAGGTCGTAGGCGTTGCTGGTGGCGCCGAGGCTGAGGGCAGCGATGCCGCCGTTCACGCCGGTGTTGCCGCGCACATTGCCGCCAAAGCTGAGGCTGTCGCCGGCGAAGTCGGCGATGGTGATCGTGTTGGCAACCAGATCACCGCCGATGCTGATGTCGCCGGCGCGGTTGATCGTTACGGCGTCGAGGTTGCCGCTGAGGGCGTTGGTCACGGCCACCGTGCCACTGGTGGTGAGCGTGAGATCGCTGTTGATGGCGCTGCTGGGCGCCGCAGCACTCACGCCGCCGAGCGAGATCGCCGCGGTGGTGTTGGCGGTGCCGATGCTGAGCGAGGTGTCGGCCGCCAGGTTGATCTGGCCGATGCGCACCGTGGAGGTGGCTGCCGCGCCGCTGTCGATCGTGGCGTTGTTGAGCACGCCCAGGCCGGCGAAATTCACAGCGCCGTTGGTGGTGAGATCGGCGCTGAGGCTGGTGCTGCCGGCCACGTGGGTGATGCCGCCGGTGAAGCGCAGTTGATCAGTGCTGGCGTTGCCGAGGTTGAGCGTGCCTGTGGTGGCGAAGCTGCTCGCTCCGCTCACATCGCTCACTGCGCCATAGAGGTTGACGTTGGAATTGCCGTTGATCTGCAGGCTGCCGGCATAGAGATCACCCTGCACATCCACCAGCCCGTTCACCGAGCTCAGCTGGATGCTGCTGATGCGGTCGCTGCTGCTGCCCAGGGCACCCGTGAAGGTGATGTCGCCATCAGTGCCGGCGGTGCCGATCGCCAGGGTGCTGATGTCGGTGCCCACCGCGCCCAGGCTCACCGGCCCGGCGGCGGACACCAAGAGGCGTGAGGCGTCGCCATCGGCGGTGCCGCTCACGTTGCCGAGGGTGAGGCTGGGGCTGCCGCCGGCGCTGGCATCGCTGGCGTAGGTGAGGCGCAGGAAGGCTCCATCGGCGATGGTCACATCGCCGGCGCTGAAGCTGCCGTTGTCCGTGAGGCCGGTGGTGCCGGGGGTGATACCGGTGGCTTCGGCGCCGGCGTAGAGATAGGCATCGCCGGTGATGTTGAGGGCCGCGCTGCCGAGGTTGAGGCCGCCGCGGCTGGTGAGGTCGTAGCTCTGCAGCCGCTGGCGCCCGTTCACCGGGGTGAACACCTGATTGGTGCGGCCTTCGCGCACGGTGAGGGTGCCGAACAGGTTCACGGCGCTCACGCTGGAGGCATCCACCGCGTTGAAGAAGGTGGTGGAGTCGGTGATCTCGTCGCCGAAGCTGAGGCTGCCGGTGTTGTTGAAGGTCACCGACTGGCCGCGGATCACGTTGCCGCTGGCCAGGAAGGCGATGTCGTAGGCGCCGCTGTTCACCGTGAGGCCGGTGTTGGTGGCGGTGCCATCGGCGAGCACCTGGGTGCGGCCTTCAAAGGTGATGCCGGTGCTGATGCCGCCGATGCTGAGGGTGTTGGCCACCACCTGGTTGGCGAAGGTCACCTGATCGCCGCCGCTGATCGTGATCGCATCGGCCACGGCGCCGCCGCCCACGCTGATGTCGCCGGCGCTGTTGAGGGTGAGGCTGCTGCTGTCGGCGAGCGAGCCACTGAGGAAGCCGGCGCTGATGCTGCTGGCGTTGCCGGTGCCGATCGTGAAGGCCACGTTGGGGGCCAGCAGCGCCGTGCCAATCCGGATCGCGCCTGTGCCGCTGCCACCGAGGGTGGCGTTGTGGTTCACGGCCGTGGCGCCGGTGCTGCCGAAGTCGATCGCGCCGGCGTTCTGCACCGCCACCGTGCCGGAGATGGTGCGGCGCGAGGGTGCGGTGGCGATCAGGCTGCCGGCGAAGGTGATGCTGTCTGTGGCTTCGTTGCCCAGCGTCAGCGTGCCGCGGTTGGCAAAGGTGGTCACGGTGCCGCCAATGCTGTTTGTGGCTCCGAGGAAGCTCACGTTGTAATCGGCGCTGCCGGCCTGCACGATCAGCCCGTTGCTGATCGTGGTGTTGCCAGTGAACTGAACCGTGCGGTTGTTGCCGGAATCCTGAATGGTGACGTTGGCCTGGCTGAAGGTTTTGCCCGGGTCGTTGGCAAAACGGATGCCACCGGAGCGCACGATGGTGAGATCACCCGTGCCGCTGATGTTCTGCGCCAGGGTGAGCTCTGGCGCCGTGTTGGCGAGGTTGAACACCAGATTGGCGTTGTTGGTGATGTCGCCGAAACCGGGCCTGCCGGCGAGGCCACCGGCGCCAATCTGCAGCGTGCCGTCTGTGATCAGGGTGGTGCCGTAATAGCCGTTGTTGTTGGCGAGGATCTGGGTACCTATGCCTACTTTTTCAACGCTGATGTTGCCGATGCTGGCGTTGGAGGAATCAGAAATCGTGCCGGTGAAGCGGCCATTGGTGTTGGCCACGCCCATGATCAGCGTGCTGGCCGGGCTTGCGGCGTTGTTGTCCAGCAAGGTGCGCCAGATCCGGCCATCGCCATCAAGGGCATCGATATAGAGATTGGTGTTGGCCTGGCCAGCCGTTGGCGCAATGCCGCTATCCCACAGATTCAGCACCGCGCTGTTGGACACGGTCAGCGAACCTTCGTTGCTGGTCCAGTCGGTTTTGGCGCTGTTCACGAGCCGTGTTTCGCCGCCGGCGATCACCAGGCGGCCGCCGGCAGAGAGGTCGATCGTGCCGCCGGCGTTGCCCACCAGGGTGCGATACACGCCGCTGCCCCGCGGTGCGCTGCGGACGATGGTGCCGGCGCCGGTGTAGGTGATGCCGCCGGGGTTGGTGAAGCCATCGAGCTTGGCGGGCAGCTCCACGGTGGCGCCGGCCCACACGTCGATGCCCTTGGTGTTGGTGGTGGTGGTGGAGAGGGTGAGGGTGCCCTGTTCGGCCACCGTTTGCACGGTGTAGTCGTTGGCGCTGTTGGTGAAATAGGTCTGGCCGCTGCCGCGCTGCACCACGCTGCCGCTGAGGCTGGCCAGGTCGTAGCTGGGCAGCGGATCGAGTGCACCCGTGATGTCGGTGGCATCGCTGGCGCCGGCGCTGGTGATCTTCTGGTTGAAGGCCACCGTGTCGCTGCGGTTGATCGCGAAGGTGCCGCCGGTCACGATCACGGTGTGGCCGCCGAGGCTGCCGGTGCTGCCGCCGTCGCCGATCTGCAGGGTGCCGCCCTGCACCTGGGTGATACCGCTGTAGGTGTTGGTGCCCGTGAAGATCTGGGTGCCCGTGCCCACCTTGATCAGGTTCTGGATCTTGTCGCCGGCAGCGCGGTTGTAATCCACGATGCGGCCCGAGAACACGGCATTGGCAGCGCCCACACCATCGGCCACGCCGATGATTGGGGTGCTGCGGAAGTTCGACGAACGCCAGCCACCAGCCCAGGTGCCGCCGCCGGTGAGGGCATCGATGCGGATCTCGGCTTCCACGCTGCGGAAGGTGGCGCCGCTGGCGATGTTGAGGCTGGCGAGGTTGCTATCCCAGTTCTCATTGCCCCAGGAGCCAGCCACCAGGGTGCCGCCGGCGATGTTGATCCAGCCGCCGGCATCGAGATCAAAGGTGGCAGCTTTACGGCCCCACACCAGCAGTCCATCGCCGCTCTTGCGCAGGGTGCCGCCGCCGGTGAAGGTCATGTCCACCGGCATGTCGCGCGTGCCGCGGGCCACGTTGAAATCGAGCACGGCGCCGCTGTCGATCTGGTAGTTGCCCGAGCGGGTGGCGCCGGTGAAGATCAGCGTGCCGCCTTTAACGGTGGTGTCGCCGCTGTAGTTGGTGGGGCCGGAGAGGGTGAGGGCGGCGTCGCCCTGTTTGGTGATCGCCAGCAGGCCCTGGCCGCGCCAGGCGTTGCGCACCTGGCCGGCGTAGCCCGCATCCACGGTTTGATTGATCGTGAGCGTGGCGGCGCTGGTTTTGCTGAGACCGTTGCTCTGGTTGGCGTCGTAGCCGCCATCCCAGCTCTGGATCACGGTTCGTGCGTGACCGCTGCCGGCGATGATGTTGCCGATTTCCTGGTCGGTGCTGCGCAGCTCGAGGAAGTTCCAACGGTTGCTGCCGCTCTGGAATTCCACATCGATCGGGTTGAGCACGCCATTGGCGCCGAACTCGCCGATCTGGTTGTCGGCGTTGAGGCGCAGGCGGGCATTGCCGCGCTGGCCGCCCGAACCACCAAGGATGATGCGGCCGCGATCAGCAGCATCCAGGGCGTTGTAGAGCGCGGCATCGCGATACAAGCTGCCGGTGGAGGCGAGCGTTACCAGCTGCTCGCGCACGTGGGTGTTGCCCAGGTAGGTGTTTTCGCCAGCGAGGGTGATCTCGCGGTTGCCGGTGAAGTTGAGGCCGTAGGTATTGTTGCCTGAGGAGACAACGCCCTCGAGCGTGAGGTTGCCGAAGTTGAGGGCGCTGATGCGCGCATTGTCTGTGAGGAGAATGTCGCCGTCGTAGGTGGCATTGCCGCCACCGGTGTAGGTGTAAGCAAACAACGCACCCCAGCGGGTGCCTTCCGGCTGCGACCAGCCCTGGCCTTCGATCTCGAGGGGGTTGGAATAGGTGCCGCCCTTGCCCAGATAGAGCTGGCCATCATTGATCACCTTCACCGTGGGCAGATTGGCGCCCAGATCAGCCTGGTCAAACACCACCAAACGGGCGTTGTCGATGATGAAGGTGGCGTTGCTGCTGAGGGTGTTGGTGCCGGTGTAGCGGTAGTCGCCTGCACCTTTCTCGCCCACGTCACTGGAATTCCAGTTGTTGCTGGCGAAGATCAGGGTGCCATCGCCACTGATGTCGTGGCCGATGCGCACCACGCCTTCCACGTTCTGGCGATCGGTGCGGTAGTACTTGAGGGTGCCGTCGGCGCCGATAGTCACGGCATTGCTGTTGAGCAGGGAGCCGTTGAAGTTGCCATCGCCGATCTGCAACACACCTTCCTGCACATCGATGCCACCGGTGTTCTTGGTGCCGCGGGCGATGATCAGCGTGCCTGTGCCCTTCTTGGTGATCTTTAAGGGATCGCTGTTGTTGGTGCCGCGTGTCCAGGAATTGCGCAGGTAGCCGCTGAAGGTGAGGTTCTGATCCTGGTTGATGATCAGATGGCCCTGGCCCGTCCCGGGGTTGGTGTCCTGGGAAGAGTCTTCATAGTTCTGCAGTACCGCCCAGCCGGGGTTGCGGCCGGTGGAGAGGTTGCCCACTTCCTGAGTGGTGTCGCGCAGCGACATGTAGGAGTAGGGCTTCACCGCATCAAAGACGATGTCCACCTGGGGGCCAAGCTGGTTGTCAGCGCCGAATTCGAGGTTGGCCGCCACATCGGGATAACGCCAGCCAGCGCCTTCGTCGTGGCGGATGATCACCCGGCCGGGATTGGCCATGCGGCCGAGGTTGGCGGGATCGGTGTTGGTGGGATCGTTGTAAAGGGCGGGGCCGTTGGGGTTGGCCAGCATCAACTGGCCGCCCGACACGATCGTGTCGCCGCTGTAGGTGTTGGCGCCGGTGAGGGTGAGGCGGCCGTTACCCCATTTCTGGAAGTCGTAGCCGTTGCCGCCGTCATCAATCACCGAATTGATCACACCGCGCTCACCGCGCCAGGCACCAAAGCGGGTGTCGCCAGTCATGGTGATGGTGCCGGTGAGGTCACCACTGGCCATGCGCAAGGCGCCAATACGGCCCACGTTCTCTAACCAACCTGTGCCTTGAACTTCAACGTCATTGACGACGTTGTTGCCATCGCCCACGGCAATCGAGAGCGTGGCGCCATCCATCACCTTGATGATGCCGTTGGTGCCCACACCCTCGTGGTGAGACAGCCATAGGCGTGCGCCGGACAACACCTCAGTGTTCCCAGAAAACGCGCTTGCTTTGTATGCCAGATACGAGCTGCTGTTGCGTGTCGGTTGGCCGGCAAATTGCAGGGTGCCGCTACCGCTGATGGTGTTGTGCAGCTTGATGGCGGCATTTGTGTCGCCACGGAAGTAACGCAGCGTGCCACCACTATCGATTTGGATGTTGCCACGAATCTCGGCGTTGCTGCCGCCGCGGGCAATTTGTAGCCGTGCGCCATCACTAATCGTGGTCTGGCCGCTATAGGTGCTCTTGCCACCTAGATCAACGATGCCTGCCTTGATGTTCAAGGCACCCGTGCCGGTGATCACGCCATCCCACTGCTGGGTGGCTGTGGAGTCCACGTCGAGTTTGCCGCCGCTCGCGATATGAATACGGCCGCGATAGATGTTGCTCGTGGTGCCAGCGAGGCGACCAGTGCCTGATAGCAGCAGCGTCGAGGTGTCCCAAATCTGGGTGATGCCGTCGAACTTGTTATTGGTGTTGGTCAGTTCAGTGGTGCCCGCGCCCCTGACCCGCAGGCTGCTGCTGCCATAGCGCTGGGTGAGCGGAGCATCGATGGTGAGCGTTTTGCCGGCAGCCACATCAGTGGTGATGCGGCTGCCATCGCGCAGGCCGAACATGGCGGCGCTGCTCACCTGGCTGATCAGCGCGTCGTCGCTGACGTTGATCGTGGGGTAATAGAACTCATTGACGGTTCCGCCGAGTTTCAGCTCACCGCCGTTCATGGTGAGCTGGAAGTTGTTCCAGAAGTGGTTGCCGAAGTCGGCGCCGCCCACGGTGCCACCGTTGATGGTGAGCTTGTTCACCGAGGCGCCGCGCACCCAGCCGAAGGTGTTGGCGTCGCGGTAGTCGAGCGTGGCGCCGCTGTTCACGGTGACGCTGCCGCGAATCGTGCCGCTGCTGCCGCCCTTGCCCAGCCAGAGGGTGCCGCCATCCACCGTGGTGCCACCGGTGTAGGTGTTGGTGGCGTTGAGGGTGAGTTCGCTCGTGCCGTCCTTGATCAGCTGGCCGCCACCGCTGATCACACCGGCGAAGGTCTGATTGGTGGAGGTGTTGAGCTTGAGGGTGGCGCCGGTGCCGATCAGGATGCGGCCGTCGTAGACGCCGCTGGTGGGTGTGCTGGTGAGGGTGGAGTTGCCGCTGAGCAGCAGCGTGCCCTGGGCCACGTTGGTGAGGCCGGTGTAGTTGTGAGCGCCGGTGAGCTCGAGCGTGCCGGCGCCACGCTTGATCAGGCTGCCGGTGGAGCTGGGAGACGTGCCTGAGAGGGTGAGGGTGGTGGCCGCGTTGGTGACGGCGATGGTGTTGTTGCTGCCATTGGCAAACTGGAAGTTGCGATCAGTGGTAACACTGCCACCGCTATAGGCCAGCGTACCGCCAGCAAACACCAGGTTCGCGGCATCATTGGAAGACTGACCAATAGAGCTTGCTACACCACCGTCGGCAAGTGTGCCGACATAAAGCGTGCCGCCAGAGAGTTTGGTGGCGCCGCTGTAGGTATTTAAGCCGTTTAAGGTGATGCCACCTGAACCGGTTTTTTCTAGTCCGTAGCCATTGCCGCCATCGGAGATAATGCCCGTGATGATGCCACCCTGACCAGTCCAGGCGGTAATACGCGCATCACCGGCCAAGGTGACGCCGCCCGTGATGTTGCCGCTGATTAAGCGCAAAGCACCCAAGCGACCGGCGCTTTGTAGCCAACCGTCACCGGCGATGATGAAGTCGTTGCTAATCGTATTGGCCACACCACCAGTCTCACCAATGCGAACAAACACGCCACCGCCGGCATCAACAGTCACGGTGCCCTGACCAATGGCGTCGGTGCTATCAATGCCCAACCGCGCACCGCTGCGAATGATCACATTGCCGGTAAAGCCAGTGCTGTTGCCACCAATCCGATAGTCACTCTGGTTTTGGTTGCCCGTGCCCAGGAATTCGATCGTGCCGCCTGCAGGCCCTGTGCCTGTGCCGGAACTCGACACGGTATTGGCCAAGGTCATGCCGTTGTTACGGAAGTAGGCCAAGGTGGCGCCGTTGTCGATGGTCACCGTGGTGTTGCCGAGGGCGCCGCGGCTACCGCCATTGCCCAGCTGCAGGGTTCCCTGGCTGATGGTGGTGGCGCCGGTGTAGGCGTGGTTATTGGTGAGGATGATGCGACCAGCGCCGGTTTTGGTGACTCCGCCTGATCCAGCGCCGGTGATGCGATAGCTGCCGGTGGTGGAGCCGGAGCTGAGATTCAGCTCCAAGCCAGCGTCCTTGTTGAGGCGGATGCCACGGCTCCAGAAGGCGTTGTTGGCATCAGCGCCGATCAGGCGCAGCATTCCTTCGTTCACGGTGGCGCCACCGATCTGGTTGGCTCCCGTGATCGCCAGGGTGCCGGCGCCGGCTTTGGTGAGGTAGCCCCAGCTGATGCCGTTGTAGTGGCCGAGCTTGCCGCTGATGATCAGATCGTCGGCGCTGTCGCCGGTCACATCGGCGACGGTGAAGGTGCGGGTGGCGCCGCCACCGATGCGCAGATCGGCGGAGATCTCGGAGGCGGAAGTGCCCGCAACCGTGACATTGCCGTGCAGGTAGAACTCGCCGTAATTGGGGTGACCGGTGCCGGTGCCGGCCAGGGTGCCGCCCAGCTCCCCATCCTTACCGAGGTTCAGGTTCACGATCCGCATGTGATCGTTGGGCCGGCCAGTAAAGGCCGCCTCGAGCACACCGCCACCAAAGATATTGACTGTCTTGGCTGAATACTGGCTGCCCAAGGCTTCGTCGTTGGTCACGATCACCCGACCACCGTCGATGGTTGAGGTGCCGGTCCAGTTGTTTACCCCAGACAAGGTCACCGTGCCTGGGCCATTGAAACTAAAGTCAGCCGTGCCATTGCGCTGACGGATCGGTGCTGAAATCAGCGCATTTGTCCCATCAGCGGCGTTAATGGTGAGGTCGCCACCATCGCGCAGGTGCAGATTGGCGGACGTGTTGCCTGTGGCGCGGCGGATCACCGCATTGCCCGAAAGATTAAACGTGGGGTTGTAAAACTCGTTGTAGGTGCCGCCCAGAATCAGTTCACCGCCATCCATCGTGAGCTGGAAACCACTGGGGGTGCCATCGGCAGTGGTTTTGCCCCAGAAGTGGTTGGCAAAGTTGTTGCCACCGACACGGCCGCCGTTAATCGTTAATGAGGTAACCGACTCGATGGTTCCACCCGTTGAATTCGGGCGCCAGCCAAATGTGTGGTGGGTGCTGTAATCCACCACGCCATCGGCATTCACGGTGAGGTCGCCGCGGATCGTGCCCGTGCCGCCACTGGCGTATTGCAGCAGCAGCGTGCCGTTGTCCACGGTGGTGCCACCGGTGTAGGTGTTGGCTTTGTTCAGGCGCAGGGTGCCGCCGCCGGTGCCATCGAGGGTGAGGCCGCCGCTGCCGTCCATGGGCTTGGCGATCAGGACATTGAACCCATTGGTATCAACAATCAGGCCGCCACCATTGGTCGTATCTTTGATGTTGACGGACAAATTGGCGTCATTGTCCTGGTGGATTAGCGTGCCGGAGCGCAGCGCCTTAAGGGTCCCCCCATCAAAATTGATCTCGGCAAGACCGTTATAGCCCTCGCTCAACACTCGCGCGGTTTCAAGCGTACCGCCCGAGTTCACGTTAATCGTCGCACCTGGGTCACCCGATGCACCTCCCTTACCCCACGGGTTGAGCCAAGCGCGCCAGGCCTGTGCACCAGAAATGCTGGATTGACCACCGCCACTGATGCTCACCACACCGCCATCGTTGATGTTCAACGTGCCGGTGCCAGCCGTGCCGGTGTTGTGCAGTTTGCCGCCGATGTAAACCGCACCCTTGCCACCACCAATATTGAGATCACCGGAGACATTGACCGTACCGTGTGAGCCCTTGCCCGAGCCAATCGCGAAGGTGCCGCCGCTACCGGTGGTGAGGCTGCCGCCTGTGGCGATGTTGAGCGTGCTGTTGCCATACACATTCACCAAGTCGGTGCCATCGATGGTGCCTTCCACGTTGAGCGTGCCGCCGGCCACGAGGGTGCTGCCGCTGTAGCCGTGGTTGCCGCTGAGGGTGAGCGTGCCGGCACCGGCCTTGCGGATGCCGCCGCTGCCGGCGCTGGAGGTGCCGCTGAGGCTGAGCGTGGTGCCTTGGTTCACCACGTCAATGGTGGTGGCGCCACTGCCGGCGATGGTGATGTTGCGATCGCTGCTGGCGCTGGTGCCGGTGTATTTGAGGGCACCACCGGCCAGTTGCAGGTTGGCGGCGGCGTTGCTGGAGGCGCCGATCGAGCTGTTGGCGCCGCCATCGGCGAGGTTCGACACACTGAGTGTGCCGGCCGACACGCGGGTGGAGCCGGTGTAGGTGTTGGCGCTGTTGCCGAGGGTGAGTTCACCACCGGCGGCGTTGATGTCGAGCGAACCGCTGCCGGAGATGGTGCCGGTGAGCGCGGCGCTCATCGCATCCACGCTGAAGCTGGCGCTGCCGGTGGTTTTGAACTCGTGGAAGGTGTAATCGATGCCGCCGATGTTCACCGTGCGCACGGTGGTGCCACCCGACGCTGCTGGTGTGGCACCGGCGTAGCGCACGACAACGATGCCGGTGGCGCCATCGCCACCCCGGGAATCGCTGCCGCCGGCGTTACCGCTGCCGCCGCCGCCGCCGCCGGTGTTGGCCTGCGCTGCGGTTGGCCGGCTGGTTGTCGCAACTGCCCCGGTGGCACCGCCACCCTTACCACCGGAGCCCGCTGCCGCGTTGGGACTAGAGCCGTAGCCATGCACGCCGCCGCCGCCGCCGCCGCCGAAGTAGCCGTCGTCGCCGAGGCCCGCCGCACCAGCCCAATCCACGTAGAGGCCAACGCCACCATCTCCAGCCTTGCTGGAGCTCCAGTTACCACCGGGGCCTCCGGCGCCGCCGCCACCGCCGGTGGGATAGCCGTTGCTGCGGTTGCCGCGGCCGGTGCCGCCGGCAAAGCCCTGACCCTCGGTGCCTGGGATCGCTGCGTAGCTGTAACCCTGGCCGCCGCCGCTGGCGCCCGTGGCCGCCCGCTGAGCAGTCCAGGAGCCGCCGTGGCCGCCCCCCAGGGCCGTGATGCCAAAGATCGACGACGATCCGCCAGAGGTGGCGCGGATCGTGGCGGCATTCATCTTGTTGTAGTTGTTGGCGCCAAAGCCCTTGTTGCCCACCACCACGCCATAGCTGCCGCCGGCGATCACCTGGGTGCCGGTGAGCACGCCGCCGCCGCCGCCGCCGCCGCCCACCCAGGCGCCGCCGCCGCCGCCGCCACCCACCACCAGGTAGTCGACCTGGATGCCCATGGCGATGGTGGCCAGGCCATTGAGGGTGATGGCGTTGCCGATGGAGGTGCCGCTGGAGAGCAGCAGGCTGGAGCCATCCTCCAGGGTGAGGTCGCCAGCACCGACGGGCGTGGTGTTGGTGCCATCGGACGACAGCGCCAACGTGCCCGCTTGCACCGTGGTGCCGCCGCTGTAGGTGTTGTTGGCCACCAGGCTGAGGGTGCCGCTGCCTTGCTTGGTGAGTGAGCCTTCGCCGCTGATCACCTGGCTGAGGGTGATGGAACCACTGCGGTTCACTACCAGGCTGCCGCCACCGCTGTTGGCGGTGTTCACATCGCTATCGAGGATGATCGCGCCGCTGCCTGCCGTGCCACTGGCGCCGCCATTGCCGAGCTGCAGCACGCCTTGGGCCACCTGGGTGGTGCCGGAGTAGACGTTGTTGCCCGTGAGGGTGAGCGTGCCGGCGCCCTGCTTGAGCAAATTGCCGGTGCCATCGAGCACCTGGGCAAAGGTGAGATCGTCGGAGCGGTTCACCGCCAGGGTGGCGTTGTTCACCAGGCGGCCACTGCCGAGGCTGCCACTGGTGCCGCCAGCGCCGACCTGGAGCACACCGTCATCAATGCGGGTCTGGCCGCTGTAGGTGTTGGTGGCGGTGAGAGTGGTGGTGCCGCTGCCAGCCTGCACCAGGGTGCCGCTGCCGCTGATTGCTGCACCAATGGTGAGATTGTCGCTGCGATCAATCACCAGTTGGCCCTGGTTGCTGATGGCACCACTGCCGAGCGGGTTGGCGCTACTACCACCCGTGATCTTCAGGGTGCCGCCAGCAATGGCGGTGCTGCCGTAGCTGTTGTCGCCGGCGAGGGTGAGGGTGCCATCGCCGGCGGCGGTGGTCAGCTTGCCGGCGCCGGTGATGTTGCCGCTGATCTTGGCGGCGAGGTTGGAGTAATCGAGGGCGAATGAGTTGTTGCTGCCAACAGATGTAAAAGCGTGAATTGTATAGGTTTCGTTGTTCTCTGTGATCGTGCTGATGGAGCCGCCGGTGGCGAATGTTTCACCGCGGTAGCGGATCACAACGATGCCTGAGCCGCCGGCTCCTCCCGCGTGGCCTGTTCCACCAGCGCCGCCACCCCCGCCGCCTGTTGCAGACGTGCCAGCGGTAGCAACTGCTGTGTTGTTGTTTGCGTCAGTACCTACGCCACCATCTCCGCCTCCACCTTGGCCCCCGGCTGCAGCAGTTCTAGTGCCACGTCCATCAGAGATGCCGCCACCGCCGCCACCGGCAAACCATCCTGATTCACCAAGGTCAGCTGCGTCCGCCCATGCAACATATTTACCTACGCCGCCTGCACCACCGGCAGAATCGTCAACACCATCGCCACCAACTCCGCCGGCGCCACCACCCCCTCCACTAGCATTGTCATACGTGGAGTTGCCGTCGGAATTATTCGTCGAACCACCTGTATTTCCTTGGTCGCCATGTACAGCGTCACCAGGAGTCTGGCCCTGTGAGCCGGAGCCACCGCCACTTGCTCCGTTCTTGCCAACGCCAACAGTAGCCGAATTGTAAGTACGTCCACCGCCGCCACCACCGCCGTATGCGGTGATCCCGAATGCGCTTGAGGATAAACCTGATGTCCCCGGATTATCCCCGCCAGCAGAACCACCACCACCACCGGCACCAACGGTGATTATGTTTGCGTCAATCGAACTGATCGTGGTTTGTCCCAAGACGAATCCACCTGCGCCGCCACCGCCACCACTCGCCCCGACACCAGCACTAGAACCACCACCGCCACCACCACCAACAATCAAATACTCCACATCAATCGGCTGAATCGTGAGGCCGATGGTGGCGTCGCCGTTGAGGGTGATGTTGTTGGCGATATCAACGCCGTGGCCAAGCAATAGTGATGAACTACCCGCCAGGCTGAGGGCGCCGGTGCCGAGGCCGGCGGAGGCGCGCAGGGTGAGTGTGCCGGCGGCCACGTTGGTGTCGGCAGCGAGGGTGGCGGAGTTGTCGGCATCGAGGATCAGTGTGCCGCCGCCCTGTTTCACCAGCTTGGTGCCGGCGACGTCGCTGGCTGTGATCGCACCGGTGAGGGTGAGGGTGCTGTTGGGATTGAAGACATCGATGCGGCCTTCTTTGCCGCCTTCGATGCTGATGGCGCGGTTGATGCTGCCGGTGGCACCGGTGTAGCGCAGGCCACCACCGTCAAACACCAACTGGGATGCACCGATGGCGCCCACCGAATCGCCCAGGGTCGACACACTGATCAGGCCGCCTTCCACGCGGGTGGTACCGCCGTAGGTGCTGTTGCCGCTGAGGGTGAGCGTGCCGGTGCCGGTTTTCACCACGCTGCCGCGGGTGCCCGTGCCGGCGTCACTGATCACACCGGCAAAACCGCTGTCGCTGTTGTTGCCACCCACGGTGAGGGTGTTGTTGCCAAGGTTGAGCGTGCCGCCGGCGCTGCCGCCACCGGCCAACGAGCCGATACTGAGATCGGTGCCATCCAGCGTGAGCGTGGCGCCAGCGGTGTTGTCGATCCGCACCGCGGCCTGGCTGCCGAGGGCGCCGCTGTCGGTGACTTTCACCGTTCCGCCGGTGATGGTGGTCGCACCGGAGAAGGTGTTGGCACCGGAGACCGTCAGCGTGCCGAGGTCGGTGTCGAACGTGACATCGCCTGAACCGGAGATGACACCGGTGAGCGATGCTGCTAGATCGGGCTGGAATGTATAGGCCGCATTGGGATCAGTGAATGCATGGATGGTGTAGCTGGTTCCCTGGGCATCGGTGAAGTTCGAAATACTCCCGCCGGTAGCCACTTGAGACGTCGCGTAGCGAACAAGCACAACGCCTGAGCCGCCATCGCCACCTTTGCCGGTTCCGTCGCGCTCGGCGCCGCCACCGCCGCCGCCGGTGTTGGCCAAACCGTTGCCCGGCCGCCCAGTGCTGTTGTTGAGGCCAGCGTCACCGCCGCCCCCCTGGCCGCCGGTAGACGCGGGGCGAGTAGCGGCGTAGTAGGAGCCGCCACCGCCGCCGGCAAACCAGCCCGACTCGCCAAACGTCGTGCCGAATTGGGTGGAGAAGTCAAGACCATCTCCGCCGAAGCCCTCCTGTCCAGCTTGCCCGGCACCGCCGCCACCAGCGGTGATCCCACCGGTGGAACCAAGCGGACCGCCGTCATTGCCAAAACCGCCGCTTGCGCTTGTCGGCTGCAAAGCCGTACCGCTGTTGGAGTCCCGGCCACCACCGCCACCAGAACCCCCCGCTTGGCCGGCCGTATCGCTCGTGCTGCCCCCGGAATAGCCGCCGCCGCCGCCTCCACCGAGCGCGGTGAGCCCAAAAGCCACGGTGTTTTCACCCGTGTCGCCTTTATTCGTACCAGCCGACGGCCAAGGACTCACAAGAGCCCCCTGTTTGCCAGCGCCGCCCGCCCCAACGGAGACCGCTCCCGCATCCCAAACGAGAAGTCCACTCTGGTAGATCAGACCGCCGGCACCGCCGCCTCCACCGTGCGGTGAACCTCCGCCACCGCCGCCACCGCCAACGAGGAGAACATCAATCTCCAGCGGCGCAAACCCGATCGTGGCATCGCCCGCGAGGTCAATTGCATTCGACAGCGTCGTGCCGTGGCCAAGCAACAGCGTGGTGGCGCTGCCAAGAGTGATTGCGCCAGTACCCGCCGCTCCGGTGACACCAGTTATGAGCGTGCCGGCGGAAACAGTCGTGCCGCCGGAGTAGGTGCTCGCCGCGGTCAGCCGCAGCGTGCCAGGGCCGGCCTGCTCGATGGCCCCGGTGCCGCTGATCGAGCCGGTGAGCACGATCTCGTCGCTGCGGTTGAAGATCAGCTCTCCGTCGTTGGTGATGTTGCTGAGGGCGATCATGCCCAGTGCGCCGCCGTTGCCCAGTTGCAGCGCACCATTGGCGATGGTGGTGGTGCCGCTGTAGACGTTGCTGCGGGTGAGGGTGAGGGTGCCGCTGCCGTCTTTGCGCAGGCCGCCTGCACCGGTGATCGTGCCGTCGAAGCTGGTGGTTGAGGCATCGCCCACCTTCAAGGTGGTGTGAGCGCCGAGGCCCACATTGCCCTTGGCGCCGCCGCCACCGGCCAGTGAGCCCACGGCCACCGTGAGCGGGTTGGTGCTGGGATCGGCGGCCGTGTTGGCCAGGATCAGTTGGGTGTTGGCGCTGGAGCTGAGGGTGACGGCCGCGGCGGTGAGGGCATTGGCGCTTTCGGCGCGCAGGTTGCCGGAGTTGAGATTGAACGCACCACTGAAGCCGCTGTTGTCGCCAGCCAGGGTGAGGCTGCCGGTGAAGCTGAGGTTGAGCACGCCGTAGCCGTTCGTGCTGCTGTTCGATGCAATGGTGAAGTTGGTAAACCCTGTTGAGAAGTCTTCTCCGAACAGGTCGCCCGAGCCGTAGGCCGCGCGAATCACTTTGGCCTGCACGTCTGAGCCGCTTTGGCTCAGTTCCACAACAGCAACTTTGTTGAGTCCGTTCTGTGCCTGAACCTGAAAGTAACCCTTGCCTGTTGACGAGTCGAATGAACGACGCGTGATCGTTCCTGTCAGAGCAGTCCCGCTGTTGACGGCGCCACCACCGAGTTTTGCGCCGGTGATGCTGTCGAGCGCTTCCTGCACGGTCATGCCCGTGGCCACGGTGGTGGCGGTGGTGGTGAGGAAGGGTGCATGGCTGGCCACCGGCGTGCCGGTGAGTGTCACCGTGCCGGCATTGGCGGCATCGGCGCTGCTGATGTTGCCGCTGATCGTGAGATCACCGGCTGATTCCACATTCAGCGCAGCGCCGGCATTCACCGTCACATTCCCCGAGATGGTGGCCGTGAAGTCGACCCCGCTCAGGTCGAAGCTTCCGCTGCTGTTGAAGGTGTGGATGCGGTAGCCCGCAGCGGAGCCGGTGTTGGGAGCGGTTTCGGTGCCGCCGTTGGCGATGTCGGTGTCGCCGAGATAGCGCACCACCACCACACCGGAGCCGCCAGCGCCGCCGATGCCCGTGCCGCTGCTGTTGTAGCCGCCGCCGCCGCCGCCACCGCCGGTGTTGGTGGCTCCTGCTTCACCGGTGCCCAGCTTGCCGTCACCACCGCCGCCCACACCGCCCAGGCCATAGCCAGTGGTGACCGCCGTGGTGTTGTCGGGGCCGCCGCCGCCACCGCCGGCGTAGAAGGTTTCCGTGCCGGTGATCGTGCTGGGCAGGCCGGCGCCGCCGCTGCCGGGCTGGCCTGGACCTGTGGCGTTTTCACCTTGGGCCCCGGCGCCGCCGCCGCCGCCACCGCCGCCGGAGAAACCGTCGCCGCCAGGGTTGCCCTGGCCTGTGGTGCCGTCTGCGCCAAGGCGGTTCACGGTGTTGGTTTCACCGTCGCCACCGCCACCGGAGCCGCCAGTGGTGGCATTACGGCCGCTGTTGGCATCGCCGCCGGCGCCGCCACCGCCGCCAACGGCGGTGATGCTGCCGAACTTGGAATCGCCGCCCTTGGCGCCGGGTTGGTTCACGGTGCCGCCTGAACCACCACCCCCCACCACCACAGCTGCCGAGCTGCTGGTGAGGATGGCGGTGCCTTCCACGAAGCCGCCGCCGCCACCGCCGCCGCCGTTGTCGCCGCCACCCCCGCCGCCGCCGCCCACCACCAGGTAGTCGACCGGCAGGCCCAGGGTGATGGCCACGGTGCCGTTGAGGGTGAGATCGCTCTGCAGATCCACACCAGGGGCCAGCACCAGCTCGGTGTTGGCGTTGCCATCAAGGCCCATGCGCAGGCCGCCACTGAAGCCGCCGGCATTGGTTGTGCTCAGCGCCAATGTGCCGGCGGTCACATCCATGCCGCCGCTGAACGTGTTCGCTCCAGCCAGATTGAGGAGATCGCTGCCGTTTTTTACAACCTTGCCCGCCCCGGTGATCGCGCCGGTGATCGAGAAGCCGTTGGAGCGGTTGGTGGCGAGCACGGCGCCATTGGCGATCTGAATCTCGCCGGTGCCGGCACTGCCGGTGGTGCCGCCATCGCCGATCTGCAGCGTGCCTTCGCTGATCTTGGTGAGGTTGTAGGAGTTGGTGCCAGTGAGCGTCAGCTGGCCGGCCCCGGTTTTTTCAAACGTGCCAGCGCCTGAGATGTTTTTGCTGGAGACAAATGTTGAATTGCTGATGATGTCGAAGATCAGCTGGCCGTTGGCACCAATGGCCACCGTGCCATTGCCTCCGAGGCTGCCGTTGGCCGTGCCATCACCGATCCTGAGCGTGCCATCGCTGATGGTGGTGGCGCCGGTGTAGGCATTGCCGCTGCCGGTGAGCGTGGTGGTACCGCTGCCCGCCTGCTCCAGCGAACCTTTACCAGTGATGTTGCCAGCCAGGGTCTGATTGTTAGCGCTGTTGAGCACCAAGGTGCCGGCATTGCTGATGGCGCCGGCGTAGTTGCCCTGGCCTAGGCTGCCGCTCACTTCCACGCGGCCACTGGTGATGGTGGTGTCGCCGCTGTAGGTGTTGGCGCCGGCGAGGATCAGCCCACCACCATTGGTGTCGAGCTGCACCGAATGCGTTCCAGTGCCCGAGATGGTGCCGCCCAGTGTGACGCTGGAAGCAGCGAGAGTGAACGACTGGCTGCCGGATTTGAAGGTGTGCACGGTGTAGCCGTCTGAGAGGCCACTGCCCGTTTGTGCTGCCCCAGAGTCTGCAGTGCTGCCGGATGTGGCCGCCGCTGCACCCAGATAACGCAGCACCACAATGCCGGAGCCACCGCTGCCCGGTGTGGCGTTGGTGTCTCCGGCAAAGCCACCACCACCGCCACCACCGCCGGTGTTGGAATCGCCGGACGTGGCCGCCGCTGTGCCCTTGCTGCCTGCACCCCCACCACCGAGGCCGCCAGCGCCTGCGCTATTGGACGTCGATGCGACGCCACCACCACCACCACCGGCGAAGTAGCCGTTGTCACCCAGGCCAAGTTCAGCCACCCAGTCGACGTATACGCCGTCGCCACCGGTGCCGCCAATGGCCCCATTGCCCGAGGCATCACCACCCTTTGCTGCGGCGCCGCCACCGCCGCCGCCGCCATAGGTGGATTCGGCACCGCCGCCAACACCGCTGCCGCCCGCAAAACCCTGGTCGTCGGTGCCAGCTCCGCCTACTTGAGGCCCGCTGCCACCCGCACCGGAGCCGCCAGTGATGGAGTTGGAGCTGCCGCCCCCAATGGCGGTGAGACCAAGAGCACCGGAGTCGCCGCCTTTTTGGCCTGCTGCTCCACCAGACCCAACCACCACATCTCCAGACCAGCCGGCTAGATCGATTGACCCCTCAAGCAGGCCGCCACCACCGCCGCCGCCCCCGTGGCGTGTGCGGCCACCGCCGCCGCCGCCAACAATCAAATACTCAACCGTGGTGTCGAGGCCGATGGTCGCCGCGTCGGTGAGAGTGATGTCGTTGGCAAACGATGTAACCGCGCGGCCAAATTCGAGCCGTGCTGCGCCGATGCTCACCGCAGCTGTACCGAGCGCCTGGTTGTTGTAAACACCGAGCGTGCCGCTGCTGATCGACACCGCGCCGGTGAAGCCAGTGTTGTTGCCATCGTCGTAGTTGTCGCCGGCGATTGAGAGTCGGCCACTACCGATTTGTGACAAGGTGCCTGCGCCACTAATCGCCTGCGACAGGATCAGGGTGTCGCTGCGATTCGCTGCAAGCGTTGCGCCACTGGCGATCTGAATCTCGCTGGTGCCTGCCGAACCCGATGAACCGCCGCTGCCCAGTTGCAGGGTTCCAGCGCTCACGTTTGTGCCGCCGCTGTAGATGTTGTTGCCGGTGAGCGTGAGCGTGCCAGCTCCTGTTTTGGTGATTGCACCACTGCCGGAGATCGTGCCGGCATAGCTGGTGCTCGTGCCGGCCGAGCCGATCTGCAGCGTGGTGTCAGCCCCGAGCACGACGTTGCCGCCGCTGGTCCCACCGCCTGAGAGCGAGCCGATACTGACGGTGAGATTGTTGTTAGTTGGATCGAGGTCTGTGTTCGCCAGTTCCAGGTTGGCGCCAGCTGTGTTGCTCAGTGAGACGGCTGAGCCGCTCCCGAGTGCGGAGCTGCTGGTGGCTTTGACGGTGCCGCCAGTAATGCTGGTGGCGCCGGTGTAGTTGTTTGTTCCTGAGAGCGTCAGGGTGCCGCGTTGGGTGGTAAGCGTGAGGTCTCCATTGCCGCTGATGCTCCCCGTGATCGCAGCCACCATGTTGTCGGTAACCGTAAAGGTGCCAGACGATGTGAATGCATGGACTTGGTATTCGACACCATTGACGCCGTTTGTGCCATCTCCTGTAAATGATTTGGCCGTGCCGCCCGTTGCAGTGACTGGTCCTGCGTAGCGAACCGCCACGATGCCCGAGCCACCCGCGCCGCCGGAAGTGCCTGCATTGCGGCTCGCGGCACCACCACCGCCAGTGTTGGCTTGGCCGGCACCGCCATTTCCGGCTGGTGTGGATTGACCATCAGTTCCCGGGACGTCGCCGCCGCCGCCTAATCCGCCCGCCCCGGAGTGCCCCGGGTCTGCGGTTCGATGGCCGGCGCCACCGCCGCCGCCGGCAAAGTATCCCGATTCTCCTAGCTCAGCGGCGTCCGCCCACGCGACATACACGCCGACGCCGCCATCTCCTCCATCCGCGGACGATGCACCCGGCCCACCCGCGCCGCCACCACCGCCGCCGCCATAGTCGCTACCACCCGCGCCGCCACCTCCCGCGAATCCTTGGCCCGCCTTGCCGGATCCTGCCTCATAGTTGGTCAACCCAGCCCCACCACCACCAGAGCCGCCATCCTGTTGCGAGTTTGCCAACACCGTTCCATATCCGGCAGCGCCGCCACCGCCGAAGGCCGTGATGGTTCCCAAGGATGAGTCGTCACCACGCTCGCCGTGACGACTGCCGTTCGCATCGGTTCCGCCAGCGCCGCCGTCACCGACCGTGACGGACGTTGTGCTGCCCAGGGTTGTGAGCCCCGTGAGCAGGCCACCGGCGCCGCCGCCGCCGCCCACATCCCGGCCAGCGCCGCCGCCACCACCGCCCACCACGAGGTACTCCACTTCCAGGTCCGCAAAGCCGATCGTGGCGTTGCCGGTGATGTCAATCGCATTGGCCAGCGTTACGCCGTGGCCGATAAGGAGCGACACGCCGCCCCCGAGGGAAACCATCCCGGTGCCGAGGGCAGCGTCGCTGCGGGTGATCAGCGTGCCAGCAGATACGGTCGTTCCGCCGGTATAGGTATTACTTGAAGTGAGTGTGAGGCTCCCGCTACCCGCCTGCTCGACGCTGCCGTCTCCACTGATCGCCTGAGACAGGATCAGAGTGTTGCTTCGATTGGTGGCGAGAGTTGCACCTGTCGCGATGTCGATCGTTCCGGTGCCTGCAGAGCCAGAGGCTCCCCCACTGCCCAGTTGCAGGGTGCCAGCGCTGACGCTTGTGCCGCCGCTGTAGGTGTTGGAGCTGGTGAGTGTGAGTGTGCCAGCGCCTGATTTGGTGAGGGTGCCACTGCCGGAGATCACGCCGGCGAAGGGGGTCGCTGCACCATCAGTGCTCAGGGTGGTGTTGGCACCCAGCACCACATTGCCGCCGCTGATGCCACCGCCTGAGAGCGCACCAATGCTGACGGTGAGCGGAGTGGCGACCGGATCTGCAGAGGTGTTCGCCAGTTCCAACGTGGCGCCAGCTGTGTTGCTCAGAGACACGGCGGAGCCCTTCCCGAGTGCATCACTGCTGGTGGCTTTAACGCTGCCGCCACTAATGCTGGTGGTGCCGGTGTAGGTGTTCGCTCCTGAGAGGGTCAGGGTGCCGCGATCAGCAGCGAGTGTCAGCTGATCGCTGCCGCTGATGCTGCCGGTGAGGGTCGCAGCAAGGTTGTTGATTTCAAATGTTGAGCTGCCAACGGCTGTGAATTGATGAATGGTGTAATCAGCCGCCGTGCCCGTGCCGCTCGTGGTTGTTCCACCCGTGGCGGCTTGTGCGCCCTGGTAGCGCACGATGACAACACCGGAGCCGCCATCCTTGCCGCCACCAGCGCCGCCACCGGTGTTAGCGGTGCCAGATTGGCCTGGACCGCCACCGCCGTAGGACTGGCCGCCTGTTCCAACGGTCCAATTGCTGAGGTACCCGCCTGCACCGCCACCGCCGTAGCCAACTTGTGAGCCAGTGATGTCTGAGTAGATGCCGATGCCTCCAGCTCCAGCCCGTCTGGTCCCTGAACCGTTTGTCCCTGCAGTACCGGTGCCGGCTGCACCACCACCACCGCCGCCGTCGTAGAGCCCAGCTCCACCCGTGAAGCCAGATCCACTGGTGCCACCACTGGCACTGATGGAGCCCAATCCTCCAGCTGCAGTGATGTCAAAGCCAGAGGAGTCACCGCCCTTGCCGGTTGTGCCGGTGCCAGTGGTGCCACCAGCGCCAACCGTGATGGTGCTGCTGGATCCACTCAGCTGCAATGAGCCTGTTTTGACGTCACCGCCGCCACCACCTTGTGCATAACCCGAGTAGATCCCTTCCCCGTTGCCACCACCCCCAACAATCAGGTACTCCACGGCCAGCCCAGCAAACCCGATCGTGGCGCCGCCGCTGGTGAGCTGGATGTCGTTGGCCAGGGTGGTGCCGTGGGCCAGCGACAGCGTGGTGCCACCGCCCAGGATCAGATCACCAGTGCCGCTCACCGAGCCTGAGCCGGCGCGCAGGGTGATGCCGCCCGTGCCCGAGCGGGTGATATCGGCGTTGATGACAATGTCGCTGGCGGCCTTCAGCTCCAGGTCGTAGGTGGAGCCGGAGCTGATGGCGCTGCTCACGCTGATCGTGCCGGCCTGGGTCCCTGTACTGCCGGTGAATACCGTGACGTTGGTGCTGTTGAGCGCGGTTTGCAGAGTCGCCACATCAATGAACGCGCTGTCGGCCGCGGCGGTGTAATTGCCGCTCACCGTGTCGCCGCTGCTGCTGATCGTGATGTCGCGTGGATCCAGCAGCCATTGGCCCGTTTTGCCCAGTGGCGCTTCGGTGGAGACGTTGATTCCATCCACCTTGAGGTCGTAACCCGACGTCTCAATGCGGCCGCCATCGCCGCCCTGCGCACCGCCTTTGGCCAGCAGGGTGCCGGCCACCGTGGTGTGGCCCGTGGGATTGGTGATGTCGCTCCAGGCGACGATCGTGCCGCCCTTGCCGTTGCCCGTCGCTGAAGCATCGACAACGGCTCCGGCTTCGATCGTGGTGGTTTCCGCCTGACGTACCGCTGGGTTTTCGTTCTGCCAGCTGCCGCCAATCAGGATCTCGCCGCCGCCGGCCGCACCAGACGCATCGATGCGGGCTGTGCCCTGCACCGTGAGCTGATCGCCGGTGATCGTCACCTGCCCGCCGCGGTTGCCATCGCTGGCCGTGATCGCCCCGGCCACGTTCACCTGCTGGCTTTCCAGGCTCACGGCGTTGCTGGCCTTCAGGCTGGCTGAGGCATCGAGGTTGATGCCGCCGGTGTGATCGGTGCCGCCGATCTTCAGCTCCGCCAGGCCGGCCTGGTTGAGCTTGTTCAGCGTGCTGCTGCCCAGCTGCAGCTCCGCGGCGGGGGCATCGAGGTTCACGCTGGCCTGCCCAGCCCCGCCCAGTTGGATGGCGCGATCTGAGCTGGCGCTGCTGATCGTGAGCGCCGGGCCGCCGGCGGCTTTCACGGGTTCGGCTACCTGCACCGGCCCCGACAGCACCAGTTCGTTGGCACGGATGCTGATCTCCGTGCCCGAGAAGGTGAGCGCCCCTGCAAAGCTGAGGCCGCCGCTCACGCTGATCTCCTTCTCCAGCGTCACATCCGCCAGCGCCAGCACCTGCAGCGAAGCCAGGCCCGAGAGTGAATCAATGAAGATGTTGCCGGCCCGGTCTGTCGTGCAGCTGCCCTCGCAGCTGGCGATCACCACATTCCGGCCGCTCAGCTGCTCCTGCTGGGCGCTGAGGTTGAGATCGTCGCCGTTGAGATAGAGCGTGTAGAGCTCCGGGGTGCTGATGGGGTCCTCGGGGCTGGCTTGGCGATCGCTGCTCGCCTCGCTCTCGGCGGTGGCTTCCTCGCTCTTGGCGCCGCTCACCTCACCGGAGCTCACCACCGTTACCTCAGTGGCTTCGTCGCGGGCTGTCTCGATCGAGCTGCCACTGATGCTTGATTCGCTGGATTCGGCGTCTTCGCTGGCCTGGGCGGCTGCCACAGCGGCGGTGGGATCTTCGGCGTTGCTGATCACCGTGAGGCCGCCCTTCTCGGCGGTGGCTTCCTCGCTCTCGGCGCCGCTCACCTCACCGGAGCTCACCACCGTTACTTCGGTGCCTGCGTCGCGGGCTGTCTCGATCGAGCTGCCACTGATGCTTGATTCGCTGGACTCGGCGTCTTCGCTGGCCTGGGCGGCTGCAACAGCGGCGGCGGGATCTTCGGCGTTGCTGATCACCGTGAGGCCGCCCTTCTCGGCGCTGGCTTCCTCGCTCTCGGCGCCGCTCACCTCACCGGAGCTCACCACCGTTACCTCGGTGCCTTCGCCGCGGGCTGTCTCGATCGAGTCCTTGCTGATGAAGGAGCCACTGGAGTCGCTGGTGCTGTCGGAGGCGGTTTCGGCCTCAGGCTTGTCACTGCTCTCGTCGCTCTCGCTGCTTGCGGCGGAGGTGGTCTCTTCCTCTTCGTCGTCCTCGTCCTCGTCCTTCTCTCCTTTCTCGACCTTCTCTTCTTTTTCGCTTTCGCTTTCGCTCTTGCTTTCGGTGTTGGTGTCGGCTTCTGATTCAGCCTCAGCCTCAGCCTCTACCTCAGCGGCGGTTTCCTCGGTCTCGGCGCTGGTCTCTTCCTCTTCTTGTGCAGCAGCTTCCTCTTCTTGTGCAGCAGCCTCGTCGCCGATCTCCACGTCTTCGGGGTCGAGCAGCCACTGGCCGGCCTTGCCCTTCGCCGCGGCGGTGCTCACCTTTCCAGTGACCACCAGTGTTTGCTTCGAGCTGGTTTCCACGAAGCCGCCATCGCCGCCCTCCGGGCCGCCCTTGGCGCTGATCTCGCCGTGGAAGTCGGTGCGTTCGTCGCTCCACACGATCACACGGCCGCCATCGCCGGCCTGGGTGGCATCGGCGCGGATTGCGGCGCCGGCTTCAATCGACACCTGCTGGGCGTTGGGCTCGGGCCCCTGGCCCAGATCATTGCCGCCCACCAGCACCTCGCCGCCGCCGGCCGGGCCGCTCGCCTCCACCGCAGCCGTCGGCTTCAAGGTGATCGCACGGCCCAGCAGCTTCACCTCGCCGCCCTTGAGCCCGGCGGCGCTGGCGCTGGCATCGACACGGCCATCCACCGTGATCACACCGCTGCTCACCGCTTCGATGCTCGCCTGCTGCTCGGCATCACTGGCCACCGCCGGATCGAGGCCCAGCACATCAGCGGCACTGCGCGCTTCGATCACACCGCCCAGATTCACCGTGGCAGCCGTGAGTGCTGCGGCATCGCCGCCACCCAGGCGCACATGGCTCGCCTGCACTGTGCCCCGGTTGGTGATGCTGCCCGCCACCGCCGGGTCCAGCACCACCGCCACCAGGCCATCACCCGACACATCCAGCGTCGCTGCGGTGCCGCTGGCCATCTGCACCTGGCCCAGACGCGCCGTGATCACCCCATCGTTCACCACATGGGGGGCCACCAGGGCGGCAAAGCCGCCATCGGCCACGTTGATCGTGCCCTGGTTGATCACCGCCGCATTCGGATCGTCGCCCGGCAGCGCCTTCAGTTCCACCACGCCACCGGCCATGAACTGGTCGGGATCCACCTGCAGGGTGCTGGCGGTGAACGAGGCCGTGTTCACGACACCGCCAGGGCCGATCAGCACACCGGCGGGGTTGATCAGCAGCACCCGGCCATTGGCATCGAGCCGGCCGTGGATTTCCGTGAGCTTGCCGCCGGTCACCCGACCGAGGAACACGCTCTTGGCATCCGGTTGCTCGATCCGGACCTGCTCGCCGGCATCGATATCAAAGCGTTTGAAATCCGCCGCGCCGCGCTTGCTGCCCTGGCGGATCACCGCCGTTTTTCCATCGGGTCGCTGGATCGTCAGTTGGCCGCCGCGCACGGTCATGCCCTGGGGCAGGGCCAACGCCGCCCGGCCGCCGCCGAACATCACCATCGCCGCAGCGGCGACGGTGGCGGTGCTCGCCAGGTCCCGCACCCGCTGCCCTGGGGCGCGGCGCGGTGTGGCTTGCGGTTGGGCCTTGCTCGTGGAGCGATTGCGGCGACGGCGGCGCTTCCCCATCAGTTCTGCTCACCTCCTGCGTTGTTGGCCTCGGGCTGCGGATCGAGCGGTTGGGCACCGCTGCTTTCCAGCTCCTCGCGAATCACGCCCAGATAGGCGCTGCGGGCGGCATCGAGTTGACGCAGGCGAAATTCCAGCTGGCTGCGTTCCTGGTTGTTGCGCACCAGGTCTTCCACATACACCCGCACGCCATCGGGGATCTGGCTGGCGTCATACGACTTGTCGTCGATCGTGAGCAGCGGTTTGTCGCTCTCGCTCTCGCTTTCACCACTGGTCCACAGCGGTTGCATCTCCGATTTGTCGACTTCCTGCTTCAGTTGGCTCACCACCGTGGCTTCCATCGCCACGAACTGGCGGTAGCGGTGCTGCAGCGCCATCCACTCCTGGTTGGTGCGCACAAAATCCACACTGAGCAGGCGGGCGCGATCGCTCAGATCGTTGTAGGCATAGGCCGTGCCATCGAGGGTGAGCACCGGCGGTTGCTGCTCGCCGCTGCTGATCTCGGTGCTGGGTTCTTGGGTCGCGGTGTCGCTCATGGCGGAATCAGTGGATGAAGGTTCGGATCGTCCAGGGAAGGCAAAGCCCTGCAGAAAGGTCTGCAGGGGCCCCCAGCGGGGGGCATCGGAGGGGGGGGTTGGCGTGGTCAAAACGTCAGTGCTGCCTGCACATACACAATCGAGTTGGCCGGTCCGGTGCGTCCCACCGACCCCGGATAGGGGCCGGCGGGAATCCCCCAACCCAGATCGAAACTGCCGCTGCTGCCGACGCTGCCGCGCACGCCGATGCCATAACTCGCCGCTGTGTAGTTGGGGGGGGTGGGCAGATCGAAGTTGTTGCTCGCCACGCCGATATCACCAAACAGATAGGGCGTCAGACTCCAGCCCTGGCCGTAGAAGGCCTGCGACAGTTCCACCCCACCGGCCGCGCCCTGATCGCCGATCAGGTAGCTGCCCCGGTAGGCACGGCCCAGAAACGGGCCGCCATAACTGAAATCCTCCGCACCCGGCAAGGTGCTGTTCGCCAGCTGCCCCATGCCCGTGAGGGTGATGAAGGCATTGCTGTCGCTGATCCGCTGCTGATGGCGCAGGGTGAGGCGCGCGCTGGTGTAATCAACGCTGCCGTAGGGCAGGCTGCCCTCGGTGGCCGCCAGGGTCACCGAATCGAGCGCATTGGCGATGGGCAGCCCCTGGCTGATGCGCAGGTTGGCGCTGCTGGCATAGAAGGGCGTCGACAGGCTGCCATCGAGGCCCAGCCGTGCCATCCGCAACCGGCTCGGATTGCGCAGCACCAGCACGTTGTCGATGTAGGTGTTGTTGCTGGCGTTCTGCACCTCACCCGCCAGCGACACGCTTAGAGAGGCGGTGCGGCTCAGCACGATCGGATACCGCAGGGCCAGGTTGCCCAGCCAGCTCTGGCCGCCGCTGGTGAGGTTCACGCTGCTGCCATCGCCGAGCGGGATCGGGGTGGCGGCACTGGCGGTGCTGGTGAGGCTGCCGGTGCCCACCAGACGCAGGCCCCGGTTGCCGATCGGTGTGGTGAAACCCACGTTGCCGCTGGCGAGGCCGCCGGGGTAGGGGAAGGCATTGCTGCCAGAAAGCGTCAGTTGCAGCGGTTGCGGTGCCGCCAGCACATTCGCCTGCAGCGCTGCCGCCAGCTGGTAATCACCCAGTTGGCTCTGCACGTTGTTGTTGATGCTGATCGAACCGCCGCCGGCGCTCGGATTCAGATCCACGATCAGTTTCGAGCCACCGAAATTCTTTCCCTGGGCCAGGCTGGAGCGAAAGCGCACACCGCCAAAGCTCTGCATCAGCAGGATCTGGCGTTCCAGCTGGGAAAAACGGATCGGACGGGGATCCTCCGGACTGCTCACCAGCGGATCGAGGTAAAACACCGTCCAGCGCTTGAGGCCGGCGCTGCCGCGGCCCACCACCTCCACTTCCTCGAGGTATCCCTCCACAGCCTGCACGCGCAGCACGCCATCCACCAAACCGCCCTTGGGGATCAACACCCGGCTGGTGAAGTAGCCGGCATCGCGATAGAGGTTGCTGGCCTGGTTGAGAGCGTCCTGCAGTTGCGAAAAACGGATCGCTTGATTGAGCAGTGGAGCGAACACCGCCGCAATCCGTTCCTCGTCCATCACCTGGGCGCCTTCCACCTCCACCCGGTTGATCAACAACTCGGGATCCTTCTCTTGCTGCGGAAGCGTTTCCGGTTGTTCGTCAATCAGGGGCGCAGGTTTCTCCCGCTGCACATTGGGCAGTTGCCGCTCCTGTTGTTGCTGCAATTCCTGTTGCTGCTGCAAGCCAGGATTCAATGTGCCCGGATTGATCTGGGCATGACTGGAAGCCGGCCATGCCACACCAGCCACCAGCAGCAGGGTGTGGCTCAGCTTCAGCGCGGATTGTTGGTGTGCGCAAAGCATGTGGTCAATGTACCCAGAATTGGGCGCTTGAGTCATTACCCACAAGCCATGAAATGACCCCCTGGTGATTACTTAAAAGGCATGAGTTCAGTTGAACTCGCGGCAACTAAGTAGGCATGGATTGGCGCGATGGCTCTGCGCCAAACTTGAGAGAGCTCGCCGATGCAACGCATGAGCCTCTGGTCTCGCCCCGGCTTCGTGTCACGGCGTGGCTGGCTTTGGCTTGGCTTGGCCCTGCTCATGGGTGCCGCGGTGGCAGGCAGCTGGTGGTGGTCCCGGCAGCGGCCGATCACCGTGGCGGTGGGGGTGGATCTGCCCCTGGTGCCCGGTGCGGCCATCGACCCCAGCGATCGCAACAGCGCCGATCTGTGGCTGGAGCAGCGACCCGGCAGTCGGATTCGCCTCGTGAATCACTACAACACCCCCGATCCCGCCACCGCTGCCGCCAGCATCGCGGCCCTCAAGCGCCAGGGTGTGCGCTTCTTCGTGACCACCCAGGCCTCCAGCCACGCGGTGCCGAGCCTGCCCCAGTTCGCCGGTACCGATGCCCTGGCGATCAATGTGTCGGCGGTGAGCGACCAGCTCAGCGGCAAGGACGATGGTTTCTTCCGCATCGTGCCGGATGTGACTCAGGAGCAGCGTGCCCTCGCCCGGGAGCTGCATCGTCTGCCTGGCCGGCGGCTGCTGGTGCTGCAAGACACGGGCAATCGCGCCTGGACCGATTCCGCCTTCGCGCAGTTTGAGGCGGAGCTGAACCGTTTGGGGGGGTGGACGATCATCCGGCGCCAGTTGCGGGTGACCGATTTCGATCCCCAGCTCCATCGCCCCATGCTGGAGGGGGATGTGGACGCGCTGTATCTGCTCGCGGGTGCGTTCTTGCCGATCATCGGCAACATCAGCCAGTTGTTTAGCCAGCTGCACCCCAACGCGCCCATCCTGCTCACCCCCTGGGCCCGTTCGCCGGCGATTGTCGAAAACGCCGGTCCCGCCAGTGCGCGCTCCCTCGTGGTCAGTCCCTATCCGGCCCGGCGGGAGGATCCGGTGGTGGATCGCTACTTTCAGCGTTTTGAGCAGCGCTACGGCTACACCCCCTATGCGATGACGATCGGCACCAGCCAGGCGATTGAACTGCTCGATCAGGCCTTCCGCAGCGGTGCGACCACCCCCGCCCAGGTGAAGCGTTACCTGCTGGCGCAACCCGTGCATCAGACCCGGTTCGGGCCGGTCCGTTTCGATGCCAACGGAGACGTGCGCGCTGAGTTCCATGCCTTTTCCGCCCTGGCGGATCGGGCGCAATGACTCGTCAGGTCAGCTTCTGGCGCTTCAACCTCAGCCATGAGCTGATCGCTCTGTTGGCGGCAACCTCAGCCCTGGCCGCCGGTGCCTGGTTCACCGTGGTGCAGCTTGAGCGCCGCTATCTGCAGCTCCATCAGCAGGACGTGAATCGGGTCGGCTCCCTGCTTGAGGAGCACTTGCGGGAAGCGCGGCAGCAGCTGGAGTACTTCTCGGCGCTCGATCCCGGCCAGCAGGCGCTGGGTGTTGCTGTGGTGCTTCCCGCGTTCTCCGATGTGTATCAGCTAGGGGCGCAGCATCAGGTGCGTCGGGTGTGGCGCGCACGCCCCGGCAGTCGGGTGTTTCCCGGCTTTTCCTTTGCCAACAGCCGGATTCGCCCTTATCTGGAGCAGCCCGAGCGGCACCGCGCTCCCAGCTCCGCGATCACCCGGGGCCTGGAGGATGAGATCGCCAGTGTGTATGTGGCCACCGGGCCCTGGTTGGGGCGCGTGAATCTTCTGCATCTCCAGGCCTTGCTGCGCCGCTACAGCCAGCGTTCCGGGCAGCCGTTGCTGCTGGTGAGTCACGACGGCTTTGTGATGCTCTCCAGTGATCCGACCATGGGCGTGCCGGCGGTGGATTTGAGCCTGGCCGCCGCCCGTCAGAGCGGTTTGTATCGCATCCGTTATGGCGGTCGCGATTGGCAACCCATGGTGGCCATCGACAATGGCCTGGGTGGTCACATCGTGAGCCTGATCCCGCTGGATCATTTGGAGCGGCAGCGACAGCTGGTGCTCTGGCCCAGCTTGGTAGTCAGCCTGCTGGCCTTGCTGGTGTTTCTTTGGAAAAACCGGCGTCTGCATAGCTTGTTCTATGCCCCGGTGGCGCACTTCACCGCCCGCATGGAGCAGGTGCGCTCAGGGCTGTCTGACCCCGAGGCTCAGGCGCTGGAACCGGCCCCGGTCCTGTCGCGATTCAAGGAGATGGGCCAGATCCAGGCCGGCTTCGAAGACCTGATGCAGGCGATCCGCGATCGCGACACGGCCCTGCAGCAGAAGTTGCGCACCAGCCTCACGGCTGCCGCCATCGCCCATGAAATCAACCTGCCGCTCAGCACGATTCGCTTGCGTTGTCAGCAGGCGGATCAACAGCTGGGCCAAGGGGTGTTCAGCCCCGAGCAGAGCCGCCAGCTCGTGCAAGATCTGCAGGCCGAATCCCAGCAGGTGAGTCGGGTGATCGAGCGGATGCGCATGCTCTTGCGCAACGTGCAAACCGAGCTGGTGCCCACCGACCTGGCGGCGGTCATCGCTGGTGCCCTCACCCTCCACAAGCGGTCGCTGCGGGAGCAGGCGGTGCAGTTGGAGCGGCAGGGGTGGCCGCAGGAGGGCGCCGATCGCTGCGCCTGGATCGTGATGGCCGATCCCGCCCAGCTGCAGATGGCTGTGGGCAATCTGCTGCGCAATGCGATCGAGGCCCTGGCGCAACAGGTGCCAGAGCAGCGTCATCTGCTCGTGCGGCTGCAGCGTGATGGCGCCATGGCCGACCTGCTGATTGCCGATTCCGGCCCAGGCTTCGCCATTGATCCGGAGGGCGACACCCTCTTTCGCAGCACCAAGCCTGGCGGGAGCGGCCTGGGGTTGTTCGTGGTGCGCACCACCCTGACCAACCACCATGGCCGGATGCGGATCGGGCGTTCCCAGGTGTTAGGCGGCGCTGAGGTGCGCATCAGCCTGCCCCTGGCGCGGCCGGCGGGATCCGAAATTACTCAGCATTGCTGATGGTGCTTTCAGCGCCTGATTCCTACGGTCTGCAGTGATGCAGGCGATCTCTGCCACCACGAATCCCACCGGTGCCACAGCGTCGTTGCGTTGTGTGGTGGTGGAAGATCAAACCATGTTTCTGCAGCTGCTGGTGAGCATGTTGCAGCTGCAGCAGGGGCTGGAGGTGGTGGCGACGGCGACCACCGCGGCGGAGGGGATTGCCGCCTGTCTGCAGCATCAACCGGATTTGTTGATTCTTGATCTGTCGCTGCCCGATCAGGGTGGGGAAGTGGTGGCGGAAGCCTTGGTTGAGTTCCATCCCGAGGCCCGACTGATCGTGCTGTCGGCCCAGGCCAGCAGCTTTGTCTGTCCGGCGTCGTTGCAGCCGATGCTGCATGCGGTGGTCGACAAGATCGAGGCCTACGACTGCCTTGGCGCTGAAATCGCCGAGCTCCTGCGCGCCAAGGCGCCAGCACCGCTCGCCAAGCTCACCCGCCGTGAGCGCGAGGTGCTCAGCGGCATCGGTGCGGGCCTCTCCAATCAGCAGATCGCTGATCGCATGCATCTGTCGGTGCACACCGTGGAAACTCACCGCCGCAACCTCAGCGGCAAACTCGGCTTCAAGGGCGCCGAGTTGGTGCGCTACGCCACCCTTCAGAGCCTGCAGGCTCACGCCTGATCGCTGCGGCCGCCTCGTGGTCGCGCCTGATCGCGACCTGTCGTCAGGTCATACGCCCGGTCATACGGCCCAGACGGCGTACTGTTCCGATGCATGGCGTCATTCCGTGATGGCTGAGGCCGATGTGCGCTGGTTGCAGCGTCTCGATAATTATGGGCGGGCCTTGGCCACCCTCAGCAGAGCTCTGGCCATCGCCGAGCAACGCCCGCTCAGCGAACTGGAGGAGCAGGGGCTGATCCAGGCGTTTGAATTCACCCACGAGCTCAGCTGGTTGCTGCTCAAAGATTTCCTGGTGCATCAAGGGGTGAGTGGCATCAGCGGATCCCGTGATGCGGTGCGGGAGGCGGTGCTGCGAGAGCTGTTGCCGGCGGGGTCGGAGGTTACCTGGATGGCGATGATTCGCAGTCGCAATCTCACCAGCCACACCTACAACCCTGCGCTAGCCCACGAGATCGCCTCGCTGATCCAGGAGCGGTACGCGGCAGCCCTGTTCGATCTGCAGCTGTGCATGCTGGAGCGCGCCGGATCGCTGCGCTGACCATGGTTTCCATCCCCGGCCTACCCGAGAGCGACAGCGATAAAGTGCTGCGCTGCATCGATGCACATCCGTCGGTGCAGCGCGTCATCCTGTATGGCTCGCGCGCTCTGGGGCGTCAACGCTCTGGGTCTGATGTGGATCTTTGCCTGATGGCACCCACCATGACGCTGGCGGAACTGCTGGAACTCGGCGGTGAACTCGATGATTTGTTGTTGCCCTGGCGGATTGATCTGCAACTGCTGCATTTGATTGATCATCCCCCGCTGCTCGACCATCTCCAGCGCGTCGGCCGTGTGATCTGGCAGCGGCAGGGTTAACCCCCTCAGAACCCCTCAGTCGATGTCGCCGTATTCCTCCAGCAGGGCGATCATGTCGCGGGCTCGTCGGATGTGGGTGGCGTTGGGTTCGAGCTGGACTTGGAGTTGGAGACAATCGCATCGAGCCTGGCGTCGAGCGCGGCGAGCCGTTCGTCGAGCTTCCTCAATCGCTCGTCTTCTTTCTGCATCTGCTCGTCTTCTTTCTTCATCTGCAGCAGCCTCTGCTCGATTGCGTATCGCTTCACTCTCAAGTCGACGACCGGTCGCCAGTTGAGCTTCTGCAACAGCCGTCGCCAGGGCGGCAGCGATGCAAGGAACTCCTGCTTGCTGCGGTAAATCGACGGTAAGGGCTCGAAAGAGTTCGACATGGTCGTAACTGGTGAACAACGTGATCAGGGCCAGCAGCACGGCGGCGATCACCGTGACCCATCCCTGTCGATCCAGTGCCATCACCGTAGCCAGCCCATCACGGTTGTTCTGGGCTGACGCGATAGCGCGGGCGCACCGCCTGCAGCAGCGGCAGCACCAGCAGGCACACGAGGGCCATCAGCAGCCACAGCACCAGGCCGTGGCCCTGGCCATCGAGCAGCACCCCGGCCAGCAGCGGTGCGCCCGTGGCGCTGATGGCGAAGCACTGGGAGAACAGGGCCATCGCCAGGCCCCGATGCTGTAGGGGCGTTTCTTCCACCATCGCCTCCGCGGCCGTGGGCAGAAACGCGGCTTCGGCGAAGGCCATCGGCAGCACCGCCAGCACAATCAAGCCAACGCCACCAGTCCAGAGAGCGGAGCCGGCGAGCAGCACACAGCCGCCGCTGAAACTCACCAGCCCCACCCCCAGCCCAAACCGCAGGCTGCGGCCGGCCACCCAGTTGCCCACCGGCCATTGCAGCAGCACCAGCAATCCCAGCTGCAGCGCAATCAGCCCCCCACTCCAGGCTTCGCTCAGCGCTGGCCGGTCGAGACCGCCGCGCACCAGATCCAGAGGCAGGGCGCTCTGCAGCAGGGAAATCATGCCGGTGGCCACGATGCTCACCGCCAGCACGGGCAACAGGGGCAGCAGCCAGCTGCCGTGGCCGCTTGCCCCATCACCATCCGTGAAGCCTCCCTGCCTCGATCCCTGCCTCGATCCCTGCCTTGGATGCAGCATCGCCTCCCGGCCATCGGGCAGGGGCCGCCAGATCAGCACCAGCAGCATGCTCAGCACGGCCGAGGCCTCCACCAGAAACACGCCGCGGATCAGGCCCAGGCCGGCGAGCACCGCACCGATCAGGGCTCCCATCGCCACGCCGAGGGCATCGGCGCTGCGGGCCAAGGCGTAGCCGCGGCTGGAGGGAAAGGCCCCGGTGCTCAGCGGCACGGCCAGTTCGATCGCCGGGAAATAGAGGCCAGCGGCGATGCCGATCAACAGCTGGCCGATCACATAGCCCTGGAAGCCCTGGGCCTGCAGCAGCACCAGATCAGCCGCCAGGGCCAGCAGCGCCGCCGCCCGCACGGGCCAGGAGCAGCGGAGGCCTCGATCAAGCAGGAGTCCGCAGAGCAAGCGCGCCACCGTGCCGATCAGGGCCGATGCCGCCAACCCCTGCCCCACCTGACTGGCGGACAGGTTCGCCTGGTGAAAAATGATCGGGGTCATGTAGATCACCCCACCGGCTCCGAGCGATGCCAGCCAGCGGATCACGGCCAACTCCTGCAGGGCTGCGGGAAACTGGTGCCACCAGTGCAGTGGTCTGGGCCTTGCGACGACAACGCTCAACAGGACGGCCCCCGTCGTGGCGGGTGGGAATGGGTCTGGTGGCCAGTCTGCTGGTCGCCGCCAGCCCAGTGCGGCCGCTGCGGGCGGCCGAACAGCTGCAGGTGCAGCTCGATGGCATGGTCATCCCGCTGCAGATCGATGATCTGGTGGCGTGGGGGCGCTCCGGCGGTGTCAGCAATTCCGAGCTGGGCATCTGGCTGAATCTGCTCGAGCCCGACAGCCGTGAAGGGGTGCTGGAGCTGTTGCGCGCCCCACTGATCAACGACCGGAGCATGGCGCGGCAATTGCTCGGCAGCTGGGCCGGACGTCGCCTGCTCGATGAGGTGGCTGACATTGTGCGCGTCGATGACGACAGCGCTGGCGACACCCTGCTGAACACGTTGGACAGCCTGCTCAATCGCCAGGAGCAGGTGTCGAGCCTGGATCTGCTGGAGGCCCTGCCGGCCAGCCACGTACGGCTGGATCTGGATGCCCTGCTGCAGGCCGCTGGGCATTGGCGTCAGCAGCTGCAACGCCAGCAGCAACTCGTGCGCCGCCTCGCCAGCGCGGCGCGAGATCAGGGGGTGTCGCAGGGGGCGGCGTCGCCATGGCTGGCTGCTTCCAGGGCGGCGCTCGGAGCCCGCGAGCCCGAGATCCAGCTGCTGCCGGTGAACCACCGCGCCCAACCTCTGCGTCTGCAGCTCTGGCGGCCCCAGCCGGGAGCGCCCGCCCACAGCACCTGGCTGGTGTGGATGCCGGGGCTGGGGGGCAGCCCGGATCACTTCCGCTGGTTGGGCCGGGCCCTGAGCCGCCGCGGTTGGTCGGTGCTTGTGCTCGAGCATCCGGGCAGTGATGCCGAAGCGGTGAAGGCCCTGCTCGATGGCCGTCGGCCGCCGCCGGGGGCTGAAGTGGTCCCCGACCGTCTGCGCGATCTGGAGGCGGTGCTGGCGGCCCGCCGCCGCGGCACGATTGCCCTGCCCGGTGAGCAGCTTGTGCTCGGTGGCCATTCCCTCGGCGCACTGACGGCGTTGCTCGGGGCGGGAGCCCGGCCCCGGAGCGGCCTGGACCGCCGCTGTGCCACCGCCCTCGATGACATCCCCCTCAGCAACCTCTCCCGCCTGCTGCAGTGCCAGCTGGCTGAGGTGGCGTTGCCCTCGCCTCCTGCCGAGAGCACGCCACCGGCGGATCTGGTGGGCCTGATCGGCATGAACAGCTTCGGGAGCCTGCTCTGGCCCAGGAACCGGCCCCTGCAGCTGCCCGTCCCCATGCTCTTCAGTGGCGGCAGCCTCGATCTGATCACCCCGCCCCAGAGTGAACAGTTGGGGCTGATGCTGGCGCTGGCGTCCCATCCGGCCAGCCGTGCTGTAGTTGTTGATGGTGCCAGCCACTTCTCGCCGGTGCGGGTGGAAGGACAGGCGGGTGAGGGCCAGGGGGAGGATCTGTTCCGGCTTGGCAAGGAGCTGGTGGGCGTCCAGCCCCTGCAGGTTCAGGCTCTTTTGGAAGACGAAATTGTGGTGTTTCTTGAGCAGCTCGAAGGCTCCCGCCCAGAGGCGGCGGCACAGACCAGCAGCCTGCATCGCCGGATCGGCGATCTGCAGCTGCACCGCCTCAACCGCGACGCCGCTGCGCGCCTGCTGGCTGACTAGGGCCGCTGCCGTTCAGTAACGCACCCTGGGATCGAGCAGGGCCACCAGCAGATCCACGAGCACGCTCACCATCACCACCAGCGCCGCCACCACCACCACAATTCCCTGCACCACCGGGTAATCGCGTTGGTTGATGCTCTCCTGCAGCCGCAGGGCGATGCCCGGCCAGGAAAAGGTCACCTCGATCAGCAGGGCGCCGCCGATCAGGGACGCCACCGTGATCCCGGCGATGGTGAGCACCGGCAACAGGGCATTGGGGAGGGCGTGACGCAGCACCACCTGGGTTTCGCTCAGGCCGCGGCTCCGGGCTGCCTCCACGTAATCCGAGCGCAACGCCCGGCGCAGGTTGAGGCGTAGAGCGTTGGTGAAAATGCCGCTGAGCAGCAGCCCGAGGGTGCAGGCGGGCAGCAGCAGGTGACGCAAGGCCCCCTGCAGGGCGGGCCAGTCGCCACTGCGCCAGCTATCGAGAATCAGGAAACCACTGCCATCGGGGGGCACCAGGCTTGGGGGGAAACGCCCGCCCACCGGCAGCCAGCCGAGGATCACCGCAAACAGCAGTTGCACCAGCATCGCCACCCAGAAGGGCGGCAGGGCGTAGGTGCCGATGCCGTAGAAGCGACCGGCCAGGTCGAGCTTGCCCTCCGGGCGGGCGATGCCACTGAAGCCCACCGCCAGGCCGCTCAGCGCCGCCACCAGCAGGGCTGTGAGGCTCAGCTCCAGACTGGCGGGCAGGGCGCGGCGGATGATCTCCCCCACCGGCTCCTGGTTGATCAGGGCCCGGCCCAGGTCGCCGTGGAGCAGGCCGTTGAGAAAGTCGAGATATTGATGAGCGAGGGGTTGGTCGAGGCCGAGACGCGCGCGCAGCAGGGCCTTGGCCGCCGCCGGTGCGCGGCTGCCGAGCACCGCATCCACCGGATCCCCCGGGGCGACCCGCAACAGCAGAAACACCAGACTGGCGATCAGCCAGAGCATCACCGGCGCCAGGGCGAGGCGGGTGGCGCCGTAACGCAGCAGCTCCCGAGCCCGCGCCATCAGCTCTGGCTCCGCAGGCGGGCCAGATCCAACAAGCCGCTGCCATCAAAGCGCGGTGGTGCCATGTGGGTCTGGGCCCAGGCCTTGGGGGTCACCAGCCACACCGGCAGATAGGCGGCGCCTGCGGCCGCCATCGCATCGACGCGGTTCAGCTGCCGGAGCCGCGCCTCGCCCTGCAGGCTGTCGCTGCGGCGCAGGGCGGGCTCCAGGCCAGGCGTGGTCCAGAAACTGCCGCTGCTCACCGCTTCCCCGGCGTCGCAGACGTCACCACGGGAGCGGCTGCAGCTGAGCATCGGCACCAGAAACGCCTCCGGATCGGGATAGGTGGCTCCCCAGTCGAGCATCACCGCTTTGAACGCCCCCTCGCCGAGCTGACGGTAAACCGTGGTGGATTCCACGCCCTCCAGCTTCAGGTGCACGCAGTCGGGCAGATCCCGGGCCAGTTGGGCCTGCCAGGTGAGGGCCATCAGGCGGTCGGAGGGCACATTGGTGCGGTAGGTGAACGGCAGCGTCAACCGCGTGCCCTCGCAGTAGCCCGCCTGCCGGAACAACTGGCGGGCCTGGTCTGGCGCATAGCGCGGCCAGGGTTCGCTGGCGCCGCCGCGCAGGTCGGGCGGGATCAGGGAGCGCAGCGGTCGGCGTTGATCGTGACTGACGCGCCGGCTGATCAGGGGCCGGTTGAGGCTGTGGGCCAGGGCCTGGCGCACGAGTCGGTTCTGCAGCGGTGGTGCATTGCTGAGCAGGGTGATGTAGCCGATGTTGAGGGCGGGGCCGCTGCTCTGCAGCAGCAGCCCCTTGGCAGCGCGGCGATCCAGGGCCAGGCGCTGGTCTTCATCGATGGAATCCGACAGCAGCACATCCACCTCGCCGCTGCGCAGGGCACCGAACAGGGCGGTGGAGTTGCTGAGGTGGATCAGGTCGAGGCCCTGATTGCTCGGTGCCTCGCCCCAGTAGGCGGCAAACGGGCTGAGCCGTTGCTGCGTGGAGCTGAACCGCACCAGCCGGTAGGGGCCGGTGCCCACGAAGTGATCGTTGAGGAAACGGTCTCCGTACTTGGCATAGGCCTGCGGCGACACCGGGGTGAGATAGGGAGAGGTGAGCAGACTTTCCAGGGAACTGGAGGGTCTGCTGAGCCGTAAGCGCAGCAGGAAAGGTGCGGGGGTCTCGATCGCATCGATCCGATCGCCCACCACATAGCTCTGGGTGCCGATGCGCAGGAAGCGCCGCAGGCTGAAGGCCATGGCGGCGGCATCAAAGCGGCTGCCGTCGTGGAAGCGCACATCGCGACGCAGGGGAATTGTTACCGTGCGGCCCCCATCGCTGAGTTGGGGCTGGCTGGCCGCCAGCTGGGGCGTCAGCCGGCCGTCCGCCTCCCGTTGATACAGGGTGTCGCCCAGGGCGCTGAGCAGTTGAAGGGTGCCGGTGGTGCTGGCCTGGGCCGGATCCAGCGACACGATCCGTCCAGCACTGGCCACGGTGAGGCGCTGGCGATCGCGAGGCGGTTGGCAGGCCAGTTGCGTGACGCTGAGGGCGGCCAGCAATGCCGCAGCTCGCCAGCCTGAACGCCTGACCATTCAGCGGTGCGGGGCCCGGCCGGACAGCGTCGTCGACTGCTCCCGGGGAATCTGTTGCAGGGGCACTTCAAACACGCGGGAGCCACCCTTGGGCTGCAGGGGCCAGCGGCGCACCCAGCAGCGGTTGTGGGCATTGTCGACGCCGATCACCTGGAAGAGGTCGGTGCTGCTGTCGATCCGGATGCAGTCACCCTGGTGCAGATCCATGGAGGGGTGCGACACGGTTGCGCTGCAGCGTTGCCCCGGGGCTGTGATCAGTTCGTTCGGCATGAACCGCTGGGAGCACAGATCGGCAAATGCAGACCCGGCTTGTGATGGTTCTTACGACTTTGCCCCATGCCGGGGTGGGTGTGCCAGTGGGGGAACGCCACGGTCAGGGGTTCCTCAGAGACAGCCCAGATGGGCGGCGATGCCACGCACCTCCGCCTGGGTGGTGATGGCGGCCAGGGCCTGCTCGAGGTTGCCGTTGCTCACTTCATGGGTGATCACAACGATTTCGGCCCCTGCATCACTGGCATCGAACTGCACGATCGACTGGATGGAGACACCGTGTTGGCCGAAACAGGTGCCGATCTGGCCGATCACACCGGGTGCATCGTCTGTCTGGAAACGCAAATAGTTGCGTTGGCGGATCGCGCCGCTGTCCACCAGATGGCAAGCGCGCCAGCTGCTGGCGGCCAGCAGGGGATCGAGGTTGCCGTCCGCATCGTCGAGTTGGCGGATGCCGGCGATGTTGAGAATGTCGGCCACCACCGCGGACGCGGTGGGTCCGGCCCCGGCTCCCGGTCCGTAGAACATCACCCGACCGATCGGATCCCCTTCCACCAGGATCGCGTTGTTCACCCCGTGCACACCGGCGAGGGGGTGGTCGTGGGGCACGAGGGTGGGTTGCACGCGCACGGCCAGCGGCAGGGCATGGCTGCTGCCGTCAAGGCCAGCGCCATCCATCCGCTCGGCCACGGCCAGCAGCTTGACGCTGTAGTCGAGTTGGGTGGCGTAATCCACATCCCGGCCCTGCAGGCGGCTGATGCCGGCGGTGGGAATGCCGCTGCGGGGGATCGGCCCACCGAAGGCCAGGCCGGCGAGAATTGCGATCTTGTCGGCCGCATCGAGACCATCCACATCGGCGGCCGGGTCGGCTTCCGCATAGCCCAGCTCCTGGGCCTGACGCAGCACCTCGGTGTAGTCGGCGCCCTCCTGGGCCATGCGGCTCAGGATGTAGTTGGTGGTGCCATTGATGATGCCGCTCACCCGCTCGATCCGGTTGCCGCCGAGCGACTGCTTGAGCGGCTCAATGATCGGGATGCCGCCACCCACCGCCGCTTCAATCAGCACGTACACCCCGGCTGCGGCAGCAGCGGCGGCGATTTCTTCGCCATGGCGGGCGATCACCGCCTTGTTGGCGGTGACCACCGATTTGCCGGCGGCGATGGCGCGCATGATCAGGGTGCGGGCCGGCTCCAGCCCGCCCATCACCTCCACCACCACCTGCACGGCGGGATCATCCACCACCGCCTCCGGGTCGGTGGTGAGCACGGCGGGATCGAGCGCCACCGGTCGGGGCCGATCGAGATCGCGCACCGCCACCCGCACGAGGTCCAGGTCGGCCACCAGGGGGTGACGGCCATCCGGCGTCTGCAGAATCTGCGCGACGCCGCCACCGACGGTGCCCAGGCCCAGCAGGCCGATGCCGATCCTCGTCGTCATGGCGTCGTGTCCGATCCAGTCGTCAATCCAACGACTTTATGCAGCGGTGGGATCGCTGGAACGGCTGAGTTGAGCGGCCTGGGCCTGCATCATGCGCAGGATGTTGAGAAAGCCGTTGGCCCTCGACGGTGTGAGGCTCGCCTGGAGGCCGGTGGCGGCGATGAAGCTGGGATCCACGGCCTGCACCTGGTCGGGGCTGAGATCACGCAGGCCCTGGATCAACAGAGCGAGCAGTCCCTTGGTGATCAGGGCATCGGAGGCGCCTTGCCACTGCACGCTGCCATCCACCAGCCTGGCGTCCACGAACACCTGGGAGACGCAGCCCTGCACCTTGCGTTCCTCGGTCTGCAGTTCCTGGGGCATGTCCGGCAGTTTTTTGGCCAGCCAGAGCACGTATTCGTAGCGCTTGCGTGGATCGCTGGTGCTGCTGAGCCGCTCCACCAGCTTGTCCAGGTTCGGGCTGCCGTAGCGGCTCACTGCGCTGTCCCGTTCCTGCATCGCGTCTCAACCCTGGCGTGAGCGCCGCACCTTAACCAGCCAGCCGGCGCTGCCGATCAGGGCAACACCGCCGAGCAGCCCGGCCGATGGCCAGAGCTCCCGGTGGTGGTGAGGCCCTTCGCTCACCTGATCGAGTTGCACCCGGCCCTGGCGAACCGGCAGTTCCAGATAGTCGCGATGCCCGGGGCCTCCATCCACCTGCAGTTCCACGCTGCCGTTCTGAAGCTCGGCGGGCAGGGTCACCTGGAGGCGGCCGTCAGCGTCGAGACGCCCGAGCTCCGCACCGGGGCTGCCATCGGCCTTGAGAAGCCGCACCACCGCATCCTTGGTGGGTTCCCCTGAGGAGAAGCTGCTGCTGAGTTGGAGCGACCCATCGAGGTAGGTGAGGGTGCTCTCGATGGCGTGGGCCGAGGCCGGGCGAGGCATCAGGGGCAGCAGGCTGGCCAAGCCCAGGAGCAGCAGCAGGCCGAAACGGGAGGCGGCGGGCATGGCATCGGGATCAGTGGGCTTCATCCTGAGGGATCCGCCGCTCTTGTGCCAGAGGCCCTGAGCGTCAGGTCCTGGGCGTCAGCGGGCTGCTGACCAGCGGCGTGCACTGGTGGAGCGGGGCGCTTGCACCATCGTGCCCATGGCCTGCAGCATCATTTCCAGAGCCTGACTTCCTTCCCGACGACCGGCCAGTTCCCGGGCGATCACCTGTTGGACCAGGGTGGGTGCTTCCTGGCTGTGCTGTTCCAGTCGCTGGGCGGGACTGATCGGATGGGCTTCAGGCACGGCATCGCACGGCACTTCAGTCATCCTGTCAAACCCTCGCTGCATTCCATAATTGTTGTGCGTGTTGCTCAACAGCCTGTAAGGCAAGTGCAACCGCATTCGCTGATCCAGCCATCAAAGGGTTGATCCCAGGGGTCTCGGGGTAGCGGTTCCTGGCTGACGCAGGCGTCGGGCAGCACCACCAGGGCCGGTACGGCTCGCCAGGCCGCCTGGGCGCGCAGACGGTCGTAGTAGCCACCGCCGTAACCCAGCCGGATGCCTGTGCGGTCGATCGCCAGGGCCGGCACCAGCAGCAGGGCCAGCTGCTGCGGTGGCAGCGCCGGTTGATCCCGTGGCGCCGGGATGCCGCAGCCATCCGGTGCCAACGGGCTCGCTCCCCAGAGGTGATAGTGCAACCGGCCTTCGCCATCAGCGGCGGGAAGGGCAACGGGCTGACCAGGGCTTGGCTGGAGTCTGCGCAGATCCACCTCGCCGGCTAACGGCCAATAGATCCCCACGGTTCCCTGCAGGAGTCCGAGGCGTTCGCGACGTGTGAGCTCCAGCTCCACCTGATGGCGGATCTGCTCCTCTGGATCGATCGGATCCTTCGACGCCGCCAGGGCGGCACGCCGCTGTTGGCGGTAGTGCCGCCGAAGCTCGATTTTTTCGGCAGCCGGGTCTGGATCCCTCATCGCTGGAACCAGCCGGTGAGCGCCACCGCCAGGGCATCGGCGGCGTCATCGGGTCGGGGCGGTTCGCTCAGATCGAGTTCGCGCATCACCGCTTCCAACACCTCATCTTTTTCGGCGTGGCCATGACCGGTGAGTGCCTGCTTGATCTGCATCGGCGGAAACTCCACAGCCGGAATGCGGAACCGCGCCAGGGTCATCATCAAGACCCCGCGGGCCTGCACCACCGCAATCGTGGTGCTGGAGCGATAGAAGAAAAACTTCTCCACCGCCGCCAGATCCGGTTTCCAGCTGCGGATCAGCAGGCGCAGATCGTGGGCGATCTCCACCATTCGCTCACCCTCGCTGCGGCCGGGGTCGGTGCGGATCATGCCGCAGTCGAGCATGCGCTGCGTTCCGGCACTCACGCCCGAGCCAGCCGTCACCTCGATCAGGCCATAGCCCACGCGGGCGAGGCCTGGGTCAAGACCGAGGATGCGCATGGGGGCTGACGTTGACGGGTGCGTCAGGCGGCCAGGGCGAGTTCGAAGGCGCCGCGGTCGTTGCTTTCACCCCGCTCGAACACCTTGCAGAACACTTTCACGACGCGGTCGCCGGAATCCACCTGCTCGAGTGGATCCTTGCGGAGGCGGTGGCGGAGGCAGCAGGAGGCGACGCGGGCCACATCCTCTTCAGTGACTTCGGTGCGGCCCTCAAAGGCCGCCAGGGCCCGGGCGGCCCGATTGGTCACGATGTCGCCGCGCAGGCCATCCACATCCAGTTCACCGCAGATCGCCGAGATGCGCAGGCGCAGGTCAGCATCGATCTGCACCTGGGACAGGCGACCCTGGGCTTCCACCACCCGCTGTTGCAGCGCCTGCTGATTGGCCTCCACCGCCGCACTGAACCCCTCAGGATCGCTGTCGAAGGCGGTGCGTTGATCCACCACCTGCACGCGCAGCTCGGGGTCACGCACCGTGCGCACCTCCACACTCATGCCGAAGCGATCGAGCAGCTGGGGCCGTAGTTCCCCCTCCTCCGGGTTGCCGGAGCCGATCAGCACGAAGCGGGCCGGGTGGCGCACCGACACGCCCTCCCGTTCCACGGTGTTCCAACCCGAGGCGGCGGAATCGAGCAGCACATCCACGAGGTGATCGTCGAGCAGATTCACCTCATCCACGTAGAGCAGGCCGCGGTTGGCCTTGGCCAGCAGCCCGGGTTCAAACGCACGAACCCCCTCGCTCAGCGCTTTCTCGATGTCGATCGTGCCGCAGAGGCGGTCTTCGGTGGCGCCCAGGGGCAGGTCCACCATGGGCACCTGGCGGGTTTCGGTGGCCAGGCTCTCGCCATGCTCCAGGCGCTGGCGCACCTCGCTGCTCTGGAGATCGGGGTCGGTGGCGGAGCTGTTGTAGGGATCGCCAGCCACCACCTCAATGCCCGGGAGCAGGTCGGCGAGGGCGCGAATCGTGGTGGATTTCCCGGTGCCACGGTCGCCCATGATCATCACGCCGCCGATGCGCGGGTCGATCACATTGAGCAGCAGGGCCAGCTTCATCTCTTCCTGGCCGATCACGGCGGTGAAGGGGAAGACCCTGCGCTTCCGGGTTGAACTCACGGGCTGACGCTCGGCACAGGGGTGGATTGTTTCACAGGCAGGATGGAGAGCACCTGGGGCGGTGTCGCATCGGCGGGATAGATCAGCCGCACCCGCACCCGACGACTTTCGCCCGGTGCAAGCGTCACCGTGCCCAGCGCTGGCCCCTCCTCCCCCTGGCGCAGCACCAGATGGAAGCGGCGCGCTCCGGCTGGCCGGCCCTGGCTGCCGTCGAGGCCGCTCACCTCGATCGGTCCGCGGAACATCACCGGGCCTTTGGCGGGCGATTGGAAGCGCAGGCTGCGGTTGGTGCTGCCGTTCTTGAAGGGAGAGTCCAGCGCCACCACCACCCGGCGCCGCCCAGGCCCGGGATTGCGCAGGGGGAGGGTGAGGTCGTACTCCACGCCGTAGTTGCCATGGGCGGCCCAGGCCGTGCCCTCGGAGAACACCTTCAGCTCGGCGGTCTGCACCTGGCCGGTGCCGAGATCGCCCCGCTCCAGGCTGCTGATCGGCCAGGAGATCGGCGCCTCCTGTACGTTCAGGCTGTTGGCGCCGGGGTCGGTGAGGGTGGCCTGCCAGAGGCTGCCGATCTGCACGCCGCTGACGCGGGAGTAGATGATCTTGCCTCGGCTGCCGCGTGGGGTGGGCGTGTGTTCTTTCGGGCTGAGCGTGCCGGAGGCCAGCAGCTCCTGCCAGCGGGCGAGCGTGGGGGCGCGTTTGCCGCTGCCGTAGGCGGCCAGGGTGGCGAGATGCACGGGAGCGGAACTGCGCAGCCGCATCTGCAGATTGCGGCCGTTGAGCAGCGGATCCAGGCCGGCCACCGGGATCGGCAGCACCACCAGGGCGCTGGCCTGGCCGGGGGCGATCTCCCAGCGGGTCGGCAGCTCCGGCGCCCGTTCGCGCCGGAGCAGATCGCCGGCCACCCGGCTGCCGGGCCCGGCAGCGATCGGTGTGCTGGTTTCCGCCATCAGGTTGGGCAGGGGCAGGAACGGTGCTGCGGTCTGTCCCTTGCGGGTGGCCTGGGAGAGGGAGGTGCTGCCACCGAGAAGCTCCAGCGTCACCGGTTGCTCACCCACCGGCTGCACCAGCACCGCCAACCAGAGGGTGGAGTCGAGCTCCTCCGGCTTGCCGGCATACACGTGATGGCTGAACAGATCAAAGCGACCGTTGAGAGCCAGATTGAGGCCGGGCGATGCGGGGAAGGTGGAGAGCAGGATGCCCTCGCCTGTGATCAGCTCGGGATTGTTGTCGTTCACCATCAGCACGCCATCGAGCTGACCTGGCAGGGGCCTCAGCTGCTGCTGGCGCTGCTGGTCGCTCACCGCCGGTGTCGATGCTGCAGGGCCGGGGCCGTTGGCCCTGGCCACCGGCAGGGGAGCCAGTACCAGGGGAAGGGCGGCGAGGGTGCGAAGCAGGCGCGGGGCCGTCATGGCTGCGGTGGAGCTGGCGCCACTGTTTTAGGTGACTTGCGCGGCAGCGGCGGTTTGGGCTTGAGCACCGGCGCCATGGCTGCTGCCATGGCGCGGATCAGTTCGGTGGAGCGGGGGTCATTGAAGGGGCCCTTCACCAGAAAGGCCGCCACGGCCCGACTGCCGTCGGGCAATTCGATCAGGCCCGCATCGGCGTAGGCGATGCCGATGTCTCCGGTTTTGTTCAGCACCCGGTAGCCCTTCACCATCAGGCTGTCGTCCGGTTCTCCCTGTTCGCCGCCCAGGCCCTTGAGCAGCCCTCCGGGCAGCAGGCGGTTGGTGCGCGAGGTTGCCATCACCTCCCGGAACAGATCGCGGCTGCGGGTGCTCAACACCTCGCCGGTGTCCACCAGGGCGATCGAACGGGCGAGATCGCGGGCGCTGGTGGTGTTGGTGCCCTCCAGATCGGGCAGCCAGTTGTTCACCACCGTGGCGCTGAGGCCCAGGGCGTTGAAGCGTTCATTGAGCAACTCCTTTCCTCCGACCCGCTCGATCAACAGATTGGTGGCGGTGTTGTCGCTCACCCGGATCATTTCTGTGGCCACCTCATGGGTGGGGAAGCGACTGCCCAGAGGTTTCGAGGCCATCCAGCCGGCGCCCCCACCCACCGTGGTTTTGCTGAGGGTGAGCGGTTCGTTCCAGCTGAGGTCGCCGGCATCGAGCAGCTCAAGCGCCACCAGCAGGATCGGTGTTTTGATCGAGCTGGCGGCGGGCAAGGCCGTGTCGGGGCTCAATTCCGCGTAGCGCCCATCATCGAGTTTCAGCAGAAAGGCGCTGGCCTGGAGATCTTTCTCAGCAGCTGCAAGCGCTCGCCAGCGTTGGCTCAGGGCGGTGATTTCCTCCTTCGTCTCGAACCGCCCCAGGCTGGTGGCCATGGTGCTGGCGGTGTTGGTGGCCTGGGGCTGGCGTCCCGGGGCGAGGGCTGCCCCCTGAAGCCGATCGAGATTGAGCCAGGCGGGGAGTGTCACGTTGCCCTGCTGCACCTGGGGCGCCAGCATCTTCAAGGCGGATCCGCTGATCACACCCAGCCCCACGCCCATCAGCAGCAGGCGCAGCAGCAGCAGGAGGGGGCGGCGCCAGCCAGGATCTTGACGTCTGGAACGGCTGCTGCTCACCGGGGGGTTGCGTTGGCTCGCCCGAGGTTAAGAGCGTTGTTGCCTCAGTGCCCAGCGCAGTTGACGCACCATGCCGCGGAGCATGGCCACCTCATCGCTACGGATCAGGGCCCGTTGCAACAGCCCCCGCACTTTGGCCATGCGGGCATGGGCGGTGTGCTCCAGCAGGAACCCCGTCTCCAGGAGCAGGCTGCGGGCCGCCTCAAGGCAATCCTCCAGCTGTTGCGGCGCGGCCGGATCCAGATCCAGGGCAGGGGCGGCAACCGGTTGGCGCCGGCAACGCTCCAGCTCGTGCAGCACCACAGCCACGGCGTGCGACAGGTTGAGGGAGGGATAGTGGGGATCGCTGTACAGAGCGATCACCCGCTGGCTGAGCAGCAATTCGTCATTGCTCAGGCCGCGGTCCTCGCGCCCGAACACGAGGGCAGCGGCGGCCTGGCTCGCTTCCGCTGCGCCATGGTCAGCCAGCAGCCAGGGCAGCACCTGTTCCGGCGGATGCAGTGGGATCGTGCCATGGTCGAGGCGGCCGCAGGTGGCCACCACGCGGCGGCAACCGTGGAGAGCGCTGATCAGGTCGGGATAGTGCGTCGCCGAGTCCAGAACGGCCTGGCCATGCACGGCCATGCGGCGGGCCTCCGGGTCGGCGGGGTTGCAGCGTGGTGCCACCAGGCGCAGATCGGTGATGGCGTAGTTGGCGCAGAGGCGGGCGACGCTGCCCAGGTTGATCGGTCCAGCCGGCTCCACCAGCACCACACAGAGCCGTGGTGCGCCAGGGGCGTTGACCTGGCTCATTCCAGGGATTTCAGGTAGGCGAGCAGATCGGCCATCGTCTGAGGTTCCACCTCAAAACGGGGCATGGGAGGAGTCGCGCCGCTGACGACCTGATGGATGAGCGAGGGGTCGCTGCGACGGTCCGCCACGCCATGAAGGTTGGGGCCCACAAGCCCTTGGGCGGCAATGCCATGGCAGCCGGCGCAGTTGATGCGGAACACCTGGCCGCCGTGGTCCGCATCGCCGTTGAGCATGCGGGTGGCCTGCACGTAGGGATCGCGGCTGGCGTTGCCCATCACCCAGACCACCAGCACGATGCAGGCGACAGCCGCCAGGATCACCAGCCCGGTGATCAGACCCCGATGGCGACCGGCGGGCGCTGCAGCGGTTGATGACGGTGCCATCGCAAAAGCGTCCCGGCCATGGAACAATTGTGCTCAATCTTTTCATCGGGCGCGACTCCATGATCGAACCCCTGCTCTGCGGCATCGTTCTCGGTCTGATCCCGGTCACCCTGCTCGGTCTGTTTGTGGCGGCCTGGAATCAGTACCGCCGGGGCAGTGCTCTGGGAGGCTGAGCACCAGCACGCCACAGCTGCCGTAGCGCCTTCGATCAATCAGATCCCAGCTCCCTTCCACAGTGGGGGGATCGTGGCTGGCGTGCTCGCAGATCACCAGAGCCCCCGGCCGTAGCCATGCGCCGCAGCGCAGCGCCTCCAGGCCTGGGCTGTAGAGCCTGGCGGCGTAAGGAGGGTCGAAATAGACCAGATCGAAGCCGGGATCGTCGCTGGGGCGGCCTCGGTTCAGCCAATGGATCAGATCGGCGCTCACCACCTGCACTGTGGGGGCTGGATCCACGCCTGAGGCGATGGTGTCCAGGTTGGTTCGGCAGATCGCGGCCGTGCCGCGATGACGTTCGATCGCCACCACGCGGGAGGCCCCTCGTTCGATCGCTTCGCATGCCATCACGCCGCTGCCGCTGCACAGATCGAGCCAATGGCAGCCGTGCAGACGCGGGGCGAGCCTGTTCATCACGGCGGCGCGCACCAGTCCTGTGGTCGGACGGGTTTCGGGGCCGCGTGGGCTCTGGAGCCGTCGACCGCTGCTCAGTCGCAGCTGAGCTCTCGCACCACCCTTCCGGTTCACATCGTCACGCTGAACTGCCCGTTGGGGGAGCGCCCTGTTGCAGCCAGCTCAGCCAATGCTGGAGCAGGCGCTGGCCGGCGCGAGCCGATTTTTCAGGGTGGAACTGGCAGGCGCCGATGCGGCCTTGCCACACGATCGCGGTGGCGTCGCCGCCGCCGAAGCGGGCGCTGGCGGCGCGCACTGAGGCGTTGCCGGGATGGGCCGCATAGGAATGCACGAAATACATCCATGCCTCCGTGTCGTCGGGATGCAGCACCGGGCAGGGATGGAGTCGCTGCAGACGGGCCCAGCCCATATGGGGAATTCTCTCGCCAGCATCCTCAGGCAGCCGGGTGACGCGGCCGCGCAACAGGCCGAGCCCGGCGCGCTGGCCTTCCTCGCTGCTGTCAAACAGCAACTGCAAACCGAGGCAGATGCCCAGCAAGGGTCGGTCCTGCTTGCCCCAGAACTTCAGCTGGGGGACCAGCCCGGTGGCCTCCAGTTGCTGCATGGCGGGGTCAAACGCCCCCACGCCAGGAAGAATCAGGGCGTCGCAGCTCTGCAGATGGTCCGGAGTCTGAACGGTGTCCAGGCTCACGCCCAAACGCTGGAAGGACGTCTGCACGGAGTGCAGGTTCCCCATGCCGTAATCGATCAGGCCGATCCGCAAAGGTGACGGCGCCTTCAGATGTATTTGGAGATGGTGCCTGAGAGGGTGGCTTTGGGAACAGCACCCACCACGGTGTCCACCTTCTGGCCGCCTTTGAAAACCATCAGGGTCGGAATGCTGCGGATGCCGTACTGACTGGCAACGTTGGGATTTTCGTCGGTGTTGAGCTTGAAGACCTTGATCTTGCCTTCAAATTCCTTGGAGATCTCATCCACGATCGGGGCCACCATGCGGCAGGGGCCACACCAGGGAGCCCAGAAATCCACCAGCACAGGCACGTCGCTCTGGAGGACGTCCTGTTCGAAGGATGCGTCGGTGACGGCAGCAGCGCTGGACATTCGATCTGACCGTTGGTTGAGCGAAATTTAGCAACCGGGATCGGGATTTTTTCAGAACAGCAGCCGTGCTGGTGCGAACTGTGATCCTGTGATCCACCGTTGCCGGGAAGACAAAAAGCCCGAACGCGTCGGGCCGGGGGGTGTGAGGAGTGTGTGGGCCGAAGCCCCCACACCAGAAGATTAACGCTTGTCTCGCTCCTCTCCAGTGAGACGCAAGCTGGGTGCTGGTGTGAGGTTGGGCTTGCTTGTTACTTGCCCATGCCCAGTTGCTGCGCTTTTTGATACACCTTGCCTTCGGTGAGCAAGGACGGGGCGACGACCACCTCCACCTGCTGCATGTCGCGGAGCGACTGGGCGCCGAGGGTACCCATCGAGGTTTTGAGGCAGCCGAGGAGGTTGTGGGTGCCGTCATCGAGTTTGGCGGGGCCGCGCAGAATCCGCTCCAGGCTGCCCGTGCTGCCCACGTTGATCCGGGTGCCCCGCGGCAGCACAGGGCTGGGGGTGGCCATGCCCCAGTGAAAGCCCCGGCCAGGAGCCTCTTCTGCTCGGGCAATCGGCGATCCGATCATCACCGCGTCGGCACCGCAGGCGATGCATTTGCAGATGTCACCACCGGTCACAATGCCGCCGTCGGCAATGATTGGCACGTAGCGGCCCGATTCCTGCTCATAGTCCGCCCGAGCGGCAGCGCAGTCGGCGACTGCGGTGGCCTGGGGGATGCCCACCCCTAAAACGCCCCGCGAGGTGCAGGCCGCGCCGGGTCCGATGCCCACCATCACGCCGGCAGCGCCAGCACGCATCAGTTGCAAGGCCACGTCATAGGTGACGCAATTGCCGATCACCACCGGCACCCCCATGTCGCGACACAGGGCTTCCAGGTCGAGGGTGCCCTGCCCTTCCGGGCCGATGTGGTTGGTGGACACCACGGTGGCCTGCACGAAGAAGAGGTCGGCCCCGGCTTCGGCGATCGCCTTGCCGAAGCGCAGAGCCGCGACGGGCGTGCCGCTCACGGCGGCAATGCCTCCTTTGGCCTTGATCGCTTCGATCCGCTGGCGAATCAGCTTCTCCTGCACCGGTTGGCTGTAGATCTCCTGCATCAAGGGCACGAAGGCGTCCTTGCCCACAGCGGCAATCCGATCGAGCACGCTGTTGGGATCCTCGTAGCGGGTCTGGACCCCTTCGAGATTCAGAACGCCGAGTGCACCCAGCTTGGAGAGGCGCACAGCCATGTCCACATCCACGACGCCGTCCATGGCGCTGGCGATGATCGGGATCTCCCGTTCGATGCCCCCCAGGCTCCAGCGGGTGTCAGTGACCTCCGGATCGACGGTGCGACCGCCCGGAACCAGGGCGATTTCATCGATGCCATAGGCCCGGCGAACAACCTTGGAGCGACCGAGCTGAATGTTCACCGCGAGCCAATGAAGAATCGAGACAAACTACCAAGCGGCGCCCTGGTCACCTGGTGATCGGCGCATCAGCTCATTTGGCTGGTTGGCCGCTGCCGCCACGGAAGGCCTGCCAGCGCTGGCTAAGCCCTGACACCACTTTGCGGCGCTCGTCGCTGCGGATCAGCCGGGTAACGCTGAACCAGGCCAGCCAGGAGACGCCAACCAATTCGAACAGGCGCGGCGCCAGGGGCACGCTGGCAATGGCCGCCAGCACGGCGCTGTAGATGCGCAGCACCAGAATCAGTCCCACCAGGCCTCCGGCGAGCAGCAACGGCTTGCGCAGGCGTTGCCATTGCTCACCCAGATTCTGGTCTTGCCACCAACCGCCGATCTTGGCGCTCAGTTGCTCCCATTCCCCGCCGGATTCTGACGCGTCGCCGTTGGCGGCCTGGGCCTTGGTCAGGGCAGGAATCGTGACCTGGCTGGCGATCGCCGGGTCGAGTTCTGGTGCTGTGGTCTCGGCGGGGGTGCTGCTGGTGGGGTCGGTCGTCATGGCAGGCCGCACGGATCAGGGGAAGGAGCATAGGGGGAGTGGCCCCTGCGGGTCTGTGCCGGTCGCGATAAAGTAAACAGCGGCAATCAGGTCTTTTATGGCGGATCCAGTGGGGCCCGGCAGCGGCGGTCCCGGCGAGTCCGACGACCGGATCATTCAGACCGACCTTCGTAATGAGATGTCGCGCTCCTATCTGGAGTACGCGATGAGCGTGATCGTCGGGCGGGCTCTGCCCGACGCCCGCGATGGACTCAAACCGGTGCATCGGCGCATCCTTTATGCCATGTATGAACTGGGGCTCACCAGCGACCGGCCTTACCGCAAATGCGCCCGTGTGGTGGGTGAGGTGTTGGGTAAGTACCACCCCCATGGCGACACCGCTGTCTACGACGCTCTGGTGCGCATGGCCCAGAGCTTCTCGATGTCGATGCCCTTGATCGATGGGCACGGCAATTTCGGCTCGGTCGACAACGATCCGCCGGCGGCGATGCGATACACCGAATCGCGGCTGCAGGCCCTCACCACCGACAGCCTGCTGGAAGACATCGAGGCGGAAACGGTTGATTTCGCCGACAACTTCGACGGTTCCCAGCAGGAGCCGACCGTGTTGCCCGCCCGGATCCCCCAGCTGTTGCTCAATGGCTCTGCCGGCATCGCCGTGGGCATGGCCACCAACATCCCGCCGCACAACCTGGGCGAGTTGATCAATGGTTTGCTGGCCCTGATCGAGAACCCGGAGCTTGATGACAACGCTCTGATGCGGATCATTCCGGGGCCCGACTTTCCCACCGGCGGTCAGATCCTCGGGCGCAGCGGCATCAGGGAGACCTACCTCACGGGCCGTGGCTCGGTGACGATGCGGGGTGTGGCGGCGATCGAGACGATCGAGGCTCCGGGGCGTCCTGATCGCGATGCGGTGATCATCACCGAGTTGCCGTATCAGACGAACAAGGCGGCGCTGATCGAGCGCATCGCCGAGATGGTCAACGACAAGAAACTCGAAGGCATCTCCGACATTCGCGATGAGAGCGATCGCGATGGCATGCGCATCGTGGTGGAGTTGCGTCGGGACGCCTACCCCCAGGTGGTGCTGAACAACCTGTTCAAGCTCACACCCCTGCAGAGCAACTTCAGCGCCCACATGCTGGCGCTGGTGAATGGCGAGCCGATCCTGCTCACCCTGCGCAAGATGCTCGAGGTGTTCCTCGACTTCCGGGTTGAGACGATCGAGCGGCGCACCCGCTATCTGCTGCGCAAAGCGGAGGAACGCGACCACATCCTGCTGGGCTTGCTGCTTGCCCTTGATCAGCTCGATCCGATCATTGCCCTGATTCGGGCCGCTCCCGACACCGCAACGGCACGCCAGCAGCTGCAGGAGCGCCATGGCCTCAGCGAGATTCAGGCCGATGCCATCCTGCAGATGCAGTTGCGACGGCTCACGGCACTGGAGGCCGACAAGATTCGCCTCGAACACGAAGATCTCGTTACCAAGATCGCCGACTACAAAGACATTCTCGGCCGGCGGGAGCGGGTGTTCGGGCTCATCCAGGAGGAGCTCACCCAGTTGCGCGATCGCTACCCGATCGAGCGGCGCACGGAAATCCTCGATCTTGCCGGCGGGCTCGACGATATCGACCTGATCGCGAACGAGCGCTCGGTGGTGTTGCTCACCGAAACCGGGTACCTCAAACGGATGCCGGTGAGTGAGTTTGAGGCCACCAGTCGCGGCACCCGCGGCAGGGCCGGCACCCGCAGCCAGGGTGAAGAGGCCGTGAAGCTGTTCATCGGCTGCAACGATCACGACACGCTGCTGTTGTTCAGCGACCGGGGCGTGGCCTATGCCCTGCCGGCCTACCGGGTGCCCCAATGCAGCCGCACCGCCAAGGGCACGCCGGTGGTGCAGCTGCTGCCGATCCCGCGCGAGGAGTTGATCACCTCGCTGCTGGCGGTGTCGGCATTCAACGATGACACCGATCTGCTGATGCTCACCCAGGGGGGCTACATCAAGCGCACGCGCCTGTCGGCCTTCAGCAACATCCGCTCCAATGGCTTGATCGCGATCGGGCTTGAGGACGGTGATGCCCTCACCTGGGTGCGGCTGGCGGTGCCCGGCGACAGCGTGCTGATCGGATCGCGGGCGGGCATGACCATTCACTTCCGTCTCAGCGATGAGGAGTTACGTCCGCTTGGGCGGACGGCCCGCGGTGTGCGCTCGATGAATCTGCGCGAGGGCGATGCGCTGGTGAGCATGGATGTGTTGCCCGTGGAGCTCGCCGATCGGGTGGCCCAGAGTTCCGACGACGGCGGTGAGGCTGAGGCGGATGCGGAGGACGGACCCACGGCCTCCGAGGGCCCCTGGGTGCTGGTGGCCTCGGCTTCCGGCCTGGGCAAACGGGTGCCGGTGACCCAGTTCCGATTGCAGAAGCGAGCCGGCATGGGGCTGCGGGCGATCAAGTTCCGCACCGACAGTGATGTTCTGGTGGGATTGCGTGTGCTGGGTGCGGGCGAGGAAGTGCTGCTGGTGAGCGAGAAGGGCGTGATCGTGCGCACCAGTGCCGATGCGATTCCGCAGCAGTCGCGGGCCGCCACCGGTGTGCGCCTGCAGCGACTCGACAAGGGCGATCGCCTCTCGGAGGTGGTGTTGGTGCCGCCGGCTCCCGAAGAGGACGAGGAGATCGCCGAGGGCTCGGTCGATGCAGCCGTCGATGCAGCCGGCAGCCCAGATCCCCCAGCTGTCCCAGACACCACCCCAGACACCACCCCAGACGCCTGAACCCCAGTCCCCTCCCCATGGCCGACTTCTGGATCGCCAACACCATCCGCGATCTGATTCAGGGCGATGTGAACGAGCACCTGCCCATGGAGCGCATTCCTCTCCAGGGTGATGTGTTGGGGCTGGGTACCACCACCAGCATCGACAACGGGGAGCTCATCTTCCTGCAGGATGCCGATGGCCTGGCCACCACGATCTGGAAATGCCAGGCCAGCGATGGCGGGATCCGCTCCCTGCGGGCAGGGGATGGCAGCAGTCACTTCCCCTACGTGTGCTTCAGCGGTGATGCCACCGCGGCGCGAACCCCTGTGGATTTGGCCAGTTTCGGCGAGGTGCGGGGCCGGCCACTGCAGGAGCTCGTGGCCGAGGCGATTGCCCAGCTGCGCCAGCAGGGGCGCCTTGTGGAGGCACCGATCTATGGCCTGCGCCTGGTGGCTCAGTGGGAGTCGCTGGTGATCACCGTGGCCTCCAAGCTGTGCATGGGGCAGCAGCGGCGCAACACCGCCGTGGCCAGCAGTGCGGCCAGCGACGGCACCGCATCGCGCAGCATCTATCAACTGCTTCAGCACTACCGGTTGGCGCCGGAGGATCCCGGGAATCCCAGCGATCCGATCCGGTTTCTGGGCCGCTCTCTGGAGTGGGATTGCTGTGGCTTCTTCGATTCCGATCCGGCCCAGGGCCGTGTCACCATCCCCGATCCTCACGCCCATCTGCATCTGCATGGCTGTAGCACCGATCTGCGCTACGGCGGTCACCTGCACCACGAACATCCCGACACGCGGCTGACATCCCTCCAGCGGCTGGTGCTCTATCCCCTGCAGCAACTGCACCGGCTGGTCAGCGATCTGGCCATTGAGACCCTGCAATTCCGCGATGGCAGCGCCCACTTCACCGTGGTCAATCGCGGGGCCATGGATGTCAGCGATGTGGGGGTCGCCGTGGTGGTCAACGACCGCTACAGCGGTCATCGCTACCTACGGCTCCCTTGGCTGGCGGCCGGTGCCAGCGAAACCTTTGTCGTGCCTTTGCAGCTCCCGGCGGGGCCGCACCGCCTTGAGGTGATTGCCGATCCCGAGGGTCACATCCTCGAGGACGCGGCTCTCCAGCTCAACAATCGCGCCACCCTCGAGATTCAGTTGCCAGATGTCTGACGTGCTGGTTTCTGATGTGCTGGTGGTGGGTGGCGGTCCGGCGGCCCTGAGCATCGCGGCGGCCCTGGCCGCGGAGGGGCTGGTGGTGGCGTTGCTGGCCCCCCACGATCCACGGGCACCGTGGCCCAACACCTACGGCATCTGGGGCGACGAGGTGGATGCCCTTGGCCTGGCTCACCTGCTGGAGCACCGTTGGAGTCACACGGTGAGCTACTTCGGCTCCGGCAGCAGCGATCCTGCTGATCCGGCCAACGCCCCTACCCGCCACGGCCGCGACTACGGCCTGTTCAACCGCGAGGCGCTGCAGGGCCACTGGCTCACGGCCTGTGAGCGTGGCGGCGTGCAGCTGCTCCAGGGCCAGGCCGAGCGCCTGGAGTTCGAGCCCGCACATGACGGTCGTGAGGATGGCGGTAGCGTGCTCCACACTGCCGATGGCCGCCAGCTGCGGGCCCGCCTGGTGGTGGATGCCACCGGTCACCAGCCGTTGCTGGTGCGGCGACCCGATGAGGGGCCAGTGGCCGGTCAGGCCGCCTACGGGATCGTGGGGCGCTTTTCGGCGCCGCCGGTGGAGCCTGGCCAATTTGTGCTGATGGACTACCGCTCTGACCATCTCAGCGATGCGGAGCGCGCCGAGCCCCCCACCTTTCTCTATGCGATGGATCTGGGCGAGGGGCGCTTCTTCGTGGAGGAGACCTCCCTGGCCCTGGCGCCGCCGGTGCCCTACGACACCCTGCAGCAACGCCTGCAGCGGCGCCTGGCCCACCGCGGCGTCGCGGTGCTGGAGGTGGAGCACGAGGAGTTCTGCCTGTTTCCGATGAACCTGCCGTTGCCGGATCTGCAGCAGCCGGTGCTGGGCTTCGGCGGAGCGGCCTCGATGGTGCACCCCGCCTCGGGCTACATGGTGGGCGCGTTGCTGCGACGCGGCCCCGATCTCGCTCAGGCGCTGGCGGCGGCGCTGGCGAATCCAGCCCTGGGGTCAGCGGCTTTGGCGCAGTGCGGCTGGCAGGCGCTCTGGCCTGCCGAACGGGTGTGGCGTCATCGCCTCTATCAATTTGGTCTGGGGCGGTTGATGGGCTTCCCTGAGGATTTGCTGCGCCGTCACTTCGCCACCTTCTTTGCCTTGCCCACGGAGGATTGGTTTGGCTTCCTCACCAACACGCTGCCCTTGCACCGGCTGATGGCTGTGATGCTCAAACTGTTTGCCCTTGCGCCCTGGGAGCTGCGGCGCGGCCTGGTGCTGGGGGCCGGGAACGCTCAAGCTCCCCGCTTTCGCCAGTCAGCCGGTTGAATCAGGGGGAAGAGGGCATCCTCCTCTTCCACGTGCTCCAGCCAGTGCTCCGGTAAGTCGTCGCGCCGATCGATGGCGGCCATCAGGCGCCAGAAGCGTTCGAGGTGGCGTTCGATCCTTTCTCTGGCGAGTTCGGTGGTGGTGCCGGCCCGCAGGATGAAGCTCCAGTCCGAAGACTGGGCCAGCAGCAGCTCCCGGCCCGCCTGGTGCAGCAAGCGCAGGTCTGCTTCGCTGGCCACGCCGCGGCTGCAACGCTCCACCATCGCCCGTCCGGCCCGGCTCCATTCCGGCACGATCCAGGCGTTGCTGTCGTTGAGCCAGTAGTCGTGGAAGCCCCCCTGGCCCCAGCTCGACGGGCAGGGTTCACAGAGCTGGAGCTGGGGTTGATCCGCCAGCACCCCGCGCAGGGTGGTGAAGCGCACCCCTTCCCTGGCCGCCTGGCGAAACAGCTCGGCAAGAAAACGGGGCCCTTCAAACCACCAGTGGCCGAAGAGCTCCGCATCGAAGGGCGCCACCAGCAGGGGCGGTATGGCCATGCCGGCCTGGAGGCGCTCCAGCTGGGTTCGGCGACCCTGCAGGTAATCGCGAGCGTGCACCTGGCAGCGTTGGTTCGCGGCCTCCGGCTCGTAGGGCAGTTTCTGATCGAGGGGGGCGTTGAGGTCGCTGACGCGGTGGAGTTTGAGGCCGAGGGGGCGCTGGCCGGGCAACCCGAGGCTGGTCAGGTCGTCCTGGGGGAGATCCCAGCCGAGATCGCGATGGAATTCGCGGTAGGTGGGATCGCCCGGATAGCCGTCCCGGGCCGACCACACCGGCAGGGTGGCGTCGCTGTCGCGCCCGAAGAAGGCCACACCCTGGCGGCTCACGATCGGGGCGTAGACCCCGTAGCGCGGACGCGGCGTGGCATGGAGCAGGCCATGGCCATCGAGCACGGCGTAGCGCAGCCCGGCATCGCGCAACCAGTGATCCAGGCCTTCGTAGTAGGCGCATTCCGGCAGCCAGATGCCCAGGGGGCGTTCCCCGATCAGGCGGTGGTGTTCGCGCACTGCCGTGCGCAGCTGGGCCCGCACGGCTTCCGGGTGTTCGCGCAGCAGCGGCAGGTAGCCGTGGGTGGCCCCGCAGGTGAGCAGATCGAGCACGCCTTGCCGTTGCAGGGCGGCGAAGCGGCGGATCAGATCGCCGTCGCAGGCGGTCCAGCTGTCGAGATGGCGTTGGAAGCCGGCGGCCAGGTGCTCAGCGGCTTCGCTCTGGTCGACCGGCGCTTTCTCGAGCAACTGCAGGCGGATGGCGATCCAGCCCGGGAAACGCTGGCGCAGGGTGGAATCGGCCAGCAGCGAGAGCAGGGTGGGCGAGAGCCCCATGGTGAGTCGGGGCTGCTGATCCGCTGCGGTAGCAGTCTGTTCGAGCACCTCCAGCAGGGGCAGATAGCACTCGATCAGGGCCTGAAAGAACCAGTCCTCCTCCAGGGAGTCGGGCTCCGAGGCGCGCACGTAGGGCAAGTGGGCGTGGAGAACGAGGGCCAGGGCTCCTTCGGCCACGATCCATCCATGCCGGGGCCTTGAATCTACCGGCACCTCCCGCTCGGGCTGGTCACCTAGGATGGGCTAACTCATAGTCATTCCGACTAACCACCGTCGAGGCTGCTGCCATGGCCAAGGACCCCGGCCGCGTTCTGATCTTCGATACCACCCTGCGGGATGGTGAACAGTCGCCTGGCGCCAGCCTCAACCTGGAGGAGAAGCTGGCGATCGCGCAGCAGCTGGCCCGGCTCGGTGTCGACATCATCGAAGCCGGATTTCCCTTTGCCAGTGCCGGCGATTTCGAGGCGGTGCAGCGCATCGCCCAACAGGTGGGTGGTGCGCAGGGGCCGATCATCTGCGGCCTCGCCCGCGCCTCCCGTGGCGATATCAAGGCCTGTGCCGATGCGGTGGCCCCAGCCCCGCGCCGCCGCATCCACACCTTCATCGCCACCAGCGACATCCACCTCGAGCACAAGCTGCGCAAGAGCCGCAAGGAGGTGCTGGCGATTGTTCCCGAGATGGTCGCGTATGCCCGCTCCCTCGTCGACGACGTCGAGTTCTCCTGTGAGGACGCCGGCCGCAGTGATCCGGAGTTTCTCTACGAGGTGATCGAAGCGGCGATCGCGGCTGGTGCTGGCACGATCAACATTCCCGACACCGTCGGCTACACCACCCCGGCGGAATTCGGTGCCCTGATCGCCGGCATCGATCAGCACGTGCCCAACATCCAGGAGGCGGTCCTGTCGGTGCATGGCCACAACGATCTGGGCCTGGCCGTGGCCAATTTCCTTGAGGCGGTCAAGAACGGGGCCCGTCAACTCGAGTGCACCATCAATGGCATCGGCGAACGGGCCGGTAATGCGGCCCTGGAGGAGTTGGTGATGGCCCTGCATGTGCGCCGCCGCTACTTCAATCCTTTTTTGGGTCGCGACGAGGAGTCCCCGACGCCGCTCACGGCCGTTCGCACCGAGGAGATCACCAAGACCTCCCGCTTGGTGTCGAATCTCACCGGCATGGTGGTGCAACCCAACAAGGCGATCGTGGGTGCCAACGCTTTCGCCCACGAGTCGGGCATTCACCAGGACGGCGTGCTCAAGAACCGGCTGACCTATGAAATTGTTGATGCCCGCACCGTCGGCCTCAGCGATAACCGCATCTCCCTGGGCAAATTGAGTGGTCGCAGTGCCGTGCGCGCTCGCCTCGAGGAGCTGGGCTACGACCTCAGCCGCGAGGATCTCGATGAGGCCTTTGCCCGCTTCAAGGATCTGGCCGATCGCAAGCGTGAGATCACCGATCGCGATCTGGAAGCGATCGTGAGCGAGCAGGTGCAGCAGCCCGAGGCCCGCTACCAGCTCAAGCTGGTGCAGGTGAGTTGTGGCAGCAGCCTGCGGCCCACCGCCACCGTCACCCTGGCCGACGAAGAGGGGCGGGAACAGACCGCGGCCGCGATCGGCACCGGGCCGGTGGATGCGGTGTGTCGGGCGCTCAATGCTCTGGCGGAGGAGCCCAACCAGCTGGTGGAGTTCTCCGTGAAATCGGTCACCGAGGGCATCGACGCCATGGGGGAGGTCACGATCCGGTTGCGCCGCGACGGTGCGCTCTATTCCGGCCATTCCGCTGACACCGATGTGGTGGTGGCGGCGGCCCAGGCGTTCGTCAATGCCCTCAACCGCCTGGTGGCCGGTGCGTCCCGCTCCGCCATCCACCCCCAGCGCGATCATGCGGTCCTGGAGACCCGCCCGAGCCTCTGACCACCATGACCACCCGCGTGCGCTCCCGTTTCGCTCCGGTGCTGCAGCTGCTCGTGCTGATTCTGTTGGCGCTTGTGGTGCTGGTGCCCCTGCTCTGGTTGGTGAGCACTTCGCTCAAAGGTCCTTCAGAAGACATCTTCACCAGCCCACCGGCGCTCTTGCCTGCAGCACCGAGCCTTGAGGCCTACGGCCGCCTCTTCCGGGATAACCCCCTGGGGCTTTATCTGATCAACAGCACGATCGTCAGCGTGCTGGCGGTGGTGGCCAATTTGCTGTTCTGCTCCCTGGCCGCCTATCCACTGGCACGCATGCGCTTTGCAGGTCGTGGCTTGGTGTTGGCTCTGGTGGTGGCCACGATCCTGATTCCGTTTCAGGTGGTGATGATTCCGCTTTATCTGCTGATGGTGCAGCTCGGCCTGCGCAACACCCTGCTGGCCCTGGTGATTCCCCAGGCCGCCACCGCCTTCGGTCTCTACCTGTTGCGTCAGAGTTTTCTCGCCGTGCCGGTGGAGTTGGAGGAGGCGGCTCGCATCGATGGCTGCAGCAAGCTCGGCGAGTGGTGGAACGTGATGATCCCAGCGGCCCGGGCTGATCTGATCACCCTGGCGATGTTTGTGTTCATCGGCACCTGGAGTGATTTCCTCTGGCCTCTGGTGATCCTCGATGACCCCCAGCTCTACACCCTGCCCCTCGGACTGCAGCAGCTGGCGAGCAGTTTTTCGCTCGACTGGCGCATCGTCGCCGCTGGATCGGTGGTGTCGATTCTGCCGGTGCTCGTGCTGTTTGTGTTGCTGCAGCGCTACATCCTTCCCAGTGCCAGCAGCGATGCGGTGAAGGGTTAATCCTGGCTTGGCGGTTCATGGCCAGCCGGGGGTTGCGGTGGCAGCAGGAACGGCTGGCGCTCGAGCTCGGCCTGGCGTTTCGCTGTTTGCCGTTCCCGTTCTCGGGCTGCCGCCTGCTCTTTTTCAAGGGCTTGCAGCAGATCGCTGAACTGCGTGTCCAGCGCCTGTTGCCGTTGCCTCAGGGTGCCCATCTGCTCCTCCAACAGCTGACGGTTGTTCACCTGTTCCCGCTGCTCGATCGACTCGACCTGTTCCCGCAGGCGGCGCATGGCGCTGGTCTGCTGCCCCAGCGCTTGCCAGAGCACCACAAACAAGACCGTCAGCAGGGCGGTGAGGGCGACGGGGAGCAGACTCCAGCGAGATCCAGGCATGTCAGCGGAGCCTGCTTCAGTTGCAGCCCTGTACGGAGATGCGGTAGCTGAAACCGGTGGAATTGGGATCGCTGCCGGTGCCGATCTTGAAGTTGATCTGGCTCACGGTCTTGCCCTGGGGAGCGGTGAAGGGGCCGAACATGCGCCCTTTGCCGATCGGCGGCGTCATCGATTCCTGCACAATGCGCAGGTTGCTGCCGTCGGTGAATTTGAGAAAGGCCTCCACCGGATAGGTGCCACTGGCGGTGGAGTCAGCGGTGAAGAAGAGCTTGTAGCTGCGGTAGGGGCCGTTCACCGCGAAGTCGGTGTTCCAGTTGGTGCGACCGATCAGCTTCGGCTTGCCCACCCGTTTGGTCACGATGTTGCTGTTGCCGTTCCCCCCCACCGGCGGCAGGAAGGTGCAAGCTGCCTCCGCGGCGTCGGCATGGCCGACAACGACGGCCAGGGCCATCGCTGCCCCGAAACCGCTGCTCTGAACGCGCGTGCTGCGGATCATCGCTCCATTCACCAACTGCTTGCTCTCTAGCATTGCGCCGTTGGGATGGCCCATGCCCTAGACCTTGGACGTGGGTGAGGACAAACCATGGCCTTGGCGGATCTGGATCGGTTGCTCGAGCTGCGCGGCCAAGACCCGGAATTGGCGCAGACCATGGCCGAACCTTTGGCGATGGACCAGTTGATCGCCCTGGCGGCGGCCAGGGGCCTGGCGGTGACGGAGGCGGATGTGCTCGCGGCTCAGGAGCGCGCCGATGCGGCCATGGCGCCGCAACAGTTGCAGGAACGGGTCGCGCAGGAGGCCCGGCGCTTACGCCATTTCATCCAGGGGTGACCGTTGGGCCTCGCGCCAGGGCGCTTGATCCTTGGGGTGGCCTTGATGACGTGAGACGGTGTCGCTCGACACGGCAGCCTGATGCCCGTCACGCCGAATCTTGGTCGAGATTGCCAAGGCTGAGACGTGACGTTCTGGAAAGACTGGGCTCCTGCGGAGCAGGCAGTGCTGGCAACCGTTGAATGGTTCCGTGAAGACGATAACTTCACCCCGATCTGCCACCGCGATCCCGCCGATCCTGTCGATCAGGACTCGTTTCTCTCTTGGGATGACCTGATCGGTCAGAGGTGAGCCTGTCAGCACTCGCTGACCGATGGACACCGCCTCGCCGCCGCTCCCTAGGACTACGTTGACCTCTCCGGTTCGTCATGGCTTCGTTCACCATCTCCATCGACGGTGGCTCCAGCTTCAGTTGCGCCGATGACCAATACATCCTTGATGCAGCTGAAGAGCAGGGCATCGATCTCCCTTATTCCTGCCGAGCCGGCGCCTGCAGCACCTGTGCCGGCAAAATTCTCAGCGGCAGTGTGGATCAATCCGATCAGAGCTTTCTGGATGATGACCAGATCGCCAAGGGATATGCCCTCCTCTGTGTGAGCTATCCCCTGAGCGACTGCAGTGTCAAAACCGACGTCGAGGACGAGCTCTGATCTCAGCGGAGCATCACCACATCGGGGGTTTCGTCCATGATCTGTCCCATCCAGCGAGCATGGGTGATGGCCCCCTCATGGCTGTGGAAGGCCCAGGCGGTGTCGGGCGAATCCACATTTTCAATCCGTTGATCCTGATCGTTGACGCGGAAGTAGGTGCCGGCTTTGGGGCTGCGGAGCACATAACGCTCAAGATGGGTTGTCGTCATGCCGTTCTCGGTGAGACTCATTCCATGCCTAGCGGTGCCGTTGCTGGCCTCTGACTGTCTTCGCAATTCCTGCGTTTTTCTGCCCGCGAATGTTTTCCTGCGCACCTCCTGGGGTGCACCTCCTGGATTGACGCGTTCAGCCCGCTAGGGGAGAGCAGCGCCTCCAGCAGAGCTCCTGCGGAGGCTCCAGCCAGCTCTGATGGCCGCCATCGCGGAACCAGGGCTCGGACCGAGGCGTCAAGGGAGGCAGCGCCAGGTCCCATTGGGCAGCGAAATAGGCCGCAGCTTCTTTGGCGGTCGCCGCATGGGGTTGCTGCCAGTGCACGAGGGCGAGCCGGGTGGCGCGGATCGTGAGGATCGCCATGCGGGGCCCTTCTGTGGCCTCGGCCCGGGGCTCGATGCGCTCGTTCACGTCTTCGTTCAGCACGAATAGTCGAAGCGGAGAGGGGCTGTCACGCCCGTCCAGGTCGTATTTGTTGAGATAGAGGCTGCGGGCCCGGTGAAACAGGGGGGAGGGTGCCGTGTGCATCAGCCGCTCGAAGGCGGCCTGAAGGGAGCGAACGCTCATGACAAAGGGTGATGGGCGTGGGATGATGGTGACAGTTCTCAAGGTGGACCGATGGGGGATCCAGGACGCTCCGTCTATCGGCTCGCGTCCCTCGATGGAGCTCCCCATCCGGTCCTGGATGCCCCCTATGACTCCCTGGAGGCGGCGGAATTGGCCGCGCAGCGCTGGTGCACCGGCCAGGGGCGGCAGTCGGGGCTGGCGGAGCGGGGGATTGCGGTGGAGGTGCAGACCAGCGCCGGGGCCTGGCGCACCGTGGACTACCCGCTGAGCTGCCTGAGAAGCGCTAGACCTTGAGCAGTGAGGCGCTGGCGAGATGCAGGTGAGCGTGGATCTCTGTGTGGTGCCCCTGGGGGTAGGGGTGTCCTTGGCGCCCTATGTGGCCGCCTGTCAGCAGGTGATCGAGGCGGCCGGCCTCGACCATGAACTCGGTCCGAACGGCACGGCGATCGAGGGTGAGTGGGAGGCGGTGTTCGCCTGTGTGCGGGAGTGTCATGACGCCGTGCATCGGCTCGGTGCGCCGCGGATTTACACCACGTTGAAGGTGAACACCCGCGCCGATCGTGAGCAATCGTTCCGCGAGAAGGTGCCCAGCGTCGAGGCCAGTCGGGGCGAGCGTTAGGCCCAATCGGTAGAACTTCGGAGCAAACGCACCATCTCGCTCCCGGCATGGGTCTACTAAGACCAGGACTGAGGGGTTGTGATGGGGCATTGGTGGGCCTGGGTCTGGTGTGCGGCGGCTGGGGCGGTTCTGCCGGGCTTGGCGCCCCCCGTGGCCGCTGAAAGCTGGGATCGCATCGGCCGTTATGCCGACCTGATCCGACAGGCGGGCACCCAGACCCTGGTGGCGAACGATTGCCCGCCGGCGCTGCTGGGCGCCTTTCATGAGGGCCGCAATGCTCTTCTGCTCTGCGCCAACAACCTGGCCAATGATCCGGTGCAGATCTGGACCGTGCTCGCCCATGAATCGGCCCATGTGATGCAGCACTGCCACAGCGGGCCATTGCTGGCGGTGGAACAGCTTGGTGAGGCCAGGGAAACGGTCCGGAAGCAGTCCTCCCAGGCTTTGCGGGAGCTGCGCCTTTATCACCCCAGTCAGCAACGGGAGGAGCTCGAAGCCCGACTGGTGCAGGGTCTGCCAGCGGCTGAGGTGGAGGCCCTCTTTCGGCGCTTCTGTGCCGAACGCCTGATCCGGCGCTAACCCATGGAGCAGGTGCAGCTCGGAGGTGCCTGTGATCGGGAGGGGAGCGATGGATGATGGCGATCACCCGGTCACCCCGCTCACCGGCCCCACCCTCGATGCGGAGGGGCGGCTCACCTACATCGGCGAGGACGGTCGGCGCTATGTGGTGGTGGACGGGGTGGAACTCGATGCCGAAGGCTCGGCCCGGGTGATGGAGGCCCTGCAGGCAGCCGGGCCTCTGTTTCAGGAGATCGAAGCGCTCTGCCACGGCTGGTTGGAGCGGGTCAGTCGGGCGCCGCTGCAGCGGCAGGAGGCGATCGCCCTGCTCTTGGCGACGCTCGAGACCGTGCTGGAGGTGGCTGAAGACGACGACGACACCATTGCAGATGGGAACGGTGCTGGCGATCCCTGAGCGGCTGTGCGTACGGTGTGGAGGCTTTGCAGAGTCGGCTTCGATGGCTACCGCAGTTCGCGGCTTCTGGCTGATGACCTGGTGCGGTTTGGTGGGCAATGTGCTCGCCCTGCCCCTGATCGGCTGGTTTGCCTTCACCTCCACCGCTCTGCGGGCCGCCAACATCAGCGTGGCCTTCAGCCTGGCCTGGCCTGCGGCGATCGTGGGGATCGTTGCCAGTGCGGGGCTGCTGGCGCGCCGTCGCTGGGGGGTGATTGTGGCCATCGTCGCCCTCTCCATGGCTCTGGCCGCCTCCCTCCCCTACGGCATTGTGCGCCTGGCTCTGATCTCCGTGGGAGCTGATCCGGAGGCCCTTCCCCTGGGAGGGTTGTCGTTGCTGTTGGCGCTGGTCAACCTGCTGGCGCTCCTGTACTGGTGCCGCCCCGAGCATCGCCAGTTTCTACGCAGCAGCCTGCTCTGATCGCCTCAGGCGGGATATCCCTTGTGGGCAGGAATCGGGTAGGGGATGCGGCGGTGGCGCATGCGGCGCCACACCCGCACAAACGCCCGCACCAGTAATTCCACTTCGGCCCGACTGAGGCTGCTCAGCCGTAACTGGCCATCGCGCAGGCGCGATTCCACGATCCGGCGCACGGTGTCACGCGCCTGGGCGTCGCTGGTGTCGGGGGGGAGGGAGCGCAGGGCGGCTTCGCAGCCATCGGCCAGCATCAGGATGCCCGTTTCCCTTGAGCGGGGGGTGGGCCCGCGGTAACGGAACCGCTTCTCGGCCACGTTGGGATCGTTCTGCCGGGCCCGATGCAGGAAGTAGCCCATCTTCAGGGTTCCCTGGTGTTCGGGGATGAAATCGGCTACGGCGCGGGGCAGGCGATAGCGGCGGGCCAGGCGCAGACCTTCATCCACATGCGCCTGCAGCACACCCGCGCTGGCGAAGGGATCGTCCAGCCGGTCGTGGGGATTGTTGTCCGGTTGGGTCTGGTTCTCGATGAACCACTCCGGTGCATGCAATTTGCCCACGTCGTGATACAGCGCCCCGGTGCGAATCAGATCCACGTCGGCCCCGATCGCGCGGGCCCCTTCTTCCGCCAGGCTGCAGATCATCAGCGTGTGTTCAAACGTGCCGGGTGCCTCCGAGGAGAGCCGGCGCAGCAGGGGCCGTTCCTGGTCGGCCAGTTCCATCAGTCGGGCGCGGGTGAGCAGCCCGAAGGAGCTTTCCAGCAAGGGGATCATCAGGATTGTGCCCATCAGCAGAATCCCCATCAGCAGGGCTTCGGAGGCCAGTTCTCCCGCATTGGGGGCCAGCCGGGTCCAGGCGCTTGCGCCGGCATTGATCTGACTGCGCAGCAGCAGCCATTCGATCGCCAGGGCCGCGACGGGGAGCAGCACCGCCAGCTGCAACAGCTGTGCGCGACTGCGCAGCCGACCCGCCTGCAGGGCCGCCACCGCCGCAATCGCCGCGGCGATCATCAACCGCCCTTCACCCAAGCCATTCACCGGCAAGGGCCAGATCAGGCTGGCGATCGCCATCCAGGCCAGGCCGCAGGTGGTGCCCAATCCCTGGGCCAGCAGCAACGTGGGTGGCACCACCACCGCCAGGGGGCTCACGGCAGCCCCGAACCAGAGCTTGCAGCCCTGGGTGATCAACAGCAGGGCCAGGGCCAGCAGGCCGTGGGAGGCTTCCAGGCAGGGACGTTCGCGCCGCATGATCAACAGCAGCACGCCGCAGCCCGCCAGGGCCTCGGTGAAGCGGGCCAGCCAGGTGCCCAGACGTGGACTGCGGCTCACCAAGCCGAAGTAATCGAGGACGTCGTAGGCCTGGGGACTGATCGGTTCCCCTTTGCGGGTGATCAGGTCACCGCGATTCACCTCGATTGTGGGAATCCCCTGTTTGGTGATCAGTTCTTCGATCAGGCGTTGACTGCGGCCCGGGTCGGTGCGCAGGTTGCTGGCGCCCTGGAAGCTGCTGGCGAGCAATTTGCTGCCCAGGGTGCGTTGTGGGGTCTCCGCAGCTCCGAGGTCAGCGAGCTGGAGCGAGGCCGCCTGCCGCAGCTGTTCGATCGCCAGGGTGTTGACGATCCCCTGGCTGAGCATGCGGTTGGCGGCCCGCCGCAGCGCCATGTCCCAGCGTTTGCGCTCGAGCTGACTGCGGGCGGTGAGCCATTGCTGCTCCGTTTCGTTCAGATTGACCGGACCGATCCGTTCGGCGTCATCGCTGCGGGCCACCCGCTCCAGTTCGGCGAGCTGGCGTTCGAGTCGCTGGCGCAGCCGCTTGGTTTCCTCCAGATCCAGCACCTGCACGAAGGTGCGTGGCACCAGGCTGGAGCGTCGTTGTTCCAGCGCCTCGCTGTCGACCACCCGGGCATCCTTCGGAGCCACGGCATCGAAGGGGGCTGGCAGGCCGGGGCGCAGGTTGGGCTCCACCAGCCAGGGCCAGCTCGAGACCAAGGCCACGAGCAGGCAACTCAGCAGCAGCCCGCTTTTCTGAAGACGCCGCCAACGCAGCACAGGGCGGCGCGGCGACTCGCTGCGCAACCAGCTCCGCCAGAGCCGACTGAGGCGATCGAACCGAAACACAGCAGCGGGCATTCTCAGAAACGCTAGCTCTCCCGGCCGGGCATGCTGGGTTCAGGTTCCAACGTGGCGATGGCCCTGAAGCTGGATGGTCGAACGCTGGCCGCCGCAATCGAGCAGCGACTGCAGCAGGTGGTGCGTCAACAAAGCGACCGGGCCGGTCGGCCTCCGGGCCTGGCTGTGCTCCGGGTCGGTGATGATCCCGCCAGCGGGGTGTATGTGGCCAATAAGGAGAAGGCCTGCGCCCGGAACGGCATCGCCAGTTTCGGTTCCCACCTCCCGGCCGACACCAGCCAGGCGGAGGTGCTGGCCACGATCGAGGCGCTGAACGGTGATGACCGTGTGGACGGCATCCTGCTCCAGCTGCCCCTGCCCCCCGGCCTGAAGGAGCGTCCGCTGATCGCCGCGATTGACCCGGACAAGGACGCCGATGGGTTGCACACCCTCAACCTCGGCCGGCTGCTCAAGGGGGAGCCGGGGCCGCGCAGTTGCACCCCCGCCGGGGTGATGGCCCTGCTTCGCAGTCATTCCATCCCTCTGGAGGGCCGCCGGGCCGTGGTGGTGGGGCGCAGCATCCTGGTGGGGCAGCCCATGGCCCTGATGCTCCAGGCGGCCAATGCCACCGTCACCGTGGCCCATTCCCGCACCCGCGACCTCGCTGCAATGACGCGGCAGGCGGAGGTGTTGGTGGTGGCCGCCGGCCAACCACGGATGATCGGTGCCGATCACGTCGCTCCGGGTGCGGTGGTGGTGGATGTGGGCATCCATCGGTTGCCGCCGCCTGAAGGGTCGCCGGAGGGTACGAAGGCCAAGCTGTGCGGCGATGTGCGCGCCGAAGAGCTGGAGAACGTGGCTGGGGCGCTCTCGCCCGTTCCCGGCGGCGTCGGGCCGATGACCGTCACCATGTTGTTGGTCAACACGGTGGTGGCCTGGTCGCGTCGCCACGGTGTCGGCCATGGCCTCGATGATCTGGTGGTGTGAGGGGGTGGTTCCAGCGGCAGGCAGCCGCAGGCTCGCGTTCTGTGTCACTGGACCCTTGCAGGCGCCTTCGGCCTGAGAGAATCCCGCCAGCGATCGATGCTCCATGACCGCCGCGGCGACCAGTCCCGACAGTGCTCCGCCGGCGGGAGCGGCTCAGGGCTTCGACTTCAACGCCTACCTGGCGGCTCGAAAAGCTGAAGTGGAGTCGGCTCTGGATGCCTCCCTGCCGCCGGAACGGCCGGAATCGCTGCGTGAAGCGATGCGCTATTCCCTGTTGGCGGGTGGCAAGCGTCTGCGCCCGATTCTTTGCCTGGCGGCCTGCGAGCTGGCCGGTGGCGATCCGGCTCTGGCGATGCCGACGGCGGTGGCGCTGGAGATGATCCACACCATGTCGCTGATCCATGACGATCTGCCCGCCATGGACGATGACGACCTGCGCCGTGGTCGCCCCACCAACCACAAGGTGTATGGCGAGGCGGTGGCGATTCTCGCCGGTGATGCCCTGCTCACCCGGGCCTTTGAAATGGTGGCGCTGCGCAGCCCCGGGGTGCCAGCCGAGCGGCTGTTGCAGGTGGTGGCCGAGCTCTCCCTGGTGGCCGGTGCGCCTGGCCTGGTCGGGGGCCAGGTGGTGGATCTGGAGAGTGAGGGCAAGCAGGTCGACCTCGAGACCCTGGAGTACATCCATCTCCATAAGACCGGGGCACTGCTGCGCGCCTGTGTGATCACCGGCGCCTTGATTGCCGGAGCTGATGCCTCCCGGATCGACTCCCTGCGCACCTATGCCCGCGGCATCGGCCTGGCCTTCCAGATCGTCGACGACATCCTCGATGTCACCGCCAGCAGCGATGTGCTCGGCAAAACGGCCGGCAAGGATCTGATCGCCGACAAAACCACCTACCCGAAGCTGCTCGGCCTGGAGGAATCCAGGCAACGGGCCAAGGCGCTGGTGGAGGAGGCGAAGGCGTCGCTCGCGGCGTTCAAGCCGACAGAGCCCGCCAAGGCCTCGCCTCTGCTCGCTCTGGCCGATTACGTGATCGGTCGCGATCGATGACGGTGGCCCCATCCCCCGATGCCAGTCTGGCCCTGCTCGATAACGCCGTACTCGCCTGGGGCCTGGCCGCCTGTGGTCTGGCCCAGCTCTCGAAGCTGTTCATCGAGTTGGCGTGGCATCGGCGCTGGCGCCCGGCCGTGTTGATCGAGACCGGTGGCATGCCTTCAAGCCATTCCGCTCTGGTGACCGGCACGGCCGCCGGAGTGGGCTGGCAGCTCGGTTTCGCCGATCCGGTGTTTGCGCTGGCCGCCACGGTGGCTTTCGTGGTGATGTACGACGCCAGCGGCATCCGCCGTGCCGCCGGCTCCACCGCTGCGCGCGTCAATGCCCTGCCGGAGACCAGCTGGCCGCAGCCGCCAGCCAAACCGCTCAAGGAGAGCCTGGGGCACACCAGGCTTGAGGTGTTGGTGGGCAGCCTGATCGGCCCGGCGATTGCCCTGCCCGGGCTGGCGCTGGTGGGCTCCCCCTGGCAGCTGGGCACCCAGATCGCCCAGGCCCTGGGGTGAGCCAGTTCCCCCAGGCTGCGATCGAGCTCACCGGAGATCAAGACAGGGCGCTGGCAGCCTTCACCGACTGGTTGAGGGGCGAGCAGCCGGATGTGCCCTTTGTGTTGAGCGGTTACGCCGGCAGCGGCAAGACCTTTCTGTCGATGCGCTTGCTGCGGCAGGTGGAGGCCAGCGGGCTGTGCTGGACCGTGGTTGCCCCGACGCACAAAGCGGTGGGGGTATTGCGCCAGGCCTTGAGTCTTGAGGGCTTGCAACCCACCTGGTACCCCTCCACGATTCATCGTCTGCTGCGGTTGAAGTTGCGCCGGCAGGGGGATCGGGAGCTCTGTGAATCGACGGAGCAGACGGCGATGGCCCTGGAGCACCTCGGCCTGGTGCTGATCGATGAGGCCTCGATGGTCGACAGCGCACTGTTGACCATCGCCCTTCAGTGCGCCCATCCGTTCCGCACGCGCCTGGTGTTCGTGGGCGATCCGGCCCAGCTCCCCCCCGTGGGAGAAGCGGAGAGCCCGGTGTTTGCCTTGCAGCGGGCCCGCAGCGCCTGCCTCACGCAGGTGGTGCGCCATCAGGGGCCGGTGCTGCAGCTGGCCAGTTGCCTGCGCGATGGTCGGATCGCCTGTGAGCGGCCTCCCCTGTTGCAGCCCTGGCGTACGTCCCAGGGGTGTGTGGCCGCCCTGGAACGTCAGGCCTGGCTGGGGCGGGCCCAGGCGGCGTTGAAGCAGGCGTCGATCAGCGACAACCCGGATGCCGCCCGCATCCTTTGCTGGACCAACCGCAGTCTGGAGCAGCTGGTGCCCCATGCCCGGCGCGCCATTCATGGCGAACTCGCCGATCAGATGCCCGTGCTGCCCGGCGAGGTGCTGATCACGCGCACGGCCGTGATGGCCCCCGCCTCCCGCGATGGCGGTGAAACCGGTGAGGAACCGGATCTGGTGCTGGGCTCGAATCGGGAGCTGGTGGTGGAAGACGTGACCCCGGAGCGCTGCGATCTGCTGGACTTCGGGCTCAGCGCCGCGGATCTTCAGACCGACGGGTTGCTGGCGCCAGTGATCGACACCCAGATGGCCCAGGTGCGCTGCGGCGAACTGGAACTGAGCCTGCGCTTGCTGCCTCCCGCAGGCTCTGAACCGCGTCAGCAACTCGATCGTTGCCTCCAGCGTCTGCGTCAGCAGGCTCGGGAGGCTGGCAAGCGGGACGGTCGCAGCCTCTGGCGTCGCTTCTTCCTGGTGCGCGATGCCTTCGCCTCCCTGGGGCCGGCCGCCGTGCTGACGGTGCATCGCAGCCAGGGCAGCAGTTTCGGTGAGGTGTTCGTTGCCGACGATGTGTTCTGGCCCCAGGATCTCGACCTGCGTCGCCAGCTCGTGTACGTGGCGGTGAGCCGTGCCCGGGAGGGGGTCTGGATGGTGGGACGCGGTGGCGCCGGCAACGCCGCGGAGCGTTGGCAGGCGGCGCTCAGATCAGATGGAGACCGCTGATGCCCTGCCAGCCGAGGTAGACCCCGAGCCCCAGGCTCACGCCACCCACCACCAGGCCGCTGCGGGCGAAGAGCACCTGCTTGCCCTTCTCCAGGAGGGGCAGCACCTTGTCGCGACCGATGATCACCGCCAGCAATGGGGTGAGCAGGAACAGGCTGGCGCCCATCGTGAAGGCCACCAGACCCACCACTTCCTGCCAGGTGGGCAACTGCGCCGCCAACACCACCCCGGCGGATTTGGCGAACAGCACCAGATCGTCGGGGCTGATCACTTCACCGACGGCCCCGAGCAGGAGCAGCAGGGGGAGGGGCATGGCCACGAACCGATCGATGCCCGTCGTCCAGGCCGGGGGCTCCGAGCCGTCGGCGAAGGAGCGCAGCAGTTCACGACCGCCCAGCGCCACCAGCGCGCCCCCCGCCAGCAGATCGAGGCCGGTGCGGTGGTGGGAGCCATGGCTCATGTCGAGCAGCAAGACGTGTCCCACGGTGAGCAGCAGGATGGCGGTGAGCAGGGTGGTCACGATCCAGCCCGTCACGAACCAGCTGCCGCGCCAGAGCGGACGCGGACCAAGCAGCAGCAGTATCAGCACGGCGATATGGATCGGCGACAGGCCGATGCCGGTGCCGTAGGCCAGCAGTTCGGCCCAGAGCGTCGTGTCATTCATGGAGATCAGAACATCCCGTCGGTGGGGGCATTCCAACGGCTGATCGCCCGGCTGCCCCGCTCAAAGCCAAGCACGCAGATGCTGCCGGTGTTGAGTTTGAGCAGCCGGCCGCCTGTGGCGCCCAGGCCGAGCCAGGTGCCGGCGAGGGCGCGCAGCAGGTGGCCATGGGCAAACAGGGCGACATCGCCTTCACCCTGCACCGCCAGGGCCTGGTCGATCGCGCGCTGGCAGCGCGCCTGCACGGCGGGAGCCGCTTCACCGCCCGGACAGCCGTGGCTCCACACGGTCCAGTCGGGCACGGTCTGGCGGATCTCGGCGGTGGTGATGCCCTCATAGTCGCCGTAGTTCCACTCCAGCAGCTCCTCCATCACCTTGGCCTGGGCGCCCAGGCCCCCCAGCTCGCAGGTGCGTCGCGCCCGCTGCAGGGGGGAGGTGAACACGGCCGCAAAATCCTGGGCCTGCAGCACCGGCGCCAGGCGCCGCGCCTCCGCTTCTCCCTCCGGGAGGAGTGGCAGATCGGTGCTGCCGGTGTGGCGGCCGTTGCGGGCCCATTCGGTGGCGCCATGGCGCAGCAGCCACAGCTGACGTTCCCGGCTCATGCTTTCACCTCAAACCAGTCGTCGCCCGTGACGGGCAGATGGCTGAACCGCACCAGGCGCACTTGGGCCCCAGCGGGCCCTCGCTCACACCAGAGTCGCAGCTCATTCAAGGCGAGCGGATCCCCTTCCGCCTGCACCTCCACCCGACCGTTGCTGAGGTTGCGCACCCAGCCGCTCAAGCCGAGGTCGGTGGCGCGGCGGCTGCAGCTGCTGCGGAAGCCCACCCCCTGAACCTCGCCTTCCACCATCAGCCGCCAGCGTTCCTTGAGTGCGTAGGGGCGGGGCGGCTGGCGCTTCAGAAAGCGGTTGCTTTCGCTGCGGTTTCGAGCGCGCCGCGCCATCGGCATGGGATCGTCCAGGAGCCGCCCCAGTGGAGGTGAATCCAGCTGGCGTGCACGTTGGCTCTGTTCCATCCTTCCTCCTGTCGCTCCGTTCTCCAGCCCTCAACCTGCCACAGGCGTTCGCCGTTGCCCACAGCTGGATCACCCGCCAGCGGCTGCAGGCGCCAGCGATGGAATTCATGGCCCATCCAGCGCTCCCCCCGGCGCAGCAGCAGGCTGTCCGCGCTCGCCGTCAGCTGGCGATAGCCCACCTGAAGCCTGTCCTTGGCTGCTCGGAAGGGAAGCAGCCCGGCCATGGCATGGGCGCTGCCCTGCAGGTCGGTGAGGCTGTGGCCCAGCAGGAGCATGCCGCCGCATTCGGCGTAGAGCGGCCGGCGGCCAAACCAGTTGCGGAGGGCCGCCAGGCTGCGCTGGCACTGGCTCAGGGCGGCGGCATGTTGTTCGGGGAAACCGCCGGGCAGGATCAGACCGATCGCCTCGCTCGGAATCGGTGCATCCTCCAGGGGGCTCCAGGGAAGCACCGGCATGCCCAGGATCTCCAGGGCATCCTGCATTTCCGGGTAGCGGAAGTGGAAGGCGGCATCCTGGGCGACGGCCACCGGTAGGGGCGTCGTGGTCGGCATCTCCGGCGTGGTGTGTCGCTCGAGCTGGGCCTGCAGCGGGTCGATGCCACCGCTGGGTGCCGTGAGCAGCGGCCGCAGGCGGGCGAGGTCGAGGTGACGCTCGGCGAGCTCAGCCCAGGCGGCGAGGCGGCCGGCGAAGCGCTCGATCTCATGGGCGGGGGCCAGGCCCAGATGGCGGCTGGGCAGGTCCAGCTGCAGATCCCGGGGCAGGGCCCCGAGCAGGGGCACCTCGATGCTGCGCAACACATCCGCAAGCAGCTCGCGATGGCGATCACTGCTGACGCGGTTGAGCACCACCCCGGCCAGCTGTACACGCGGTTCATGGCTCTGAAACCCCCGCACCAGGGCGGCCAGCGATTGCGCCTGACCGCCCGCATCCACCACCAGCAGCACGGGCAGGTTCAGCTCCCGGGCCACGGCGGCGCTGCTGCCGTCGCTGCCACTGCCGATGCCATCGAACAGCCCCATCACTCCCTCCACCAGGGCCAGATCCGTGCGGCCGCCATGGCCGTGAAAGCTCTGCCGCACCCATTCGCTGCCGCACAGGGGCAGATCAAGGTTGCGGCAGGGGCGGCCGGCGGCGACCGAGAGCAGCTGGGGATCGAGATAGTCGGGCCCCACCTTGAAGGGCTGCACGCTGAGGCCCTGTCGACGGGCCCAGGCGATCAGACTGAGGCTGAACAGGGTCTTGCCGCTGCCGCTCGCAGGAGCGGCGATCAGACAGGCCATGCAGCAGCTCGGTGGGTCAGCTGAGCAGCTTGGCAGCCAGGGGAGCGGCGGCGGCGAGGAGGGGGTTGGTGGTGTCGTGGCCACCCTCCAGCAGGCGGGCCACATCCGCTTCCACGGACTGGCTCTGAACCGGCACCACCTCCTCCAGCAGTTCCATGCTCGCCATGCCACCGGCCTCCAGCCGCATGCAGCCCCCCGATTCGGCGCAGAGAATCACGCACATCGCCGGGGCGGATTCGGGCTTGCTGATCAGGCGCAGCCCGACGATCTGGCCGGGATGAATGCTGGGGGCGCCCATGGGCACCGGAGCAATGCGTATCTGCACAGCCACCCCATCCGGGCGCTGGAATTCGGCGCTGATGCCGTGATCCTCGTTGCGCTGCGATCCCTTGAGGTGCCAGCCGAGGCGGTCGGCGATCCAGGCCGCCAGCAGCAGCCCCTGCACCGGATGCTCGCCTTCCACGTCGAGATCCAGCTGCACCACATGGCTGAGGGCATCGCGCCGGTGCGGCGGATCGAACACCATCGCCAGCGTTTCGCGCCAGCTCCGCAACCGCAGCCAATTGAGATCGTTCACCGCCAGGCGGGCGTCGATGCGGGCGGCGAGCAGGTCGAGACAGGCGAGCGGGTTGCCGAGGGCGGAATCGATGATCAGCCGCCGGGGCCCGATCGCCAGCTGGCGCAGGAGATCCGGTGCTTCATCCAGGTTGCCGTTCCACCACACCCAGGAGGGCAGGTCTTCGGGCAGCAGGGGTTGAAGAATGCCGAGTCCACGCTTGAGGGCGTCATGGCCGCCCCGCAGCACCACCACATCGCCGCAGGCGGCCGTACCACCACCCTCCTCCGGCAGGGGGCAGTAGGCCGCCACCAGGGTTTCCAGCTCCTGGGTGGCGTCCAGGGTCGGTGCCAGGGTGATCAGGCGCCGGGGCCGCAGGGTGCTCACCGAGGCATCCACGTGCTGGCCGCGCAGGTCTTCCGCCGTGGTGTCCCCTGCCAGGCCCGCGAGGGCTGCCGCCACGGCGGCGCTCAGCGGTGGGGTGCTCAGGGGGAGATCCATCTCGATCACGGCCTGACGGGCCGCGGCGATCAGCTCCTGACGCTGCACCCCGGTGATCGGTCCGCTCAGCCGTCCGGTGCGGATCAGCTGTTGCTCGGTCCAGGCCGGTTGCCAGATCAGCAGACAGAAGGTGTGGGCGCCGGCGTTGCCGGTGCTGGGTTGATCCTGACCCCAGAGCTGCTCGAGGTAGGCGGGAACGTCGGCGGGCGGGAGTTCGAGCGGGGTCTGGAGGGTGAGCTGGGGAGACATGGCTGGCCTGGAGGGGGAGGGCGTCGGGGTGAGGAGCTGGGGTGAGCAGAGGTCAGGGGCGGCGCCAGAGCAGACCGTCGCGGGCCAGCAGGGCATCCGATGCGGCCGGTCCCCAGGTGCGCGATTCGTAGGGATGGATCGGGAGCTGCCAGGGACTGTCTTCAATCAGTTCCAGCAGGGGGGTGTACAGCCGCCAGGCTGCTTCCACCTCATCGCTGCGGGTGAACAGGGTGGGATCGCCGAGCATCGCGTCGGCCAGCAGACGGACGTAGCCCTCATCGGAGGGTTCACCGAAGGATTCGTCGTAGGAGAACTCCATCTCCACCGGACGGCTGCGCATGCCTGAGCCGGGGGATTTCACATCGAAGCGGAATTCCGCCCCCTCATCCGGCTGGATGCGCAGGATCAGCTGATTGGCTGTGGGGCTGCCACCGGCGGCATCAAAGAGATGCACCGGGGCCTCCCGGAAGGTGAGCACCACTTCGCTCAGCCGTTTGGGCAGGCGTTTGCCCGTGCGCACGTAGAAGGGAACCCCCTGCCAGCGCCAGTTGTCGATGAACAGCTTCATCGCCACGTAGGTCTCCGTGGTGCTGTTCGGATCCACGCCAGGTTCCTGGCGGTAGCCGGCCAGGGGAGCGACCTGGCTGCCGCCCGGTCCGTACTGACCACGAATGCAGCAGTTCCAGGGTTCCTGTTCGTCGGCGAGGCGAGCGGCCTGCAGCACCTTCGCCTTCTCGCTGCGGATCGCCTCCGGGTCAAACCGACCCGGGGTTTCCATGGCGGTGATCGCCAGCATCTGGGTGAGGTGGTTCTGCACCATGTCGCGCAGGGCGCCGGAGGTCTCGTAGTACCCGGCCCGCTCCTCCACCCCCACCGTTTCGGCGGCGGTGATCTGAACGCTGGAGATGTAATTCCGATTCCAGATCGGTTCGAAGATGGTGTTGGCGAAGCGCAGCACCATGATGTTCTGCACCGTCTCCTTGCCCAGGTAGTGGTCGATGCGGAAGATCTGCTTCTCCTGGCCGCAGGCCTGCACCACCTTGTTGAGCGCCTGGGCGCTGCTGTAGTCGCGGCCGAAGGGCTTCTCGATCACGACGCGACTGCGATCCGGATCCTTGAGCAGCCCGGCATCCGCCAGGGCGCGGCAGCCGCTGCCGTAAAACTTCGGTGATACCGAGAGGTAAAAGGTGCGGTTGCTCCGCGTCGCCCGCAACCGATCGATCTCCTGGAGGCGATGCCCCAGCTTCACCAGATCCTCCGGCTGCTGCAGGTCGACCGGTTCATAAAACATGCCGGCTGAGAACTGGTCCCAGGCCATCCGGTTGTCGCTGACTTTCGCGCCCATGGCCTCCGCCATCTTCTGGCGGAACTCCTCGTCGCTCCAGGGGCGGCGGGCACAGCCGAGCAGGGCGAATTCGCTGGGAAGACGCCGTTGCTGGAACAGTTCGAACAGGGCCGGCACCAGCTTGCGGTGGGTCAGGTCACCGCTGGCGCCAAAGATGATCAGGCACTGGGGGGCGATGACCCGTTCCTGACGCAGGCCGACCCGCAGCGGGTTCGTGATCGTTGCGCTCATGCCACGGAGAGATCTGCTGGATGTTTAACCAGGAATCCGCGGCCTGACAGTGCTCCAGAACAACCCGCCATGGTTTCGCCATCAAAAAGCCCGCCTGATGGCGGGCTTTCGGATCACTCCGATCAATCGGATCAATAGGTCTCGACGTGCCAGCGCTCCGCTTTCTTGAGCTGGGGCCGCAGCTCACTCCAGTCGAGCCCCTTGGCGGCGGCCGCCGCGGTCATCGCTTCATCGATGCCCGGTTCCATACCCCGCAGACCACACATGTACACATGGGTCTTGGGATCTTCAATCATTGCGAAGATCTCATCGGCATGCTCGAGCACCCGATCCTGGATGTACATCCGGCCGCCCTTACTGTTCTGCTGCTCGCGGCTGATCGCCTTGGTGTAGCGGAAGTTGTCGGGGAACTGCTCTTGATAATGCTCGAAATCGGCGTCGTAGAGCAGGTTGGGGGTTTTGGGAGCTCCCATGAACAACCAGGCCTTGCCGCGGAAGTGCCAGTTGTTGAGCTCCCGCTCCTTCGGCTCGAACATGCGACGCAGATAGGTGCGCATGGGAGCGATGCCCGTGCCCGTCGCCAACATGATCACGTTGGCGTCCTCGTCGTCGGGAAGGAGCATCTCCTTGCCCACCGGCCCGGTGATCTTCACCTTGCTGCCGGGCTCGATGTCGCAGAGGTAGGTGGAGCAGACGCCGTTCACCGTCTCCCCATCCTTTTCATATTGCAGCTGGCGCACGCAGAGCGACACGGTGTGGTCGGCGTAGTTGTCGCCATGCCGGGTGCTGGCGATCGAGTAGAGGCGCAGCTTGTGGGGTTTGCCGTTGGCGTCCTCGCCCTCGGGAACGATGCCGATGCTCTGGCCCTCCACGTAATGCAGCTGGGGGTCGCCACCGCTCAGGTCAAAGGTGATGTGTTGCACACGCCCGATCGCACCCTCCGCCAGCAGGCTGTAGTTCTCGGTGACGGTGCCGATGAAGGGGGATTTCGGCTTGTAGAGGTTGACCGGAACGGCCTTGTGGGCGGGTTTGGGGGCGGAAGCTGTCACGGCGGCGGCGGCGGGTGTCGACGAAGGGGCGGGGCTGGCGCCATCAGCGGCGCCCGGAATCACCGCTTGGATCGTGCCACCACTGGCCGTGATGCGCCGCACGGTGGCCTGAAGCTGACTGAAGCCCACGGTGAAGCGACGTTCAGCACGACGCTGACGTCCTGATTGAAGGCCAAGCACCACCACGGTGAACATGCGTTCTTGGGAGTCGCCTGAACCAGCCGTGCTGACACGCATGGACTTTGCCTTCTCGGGAAACGGCGCGATCATAGGCGCGCTGTTGCAGATCAGGAGTTACGTTTGCCGACTGCAGCACTCCTGCCGTTCACCGCTGCACAACGCTTTCCTTAGGATTTTCGGATCAACTCATTCAGTTTTCCCTGCGGAGTTCTGCTGTTGACGTCCACTGATCTGCCACTGCAGCAGTCCATCGCCCCTGGCATGGCACCGGTGAAAGGTGTGCGGCGCCAGACCATCGAGCAGACGATGGAGCGGCTGCCCCAGGGGGTACGTCGCCTGGCGGTGCAGCTGCGCACGCCCATCAGTGTGGATCTGCTCTGGTCGGTGCTCACCGATTACGACCAGCTGAGCCGCTTCATTCCCAACCTCAGCAGCAGCACGTTGGATTGGCGTGAGGCCAATCGCGTGCGCCTGTCGCAGGTGGGCAGTCAGCAGTTGCTGGGCCTGCGTTTCTCCGCCTCGGTGCAGTTGGAGCTCGTGGAGCATCGGCCCGAAGGCCTGCTCCAGTTCCGCATGCTCAAGGGCGACTTCCGTCGTTTTGAGGGCTCCTGGCGTCTGCAGACCCTGCCAGACGGCAGTTCGTTGGTTTATGACCTCACCGTCCAGGGATGTTTAGGCATGCCCGTGGCGCTGATCGAGCAGCGGCTGCGCAGCGATCTCTCCGCCAATCTGCTCGCCGTGGAGCGGGAGGCACAGCGACGGTTCGCGCTGTCCTGAATCTGCAACTTCAGATCGATAATAAATTTGAAACTATTGAAGCTATTTATTGCCGCTATTTAGAGCGGTCGTAACGTCAATATTGAGTCATACCCCCAAGGGGATTCGAACCCCTGTCGCCTCCGTGAAAGGGAGGTGTCCTAGGCCTCTAGACGATGGGGGCGAGGCCGTGACCGCTCGGATGTGCTCCCGATCACTCAGTGAAATTAGGCGTCTGACTGACCCTCCGTCAAGGACGCCACCGGGTTGATCTGATCCTGTCCTTGCCAGACTGGAACGGTGAAGAAAAAGCAGGCGCCCTCCCGCGGTTCGGAAACCACCCAGATCTTGCCGCCATGCACCTCCACAATCCGTCGGCACACCGACAGGCCCACGCCGAATCCTGAGGTGCCGCCGGAGGTCTGTGGCAGTCGCACCCGATCCTGAAAGATGCGTTGCTGCTCCTCCTCGGGAATCCCCGGGCCGCTGTCGCAGATGCTGATCTGCAACCACTGACTGGTGCGGTGCAGCATGGTCAGGGCGATGCGACCACCGTCCTGGGTGTATTTCAGGGCGTTCTCCAACAGGTTGAGCAACACCTGGCGCATGCGCCGCTGATCGGCGTAGACCTTCGGCAGATCTGAGGGGATGTCGGTGTGAATCGCCACATCCCGGCCCAGCCAGAGTTTTTCCAGCTCAAGAATCGCTTCCGCCGCCACGCTGGCCAGGTCGAGCCGTTGGGGATTGAACAGGGCCTCCCAGCGCGTGCTTCCCACTTCCAACAGGTCCTTGGAGAGCAGGGCGATCTCGTCGAGGCGGCGTTTGAGCACATCCTGGAAGCGCTCCAGGTCGATCTGTCCGAGTTGTTGGCTCTGCAGGGCGAGAGTGGCTGCCGTCAGCGGTGTGCGCAGTTCGTGGGCCACCATGCGCAGCAGGCGTTCCTGAGCGCCGAGGCGGTCGATCAGGGTTTCGTTTTCCTGGCGCAACACCAACAGTTGGTCTTCCAGTTGCAGCTCGCGCTGGGTGCGGCTGCCATCCAGTTCTGTGGGTTGCAGGCTGAGGCCAAGGCCGCTCACCACCTCATCCTGTTGCCAGCGGGGCAGCCAGCTGCGCAGTTGCTGAAAAATGCTGCTGCCCGCAAACACCTGTTTCGTTGAGGGCTGCAGCTTCACCAGCGCCGGGGTCACCACCAGCCGATGCAGCTCGAGCAGTTCTGGTTGCTGGGTGGGGTCCGACATCTGAAGCGTGACGTCGAAACCGCAGTCTTCGTGTTCGAGAAACTGAATCAGGGAGCGAAGATCGCCGCTGGAGAGGTGGTGCCTGGCGGCCACCAGCAGGAGCTTGAGCTGCTGTCGCGGATTGGGACCGTTCCCATCCACAGGGCGATCAGAAGCAAAGATGACGCTCACCTTATGGGGTTTTGCAGCCCGCGGCAGAGCCGCTATGACGAAGAGGTAAAGACTGTCGTTTCGCCGAGCGTTCCATGCCGCTGTTGCCGCTTGAACGACGGGGAGTCTCCGAGCCCCCCGGAGATCCGCCGATCGTCCAGCGGCTGCCGCTGGACAGCCATCTGCGCCGTTGGTTCGCCCGCAATCTGGGTCTCTGGCATTCCCGTCGGCAGTACCTCTTTCCGGATGATGAGGTGCTCACCCTCACCATGATGATCCGGGTGGAGATCTTTGCTGATTCGCCCTCTGGCCTGCCCCGCTATCGCTTCACCTGGTGGCCCGAGCGCGACACGGATTTCTTTGAGCGCAAACCCCGCTATCGCCGCGAGGGCGTGATGGAGGCCACCCTCAATGGGCATCAGCTGCAGCGCGATCAGGCCTACCTGGAGGCCGTGCCGGTGCGCACCCGCATCCGGCAGGTGGATGAACACGAGGTGATCTTTGAATCCCACTATGGCGACTGGCACATCCTGGAACACACCCGCTTGATCGATCAGGACCGCTATCGCTCAAGGGCCATCTACAGCTGGGAGAACGGGGAGCTGGCGATCGTGGAGCATCACCATGAAACCCGGACGGAGGATGCGTCGGCGCCGATCGCAAGTTGAGCACCAGCACTGGCCCATCCCAGCTCGGATGGGGCAGCATGGCGCAGTTGTCTGACTCGGACTGTTGCTCTCCCTCCCCCGCCGACTCCGGCTTGTTCTTGCAGCTCCCCTGCTGATCTCCCCACTGGCGCTGGTCGGTCCCTCCGTTCTCGCCCAGGGTGCTGGCAACGCCGATGCCAAACCCGCCACGAATGAGGATGTCTTCCTCTACCGCGGTATGGGGTCGTCCTATGTGTGCAACGCCCGTGCCGCTGGCGTTGAATTCCCCAAAGCGGTGGGCATCGCTGCCGCCACCTATGTGCAGATCCTCAATGGTCGTCACGGCGGCCAGGTGGCCTCGGCCGGCAACACAAAACTCACCAACGAGCAGTTGTTTGCCGGTGCAGAGTTTCAGATCATCACCGGAGCGCTGCAGTTCTGCCCGAAGGAAGTGCCCGCTGATGTGAAGGCGAAGGTGGAGGAAGCGCTGAAGAAGCAGAAGGCTGGCAACTGAGGAGCCGCCTCCCGCAGTGGCCGAGGGCCAGGCGTCAGGATCTCAGGAACGAGAGCTGCGCATGGCCCCCCTTTCAACCTCTCCCGATCAGACGAAAGCCCTGGTTCGCCTCTGCGACTACCGGCCCTATCCCTTCCGGATCCCCACGATCGATCTCGATGTTGTGATCGGGGATCGGCAGGTGCAGGTCACCACCGTTCTGCGGATCGAGCCACGCTCGGATCAGGCGCCTGACGATCAGGTGACTGAGACGCTCGAACTGCGCGGTGTGGCGTTGGAGTTGGTCAGTCTTCAGGTGGATGGCCAGCCCTGGCCGGCCGAGGCCTATCGGCAGGATGCCACCACGCTGGTGCTGCATCAGCCACCGCAGGCGCCATTCAGCCTCACCACGGTCTGTCGCTTCGATCCCCACGCCAACACCTCGCTGGAGGGTCTCTATGCCAGCGGCGGCATGCTCACGACCCAGTGCGAGGCGGAGGGCTTTCGGCGCATCACTTTCCATCCCGACCGGCCGGATGTGCTCAGCCGTTTCCGGGTGCGCATCGAGGCCGACCGGGAGCGCTATCCAGTGCTGCTCTCTAACGGCAACGCCGTCAGCAGCGGACCTCTGGCGCGGGATCCCTCACGCCATGAGGCGATCTGGGACGATCCTTTTCTTAAACCCTCCTATCTCTTTGCCCTGGTGGCGGGCAATCTGCGGGAGGTGCGTGATCGCTTCCTGACCCGTTCCGGCCGCAGCGTCAACCTGCGTCTGCATGTGGAACCCGGCGATGAGCCTTACACCGCCCATGCGATGGCCTCGTTGAAACGATCCATGGCCTGGGATGAACAGGTGTATGGCCTCGAATACGACCTCGACGAGTTCAACACCGTCGCCGTGCGCCACTTCAACATGGGCGCGATGGAGAACAAGAGCCTCAATATCTTCAACTCCAAACTGGTGTTGGCCGATGCGGAAACGGCCACCGATGGCGAACTGGAGAGGATTGAGAGCGTTGTTGCCCATGAATATTTCCATAACTGGTCGGGGAATCGGATCACCTGCCGCGACTGGTTCCAGCTCTCCCTCAAGGAGGGGCTCACCGTGTTCCGTGATCAGTGCTTCACCGCCGATCTCCATTCCGCTGCACTGAAGCGAATCGAGGATGTGGCGATGTTGCGCAACACCCAGTTCCGCGAGGATGCCGGTCCAACGGCCCATCCGGTGAAGCCCGACGCCTATCAGGCGATCGATAATTTCTACACAACTACGATCTACGAAAAGGGTGCCGAGCTGATCCGCATGTTGCGCACCCTGCTGGGGGAGGAGCGCTTCATGGCCGGCATGCGCCTCTACTTCCAGCGTCATGATGGCGAGGCAGCCACCACAGAGGATTTCGTGGCGGCCATTCTCGAGGGGGCCTGTGCCAAGGGCGAGCCCCTCAGCTTTGATCCGAGCCAGTTTCAGCGTTGGTATCACCAGGCCGGCACGCCCACGGTGACCGTGCAGAGCCAGTGGGAGGCAGGCAAGGGGCGTCTGACGCTGGAGCTGCAGCAGGCCACTCCCCCCACCCCAGGCCAGGCGCAGAAGCAGCCGCTGGTGATTCCCCTGCTCTGGGCGCTGATTGGATCGGATGGGCGGCTCGGTGAGGAGCGGCTGCTGGTGCTGGATCAGGCGGAGCAGACACTGGTGGTGGAGGGGTTACCCGTCGCCGAGCAGCCACCGGCCCTGTCGCTGTTCCGGCAGTTTTCCGCTCCGGTGCACTGGCAGGCCCACCAGGGCGACGACGCCTTGTTCACCCTGTTCGCCCACGACGACGATGCCTTCGCTCGCTGGGATGCGGGGCAGCAGCTCTGGCGTCGCCTCTTGCTTGCCCGGGCCAACGGCAGCGGCGATGCGGCGCTGGAGCAGCGCATGGTGACGGCGCTCTCGGTGCTGCTCGGGCCCGATGGCGAGTCGGATCCTGCCGTGCTCGCCACCCTGCTCGGTTTTCCCGGTGCTGCCGAGTTGGAAGGTCTGCAGGCGGAGGCGGATCCGCCGGCGCTCTACCGCGCTGCCTGCGCGCTGCGGAGTGCGCTCGGAACGGCGCTGGCCCCGCTGTTGCAGCGGCGTCTGGCGGAGGCGGCATCCGGCCTGGCCCGGCCCTGGCCCGAGGGGCAGGGGGAGCGGCAACTCACGGCCCTGATCTGGAGCTGGTTGGCGGCCGCGGCGAATGGCGCCGTGCGGGCTGAGGCTCTCGCCGCGGTGAACGGCCCCTCCATGACCCTGGCGCGGGCCGCCCTGCGCGCCCTGCAGCCGATCGATTGCGCCGAACGGGATCAGGCCCTGCAGGCTTTCCATGACCGCTGGCTGGAGCGGCCTGTGATTTTCGACAGCTGGTTTGCCCTGGAGGCGTCCACACCACGGCCGGATGGCCTGGAGCGGGTGGCCGCCTTGCTGCGCCACCCGCGTTTTGATCCGATGGCACCGAATGCCGTTCGCGCCGTGCTGGGCGGATTTGCCGCCAACCCTTTGCTGTTCCATGCCCCTGATGGCAGTGGCTACCGCTTCATGGCCGAGCAGATCGCCGTGGTCGATCAACGCAATCCGATCACCGCCTCACGCATGGCCAAGGTGTTCAGCCGTTGGCGGAGTTACGCCCCAGCTCGGCAGGACGCGGTGCAACAGGCCCTGAAGGCTCTCGATAGTGCCGATCTCTCCACGAACACGCGGGAGGTGGTGGGTCTGATGCTGGCGAGCTGAGGCTTGAGGGCAAGGCGCTCATCGGCCGTTGGCGCCGAGGGCCTGGAAGGCGGCCCGCCTGAGGGCGGGCCCCTCCTCGCCGGCGTGTTCTCCCCAGAGCCCCTCCCAGTAGAAGAAGATCACGCCGTGGCCGCGTTCACGGGCAAGGCGCACTTTTTCGCGCAACACCGGCATCGGTGTGGTTCGCTTGCCGAAACCGGCGAGCACCCCGATCTGCACCGGCAAGCCCCAGTCGCGCGCTTTGCGCAAGGCCGGTTGATCGAGATCGCGCGCGAAGCCCTTGAGGGAGTAGGCGTAGTTCTGCACCACCAGATCATCGATCAGTTCGCCGACCGCCCAGAGCTCCCAGTCTTGAAGCCAGTGGTTGTAAGCGAAGCGGAAGGGGCCTGGCGAGAGGCTGATCCGTTGCGGCAGGGCTCGCTTCTCCAGGCTGGCGCGCAGCTCCCGCAGCAGGCCGGTGAGTTTGCGACGACGCCAGGTCATCCAGGCCCGGTTGGTGTGGTCGCGGGGCGGTGGCGCGCCGGTTTCGCGGCTGTAGAGCGCCACGGTGTAAGGGTCATAGCCCAACTCCACCGGCCAGGCGAAATGGTCGTCGAGCTGGAGCCCATCCATGCGGCAGCGCTGCATCACCTCGAGCACCAGACCGATGAAGCGCTCCCGCACCTGGGGATGGGCGGGATTGAGCCACACCATCGGTTTGTTGTGCAGCATCGTGATCGGGCTGCCATCGGCTTTCTGCAGCACCCATTCGGGGTGCTCTTTCACCACCGCGGCATCGGCTGGCTCCATCAGGCCGTATTCGAACCAGGGAATCACCCGCAGGTCGCGGGCATGGGCTTCCTCGCTCAGGGTGCAGATCGGATCGATGGCGACCCCGGCGGCGGCGAGGGCCGGTTCCACGGGGGCAAAGCGACTGCGGTGGAAGGTGGTGCCCCGACTCCACACATTCGGATAGAGCGTGGTGAACCCGGCCTGATGGAGCTCCTCGACGGCATCCGCCAGGCGCCGCCGGTCGTAGTAGAGGGGGCTGGGGCTGTTGGTGAGCCAGACCCCAAGGGTCTCCTTGCGCCCCACCGAGGCCAGGCGACTCTTGAGGCTGCTGAACTGGGTTGATGCTGGTCGGAGGGCAGCCGCCGCGCCCATCGGTGGCGGCGGCGGCGGCAGGGGGGCCGCCTGGAGCGTCGGGGTGACTGCCGCTGTCAGAGCCCCCAGCAGGCCGAGTGCAGCGGACCACCGCCAGTCGCAGTTGTTCATCTCAGCGGAACATCGAGCTCACGGAGCTCTCCTCATGGATGCGCCAGATCGCTTCCCCGAGCATGTTGGCCACCGAGAGCACCTGGAGCTGGGGGAAGGTGCGGTCGGCGGGGATCGGGATGCTGTTGGTGACCACCACCTGCTCGAACAGGCCATCGGCGGAGAGTCGTTCGCAGGCCGGCGGCGAAAACACCGCATGGGTGGCGCAGGCGATCACCCGTTTGGCGCCCTGCTGACGCAACAGCCTTGCTCCGGCACAGATCGTGCCACCCGTGTCGATCATGTCGTCGATCAGGATGGCGGTGCGATCGGCCACATCACCGATCACGGTGAGGCTTTCGGCCATGTTGTGACCGGTGCGGCGCTTGTCGATGATCGCGAGGGGCGCGTCCTGCATCTGTTTGGCGAAGGCGCGGGCCCGGGCGACGCCGCCCACATCTGGTGACACCACCACCACATCACCCAGATCCTGCGCCGAGAGGTAATCCACGAGCACCGGCGAGCCGTAGATGTGATCGCAGGGGATGTCGAAATAGCCCTGGATCTGGGCTGAGTGGAGATCCATCGCCAGCACCCGATCCACCCCCGAGGTCACCAGCAGGTTGGCGGTGAGTTTGGCGGTGATCGATTCCCGCCCGGCGGTTTTGCGGTCGGCGCGGGCGTAGCCGTAGTAGGGCACCACGGCCGTGATCTGCCGGGCCGAGGCACGCCGGCAGGCATCCACCATGATCAGCAGCTCCATCAGGTGGTCGTTCACCGGAGCGCAGGTGGGCTGGATCAGGAACACATCGCAGCCACGGATTGATTCCTGGATCTGCACGTAGAGCTCACCATCAGCGAAGCGCTTGCACACCCGAGGGCCATCGGGAACGCCCAGATAGGCCGCGATTTCCCGTGCCAGGGACGGGTTCGACGTGCCGCTGAAGAGGCGCAGGCGGCGGGTGTCTTGCTGGATTTTCTCCTGTTCGGCACGGGCTGCAGTCAGGAAACTGGTCACGGGCCCGCAGACGAGGACAGTTGTTTCCGATGGTAGTGCTGCGTCGCTCCCGATAGGGTTGCGCCATGCCCGAACACCACCTGGTTCTGATCGGTGCGGGCCTGCAGCCCGAGTTGCGGATGCGCCAGGCCGCTGATGCGCTGGCGAGTGCCTGGGGCCGTCCCCTGCGTCACCACGCCTGCGGTGAAGCCCCCGACCCCCTGCTGGCGGCCCTCGCCGGGGAACCCGACCCCGTGCTGCTGCGGTTGACTGGTGATGCGGCGGCCGAGCGCCCCGATGGCGCCGGCTGGCTGGAGGCCCTGGCGGCCTGGCGCCAGCCCACGCTCCTGGTGGCCGCGCCCAGCGCCGATGGCACCATCCCCGGCGTGGTGCCCGCCTACGCGGCGCTCTGCACCAGCCTTCGCGTGCCCCTGCTGGGGCTCGTTCAGCTGGGTGGTGCCTGGCGACCCGAGCGTCGCCGCCGCGATGGTCTGCCCTGGTGCGGGGTCTGCCTCGAACAGGGAGACCCCGCTGATGACCTCACCCCCCTGGTCGATCAGTTGAAGACCCGCCTGGCCAGAGGGGTCGGCTGGCATCCGCCTTCAACTGGCGCAGGGTCTGCTTGCCGGCGCGGGGCGCCAGGGGAAGCGTGCTGATCCGGGGCGGTTGGTCGCTGCTGAGGCTGGCCGCCGCCAGGCTCAGCCACTCGCCACTGCTGAGGTTGCTGTTCACCTCCGACGCCACTTCACCAAGCAGCCCGGGCAGGAGGGTGATGGCATTGGGTTGACGCAACTGCTCGCTGATTGCCAGCAGCAGCCATTGCTGGCGAATGCGCCGCGCCTGTTCCTCGAGGGGCGTGGCACGGAAGCGCGCCAGTTGTTCGGCCTGGGCACCGTTCAGGGTCTGGCGTCCTGCCTGGAGGTTCACCTTGTAATTCTGGCTGCGGTCGGTGTGGCTGTACGACTGATTCAGGGTCACCTCCACCTGACCGAGTCCATCCACCAGATCGCGGAGCGCCCGGCGCGGTACCACCACATACCGCTCCGGTTCATCCGCGGGCAGACCGACCAGCTCGCGCACCACATCGGTCGTGAGCGCCACACCACCGAGGCGATAGCTGGCCCCCAGGGGTTGCATTGCTTTGCGACCGGGCAGATGCACGGCCAGCTCCACGGGCAGCTGCAGGATCTGGAGCGGTTGGCCGGCCAGGAACCGCACCAGCATCACCATGTCGGCATTCGGAGCGCCCTTGGGGGCGGCCTGATTGATCGAATCCTCCACCCGATCGGCATCGACGCCCACCACGAGCACCGTGACCGGGCGGCTGGGGAAGGGGGCGAGGCTGGTGGGATCCTCGGCGGAGGGCACATCAGCAGCCACCCGATCCGCTTCAGGCCACACCAGGCTGAGGGCCGCCCCCACCAGGCCAACGGCCACCGCGGCGGTGGCGATCCGCAAGAGGGTGCGCGTCGGATGCTGGCCCAGCCAGCGGCGCTGCTGCGGGGTCATCAACCGGCCAGAACAGAACGACGCCCAGTCTCGCCCAGCTCCCGCTCATTAGCGTTGGAAGCCTCCCAGGACCCAACCGCTTCGTGACCCAGACTTCCGCGACTCCCGCCCCCCACGATCGGGCCCGGCCGATGGCGCGCGGCACGGTCCGCCCGGCCAGGGATCTCTGCAGTGACTGTGGTCTCTGCGATTCCCGCTGGGTGGCGTATGTCAAACGGGCCTGCGCCTTTCTGCACCAGGATTTCGAGGCGATGGAGCGGCGTTCTCACGGTCGCTCCCGCGATCTCGATCAGGAGGACGAGCTCTATTTCGGTGTGCACGAGCGCATGGTCACCGCCCGGATGCGCGCGCCGATCGACGGTGCCCAGTGGACCGGCATCGTCAGCCATCTGGGGGCCAAGGCGCTGGAGCGAGGCCTGGTGGATGCCGTGCTCTGCGTGCAACAGAGTCCGGAGGATCGCTTCACCCCGGTGCCCGTGCTCGCCCGCACGCCCGAGGAGGTGATGGCGGCCCGCGTCAACAAACCGACCCTGTCCAACAACCTCTCGGTGTTGGAACAGCTGCCCGGCAGTGGCATCCGCAACCTGCTGGCGATCGGTGTCGGCTGTCAGATCCAGGCCTTGCGCGCCGTTGAGGACACCCTGCCGCTCGATGCGCTGTACGTGCTCGGTCTGCCCTGCGTTGACAACGTCTCACGCCAGGGGCTGCAGACGTTTCTGGAGAGCGCCAGCGATTCACCGGAGACGGTGGTGCACTACGAGTTCATGCAGGATTTCCGCATTCACTTCCGCCACCGCGACGGCCGCCAGGAAACGGTGCCGTTCTTCGGGCTCGACACGCCCCGCCTCAAGGATGTGTTCGCCCCCAGCTGCCTCAGCTGCTTCGACTATGTGAATGCGGGCGCGGATCTGGTGGTGGGCTACATGGGGGCGGAGTATGGCCGCCAGTGGTTGGTGGTGCGCAATCAACGCGGCGCTGCCCTGCTCGATCTGATCGAGGCCGATCTCGATCTGGCGCCGGTCACCAGTCGCGGTGATCGCCGCGCCGCGGTGCAGCAGGGCATCGATGCCTACGACAAGGCGGTGCGCCTGCCGATGTGGCTGGCGGAGCTGGTGGGTTGGGTGGTGCAGCGCATCGGACCGAAGGGCCTGGAATATGGCCGTTTCTCGATCGATTCCCACTTCACCCGTAACGCGCTCTGGTTACGTCGCCATCATCCGGAGGTGGTGGATCGGCATCTGCCGGCGTTCGCCCGTCGCATCGTGGAGCGCTATCGCCTCCCATCCACCTGAAGAGCCAACATGCGTGAACTCGGTGTGTTGCTGCACCCCACCGCCCTTCCAGGCAGTCCGGTGTGTGGCGGTTTCGGTGCTGCGGCCCAGCGCTGGCTGGAGTTGCTGGCTCGCCATGGCATCCGCGTCTGGCAGGTGCTGCCGTTGGCCCCTCCCGACGGCACCGGCTCTCCCTACAGCTCACCGTCGAGCTTCGCGCTCAACCCCTGGTTTCTCGATGCCGATGCGCTGGTGGCGGAGGGCTACCTGGCGCCCGAGAGCCTGAGCGGCCTCCCCGGCCAGAACGCCCAGGCTTCCTCCGGTGGGGCGGTGGATCTGGCCCTGGCCGAGCGCCGGGCCGCCGCCCTCGGCGAGGCGCTGCTGGCGGCCTGGCCGCAGCAGTCGGCGGCGCGTCAGCGTCGTTTCGCGAGCTGGTGTTCCCAGCAGGCGTTCTGGTTGGAGGATCACGCCGCCTTCATGGAACTGCGTCGCCAGCAGGAGGGGCGGCCGTGGTGGACCTGGCCGGAGCCTTTGGCGCAACGTCAGCGCCGGGCCCTGGAGCAGTGGCGCCGGGAGCATGGGCCTGCGCTGCAGCGTCAGCGCCTGCTCCAGTGGCATGCCGATCGGCAGTGGCAGGCCCTCCGCAGCCTGGCCCAGGATCTGGGGGTGCGTCTGTTCGGCGATCTGCCCTTCTATGTGGCCCGCGACAGCGCCGATGTCTGGAGCCATCGCCAGCTCTTTGCGCTGACGCCGGCGGGGGAGCTCATGCTCCAGAGCGGTGTGCCGCCGGATTACTTCTCCGCCACGGGCCAGCTGTGGGGCACACCGGTGTATCGCTGGTGGCGGCATCGGCTCAGCCGCTTCCATTGGTGGCGCCAACGCTTCCGGCGTCAGTGGCAACTGGCGGATCTGCTCCGCCTCGACCATTTCCGTGCCCTGGCGGCTTACTGGGCGGTGCCCGGCGCTGATGACACGGCGATGCGGGGCAGTTGGCGGCCGTCGCCAGGAGCCTCGCTGCTGCGGCGACTTCGCCGCGATGCCGGGGGCGTGTTGCCCCTGGTGGCGGAGGATCTCGGTGTGGTCACCGCCGATGTGGAGCGGCTGCGGGATCGCTTTGCGCTGCCGGGCATGAAAATTCTTCAGTTCGCCTTTGACGGCAATCCCGACAACCCCTACCTGCCCGCCAACATCAAGGGGGAGCGCTGGGTTGTGTACACCGGTACCCACGACAACCCCACCAGCATCGGCTGGTGGCAGGGCCTGGATGAGGCGGCGCGGCAGCGGCTGACCGCTTTGGTGGGGGGGGCGGTGGAGGCGCCGGGTTGGCAGTTGCTGGAGCTGGGTCTGGCCACCAGCGCCTGGCTGGTGGTGGCACCGCTTCAGGATCTGCTCCATCTCGACGATGCCGCCCGCTTCAACACCCCCGGCACGGTGGGCGGCAACTGGACCTGGCGGCTGGCGGTGGAACCGGCGGCGCTGGAGGGGGCGCTCAAGGGTTACGGAGAGCGCGGCGCCGTCTGGGGCAGGCGGTAAGTGCCGGGTTGGTCTTTGCTGGCGCTGAGGGGAGCACCGTTCCAGAGCACCTGATCGGTGGCCGTGGGCGCTGGTTCGATGCTGAGGCTGAAGGGTGGGAGCAACTGGAGGCTGAGCTTGCCCTGGGCACCGTTGAGTTGGCTGCGATCGCCGCCGGCGCTGATGAAACGGATGGCGCTGGGGCGGTTGAGCGCCAGTTCCAGCACTCCGGTGCGGGCAGGGGTGTTGTTGGCTTCGGCTTCTTGCCGCGGCGGCAGCCATTGACTGAGGGGGCGCCGGCGCGCTTCATCCAGTGGGCGCAGACCCTGGAGGGCCGGATCGCTGGCGGCGGGGGCGAGCTGGAGATCGTCGCTGCTGGGCGGAATCGGGTTGAGGCTGAGGCTGTTGCGCATGGCGAGGTAGCGCTGTTGCTGATTCAGGGCCAGCAGGGACCCCACCATCACGAGGGCATACACGACGCTGCCCTGCCAGGTGGTGAAGATGTCAATGCTGCCGATCGTGAATCGGGACGCACCCCGTTGTCGGCCCTGCAGGCGTGAGGGCTGAACCGGGGGTAAGGCACCGTTGAGACTGCCTGGATCCAGATCCAGGTGGTGCTCCAGGCGGCTGAGCATGGCGCCCAGGTAGGCCGCTTCGGGCAGGCGGTCACGCCACCCTTTCTCCAGGGCCTCGAGCACCGGGGTGGTGATCCTCATGTCGCGGGAGAGATCGCGCAGGGAGAGGTTGCGTTCTTCCCGGCGTTCCCGCAGCAGCTGGCCGGCGGCGAGCAAGGGATCCACACCGTCGTTGCCGGGGCTCACCACAGCCTGATCGCGCTTGCGCCGTCGCCAGATCCCGGGAAACCTCATCGGCGCGTCGTCGGCTGCCCCGTTTCGGGCATCAGATGGCGCCATTCTCCCCTGTGCAGGGCCCGCCATTCACCCTCCGCCAGGGATCCCAGCGGGATTCCGGCGATCGCGATCCGCTGCAGGTCGAGCACCGGATGGCCCAGCTGGTCCGCGGTGCGACGGATCTGGCGGTTGCGGCCCTCCTGCAGGGTCACCTCCAGCAGGGTGCGGCCGCCTTCGCGGCGGAGGCGTTGCACCGTCGCCGGCTGGGTGCGCTGCCCATCCAGCCACACCCCGTCGCGCCAGCTCTGCAGGTGCTGAGGCGATGGATCGCCCTCCAGCCAGACCCGGTAGGTCTTGCTGTGGGCATAGCGCGGATGGCTGAGCCTCAGGGTGAGCTGGCCGCGGTTGGTCAGCAGCAGGGCGCCGCGACTGTCGGCATCGAGCCGTCCGATCGGGTGGAGGCCGCGGCGGAGGTGGTTCGGAATCAGATCGAGCACGGTGCGACGGCCGCGGGGGTCATAGCAGCTGCTGATCACCCCCACCGGTTTGTTGAGCAGCAGCAACCGGGTGGCCTCGGGGGCCCGCAAGGGCCGGCCATCCACACAGATCCGGTCCTGCTCCGGGTCAGCCCGATCGCCCAGCGCCACGATCTGGCCATTCACGCGCACCCGTTGCTGCCGCAGCAGCTCCTCCGCTTTGCGGCGGGAACAGAGGCCCGCGGCGGCGATCAGTTTCTGGAGGCGTTCCCCGGTCAAGCTGCCTGGCCACCCTTGGGGAGCAGCAGCTCCACATTCGTGCCGCCTTCGGGGTGGTTCCGGGCCTGGATGCGTCCACCGTGATTGACGGCGATCTGCTGCACGATCGCCAGGCCGAGACCGCTGCCGCTGCGGTTCGAGCGCGCCCTGGAGGGATCGCCGCGGTAGAAGCGCTGGAACATGTTGCTGAGATCCTTCTCGCTGAGGCCGGGGCCATGGTCCCGGATCGAGAGCAGCCACCAGCCACCGCTGGGCAGGATCTCGACCTCCACCTGGCTGTGGTCGGGGGAATAGCGCAGGGCGTTGTCGAGCAGGTTCAGAATGGCCCGGTGCAGGCGCCGCTGGTCGCCGTGCAGGGGTGCCGGCTCATCGCTTTGCAGGGCCAGCGACACCCCGCGCTCTTCGGCGAGGGGGCGGATGCTCGTCCAGGCGTTCTCCACCAGGTTGTCGAGGCAGAGCGCGCTGTAGGCCTGGGCGTCGCGGGGCAGGCTGTTTTCGAGGCGCGAGAGTTCGAGCAGGTCTTCCACCATCAGCTGCAGCCGCCGTAACTCCTTCTGAAGGCGCTCCACCAGCACGGTGTCTTGCCCCTGCACGGCGGATTCGAGCCGATCGCTCACGAGCATCAGGGCGGTGAGGGGCGTTTTCAGTTCGTGGGCCACATCGCTGACCCAGCGCTCCTGTTGCTGTTGCTGGGCTTCGAGGGAGCGACAGCTCTGCAGCAGCACGAGCAGCCATTCATCCGATCCGGGCAGCACGATCGCTTCGAGTGGGTCGCTCTGCCACTCCCATTCCGTGCGCTGGGGACGTTGCTGGTGACGCACCTGCACGATCGCCTCCTCCAGCTCGGGAATGGAGAGCACCTCTTCGAGCGGTTGGCCGCGCACAAGCAGGTTGCGGGAGATCTGCAGCAACCGCTCCGCCTTTTCGTTGATGTAGGCGATGGTGAGGTCGGGGGTGAGGATCAGCCATCCCTGGGTGGCGGCATCGATCCAGGCGAGCAGCTGGGGGGTGGTGAGGGTCTTGCCCTGGAGCAGCGCACCCTGCTGAGACCGCCTCTGGCGCTGCTGTCGTTGGCCTGCCCAGCTGACGCCCACTCCGATCGCTGCCCCCAGCACCAGGCCCAGGCCGAGCTGTTCTGCCATCGCCTGCCTCAGCCGAAGCGGTAACCGAAACCGCGCACGGTGCGGATGTGTTTCGGTGCGGAGGGTTCGTCTTCGATCTTCTCCCTGAGCCAGCGGATGTGCACATCCACGGTTTTGGTGTCGCCGACGAAATCGATGCCCCAGATGCGCTCCAGCAGTTGATCACGGCTCCACACCCGGCGGGGATTCTTGATGAACAGCTCGAGGATTTTGTATTCCTTCGGGGAGAGGCTCAGGTCCTTGTCATCGCGGCTGACACGGCATTCCTCGGCAAACAGGCAGAGGTTTTCGTGGCGGTACACCTGGGGCGGCGCTTCGCTGCTGGAGGGTTGCTGGGAGCGGCGCAACAAGGCGCGGCAGCGGGCCACCAGTTCGCGCAGGCCGAAGGGTTTGACCAGGTAATCGTCGGCACCCACCTCCAGGCCGAGCACGCGATCGGTTTCGCTGTCGCGGGCGCTGATCACCAGGATCGGGGTGCTGTTGTCGTTTTTGCGCAGCTGACGGCAGAGATCGAGACCACCGAGGCCGGGAAGCATCAGGTCCAGCACCACGAGATCGACCGGTTCGGCGGCGGCGTCGGTGAGGGCGGCCAGCGCTTCGGCGCCATCGCCGCAGGCCAGCACATCAAACCCTTCGGCTTTCAGGGCTTCGCGAACCGTTTCCCGGATCGATTCATCGTCTTCCACCAGGAGAAGCCGGGCCGTGCTGACGGCCGTGGCGGCTGGGCTGATCACCGGGAAGCTCCGCTCTTGCGCCATTCTGCCCAGGCGGTGCAACCTTGCCCGGGGAGGGCGGCGATGCCTGTAAACGATGGTAAATTACGAAACAGATCGGTTTCGTAATGACGCATGGCTCCCCTGTCCGTTCTCTCTGACGTCGATCTGGTGCGCTCCTACCTGCGGGACATCGGTCGTGTGCCGTTGCTGAGCCATCAGCAGGAGATCACGTTGGGTCGCCAGGTGCAGGAGCTGATGGAGCTGGAGGCACTGGAGGCTGAGCTGCGCGATCAGCGCGGTGGTGAGGCGGTGCCGGCAGCGGAGCTGGCGACAGCGGCGGGGTTGAGTGCGCTGCAACTGAAGCGGAAGCTGCAGGCGGGCCGCCGCGCCAAGGAGCGGATGGTGGCGGCGAATCTGCGCTTGGTGGTGAGTGTGGCCAAGAAATACACCAAGCGGAATATGGAACTGCTGGACCTGATCCAGGAGGGAACGATCGGCCTGGTGCGGGGAGTGGAGAAATTCGATCCAACGCGGGGCTACAAGTTCAGCACGTATGCGTATTGGTGGATCCGGCAGGGGATCACGAGGGCGATAGCGGAGAAGAGCCGCACGATTCGGCTGCCGATCCATATCACCGAGATGCTCAACAAACTGAAGAAAGGGCAGCGAGAACTGAGCCAGGAGCTGGGGCGCACACCAACGGTGACGGAACTGGCGGGGTTTGTGGAACTGCCGGAGGAGGAGGTGAAAGACCTGATGTGCCGGGCACGTCAACCGGTGAGCCTGGAGATGAAGGTGGGGGATGGGGATGACACTGAATTGCTGGAGCTCCTGGCGGGTGATGGTGAATTGCCGGAGGAGCAGGTGGAGGTGGAGTGCCTGAAGGGCGACCTGCGGGATCTGTTGGAACAACTGCCAGACCTGCAACGGCGTGTGTTGCGGATGCGGTATGGGATGGACGGCGAAGAGCCGATGAGCCTCACCGGGATCGCCAAGTCGTTGCGGATGAGCCGTGATCGCACCCGCCGGCTCGAGCGCGAAGGGCTGGAGATGCTGCGCCGCTTCGATGGCCAACTGGAGGCCTACGTGGCGGCTTGAGTTGGATTCAGAAAATCAGAAAAACTCGTCGAAGTTGTCGAAGTCGACCGCCTTGAAGTTGCCGCTCTCCACCTGGCGCATCAGCCGCTCCAGCTGCACCCACAGCGCCCCACCGGTGAGGAGCGACAGCAGCAGGGCAACGAGATAGGCAGCACCGGATGCAAAGCCGAACACCTGGAGCGAACCGCCGATGAACAGGGTGACGCCGAGCAGGGTGCCCGTGTAGCTCATCGTCGTTTCTGCCGTTCCCAGGGGCAGCAGCGCCAGCCGATCCTGCTTCCAGCCGTTCAGGCGATCCTGCACCAGCTGGGCAAAGGTGAGGCCGCAGAGCACGCCGATCGCCAAGCCGAGGCCGGCCACCAGATAGGGCGGCTGACTCAGCGGCGCGTACTCGAGCAGGATGTCGTTGGCGCTCAGGTCGCCGAAGGCACCGGAGAGCACATCGAGCTCGGCCTGTTGGGCATCGATCGGAGCGAAGTCGGGGACTGGTGCCATGGAGGGCCGAACTCCCTGTAGCAGGGCGGATGCAAGCGCTGACCCTATCGGACTCAAGCCACCGCGAGGGGGTTGAGCCGTTGCAACATGCCGCCGGCCACCCGTCTGGGGCTGAAGGTGCGCCTGAGCAGGCCCATCAGGGCGCCGATGTCGTCGGTGCTGAGCCGGTCATCCTTGATCAGCGTCAGCAGCAGCCGCTTGCGCAGATCGGAGCCATCCCGGCCGAACAGCAGCCTCAGGCCCGCTCCGGCCACGGGCAGCAGATCGAGGCCAGGGCTGGTCGCCTCCTCGCCCACCACGTTGAGCAGGTTCTCCAGGCGTTCAATCCGCAGATGGCCGTCGCCATCAAAGATCACCTCCAGGAGTTTCTCGCGCATCTCGCGGGTGTCGCCCGCCAGCAGCCGCCGCGCCACGTAGGGATAGGCCACGGCGATGATCCTGAAGTCGGGGTCGAGCCGCAGCGCCAGGCCCTCCTGGCTCACCACCGCCCGGATGATCAGGGCGAAACGGGCCGGCACCCGGAAGGGGTAATCGAACATCAGCTCCGAGAACCGATCGGTGATCGCCTTGAAGTTGAAGGAGCCCACCGCATCACCGAGGCTGCCGCCGAGCACCTCCTCCAGCGCCGGGATGATCGGGCTCAGATCGGCATCGGGGGCCAGAAAGCCCAGGGTCTGGAAATCCTTGGCCAGGGCCGCAAAGTCGCGATTGATCAGATGCACCACCGCACCGGTGAGGGTGAGGCGATCGGCATCGCTGATCGAATCCATCATCCCGAAATCGACGTAGGCCACGTGGCCCAGATCGCCGCTGCGGCCACTCAGCGCAAACAGATTGCCGGGGTGGGGATCGGCATGGAAATAGCCGAACTCGAGCAATTGCTGCAGGCCGCTGATCACGCCGGTGCGAATCAGGGCACTGGGATCGAGGTGCTGCGCCCTCAGTTCCTGCCTGTCGCGCAGTTTGGTGCCGTGGATCCAGCTGGTGGTGAGCACGCGACGGCTGGAGAGCAATCGCTCCACCTTGGGGATCGTGACCGCTGGGTTATCGGCGAACAGGGCGGCAAATCGTTCGGCGTTGTCGGCCTCACAGCCGTAATCGATTTCTTCGAAGAGGCTGCGGCCGAATTCATCAATGATCTGCCCCAGCCCAAAGCCCAGGTTCAGGGGCAGAAACGGTGCTGTGAGCACGCCGAGACTGCGGATCAGCACCATGTCGCGCCGGAGAATGAAGGGCAGATTCGGGCGTTGCACCTTCACCGCCACCCAGTGCTGGCCGTGCAGCCGGGCGCGATACACCTGGCCGAGACTGGCGGCGGCTACGGGCGCATCGGGGAAGTCGGCGAACAGCTGCTCCACCGGAGCACCGAGGTCCTCCTCCACCGTCTGCAGGGCGATCGCATGGTGGAAGGGGGGGAGATCATCCTGGAGGCGGGTCAGTTCATCGAGCCAGTCGCGCCGGATCAGGTCGGGCCGGGTGGAGAGCGCCTGCCCCACCTTGATGAAACAGGGCCCCAGATCGGTGAGCGTGCGCAGCAGGCGGCGGGCCAGGTTGCGCTGCACCTGGGCATCGCTGCTGCCGCCGCGGATCAGGAGGCTGAGCAGCAGTCCGATCAGGGCCCAGAGAATCTGAACGGCCCGCGGAATCGCGATCCAGGGGCGGAGCAGCAACCAGCGGGCATCGCGGCCTGGGGCGTAGCGGATCTCCGGTTCGCAGAAGCGCGATCGCCCAGCCTTGGTTCCGTTGCTGCCTGTCATGCCCGCACACCCCTCAGGCTGAATCTAGTGAGAGGGCCTTGGTTGATGATGCACTCCGGCTAGGGGTCCCCTGGGGAGACGGATGGCTGCATTGCTGTCGCACCTGCGATCCGGTCGTTTCGCGGCCCCGATCGATGCCCTGCATCTTCCTGCCCATGGCCGGGGCGCTGGTCTGCCTGCGGTGATGCGGCGCCTGCTGCGCCGCCGGCCCGGCAGCTGGGATCTGCCGGAGCTGCCCCTGATCGGTGGTCCACTCCAAAACGAAGGAGCGGTGGCCGCCAGTCAACGGGCTGCCGCCGCCGTGGTCGGGGTCTCCGCCTGCTGGTACGGCGTCAATGGCGCAACGGGGCTGCTCCAGGCGGCCCTGTTGGCATTGGCGTCACCGGGGCAGACGGTGCTGATGCCCCGCAACGCCCATCGCAGCCTGATCCAGGCCTGCGCCCTGGGAGGCCTGACGCCGCTGCTGTTCGATCTGCCCTTTCTGAGCGATCGCGGCCATGTGGGCGCCCTGGAGGCGGCCTGGCTGGAGCGCGTTCTGGCGGAGCTCGACCGCCAGGGTCAGACGCCTGCGGCGGCCGTGCTCGTGCATCCCACTTATCACGGCTATGCCAGCGATCCGCTGCCGCTGGTGGCCCTGCTTCACCAGCGCGGCCTGTCCGTGCTGGTGGATGAGGCCCATGGTGCCCATCTCCAGCCCGGCGTTGACCCTGCCCTGCCCAGCTCATCGCTGGCGGCTGGGGCTGATCTGGTGGTGCATTCGCTGCACAAATCCGCCGCCGGCCTCGGCCAGACCGCCGTGCTCTGGTGCCAGGGCACCCGGGTGGACCCGGAGCTGGTCCAGCGCTGCCTGGGCTGGCTGCAGACCACCAGCCCCAGTGCCCTGCTGCTCGCTTCCTGTGAGACCGCCCTGCGGGCGTGGCAGGAGCCCCGGGGTCGCCGGTTGCTGCGGCGGCGTCTGGATCAGGGGCGGGCCCTGGCGGATCGGCTCAGCGCTGCCGGTGTGCCCCTGCTTCGCACCCCAGACCCCCTGCGCCTGATCTGGCACACGGCCGCTGCCGGCATCAACGGTCTTGAGGCCGATGCCTGGCTCCTGCAGCGGCGGCTGATCGCTGAGTTACCCGAACCGGGATGCCTCACCTTCTGCCTCGGTTTCGCTCGGCACCGGGGCCTGGCGGGGCGGATGCTGCGCCGCTGGCAGCAGCTCCGGCTCGCGCTGGGCAACGCCACCCCCCTGCCTCCGTTCACGCCGCCGCCATTGCCGCTGCTGGGAACCCCGGAGCGTCACCTGGTGGAGGCCTGGCGGGGGCCGCAGCGCGCCGTGCCGCTCGACGACGCCTGTGGTGCGATCGCCGCTGAGCTGATCTGCCCCTACCCACCTGGGATTCCTCTGGTGATTCCGGGGGAGCGGCTGGATCGGTCCAGGCTGCGCTGGCTGCAGGAGCAGCGCCAGCTTTGGCCGGATCAGATCGCAGCTATGGTGAACATTGTGGCTTGAGGGTCGCCGATGCAGCGACTCAGCAGTGGCCTCCTTGCTGGAGCGTTCGGACTGCTGGTGGTTGGCTTGGGCGGATGGTGGTTCACCCTCGCCGTTGGTGTGATCGTGCATCTCGGCCTGCTGGAATTTTTCCGCATGGCCCAGTTCACCGGGATCCGGCCGGCCACGAAAACCACCCTGGTGGCCTGTCAGCTGCTGTTGATCAGCACCCAGTGGGGGGTGGCGGGTGGGTTGCCCTCCCATCTGGCCGCCGCCGTGCTTCCCCTCTCCGGGGCCGCGATCTGCGGTTGGTTGCTGCTGCAACCGGTCACCGGTTCGATCGCCGACATCGCCGCCTCGATCTTCGGCTTGTTCTATCTGGGGTTTCTTCCCAGCCACTGGCTGCGCTTGCGCAATCTCAGCGCCATCGATCTCGCTCCGTCTCTTGTCCGTTTGCCCCCCTGGTGCAGCGGCTGGATCACCGCCGGCATGGTGATCACCCTGATGGCCTGCCTGATGATCGTCGCCAGCGACATCGGCTCCTACGCGATCGGCCGCCGCTTCGGACGCCTGCCGCTCTCGCCGATCTCCCCGGGCAAGACCGTGGAGGGCGCCTTCGGTGGCTTGATTGCCGCCGTGCTCGTGGGCATCGGCTTCGCCGTGCTGCTGCAGTGGCCGATGGCCCCCTGGCTCGGTGGCGTGCTCGGGGCGCTGGTGGCGCTGTTCGCTCTCGTGGGCGATCTCACCGAATCGATGATGAAGCGGGATGCGGGACTCAAGGATTCCGGTGATGCCTTGCCGGGGCATGGCGGCATCCTCGATCGAATCGACAGCTACCTGTTCACACCGGCGGTGGTGTTTTACGCCGTCACCCTGGTGCTGCCCCTGATGCCCTGAGCCGGACCGACCGCCTCAGGGGGTCACGCTCGCTTCGCCGCGCAGATGCAGCTGGCCCCCCTGCAGCCGCGCCTCCTGGATCTGAATGCCGGGGTCCATCGGCAGCTGTACCGCCTCTTCGGCCTCGAGATGGCGAATTTCCAGCGTGCCCGCCGCCGCCTGCAGGCGGAAGCGCCGTCGAATCGCATCGCCCGCATTGATCACCGGCGCCTCCAGCAGAAGCACGTCGTTGTCGACCGACAGGCTGCCCAGGGTGGGCAAACCCATCAACTGGGCGGCCAGCCAGTCACCCAGCCAACGCCAGCGCTCACTGAGCAGGGCCCGGTTCAGATCCGTACCCAGCATCGTCACCTCTCCGTTCAATTGGAAGGCATCCTGCAGCTGGGGCAGGCCGGGGCGCAGATTCACATGCAGGGGCCCGCTGCGCAGTTGCGCATGCTGGATCGGCAACCCCTGGAAGGTCACCCGCCGCGCCTTCAGCTCCACCGATACGAGCCGACCGCGCAGCAACTGCAGGGCTGAACCATTGAGGCGCAGGTTCAATTCCCCCACCTCATCGCATTGGCTGCGGATCCAGAGGCCCAGGCCGTTGGCGAGCAGCTGCAGAAGCGGGCCGGAACGGTCGCTGGTGTCGGTCATGACGGCATCTCCGGTTGCCGCCAGCGGCGGGCCACCAGCTGGGGCTGGTCCAGATGGGGCAGGTGACCGCAGTCTGTCACCTCCTCCAGCCTCTCTCCCAGCAAGGCCATGGCCGCGCGCCATTGGGGCGGACGCAGGATGCGGTCGTTCTTGCCCCAGAGCACATGCAGAGGCTGGGGAGGCAGCGGGCTGCCGCAGCCGGCGAAGCCACCGCTGCGGGCGAAGGCCGCCAGGGAGGGGCCCCAACCCGGCACCTGGAGCTGAAGCGAGGCGATCTGCAGTTCGGCGTCGCCGACGCTGCGCTCCGGATCGGCGAAGGCCTGCCGGCACAGCCCCCGGCGCACGCCGGGGCGGGAGAGAAACCAGACGCCAAGCCGATCCAGTCCGGGGGGAATCGGCATCGGCCGGCCATCGAGTCCGGCCGGTGCGAGCAGCAGCAGTCGCGCGATGCGCTTCGGCTGACGGCGCGCCAGTTCCATCGCCACCGCTCCCCCCATGGAGGCACCGATCAGGCCCAGGGGCTGGTCTTGAGGCAGATGATCCAGCAGTGCCTCCAGGTGCTGGAGCACCGCCTCGGGGCCGTAGCGACCCTGTTCCGGCTTCGGTCTGGGCGAGAAGCCAAAGCCGTGTAGATCGGGAATCAGCAGGGTGTGATCGCTGGCGAGCAGGGGGGCGAGACGTCGGAATTCGAGCCCGCAGCTGTCGAAGCCATGCAGGAGCAGCACCGGTGGGCCCGTGCCGATCCGGATCAGGGGATAGGGCTCTGTGGCCAGGTCAGGGGTGTGGTCGCCATCGGCCAAGCTCCACCACTCCACGTGTTGAAGCAGCGCCCGGCCCTGGGGATCGAGCAGGTTGCGGGCGGCTGCCTCGAGCAGCTCCCGGTTGGTCAAGCGCCGCGCCTCCGGCTGGTCTCGGAGGGTTCCGGCAAGGCCTCGGCGCTGATCAGCGCTTCGAGCAGATCGGTGTCGCTCACCGGGAAGGGCAGATGGTGCAGATCGGAGTTGGGGCGACAGGCGAAGCGGCAGGCCTGGCGCAACTCATGCAGCCCCACCTGGCCGAGGCCGAGATCAGCGAGGCTGACGGGAAGGCCGAGATCCCTGAGCAGCGGCAGGAGCTGGCGGCGGGCCTGGTGTGCCAGCCGGTTGCCGCCGAGCTTCTCCTCCAGCCGCAGTTGCACCAGAATTCCGAATCCCACCTTCTCGCCATGCAGGCTGTTGTGGCAGGCCTGCAGCTGGGTGAGGCCGTTGTGCACGGCGTGGGCGGCGACGGTGCGGCACTGGGCCCCCCCCAGCCCCCCGATCACCCCTGCGGTGAGGGCGCTGGCTTCGGCGACGCGGATCCAGGCATCGCTCTGGGGATCACGGCAGGCTTCACGGGCATCGATCAGCAACTGGTCGCGTAGCACGCGGGCCATCTGCACCGCCTGTTGAATCAGTCCGTCCTGACTGGAGCCGCTGCTCACGGAGGCCTCGTACCACTTCGCCAGGGCATCGGCGACACCACTCGCGAGGGTGCGGGCTGGCGCCTGCCGCACCAAGTGGTGATCAAACACGAGGAGATCGGGGCAACGGGTGAGGGCCTGATCGCGCAGGAAGGCCCCCTCCGGGGTATAGATGTTTGCCAGAGCTGTCCAGCCGGCGCAGGTGGCGGCACTGAGGGGCACGGTGATGCAGGGAAGCTGCAATCGATCGGCCAACCACTTGCCCGCATCCAGCACCTTGCCGCCGCCGGCGGCGATCAAGCCATCCACGGCTTCGGCCCTGAGGCGCGCCTCCAGGCGTTCCAGGTCGGGATCGCAGCAGTCGTGCTCCAGCGTCTCCAGGGTCACCTGAAGCCCGGCGGCCGTGAGGTCACTGGCCAGGCGTTGACGGGTTGCAGCGGTGGCACCACTGCGCCCGAGCAGAACGGGGCGCTGGCTGAGGACCTGGATGCGTGGCAGCGCATCCGACCAGGCCCCTGGACCACGGAGGACCGTGGCCGGGGCAATCGCATGGCTGGCCAGGGGCAGCGATGCAGCGGATTGGCTTGCCATGGCTGGGGTCAGAGTCCGGCGCTCGCCAGTTCCGGCGTGGCCGGTGCAGGACTGTTGGTGCCGTGACGCACCACCACCTGCTTGTTCTCATCCACGTCCACTTCCACCGCATCACCGTCCTTGATCCGGCCGGAGAGCACCTCTTCGGCGAGGCTGTCTTCAAGCAGTCGCATCACGGCACGACGCAGGGGGCGGGCGCCATAGGCGGGGTTGTACCCCTCCTCCACGAGCCGCTCCTTGAAGGCATCCGACACCGTGAGCGTGATCCCCTTCTCGCCGATACGGGAGAAGACCTCGCGCAACATGATTTCGGCGATTTCCTTCACCTCCTCACGGTTGAGCTGACGGAACACAATGATTTCGTCGAGACGGTTGAGGAATTCCGGGCGGAAGTATTGCTTGAGTTCCTCATTCACCAGGGAACGAATCCGATTGTATTGATTCTCTTCGGCGTTCTCGCCGGAGAATTCGAATCCGAGGCCGCCGCCACCCTTTTCGATCACCTTGGAACCGATGTTCGAGGTCATGATCACCAGGGTGTTCTTGAAGTCGACGGTGCGACCTTTGGAATCGGTCAGTCGACCATCTTCCAGCAGTTGCAGCAACAGGTTGAAGACGTCGGGGTGGGCTTTTTCGATCTCATCGAAGAGCACCACGGTGTAGGGCCGCCGGCGCACCGCTTCAGTGAGCTGGCCGCCTTCGTTGAAGCCCACATAGCCCGGAGGGGAGCCGATCAGCTTGCTGACCGTGTGGCGCTCCATGAACTCCGACATGTCGAGGCGGATCATCGCCTCTTCGCTGCCGAAGAAGTAGGTGGCCAGCGCTTTGGTGAGCTCGGTTTTGCCCACACCGGTGGGCCCGGAGAAGATGAAGCTGGCGATCGGCCGATTCGGGTTCTTGAGGCCGACCCGGGCCCTGCGAATCGCTTTCGACACCGCCTTCACCGCTTCGTCCTGACCGATCAGGCGCTGGTGGAGCGTTTCCTCCATGTTCAGCAACTTCACCGATTCGCTTTCGGTGAGCTTCTGCACGGGCACGCCGGTCCAGGAGGCCACGATCTGGGCGATGTCTTCTTCGCCCACCACCGGTGTGGTCAGTTCAGACTCCACAGCCTGGCTGGTGGTGGCATCGGTTGCGGCTGGCGTGAAACCGGAATCGTCGTTGCTGGCAGGGCTGTCGTCGCTGGCAGGACTGTCGCTGCGGTTGCTTTGCAGCAGGGTGCGGATCTGCTCGCGCAGCTCCACCTCCTTGTCGCGCAGTTCACCGGCGCGAGTGAAGTCCTGCTCCCGCACGGCGTTCTCTTTCTCTTTCTGCACCTGGCGCAGTTCCTTGTCGACTTCCTTCGCGGCGGGAGGCAGCTTGGAATTGAGCAGGCGCACCCGGCTGCCGGCCTCGTCGATCAGGTCGATGGCCTTGTCGGGCAGGAAGCGATCGGAGATGTAGCGATCGCCCAGGGTGGCGGCGGCTTCCAGCGCCTCGTCGGTGATTTTGAGGCGGTGGTGTTGCTCGTAGCGCTCGCGCAGGCCCCGCAGAATTTCGATCGTGTCGGTGATCGTCGGTTCACCCACCATTACCGGCTGGAAGCGGCGCTCGAGGGCGGCATCGCGCTCGATGTGTTTGCGGTATTCATCGAGGGTGGTGGCACCGATGCACTGCAGTTCGCCGCGGGCCAGGGCCGGCTTGAGGATGTTGGCGGCATCGATGGCGCCTTCGGCGGCCCCGGCACCGATCAGGGTGTGCACTTCGTCGATCACGAGGATCACATTGCCTGCGGCCTTGATCTCCTCCATGATTTTCTTGAGCCGCTCTTCGAACTCACCGCGGTATTTGGTGCCAGCCACCAGCAGGCCGATGTCGAGCGTGAGAACGCGCTTGTCTTCGAGGATGTCGGGAATGTCGCCCTGTTGAATCCGTTGGGCCAGCCCTTCGGCGATGGCGGTTTTGCCCACGCCCGGTTCGCCGATCAACACAGGATTGTTCTTGGTGCGGCGGCCGAGGATCTGGATCACCCGATCGATCTCGTTCTGACGGCCCACCACCGGATCGAGCTTGGCTTCGCTGGCCAGCTGGGTGAGGTTGCTGCCGAATTCGTCGAGGGTGGGAGTTTTGGTGGAGCCCTTGCTGCCACCGCCGCCGCCACCGGCGCCCACCTCGGCCGTTTCGCCCAGCATGCGGATCACCTGGGTGCGCACCTTGGCCAGGTCCACCCCGAGGTTCTCGAGCACCCGGGCGGCCACCCCTTCCCCTTCCCGGATCAGGCCGAGCAGCAGGTGTTCGGTGCCGATGTAATTGTGACCGAGCTGGCGCGCTTCTTCAAGCGATAGCTCCAGCACCCGTTTCGCCCTGGGGGTGAAAGGAATCTCCACCGCCACGAAGCCGGAACCGCGGCCGATGATCTTCTCCACCTCAACGCGGGCGTCCTTGAGGTTCACGCCCATCGACTTGAGCACCTTGGCGGCCACACCGGTGCCCTCACCGATCAGGCCCAGCAGGATCTGCTCAGTGCCCACGAAGTTGTGGCCGAGGCGACGGGCCTCTTCCTGGGCCAGCATGATCACCTTGATGGCCTTCTCGGTAAACCGCTCAAACATCGTCCAGGCCGGATGCAGATAACACCAACCTATCAGGGGTGAAGCGCACCTGTGAGCGGATAGCCGTACCGGCAACTTCCCAGGTAGCCAGGGGGAAGACGGGGCACCAAAGTAATCAAAACCCGACGCATTATTTCGTCGAATTCTTGTGATGAAATCGGGCCCGATCCAAGCGATCCGCCAAACCCTGGCTCAACCCCTGCCGCCCAATCGGCACCATTGGATCAGGGCATCGCCGCCATCGCTGTAGTAGTTGCGACGGCAGCCGGCTGTCTGGAAGCCGCAAGCCTGATAGAGGCTGACGGCGGCCCGGTTGTGGCTGGCCACTTCCAGGGTGGCGTGGCGTGCTCCAGAGGCCCGGCCCTGCTTCATCAGGGCGACCAGGAGCTGGCGGCCGTAGCCCCGGCGGCGCCGCCCCGGTGCCACGGCGACGGCGGTGATGTGCAGTTCATCCACCACCAGCCAGCCGCAGGCCAGGGCGATCAGGCCGTGGTGCTCGAGGTGGCCGAGGCCAATCCGCCCCGGTTCGGAGAGTTCGCGTTGCCACTGCGCCAGGCTCCAGAGCCCCCCCAGGGCCGCCTGGTCGAGTTGATGACAGGCCGCTGCATCCGTGGCCCTGAGCGCCCTCACGCAGCTGTTGGCCGCCTCGCCCATCGTTCCTTCTGGCCCTGTCACGCCGGTTCCTACATTGCCGGCCGAAAGAGCCATCCACCGCGTCATGCCGACCCCCTTTGAGCCGGGCTCTGATCCCCAGAGCCCCAACCGCAACCTCGCACCGGTGACCGCGGCCCTGGATGACGAGGCCCGTTTGATGGTGGGCGGCTGCCGCCTCAGTGCCCTGGCTGAGCGCTACGGCACACCGCTGTATGTGCTGGATGAGGCCTCGATCCGCGCCGCCTGCCGCGCCTATCGGGAGGCACTGCAGCGTCACTACCCCGGCCCATCGCTGGCGGTGTATGCCTCCAAGGCCAACAGCTCCCTGGCGATGACGGCCCTGGTGGCGTCCGAAGGACTCGGCCTCGATGCGGTGTCTGCCGGTGAGCTGCTCACGGCCTTGGAGGGAGGCATGCCCCCCGAGCGCATCGTCTTGCATGGCAACAACAAGTCGGATGAGGAGTTGCTGCTGGCATATCGCAGTGGCGTCACGGTGGTGGCCGACAACCACCATGACATCGAACGGCTGGCCCAACTGGTTCCTGACGGGGGTGCGCCAGTGCGGCTGATGCTGCGTTTCACGCCGGGCATCGAGTGCCACACGCACGAGTACATCCGCACGGGCCATCTCGACAGCAAATTCGGCTTTGATCCCGATCAGCTCGAATCGGTGCTCCGTTCCCTCAAGGGTGCGGCCTGGGCCGAGGTGAGCGGACTCCATGCCCATATCGGCTCCCAGATCTTTGAGCTCGATCCCCATCGCGATCTGGCTGCGGTGATGGCGGATGCCTTGCGGCTGGCCCGGGGCCTCGGTCATCCCGTGGAGGATCTGAACCTGGGTGGTGGTCTCGGGATTCGTTATGTCGAATCCGATGATCCGCCGAGCATCGACACCTGGGTGCAGGTGGTGGCCAGCGCCGTGGCGAAAGCTTGTGAAGAACGGCAGTTGAGCCTGCCGCGCCTGCTCTGTGAACCGGGCCGATCCCTGGTGGCCGCCGCCGGCGTGACGCTGTATCGCCTCGGTTCGCGCAAGGAGGTCCCCGGGCTGCGCACCTATCTCTCGGTGGATGGGGGCATGAGTGATAACCCACGCCCGATCACCTATCAGTCGCTCTACACAGCCTGTCTGGCCGACAGACCCCAGGCTGCGGCGACGGAGACCGTCACCCTTGCCGGCAAACACTGCGAATCCGGCGATGTGCTGCTCAAGGATGTGGCGCTGCCCGCCAGTGCCAGCGGTGATGTGCTCGTGGTGTTGGCCACAGGGGCCTACAACGCCTCGATGAGTTCTAACTACAACCGCATCCCGCGCCCGGCGGCGGTGTTGGTGCACGACGGCGAAGCCGACCTGATTCAACGGCGTGAGCGGCCAGAGGATCTGCTGCGCTACGACGAGATCCCGTCTCGCCTCAGCCCGGTAGGCTGAGGCTGGGATCTGGAGGACTGGCGTGAACGTGACAGGGGTGTTTCATCCGCGCCTGCTGCTTGACGTTCTGTTCGCTTCCGGTCTGGGTTTCCTGCTCTTTTCGAGGGTCAACGAGCAACGGACCCTGTGGTTGCTGCGGGGCTACCTGCTGTTGGTGGCGCTGGCCTGGTTTGTGCAGCGTTTTGCCAACCTGCCGCTCACCTCGAAGCTGATCGATGCCCTGGTGCTCGCCTGCTCCCTGTCGCTGGCGGTGCTCTGGCAGGGGGAATTGCGCCGGTTGATGGAGCTGCTCGGCACCGGTCGTCTCGCCGTTCTGCTCGGCAATCCTCAGGGCAAGCAGCGGGCCACCGCCAGCACGGTGGCCCAGCTCACCGATGCCGCCGGTCGTCTGTCCAAAGGGCGCCGCGGTGCCCTGATCGTGGTGGATCTCGGCAGTGATCTGCGGCCGGAGGATTTTCTCAATCCCGGCGTGGCGATTGATGCCCTCCTGAGCAGCGAGCTGCTGCTCAACCTGTTCGCCTCCGACACGCCTCTCCACGACGGTGCCGTTCTGGTGAAAGGCAGCCGGATCATGTCGGCCGGGGTGATTCTTCCTCTGTCACGTCAGGGCATCAGCCGTTATGGCACCCGCCACCTGGCAGCCCTGGGCATCACCGAGCGGTTCGATCGTTGCATTTGCGTGGTGGTATCCGAAGAGACCGGCACCCTCTCGCTGGCCAATCAGGGCCGTTTGGAGCGCCCGATTACAAGCAGCCGCTTGCAGGATCTGCTCACCGAGTTGATGGGTGTCTCCCCCCAGGCCGCCGCGACCAAAACGGCTGCCATGCCTGTTGGGCGTAGCGTGAGCGTCGGCAACCAGGACCCGCTGACGTGAGCCAACGCTTGGCCGCCCACTCCAATGATCCAAAGCTGAGGACGCTGCCGGCTGACCTCGACGCCAGTCGGTTGCCGGCCCATATCGCTGTGATCATGGACGGCAACGGCCGCTGGGCCCAGGCGCGCGGATTGCCCAGGGTGATGGGGCATCGCGCCGGTGTTGAGGCGCTCAAGACGACGTTGCGTCTCTGCAGCGACTGGGGTGTGTCGGCCCTCACCGCCTATGCCTTCTCCACCGAGAACTGGTCCAGGCCGGGGGATGAGGTCAATTTCCTGATGACCCTGTTCGAGCGGGTGCTGCAGCGGGAGCTGGAGGCGCTGGAGGCGGAGCAGGTGCGGATTCGTTTTCTTGGCGATCTCCAGGCCCTACCGCCACGGTTGCAGGATCTGATCGCCGAGGCGACGGCCCGCACCGATGAGAACGCGGGGATTCATTTCAACGTCTGCACCAACTACGGCGGACGCCGGGAGCTGGTGCGAGCCGCCCGCCATCTGGCGGAGCAGGCGGCCAGGGGGGAGCTCGATCCTGCCCAGATCGATGAAAACCGCCTGGCGGCCGAACTGTTCACCGCCGGTGAGCAGGATCCTGACCTGCTGATCCGCACCAGTGGCGAACGGCGGATCAGCAACTTTCTGCTCTGGCAGCTGGCCTATGCCGAGATCCACGTCACCGAGGTGTTCTGGCCCGATTTCGATCACGCCGCCCTCCTTGCCGCCCTGCGCGATTACCAGAGCCGCAGCCGCCGTTTCGGTGGTCTGCAGGGATGGAGTGAGTCAGACGCTCTGGGATCCTGAAACAACAACCTGAACGCAGCAGTGGAGGGATTCGGCGCCGATGAGCGATGAGCTGACCATGGCCCCGGTGGAGCGGCGCCATGACTGGAGCGTGGCCGAGATCCAGGCTCTGCTGGAACAGCCCCTGATCGAATTGCTGTGGCGGGCCCAGCAGGTGCATCGCCTCGCCAACCCCGGTTACCGGGTGCAGCTCGCCTCCTTGCTCAGCGTCAAGACCGGGGGCTGCGAGGAAGACTGCGCCTATTGCCCCCAGTCGATGCATCACAGCAGTGATGTGACCGGTCAGCCGGAGCTGGATGTGGAGCCTGTGCTGGAGCGGGCTCGGGCGGCCAAGGCCGCCGGTGCCGATCGGTTCTGCATGGGCTGGGCCTGGCGTGAGATCCGCGAGGGGGCGCCGTTCGAGTCGATGCTGGCGATGGTGCGCGGCGTGCGTGAGCTGGGGCTGGAGGCGTGCGTGACGGCCGGGATGCTCACAGACGAGCAGGCGGAGCGTCTGGCGGCGGCGGGATTGACGGCCTACAACCACAACCTCGACACCAGCCCGGAGCACTACGACCAGATCATCACCACACGCACCTATCAGGAGCGCCTGGAGACCCTGCAGCGGGTGCGGCGCGCCGGCGTGACCCTCTGCAGTGGCGGCATCATCGGTATGGGGGAGACGGTTCAGGACCGGGCTTCGATGCTGCAGGTGCTCGCCGCCATGGATCCCCACCCGGAGAGCGTGCCGATCAATGCCCTCGTTGCCGTGGAAGGCACGCCTCTGGAGGAGCAGGCGCCGGTGGATCCGCTTGAGCTGGTGCGCATGGTGGCGACGGCACGGATCCTGATGCCCACCAGCCGCGTGCGACTCAGCGCAGGGCGAGAACAGCTGAGCCGCGAAGCCCAGATCCTCTGCCTGCAGGCCGGCGCCGATTCGATTTTTTATGGCGACACCCTGCTCACCACCGGCAATCCGGCGGTGGAGGCCGATCGGGCCCTGCTCGCCGCTGCCGGTGTGCAGGCCAGCTGGGAAGGGTCGGCCCGTTGATGAGCGAGCGACCGCCGATCCTGGTGGCGGCGTTCTATGCCTTCACCCCCGTGCCTGAGGCGACGCGGCAGTCGCTGCTCACGGCTTTGCCGTCGCTGGCAGCCGGCGCGGGGGTGCTCGGATCGGTGTTGATCGCCGCTGAGGGGGTCAACGGCACGATCAGTGGTGCGGAGGCGGGTGTGGAAGCGGTGCTGAGCCAGTTGCGCAACGCCCTGTGGCTGGGGGAGGCGCCCTTTGCTCGGCTGGATGTGAAACGCAGCTGGTGTGCGCACCAGGCCTTTCGTCGCTTCCGGGCCCGCCGCAAGACGGAGATCGTCAGCCTGGGCTGCCCGGAGGTGGATCCGCATCGCAGCGTGGGCACCTATGTGGAGCCCGCCGAGTGGAATGCCCTGATCGATGACCCAGACACCCTGGTGATCGACACACGCAACCACTACGAGGTGGCGATCGGCAGCTTTGAAGACGCCGTCGATCCGGGAACCGCCAGCTTTCGCCAGTTCCCGGCCTGGGTGGAGCAGCACTTGAAGCCGCGGCTGGCGCAGCAGCGACCGCAGCGGATCGCCATGTTCTGCACCGGCGGGATCCGCTGCGAAAAGGCCAGCGGTTATCTGCAGCAGCAGGGATTCGGTGAGGTGCATCACCTGCGCGGCGGCATCCTCAACTACCTTGAGCAGGTGCCCGAAGCGCAGAGCCGCTGGCGGGGGGAATGTTTTGTGTTTGATCAGCGGGTCGCCCTCAACCATCGCCTCGAGCCCGGTGTGCACCAGCTCTGTCATGCCTGTGGTCTGCCGCTGACGCCGGAGCAGCTGGCGATGGACTCCTACATTGCCGGGGTGCAGTGTCTGCACTGCGTCGATCGGTTCAGCGCTGCCGATCGGGCCCGTTTCGCGGAGCGGCAACGCCAGCTTCAGCAACGCCTCAACAGCAACAGGCGCTGAGGTGGATCGGATGCCCGCGCGCCCGATCCTCTACAGCTTCCGCCGCTGCCCCTACGCGATCCGGGCCCGGCTGGCCCTGGTGGCGGCGGGCTTGAAGCCAGGACCTGATCTGGAGCTGCGCGAGGTGGCCCTCAAGGCCAAGCCGCCGGAGCTGGTGGAGGCCTCCGCCAAAGCCACCGTGCCCGTGCTGGTGTTGTCGCAGGGCGAGGTGATCGAGGAGAGCCTGGCGATCATGCACTGGTCGCTGGCCCTGGCCGACCCTGGCGGCTGGCTCGCAGGATGGGGTACGTCCGATCGCGCCACGATCGAGGCCTTGATCCACGAGAACGACGGCCCGTTCAAGCACCATCTCGATCGCTTCAAATATCCGGATCGCTATCCAGGCGCAGGTTGCAATCCCGATCGCCAGGAGGCCCATCGCCAGGAGGCCCTGGCAATTCTGCGGCGCTGGAATGAGCGTTTGGCGGCTGCGGGTTGGCTGCTCGGGCCGCGGCCTTCCCTGGCCGATTGGGCCCTGATGCCGTTTGTGCGCCAGTTTCGTCTCGCCGATCCGGAGCGCTTTGATGCTGCGCAGGAGCTGGAGCCGCTTCAGAACTGGTTGGCGCGTTGGTTGCAGGGCCCCGAGCTTGCGGCGGTGATGGCGGCGCCCTGGGCTGAGCGCAGCCCCTGGCGTTCGCCCAGCTGGCTGTATCACCTGGCGCTGCGGCCGGAGTGGAACGCCGCCCGCCCGGAGGGCCGCTATCGCCGCTCCACCCGCGGCCAGAGCCTGGAGGAGGTGGGCTTCATCCACCTCAGCGCTGCGCATCAGCTGGAGGCCACCGCCCGGCGGTTTTACGCCGATCTGCCGGCCGGTGAGGTGCTGGCGCTGTGCATCGACCGCCAGCGCCTGATCAGCGCCGGCCTGGAGGTGCGCTGGGAGCCGGTGCCGGGGAGCGGCGAGCTGTTTCCGCACCTGTATGGGCCCCTGCCGCTGGAGGCGGTGCTGCTGGCCCAACCTTTTCTGCGTTAAATGGCCGATAAAACCTGCATTGGATGTCCGGCAAATCCTGCATTAGTCTTAGCCTCGTCCAGGCGGAACATGGCTTTGCCTTGATTGGCAACTACCGAGCGAGAATCGCTGACGCTGAGCTCCAGGCCTGCCTGGGCTCTGCGGGAGCCGTGGTGATCGAAGGACCGAAAGCCTGCGGCAAAACGCGGATGGCTCAACAGGTGTCGGCATCCAGCGTGCTCCTCGATGTGGACGCGGCCGCTCGCCAGGCATTGGCGGTGGATCCTGAGCTCGTCCTGGCCGGCCCCAGACCGCGCCTGCTGGATGAGTGGCAGGTAGAGCCATCGCTGTGGAATCTGGTGCGGCGGTCCGTGGACCAGGCTGGCGATCCAGGACAATTCATCCTCACCGGCTCGGCGGTCCCTGCCGACGACACGGCTCGTCACACGGGGGCTGGGCGTTTCGCCTTTGTGCGCCTGCGCCCGATGACCCTGATGGAAAGCGGAGTGTCTGAGCAGAGAGTGTCGCTTGCGGACCTGTTCTCAGGGGCTCCACCGCGCTGCGCCGATCCAGGTCTGACCATTGCCGATCTGGCGGAGTTGGTATGCCGCGGTGGTTGGCCTGCTCAGTTGGAGAGTTCACTGCAGGCGTCGTGTCGCGCGGCGCGGGACTATCTCGAACAGATCCGCCAGGTGGATGTGAATCGGGTGGATGGGCGTCGGCGCGACCCTCAGCGGTTGGCATCCCTGCTCAGAGCACTGGCCCGCAATGTGGCCACAGAGGTCGCCGTGTCCACCCTGGCCGCTGATGCTGGAGGAGCTGAGGGCCCCCTCGATCCGCGCACAATCAGCGATTACCTGCAGGTGCTCGAGCGTTTGATGGTGGTGGAGCACCAACTCGCTTGGAAGCCCCATCTGCGTTCAAAGGCGGCACTCCGCCAGGCACCAAGGCGGCATTTCTGTGATCCTTCTCTCGCGGTGGCGGCTCTTGGCGCTGGTCCTGATCGCTTGCTGCGGGATCTGGAGTTGTTGGGCTTGTTGTTCGAGTCGCTGGTGATTCGTGACTTGCGCGTGTTTGCGCAGGCTCTGGATGGTGAGGTGTTTCACTATCGCGACAATTACGGAGTGGAAGTGGATGCCATCGTGCAGCTGCGTGATGGGCGCTGGGGTGCAATCGAGATCAAGCTCGGCGACCGGCAGGTGGATGCCGCGGCGGAGCGATTGCTGCGCTTTCGCAATCAGATTGATCAGCGCCGCAGCGGTGAACCGGCATTCCTGGCTGTGATCTGCGGTAAGGGATACGGCTATCTGCGCCCGGATGGGGTTGCGTTGATTCCCATCGGAGCGCTGGCGCCATGACCCTGCCCACCCTGGCGGACATCGAGCAGCGGGCGGCATCGCGGGGGCTGTTGCTGCGCCTCCAGGTGGGGCGTCCTCTGGGCCTCTGGAGTCTGCGCCTGGTGGTAGCCCAGCCGCCGCAGACCCCGGGGCAACCCTTGCTGTTGCTGGGTGAACTGAAGGCCTGGGCCTATGGCGCCCCCGCGGGCCTCCAACTCGACACGATGCGGGTGCTGCCGGCCGCTCCTGCCGGTGTGGGGGCGTTGATCTGGGCCGCCACGTTCGCCTGGGCGTTGGACTCCACGCCCTGCCGCAGCGCCCGGCTGCTGGCGATCCGGGATGACGACCGTCAACACCGCCGCCTGCTGCGCTACTTCCGCCGGCTGGGGTTTGTGCCCCTGCGTGAAGTCGGCGCGTCGGCTGTTGATCTGCCCCTGCGCCTGGTGTGGGGCGGTGCGGGCTTGCTGATGCGCGGCGATTGCAGGGATGGGTTGGCCCGGGCCTGGCGGCTGGCTCAGCCGGCCTCGGCTGCGTGATAGCTGCTGCGCACCAGCGGCCCGGAGCGAACATCGGCGAACCCCAGCTCCCGGGCGATGCTGCCCAGCTGGTCAAACTCCTCCGGCGTCCAGTAACGCGCCACCGGCAGGTGGGCCAGCGATGGACGCAGATACTGCCCCAGGGTGAGCCGCTGGCAATCGACGGCGCGCAGATCCCGCAACGTGGCGATCACCTCATCGCGCGTCTCCCCCAAGCCCAGCATCAGGCCGCTTTTGGTGGGGATCTGGGGGGCCAGCTCCCGGGCGGCGGCCAGGAGCCCGAGGGAGCGGCTGTAGGTCGCGCCCCGGCGCACCTCCCCCTGCAGGCGCTGCACCGTTTCCAGGTTGTGGTTGAAACACACCGGTTGGGCGGCGAGCACGGTCTGGAGTCGCTGTCGCTGGGCCTGTTCGCCCTCCCTGCACTCCCGGTGGCCTCCCCAGAAATCGGGGGTGAGCAGCTCGATCGCGATCAGGGGGTTGCGGGCCCGGATCGCCGCCATGGTGGTGGTGAACAGGCTGGCACCGTGATCGGCGAGGTCATCGCGGGCGACCGCGGTGAGCACCACATAGCGCAGGCCCATGCGTTGCACCGCATCGGCCACCCGTTCCGCTTCGCCTGCATCGAGGGCCATGGGTGCCCGGCCCTTCTCCACCTGACAGAAGGCGCAGCTGCGGGTGCAGATCGATCCCCCCAGCAGGAAGGTGGCGGTTCCGGCGGCGTAGCACTCGGCCCGGTTCGGGCAGCGCCCCTCTTCGCAGATCGTGTGCAGGGCGCCCTGCTTCACCACCGCCTGCACCGCCTCCAGGGCGCTGGCATTGCCCACGGGTCGGCGCAGCCAGTGGGGCAGGCGCTCTTTGGGGCGCAGGCTGCTGTAGCGACTAACTGGACTCATACGACCTCCCGGCGACCTTCAAGCGCTCGGCTCAGGGTGACATCGTCGGCGTATTCCAGCTCGCTGCCCACCGGCAGGCCGTAGGCAATTCGGCTCACCCGGGTGAAGGGCCGCAGCAGCCGGGCCAGGTAGAGGCTGGTGGTGTCGCCCTCCACACTCGGGGTGAGCGCCAGGATCACCTCTGCGGTCGACTCCCGTTCCACCCGCTGCACCAGGCTGCTCACCTGCAGCATCTCCGGGCCGATGCCATCCATGGGCGAGATCAAGCCGCCGAGCACGTGATAGCGACCGGCGTACTCCCTGGTGCGCTCCAGGGCGAGCAGATCACGGGAATCGGCAACGACGCAGAGCAGTCCGCTGGTGCCGCGCTCGGGATTGCGACAGATCTCACAGGTGGGCTCGGCGCTGAGATGAAAACAGGTCTGGCACTGCCCCACCTGGCGACGGGCCGCCAGCAGCGCCTCCGCGAAGCTCTGGATCTGCTCCTCCGGTTGGCGCAACAGATGCAGCGCCAGCCGCTGCGCGGTTCGGGGGCCGATCCCTGGCAATCGTTCAAATTGCTCGATCAACCGGGCCAGCGGTCGGGTGAAGCCGCTCAGGGATCTGCCGCGAATTCAACGAATTTAGGCAGGCTGCACAGGGGCAGAATGGCCTTCAGTTCTGTTTCGGTGTTGGCGTCATGCGCTCGATCCTGCAATCGCCCTGGCGCCTGCTGCTCGCCCTGCTCTGTGTGCTGTCGCTTTCGGCCTGTGCCGGATCCACCGCCGGCCTGAACTCCTTTCAGAGCCCCGATGGCCGCTATGCCTTTCTGTATCCCACCGGCTGGACCCGGGTGGCCGTGAGCAACGGCCCCCAGGTGGTGTTTCACGACCTGATTCACAGCGATGAAACGGTGAGCCTGGTGGTGTCGGATGTGGACGCCAACGATGACCTCACCCAGCTGGGCAGCGCCGTGGCGGTGGGTGAGCGGCTTCGCCGGGATGTGATCGCTCCCCAGGGCAGTGGCCGCGCCGCCGATCTGGTGGAGGCGACGGAGCGGGAGAGCGCCGGTCATACGTTCTACGACCTCGAATATGCCGTGCACCTCCAGGACCGTGACCGTCACGAACTCGCCACCGTGGTGGTGGATCGCGGCCGCCTCTACACCCTGGCCACCAGCACCAATGAGGAGCGCTGGCCGAAGGTGAAGGGTCTGTTCGAAAGGGTGATCAGCTCCTTCACGCTGCTGATCTGATTCGGGGCTGGGCCGTTTCAAGCAACTGTCCTCAGCAGCGCAGCCATCCCCCACCCCAGGGGCCATGCTTTGGCCCATGACGACGTCCTCCCGGGTCGAACGCCTGAAAGGTCGCTGGAACGGCCTTTCCGACCACCAGCAGGTGGGCGCTTCCCTGTTGGGTGTGGGCGGCATCTTTCTGTTCTGGCTGGTGTTCTGGCCCGTGCCCACCCAGGTGAAGGGGCAGGGCGTGTTGATCTACCCCAACAACGCCGGCGTGCTCAACGCCCGCGCCACAGGCCAGGTGCTCGATGTGAACGTGTCGGTGGGCGACAAGGTGCGCAAGGGGCAGGTGTTGATGACCCTCTATCTGCCGGTGCTCGAACGGCAGCTGGAGCAGCAGAAGGGCAACCTGGCCCAGTTGGTGCGGCAGAACAACGAACTCAACCAGCGCGACGCCCTGCGGATCAACACGGCCCAGATCGCGCTCGACACGACCCTGGCCAAGCTGGCGGATGACCAGGCCCGGCTGGCCCAGTTGCAGGCCACCTACGGCAGCAAGGTGGAGAACCTCAACTGGCTGGCCAAGCGCGCCGTGGTGGCGCCGCTTTCCTCGGAGGTGGTGACGGCTGAGCAGGGGCTCACCAGCACCAGCGTGCAACTGGATGACATCAAGATTCAGCGCAAGGAAGCAGTCACCAACTTCCAGCAGATCAAGCTGAACGTCGAAACCGAACAACTCAATCGCAACTATCAGATCGATGACCTGAAGCGTCAGATCAAGGTCACCGAAGCCCAGATTGCTTACGACGGCACGATCACGGCGGAACGCAGCGGCATCGTGCTCGATCTGCAGGTGATCCCCGGGCAAACGATCAAAGCGAAGGATCGTCTGGGCACGATCGGTCGCGCCGAAGCCCCGCCGGCCGGTGAGAAAAAAGCCGGTGGCGACCTGATCGCCGTCGCCTACTTCCCCCCCGCCGATGCCCGCCGCCTGCCGCTTGGGCTCCCTGTGGAGGTGGTGCCCCTCTGGAATCAGCGCGGTCGCTTCGGGGGGATTGAAGGCACGGTGCGCAGCGTGCTCACCCTGCCGGCCACCCCGGAAGACATCTCCACCACCGTGGGAAACACCCAGCTGGCCGATGCGCTCGTCAAGGAAGGGCCGGTGATGCGCGCCGAGATCAGTCTCGATCGTGATCCCCGCTCCGACGACGGTTACCGCTGGACCCTCTCCGGCGGCAGCGGAGTCTTCCCGATCCGTGATGGCTTGACCGTCGACACCTTCGCCTACGTGGAGTGGCGTTCGCCGATCACCTACATCCTGCCTGGGCTGCGTTCGCTCACCGGCGGCTACCGCTCCCTGCGGATCGATCGGCTCTGGAACCTGCCCTTCCTGCGCCAGCCCGGCACCCCCCGCTGATCCTCCGTTTCCAATGTCTCTTCGTCCGTTGCTGCGTCAGGAACTGCCCTGGTTGGTCGCCGAGGTGGTGCTGTTGATCGTGCTCATGAATGCCAATCCGCCTGAGCTGTGGTTCTGGCTGGTGGTGTTTCTCGTGGTGTTCGGCTACCGGATCGAGCGCTGGTGGTCCTCACGGACCCTCTGAACGGCTCAGGGTCAGCCGGGCGGGAACGGTCATGGAAGGATCGCTGGGCATCGGTAGCAGTTCGCGCAGCAGTCGGGCGTAGGTGGTGTTCACATCCACGGTGGCGAACAGGCGGCGCACCAGGGAATTGACTAATTGCTCCTGGGTCACCGAGAGATCGATGTCATCGGCCAGGCCGGTCTGATAGCGCAGTTTGGTGTCGCGGAAGGCCTCCTTGCTCGCCCCCACGGCCCGTCGGGCCGACACGAGCTTGGCGAGGCTGGCTTCATGGTTGAGGAACGCCTGCTCCAGGCGCAGCCGGATGTCATTGCGGGTGCTGGCGTAGCGCTGTGCTTCCGCCCGTTCCTTCAGCGCCAGGGCCTTGACGCTGTTGGCGGTGGTGCCGGCATCGAAGATCAGCCAGTTGAAGGCCAGACCCACCGACCATTCGTAGCCGCTCACCTGCTCAAGCGGCAGGAAGGTGGCACCGCAGCAGCCACCGCCGATGATCGAGAAATTGAACAGCCGCTCCACCGAGCCCAGACCACCGGCGGCGGCGAACAGGCTCAGCTTGGGCAACAGCTGGGCGGCGGTGGCGTCCTGACGCAGGGCGAGGGCGCGTCGGGTGGCGAGGATCGCCTCCAGCTCGGGGTTGTTGTCGTAAGCCGCCAGTAGGGTCTGATCCAGATTGAGGGGCCAGGCCGGTTGCAGGCTGATCGGATCGGCGGCGCTGGGGGTGACCGAGGCCGGCAGGTTCAGCACGGTCCAGAGGCGGCGGCGGGCGACGGCACGGTCGGCCAGGGCCTGAATCAGATCCTCCTGGTCAGCCGATAGCACGGCGCTGCGACGCAGCAGGTCGACCCGGGGCACAAGACCGGCCCGTTTGAGGTCGAGCACGTCTTCCAGCACCACCAGATCGGTGCGCACGACTGCATCGCGGATGCGCACCAGCTGCTCACTGCGCTGCAGCTCGTAGTAGGCCTCACTCACCGCGAGCTGCAGGGCGCGCAGGTCGTTGGCGTAGGTCTTCTCCTGTTGTTCGAGCACGGCCTGGGCGGCCCGCACCCGCGGCGTCCGGGCGAAGTCGATCAGCGCGTAGTTCAGTTGCAGGCCCGCATCGGCCGACACACCGTTGGCGACGGCTCCCAGGCCGCCTCCGGCTGGCACGTAGAACGGGCCGGCGGAATCGCCGCTGACCGATGTGCCGTTTTTGGTGAGCGCGAAATTCGGCATCTGTCCCTGGGCTGCGAAGGCGGGTCCGAAGCCGTAGGTGTTGTTGCCGTAGGGCGAGTAGGTGGTGGTGCCGCTCTGGAAACCCTCGACGTTGCCGAAGACGCTGATCGTGGGCCAGTAGCTGCCGGCCGCGGCGGCCACGGTGGCGGCCTGGGCGGCGATCTGATCCCGCTGCAGCTGCAGATTCGGGTTGTTTTGGAAGGCGATCGCAATCGCGTCCTTCAGGCTCACCGCCTTGATCGGGTTGGCGGGGGTGCCTGCTGCCGGCAGGCTCAGGGGCCCATCCGGACGGGCCTCCTCGGGGCTGAGGGGACCGGACGCTGGTCGGTTGGCATCGAGCAGGTTGGCGGGCACCTCGGGGGCGGCCAGATCGTCGCTGCTGTCGAGGCTTGGCGCCGGCCCCAGCATCGAATCGAGCGCCTCCATCTGTCGGTTGAGCTGATCCCAGCTTTGTTCCAGCTGGCGGGTGGTGCCGCCGGTGTTGAGGGGAGGCACCTCGGTGGCGCGGGGTTGCACCGGCTGTGCCCCAGCGGGAGCGAGCGCCGTCAACAGGGTGAGCAGCGGCGTGAGTCTGGAGCAGCGGCGGAAAATCTGGGGCACAAGTCCGGCGCTGGTCATCGCAATCCGCTCGATCCTGCCGAGCCCTCGCTCGCCAGCGCCTGGTCAAGGACAGGTGTTGATCCGGCCAGGCCTGGGGTGTTGTCGCGGGAGATCATCACCATGTGTCCCAACAGCGACGCCCGCAGCACGATCTGGCGTAACCGTTGGTCGCTCACCTGCTCCCGGGCCTCCTGCGTCGCTTCCAGCAGGGTCTGGCGCAGGACCTCCATCTGGGAGTGCAGAGCGGTGATCTCCTCCTGCATGGAGCTGTTGGGCAAGGCCTGGCGCTCGAGCAGGGAGGGGCGTCGCAGCTCCACGGCCAGGCTCCGGAGCAGGGCGACCTCCCCGTCCAAGACCTTCACTTCCTGGGCATGAAGCCTGCCTACGGCCTCAGGCGCGTGAATGGCAGCGGGAAGTCCTCTTAACCCATCGATCACGCTCATCAGCTGGGAGCTGAGGAGATCCAATTGGCTCCAGAGGCGATGCAGGGGGTGGTTCTCGGGGCTGGCTCCCAGCTCCACTTGGGCTACTTGGCGCTGTTGCCGGACGCCGTTGATCTGACCGAGCAGGCGGTTGCGGCGGCTGCGGCGCTCCGCAATCGGCAGCCGGCGGGGATGCTCCTGGCGAAGGTCGTCGGCGTAGCTGGTCAGCTCAACGCCAAGGGCTTCAAACAACGCGGCGAATTGCTGATGCAGCTGGGGGATGGTGCGACTGGGCCAGATCCAACGGGCAGCCCACAGGGAGATGACGATGCCCAGGGAGGTCCAGAACAGGCGTAGCGGTCCCCAGATGGTTTCTTCGCTGTTGTGGACCAACCAGCCCATGATGATGATGTTGCCCGCCACCTTGTAACCCACCTGCAGACCCAGGGCTCCGCCGAACAGGCGGGTGGCCCCCAGGGCCAGACCCAGGGAGAGGGCCAGTGGGAGCTGCAGGCTGCGTGAGAAAATCACCAGCAGGATCACCCCCATGAGCGATCCCAGCAGTCGCTGGATGCCCAGCTTCAGCGAGCTGCCGTAGGAACTGGAGAGCACAGCCGCCGTGGTCATCGGCAGGTAGTAGCCGAAGGGGATGTCGCTGAGCAGACCGAAGCCGGCGCTCAGGCCGGTCACCACGGCCAGGCGCAGATCACTGCGAACAAACCAGGGTTGCGGCTTCGTGGAGGGCCCGGGTGTGCTCATGAGGCGCCAGCTGTTGCCACCGTTGCGGCCATGGCCACCGAGGTGTCCAGTCGCTGTTGGCTGCGCACCAGCAGCCTCAGCCGCGTGATCTCCTCCTCCAGCGCGATGCGCTGGGGCAGGGGCAAGTTCGTGAGGTGATCGGCAAGAACCAGGGCCTGCCAGGCCATCGGCTCATTCAGATCCAGATAGCGCCCCAGTTCGGGCAGCACGAGTCTTCCCTCTTTCGGTTGCAGGCGCTCCAGCAGGCGCTCCACAAGCAACCAGCGCACCTGCAGGCAGCGCAGCAGGCTCATCCGTTGCGGCCAACGGCGTTGGCGCAAGCGCTGGATCTGGCGAGGTCCGAGGCTTTCTTCCACATTGATCAGGCGTTGCAGTTCCAGCAGGCTGCGCGTGATCGCTTCTGAATCAATCGGTTCCGGTGCGGGGCCCCGGCCCTGGAAGGCGGCGCTGTGGGCGTTCAGGCGGCGATGCAGGATCGCCACCAGGCCATCGCTGAGCTCCTGCATGCGGGCCAGGCGATTCTTCGGCCAGAACAGGCGACCCATCAGCAGGGCCACCACAATGCCCACCACCGTGTCGACACTGCGGTTGAAGACGTAGCTCCAGTTGAGCAGGGCGTAGCCCGGGATTCCCAGGAACATGATCGTGATCACCGCGGCGGTGGAGAGGCCGCTGCTCCAGCCGAGACGCCGCAGCAGCGGAATCGAGATCAACAGGCTCACCAGAATGCCGATCCAACCGGAGAGGATCGTGTGAACCACAAAGGTCACCAGCCCGCCGGTGACCGTGCCCAGGATGCGTCCCCGGGCTGCCCGCAGGGAGTTGTCGTCCTGGTCGTCGACCACGAAGGTGACGGCGAGCAGGGGGTACCAGAGATAGGTGATGCGTTGAAAATGTTGGGAGATGGCGCAGGTGATCAGCACGCTCAGCCCAAGACGCAGGCTCTGTCGCAGCAGATTGCCGTTCACGCCGATGCTCTCGATCGCTGCCATTGTGCGGGCACGGCCCTCGTCTCGCTCGTGTTGTCGCCTGATGTCCTCTCCACCGCGTTGTGGCGCACCACCGATCTCGATCTCGACGCGCTCTGGCGCATGGGTGCCGCGGTGGCGTGCGGCGTCGCTGTGGGGTTCAACCGCTTCCGCACCAGCCGCCATCACCCGCACCGCTTGCGCGTGCATGTGCTGGTGGGGCTGAGTGCCTGTCTCCTGGTGCTTGCGGCCGGCGATGGGCTGGACAGCCGCAGTCGGGCGATTCAGGGGGTCGCTACGGGAGTGGGGTTTCTCGGTGCCGGTGAGATCCTGCAGGAACCGCGATCGCGTAAACGCGGTGAGCCGGCCCATGTGCGCGGCCTCACCAGCGCCGCGTCGATCTGGTTCACCGCCGCCCTTGGGGTCACCGTGGCCACGTCCACGCCCTCGATTGTGCTGATCGCTCTGGTGTTGGCCCTGATCGTGCTCAGCTTCGGGGATCAGAACAACACCCGGTAGCGCCAGCTGCTGGTTTCACTGGCATCGGCACCGGTGCTATTGCCACTAGGCCATTCGGTGTCGAGGTAGCTGATGCCGTTGCGGAAGAACGGCGTTGCTTTGAGCCGCTGGGTTTCCAGATCGGTGGTGCCCATGGCGGTGATCAAGCCCCCCAGCTCCATCGCCCCCAGATCGGTGTTGAGATTGCTGCCTGCGGCTGTGATCAGGGCGGGCAGTCGCACCAGATTTTCCGGACGCTTCAGCGAATTGAACAGGCTTTTGAGCACCAGTTGCTGGCGCGCGAGCCGGCCTAAATCGCCTTCGCCGTCGTGGCGCCAGCGCAGAAAACCCTCCAGATCCCGACCTTTGAGGGTCTGCGGTCCTGGTTGCAGATCGATCGTCAGCCCCTGCGATCGGTCGATGTAATACAGCCGCTTGGGTACATCCACCCGCACACCGCCCACCAGATCACCCATGGTGCGGATGCCTTCCAGATTCACCAGAATGTGGTGTTGGATCGGCCGCCCCATCAGCCGCGAGAGCTCCTGCTTCACTGCCTCCGCGCCACCCCTGGCGTAGAGAGCGTTGACCTTCATCGGACCGAAATTGCGCGAATCGACGTAGCTGTCTCTGGGGATCTGGGTGATGCGGGTTTCGCCGTTCTCCACCCGGATGGTGAAGATTGCATCGGTGTTGCTACCACCGTCTTCCATGCCGAGCACCACCACCTCCCGGTCACCGAAGCCCGACCAGGCGGCGAAGGGATTGCTAATCGGCAGCAAGGAATCACCGGCTCCTGCGGCACCCCCCGGTGCCAGGGAACGGCGCAGGGGGATCGAGAGCAGCAAGCCCGCACCCAGACCGATGCCCACGGCAATGAGCAGGGAGCGGCCGGCTGCCGGTCTTGGGTACTGCGCTTTCATTGGCAAACTTTAGCCATGCCTTTTTCTTTTCTTAAGCTTGGTTCCTTGCAGCGCTGCTGCCCGGCTGTTGCGGGTTCAGAGCAGTGGCTCGCTGATGACCATGGTGGGGCAAGCGAGCTGCCGGATCAAGCCGCTGGTGCGATCGCTCGCCGGGATGGGCAAGCCGGCCACCCGGCGGCGTTGCGAGCGGAGGATCACCAAATCATGGTGGCGACTGGAGCGTTCGATCGTCTGATCGATGCCTGGGCCTGGCACCAGCTCAATGCGAATGCGGTCGTGCGAGTCGCCAGGGGGATGCCAGCGCCGCAGTTCCCGTTCAATCCACTGGCGATCGTGGCGGTTGAAACGGGGATCAACGATATGCAGCAGGGTGATCACCCCTGAGGCTCCGTCCCCGCCATGGTTCAGCAGCCGCTGCGCCAGTTCAAACTGCTCGCGCGCACTGGCGGACAGGTCCTTGATCGGGACGAGGATCCGCTGCAGCTCTTCCGGATCCCGTCCGGCCAGATTCACCACCACCACAGGACAGTGGGCGCTGCGGCAGACCCCATCCACCAGATCACCGAACAGCCATTGGCGCAGTTTGTCGGGCTGCCCTGTTCCGATCAGCAGCAGATCGGCCCCCTGCTCCAGGGCGCTGCGACTCATGCCACCGGCGATGTCTTCATCCAGCCGCAGCAGGCAGTGCGTGGGCACCCCGAGGGTGGCTCCGATGGCCGTGGCCTGCGCCAGTCGCTCTCTGGCGGTGGCGACTGCCCGGGTGAGACTGCCACGGGCCTCCTCCAGACTTGGGCAGACCAGAGCCATCGGCAGCAGCTGGCCGGAGTGGTCTGATCCCCCGGTCAAGAGACGCGAGGCCATGCTCAGGAGGCCATACTCCGTCGCGGGATTCGCCACTGGCACCACGATCTTCAAGGGACGTCGATCCACCGCTCTGGGTGGATCAGTGAGGTCATCACCGGATGCATTCCCGGATGCACTCGCAACAACCGATCGTTTGGAGGGGACGAAGTAGGAGTTGGTATCGTCGTCAGGCTCGACAAGTTGTGTGACGGAGCGAGCCGTGAGCGCTGGTCCAAGGGACGCTGTCACCACCATCATCGCGAGCACTCCGTTGAGAACAGAGGCACTCAAGAGGCCCGCTTCATACCCCACAAAGGCTGCAGCCAGAGTGGCGGCAACCTGAGGCATGGCCAAAGACCACATCATCACCACTTGATTGCCGTTGTAGCCAAAGAGTTTGCCGGTGATGAAGCTGACAATCCCTTTGCAGGCAATCACTCCGAACACCATCAAGGCAGTGAGTTCAAACTCGCTGATGCTCTGACGAAGGCTGTTGAGATCGATCAGTAGTCCAAGGTGGATAAAAAAGATCGGGATAAAAAGAGCTCCCCCAACAAAGATTATTTGTTGTTTTGCCTTGCCTTCGGGTAGAACGGAATTGATGGCCAGGCCGGCCAGAAAGGCGCCCACGATTTTTTCAACTCCAGCCAGTTCGGCCCCGAGTGAAGCGATGAAGAGGGTCAGGAGAACGGCGAGAAAAATCCTGTTTTCATCGTTGAGGCTGCTTTTGAAAATCTTTTCTCCGATCGTACGAATGCTGGCAACAACAAGGACAGCAAAGAGGCAGACGCTGGCTATCAGACTGATGACGCTGGGAGCTGAGAGCGACCCCTTGCCGAGTCCCATGGCGATTGCGAGGACAAGCAGTGATGCAATATCGGTGAGAATTGTGCTGCCAACGCTCACCACAACTGATTCATCGCGTTGGGCTCCGTAGCTGCGAACAATCGGGTAGCCCAGGGGTGTGTGGGTGGCAATCAGCGTGCCCATCAGAATGGATGGAATAAGGGGGAATCCGAACACAATTCCGATGCCTGTTCCTGTTGCCATGCCAAACAGAAAGTGGAGAATTCCGAGTGTCAAAGAGCGGTTTTTGACACGATTGAATTCGTCAAGATCGATCTCTAGCCCTACGATGAAGAGCAGGTAAATGGCACCAATGTCCGAGAAAAGATTGACGGTTTCTCCGCCGGGTTGTAGCCAGTTGAGGAGATTGGGGCCAACGAGGATTCCTGCGATCAGCAGACCCACCAGGTCGGGTAATCCAGTTTTTCTGACGATGGGTGGCACCAGCATCGAGATCCCCACCAGCAAGGCGAAAACCCCCAGCGGGTGGTGAATAAGCTGCGACGCATTCATCAGAGGGCGAGGGCTTCGTCGGGGCGCAGGCCTGCCTGCACGCGCCAGAGGTCGGCGTAGGAGCCACCGCAGGCGATCAGGGCGTCGTGCGTGCCTTCCTGGGCGATGCGTCCTTGATCCATCACCACAATCCGGTCGGCGTGCCTCACGGTGCTGAGGCGGTGAGCAATCACCAGTGTGGTGCGGTTGGCCGTGATCTGCAGGAGCGAGCGTTGAATCGCCGCTTCCGTTTCGTTGTCCACAGCTGCGGTGGCTTCATCGAGCACCAGGATCGGCGCATCTTTGAGAATCGCCCGTGCCAGGGCGATGCGCTGGCGTTGTCCGCCTGAGAGCCGCTGGCCACGCTCGCCCACCACGGTGTCATATCCCTCGGGTAGGGCGGCAATGAAGCCATGGGCTTCCGCCAGTTCGGCGGCGTGGCGCACCGCCGCGGCACTGGCCTGCTCCTGGCCGTAGCGAATGTTGTCGGCGACGCTGCCGTGAAACAGATACACGTCCTGGCTGACGAGGGCGATGCAGCGCCGCAGATCGGTGAGATCGAGCTGGTCGATCGCCAGGCCATCCAGGCAGATGCGACCGGCCTGGAGTGGATAGAGACGCAGCAGCAGTTTCACCAGGGTGCTCTTGCCCGATCCGGTGGCGCCGACGATGCCCACCGTTTCACCGGCGTTGATCCGAAGGCTGAAGTTCTGGAGTAATGGGGCGCGCTCGCGGTAATGGAAATCGACCTGCTCATAGCTGATGGCGCCTCGGAGCGTGTCCGGCTGGAGCCGCCGTTGGCCTCCGCTGATTCGGATCGGCGTGTCGATCAGATCCAGCACCCGCCGGGTTGATGCCATGGAGCGCTGGTAATCGTCGAGGGTGCGGCCCAGGGTGGTGAGGGGCCAAAGCAACCGCTGGGTGATGAACACCAGGAAGCTGTAGGTGCCCACGGCGATGGTCCCTTGCCACGCCTGGAGTCCGCCGATCAGCAGGATCGCCAGGAAGGCGAACAGGATGGCGAAACGGATCAGGGGGATGAAGGCGGCGGAGAGACGGATCGCCCGGCTGTTGCTGTGCCTGTAGGCGTCACTGGCCTGGCGGAGTTGCTCCAGTTCCCAGGCTTCGCTAGTGAAACTTTTGATCGTGAGCATGCCGCCCAGATTGTTCGCGAGCCTGGATGCCATCGCGCCGGCCCGATCGCGCACGTCGCGGTAGCGGGGAGCGAGACGCTTCTGGAAATGGAGTGACCCCCAGAGGATCACCGGGATGGGCAGGTAGGCGAACAGGGCGACGCCGGGTGCCATCACCGCCATTGCTCCCCCCACCAGCACCACGGTGGTGATCAGTTGCAGGATCTCGTTGGCGCCGTGATCGAGAAACCGTTCCAGCTGGTTGATGTCATCGCCGAGCACGGTGAGCAAGCGGCCGCTGCTGTCGTTTTCGAAGAAGGCCATCTCCAGCTTCTGAAGATGGTCGTAGGCCTGGAGGCGCAGGCTGTGCTGGGTGGTCTGGGCGAGGTTGCGCCAGAGCACGCCATAGAGATATTCGAACAGGGATTCCGCACTCCACACCAGGAAGGAGAGGCCAGCCAGCACACCGAGCTGACTGGGCACGGTCACGGCGCCCAGTCGGGCCAGCCAGGAGGTCTGCTGTTGCACCACCACATCCACAGCGAGACCGATCAGCACCGGTGGCGCCAGGTCGAAGAACTTGTTCAACAGGGAGCAGGCGCTGGCGGCCAGCACCAGGCGGCGATGGGGGGCCAGGTGGGCGAGCAGCCGCTGCAGGGTGGAGGGGGGATGTGCCATCGCTGCATTCAAGGCCAGGCGCTCCGGATGCGGTGCGAGCGCTTCTTGTGAAGCTGTTGCTGGTGAACAGTGGAGGGGTTGCGCCCGGCGTTAGACCAGTGGTGTCACCACCAGGAGGTGTTCATGACACGGACCCGAGACTTCCATCGCTTCCATCGTTGGACGGCGAAGCTGCGTCGCCGCAGCCTGCGCCAGGCGCTGCCGGTGCCCCGCGAAGGCGAACTGCAGCCCACCCATCCCATGGCCGAGCTGCGTTGCCGCGAGTGGCAGCGGGATCAGCTGCATGACCTGATCGAGCTCGACGACGCTGAAGCGATGGCCTGATGGTTTGGTGAAGCCTTGATGGCGTGACCATTGAGGCTCAGCACAAAAGCCCTGGGCCGGCCAGCTGACCGGAACCCAGGGCTTTCTGTTTGAGCACACGCTCAGAGGGGCTGGATCACCAGCGGTTGCCGCCGCCGTAGCCACCGCCGCCGCCGCCGCCGCCACGGTTACCGCCGCCGCCGCCGTAGCCGCCGCCACCACCACCGGTGCGCTCGCGCGGGGTCGCTTTGTTGACGCGGATCATGCGACCCATCCACTCCACGTTCTGGAGATCGTCGATCGCTTTCTGTTCGTCGCTGTCGTTGTTCATCTCAACGAAAGCGAAGCCGCGCTTGCGGCCGGTTTCGCGATCCAGGGGCAGGCTGGCGCTCTTGACCTCACCGTACTGGTTGAAGAGGTCGAGCAGATCCTCCTGCTCCGCCTGGAAGGAGAGATTGCCGATGTAGATGGTCATTCCTTTTGGGACCGATGGAGAAATGTGATCAGTGAAGCCGTGGTCCGAAAAGGAAAGTCCTTGATGCTGAAGCCGTGTGAAGCTGAAGCCTGGGGGAGCGAGCCGATCAGAGCCGAATGCTGAAGCTGATGCAGTTTCAGGCTACAGGGGCGTGCGCTCGCTGAGTCGCCATCGCGGGCTGTTCACAGGATCGTGAAGGGAAGTGGAAGAAGCCGGGTTTTGCCGCCGTCATGCTTCATTGTCAGAAGATCCTGACAGGAGGGGCGATGGGACTGGCTTCGATCCGGGCGCTGCACTGGACAGCGGAAGGTGAACTCAGCCCCTCCGATCGTCTGGATCTGCTGCGGTCGCTGGTGGTGCATTGCAGCGTGCCAGAGGTGCAATACGAACTGGTGCGCACTGTGGAGCTGCTCAGCGTCACCCAGCTGGATGTGTCCAGGCAGGTCACGCTGTCCTGACGGGAAGCTTTGGGTACGGTGCCTTTAGAGCTGGCGCCTTCAGACCTTGTAACGGGCGGCGGCCTTCTGCTTGCAGCTGTCCTGGGCGGACTGAATGGAAGCGCCGCTGTTCACTTCATCCAGAAAGCAGTTGCACGTGTAAGAGCCCATGCCTGCCGGCGGCGTTTTGCCGGCATGGCTCATGGCGGCATTGAAGCCGGCGAGACAGAGACGTTGGATCATGCCGTCGTCTCCGGCGGCCCAGCCACTGGCCGGGAGGGCCGCGGAGAGTCCCAGGCCGGCCGTGGTGGCAAGCAACAACGTGGAGAGGGTGCGCATGATCAGGTGAAGGGACGGATCTGCAGTTCCCTGTTCATCACCTTCAGGTGTTTCAGGGACTGAAACACATCCTGGGGCATCCCTTTGGGCAGGTCCACCAGGGTGTGGGATTCGAAGATCTGGATGCGGCCGATCATCCGCCCCTGCAGACCGGATTCATTGGCGATCGCCCCCACCAGGTTGCCCGGTTTGACCCGGTCGCGATGGCCCACCTCGACACGGAATCGCTCCATGTTGTCTTCGGGTGGTCGGGAGGGGCGCTCCTGGCGACGTCGGTCGCCGCGGTCGCCGCGGTCGCCGCCACGGCTGCCGAGGCGATCCTCGCGTGTGCGACCGCGGTTGGCGTTTTGCAGCCAGCTTTCATCGCCCTGCACGAGCAGCGGCTGATCGCCCACCGCCAGGGTGAGGGCGGCCAGGGCGAGTTGCTCCATGCTCAGGCTGTGCTCCTGGGCGACGCGCTGCAGCAGTTCCTGCAGGAGGGGGCCTTCATCCGCCTGGCGCTCAGCGCCATCTCCGGTGGCCACAGCCGTCAGTTTCTGGCGCAGGTTGTCGAGCCGGGCCTGATTGATCTCGGCATTGCTCGGGATCTGCATCGGCTCGATCGGTTGCCCGGTCGCCCGCTCCAGGTTGTTAACGAACCGGCGCTCCCTGGGGGTGACAAACAGAATCGCTTCGCCGCTGCGACCGGCCCGGCCGGTGCGACCGATCCGGTGCACATAGGCCTCACTGTCGAAGGGCATGTCGTAATTGATCACGAGGCCGATGCGCTCCACATCCAGGCCCCGCGCTGCCACATCCGTGGCCACCAGGATGTTCACTGTGCCTTTGCGAAGGCGCTCCACCGTGCGCTCCCGTTGGTTCTGGGGCACATCACCGTTGAGGACGGCCACGTCATGACCGGTCGCCTCCAGGTTTTCCGACACCGTGAGGGTGATCGCTTTGGTGCGGGCAAAAATGATCACCCCCTCGCCGGTGACCGCCTCCAGCACGCGGTTGAGCGCTTCCAGCTTATGGCTGTTCTGCAGCGTGATGCAGCGTTGGCGGATGCGCCGAGCTTCCTTTTCCTGCGTTTTGATCGTGATTTCTGCCGGTTCGCGCAGGTAGCGTTTGGATAGGCGACGAATTTCGGCCGGCATCGTGGCCGAAAAGAGCACCACCTGGCGTTCTTCCGGCAGCTGATCGAGGATCCATTCAACGTCGTCGATGAATCCCATGCGCAACATTTCATCGGCTTCATCGAGCACGAGGCTGCGCAGATGGCTGGTGTTGAGCGTGCCCTGGCGCATGTGATCCATCACCCGGCCCGGGGTGCCCACCACCACATCCACACCGCGCTTGAGGCTGTGGATCTGGGAGCGGAAATCGGAGCCGCCGTAGATCGCCAGCACATTCAGGTGGGGATGGCCGGCCGCATAGGCCTTGAACGACTCGGCCACCTGCATGGCCAGTTCCCGCGTGGGAGCGAGCACCAGCACCTGGGGGCCCGGTCCCTCCGGCTGCAGCCTCTCCAGCAGGGGCAGGGCGAAGGCGGCGGTCTTGCCGGTGCCGGTCTGGGCCTGGCCCACCAGGTCCCGGCCCAGCATCAGCTCGGGAAAGGCGGCCCGCTGGATCGGTGAAGGGGCCTGATAGCCCTTGCTGGCCAGGGTGCGCAGCAGCGCCTCACTGAAGCCGAAGCCGTCAAAGCCCGACCTGGCGTCCGTCGCCGCATCCGGGGGTGTGTGGGTCTCGCTGGCCTGAGAGGTCTCGTCGATCGTGGCGGCGCTGAGATCCACCGAACACGACAGCTCGCTGCCGTGCGTTGCACTCTGGGTCATGTCGAAAAGGCACTGGCCTGATTGATCCTTCAAATCAGGCCTGCAACGTCCAATCGGTCGAAACCGTGATGTATTGCTTGCCCTTCCTTCAAAGGCTTTGATTCAACCTATCACCCGACCAAAGTCATCTTCCAGGCGTTCGATATCGCTTTCACGCAGATCTGTGCCGTGTTGCACTTCGATGATCAGGAGATCGCCCTGGCCGGCGCGGGCACGATGGATGGCGCCGCAGGGGATGTGCAGGGTCGCGCCCGGGGTTGCTGGATGCCAGTGGCCCTCGCAGAAGAGCTCGCCCCGGCCGGCCGCCACCGTCCAGTTCTCACTGCGGTGCTGATGCCGTTGCAGGCTCAGGCGTTGCCCATCGCGGATCCAGAGCCGCTTGAGCTTGTAGCCGGGGCCTTCGAGTAAATCCTCATACCAGCCCCAGGGCCGCTCGACCCGTGGGCCAGGCTGCAGGTTCACGATGTCGCTGTGATCGGTGGTCCCAGCTTGGCGGGATCCGTCGCGCGGAGCAGCAGCAGTCGTTGGCGGGCCCGGGTGATCGCGGTGTAGAGCAGCGCCGTGGTGGTGTCATGTGGCATTTCAGACATCGTGTCGGGCCAGAGCACCAACACCCGATCGGCTTCGCTGCCCTGGGCCTTGTGCACGGTGAGTGCCAGGGCGGGTTCGAGGCGCTTCAGGCGTGCCGGGTGGAACAGACGAAGCTGCGCTTCACCCCTGGCATCGACGGAGCGGAATAGCAGGCGGCGCTGCTCGCCCAGCCCCACCGTCAGGCCCCGGTCGCCATTGGCCAGCCCCAGCTCATCCTGGTTCTCGGCGCAGAGCACGGGTACGCCGATGGGCCATTCCTGAACGCCCCCGGCGGGCAGCAGCGCGCGATGCACCGCCTCCACCCCCCAGGGCCCGCGCCGCCGGGGGCAGAGCACCTGCAGGCTGTCCAGGCTCTGCAACACTGCCTCTGCGGCTTCGGCTTCAGCATCGAAGGCACCGCTGTCTCCCGGTTCCGGTTGGACGCTCTGCAAGGCAGCGCGCAGCTGTTGCCGTTGCTCCTGCAACGCCTCGATCACCACCGATGGGATGGTGCGCCGATCAGCCCGCTGCAGCTCAACGTTGGTTTCGGCAAGGGCCGCGCCGAGTCGATCAGGCGCTGCCGCTTCCCAGAACGCCTCCATGCCCTCCTGAAGCAGCACGGCGCTGAGGTGGGCCAGGGCGCCGCGGTTGCGATACACCCGATGCAGCTCCACCGCGGCGCTGCCGAAGCGTTGCCGCTGAGCCGGCTGTTGCAGGTGGCTCCAGACCGCGCCCACGCCGATCGGGGGCAGCTGGGCGGCATCACCCACCAGGATCAGCTGGGCGTTCGCGGCTAAGGCCTCCAGCAGGGCTGTGGCCATGGCCAGGTCCACCATGGAGAGCTCATCCACCACCAGCAGATCGAGAGGCAGGGGCCGGTGGCGATGGCGGCCGTAGCCGCCAGGCCTGGCTTGCAACCAGCGATGCAGGGTGGCGCAGGGCAGTTGCCCGAGGCGCTCCTGCAGGGGCAGCGGCAGCTGGGGCAGGCCGGAGCGGATCGCCTCCTGCAACCGCGCCGCCGCTTTTCCGGTGGGGGCCGCGAGGCCGATCCGCAGGTCCGCCTGGTGCTGCAGAGCCTGGGCGAGCATGCGCACCACCGTGCTCGTTTTTCCGGTGCCCGGCCCCCCGCTGAGCAACACGACCCGATGGCGCCCGATCGCCGCGACCGCCTCGCGCTGCTCCTGATTCAGCCCGTTCAGGAGGTCGAGATCCACAGCGGCGGGTGGGGGCAACCGATCTGGGGCGCAGCGCTGCAGCAGGACCTCCACCAATTGCGCCATGCCCTGCTGCCAACGGCGGAAGCCGAGCCTGGTGCCCTCCCGCACCAGGGGGGCGTCGGGCCCATCCAGCCAGCCGCTCGCCTCCACCGCTTCGAGCTGCTCGGCGGCAACAACGCCATGGCTGGCACCGCTCGCCAGGGCCTCAACCAGGGCGAGCACCACGGCATCGAGGTGGGGCGAATCCCGGCGCGGTGGCACGAGGCGGCGCAGGGTGGACAGCATGCCCTGCGCCAGGGCCAGGGAGGCCTCGCTGGCGACTGGGTTGGAGCGGCTGCGTTCAGCCATGGCGGGAATGGGATGGGTCATGGCTGCCCCCCGTTGAGCACGCGATCCAGGGCCAGAATTCGCTGCACCGGCGCCGTCTCCACCAGCACCCCCGGGGTGGCGTTGCCGTCCAGGACGTTGGTGTCGTGGAGGTCTGTGCCTTGGACCTCGGGAAGGCCACGCAGAAAGACGTAGACATAACCGCCGAGATGGCGTTCGGGGGCGTAGTCAGGCAGGCGCCAGCGCAGAAAGCGATGCAGCGCCACCAGGTAGAGGTGGGCCTGCAGGGGGTAGTGGTGGTGCACCATCTCCCGCTCCAGAGCTTTGGGGTGGTAGTGGCTGGGTCCACAGGCCAAGGCCTGACTCGCTGGATCACGCTGCCCCAGCCAGTTGCTTTTCCAGTCCGCCACCCACCAACGGCCTGACTGGGGATCGGGGTCATCGCAGAACACCAGATCGATGGAGCCGGTGAGATAGCCGCGGCTGTGGATGGTCAGCTGGGCGATCCGGGCGGCGTAATCGCCCCCGAAGCGCGCCTCGGCTTGTACGCAGAAGGCTACAGCGAGGTTACGGGCCAACACCGCCTCGCCGTCGTGGGCTACGGGTAAATCGAAGTTCAGTTCATGGCGGCGGCGGTCGGCGTTGAGCTGCTGGAGACGGAGCCGGCCCAGGGCGCCCCCCAGCGGTGCCATGAGCAGCCGCTGCAGCCCTTGCTGCACTGCTCCAACCCAATCCGGCGCCAATCCGGCCCGGCGCAGTTCTTGCTCGATCGCGTCGCGACTGGTTGCATCCTCCGCAAGCGTGTCAAAGCCAACCCGCTCGAGAATGCGGTGGAGGCAGTCGCCGGCAGCCGGCCCGCGCGGGAACTCGCAGAGGGGCCCGTTAGCGCTCTCCTCCGCCGGCAGGGACTCTGCTGCAGCATCGAGTTCAGCCTCCGGGTCCCGGTCTCGGCCCTCCTCCTGGCGATGGGGATCCGACGCGTTGGCGCTCCAGGCGGAATAGCTGCTCCGCCCCCAGAGGCGGTCCAAGGGGCGCCGCGGCACAGCTCCCAGCTGCAGCTCCTGGCTCTGGACCGTGCGCTGCCAGCGGCGCCGCGGCGTCTCCGGTGGGAGCAGCAGCGGATGGAGACCTTCAGGCCTGGCTTGCAGCCACCCCTGAAGGGGGCCTGCTTCCTGGCCGCTCGCCTGGGCGTTGATCAGGATCAGCTGGCGCACGGCCCGGGTCATCGCCACATAGGCGAGTCGTTCCGCTTCGGCGCGGGTCTCGCCGTCTTCATGGGCTGCCATCGCCGCTCCCGCACCCCAGTCGCGGTTGAGGGCCACCAGCCAGCGGCCGTGATGGCGCCAGAGCGGTCCCTGGGCCGGCGCCGGTTCCTGCCAGAGATAGGGGCAGATCACCACCGGATATTCCAGGCCTTTGCTGCGGTGCACGGTGACCACGGCAATGGCGCTTTGGGCCGTGTCGCTGTGGGGTTGGCGTTCCTCCGGTAACGCCTCCAGCGGTTGCAGGCGTTGGCGCCGCAACCAGTCGGCGGCGCTGGCGAGATCCAGTCCCAGGCGATGCACGGCGTCCTGCACCAGGCGGGCGCTCTGTTGCAGATCACCCCCAAAGCGCCCCCGCTCCGAGAGGCTGGCGACGGTGTTGCTTTCCATCACCTGGGCGAGACAGCCGAGCAGGCCGAGATGGTCCCACTGGGCCGCCAGGGCGTCGATGCGTTGGGCCAGGCGATCCAGCTGGCCGTTGTCTTCCGCTGCCTTCAGCTCCGCCGCTGACCACTGCATCAGGGCGGAGCAGGCAAGCAGCCGCAGGCGGGCGCCATCGGCAGGGTTGGCCAGGCTGTCGAGCAAGCGTTGCAGCGCCTCCGCTGCCGCTGTGGCCAGCACATCACCCTGGCTCACCAGACGGCTGGGTAGGCCGCTGGCCGCAAGCTGGCGGCGCATCGCTTCGGCCTGGCGGTGTTTGCTCACCAGGATGCAGAGATCACCGGGCTGGAGCGACGGCTGCCTGTGCAGGAGGTCAACGGCGATCTGCGCCACGATCCTGGGCAGTTGCTCGTCCAGGGCGGTTTTGCTGCAGGCGTTCCCGTCCGCCGTCAGGTCGAGCAGCTGCAGGGGGCCTTCTGAGCCGTTCTCGCTGAGGGGTTCGGCGCTGCTTCTGGCCTCCAGCGCCGGCACCTCCAGCTGAGAGTGACGCAGCCCTGGGGCCATGAAGCGGTTCAGGGCCTGCATCAGCGGGGCGGTGGTCCGGAAGTTGACGAGCAGGGCGTCGATGCGATCGGCCCGCTCGCGCGCCCGGCGATAGGTGTTCAGGTCGCCGCCGCGGAAGCGGTAGATCGCCTGTTTCGGATCGCCCACCATCAACAGCAGGTGCGCCTCGCTGCCCACGAACACGCTGCGCAGCAACCGCCATTGCAGCGGATCGGTGTCCTGGAATTCATCGATCAGGGCGACCCGGTAACGCCGGCGCAGCGCTTCGACCACCGCCTGCTGCTGGTCCGGCGGCTGGGTGGCTGGATCGAGGGCATCGAGCAGCCCGGAGAAACCGATCACGCCGCGCCGTTCGCGCCGTTGGCGGAGGGCCGCCAATCCCCACGGCAGGGCATGACGCCAGACCTGCTCGGCCGGTCCATCCCACAGATCGGCAATCGCCGTCATCAGCGCAGGGCTGGGCAGGCTGGCGGTGGTGTCTCCGGCCTGGCGCGCCACGCGGCTGAAATGGCCCGGGTGGAAGTAACCACCGAGCAGCTCCTGGGCGCGCACGGTGCCGTAGTGGGGGGCGGCGGGGCAGACCTCCTGCTGCTGCACCCAGGCATGGAGCAGTTGCTGGCGTTGCTTGCGCGGTTTCGGGCTGTAATCGCCGGTTTTTTTGAGGCCGGCACGGCTGCGCCAGTCGGCGGCGGCAACGCGGAAGGCGTTCTCGAGCGCTTCCCCTTCCTGCCGCCAGGCCTCGACGAAGTGTTGCCAGCGTTTCGGTCGCCAGTGCTCGAACTGTTCGCGAAGGTTCTGCTCCGGGTCGGGGGCGTCGGGGCCGGGATCGAGGGCAACGCCGCTGTCGCCATCCAGGCGCACCAGGGCTTGGCTGAGGGCCTCGGCGGAGAGTCCGGCTGCCTGCAGGCCGCGCAGGTCTCCAGGTTCAAGCTGCAGCACCTGCTGCTGCCAGTAATCATGAGCCACCTCCCGGCACAGCCGGTCGCTGTCGCTCTCTAGGGCCGGGTCCATTGCCTGGCCGCTCTGCAGGGCCTGACGCTGCAGGGTGCGACGGCAGAAGCCATGGATGGTGGTGATGTCGGCCCGCTCGAGGCTTTCCAGGGCGCTGAGCAGACGACTGGCGAGCTCGCGGCAACGGCCGGCCTCCTGGCCCTGGCGTGCCAACCAGTCGCGCAGCACCGGATCAGCTTCTTGCTGCGCAGCGCCGCACTGCGCAGCTGCTGAATCCTCAGGGGTCTGGATCGCGAGCAGGCCCTGGAGGGCCTGCTCCAGGCGCCGGCCGATGCGGTCGCGCAATTCCGCTGCCGCCGCATCGGTGAAGGTGACCACCAGCAGTTGGTTGAGATCCAGGTCGCGTTCGGTGATCAGGCGCAGCACCAGGTGGGCGAGGGCGAAGGTTTTTCCGGTGCCAGCACTCGCTTCAAGCAGGCGCACACCGGGATCGAGCGGATAGGCGTTGTGCTCGAACCGTCTCATCGCTCCAGGTGCTCCACCAGGGGCTGGTACAAGCCTTGGAAGGCCGCCTCGAAACCCGGCGCCTCCAGCAGCTGCTCGCTGTCGCAGCCCTCGCCGAAGCAGAGGCGCATCTCCGGCCGCTCCCGCTCGGGGAAGGCCTGGAAGTCGCCTTGCCACTGGCTGCGGAAGGCCCGGTTGGCGGTGTCTTCGCCTTTGTGCAGCTGCAGAGCCCGCGCCAGGCCACTCTCGGGAGGCACCGGCCAGCAGTGGCGCCAACCTTCCATCACGCAAGCCTGAAGAGTGTGGAGGTAGGCCGCGGCCCGATCCGGGTCGAACCCTCGCCAGCGCAGGGCCACAGCAAATCCGTCGCTGCTGCTCTTGCCCGTGTCGCGGGTGATCATCACCGTGTCGCGGCCCTCAGCCGCCGCCTGTGCCTGGAGGTGCTGCCACCAGCCGCGGAGCACCCCTCGCGCCCGCAAGCGCCCTGGCTGGGCGACCACCAGGGTGTCGCCGGCGACCAGGCGCCCACCTTGCCGCCGCACGGATCCGACCTGCAGCAGGGCGCTCTGCAGGCTTTGCCAGCGCTGCTCCAGGCGATCGGTCTCCACCGCGGCAGCAGCAGCCGGGGGAAGCCAGCCTCGGCCCCGGCTGCGTTCCAGCCAGTCGCCTGGTTCCGGCTCGCTCCAGCCGCGACCGTTCTCAGCCTCGGGCAGCTGATCAATCAGGTGCTGCAGGCGCTCCTGCAGCAGCGCCTGCCTGTCCCGTTCCGCCAGGTCGAGGGCCTCGAAGTCTTCGATCGGCTCCAGCCATTCCTGGGGCCTGAGGCCTTGCTCCTCCAGCCAGACCCGTTGGGGGGCCGCCAGCCAGCGTTCGATCCGCTCCGCATCCAGCAAACTGTGATCCAGCAAACCGTGATCCAGCGAACCGTTGGCCTCCTCTGCCGTGGCGTCGCTGAGGGTCCAATGCAGCGGTTGGGCCAGGCCCACCAGGTCATCGCTGGCGCTGGCTGTCACGCCAGAACCTCTCTCACCCCTGAGGGCCTGATCGAGGCAGCGGCGCGCCAGCAGCAAGCGTTGATCACAGCTCGCCAGAACACCCGGTGCCTGCGGTTGGAAGTTGGTCGGATCGAGCGGATTGGCGGCGGGTTGAAGCCGCAATGCCGTCATGGCGGCGGGGCCCAGCTGCTCTTCAAGCAGCGACAACCACTGCTGCACCGGCGCCGCGGGCGGCAACGTCTCCCCCCGTCGCTCGTCGCGGGCGTTCCAGCTGATCAGCAGATGTTGGCGCGCTGAGAGCAGGGCCTCCAGGAGGGCGTAGCGGTCCTGATCGCTGGGGGAGGGATCCCCCAGCCGGCGTTGCTGTTCGAGCAGATGGAAACCGGGGCGCTCGCTCTGCCGGGGAAAACTGCTGGCATCCAGCCCCATCAGGATGATCACCCGGTGCGGGATGGCGCGCATCGGTTCCAGGGCGCTGATCGTCACGGCGCCGCTGCGATGACCGAAGCGACCGCTGTCGCGTGAGAGCGCTTCCCGCAACACCGCCACCACCACGCTCGGTTCCAGCAGCAGAGCACAGGTGTCCGCCCGTTCCCGCCAGCCCTCCAGAGCCGCCAACACGGCTTGCTTCTCCTCGCTCCAGGCGCCGCCATCGCCGAAGAGCTCCTCCAGCAGGGTGAGCAGCAGGGGGATCCAGTCGCTGCAGCGACGCGGCTGGCCGAGGCGGTCGAGCCAGCGGGCGAGTCGATCGAGCAGGGGCCACCAGCGGCCCAGCTGCTCCGGTGTCAGCCCATCACTGAACGGGGCGGTGTCACCGTTGCCCACCGTGGTGGCGTCATCAAACACCAGGCCGAGCAACCAGCGATCCAGGCACCAGCGCAGGCTGTGGGTGGGATCGCCGCGCCGGTCGCGCCCATCGAGGCCCCAGCGGAAGCCGCTGCGCTGCAGGCAGCGATGGATCGCCTCCACCTCGCTGCGCTCCAGTTGTTGCGCCGCCTGCAGGGCCGGGTTGGCGAGCAGTTGCTCGAGCCCTGTGGCCGTCAGGCGTTCACCGGCCATCTCCAGAAGTTGGAGCACGCTCTGGCAGAGGCCGGGACTGTCCTGCTGGCTGCGGTCGGTGAGGCGCCAGGGCAGGGCGACGCCGGTGGCCGCGGCGTCGTTGAAGACCGAGCTCAGCAGCGGCGCGAAGTGATCGATCTGCGGGGTCATCACCAGCACATCCCGGGGTTGGAGCGTTGGGTCCGCCGCCAGCCACTGCAGGATCTGATCGCGCACCAGTTGCACCTCGCGCCAGCGGCCTGGGCTGGCCAGAAAGCGGAGTGACTCGTCTCCGACCTGATGGTGCAGGTCGGTGTCCTGTGTCACCACCAGCTGCTCCTGCAGTTGTTCCAGCAGGGAGGGACGTCGGTTCGCCTCGAGGGCGCTGGTCATCGGCGCGGCAAACAGATCCCCGTTGGTGCGTTCACCCAATTGACAGTCGCCGCTGCCTTCGAGCAGCAGCTGAAATTCCGCCCCCATGCGACCTGCCATCGCCTCCAGCCGAGGTGCCTCCAGCAACCAGGACCCATCCAGGGGGGCCTGCCAGTGGTCGCCCAGCCGGCGTCGCCGTTGCCCGGAGCGTTGCCAGAGATCCGGGCAGGGGGTGAGCAGAAACAACTGCACGTCGATCACGCCCGAGAGGGCCTGCAACAGCTCTACCTGCACCGGCGCCATGCTGCTGATGCCGAACAGGCGCAGCTGCCTGGGCAGGCACTCGGTTGGTGCTGCACCGGCGCGCAGCCGTTGCACTGCACGCCGCACCTGGAGGCCAAAGGGGGGGACGGGGCAGTGTCGGGCCAGCTGTTGCACCAGCAGGGGTTGCCACTGCAGGGCGGTCGGCAGGTCCGGGTCCGGGCCGCTGCGGTGCAGCCAACGCTCCAGCGCATCGGGCCGATACAGGGCGTAATCGTCGATCGCATCGGCGAGGCTGCGGGCGAGCAGCCAGCGGTCCCGGTTCAGTTGACCGGGGCCGCTGGGGTGCAGGGCCATCCATTGGCGCAGCGGTTCGGCCTCCGCTTCTGCCAACAGGTCTGGAAGAACGTCGAGCACGCGCCACACCAGCCCCTCCGCCCGCCAGGGATCGTCGGCGTCGGCTTGGGAAGCGTCGCCATCAAGGCTGCGAACCAGCTGACGCAGGCGGGAGCCTGGGAAGGGGAATCGCACCAGGGCGCTGATGCCGTTGACGGCCGCGAGTTGCTCCCCCAGCCAGCGACTGGTGGGCCAGGTGTTGACCATCACCTCCACCTCGTCGAACGGTGCCGGTGGCGCCAGCCTCAGCTGTTCCGCCAGGATCCGGGCCAGCCATTCCGCCCGGTTGCTCCGGTAGACCGTCAGCAAGGCACGCGCTCGACCTGATCGGCGCGCTGCTGCAGGGCGGGGCTCGGCAGGGCAGTGTGTCCGATTACCTGCACAACGGCATCGCTTTCCGGGCAGTAAGCGGTGAGCAGTCCTCCATACACCGCGCCGGTGTCGATCATCACGATCTCCCCTTTGCGCTCCACCGAGGGCCTGGGCGTGTGGCCCACCACCACTCGGCCATAGCGACCGTCATAGCTGTCCCAGAAGGGTTCGCGGATGCGCAGGTCCGGTCGGCCTTCAGGATCGAAACCGGCGTGGGTGGCGACCCAGCCATCACCGCGATAAAGATCCGGCAGGCGGCGGAGACGTTGCAGCCACTGCCGCGTGAGGCCATCGCCGAGCTGCCGATAGGTGTCGATGCTGAGCAGCTGGCTGTCGCTCCGCCCGGGACTCCCTTCGAGGCCCTCGATCAACGCCTGTTCGTGGTTCCCTCGCAGCCAGGTGGCGCGACCGGTGCAGACCAGTTCCCACACCAGGTTGATGGTTTCGCTGATCCCCGGGCCGCGGTTGATCACATCACCACAGAACACCAGGTGATCGCCCGCGGGCAGCACAATGAGAAGCCGCCGCAGCGGCTGATGGCAACCGTGCACATCGCCGATCACCCAGTGACGAGGCGCCACAGCCACGGGATGACCTCTCTCAGCATCATTCCTTCGGATTCTGACGAACGGCCGGGATCGTGTCAGCAACCCTGCCTACGGTGTTGCCTCGCTGAGATGAGAGTTGTGGATCCGCGCTCATTGCCGGTGGCCCGCCGGGTCGCCCTGTTGGTCAAGGCGATCGATGGGGCGCCGCGCACGAATGAGGCCCTGGCCAAGGCCGCCGATGGCGAAGCGATGTTGGATGTGCTGGTGTCGGCGTCCGAAAAACTGGGCCTGGGCCTGACCCGCGAGGACTTGAGCCGAACGCCACCGATCCGCGACTGGATCTGGTGGCACGGCAAACAGGCGCCGATCACGATCGGCAATTGAGTGATTTGCGATCGAGCCTCCGCTCCGGTTTCACCAGGGGTAATCCTCTGCTTTGGCATCCGGCGGGCAGGGATCGGACGCCCGACCTCCCGGTAGATCCTCATCGCTGATGATGTCGTTGAGGTAGGCAGCGCAGAGTTGTTCGGGGGTGAGTGAATTCACCCAGCTCTGCCAGCCACCGCCGGAATCCGCCCACGCCGCCCCGGCACTTGTCAGCACCAGGCTGAGGGCCAGGGGGTACAGACTGGACCGGTGGGGCATGGCTGAGCAGGGCGTCGGGGTCAACTCAATGGGGCGCCACAAGGGAGGCGAGGGCCTCAGGGATCGTGGCGCTCGGGGCTTCGAACTGCCCCTCCAGAACAAATTCAAGCCGCAATTTCATGAAGGTGATGAAGCTGGCGTCGGTGGACACCACCGCTGCGGCCGGCTGGGGCACCTGGGCAGCCAGATCCTTCAGCTCCGGGGCGCTGAGGAAGGCCGGTTGGCGCACCAGCCAGAAATCAATCTCCCGACCCTGCTCGCTGTAGTGACGCTGGCGCTCCCGCAGCACCTCATCGAGCGGCTCCTCCTCGGTGAGGAAGCGTTCGCTGGCGGCGACGAAGTGATACGTGGTCATGACGGGGTGCTTCCAAAGAGCGGCTCACGGCGGGGATTCTGAACCAGACGCTTCATTTCGCTGACGGCGCTCTGCAGGCCGACCGCCAGGGCGCGGGCCACGATCGTGTGGCCGATGTTCAGCTCCTCCATGCCTTCGATCGCCGCCACCGCTTCCACGTTCTGGTAGGTGAGGCCATGGCCGGCGTTGACGCGCAGGTCGAGATTGCGGGCGATCGCACTGCCCTCGATCAACCGCGCCAGCTCCAAAGGCTGGTCGGGCCACGCCGCTTCGGCATAGCGGCCGGTGTGCAATTCCACCCAGCGAGCTCCCGTGGTGCGGCAAGCCTGCAGCTGGCGTGCGTCGGCATCCACAAACAGGCTCACGCCGATCCCGGCGTCCTGCAATCGGCCGACCAGTCGCTGGAGCGGTTCCACCTGGCCGGCCACATCGAGGCCCCCTTCGGTGGTCACCTCTTCGCGCTTCTCCGGCACCAGGGTGACCATGTCGGGCCGGATCCGCAGGGCGATCGCTTCCATCTCGGTGGTGGCCGCCATCTCCAGATTGAGACGGCTGCGCACCGTCTGGCGCAGCAAGTCCACGTCACGGTCCTGGATGTGGCGACGGTCTTCGCGCAGGTGCACGGTGATGCCGTCGGCGCCGCCCAGTTCGGCCAGCAGGGCGTAGCTCACCGGATCGGGCTCAACGGTGCGGCGGGCCTGACGCACGTTGGCGATGTGGTCGATGTTCACACCGAGGCTGGCCACGCTGGATTCACAAACGGTCGATTGAATCTATGCAGCGACACCCGGCGAGCGGCCGAAGGATCAACTGCCCAGCAGAGCCTGGAACGGCGGGCTTCGGCCCCTAAGTTTCCAGCCGATCGATGACCACGCCGACGCGGTGACCTCCAGCCTGGCGACACGTGAAAGCGCCCTGGGTTCGGGGATAGACCCCTTCTGGGCTCCCCTGGCGATGGTGCTCACCCAGGACCTGGCCTTGAGGGCCTACTTCCGGGAGCGCATCGTGCTCGGAGCGGAACGGTTGCCGCTGGAGGGCCCCCTGCTGTTGGCCCCCACCCACCGGGCTCGCTGGGATGCCCTGATGCTGCCGATGGCGGCGGGACGCCGCATCACCGGGCGTGATTGCCGTTTCATGGTCACCCGCACGGAGATGGACGGGGCCCAGGGGTGGTTCCTGCATCGGCTCGGCTGCTTCGCTGTTGATCAGGGTCGACCGTCCCTGACCACCCTGCGCTACGCGATCGATCTCCTCGCCGTTGGGCAGCAGGTGGTGGTGTTCCCGGAGGGCCGGATCAATCGCACGGATGACCCCATCCGTCTGCAGCAGGGATTGGCGCGCCTGGCTCAGCTCGCCCATCGCCAGGGGGTACCGGTCAGGGTCCTGCCTGTCGGGTTGGCTTACAGCGAGGCTCTGCCACGTTTCTGCGCCCGGGCGGCGATCTGTTTCGGCGAGGTCATGGACGTTGAGGGCCATGGCCGGGAGGCGGTGCGGGCCTTCAACGCCAAACTGGCCCAGCGCATGCAATCAGCTGAACAAGCGGCCCGGGAGGCGGTGGGCCGTCCCCTCAATGCCCCTTAAAGTCCGCCCACTGTTCTGGTCTGTTCATGCGTTCCCGCCTCTCGCTGACCGCCCTGGCTCTGGCGGCTGGCCTGTCGCTGACTCCCGCTGTTGCCATGGCTCAGGCCGATGGTGCTGCCGACAGCGGTGTCGCCAAGGTGCTCGCCAGTGGTGGTGCCGGTTTCAACGTGGCTGCGGTGCAGGATCTGATCAACCGGGGTGATGCCGCGGTGGCGGCCGGCAATCTCCCGGAAGCGCGCAAGGACTATGACAACGCCCGCTCTGCAGCCAAGCAGCTCCTGGCGTTTTATCGCGATCTGAGCGGCGCCTTCCGCGGTCTTGATGCCCGCATCCCCAGGGAAATGGATGCGAAAGGCCGGGCCGCTCTGGGGCTGCTGGCGGAAGCGAATCTCCGCCTCGCCGCCCTGTTCCGGCGTCAGAACCAGCCGGAGGTGGCGGTGCCCGTGCTGGTGGAGGTGGTGCGTCTGATGACCCCGTCGCAACCGCAGGGCCAGAAGGCTTACCAGAGCCTGGTGGAGCTCGGCTTTGTCGAGACGCCGTTCGCGGCGGCGAAAACCGCGCCTGCGAACTGAGACGCTTTCCTGATGCCACGTCGGTGGCTGCCGCCATCTGTCAGCATCAGCACGCATCTGAGACAGGCGCTCATGGTTCAACCCGATGCAGTGGTGGCGGCGATCCGTCATGCCCTCCCGGATGCCCAGGTGGAGGTTGAGGATCTCACTGGTGGTGGCGATCACCTCCAGGTGACGGTGGTGTCGAGCGGCTTCAGCGGGCTCAACCGGGTTCGCCAGCATCAGCTCGTCTACAAGGCCCTGCGCGATGAGCTCGCCAGTGAGGCGATTCATGCCCTGGCCCTCAACACCTCAACGCCCACCTGAGCGCCGCTTGACTTTTTATCCCATTGCTCTTCCGTCATGGATGACCAGACCAAGGCCCGCATTGAGAGCCTGATTCAATCCAGCCCGATTGTCGTGTTCATGAAGGGCACCAAGCTGATGCCCCAGTGCGGCTTCTCCAACAACGTGGTGCAGATCCTGAACTCCCTTGGTCTGCCCTTTGAAACCTTCGACGTGCTCTCCGATATGGAGATCCGTCAGGGCATCAAGGAGTTCTCCGACTGGCCCACGATCCCCCAGGTGTATGTGAAGGGGGAATTCATCGGTGGCTCCGACATCCTCATCGAGATGTACAACTCCGGTGAGCTCAAGGAAAAGCTTGAGGTGGCGCTCGCGTCTTAATGCTGCGGTTGCCTGAACAGGGTGCTCAGGTCGCCGTCGGGTCCGATGAAGCTGGAAGGGTCAAGGATCCAGCGATCCACCAACCCTTCCAGTCGGGCCTGCTCCCGCGGGTCCAGGCTGCCGGTTTTGCGCAGGGCATGGAGGTAACCGTCGGCGTAGAGACGGAGCTCCGCGGGGCTGTGATAGCGGTGCGTCAGCTCCTGGCAGGCGTCACACAGCGACTGGAAGTGTCGAATCGCCTCCGGGTGCTGCAGAGATGTCATGGCCAGTGAGGACGGCAGCCTCTGTTACCAGCGTGCCTTGAAATTGGCCTTAGCGTAAGCATGCACTCCATCGGCTTGTGACCTCCTCCTCCCGTGATCTGCTGCAGAGCGGAGCCCCGCCGGCTCCTGCAGCCACCTCCATGCGATCCAGCGGGAGTCCAAAGGAGCCATCGCGGGTGCTGGTGGTGGAGCCGCACCCCACCCTGCGCACCGTTCTGGTGCAGCGTCTGCGTCAGGACGGTCACCTCACGGCGGCGGTGGCCACCGCTGCCGAGGCCTTGGAGGTGTGCCAGGAGCAATCGCCCGATCTGTTGGTGAGCGCTGAGATCCTTGAGCAGAGTTCCGCCCTGCGGCTGGCTCAGCAGCTGCGCTGTCCGGTGATTGTGCTCACGGCCCGTTCCGGTGCTGAGCCCGTGGTGGGCCTCCTCGACGATGGTGCCGATGATGTGCTCCGTAAACCGTTCGGGTTGGAGGAGCTGGCGGCCCGTTGTCGCACCCTGCTGCGCCGTGGCGGCACCGGACTGCAGGAGCAGGTCACGGTGGGGCCGCTGCAGGTGCATCTGCTCCTTCGCCAGGTGACGCTGCGCGAGAAGCCTGTGGAGCTGAGCCCGCGGGAATTTGCTCTTCTTTGTGCCTTGCTGATGCCACCGGGAATGGTGCGCAGTCGCCAGGACCTGTTGCGCATGGCCTGGCCCCCCTTCAGCGGTGGGCCGCGATCGGTGGACACCCAGGTGCTCACCCTGCGGCGCAAGCTGGAGCAGGCCGGTCTTGGTGAAGGTGGCGGCATCACCACCGTGCGCCAGCAGGGCTATCGCTTCAGCCTGGAGGGCCTTCCGGCAGCGTGATCCAGCCAGCGTTCATTGCTGCGAACGCGACCAGTTCCGAGGTGAGCATCAGGGCGGCGAGCAGGGCAAGGAGCTGATAGGTCCAGGGCGGCGTGAGCCGTTGCACCTTGGAGGTGTCCACGCCGCTTGCGGTCTGGAATCGCTTGAGAAAAGCGTCGAAGCGATCAAGCCGCTGAGGCAACAGATAGTGCTCCTGACGGGCACTGCTCACGTAATACACCGTGCCGCCCTGACTGGTGCCCATGGGAATGAGGCGGCTGATCTCCTGCCAGGGCAGCTGCCAGCCGCGCCGCAGCAACCAGGCGCACCAGCGTGGATATCCCACCTGGATCCTCTGGTCATTGAGTCGCACCTCTTCACTGAGCAGCGCCCACACCAAGGCCAGGCCGATCGGCGCGGCGAGAAGCAGCAGGGGTCGCAGTCCGGGTGGTGCCATCAGGGGGAGAGGCAGCACCAACGCCAGGTAGACGCCAATCAGGGTGCCCCGGATCAAGGGTGAGATCTGGAAGCGTTCGTCCATCGCCTCCATCTCAGCGGTCGTCGGCGGAACCGGGAAGCGGCTCGATCACATCACTGGGGCTGTAGCGGCCCTCGAACAGCTCGGCTTCGCGCCCTTTCCAGAATTCCCCCAGCCGCATCAGATCGGCATGGGCCTCCTGAATGCTGCGCAAATAGGCCTCCGGGCTCATCTCCTCCCGGGCTTCCTTGAGTTTCGCCAGCCGGAGCATCTGCAGCATCCAGGGTTTGCCAAGCTCACCCCGCTGCTCGATGTAGCGGGCCAGATCCGCTGCGCTCGGGGTGCTGTCGCTGGAGGCGGCCATGAAGCTACGCAAGACGCTTTGGAGTGACACCCTATGGAGAGGGGGATAGGCGCTGTGAGTGGGGAGTGTGGCCTCCGGCGTCTTGCCCTGGCCTGATCAGGCCGGCAACGCCCAGGGGTTCAGGCCCAGGTCGGCGCCGATGCGGTGGGCGCAGGCAAAGCCGCTGAAGGCCACCGCATTGAGCCCCTGGCCCGGGAAGCAGGAATCGCCCACGCAGTAGAGGTGGTTCACGCCGGTGCGGTTGAAGGGCATCGGCAGCAGGCCGGGGAGGCGCAGCGCCGGGATCGGGCCGTAGCTGCCGCCCATGCGGCCAAGGAAGCGGCGGTGGGTGCGGGGGGTGCCGATCTCCTGGTGGCGGATCGCGGCGCCGAGGCCGGGGAGGATCGCTTCGAGCCGCTGCACCAGTCGTGCGGCGTCGGCGCTTTTCTTGGCTTTGTAGTCCACAGGGCTGAGCTTGGTCCAGGTCTGGATGTCGCTGGGGGTGAAGGTGTGCACGATGTGCCGCCCTTCCGGCGCCAGGGAGGGATCGAGCAGCGTGGGGATCGACACGAAAATCACCCCCTGCTCGCTCTCCATCTCGGCCCAGTTGTCGAGCAGCAGGTGGTGGCAGTGGAAGCCCTCGGGGATCACGGAGGCCTCCACGCCCAAATGCAGCGAGAGGAAGGAGGGGGAGGGCTTGTAGCGGCGGCGCCAGGTGGTTTCGGCTTTGGGGGTGTGGGCGGCATCCACCAGCCCACCAAAGGTGTCCCAGCGGGTGGCGTTGCTCACGACGCGGCGGCCACGGATTTCCTCGCCATCGGCCAATCGCACGCCCACGGCCTGGCCGTTCTCAATCAGCACCTTGGTGACGCGTGCCTTGTAGCGGATTGTGCCGCCATGGCTCTCGAGGCCCGCCACCAGCTTCTCGGCGATCACGCCAACGCCTCCTTTGGGGTAGTTGATGCCGCCGGCATGGCGATCGGAGAACACCATCCCCGCATTGATCATCGGCGTCAGGTCTGCGGGCATCACGCTCCAGCAGAAGCACTCCATATCGATCAGCTTGAGCAGCTGTTCGTCGTGGATGTGCTTGCGCGCCACATCGCCCACGTTGAAGGGCAGCCAGCGGGCCAGCCCCAGACACGCCAATGGCGCTTTGAAAAACACCTTCGTGAGATAGGCCGGGTCTTCGAGCGAGAGCAGCGGCATCGCATCGAGGCAGTTGAACACCTGCCAACAGGTGTCGTAGAAGACGCGGATACCCTTCGCTTCGTGGGGGAAGAGGGCTGAGAGCTGCGCGATGAAGGCCTCGTAGTCGCGGTCCACCGCCACGTTGAGCCCGCCGGGCAGGTGGTATTCGAGCTGGGCCGGATCGGGCACCGTGTCGCAGTGCTGGCCCACATCGGCCAGGGCGCGGGTGAGCAGGTTGGTGTGGCCCTTGTCTCCGAACCCGAAGATCATCGAGGCGCCCACATCAAAGGTGTAGCCCTCGCGCCGGAAGCTGCCGCCCGAGCCCCCGGGGATCAGGTAGCGCTCCAGCACCAGCGTTTTGGCGCCCTTGGCGGCCAGCTGCGAGGCGGTCACCAGGCCGCCGATGCCCGAGCCGATCACGATCACGTCCCAGTCAGGCTTTGGCACGGACACCCGTCAATCAGGCCTGAACCCTACGAGGTGCCGGAGGCTCCGAAGGGTGGTGTGGCCGTGAGGATCACTTCCGATCGCACAGGCATGCGCAGGAGCTCGCGGCAGCGTTCTTCGATCCGATCGCGGATCAGATCGATGGCGGCGCCATCCATGGGTTGGTTTGGATTCAGATACACCACAACGAAGGCGGTCCGCCCCACCTGCATCACGGTGAGGTCGAGCAGCCAGCAGGAGAGTCCGGCCAGAAGATCCGTCAGGGCCAGGCGGGTGCTGTGAATCATTTCCCCTTCCGCAGACGCACCGGCGGCCTGGCCCAGAGCGGTGAGGAAGGCTTGCAACGGTTCGCGCAAGACCACCAGGCTCACTATCAGCACCAGCAAGGCGTCGGTGATCGGTCCGAGCCCAGCCAGAGCGGTGCCGCTGAGCAGGGGTGAGGCGAGCAGGGCGAGCCCGGTCAGACCGCTGATCAGGCCATCGACGCGGGCCGCTTTCGCTTCGGTGAGCAGCAGCTGGGATTGGCTGCCGGTGCGTTGCCAGTCGTGGTGGTGACGCCAGGCGAGCCCCCAGCAGATCGCCACCATCGCGCCGGAATACAGCGCCACAGGGCAGAGGCTCACCGGTGCGATCGCCTTGCCATTGGCGTAGTCGATGATCGTGCTCAGGGCGGTGATCGCCGCAAAGCTGAGCACACCCACGAGAACCAGGGAGCGGAACAGCACATAAAGAGCTTCCTGGCCGTCGTAGCCGTAGGGGTAGGCGCGATCGGGGGGACGCACCACATTGCAGCTGATCTTTGCCGCCACCAGCCCAGAGCCCACCATGACGGCCGAATAAAGGCCATCGAGCAGCAGGGCTGTGGAACCGGAGAGTAGATGCACCCAGATGCCGGCCAGGGCCATCAGGGCACTGGCGAGCACGCCGATCTGCAGGGATTGCCTTTCGATCCGTCGGGCGTGGCTAGCCCGTGCAGGCGACATGGGATGGCGACCTTTTCTCTGTTGCTAGCAACAGATCCGCCAGGGCCCGATCCCGATAGGCGCCATAACGGCGTCGCTTATCGCGAATGCGCTCGGGCAGCTCCGGCAGCAGGCCGAAGTTGGGGGGCATCGGCTGGAACTTCTCGCTCGGGGCTTCGGCGATGAAGTGGGTGAGGGCGCCGATCATCGAGGTGGCCGGTAGCTGCAGCGGCTCCTGGCCAAGAGCCAGCCGAGCGGCGTTGGTGCCGGCCAGCCAGCCGCCAGCCACCGCCGCCGCGTAGCCCTCGGTGCCAGTGATCTGCCCCGCCGCGAGCAGCGTGGGCCGCTGGCGAAACTGCAGCGTGGCATCGAGCAGCTGCGGCGCCTCGAGGAAGGTGTTGCGGTGCATCACCCCGAAGCGCACGAATTCGGCGTTCTCCAGGCCCGGGATCAGCCGCAGCACGCGCTTCTGCTCGCCCCATTTGAGGTTGGTCTGGAAGCCCACCAGGTTCCAGAGGCGGCCGTCTTTGTCTTCCTGGCGCAGTTGCACCACCGCATAGGCCCGCTTGGCGCGGCGCACATCGCGGTCGTTCACATCGCCCCAGCGGGGATCCCAGAGGCCGATCGGCTTGAGCGGCCCGTAGCGCATTGTGTCTTCGCCGCGGCGGGCGAGCTCTTCGATTGGCAGGCAGCCCTCGAAGAAGGTGGCGTTCTCCTTTTCGAAATCCTTGAGTTCGGCCTGTTCGGCCGTCAGCAGCGCTTCGCGGAAGGCGAGGAACTGCTCTTTGTTCATCGGGCAGTTGATGTAGTCGGCGTCGCCCTTGTCGTAGCGGGAGGCGCGGAAGGCCACGGATAGATCAATGCTCTCGCCTTCCACGATCGGGCTGGCGGCATCGAAGAAGTGGCAGTCGGCCCGGCCGGTGAAGGCGCGCAGCTGCTCGGCGAGCGGTTCGCTGGTGAGCGGGCCGGTGGCGAGCACGGCGATGTCGCCGGCGCCAGGTAGTTCGGTCTGCTCGCGGCGCTCCACCGTCACCAGCGGGTGCTGCTCGAGGGCTGCGGTGAGGGCGGCGCTGTAGCGGCCGCGATCCACCGCCAGGGCACCGCCGGCGGGCACGGCGTGCGCATCGGCGGTGCGGATCACCAGTGAGCCCAGGCGGCGCAGTTCCTCTTGCAGCAAGCCAGCGGCGCGGTCGCTGCTCAGCGCCCCGAAACTGTTACTGCACACCAGCTCGGCGAATTCGCTGCTGTGGTGGGCCGGTGAACGGCGCACGGGACGCATCTCCACCAGGCGCACCGGTACCCCCGCGCTGGCGATCTGCCAGGCGGCTTCGGTGCCGGCCAGGCCGGCGCCGATCACGACGACAGGGGCGTCCTGGTTCAAAGACCTGAATCAGTGGTGATTCTTCACCCTATCGATCAGGCCAGGAGTTCAGGCGCGGCTGCGCTTGAGCATCAGTTGAAGTTGCCCCAAGGCGGCGCGACCAATGTTGAAGCCTGCCCAGCCCAGTGCCAGAAGAATGGGTGATGCCACGAGGACAAGCCGGAGATCCATGGGTCCGATCAGATGATGCAGCTGATCTTAAGGACAGCTTGGTGAGTGAGTGGGAAGGCTGGTGCTGACCGTTTGGTTTTGCAGCATTGCAGTGTTTTGGTCGCGCCACTGCGCGGCCAGGGCGGCGTAGTGGTGGGCGTGCTGCCGTTGCTCTTCGACGGCTGTCTCAGGGAGTTCCCGTTTCACCTGGGCCGGCACGCCTGCCACCAGGCTGCGGGGCGGAACGTCTTTGGTGACCACGGCTCCGGCGGCCACCAGGGCCCCCTCGCCAACGGTGACGCCATTGAGCACGATGGCGCCGATGCCGATCAAGCAACCGTTCTCGAGGGTGGCTCCGTGCACGACGGCGCGATGGCCGATCGTCACGTCCTCGCCGATCTGCACCGGTGCGCCTGGATCGCCATGAAGCACGGCCCCGTCCTGAACGTTGCTGCGGGCGCCGATGCGGATAGCGGCCATGTCACCGCGGGCGACTGCCATGGGCCAAAGACTGGCGCCAGCGGCGATCTCCACATCGCCCATCACCACAGCCGAGGCGGCAACCCAGGCCTGGGGATCAACGCGTGGTTGCCCCCAGTGCGAAGAGATGGCTGTGTCCGGCATGAATTCAACGCGTCGACCAGCCCAGTCTCCCGTCAGCCCCGGTGATAATCTCCATGGGTGCCAAACGGCATGCCCCAGCGGGCGGGTCGCTAGCTCAGCGGTAGAGCACTCGGCTTTTAACCGATTGGTCCTGAGTTCGAATCTCAGGCGACCCATTTCAGTTAACACCCGGATTCTGGGCTAAAATCCTTGCCTTTCAAGGGTTTTGGCCCCGTTAAAATCCTTGGGTGTGTGACTGACACCGCAGGGTGCGGATTGTCGTGATTGCCGGGGAGCGCTGCTTGATCCGCGAGGGCTCCGGCGCCGGCCAGGGCATTGATCTGGATCAGGGCTTGGCGCATGAATCAGCCCTCAAGGAGGCCGAAACCGATGCGACCAAACGGGCGCTGATGAGCTTTGGCAACGCCTTTGGCCTGGCGCTCTACGACAAGCAGCAACGCCAGGCTCAAGCGACGGATGCCCAGCCCTCGCTGGCGGGACTGGTCACCACGACCGCGCACCAGCGCTGGATTGAGGGGGTTTTGGCGGAGGCGATCGATCCCAGCAGAATGGCTTCATGACTGCCTTAAGTGCTCCATCAATTGATCAGCGGCTGCCAGCGATGGCAGATTTGATCCACCAGGCCATCCCTGGCAGTGAGGTGAGGCTGTTCGGTTCCAGGGCCCGCGGCCAGGCCGGGCCTGATTCCGACATCGATCTGCTGATCACCGCAGGCCGCGTCCCTTTTCGAGGTGTAAATCCCGAGGCCCGATTGCCCTGATTTGAGAGTGAACAGAGCTCGTCCTGCTACAGCCACACGGCGCCTCCTAACAATGTGATCTGCTGAGCGTTGTGTGCGCGTCTGGAAGCTCAGGCGGCGAGCAGCTCCAGCAACCGACCTGAGTCATCGACCAGGCGGTGACGTTCGCCGCTGGATTCAGCCCGGCGCATGGCGATGCGATAGGCGTCGGCCTGGTTCTGCTTGGTTTGAAGGTGCTGCCAGCGGCCATGCTGGTCCTGCCATTCGATCTTGATTGTCACAAGGGTCGGTGCGACGGGGTGGGTTGAAAAACTCTTTGCGCCACGCGTCACCTCGGCCATGCCAAGGGTAAAAGCAAGCTAGTAAATGCCTGGAGTGCTTGAACAGCTCCTCTGTGGATAGTGTCAAGCCGCACGACTGCGCGATCTCAGCGATTTGCTCCGGTGATGTGCATGTTCTGATTCTCTCTTGTAACGTCAGGCTGCAAGCGGAGCGGTAGATAAACTCCACGAAATCTTCTGAAACCATTCAGTCGAGATCGGCCACCTCTCTGAGGCTAACAACTGCATCGCGGGAGACACAATACTCAGCAATGATTATGCAGGAACTGCAATGAGTCGGGGCTTCTCCAGTGGCAATCACCCGATACCCTCCGCCTTGACGCCAATATCGGGCACGCCGGATTCCTTGTTAATTTTCTCCGTCCATTTGGTTCTCACCATCCTGTGACCCTTGAGAACCTGACGCCTGCAGAGAGCTCCACCACCAGCTCGAGTGCGCGGGGTGGGAGTGGCGCAGGTTCTGATCCACCTGCTCCTGCATCTGATCAGCTGTGGTCATGCCAGCAGAACGCAAGGTTTCTTCAGCAACCTTGATAAGCAGCGCTGGGGAGCGTGGAGCCGAAAGCTGCTTGGGTATTTTTACCTAATACGCATCAACATCGAGACGCAGCTCGCGGTTGACAGCCGGATGCCCTTAAGTTTTGTAAAGCAATTCTGGTCTGCGATGCTTCGCGTCGTCCTTTCGAAACCATTCCTTCTTGATTTCGGGCTGCTGGTGTTAAGGGTGTTCACAGGAACACTCTTGATTCATCATGGCTACGAAAAACTTGCCAATATCGAGAATTTCGCCGACGCCTTTGTCCGCCCTTTGCATCTGCCATTCCCGATTGCGCTGTCTTACATCGCTGCATTCTCTGAAATCGTCGGTAGCTGGCTCTTGATTCTTGGTTTGTTCACACGATTCGGCGCCCTCGCCATTCTGGGCACAATCAGCGTTGCCATCTATCATGCCATCGCTATCAACGGCTTCAACATCTATTTGTTGGAGCTGCTTGGCCTTTACTTTGGAGCTGCGGCTGTCATACTCACAGCAGGTCCGGGACGCTTCGCTCTCGATGAGCTCATCTTGAGGCGTTTCGCCCCCGATCTCGTCGCCCAGCAATCCCGATTGGAAACCTCACTAGCTGCTAGTGCTGGAATTGATTCAGACCTGTCGGGCGTTGCGTGAAAAAATCAATACCTCCCAATCGCCTTCAAGCTCAGACTTTGTCTTGTTGACTCTTGAAACGACTGCGGCGGGTGATCCGTACGGTCAGAGCACCAGGTTCATGGGTTGCACCACAACCGGCAAGCACGACAAAGAACGATTAGACCCCTCGGCCTGCAACTTGAGGATGTCCAATAAGTTGACTTGACTTTCCAAAAGGCAAGCATGCCCGCTTTGGGGAAGTACAAAGGTTCTTGCCCCAGGAAGATAACGCGTCAATCGAGACGCTTCGCTCCTTGAAGGGAGAAGACGATCCGCACCAGATACCATGATCAACGTTGATTGGTGTGCACGATCAACTGCAAAGTCATCGACATCAAACTGCTTCAACAATGACAGCCTCCAGGCGGCAGTCTCAGGACCGACAGATTGCATGGCGGACAACAATCGTCGCTTCATGGACTTGCGAACCCGATGGGATGCAATCAAAAGATCGCAGAGGCCAAGTGTTGAAAGATTATAAAGCGGAACTGGCAACAATTTTGTTATTGCACTACAAGGATGAATCCAAAGCTGATTCCGTGCAGATGAAGCGGGATTCACCAAGATCAGTTGATCACACAAATCTGGGAATCGAAAAATCAAACTCAGAGCAAGACAACCTCCAAATGACTCGCCACAAATGATGGTCATCTGGCCAGGGTTTCGATCCTGTTCCATCTTGATCAGAGTGGCCGTTCGTTCTGTTAGTTCACCCCATCCTGAGCGATCGCTTGGAGACATGGAGAGACATCGGACATTAAAATTCTGATCCAGTCCGTCACGTTGTGCCTGCAGAGAAAGGCCTGTGCCATCCATGCCCGGCAAGAAAACAAACAATGGCCGAGGTGATGTCACCTGCGTCAAAGCAATCAGCCGCAAAGAATCATACGGGTTAGCCATTAGCGAAAGGCTCAACAGTAATCATGAGATAAAAAATCAGCAATCTGATTCTGACAATTTTCGGTGATCTCCCTCACGACAGCAGCGCTATTGCGTCCTCTATACTGAGATCTCAACCCCTTGTCAATCAACAGAGGTTTGCCAATGGCAATGTCGACATGACGATAAATAACCGCTGAATGCCAGCCCTCATTTTGAAATAGAACTTCTGAAGGATCGAAATAGCGAAACCATTGTAACGGTGCAAGTCGCCCCAGTTTTTCATCCCTTGAGGCAATGGCAACTGGAAGAACCGCCAGGTCGTCAACGGGAGCCTTGAGAGCGAGGTGTGCAAAGCCTCTGTGAAATGGGCTCAGATGATGCGATGGCTTGACATTCACCATCGGAGCAGCGCCTTCTGGGAACACACCGACCAACTGATTGGATTGCAAAATATTTATTGACTGACGGAAAAATGATGCCTGGCATTGACGTCCTGACTCAAGCGGAAACGCTCCCATCAACATGGTGGCTTGATGCAGAACTGGCACTTGGCTCATGTAATAGTGGCAAGCAAATCTCACAGGACGGCCGATTGCACACATTAACAAGGGCGCATCGAACAGGCTGCGATGATTGCTGACAACCAAGAGACGATTATCGGGAATACGGTCAAGGTGGTGATAGGACGTCGATATACCAGCGACGCCAAGCAAACTTTGTGAAATTCTTAGAGGAATACTAGGTCGCATGGTTACAATCCTTCAGATGTCCTCATGACGGATGAAACGGAAGTTGGACACGTCAAATCTGCAGACCGGAGAATTTATCCATGACGAAAGATATCTCAACCATGGTTCGAGATGTCATGCGAATTGTCGTTATCGATTCAAATTCGGGGCGACTCGACATCCCAAATGAATCTGACCCTCATCCAGCAACCGTCCAAGTCTCTGCATCGCTGCTTGTTCGGATCTTGAGAAAGGACCCTGTTGGAGAATCAGCTAAGTCCGATCTGTTGCAGAATGCTTTGGCCAGTCAACAACTCCGTAGCCAGAAAGGTGTCTGCAAGAGGAACAAAGCCGAAGCGGGGAGTGGGATCAGCCATTGGGGAAGCGAAGCTTGGATCTACTGTAACGGTATGTGAAGTGATTGTTGCGAGGGCGGTTTCCCGCACAAGGAAGCCCAAAGTCGTCCGTCCGCCAATCAACCTTGGCACAGCCACTCCTGAAACTCCTCAAGTAGCGCAGCGCTGCTCCAATGGTTGCGTTGTTTCATCGCGCCCGGCAGTGAGATGGAACAGAGCAACTTCAGCGCAGAGACCTGGACCGAAAGCCAACGCCAGACAGGGGCCAGGACTGGAGGATTGGCGCAGGCGCTCGAGAATGAACAGGATCGTGGCGCTCGACATGTTGCCGTGGTCATGCAGCACAGCTTGGGAACAATCAAGCTGATAAGGCTTCAGTCCCAACGCTTCGCCACAGGCCGACAGTATGCGAGGCCCACCGGGGTGCATGGCCCAGCTCGTGATCGAGGCGGGATCGAGGCCCCATGGGCTCAACCAATCATTCAGCCAGGGACGTAGGACATTGGCCACGGTTTGCGGAACCCGTGGCGACAGGCCCATGGAGAAACCATGATCCGCGATCTGCCAATGCATCAGATCTGCGGATCCGGGAATCACGGTGGACCCGCTGGCCTCGAGACGCAGAGCGGCATTGCAACCAGGTGGTTGAACAGATGCCACCACGGCGGCAGCCCCGTCGGCGAACAGGGCATTGGCCACCACTTGCTCCCTATCAGCACCGTATTGGAGATGAAGGCTGCAGAGTTCCACGCAACACAGCAACACCACGGCAGAGGCATCTGATTCCGCAAAGGCGCGGGCGACGCGCAGTCCATTGAGAGCTCCATGGCAGCCCATGAAACCAACATGAGTGCGCTGGACATCAGGCATCAGTCCCAGCTCTGCGATCAAAGCCAGGTCAACGCCGGGAGCGTCAAAGCCAGTGCAGCAGACCGTCACCAGATGGGTGATGGCTGAACCCGGAAGACCGGAGTCGGCAAGGGCAGCTCGCGAGGCCTTCAGGGCCAAAGCTGCGGCATGGTCACGAAAGGCCCGCATGCGCTCAGCAGTGGAAGGGCTTTCGGTCCCATAGAAGGGCACTCGGTCAAGAAATGAGGTTTCTCCCTGATCCTCAGAGATCAGGACACTGCCGCGGCTGCGCACACCACTGCGCTGGTGGATGCGTTGCAAGAGCGCCGATGGCGGACCCGCCGCTTCGCTGACGTGCTCCGACAGAACGATCGCCTCGTCAAGACTGACGCGGCCGGGTGGAACAGCCGTGCCCATGCCATGCAGCGTCAGAGACATGGGATCACCTCGACGGGCAACTGCACCTGATTCAGCCTGGCGACGATCCGCTCAGGCAACGCGGGCCATCGCCTGCAGAGACCGAACAGCCCCGCTGTGAGCATCGGACGACGCAGCACAGACGCGAGGGAGCGACAAACCCGCTGGCGGCGCAGAACCAATCCCTCGAGGTTTCGGTGCCAGCGTTGTTCGAGATCGAGCGACCAGTGGGCCTGGCCCTCGAGCACGAAGGGGGCGGCAGCAGCTCCGGCTGTGAGCGCCCATGCCATTCCCTCCCCGGTGAAGGGCTCGACATAACCGGCAGCATCGCCGATCAGTAAACAACGGGAGGTCGCAAGCGCGGGTGGCCGGCGTGTCAGCGCAGGGGTGAGCTGCCAGCGGGATCCGATCAGATCTGTCGGTAGCTCAAATCCAGCTGATTGGATCAAGGATCCGGCGGCGGCGGCTGCCCCGCCGTGGAGGCGGAGAAACGAGCGATCGAAAGCAGCCGCGAGGTTCAGAGCGCCATCCTCACGCCGAACAAGACCCACATATCCACCCGCACCCACCGCCATGTGAATCACGTTTTCGGCATAAGCCTTCGCCCGCTCGGTAAGGACACAGCCAGCGCCAATCCGCGATGCACCGGTGTTGGTGTCCCGGCGATGGTCGGGGATGCAGTGATTCACCAGACCCGCGGCCACCAGAACCACCCTGGCTTGCACCACCTCTGACGCTCCACCGGGGATGGACAGGAGCCGGACGGAGCGTGCGCTGGGTCCCGCCTCCTCCAGAAGAGCACGCGTTTGAAAGCGAACCGTCGCACCGGCCTGTGAGGCGGCCTCCATCAGAGCCTGATCGAAACGCTCACGGGAGAGAACCCAGCCTCCGGGTAGAGACAGAAGCGCGGACTGACCCTTGAGGCCGATGTGCAGTCGCTCCAACGGAACGGCACCAGCCCGTTGCATCAGATCACCTTGATCGACAGCATCCAGAACCGCCTGAGCCTGGGCGTTGAAACAACAGCCACACACCTTCCAACGCGGAAAGGCACGCTGCTCCACCACAAGAACGCGCAATCCCCTTCGAGCGCAGTCGAGAGCGGCCAACCCACCGGCAACGCCAGCACCGATCACCACCACATCCCAGATCGTCGCCATCAGGAGAACGGAGACCAGATCAAGCGCTGCCGCTCTGGCCAGAACGGCACAAGTTCAGCTGTTGTGAGGCCCGCTTCTGCCGCCAGACGTCGCAGCTCTGCTGGCGTGAAAGCGGCCCGAACGGAAAGAGGGCCATCGGTGTGCACCACCCAGGATCGACTCAGTAGACGCGTTCCGCACCAGGCGAGCCCATAACCCAGTCTGCTGCGAATCAGATCATCCACTACCACAAGTCGCCGCGCCCTGGCCGCCATCACCCGCAACAGCGTCACCACATCAGCGTCGTCGAGATGGTGGGCAAACAAAGTGCAGAACACCACATCAACGCGCTCTGGTCCTGGATCCTCGAGTGCATCGGCAACAAAGAACTCAACCGCTGATCCCCTCCGGAGAGCGTTACTGCGCGCGATGCGGATCGCCTCTGGATTCAGGTCGCAGGCACGGATCGAGAGCTGCAAACCTCTCCGACGGGCCATCCAATCCAGGTCGATGGCCGTATCACCACCACCACACGCCAGCTCCAGAACACTGAGTGGTGCCTGTGTCTCGCTTGAAGGCAGGCTGAGAAGCGCTGAGAACACGCCAGTAGAACTGCGGCTGAGCGCATTGATCAGCCGCAGTCCCTGAAGTGCGCGATGGTGCTCAGCTGGATCCAAACCCGGCTGATCCATCACCTCAGGCTGCCGGTCGCGTCGCATCAAGGCCCGGCCCCAGCTCATTTCAGCCCCAGGCATTGCTTCTAAGCTAACCCCGCCGACCTGACTTGACCTTGGCAAGGCGGGAACCAGCGGACGGAAGAACTCGAGACCGCCTGCGGCGCAACGCATAACAAATGCAGCATCGACGCCGTGGCAAAAACGCCCAAAAAGGCCAGAGCAAGAAATAAAGTGTTACAGTCCAGTTCGTTGGAGTCTTCATATGTTCACGATCGAGAAAGCTCGGCAAATTTTTCCTGAGACGAGAACGGCTGATGCGGTTCCCGCTATCACAGCCCGTTACAAGCTCCTCAGCGCAGAAGATCAACTCGCTCTCATCTGGTTTGCCTATCTGGAAATGGGCCGAACCATCACGGTGGCAGCACCTGGAGCCGCACGGATGGCCCTGGCAAAACCAACCCTCGACGAAATCGAGGCGATGACTTTTGACGAGCAAACAAAAGTGATGTGTGATCTTGCCTCCAAGATCAACAGCCCGATTTCAAAGCGGTATGCCTATTGGTCAGTCAATGTGAAGCTCGGTTTCTGGTATGAGCTCGGCGAGCTCATGCGGCAAGGAAAAGTTGCCCCCATCCCCCAAGGATACAAACTCTCCGCCAATGCTTCCTCCGTCTTGGAAGCTGTCAAAAAAGTTGAACAAGGCCAGCAGATTACATTGCTGCGCAATTTCGTGGTCGACATGGGCTTCGATCCAAACATCGATGACGACAAAATCGTTGCTGAACCGATCGTCATTCCAACACCTGCAGAGGAACGTGAAACCATTACGATTCCTGGGGTGCTCAACCAAACAGTCTTGAGCTACATGCAACTGCTCAATGCCAATGATTTTGATCAACTTATTGAGCTTTTTCTTGAGGATGGCGCCCTGCAACCTCCATTTCAAAGACCAATTGTTGGTCGTGATGCCATTCTGAAATTTTTCAGGCGGGATTGCCAAAACCTTAAATTGATTCCTCGCGGCGGTTTTGGTGAGCCTGCAGAGGGTGGCTTCAATCAAATCAAAGTGACCGGGAAAGTCGAGACACCCTGGTTTGGACGTGAAGTCGGCATGAATGTTGCCTGGCGTTTTCTGCTTGATGAAAACAATAAAATCTATTTTGTTGCGATTGATCTCTTGGCATCTCCAGATGAGCTTCTAAAGCTGGGTGCAGACAAACTCAGTGGCAAGTAAATCGTTAGCTCATGATTTTAAGGGGCTAAGCCTGGCGGCAATCATTTTAGGTGCTTGGCTTTGTTCCCTTGCCTTCGGTCTCGAGCTTGAGTTGGGATCTTATCACCCGGTTCTAATTGCTCTCTTCGTAGCATTCAAGGCCTTTTTGCATACGGGTCTGTTCATTATTGCGCACGATTCGATGCACAACAGCCTGCTGGCTGGGAAGCCAGAGGCCAATCGAAGAATCGGAAGCCTCATGCTCTTTCTCTACGCCGGTCTTGAGTTTGATTTGTGCCAGCGTAATCACAAGCTTCATCACCAGTTTGCGGAAACAAAGAACGATCCCGATTTTTCACCAGACAACGGCGCCAGTATTGCCAGCTGGTACGTCCATTTTATTGGAAACTACATCCACCCCTCACAACTGATCAAGTTGATGATTGGCTGGTCGATGATCTATTGGCTTGCCAGCACGGTTAACGCGTCTCCATTTGATAATGTACTCACCTTTTGCGTGCTTCCACTTGTCTTGAGCTCTCTTCAGTTGTTCATTGTTGGCACCTGGTTGCCACATCGGCATGGCACCGATGCACCCAAAAGCCCAACACCGAGAAGCCTCTCTCTCAACCCAGTCGTGTCATTCGCGGCATGTTATCACTTTGGCTATCATCGTGAACATCACGAGTCTCCTGCCACTCCCTGGTTTGAGCTTCCGTGGCTTAATCTTGCCAACAAAGCAGCTTAAGTTCATTCAATCCTCTCGTTAACGCCAAATCTCATGTCGGCAACTGACTGGTCACAAGATGAAATAGTCGTTGCTCGTCATGCTTTCGAGCGAGGCAATCAGAAATCAATCGAGGTTCTCATTGCATCTCTTCAGGAACAAGTCAATTCGCTGAACACAGCAGAGTCAATCTGGAAACTTCATGATTTTCTCAGCACAGAGCGTTTTGATTATGAAGGCAGATCCGAATTTGATGACGCTAAAATCCTGTTCATCCTGGCCGACATGGTGAAGCGCAAATTAATTTCAAGGCAAGACCTTGTTGGCTTAAGCGACAAAAAAATAAGCAAAATTAAAGCCATGGCGATGTTTTGAAACCTGGGGTCAGTGCACGATTTCCCGCGGCAGCGCTGCTGACGCCCGTAGCAGCCCCCAACCCGCGACGACTTTTAAGTAAATTTTAAACATCAATCACAGTTGATCGGACTAGCTTGCAAGAGTCAGCTCCCGAACCCCATGGGTGTCAAGCATTCAGGCTGCCGCTCTCTATGGCTTGCCGTGCCCGCTCTCGCAGTCGTCGTAGCAGCCTGCACCGCCAAAGCGCCAACAACAGACACGATTCGGATCAGCGGTTCCAGCACAGTGTTTCCCGTGATCGAACGAGCCATCACGGCCTACCGCAAGACCAGAAACGGTAAGGATGTGAAGCTGGTGCTGAACGAAGTCGGAACAACCGGTGGCATCCGTGAGTTCTGCGCCGGCAAGATCCCGATCGCCAATGCCTCACGGCCGATCAACAGCAGTGAGTTGGCAACCTGCGCAGACAACGGAGTCACGTTTATCGAACTGCCGTTGGCCTTCGATGCCCTCAGCGTGGTGGTGAACAGCGACAATGACTGGGCCAAGAGTATCAGCACCAAAGAACTGGCACGCACATGGGGAAAACAAGCGGAAGGGAAGGTCACGACCTGGCGTGATATCAACCTGGATTGGCCTGATCGGCCATTGAAGCTGTGTGTACCTGGCACAGACTCCGGAACCTATGACTATTTCAATGAAGCGATTAATGGTAACAAAACAGACGCCAGGTCGGATGTACAAAGCAGCGAAGACGATAATGTGCTCGTGGAATGTGTTGCCAGCAATCCAGATGCCATGGCCTATTTTGGCTTTGCTTACTATCAAGCAAATAGACAGAAACTCAAGGCCCTCTCGATTATCGGAACAGAGGGAGAGTCTGTCCCCCCATCGGTAGAAACGGTACAGGACGGAACCTATAAGCCGCTGTCCAGGCCGCTGTTTATCTATGTGAACGATCAGCAGATGCGAAACAACAACGAGATTCGCAGATTTGTGGAGTACACGTTAAGCAATGGCCTGCGTTTCGTCGATGAAGCCGGCTATATTCCTCTCCCTGCAGACACCTATCGGATTGTCGAATCAAAACTCCATCGCCATATTCTCGGCACATCATTTGGTGGCGAACTGCCAGTGGGAGTCAGCTTCAGTGATTCTCTGAGAAGAAGTTTTGAGGAAACACGTAAACCTGAATTCCGCTGAATAACACCGTCGATCCAACTCAAACGGCTGCACTCAAATGTCTCGGCGGCAGTGGAAGTTTCGTGCTTGCCATAAAGGCCAGAGCCACCAAAACCGCAGAGGCCCACAAACAGGCTTCGATCCCACCTATCAAGAAAAGTGCACCGGAAAGTAGAGTTCCGAGAAGACGACCCGCCGCATTAGCCATGTAGTAAAAGCCAACGTTGAGGCTAACATCCTCGGCTTCGGTATAAGAGAGGATCATGTAGCTGTGAATGGACGAATTCATCGCGAAAACAACCCCGAAAGCAGCGAGACCGACAACGACCGCGACACCAGGATGAGCAACATTCCGCCAAAGAGCGATCGAGATCAAAGCGGGAATGGCAGTGAGCACCGCAGCCCAGAACTGAACCGCTGACGGTCCAGGCGGCTGGGTCCGACCCCAGGCTCGGCGCAGGCTGGGAGCGGAGCCCTGCACGATCCCGTAGCCGATCACCCAAAGGCCCATGAAGCCGCCCACCTCCCAGAATTTCCAGCCAAGGGCCTGATCCAGAAACACCGGCAAAGCCACCACAAACCAGACATCGCGGGCCCCGAACAGGAAGAAGCGGGCGAGGGAGAGCACATTGATGCCCTCGCTCTTCGAGAACAGCGACTTGAAGGCGGGCTTCGTCTTCATCCTGCCGATGTCGCGGGGCAACAGCATGGTCACCAGAAAAAACACAGCCAGCCAGGCCGCCATCACCACCACCGCCTTGTTGAAGCCCACGGTGGTGAGCAGCACACCACCCACGAAAAAGCCCAGGCCCTTGAGAGCATTCTTAGCGCCGGTGAGGATGGCCACCCAGCGAAACAACTGGGTCTCGCCCCGGGCCTGGTCGTCCGGGGTTTCCGGCACCACCACCCGGATCGCGCTCTTGGCGCTCATTTTCTCGAGATCCTTCGCGATGCCGCTGAGGGCCTGACAGGCCATCACCCAGACCACAGACAGCAGCTTCGGCCAGGTTTCAGCCACCGGCACCAGCAGCAACAGGGCGACAATCTGCATCAAGGTGCCCACCCAGAGGGTGAGCTTCAGACCGAAGCGGGCACCCAGCCAGCCGCCGTAAAGATTGGTGAGAATTCCGAAGAACTCATAGAAGATGAACAGGAAGGCAATCTCGAGAGTGCTGTAACCGAGCTGTAGGAAGTGGAACACCACCAGCATGCGCAGCGCTCCATCGGTGATTGTGAACGACCAGTTGTTGGCCGTCACGATGGCGTACTGCTGAATCGGCGAGAGGTTGCGCATCAGCGGGCCTCCAGGGCGGCAACATGACAGGCCAGATCCGCCATGCGGCAGCTGTAGCCCCATTCGTTGTCGTACCACGCGAACAGCTTGAGCTGGTTGCCATCCACCACCATCGTGGAGGGGGCATCGATGATCGAACTGCGGCTGTCGTTGGTGTAATCGCACGACACCAGGGGGCGCTCCTCGTAGCCGAGGATTCCCTTGAGCGGCCCTTCAGCGGCGGCCTGGAGGGCGCCATTCACCTCCGCCACGGTCACATCGCGCTGGAGTTCGAATACGGCGTCCGTGAGCGAGCCGTTGAGCAGGGGAACCCGCACCGCGTGGCCATTCAGCTTGCCCTGGAGTTCGGGGAAGATCATGGCGATCGCTTTCGCCGAACCGGTGGTGGTGGGGATCAGGGAGGTGAGACCGGAGCGGGCGCGGCGCCAATCGCTTTTAAACGCATCGATCGGCACCTGGGTGTTGGTGATGTCGTGAATCGTGGTGATCATGCCGTGCACAATCCCGAACTGCTCCTGCACCACCTTCACCATCGGCGCCAGGCAGTTGGTGGTGCAGGAGGCAGCCGTGACCAGGCGATGGCGGGCCGGGTCGTAGAGCTGTTGATTGATGCCGAACACGATATTGAGCGCTTCAGCGCCGGCCACGACGCCCTTGACCGGACAGGCCACAACCACCCGTTTCAATCCAACGCTTTCGAAATAGGGCGCAAGCGTTTCGGGGGTCTTGATCTTGCCGCTGCACTCCAGCACCATCTCCACCCCCTGCTCCCGCCAGGGCACCGCGGTGATGGCGCGCTCCTGCGACCAGCCCACCGCTTGCCCATCCACGCTGAAACCGGAGGCTTCGGCGTTGAGGCTGCGATCCCAGCGGCCATGCACGGAGTCAAACTCGAGCAGATGGGCGGCGATTGCGGCGTCTCCGGCGGGGTCATTGATCTGAACGATCTCGATACCGGGGCGACCCCACAGGGCCCGGAACACCAGCCGACCGATGCGGCCGAAGCCGTTGATGCCCACTCTCATAGCCGATGCAGCAACTGCACCCACTATCCATCAAGACGAGTTGATATGTTTTATGGCGCGGTTAAGGGGCGGCGCATCAGTGGGTTGCTGCGGCTCCAGCGACAGCAATCGCAGCAATTAGATTTGATTGAACTGCCGAGATGCCCGTGTCCCTCGCCCCAGCGCCCCCGCCTCCGGCACTGGATCCGGACCAGGCCCGAGCGCTGCTCAAAGCCCTGGCTGATCCGATCCGCCTCCAGGTGATCGAAGCCCTTGGTGACGGGGAACGCTGCGTCTGTGATCTCACCGAGCAACTGGGTCTGGCCCAGTCGAAACTCTCCTTTCATCTCAGGGTCCTGAAGGAAGCGGGGCTGCTGGTCGACCGTCAGAGCGGCCGTTGGGTGTACTACCGCTTGCGAACGGAATCGATTGAGCAGCTGCGTGGCTGGCTGCAGGGCCTTGCTGCCCACTCCGCAACTCCTGCCAAACCCTGTCGCTGAGGCCATGAGCATCTTCGAGCGTTTCCTCAGCCTGTGGGTGGCCCTCGCCATTGCGGCAGGCGTGGCTCTGGGGGCCCTGTTTCCCCAGATTGCTGAGGACGTGGCCACTCTGGATGTGGCCCGGATCAATCTGCCGATCGCCCTGCTGATCTGGGGGATGATCTACCCGATGATGCTGGCGGTGGATTTCGGCTCCATCGGGGCCCTGCGGCGTCAGCCCAAGGGGTTGGTCGTCACCGTGGTGGTGAACTGGCTGATCAAGCCGCTCACGATGACGGCCATCGCCTGGCTGTTCATCCGCGGCCTCTTCGCCGCCTGGATTCCGGCGGCGATGGCCGATGAATACATCGCCGGCATGATTCTGCTGGGGGTGGCGCCGTGCACGGCCATGGTGTTTGTGTGGAGCCGCCTCTGTGCCGGCGATGCCAATTACACGTTGGTTCAGGTCGCGATCAACGATCTGATCCTGGTGTTTGCTTTCGCGCCGCTCGCCGCGTTCCTGCTTGGCGTGAGCCAGGTGTTGGTGCCGTGGGACACCCTGCTCACGGCGGTGGGGCTGTTTGTGGTGGTGCCTCTGCTGGCGGGGTGGTTCACGCGGCTGCTGTTGCGATCACCGGGGCGGATCGAGCGGTTGGAGCAGCGGCTCAAACCCCTGGCGATCGTGAGCCTGATTGCCACCGTGCTGGTGCTGTTCATGGTGCAGGCGAAGGCGATTCTCGCCAATCCCCTGGCGATTGTGTTGATCGCCATCCCTCTGATTGTGCAGACCTATCTCATCTTTTGGATCAGTGCGCAATGGATGCGCCGCTGGGGGCAACCCAGGGCGATTGCGGCGCCTGGAGCGATGATCGGCGCCTCGAATTTCTTTGAGCTCGCTGTGGCTGTTGCCATCAGCCTGTTTGGACTCAACTCCGGTGCAGCCCTGGCCACCGTGGTGGGCGTGCTTGTGGAAGTTCCCGTGATGCTCTCCCTGGTGGCCATTGCCAATCGCAATCAACGCTTGTTCCCGGATCAAGCGGCTGCATTGCGCTGAAGACACCAGTGCTGCGCGGCCATCTGCACCGGATCCCAGGGGCTGGAGAGGGGGGGTGTGTAGCAGAGATCGAGATCACTGATCGCCTCGATCGTGAGTTCATGAAACAGGGCCTGCGCAAACGTGTCGAGCCGTTTGGCCACCTCGGCTCCCGCTGGGCCCACCATCTGCGCCCCCAGGAGGCGTCCGCTTCGGTCATCGCCTGTGATCCTGAAGTGCAGGCTGCCCGCACCGGGCACGTAGGCCTTATGGCTCCAGCACTTGAAGGCCGCGCTCCGGGCCTGCCAACCTGCAGCCTCGGCTTCGCTGCTCCGCAACCCCGTGCGGGCCACCACCTGATCAAACACCTGCACCACTTGGCTACCGAGGGTGCCGGCGTAGTGACGCGATCCACCAAGGGCGTTCTCACCGGCGATGCGACCCTGCTTGTGGGCGTTGGTGCCAAGGGGTTGATAGCCGTGGCGCTGCAGCAGGCGGTGGTAGGTCTCCACGCCATCGCCGGCGGCCCAGATCTGATCAACGCCCGTGCGCATCTGCCGGTCGACCACCATCGCGCCGCCTGCCCCCAGGGCAATCCCGGCGCTGGCGGCCAGCTCGGTGGCGGGCACCGCCCCAACGGCCAGCAGCACCATCTCGGTGTGAATCATGCTGCCATCACTGAGCTCCGCAGCCAGAGCGCGCCCCTGGCGGTGGATCGCACGCAAGCGCTGATTGAGATGCAGGCTGTGGCCGCGTTGCAGGAGGGCCTGCTGAAGCGATGAGGCAAGACTTGCGTGAACCGTGCGCAACAGCGCCGTGTTGTGCTCCACCACGGCCAGCTGCAAGCCGCGGCGATGCAGGGCATCCGCCATCTCCAGACCGATGTATCCGCCGCCCACGATCACGGCATGGCGGGGCTGCTGCTCGAGCAGAAAGCTCTGCAGTCGAAGTGCATCCCCCATCCAGCGCAGGCTGAACACACCCTCTTCGTCGACGCCCGCGAGTTGCGGCCGCCTTGCGCGGGCTCCGGTGGCCAGGATCAAGCGGTCGTAGGGAATCCGATGGCCCTTGTGGGTTTCAACGGTTTGGCGGCTGGCATCCACAGCCACAGCGGTGGTGTGGGCCTGAATCTGCAAACCAAGCCGCTCCAGCTCCGACAGACTGCGATGGGCCAGTTGCTCGGGCATGGCGGTTTGGCCGCTGATCAGAAAGGGCAGCCCGCAGATGCTGTAGTTGGGGTAGGCGTCCCTGAGCAATACGGACACCTCTGCGTTGGTATCGAGCTCACGGATGCGAATCGCCGCACTGATGCCAGCGTCACTGCCTCCAATGATCAAGACGTGCATGGTCAAGCAGGAAACCGAACAGCCGTACCTTTTGTACTGAAGCCTTGGCTTACAGACGTGATGTCAGACACCTAGGAGTTTGTTGCCGATAGAGTGAGGGGGCGTGGCATCACGCAGGAGATCGACGTCCTCGATGTGGACAGCAGCTGTTCGACTCCCTGGACAGGTCATGCCATGACTTCCCTGCAAGTCACCGGGGCAGCTCCTCGACAAAAGCGTGGGAAGAGATGCACCCGACCATCAAAGGCGATCCGGCTTACCCTCAGGATCATGAGTTGTCGCTCAAAAGAAAGACCCAGCGAGCGTCTAAAAGAGACGAACAAATCTTACGCTCGAGAGACTAAAAAGCATCAGAAAACTTCTCGTTCACAGCACAGTACTGCTCAAGGTAAGCAACAAGAGCTTGCTGAACAAAACGGTTCAAAGTCGTTTGGCGATATCTGGAAAGACGCTTGGCATCTTCGTAGAGTGAATCTGAAACCTTAAAGGTAACACGCGCCATAAGACTCATTCAATTCAAATCTATTTCAATCGAGATGCGCGCAAGCGCGATCAAGAGAAGATTAAGGTGCAATCGGAACTACTTGGCACAAGAGCGAGAAAACGAAAAGCCAATAAGTTGAGCTTATAGACGTATAACCTTGGCATAATCCATAAACTAAAACGCGCCGATACATTGAGTGCAACTACAAGGAGGGAGTGTGCTCATTAGTCTCTAAAATACTTAATTCACATCTCAAACAAAGAACAACCCCCCTTAAAGAACAATGCAACGACAAGCAAAATTAAAAGCAGCTTGCACATTGGCTGTCATCAGCGGTGCCCTTTTGACCACAGCATGCACGAGCGGCACAAACAACACAGCAAGCTCCGGTTCTACAGAGGCTGTCAAAGGGAATCTGGATGCAGCTGGCGGCACATTTCCCGCCAACATCTATATCCGATGGTTCAAAGAATTACAGCCAGAGGGAATCAATGTGAATTACCAGGCGGTAGGATCAGGAGCTGGCATTAGACAATTCACTGCTCAAACAGTTGATTTTGGTGCGTCTGATGCCCCGATGACAAAAGAGCAGACGGAGAAAGTCGAGCGTGGAGTCATTCAAATACCGATGACAGCCGGTGGAATCGCGGTTGCATACAACAATGCCGATTGCGAATTAAAGCTCTCACAAGATCAACTGGCAGGAATTTTCCTTGGAAAAATCAAGAATTACAAGGAGTTAGGTTGTAACGACAAACCAATTTCTGTTGTGCACCGATCAGATGGATCCGGTACAACATTTAATTTCACAAAGCACCTTTCTGCCATCAGCAAAGATTGGGAGAATGGACCAGGCACTGGCAAGTCTGTGTCATGGCCTACGGGAGTCGGTGCCAAGGGAAATGAAGGTGTCTCCGCTCAGGTCAATCAGATTGATGGTGGTCTTGGCTATGTCGAAATGGCGTATGTAAAGAATAAGCTAAAAGCGGCAAGCCTGCAAAATGCTTCTGGAGAGTTCGTTAAGCCAACGAATGAGACTGAATCGGAAGCATTAGGCTCTATCGACTTAGGACCAGAGCTCATTGGCGGAAATCCAAATCCTGCCAAGGGATATCCCATTGTCACATTCACATGGGTGTTGGCCTATGAGAAGGGGAATGGAGAAAAGACAGCGCTCCTCAAAAAAGTGTTTAATCATATGCTGTCTGAAAAAGCACAAGCTATGGCGCCAGAGCTGAGTTATGTTTCGCTACCTCCAAGTGTGATTGCAAAATCAAAAGCAGCCGTGGATAGGATTAGTCAATAAGGCATAAAACTTAGCAAAGAGGTAGGGGGCATAATGTGCCCCCTACTGCTTATACCTGCCTCAAGTCAAACAGACTCAAGATCGCGACCATTGGGCTCAATTCGATACAGGAACGTAACGATGGCACCAAGGATGGAAGTCAAAGCAAGAAGCGGAAGCAAACGTCCCGTGCCAAGATTCTGCAAAAGAACCGGAAAGAAGAATGCCGTGAGCACAGCACCCACCTTTCCAGATGCAGCAGCAAAGCCTGCGCCTAACCCCCTCACGCTGGTTGGAAATAACTCTCCAGCAAGTAGGTAAGTGATGGCATTGGGACCGAAATTTGTTGAAATTTGGAAGAGGAAAAATCCGACGACAATAATGGTCACATTAGAACCGGACGAACCACCGAGAGTCGCCACCGACAATCCAATCGCGCAACCAATAAATCCAATGACTTGCAAAGGAATGCGACCCCACTTATCTGCGAGGAAAATAGCCAAGATGATTCCAATTACAAAGCCGATGTCAACCAGAGAGGCACCACGAGCTCCCAGCAAGTCATCGTGGATAACAGATGCAACAGTGTGAGCATTGGTCTTATTACCAAAAGCTGCACCAACGATCACGGGTGTGAAGATTCCAATTCCATACGTTGAGAGATCTTGCAAGAACCAGGGGATAGAAGCAAGGATCGTGGCTCTGAGAGTTCTGCCTGGAATAAACAAAGCGCCAAAACCCGACAGAGCAGGCTGGTCATTCCCAGCCTGATTAGATTTGGGTTGCGCAACAATCTTCAAGGATTTGCGGTTAAGCAATCGACTGAGATTAAAAGTAGCTTTTTGCTCAAATCCTTTTTGGAAAAGCCACAAACTACTTTCAGGAATAAGGCAGCGTCCCCAAATGACAAGCGCGACGGGGAGCATGGGGATCACATAGAAAGCCCTCCATGTTTGCAGCTCAGGCTTCCATGAGAGAACAACAGTGGCAATAATCGTTCCAAGAAAAACACCTACGGCTTGAAAGCTGAAAGCACCTAATACAAGCCTACCCCTTATTTTAGCCGGAATATTCTCAGATATAACGAGGTGTGCCATCGGGTAATCGGCTCCCAAAGCAACGCCCACAACAAAGAGAGAACCAATAAGTGTGGGAGCATTCGGAGCCACTGATGCCACAACAAGAGCAATCAGCATTAAAATCATTTCACCAATAAAAATTGGCTTCCGACCAAAGCGGTCTCCCGCACCACCAAGAAATAAAGCACCAATCAAAATTCCAAAAAGAGTCGCTGCGGTAAAAAAACCTTTGTCGGAAGCGTTGAGACCAAACTCTTCACTGACGAGAGGTAAGGCAATTCCACTCATGAACACGATCAGTCCTTCAAAAAACTTTCCTGCGGTGGAAAGGAACCAGACCAACCACTGCATTTGCGAGAGTGGAGCGGAAGGCAGCTTCGATCCATCATCCCAAATGGGAACATCTTCAATGTACTGCTGGACTGATTTCATGTGAAAAATGAAACTAATTTAATATAATGACAGCCTCGACTTGATCAACAAAAAGCGAGGAAGCCTGATTAAGGCTGTGATTAAGGAAGTATAAGCCAAGCTGATCAAAGAGGGTGGGGCAAAGCTCTCCAACCATCGAGCGAGTGACGTGAGCGAAGATCCCCCGATAAGGCGATGAATTTTTTAGGGAGCGAAAAGTAGAACAAGGAAGTCCTCAAAACTGACCCTCACGCATAGCTTTATGGCGAAACTAAGCAAAGTTGCGGCTGATATAAATCGCGACAAAACACGGTATCGCTTGTGTGTCATCGATCTCGATACGAAGACGATTGAGTCAATTGTCTTCGCAGAAATAGTTGATTGCATCCGGGGAGGCAGTTACCAGAGGATCGTGCACGCATACGACAGGGAAATCGGAGCGATAGAATTTATTCATGAAAAACTAAAGGCAAATTTGGATGAGGCGGAAATATTCAGCTCAAACCCACGGACAGGCACATTGACATTTTCCTCAAAAAGCGTCGCCGAATGGCGTCAGGTTCGCCGCATTGAGGACCTTGCTGGAGGCGTCAAGATAGATCATTTAATCCTTACAATTGAAACAGCGAAGACATGGAGGCTGGAGAAATCGTTTTGGTTGAATCTGATGAACGTTGCCGATCGAAGTCTTGTCTTCATCGGCAACGCTAGTGAGGTTGATCTGGATCTAGAATTACTCGAGTCAATGGAATGGATGGTCTTCAGGGATGAGGTGGGGTGCTGAATCACTTGATGGAGACTTGAACGACAAGCTCTGAATCAAAACATGAAAAAACCCCCTCAACTTGAGGGGGTTTGCACCGATGAGTTGATTCTGAAAGATCAGAACTTGAAGGTGGTCTGGATCAGACCGCCCCAGAGGTTGAACTGACCGTCGTAACCCTGGCCGTTCTGAACCAGATTGCGGGTATTCTGGCCCATCGGACGAGACATGTAGAAGATCGCCGGGGTCACAGCGATGTTGTCGGTCACCTGGAAGTTGTAGTACCACTCGAAGACATAGTTGCCATCGAAGGGAGTGTCGCTGCAGAAGCCATCGAACTTGCCGGTGCAGTCCTCAAGCTGGGTGGCGAAGGTGGGCTGACCGAAGGCGAAGCCGAAGTCGTTGCCCTTGAGGAACACGTCATCCCACTTCATGCCCACCATCCAGCTCTGGCTGGTGACCGGGGAACCGGGCAGCTTGTCGTTGGTGGTGTTCTGGTTGATCGCCCAACCCACGGAGAAGGAGGGGATCCAACCTGCGTTCTTGGGCTGCCAGTAGGCGTTCAGGGCGTAGCTGTTGGTGCTGCCACCGCTACGGACGGCATAACCGTTGTTGTCCTCAACATCAGAGAACAGGGAACCACCGGTCAGACCAGCAGCGTTGTACTGCTGCTGGTAGCAGTCGTTGTTCCACTTGCCGTCGAATTTGGCGAAAGTGGTGCCGCGGCGCAGGCCATTGCCGGAGTCGCACTGACCGTAGCGGTAGGCGAAAGCCAGACCCCACTCAGGGCCGCCATAACCGATCTGAGCCAGGAAGCTGGCTTCCGAGTTGTCGGTCATGAAACCACCATCATTAGGATTGGTGATGTTGCCGTTGCCGTCATCAGCCACGTAGTTGACCGACACGCTGAAGGCATTGGCGCCCTTCTTGGTGTTCTGCTTCCAGTAGGCACCGATCAGCTGACCGGTCTCCTTGTTGTACACACCACTGGTGCCCATCAGACCGGTCCAGTCGAGGATTTTGATGGCACCCTTGTTGTAGACCGATGGCCACATGGCCAGGGCCTCGGTGTTCCGGGCCAGAGCACCGGCAATCACTGTGAACTCTTTACCGACGGGGAACTTGTAATACAAGCGGTCCAGCTGCACCGCATTGTTGATCGTACCGCTCGCACCGGAATCGGTGGCGATATCGAGAGCAGTGAGGTTTACACCCGCACCACCGAACGCGTTCTTACCCTTGGTGAAGTTGCCAGCGCGCAGACGGGCATACAGCTTGTCCTTACCGGTGAAGCTGGTGTTGAACGCCAGACGCTGGTCGTAATTGAAGGTAAAGGCGCCGTAGTTGGCGTTGTAGGCGTTCGCGCCACCCTTGAAGCCGTTGCTGGAGTACGACTTGCTGTTCTTGTAGGTCTTGCCTTTGTCGGTGTAACGCTTCACCGAAGCGGTGCCGGTCTTGCCGTTGAACTTGTAGTTGCGGTTCCGGTAGACGTACTCGGAACCATTGTTGCCACCAGCGTTGACAGCACCGGTCACGAAGGTGGTCTTGCCCTTCAGTTTGGTGGTGGTGGAGAACTGAGTGGCTTCCAGTTCGCCCACTTTGGCTTCGAGGCCATCGACGCGGCCCTTGAGGATCGCCAGTTCACGCTCGAATTCCTTCATCAGGCGCTTGAGCTCGTCGGTCACTTCGGTGACGCGGTCGAGACAGGCGTTCAGCAGGGCGGCCGCTTCAAAGCGGGTCATGGCGCGCTGACCGCGGTAGGTGCCGTTGGGGTAACCGGCAACGCAGCCGTAACGCTCGATCAGGTTGCTCAGCGCCTGGTAGGCCCAGTCGGTCGGATACACATCCGAGAACTGGGTGATGCTGGTGACCTGCTCGCCGGAAGCGGCGTAGTCAGACACGCCATTGATGTTCAGCTCAGCAGCATTTGCCGCCACAGGAGCCAGAAGGCCCAGGGCAGCAGGCGCCACCAGCAGTTGCTGGAAAAGTTTCATGGGGTCCTCACACCATGGATTTGAGAAGGGACAGAAGTCCCGTCGCATGCTGTCCCGCTTGATACAAAAGGTCTCAATGGAATGAACACATGGACAAGCGTCCAGCAAAACGCATTAATAAGTGTCTACCGCGAAAACGCGAATACCTTTTCCGGGACAAGATAAATTTGTTTCGTGTGAGGTTTTTTTGCATTTATCGGTGGTTTCTACCTCCATGAGCATCAGGTAGGCTCTCGCTTTTAGCACAGTAGTCCTTGAGCGCATCGCTCAGTAGCTGGCCCAGATTTTTGTCATCAAGCATCGAAGCCAACTTTGCTCGTTTATGAAGCTCATCCGAAACCTGGCAAGTAATGTGTCGCATGATTGATTGAAGTGAATCGAGCTAACAGTAGCAATACAAGGGGGCGAGTGACGAGCACTCCCAAAAGCTCCGAAGAGGGTGTCCTTGATTGCCTTAACAGTTTGGGCAATAGTTCACGAAGCCATAGACAGAAAAGTTCTAGCTTCTCGAGTGTTGCCCCAAAAGGCAACCTGCAAATAATCGAGGACGGATGTGCTCGAGACGAACTAGGAAGCGAACGAATCGCTTTTCACCTTGCTCGCAAGGATTGCTGCTTGAGCTCTAGACCTGACAGCCAGCTTCGAATAAATTGAATTGAGATGGGATTTTACCGTCTCAATGGAAACAAAAAGCTGTTCAGATATTTCCTTGTTGGAGAGCCCATCGGCTAGAATGTAAATGACTTCGAGCTCTTTCTTGCTCAAATCATCCCAGCCAGGTGGTCTTATCATGCTGATTTTGTCCTGCACATCAGATGGGATGTATGTGCCGCCAGAGACGACGCGTTCCAGTGCCTTGTAAAAGTCCCCATCGACACCTCCACCAATAGAGCTAATGAATACAACGCCATCCGCACCCGAATCCATTGCTTCCATGACAACATCCTGGCTTTCTCGCCTCAAAAAGATCACACATTTTGTTAGAGGGGAAACGGACTTGACTCTTTCGACAAGATTAATACCATAACCCTGCGCCAATTCCTCTGTGCAAAAAAGAATATCGGGCTTTTCCGTTTGCGAGCAGGAGACGGCCTCCTGCTCGGTTGTGAAACAGCCAATCAGTGATTGACGCACTTGTTGAACATATGAGAAAGCAGCCAACGTCAGGGGATCACCGAATGCAGCGACTGTTTTAGCTGAACGAAACAGCGGTGTTGCACGCTGAATTAATTGATCAGAAACAGGAGAATTATGGGGATACCTCATAAACGAAGCATGTCAGGCTGAACCGATGGTCAGCATAGAAAATCATAGGAGTGTCTGATGTCGTTCAGGTCACAGATTGGCTCTCTAGAAACCAAAACCTTGAAGAAATTCACAATCCACAGGATGAGGTGGTCTTTAACGGTGCGCGGAAGAAGGCCTTGTGTTGCTGGGCGAGCTCCTTGAACTCCAGGGTGAGGCCAGCTTCCTGAAGATCGAGCAACCAGTTGTCGGGTTCAGATGGTGATGAAGCCAAGGATCTGATCCGCTGGTGAGAACGAGCGCCTCGGACCCGCCAGTCAAAGGATTTGATCTACTCACTCGGGGTGCGCCTTCCTGTCGCCATTGCTCGGAAGGCAGGCCTGCACGACAACCAGACCGTGGAGCTCAGCTTGGCGGCCAGGCTGGAAGCCTATCGGCCGATGTCCGGCGAACCCATCGAAGCCATGGCCTGGGTACCGCCCACCAGCAACAAGTTCAGATCGCCATGGGCCACCAGTTCCACATTGGGCACCAGCCGTGGAGCAGAGATCGCGCCAGATGGGCGGCATCAGCGGGAGAGCGCATCAGATGCACCGTTTCCATCAGGCTGTTGTCAGTACCAAGCGACATCCAATCACCGCCTTGAAGCCCAGGCCCATGCGGACGTTGCGGTGCCACCGCAACAGCTCAGATTTGTTTCCGCTGATCCGGTTGGCACTCAGCCAGCGCCTGGTTCCGGCCACTAACGAGTTCTTGCGACCAGGATCAATGTGTAGACACGCGCTAAGCTCTACACATCAGCACCTGTCGGCCCATGCGTACCAACATCGTCATTGACGACCAGCTGATGCGCGATGCCATGCAAGCCAGTGGTGCGCGCACCAAGCGAGAAGCTGTCGAACGCGGACTGCGGACCCTCGTCAGGCTCGAGCAACAACAGCACATCAAAGCCTTTCGCGGCAAGCTCATCTGGGAGGGTGATCTTGATGACTCGCGCATGAGCCATCGCCCCGATCCTCAGGCCCAGGCCCAACGGTGATCGTTGTCGACTCCTCGGTCTGGATCAACTTCTTCAATGGCGTGCACAGCGCAGAGGTGGACCGACTCGATGCGTTGCTGGGCCACACACCGATCGCCATCGGGGATCTCATCCTGGTGGAGGTCCTCCAGGGCTTTCGCAACGAACAGGATGTTGCCACCGCGCGGCAGCTGTTTCGTTCCCTGCCGCTGCTGCCCATGGTCGGTGGCAGGAATGCCACAACAGCAGCGGAGAACTGCCGCACGCTGCGGCGCAAGGGCATCACGGTGCGCAAAACCATCGACGGCCTGATCGCCACCGCCTGCATCGAAACCAACCTGCCCTTGCTCTTCTCTGACCGCGATTTTCAGCCCTACGTGGACCACCTCGGCCTCGCGGTGGCCTGACACGCAGCACCGCTGAGGGGAATCCTCTGGGCAGTTCCGTCCTCTCTCCCCATGGACTGCCTGCCCACCAACGCCGCTCCAGCCTGGGCAGGCCGTTGACGCGCAACACCAGCCAGCTCAGGGCCGTGCAGTTGAGCAGATCAAACGCCTGTGTGGTCCCCTGAAACCCCAGGATCCCGGGGGAGATCCAGACCACCAGCCGGCGAGAATCCATAGAGCGCGACAACAAACTGCGCCATAGGGTTCCATGAGTCTCTGGCCGGCTGTTTCAAGACACTGCGCTAGGCGAATGGGTCCGATTCCACTTGAATCAGCATCAGGACTGCTTCTTCTGGTCCGACCGCTCCGGATCGATGACCTTTGGCCTCACCAATTAAGCGACAATTCTGATCAGCACCGAAGGAGAGCTCGCCGGGCCCCATCTCGACTCGAGCACCATCCATCGTTTCGACGAACCAACAGCCACTGATTGGCACGATCCATTGTGGCGCGGGATTTTCATGCCAGCCGTAATCAACGCCAGGAACGAGGGTCAGAAAGAAGATTTTGGTTGGCTTTGGCGAAGCATCTGATTTCCAGATGCTTGTCATTCCCTCAATAAAGGTGGTTAACTCGAAATCAGCAAACTGGACCTTCTTCTGATGACTGATTCCCTCGCCATCACGCCACACATACCAAACATCAGACCCAGTCTTTACAGAACGATCCATGCCAGGCACGCAACAGTCTCAAGTGAACTGTAAGCAGGCTCAGTGTTTTTGCACAGAACAGGTTGTACCCCCCTGCGTCCATTGCTTTCGCCAATCCTGGCGCACCTACAAGAACACGCTCAGGAACGGGCAGGGAGCGATCCCTCTCCCCCCAAAGAAGCTCGCGTCGCCGGGCCTCTACCGAGAAGGTCCAGTTGCTAGATGTCGGTGGGCAGCATCAGAGTGCGCCAATCCCCCCGATCGGTGCTCACCTCCACGCCGATCGAGGCCTGATAGGAATCCAGGGCCCGGTTGACGCTCCAATGGCGTGCTGCATCGAGGGCCTCCTGCAGAGACGGGAAGTGAACATCTAGACAGGGATGGGGCTGCATCGCAGCATCGATCAGGCGATAGCGACGGTCGTTTGACATCAGCTGAGATTCGCCAGAGATGTGTCGCTCACTGGTGCACCCTCGAGTTCCAGTTCCCGCACCAGCTCAAAGGCGGTCCAGACGTCCTCCACCTCCCGGCAGTGATGGTCGGTGTCGCAGACCCGGTAGCGACCGGGTTGCAGCCGCTCAATCGAAGAGCCGCGCGGGGTGCAGGCAACAGCAAAGGCAGGCATGAATCTCAGGCGTCTCAAAACTGTCTAGGCCCGGTTCGCGGACGCTGTTGTGATCGATGCAGCATTCAGCAACCGGCCGGCCAGTTCCGCCGCCTGGAGGCAGCTGGGAAGGCACCGCATTGACAAGCGCTGCCATGCTGACCCCAAAGTCCGACTCTGGGAGGCCCGAACCATGAAAGTCACCGTTGAACTATCGGACTCTGAGATGAGCGAAATCCTTGACCTGACGGGCGAGCGCAAAAAAGGACCCGCCATCCGCCGTCTGATGGAGGAGGCTTTGCAGCTGCGGCGCAGGGCTCGGATTGCCCAGAAGTTTCTCAACGGTGAGTGGGGGGTGGAGTTGGACACCTATGAGGCCGACCAGGAGCGCGAACGGAGGCGCACTCAGGAGCTCAGTTCATGACCCTGCTCATTGACACCAGCCTCTGGATCGACTTCACCCGGAGCCGCAGCCCGCTGGTCCTGAAACAATTCATTGCGCCATATGTGCTGGATCCCACAGCCCACCTGGCTGAACCGGTGCGTTTCGAGGTGCTCCGCGCTGCGACGGGTCAAGAGGCTCGCCAGCTGCAGGCCCAGTTCGCCAGCTTGCCCCTGCTTGCCACCCCAGAGAACCTCTGGCAACGGGCCATCGATCTTGGCCAGGCCTGCCGTCAGATCGGCCGCACGTTGCTGAGCCTGGATCTGCTGATAGCCGCTGTAGCCCTGCACCACAACGCCGTGCTGGTCACCTTCGACGCCGACTTTGAAGCCATAGCCTCGGTGAGCGCCCTGCGTCTCAACCGCCTGACCCGCCCTGTCTGAACCCATGACGGACCATCCCGTCAAACGCCGCAAAAAGCTGATCCGCAATGACGCCCGGCCGCACCGCTGGGTGGCGTTGCAGCAAGACAAGCGCGCCAGGGGCCTGTTCTGGGCTGGTGGCGGGCTGCAGCGTTGCCGGAAGTTGTTGGCTGAACGCGTCAATGACGCCGAGGCCTGCTCCGCGTTGGTGCCTATCAGCGCAGAGCGGGTCCTGGAGCTGGTGCTCAGCCAGGAAGAAGCCAAACCCCAAACACGCACTCCAGGCCCCTGGCGGCTGGTGCTGCTCACCTCAGCGGTCTGGCTGGCCCTGCTCGCAGGGCTTGGTGGCCTGCCAGTTCATGCAGCTCCCGCCACCGTCGTCTCCGTTGGTGATGGCGACACCCTCAGGGTGCGCAAGGCGGGGCAGACCATCACCATCCGCCTCGCCTGCATCGATGCGCCGGAACGCAGCCAGAAGCCCCATGGCAGCCAGGCCAGCCAGGCGCTCAAGGCCCTGCTCCCCATCGGCAGTGGCATCGATCTGCGGGTCAAAACCACCGATCGCTACGGCCGCTCCATTGCCGAGATCAGGCGAGGTGGCCGGAGCATCAACCAGGCCCTCGTGGCCTCGGGGGCTGCGTTTGTCTACTGGCAATACATCAAAGGCTGTGACCGGCAGACCTACAGCCGCCTGGAAACAGAAGCACGTCTCAAGGGCCTTGGCGTCTGGAGCACAGGCGGCGGCATCACCCGCCCCTGGGACTACCGGCGCGGGCGGCGGTGAAATAAGCGACTCCTGCAGGAGCTCCAGATTCGTGCTTCGCACAAGAACGGAACCAGACTCCTGTGGGTGGTCCCACAATGAGGTTCTGCTGGCATTGATCAATGAGCCGCGAGATTGATCCTTACCGGATTCCCAAGGCCCGCTGGGAGGTGGCTCCCGTTGCGGGCCTCGCTGCCATCGATATCAATGCCAATGGTGGTGCCTGGAGTGGCCGCGAGTTCATCGGTGAGTCCACCCTCGGCGGTGTCGCGGTTTACGCGATCTACCAGGCCCTGCTGACGGCACTGCGCACAGAAGCGCTGCGCAAGCGTGGCGCCATCGACCGGCAGACCCAGGTGCAGGCGATTGCCTCAAGCGTCTGGGAATCGGCCAAGCATGGTGCGGTCGTCAGCCTGGTGCTCAGCGTCGTCCTGCTGGTCTTTCCCTGGCTCGGCGTCCCCCTTGCCCTGGTTGGGTTCGTTGGTCTGGGCAAGGCCTCAGTGGATTTGCTCCATGCCTTCTGGGATGGTCTCGATGCAGAGCAACGCCAGGAGCTGCATCGCGCTGCTTTTGAGGCGGGTGTGAACCTCAAGCGGTTGCTGGCCAAAGGTGGTCCGGGTCAACAAAGGTTTGCGTGATCTGCATCGTTCCTGATTCACCCGTCTGGGGGATGGCCCAATCCCAGCCGCTGCTGGCAAGTTGGGAGCATGGATCACAGCTATGAGCAAAAGTTCTGCGCGCCGCTTCCCTGCCAACCCCCCGGATGAAGAGCTCCGGGAGACCTACGACGCGATGCGTTCGGCTTTGATCAGCGTGAACATCTCCCGCGGTATCTATCGCAGCCAGAGCGATAAGCGCGGTGTGGTGATCGCGGAGCTGCAACGCGAACTGCAGGAACTTGAGGCCGATCTGGGCAATGAAGCCAGGGCCAAAGCCAGGCTGCATGCGATGAACAGCCGTCTGGTCACCGTGATCCGCGAACTGGAGGCCACCGGTGATGCCATCGCCGACACCGTGGAAGAAAGCGAGCAACAGAGCGGCTTCTGGCTGGTGCGGATGTTCCAGCGCCTTGTGCAATTGGCGCAGCAGTGGCGATCGGTGAAAGCCAAGGCCGCTGCCATCGCCAGGGAAGCCAACCAGATCGAACCCGAGGCCTGAACGATGGCATCCACCCCCTCGATCGCTGATCTTCTGGAGGCCACCAGCCGTGAGCTGGCCGGCACCGATGCCCGCGTCTACCGGCGCGTGGGCGAACACATCCAGCGCACAGAGCAAGCCATCGAGGTACTGCAGAGCCCAACACCAGAGGCACCATCCGCAGCGATGGCACTCCTGGGCCGGGGCAGCTTCCAGCAGCAGACGGTGGCCACCCTCAAGCGGCTGTGCAAACAGCACCAGATCAAGGGCTACAGCAAGCTCAAAAAATCAGGTCTGGCGGCTGTTCTCGAGCAGCATGGCGTCGAGCCACCACCACGGCCCCTGGAGAGCTTCAGCAAGAAGGAGCTGATCGGGTTGGTCAGGCAGTTGCTGGAGACCAACTGATGGTGAGCACTGCTCCCAGCAAGACCCGCCTCAAACTCAAGCCCGGCTCGGTCGTCCGTTGCCGGACCCGCCGCTACCTCGTGGAAGAGGTGCAGCAGCCCGTTGAGGCCGGCGCCGACACGGTGGTGGCGATGGCCTGCATGGAAGACCAGGCGATCGGACAGCGGCTGACGGTGTTCCTTGAGCGCGAGATCGATTTCGAGGTCCTGGGTGAGAGCAGTTGGGAGGTGGTGGCCCAGAGAGGCTTCGATCAGCCCAAGCAGTTTTCGGCCTACCTCAACACCCTGCGCTGGAACTGCGTCACAGCCACTGATGCGGAGCTGTTCCAGGCCCCCTATCGGGCTGGAATCGATGTGAAGGCTTATCAGCTTGAACCGCTCCGCAAGGCGCTGCAGATGCCTCGCGTGGGGCTGTTCATCGCTGACGACGTGGGCCTTGGCAAGACGATCGAGGCGGGCCTGATCCTGCGAGAGATGCTGTTACGACAACGCATCCGGCGGGTGGTGATCAGCTGCCCTCCTTCGGTGCTGCGGCAGTGGCAAGAAGAGATGGCGAGTCGCTTTGGCTTGGCCTTCACCGTGATGGACAGGGCCTATGTGGCCAAGGTGCGCCAGGAGCGTGGCTATGGCACAAATCCTTGGAGCACAGGGAACCGCTTCCTGATCTCCCATGCGCTGCTGCGCAACAGCGACTACGCAGCACCACTGATCGATTGGCTCGAGCAAGGGAGAGGTGCAGAAGACCAGGCCCCTCTGCAGAGCTTGTTGATCCTTGATGAGGCCCACAACGCGGCCCCTGCCAGCAACAGCCTTCGCTATGCCATTGACTCAGGCCTGACCCGCAGCCTTCGTGATCTGGCGCCCCGCTTCGAGCATCGGATCTTCCTGAGTGCAACGCCCCACAACGGACACAGCAACAGCTTTACGGCGTTGCTGGAGTTATTGGATCCAGCGCGGTTCACCCGTGGGGTGCCGTTCGAACAGGGAGATCTGGATGCAGTCCTCGTCCGCCGCCTGAAGGACGATCTACGCCGCATCGGCGAGGAGTTCCCGGAGCGGATCGTTGAGCCGTTGAAGAAGCCCAAGGGTTCGCTTTCAGCCGACACCCCAGAGCTGGCACTCTCCCGGTTGCTTCAGCAGTACCGCAAACAAAGGGAGCGCAGGCTGCTGGCCGAAGGGGCCACCAAGCGCCAGCTCAATGCCGACCGGCTGGTGATCACCAACCTTCAGAAGCGTCTGCTCAGCTCGATTGAAGCCTTCGCGCGCACCTTGGCCGTGCATCAGCGCACCTTGGCCGAGAAGCAACAACAGCAACGAGACGCCCAACTTGAACTGCTTCAAGGAGGGGTAGACGCAGACAGTGATCTCGCGGAACTCAACGATGACGAGGTGCTGAATCTGGAGGAAGCCCAGACCCGGGCTGCCCTGCGCCAGACCATCGCAGCCGATCAAAGCGATCAGCAACTGCTGGAGCAGATGGCCTCTATCGCCGCTGCCCAGAGAGGCAAGCCAGATCCCCGCATCGAGATGCTGCAGGAATGGATGGGCCAACACCTCTGCTCAGGCCTTGGCACTGATGACCTGCAGTGGAAGCCCACTCGGCTGCTGATCTTCACGGACTACGTCGATACCAAGCGCTACCTGGAACGGCAGTTGGCGGCACTGCTTGGGGAGCGGGAGGCCGAGCAACGGGTAGCCAGCTTCAGCGGCGGGATGAGCGAGGAGAACCGCGAACGGCTGAAGGCTCAGTTCAACGCCGACCCTGATCAAGAGCCGTTGCGGATCCTGATCGCCACCGATGCTGCCCGGGAGGGGGTGAACCTGCAGAACCACTGCAAGCACCTGATCCACTTCGATATCCCCTGGAACCCCAGCAAGTTGGAGCAGCGCAACGGCCGTATCGACCGCAAGCTGCAGCAGGCCCCGCAGGTGTGGTGTCACTACTTCCTGCTGGAAGACCGCCCGGAAGATCGGGTGATGGACGTGCTGGTGAAAAAGACGGAAGTGATCCGACAGGAGTTGGGATCCCTCTCTCCACTGGTGCAGCGCCAGGTTGATGAGGCCTTCGAGGCGGGGATCGATCTGGACAACCTCGACGACTTGCAGGGGCAACTCGAGGGAATGGATTCAGCCACCACCGATCGGGGCGTGCTGCTCACCAAAGCTCGAGAAGAACTGGAAGCCAGCCGTCGTGTGGCTGAACTCGAGCAGCAACAAGACGCTCTCCGGCAACTGCTGTCGAAGTCAAAACAGTGGCTGGCCTTTGCTCACGACCGCTTCCGTCAGGCGCTCAACTGCTCCCTGGATCTGCTGGGTGTGTCAGGGCTGGAACAACACACCGACGAGCGTGGGCAAACCTGCTGGCGCCTGGCCAACCCAGAGGAGTTGCCCGCTCAGACACGTGACAAAAGCTGGGAAAACACCCTCGACAGCCTGCGGGGCGTGAAACCCGCCAAGGCCTATCTCGATGAATGGCGCCGGGAGAATCCAGTACGGCCTGTGATCTTCTCGGACCCCGGACGGCTGAGTGCGGAGTCGGTGCATCTGCATCTGGAGCACCGCCTGGCCCAACGCCTACTCAGTCGTTTCCTCAGCCAAGGCTTTCTGCACCACGAACTGAGCCGAGCCTGCGTTCTGCCCAGCCGTGATCCCCAGCCCAAGGTGGTGGTGCTTGGGCGCCTGTCGTTGTTCGGTCAAGGTGCTGCCCGATTGCATGACGAGCTGATCACGGTGGTGGCCGATTGGCATCCAGGCGATGACCGGCAGAGCGCGCTGCAGCCACTGCCAGCAGCCACGAAAGAGACCACGTGGAAACTGCTTCAAGACGCCTTGAAGGAGGCCGAGAGCGGTGGTCTCCCCAACGTTGACACCAGTCGCTTCCAGGCCATGGCCGAACACGACGTGCAGGCTCTGTTGCCCCTGCTCAAGCAGGAGTCGGAGACCGCATTGGCTGACGCAGCAGAGCTGCTGAAGCAGCGGGGTGGATCGGAGGCTCAGGCCCTCAAGGATGTGCTCCGCGGCCAGCGCAAACGCATCAATTCCACCCTGCGTCAACGCACCAGAGAGCTCGGGAAGCTGGAGAAAAAGGCGGCTGATGCGGAGCCAACGGGCCTGATTCCCGGCCTTGCTGATCAGGTGGATGTGCCAGCGCTCGATCTCTCCAAGTTGTCCAAGAAAGAGCACGCCCAACTGCGATCCGATCAACGGCACTGGGAGCGCAGGCTGGAAACAATCGAAGCTGAACTCGGCAGTGAGCCGCAGCGGATTGTGGAGAGCTACCGAGTGGTGACCCACCGGTTGGAGCCGGCCGGGCTTGTGTACCTCTGGCCGATCAGCGGATAGCCATGGCACGACGTTCTCCTGCGATGGATCCTGAGCTCAAGGCGCATCAGGAGTGGCTCGGCTACCTGCAGCCCGTTGGCTTGGTGGTGGCGCCCGCGGCCATGCAAGAGGCCGGCTGGGTGGTGACCCGCAGCGGCATTGAGTTGATCGAACGGCAAGCGCGCTACCGGGCTGCCCTTGAGCCACTGGATGACACATCTGATCCAGACGACAGCGACACAGAGCACGGCTTTCGATCCCTGCTGGATCTGCTCACCGAACACCTGGGTTGGGATAGCGATCAACTGGACCGGAGCCCCGAGGCCATCCAGGCTCACACCAAAGAGCTGCCTGAGCTGGGCGACACACTGACGCCGACTGCAGTGGTTCCTGCTGCCTCCGGTGAGGGGGCCCAGCTGCTTGTGGTGGAGTTGCCGCTGGCTGCAGCCTTCGATCAGAAGACCACCGATGGCGAGCACCTCTGGCGCGCTAGCGCCTCGGAGCGGCTGGAGCGGCTGCTGCGTGAAACCGGCGTGGAGGCGGGCCTGCTGTTCAACGGCAGCCAGCTGCGCTTGGTGGTGGCCCCGAAGGGAGAGAGTTCGGGCTATCTCACCTTCCGGCTGAGCGAACTGGCTGAAGTGAGCGGCCGGTTGATGCTTTCGGGCCTCGATCTGCTCTTGGGCCAGAGCCATGTGTTCCTCGATCCCGATGGCTACCGGCTCAGCGACGTGCTCAAGAAGAGCCGCAGTTTCCAGGCCGTGGTCAGTAATGCCCTGGCTGATCAGGTGTTGGCTGCGTTGTGGGATCTGCTGCGGGGATTTCAGCAGGCCGATGAGCTGAGCAAACAGCAAGACAACCAACTACTGGGAGATCTACCCGAGCGGGATCCCCAACAGCTCTATGGCGGCTTGATCACCATGCTGATGCGGCTGGTGTTCCTGCTCTACGCCGAAGACGAAGCGCTGATGCCCTGCGATGCGGTGTATGAGCAGAACTACAAACTCAGCGCGATCTTCGAGCAGCTGCAGCAAGACGAAAGCGAATATCCCGACACGATGGAGCAGCGCTTCGGTGCCTGGGCGGGGCTGATGAGTCTTTGCCGCTTGGTGTTCGACGGTGGCGGCCCAACAGTCGACTACCTGCCAGCGCGCCACGGACAGCTGTTCGATCCTGATGTCTACCCCTGGCTGGAATCGCCTTGGATCAGCGATCGGGTGGTGCTGGCGGTTCTTCGCAATCTGCTGATCGTGCAGGGCGAGCGGATCAGCTACCGGGCCCTGGATGTGGAGCAGATCGGCTCGGTCTACGAAGGGATCATGGGCTACGCGGTTCAGCGCATCCCAGGCCGTTGCATTGGCTTGAAGAGCAAACCGCAAGGTGCCAAGAAGCAGATCACGACAGCCGTTGATCTCGATGCGCTGCTGGAGTTGCCGGGGGCGAAACGCAAGAAGTGGCTGGAAGATGAAGCCGGCACAACCCTGCCGACCAAAGCTGCAACCGCTCTGAAGGCTGCCGACTCAGAAGATACGTTGGTTGAAGCCTTGGCGCCACGGATCAATCGAGACCTCTTCGATGGGCCGCAGGCAGCCGGAAGCCTGGTGTTCCAACCCACCGAAGAACGTCGCCGCAGCGGTAGCCACTACACGCCGCGTTCACTCACAAGACCGATCGTTGAGGAGGCTCTACGCCCGTGGATGGAACGCTGCGAGTACAGGCCAAAAGCCTCCCAGATCCTTGACCTGAAGATCTGCGACCCAGCGATGGGTTCAGGGGCTTTCCTTGTGGAGAGCTGCCGCTACCTGGCAGAACTCTTGGAGCAGGCTTGGAGCCGTGAAGGCTTACCAGACGCCCTCAAGCCGGGTGGTCATGCCCTCGGCGAAGAACCCCTGATCTATGCCCGCCGATTGATTGCGCAGAGCTGCCTCTATGGGGTGGACAAAAACCCCTTCGCGGTGAACCTGGCACGCCTCAGTCTCTGGCTGGTGAGCCTCAGTAAAGATGCTCCTTTCACCTTCGTGGATCATGCCTTGAAGTGCGGTGATTCCTTAGTCGGGATGGAGCGCACCGAAATCGAAGCAGCACTCAAGGGCGCAAGCCTTCAGCGCGAACTCCAGATTAACTACATCGAGGAGGTGAAGCAACAGGAGGCGAAGAGCTTTGCGCTGTTCCATGCCGACAGCCGCAGCGATGCTGACGATGAACAGAAGCGCAAGGCACTCGAAGAGTGGAATGCCAGCACGGCCTATCTGCGAACCGTTGGCGATCTCTTGGTGGCGGCATTCTTCAACGGCAAGAAGCCGAAGGATCGTGAAGAGCTGAAGACGATCTATCTAGAAGCCACGCTGAAACACAACACAGCGGAAGAACTGGAAGACGAACTGGCGGAACCGCTGGAGCGGCTGCGGGAGGGCGAGAAGGGCCTTCAGCCGCTGCACTGGCAGCTGGCCTTCCCGGATGTATTCGGCCGGCCAGAGCCGGGCTTCGATGTGTTCGTGGGCAATCCACCCTTCGCTGGCAAGAACACCATCGCCGAAGGCAGCCCCGAGGGGATCCTCGACTGGCTCAAGCAGCTGCACCCCGAGAGCCACGGCAATGCCGATCTGGTGGCCCACTTCTTCCGCCGCTGCTTCCACTTGCTCCGGCCCGGTGGCTCGCTGGGGCTGATTGCCACGAACACCATCGCCCAGGGCGACACCAGGAGTACTGGCTTGCGCTGGATCTGCCTGAACGGCGGCACGATCTATGCGGCGCGCAAGCGCTACAAGTGGCCCGGTGTGGCATCGGTGGTGGTGAGCGTGGTGCACCTGTTCAAGGGCGTCTACGCGGGCGCAAAACTGCTTGATCGGCGAGCGGTAAAGAAAATCACGGCATTTCTGTTCGCCAACGGCGGCCACGAGGATCCGAAGCAGCTAGCGGCCAACTCTGGCAAGAGCTTCCAGGGCTCGATCGTGCTGGGCATGGGCTTCACCTTCGATGATTCAGGCCCGGCCGACGACGACACCCCAGGCATACCCTCGCCGATTGCCACGATGCAGCGGCTGATCGCAGCGAATCCGAAGAACGCCGAGGTGATCTTCCCCTACATCGGCGGGGAAGAGGTGAACAGCAGCCCTACCCACGCTCATCACCGCTATGTGATCAATTTCGGGGAGAGGAGCGAGGAAGAGTGCAGGAAAGAGTGGCCGGAATTGATGCAGATTGTGGAGCGGAAGGTGAAGCCAGGAAGGCTGGCCCAGAACCGCGAGATCCGCTCGCGCTACTGGTGGCGCTTCGGGGAGACATGCCCAGCTCTGTATTCGGCGATTGCGGGGTGTGAGCGGGTGCTGGTGATCCCCTGCATCAGCAACACCCTGGCGTTTGCCTCGTTGCATCCGTCAGTTGTTTTCTCCCACAAGCTGATTGTTTTCCCATTACGAGAGGCTTCGGCTTTGGCTCTGGTGCAATCACGAATTCATGAGTTCTGGGCTCGTTCGTTTGCCTCATCCATGAAAGATGACCTGAACTACTCACCCACCGACTGCTTCGAGACCTTTCCCTTCCCCGTTGCCCTGCTCGATTCCACCGCCAGCAATCACATTCATATCGGGATCCATCAGTCCCTCGAAGCCATCGGCGAGCACTACCAACGATTCCGCGCCGGGTTGATGCTGAGCAACAACGAAGGCCTCACCAGCACCTACAACCGCTTCCACGATCCCTCCGAAACGAGCAACGAGCTTCTGGAGCTGCGACGTATCCACAGCGAGATGGATCAGGCGGTGCTGGCCGCCTACGGCTGGAAGGATGTGCCTACCACCTGCGGCTTCGGGCTCGACTACCTCGAAACCGAAGACGACGCCCAGCTCCCCGACGATCTGCAGGAACGCATCGACAGCGGCGACCTGTTCTTCTGGGACGCCGGTGAAGCCATGGCCTTTGAGTTGCAGCTGCGCTCCTGCGAAGCCATCAAGGGCAGGAAGAAACTGCCCTGGCGCTACCGCTGGCCCGATGCCGTCCGCGATGACGTACTCGCCCGCCTGCTGGCCCTGAACGCCGAGCGCTACGCCGAAGAGGTGGCCCAAGGGCTGCATGGCAAGGGAGGGAAGAAGCAATCCACAGCCGCTCCTGCTGGCGGCAAACGCCGGGGCCGGCCTGTCAAGGCAGCCGACTCGGCCGATACTGAGCAAATCGGACTGGCGCTATGAGCCTCGCCCTAGCCCAACCCCAGCTCGACACCATCGCCGACGCCTGTCGGCGCCATCACGTGGCGCGGCTGGATGCGTTCGGTTCCGTGCTGAGGCCTGATTACAGGCCTGGAGAGAGCGATATCGATCTGCTGGTGGAGTTCCAGCCCCTCGACCCCGCCACTCTCTACAAGGCCTACTTCGCGCTGCTGAATGAGCTGCGCATTGGTCTGGCCTCTCGTGTCGACCTGGTCATGGCCGATGCCGTCCGCAACCCCTATGTCAAACAGACCATCGAGGCGAGCAGGCAACAGATCTATGCAGCGTGACCCCCGGGCCTATCTGAGCGATATCCTGGAGGCGGCAGCTGCCATTCAGGACGCAACCAGAATGATTGGCGAAGCTGACTACAGCCAGTCGAGGCTGATTCGCTCGGCCGTAGAGCGTGAGTTCATCATCATCGGGGAAGCCCTGAAGGTGATCGCACAGCGAGATCCACAACTCTTTGCTGTGATCCCAGAAGCGAGGCAAATCATTGATTTCCGAAATCTGCTCACCCACGAGTACATGAATGTCAGTGATCCAGTGGTCTGGGGTGCGATCCAAACAGATCTGCCGGTTCTGATCGAGCACTGCACACAGCTGCTTAACCAGTTCGAAGAGGGGCAGAGCTGACCCATGGCCACCTCCGCTGAGATCCGCCAACAGCTCGTCGCCGCCCTGCGCAGTGATCTGATCGGCCCCGGCTGGGACAACAAAGCTCGCCGGCATGAACAGCTCAGCCAGCCCCCATCGGTTTGGTACACAACCGGCTTCCTGGTTCCTCATGTCTTCCAGCAGGAGGCGGATCGAACTGGCAATGAGGGCCAGTCGAGTTATGCCGATCTGGCTGGAGAAGACGAGAGCAACGACGCCGCCAATCGGCTGGAGAAGAAAGAGCGCGACGAAGACGCCAACGACTCTCTCGATCAGGGCAACAAGCGCCGGTCCTGGTTCCCGTCATCGCTGGGAATGAGCTTCATCCTCGAGCGGGGAAGCACTCTCGAGGCAACAGTCACCTGGGGCGATTACAACCCACCGGCTGATGGCGACGACCCAAAGCTCTGGCTTCGCTCTCCGCAGAAGGCCGAGCAGACTTTCACCATCTCGGGGCCAGGTACGAGCCCCGACATTCCCTTAGAAGGCAACCCAGAAGGGCTTTGCCTTCGTTGGATTGCCAGGCAAGCCCCGAAGAAACTCGGTTACCCCAGCGACCAACTGTCGGTTTCGTTGTTTCTGCTCAATAAGCGCAAGCCGCCTGAGAGCAATCAGATTCGCCACCGCGATCCACACACGGCTTTTCAGGCTGAGCTGAGCGTGCAATGCCGAGAAGGCTTTCCGCCGCGTCGGGATGCTCTGCAGAACGCCACCAACCAAGACAACGACGAAGCCCTCGCTGCTCTCCAGTACCGGCGTGACTTCTGCTTCGCCAGCGGTCACAACGTGGCGGTGAACGCTGAAGGAATTGCTGAGGAGCGACCTGATCGCGCCTTCACACTCACCAGCACCTGGTTGCCCACCGCTGAGGTGATGCGGGTTCTGCCTGAACCGCCTGCAGAGGCACGCAACGTGCCGATGGGCATGGAAGCCCTTGCCGATCTCGCGCAAAGCGAGCAGGTGATCGATCGGCTGCTGCCGATGGTGAAGGCCTATCGCGGCTGGATCAGCCAACAACCCAAGCATCCAGTCAGCGACAAGGATCAGAACGACACTGCCAAGCAGCTCCGAGCCCAAGCAGAAGACTGCGCCAAGCGCATTGAGAACGGCATCCAGTTACTGAGTGATCCGCTCGTGCGAGAAGCCTTCCGCACCATGAATGTGGTGATGGCCAAAGCTCAGCGGCAGCGCTCAGCCTTCACCGCCAAGGTCGCCCCTGACCAGATCGGTATCGCTGAGGGAACCCGCACTCCGGGTTGGCGTTTCTTCCAGCTGGCCTTCGTGCTGATGAATTTGCCGGGCCTAGCCCAGCCCCTCACAGATCAAGGAAAGATCGACCGGGAGACCGTTGAACTGCTCTTCTTCCCCACTGGGGGTGGCAAGACTGAGGCCTACCTGGGCTTGGCGGCATTCACCTTGGTGTATCGCCGACTAGCCCATCCCGGCATCGAGTCGGCCGGCGTCACGGTGTTGATGCGCTACACCCTGCGTCTGCTCACGCTGGATCAGCTCGGCCGCGCTGCCACCTTGATCTGCGCCTTGGAGTTGGAGCGTCAGGAACGCGCCAAGGCTGGAGATCGCTACTTGCTGGGTGAGTGGCCTTTCGAAATCGGCATGTGGGTGGGTAAGGCCGCCACGCCCAACAAGCTCGGTGGATCAGGCGATAGCGATCAGAACTCCACCCACGCGCTGCTCACCAAGTGGAAATCGGGCAAACGCGACCGGCCGATTCCGATCGAAACCTGCCCTTGGTGCAATCGCCCGTTAGCCCATGAAGGATTCCTTCTTCTGCCTCCCAAGAAGCCGGATCGCTTGGAGATCTATTGCCGCGAACCCCGTCTTCCCGAGTCCAAGCAGGAACACGCCCACATGGGTCCTTGCCCGTTCAACCGCTCCATACCGCTTCCAGTGTTGGCGGTGGATGAGCAGATCTATCGCCGTCTGCCCTGCTTCTTGATCTCCACGATCGACAAGTTCGCTGCACTGCCCTGGGTCGGGAAGACCTCGTCCCTCTTCGGCAATGTCAGTCACTACCAGCTGCCAACCGGTGCAGGTGTCGCTGGCTTCTGGGGCCCCGCTGAAAAGCCCAGCGGCCTCAAGATCCCCCACGGCCGTCTTCTGCCTCCGGAGCTGGTGATCCAGGACGAACTCCACCTGATCAGCGGCCCACTGGGAACCCTCGCCGGTCTCTACGAGACGGTGATCGAGCGGTTGATGCGACCAACGCCAGAGTCGCCCCCACCCAAGATCGTCGCCTCCACTGCAACCGTGCGGCGGGCAGAGGCGCAGATTCGGGCCCTGTTTGGCCGCTCACAAGCGCGGGTGTTCCCGCCTCCTGGGCCTGAACGAGAAGACAACTTCTTCTCGCGGACTGTCGACGATCCCAACCAGGCGCGCCTCTATGTGGGGCTCTCAGCTGCAGGCCGCAACCTCAAGGGTGTTCTGCTGCGCAGCTATCTCGGCTTGATGGCAGCAGCCCAAAAGGCCTGGGATGACAACAAGGCCATGGGCGAGAAGAACCCAGCGGATCCCTACATGACCTTGCTCGGATACTTCTCCAACCTCAAGGAACTGGGGGTCACCCGCAGCATCCTGGAAGACGAACTCGGCGCTCAGCTCGAAGAGTTCGCCAACAACCGAGCCATTGAGGGAGTCGATAACCCCTTCGCCAAGCGGCGGCGCCCGGAGATGCCCGAGGAACTGACCTCACGGGTGAACACCGCCAAGATCAGCGAAACCAAGGACCGCCTCTCCAAGCCCTACGTCGACAAGCAAAAGCTGGATGTGGCCTTGGCCACAAACATGATCTCGGTGGGTCTAGACATCGCTCGGTTGGGCCTGATGGTGGTGCTCAACCAGCCCAAGACCGCTGCTGAGTACATCCAGGCCACCAGCCGCGTGGGACGACAGCTCAGCGACAACCCTGATACCAACAAGCCAGGGCTGGTGTTGGTGCTGTTAAACCCCAACCGTCCCCGGGATCGCTCCCACTTCGAGCTCTTTCCCTACTGGCACCAAACCTTCTACCGGCATGTGGAGGCGACGAGCTGCACACCCTTCGCTAGCCGGGCCATCGATCGGGGGCTTCCTGGTGTGGTGGTCGCGATGGCACGGCACAGCGAAGCGCAACTCGCCCCCCCGTCGGGAGCCATGTCGGCCGACGCCTTGCAACGAATCAAAGGGGAAATTGCTGAGGTCTTGCAGAACCGCTGCATGGCAACGGGAGCCGCCGATGCTGATCACAGCCAACTGCTGCCAACAGAAGTACGTCAGCAGGTGATGGACCTGATGGAGGCCTGGTGGAAGCTGACCCAACAACCGGAAGCCAAGCTCCAGTACTGGACCCATGAGGAGAAGGGCTCGGGAGCGGGGCTACTGCACACCCCGCTCGATACGGATGTCCTCTACGCCAGTGATGGCTACAAGCAGTTCTCCACCAACTGGAGCCTGCGTGATGTGGAGCCCACCGTGCCGATTCGCTTGGTGAACTACCGCGATGAGATCACCGCAGACGACGAGTGAGCTGAACCATGCCCGCTAGCAACCGCCGCAAACAAGCTCCACCTCCCTTGGGGGAAGCCCGCCAGAGCCAAGTGCTGCAGATGTATGGCCCTGGGGCCATGGTCGATCTCCCCGACTATGCGGTGCTGATCGGTGGCCTCGATTTTTGGAACGATCGCGGCTGTGATCCGATCCACGAACCACGCCTGCTGCGCCTGGCACAACAGGCCACGGGTGCTGCTCGCGTGGAGCTGCGCACGCCACCGAAAGAGATCGATCCGCTGAAGAACATCAGTGGCTCAATCAAGGCGTTGCGCTTCCCGGAATGGTCGGTGGTGCAGAAAAAGATCCCTGATCGCCAGGCCTTCGGGGTGAACTGCAGAGCCCGTCTGTTGGTGCACTACAACGACGGCTGCATCAAGGATTGGAAGAAGTATCAAGACCAAGACGGCGAACACCCCCTGGTGCCCGTGCGTTTCGTGATGGCATGCCCCCATGGCCACCTCAGCGACATTCGCTGGCGCGACTTCTGCTTCCGCCAGTTCGGCTGCAAGAACACCGAACGCCTTTATCTGCTGGAAGCTGGCACCGGAAACGACTTCACCCAGATTTTTGTGCAGTCGGAGAGCGGGGTGACCCGCAAGTTGGCTGACGCCTTGATCCAGGAGATGAACCCGCTGGGTGAATGCAAGGGCCACACCCCTTGGTTGGGTCGCTTCAGCCGTGATGACGAGAAATGCCAGACGGATGGCAAGCCCACCCCAAGCAGGCTCTTGGTTCGTTCAGCGACGAACGCCTACTTCAGCGAGACGATCTCGGTGATCTCTCTGCCAGAAGAGGCAGGTGGATTGGCCAAGCGGGTCACTGAAATGAAGGATGACCTTGAGGCGATCGAGTCAGAAGCAGAAATTCCGATGGCTCTGAAGTTCAACCCAAGGTTGAAGAGTGTCTTCGAAGGAGTTGAGCCTGCAGCCTTGTGGAAAGCGATTGAGGCACAGCGGGGAGGCCCAACAGGTGAGGTTCCGCAACCCAAGGACGAGGAACTGCGGCTTCTGGTGGGTCCGATGGAAGGGGTCTCCAGCTCTGCAGAGGACAGTCACTTTGATGCTGCGATCTGGACCCCGGACTATTCACCACAGTGGTTCCAGAAGGCGATCAAACGCGTTCTGCTCGTCAGGCGCCTTCGAGAAGTCCAGGCCTTGGTGGGTTTCACCCGTTTCACGGCTCGCACGAGCAGCCTTGGCGGACTCCCAATCGACACCAGCAGGAGCAACGCGCGTGCTCCTCTAGCGAATGATCTGCGCTGGCTTCCCGCTTCAGAAAACAAGGGGGAGGGAATCTTCATCGAGTTCGATCCCGCCACAATCAAGGCATGGGCGTCCAGTGATGCTGTGATGAGCCGCGCTGCTCAGTTCAGCAAGGCTTTTGAGAACGAATGGCTCAAGTCGCGGGGGCTCGACACTGATCAGTTCCCGTTCCCAGGAGCGCCGTACATCTTTCTCCACAGCCTCAGCCATCTGCTGATCACCGAAATGGCCTTGGAGTGCGGCTATGGCTCCAGCTCAATCAGAGAAAGGATCTACGCCAACTCCGAGATCGGTTACGGCATTCTCTTGCTCACGAGCTCATCGGGCTCTGAAGGCACGCTGGGTGGCCTGGTTGATGCGGGCAAGCGGATCGTTCCTTACCTGGAACGGGCCTTCGAGCGAGGTCAGCTCTGCAGCAACGACCCCTTCTGCTCTGAGCATGATCCCAACCACGAATTCGATATCCGCCCAACCCATGGCGCTGCTTGTCATGGCTGTGAGTTGATCGCTGAAACCTCCTGCGAGCAACGCAACGAGTTCCTCGACCGGGCCCTCGTCAGCCGGACCGTTTCGGTGGTTGATGACGCCGATGACCCGAGCTTCTGGAGCTACATCAACCCTGAGGCCCACTGATGACACTCACCCTCCCAGGGCAGACCTTGCGAGGAGTAGCGGCAAAGTTGCGGCAGCTCAGTTATGTGCCCACCAGTTGGCAGGGCGTTCTGGCAGGGCTCAATGCCGATGGCCGCAGCCAGTTAGAGACTTTCTTGCATGACCTCGTGCGCGAGGGCGGGTCCCCGCAGTTGATGGCAATGGTGCTTGAGCACTTGGCTTATCAGCGGGAGGCCTTGCAGCGGGAGCGCGATGCCTGGAGCTTTGTGTGGTCGGGGCCTGAGCCTGCCCATGCAAAGACAGCTGACACTTTCGCCACCGTGGATCAGCTCATCCAAGAGGCACAGACCAGCCTCTTGATCGCGACATACAACATCGGTCTCTCCAATCAGTTTCAGGAGCTTTTGGAGTCAATCGCGGACCGGCTGCTAAGCGGAAGGCTTCAACGGGTGGAGTTGTTCTTTCATCCGATCCAGATCGCGGATCAACTGGGATCGGAGCCGCTGCGCATGATTCGGCAGTGGTTCGACAAGGAGGTGTGGCCCTGGCCGGCCAAGCCACTTGTGTATGTCGATCAAAGGCTTTCTTCATCCAGCGCTGAGCGCTGTTATCAGCACGCCAAGGTTGTGGTCGCCGATGCCGACACAGACCGATCAAGCGCCCTTGTCACCAGTGCCAACTTCAGCGAGACGGCGCAGCGCCATAACTTCGAAGCCGGTTGGCTCGTTCGGCAGCCCTGGCGCGCTGATCAGGTCGCCAAGCATTTTCAGCAGATGGTGGAGGAAGGATTGTTTGCGGAGGTGCCTTGAAATCTATCACTATAAATTTTTACTTAAATCCCAGCTTGAATTATTTTCCGTCTCCACATCTTCAATCCAAGAGCTCAAATCTCGACCACTGCTTTTATCTATAAATCCAGTAAAACAGAAATCGCCTTTCCATTGCTGCTGCAGCGGCCCGTTGCAGCTGAGGGCTGCATCGCCAGTTCAGGCGGCGAGCAGCTCCAGCAACCGACCTGAGTCATCGACCAGGCGATGACGTTTGCCGGTGGATTCAGCTCGTCGCATGGCGACGCGATAAGCGTCGGTCTGGTTCTGCTTGCTCTGGTGGTGATGCCAGTGGCCGTGTTGGTCCTGCCATTCGATGTTGACGGGCATGGCTGACAGCCAGAGCAGCATGAGACCGATGAGTCTGGCAGCGCAACAACTGATCTGTGGCACCAAGGGCATCAGCAACCAGACCGAATTGGCGATCGCGCTCCTCGTTGCCCCCTCAGCGCTGCACCACCTCGATTCGCTCCACAACGAGATCGAGTGCGCGGGGATGGGAATGGCGCAGGACCTGCTCCACCTGCTCCTGCATTTGGTCGGCGGTCAACGGTGCCGGGAACCACTGCGAGCGAGTGAAGGATCGCCAGGCCTGCTGCCAGCGCTCCACGCGCAACTGAGCATCCGTGCGACTGGCATCTGAGATGAACACCCGGGAGGTTTCGTTCGGCCACAGCACCCGGTAGGTGATCCGCAGCTTCTGGCTCTGCTGTTGCAGCGGAGTGGTGATCACAGCCGCTCCCGCGCGCCATCCCAGCCACCCGTCAGCGCGGTGGCCTCATCTGGGGCTACCGGCTGATCACCGCGTTGCTCCTGCCGCTCCTCCTCGATCGCCCGCTGCAGGGCACGATCGGCCTCCACATCGGCCACAAAACGCTCCAGCTCGGACCAGCTCATCGGGAAGAAGCAAGTTGGCGGTGACATCACCAATCACACCACCTGAACCTCCGGATCCACGCTGTGAGCCAGGTATGCCACCGGCAGCATCAAGGCACTCGGCAAAAGGCAGACGAGCAGCTGCATCAGGTTGAGGGGATGTGTGCCGAAAAACGTATTCATCCAAGCGCTTTGGCTGAAGACCGACTGAACAATCAAGGTGGCCGTGATGCCGAGTGGTACTGCCGGCGCTTCCCGCACACTGCGCCACCCCAAGCGATGCAACTCTGGTAGGCGCCGATGCCAGTGGCTGATGCTGATCAAATACACCAAATGGGCTAGAACGAGTCCCTGCACCGCCATGGTGCGTGCCAATGCGAGATCGCCAGTGGTGATCTCAGCCCACAGAAACAGTCCAAAGATCACAGCCCAGTTGAACATCGACACCGTCACCACACGACGGATCAGCGCTGGCGTGAGCAGGGGCTGCTGCGGAGGGCGGGGCGGTTGCGTCATCAAGGCAGCCGCAGGTGGCTCAAAAGCCAGCGCCAGCGACATCGTCAGTGAGCACACCATATTGAGCCACAGCACCTGCAATGCAGTGACGGGCAGGGGCATGCCGAGGATGGCGCCGAGCAGGATCGTCATCGAGGCCCCGCCATTCACCGGCAGTACAAAGGCCAAGGTTTTACGCAGGTTGAGATACACCGTTCTCCCTTCCTCCACGGCCGCTTCGATCGTGGCGAAGTTGTCATCGGTGAGCAGCATGTCGGCGGCCTGACGCGCCACCTCCGTACCACCCTTGCCCATCGCGATGCCGATGTCGGCCTGTTTCAGGGCAGGTGCATCATTCACCCCATCACCGGTCATCGCCACCACCTCGCCGTTGGCCTGCAGCGCACGCACCAGCTCGAGCTTCTGAGCAGGGGCCACCCGCGCAAACACATTCACCTCTTGCACCTGCGCTGCCAAATCATCCGGGCTGAGTTGAGCGAGCTGCCGCCCATCGATGCCCTGGCCGCCATCGCTGATGCCGATCTGGCGGGCAATACTCAGCGCTGTTTGCAGGTGATCACCGGTGATCATCTTCACCGCAATGCCAGCGCTCTGACAGTCCGCCACAGCCCTGATCGCCTCCGGGCGCGGTGGATCCTGCATTCCCTGCATCCCGATGAACCGCAGATCAGCGCTCACATGGCAGTGATCCAGTTGGACCTGATCGCGATGAGCCGCACCAATGGCAAAGGCCAACACCCGCTCACCTTGTGAGGCCATGGCGGTAACGACCTTTTCAATCGCCACCCGATCCAACGGTTGTGGGTGCCCGGCAGTGTCAAGTTGCGAGCTACAACGTTGCAAAACAGCTTCCACGGATCCCTTGAGAAGGATCCGCTCACTCCCATGCAAGGTGGCCATGAACTGCTGCTCGGATTCAAACGGAATCGAGTCGCGGCGCGGATGACGGGCGTGAGCCTGGCCGTGATCCATCCCCACGGAATGGGCGGCAGCCAGCAGCGCTGTTTCCGTTGGATCGCCCATCCAGATATCGCGCTCACTCGGGCGGGCGTCATTACAGAGCAGACCAGCCAGGAGGGTTTCTTCCATCGCCAGGTTGGGGTGATCAAACCCACTGGCTGATTGCGCAGGCTCGCCGTTCCCCGGCCATAGCTCCTCGAGAGCAAGGAGCTCGCCACCGGCGTAGAGGTGGCGCACCGTCATCCGGTTCTGTGTGAGCGTGCCTGTCTTGTCGGAACAGATCACCGTGGTGCTGCCCAGTGCTTCCACTGCCGGCAACTTGCGGATGATCGCTTGGCGGCGCGCCATGCGCTTCACACCAATCGCCAAGGTGATCGTCACGATGGCGGGTAATTCCTCGGGGATAGCACCCACCGCTAGAGCCACAGCGCCATCGAACATCTCGTCGGCACCACGTCCCCGCATCAGCCCCACCGCAAAGGTGAGCGCTGCCATCACCACAATCACCTTTAACAGCGTGCGACTGAAGCGCGCGAACTGACGTGTGAGCGGTGTGCTGAGACTGATCTGTTCCTGCAGTGATCGCGAAATGCTGCCTACTTCGGTGGCATCGGCCGTGGCCACCACAACACCATCGGCCTGACCTCCAGTGACATAGGTGCCCGCATACGCCATGCCAACCCGCTCAGCCAGTGGGGCATCGGCAGCCACAGCCAACGTGCCTTTCGCGACGGGCAGCGATTCACCTGTGAGCGCTGATTCATCGGTTTGCAGCTGGCGTGCTGTTATCAGTCGCAGATCAGCTGGCACCTTCACGCCAGCCTCCAGCCGCACCAGGTCTCCGATAACCAGCTCCTCGGAGGGAACGCGCATCGGAACACCACTGCGCACCACATCCACCTCCGTACGCACCGCTTTCGCCAACGCTGCAATGGCACCCTCGGCTTTGCTTTCCTGCACAAAGCCGATGACGGCATTGATCACCGTGACACTGATGATGACCAAGGCATCACGGGGGTGGCCGAATCCGACTTTCACACCTCCAACAACAAGCAGGGTGATCAACAGTGGATTGTTGAACTGACAAAGCAAGCGCAGCAGCGGTGGCGTTCCACCCTTCTCTTTCAGCTGGTTGGGGCCATCGCACTGCAAACGCCGCTGCGCCTCAGACTCATCAAGGCCTCTGGCGGCGTCGCTGCCCAGTGTGCGCAACACCTCGGTAGTGCTTTGGGCATAGGGCTTGGTCGTTGCCAGATCCATGACGTCAGCCCAGCGTTGATGCGCCTTTGCGCAGTGTTAATGGAGAGTGAGCAAGACACGCACAGCAAAAGAAGCGCAGTGCCGCTGCGCTACCTGCGAATCCATCCAGGATGCTCCGGACATCACCAGTGGCCCAGAGACCGTGAAACGCGCTGATGGCATCCCTGAGCCGCCTGCTCCTGTTCCCGCTGCTCCTCCTGCCAGGCGCGCTGCAGATCGATCCGCGTGATCCGGTAGCCGAGGCGCCGTGCCGCGAGATCAGCTCCTCGCGGGAGCGGCAGTGCTTGAGCGCCCGCTGCAGGGCACGATCGGCCTCCACATCGGCCACAAAACGCTCCAGCTCGGACCAGCTCATCGGAGGGGAAGCCCTGGGTCTCTCACCATGCCAAGGGTGTCTGAGCTGCGCCAACCATTGACGAACCGTCTTTAGCGATTTGGTGTTGGAATGATTTTCAATGCCCTCAGGCTCTCCCGCCCGAGCTGCTCGCGCTTGGGCGCATCCGCCGAGCCGTTCATCGCGATGTTCAAGGCAAAGGGGTACACCTGATCACCCCGCTTCACCCAGCCCACCCACCAGCCAACACCCGCTCCAGGCGCGTTCTGCCAGCCGGTCTTGGCATGCAAGCTCCAGCCTGGTCCTCCATCGATGCGGGTGATCTCCGCCACCTGCTGTTGCGCAGCCGCAGGGAAGGGCAGCGTTCGCTTGGCTAAGCCAGCGAGAAACTGCGTCTGCTCGATGGCGCTGATCGCCAGGGGCCCACGCAACCAGAAGGTGGTGACATTGCTTCCGATCTGCTCATTACCGTAGTGAAGACGCTGGATGGCGGCCTGCATGCGCGCTAGCCCGATGCGACGTGCCAGTTCCTGATAAAGGGGCACATTCGACACGCGGATCGCGCCACGCATGCCCATCGGCTCGAGCCACTCGCGCATGAACGGATTGGGATCACCCGTGTAAGGAATCAGCTGATCCACGCTGGCCACCACCCCGAGCGACAGCGCAATGAGACTGTTGGGGATCTTGAAGGTGGAGGCAGGCGAAAAGCGCTGCTCAGCGCGCTGGCGGTTGGTGCCGCGCCAAGCGCGTTCGCGCTCATCGAGCAGCACAAAAGTGCCATCCACACCGGCCTTTTCAAACAAAGGCCTCAGGGAAGGTTCCTCGCGCCAGGTCAACGCCATCACCTGGTTGGCGCTGATCAAGGTGACGGCCACACCAGCCACCGATGCCCGCAGACCAAAAACCATCAGGGCTGCCCCTCTATGAGCATTGTTGACATGGACTTGCATCAGCACTGAGCCAACCGGCCGGAAATCCGGCCGGCGGGAGGCATAGCCTCCCGAGGTGGCTCAGATCACCGACATCGTGGTGTCTGGGGTTCCCTGGAAAGACCGGGCCATCGCATGGGCATCTTCTGCAGGAATCAGGCGCAGCTTCTTGACCGGCTTGCCGCGCCGACCGATCGCGATGGTGAGCCGCTCATGGCCATAGGCCTTGATGCCAGCCGGGCAGACGTGCATCAGCAGGAAGCGGACTGCGCAGCAGGGAGCAGAGGGACGAGCCATGGAGAGAACTGGCGTGGACACGGCATCGCCATGGCGGGCTGGGCCTCCAGGTGTTCGGCTCGGTGATTCACAGGTTTGCGCGACCGGGCAGCGATCTGGATCTGCTGGTTGGTGGAGTTCCCGGCCAGCCCCAGCTTTGAGCAGGTCATGGACCTCAAGCTGGCGCTGGAGGATCTGCTGAGCGTTCCGGTGGACCTGGTGACCCGCCGCGTCAGCTGTTGCCGGTGGTCTGCGATCGATCGGCCGTGGGAGGGGGCTCCAGCCTCTCCGACAGCCACACTTTGATGATCGATTGGCGTGTCACGCCGAGGCGCGACGCCTCACGGTCGAGTTGTTCGACCATCCAGAGCGGAAAGTCAACATTGACGCGCTTCTGCTGCAGACGGGGGCGCCGGGCGGCGTTCAGATCCAGCGCGTTCAGCACCGAATCGCCGCTCTCAAAGGATCGGTCGAAATCAGAGCTGTTCATAGAGCTGACTTTACTCAGGGCGTGATCGACGGACGGAGATGAGTCGGATGGCCTGGCCGTGCAGGGTGATCACGGCTGACCCGTGCTTGCGCGCGGGGATCTCCAGGTGATCCGATCGCCCTGGTGGAGTCCTGCCATCGCGCTGTGGAGTGGATCCTCGCCTCACATTCCGTCCGGGGCGTCAGGGGATGGTCATCTCGCAGTACTCGCCGGGGCGCAGATCAGCCACCACATCCACCACCTGGTCGGCTGCAGCCTTAATGCGTGGCCAGCTGGTGGTGGAGAGCACCAGGATTGCGATTCTGCGCTCCCGCAGGTTCTGCTGATAGCGGAGGTTGGCGTCCGTGGTGATCAGCAACTCAAAGCCCTCCTGCTCAGCCAGTCGGATCAGCTTGCCATTGGTCACGGTCGACCAACCCCTCTCGTAAGCCGTCATTACCTCGTGCGCCGTTAGCGCTCGACGCAACGGTGCCGGTGTTCCCTGGTCAAACAGAATGCGCACTACGCCGGGGCTACAGAAGTGCTTCTGGCAGCGTGCTCCAGCACGTCTCGCGCCTGCTCGATCGTCACTCCCGGGAAGAACTCCACGAATTCGTCCAGAGAAACGCCGTCCTCCAGGTTCTGAAACAAAGCCGCCACCGGAATCCGCGTGCCACGGAACACCCAGACACCACTGACGCGCTGGGGATTCCGTTCGACCGCCGGGCAGTCCGCCCAATCCAGCTGGCTGGTTGTCGGCATGGCGGCTGCCAGATGGGGGCAACTCAATCGTAAGCAGGCTGCCCGGATCAGGTTTTTGCCGCCTCCGCCAAACCCCGGAGCCCTTGCGGATCAAGCAGCGCTCCCCGGCGATCACGACAATCCGCACCCGGGCGGTGTCAGTCACGCCCCAAGGATCTTGACGGGGCCAAAACCCTTGAAAGGCAGGGGTTTTGGCCCAGAATCCGGGTGCTAACTGAAATGGGTCGCCTGAGATTCGAACTCAGGACCAATCGGGTAAAAGCCGACAGATTTCAGCCTTTTTTCTCCGCTATGACTGGTGTCTCATCGAAAAGTCTCCAGAAATGTCTCCTGGATTCGGAAATTCACCAAGCGAAACCCGGTGATGCGGACATGGATCCGTCATCGGGACAAGCGGCCAAACCTGCCGCTACCACCCTGACCAGCACTGACCATTGAAGCCATCGCGTCATTGACCAAAACCGGCCAGGCAACAGGATCTCCGTGAGCCCCAGACAACCCCAACAGGCCTGCCAGCAAGTCAGCACCGATAGCGGCAAGGCTCCTCAGCAGGCACCATGGGTAGTGGCAACGGTGATCTGGATGACCACGAGCTTCAACACGCAGAACCTGCGGGGCCAGTTGCTGCTCTTCCGCTGTCTGGACACGGGGTTCGTCACCACCGCACCGGCGCTGACCCGCTACCAGCAGGGCAGAGGAATCGATCCTGCCCGGCGCGAGTTGGTGGGTGAACGCAGCCCCCACTGGCACAAACAAACGCCTGTGACGATCTGCGAGCACTGCGGCATGGCGGTCAAGGGCAACCAGTGGGCGTTTCGCCAGCATCAGCAGACCAAACGCTGCCGAAGGGCACAGCAAGGAACGTGATGGCCCATCCCCTCTGGTTGCTGCTGCCCTGGGCGCTGGTGGCCCTCTCGGCCGGCGTGAAGTTCTGGCGACTCACCAGCGCCTGGCGACAACGGGGGAAGGCCAGCACCAATCGAACCGACACGGACGCTGCCCGGCAGGCCCTCGAGCGGATCTGGGAGCAGGATCAGCAGAGGCGATGAGGCCAGGTACGGCTCTGCCGTTGATGCTCCTGCTTGGAGCCTGCAGCATCCAGGCTGAGAACAGCCATCGCAGCCCTTGCCTGGATGGCGGATCCTCGTGTGCGGCCGCCCAGGCGCCTGCAGGGATGCGTCAGGTTCTCAAGGGTCACAGGATGGTGAGAACCAAATGGATGGAGAAAATCAACAAGGAATCAGGCGTGCCCGATATTGGCGTCAAGGCGGAGTGGAAAGCGATTACTGAATTCCGCTGATCAGCATCTAGGGGCCTGAATGCGAAGCCTCAGACGCCAATGAGCGCCAGAATGATGACGCGACAGCGAATGGAGGCAGAGGGTGTCGGGGGATTGCCACTGGAGAAGCCCCGACTCATTGCAGTTCCTGCATACTCATTGCTGAGTATTGTATCTCCCGCGATTCAGTTGTTAGCCTCAGAGAGGTGGCCGATCTCGACTGAATGGTTTCAGAAGATTTCGTGGAGTTTATCTACCGCTCCGCTTGCAGCCTGACGTTACAAAAGCGAATCAGATCATGCACATCAGCGGAGCAAATCGCTGAGATCGCGCAGTCGTGCGGCTTGACTGTTTGACGACAATTAGGTGGGCGGGCGCTGCCAACTCAGGTTCCAGGCCACTGATCGCCTCCATGGCGACATCGTCAGCGGGCTCCACCACCAACGGGTGGGAGCGGCTCAGCAGCTGGGCGCCAGCTGGCGCTCGCGTTCCCTGAGCCAGGTGCTGACGCATTGCACGCAGGCTTCCGTCGATTCGTAAGGCAGCACATTGCGGCCGGCGATGGTCTCGATCGCTGCAGCAGGCAGTTTCTGCCGGTAGGTGGCGAGGCGCTGATCGACATCATCCCAGTCGCGCGAGCGGCCGATGCCCGTTGCCGAACGGCCGAACACCACCAGCAGAGGGAGGCTCAGCTGGGTGAGTTGGGGGTCCCAGTCACGCCGCCAGAATCCCGCCAGAAACGAATACACGGCCCATCGGCTCTCCATCGCGCGCGATCCCTGCCTGAGGGTCTCCAGCCATTCCTCATCCACCGCGTCTGCATCGGCAAACAGGTTCTTTTTAGAGAACGACAACAGAAAACTGCGTCGCCTCGCGTAGCGATAGAAGAGGTTGCCGATCGGGCCTTGGAACAACCAGCGCCAGAGCCGCTGGGAGCGCTCGATCGGGAAGGGTTCCTGCAGCACCCGCCAGCCCGGCGGACTGATGGCCACCAATCCGCTCACCGATTCCGGGGCCTGCTGGATCAAGGCCAGGGCGATGGGCAGGGAGCTGCCCTGGGTCACGAGCACCACTGGACCTGCGTTGCGCTCCTTTAGCAGGCTGACGAGTGGTTGCGCCCAGTCGTTGGGTGAGAGCGGTGCGGTGGAGCAGGGCGCGTTGCCGCATCCGATCAGATCGGGAGCCAGCAGTTCAGTGTCGGGACTGTCTCGATGCCAGCGTTGAATGAAGCGGTCCCAGAACCGTGAGGAGAGCCCCACACCAATCGGATGGATCAGCAGGAGTGTGGGTGTGGTTCCGTGATCGGTTGATGTCATGCGAGTGCCTGGTTATAGCGTCGGTTCACCTCAGTCCAGTTCACCAGATCCCACCAAGAACTGATGTAGTCAACCCTGCGATTTTGATACTTGAGGTAGTAAGCATGCTCCCAGACATCGAGGCCGAGCAGCGGCGTACCGCTCTCGATCCCCGGGAGGTCCATCAAGGGATTGTCTTGGTTGGCTGTGCTGGTGATCGCCAGGTTTCCGTCGTCGGTGCGGATCAGCCAGGCCCAGCCAGAACCGAATCGGCTGGCGGCAGCTTGCGAGAATTCCTTTTTCATGGCGTCCAGCGATCCAAAGCTCGAGGTGATTGCTGCCAACAGATCGTCTGAGGGCATCCCGCCCTCGCCTGGCGGTGCCATCACTGCCCAGAATTGGCTGTGATTCCAATGTCCACCGCCGTTGTTACGCACTGCGAGCGGGAAGCGGGAGATCTGCCCCTGGAGTGTCTCGAGATCCAGGGATTGCAAGGCAGGGTTGGCCCTGATCTGGCCATTCAGGTTGCTCACGTAAGCGGCGTGATGGCGATCGTGATGGAGCGTCATGGTGCTGGCGTCGATCGCCGGTTCCAGGGCTTCCACTGGGTAGGGCAACGGTGGCAAGCTGAACTGGGCCCAGGCCGGTGCCGCAGCGGCAACCAACACCAGAAGTGCTGCGCAGCAGGTGCGAATCAGGCGCAACATAAAGGGCAAGCGCAAGTGGCTCCAGCCTGACCGATTCCAGGGCCTAGCCGCGGGAGAGCAAGGCGTAGTCGCTATCTCAACCTGTCACCGCGCGTGATGGTGCCGTGACACGCGCCGATCAGGGCCAAGATGAAGGGTGAGCCGATCAACATCTGCCCTTGATTCGCGCCAGAGCTGCCGTGGCCTGGGCTGCCGGAGAACCACTGGAGGTCACCGAGATCGAGGTGGCCCCGCCTCAGGCGGGAGAGGTGTTGCTGAAAGTGGTGGCCACAGGGGTCTGCCACACCGATGCCTACACCCTGTCGCGAGCTGATCCCGAGGGGCTTTTCCCTGCGGTGCTGGGCCATGAAGGCGGCGCCGTGGTGGTGGAGATCGGCGAGGGCGTGAACTCCGTGGCCGTCGGCGATCACGTGATTCCGCTCTACACACCGGAATGCGGCAGCTGTCGCTTCTGCCGCTCCGGCAAGACCAATCTCTGCCAGGCGATCCGTACCACCCAGGGTCGGGGGCCAGCTGGCGTGCCTGGGACTGCGTGGCCCTGCTTGAGGATGGTCATCGTCGCGATGACCCATTGCTTGTGGATGTCGGCTCAGCCGATCCCTTCCTCGAGGAGCAACTGCGCACGAACGACCTCAAGGAAGCGGCTGCGCGTTGCGGCCAGCCGCTCTCGCTCACCCTGCACGAGGGCTACGACCACAGCTATTTCTTCGTGGCCAGTGTGATCGACAACCACTTGCGCCATCACGCCCGGGCGCTTGGGCTGAGCTAGGAGCCTTGCCAGGCTCAGCTGCAGCCCTGCACGGAGATGCGGTAAGTGAAACCGGTGGCGGCCTGATCGGCAGTGGCACCGATCTTGAAGTTCACCTGGCTCACGGTTTTGCCGGGCACCGCCTGCACATCCCACTGACGGCCCGTGCCAACGCCAGGAGTGAGGGAATCATTCACCACCTGCAGGTTCGAGCCATCGGTGAACTTGAGATAGGCCTGGATCGGATAGGTGGCGCTCACCGACGAATTGGCGGTGAAGAACAGCTTGTAGGAGCTGAAGGGCTGGGTCACGAAGAAATCCGTGTTCCAGTTGGGGCGACTGAAGGGCAGCGGATTGCCTGGGCTGATTGTTTTGGTCACGATGTCGGTGACACCGTTCCCGCCCACGGGGGTCAGGAACTGGCAGCTCTGAGCGAAGGCGGGCTTTGCCATCGTGAGCAGGCAGCCACTGGCGCAGATCACTGCGGCGCGGGTTAGGGAACGCATGGACATCGGCATCAGTCCAGAGGCTAGGCGATGCGTTTCAGATCCCATCCTGCTCCTGCACATCGGCGCCGGATCCCACTTCGCTGGAAGCAGCCTGACCAGGTCTCCAGCCGCTGGCCCAGATCTCGCGGCAGCGGAGATTGAGGTCCTCTTGCTTCAATGACCAGAGCGTGAGGCAACGCTCCAGGTCATCTCGGATGTCCTGGGCACCGGGAAAATCCTTGTAGCGAATCATCAACATGGCAGCGCGGGTGAGCTGCTCCGGGCCCGGGTCACCGGTGTGACCCAGGAGTGCATCCACCGAGTCCCGATCGGTGCGGTAGAGGGGATGGACCTGTTCGTCGCTCATCGGAGTTGCGGCTTGCTTATGCACAGACTCTGCAGCAATCGCTCCAGAACCGCAGCTGCTCTGGCGGGCTCTTCTGTGGCAATGGGCACACCAGCTGAGTCTGACCATGGGCCAGAACGGGACCACCTTGATCAGGTTCTGGTGCCCATGGATAGCTCCAAAGCATTCGCCGCCATCGCCCTGGCCGCTGTGTCCTGGGATGGAACGCTCACGCAGGCAGGCTCACGCAGCTTGCGTCATGCACTCGACTATCGCCAACCCTTTGCCACCTACCCCGCAGGCAAGATGGTAAGCCTCATGGATGAGTTGCTGCAGGCGCTCAGGCAACAAGGTGCGCAACGGTTGATGGTGACAGCTTCAGAAGCCCTCAATCCGCAGCAACGACGCACGGCCTATGCGATGGCAGCGGAAATCATGCGCTCCGATGGTCCCTATCAGGATGATGAGCTGAACATCCTCAGCAATCTCGCCGAGGTCCTGATGGTGGATGCACGGCTCACCAACGAGATTCAAAGCACCATGAACCTGTTGCATGGCGAGCTGGGGTGAGTTCCGCCATAAAAAAACCGGTCAACCTGGGAGGCCGACCGGGAGTCTGTGAGGCTTCAAATCCGAAGCTTGACGCTTCAGGCTGCGCTCACCACGTCGCCGGCATCGCCCTCGTTGGCGTCCTCATCCACGGCACCCATGGGGATCAGTTTGATCTGCTTGCGACCCAGCTTGATTTCGAATTCATCGCCGGGTTCGAGATCGAGCATGACCGTGTAGGCCTTGCCGATCAGCAGATTGCCGTTGCCCTGCACCTTGGCGATGTAGCTGAGTTTGCGACCCCCTTTGCCGATCCCCTTGCTCGGAGCATCACCGAGGCTGACGCCTTTGGCCTCCAGAAGCGCTTCGTAGAAAGCAGTGAAATTCAGGCGCTCACCGCCGTCTTTTTTGGTGCTCACATAGCCGCAGGCGCGCACGAGATCCGATTTGGACACGTCGCTGAGTTCCTTGACCTTGGTGAGCAGTTCAGATCCGGTGAGCATGGCAACAGGTGAGTTGTTATGTGCAACATAACAGACAATCGCGCCGCTGCCGATGCAAGGAACAATCCGGGAACGACGCAGTCCTGGTCGATCGAGTTGGCCCTTTTCAATGCAGGAAGCTCCGGATGATGCGATCGCTGCGTGCTGATCTGGCGCCGGCGAAGGCGTTGCGAATCCGATCCGATCCCAAAAACAGCCTGAAATCTGGGCCACTCCGCAGTGCTGCGCGGCATGGTGCAGAGATCGGAGACTGCCATGTTCACGATCGAACGGATGTCGCCAGCGGGCTGGACGGCTGAAATCGAATGCAAGACTGAATTTCGCGCCTTCTTGAATGCCCGCACCAAGTGCATGGCCACCGGCCAGGTCTATCGCGTGATCACCGGCGATGGTGATGTGGCTTGCGTGATCACGCTGGAGGAGTGCAGACGCCAATTTCAGGCCCGTTGACGCTTGTTCTGTCTGTCGCTGACCTGATGTTTCTTTCACGCTGCAGCGCATGGCGGCATGCTCTGGTTCTAGCGGTGCCGTCAGGGGCAGGCGTCGTTCGCCGCCTTGCGGAGAGCATCGGCCTGGCGAGCAGCCTCAGCGCCGTTGACGGTGAAGAACGGAACGTTCTGATCGTTGGTGTACAGCACGGGTTGGCTGGCCTTCAGATCCACCTCCGCCTGCCGCCGGCAGCGTGCATAGGCGCCGTAATCCAGTCGCATCCGCTGGCCTGGGCTTGGCGCGTTGGCACTGGCTTCAGCTCCCTGGTTGGCGAGGCTCTCCAGCTGCGGACAAAGCTTCAAGCGCCGTTTGTGCACCAGCTTGACTTCCTCCCGCCAGGCCTGACGCGCCCATTGATCCCGCTGCTCCTGAAGCCTGAGGCAGTGCTCGGACGCCTTGTTGGCGCCGATCGCCTCCGCCCCGAGAAGCCAGGCCAGGAGCAGGATCCAACGATTGCTTCGAGTGGTGACAGAACGAACGGACATCAGGGCGTTGCCGAGGCAAGGTGTGGGACTTGTTGAGGCTTTGCAGCGTTGGATGTTCTCAATGATTGGCTCTGGGGACGGGTGCTGATCGTCGCCCTCCTGGCGATCGGTCTGGTCTTGAGTGCACGCACCCGCTGGGTGCAATTTCGCTACTTCGGAGCGATGTTTGCACTGCTGGGCCGCGCCTTTCAACAGGAGGGCAATCACCTCAGCTCCTTTCAGGCGCTTGTGCTCAGCGTCGCCGGTCGGGTGGGCGGTGGCAACATTGCCGGAGTCGCTGTGGCCATCAGCCTCGGCGGCCCGGGTGCTGTGTTCTGGATGTGGGTCACCGGTTTGATCGGCATGGCCACCAGCTTCTTTGAATGCACGATCGCCCAGGTGTTCAAAATCGCCGAGGTGGATGGCACCTATCGAGGCGGACCGGCGTATTACATCGAGCGCGGTATCGGCCTGCGCTGGATGGGCCTGCTTTTTTCTCTGCTGTTGCTACTCACCTTCGGCCTTGGTTTCAATGCGCTGCAGTCGTTCACGGTGGCCAGCGCCCTGGCCGACACCTTTGGCGTTCCACCCTCCATTAGTGGTGCGACGCTCATGGTGGTGCTGGGCGTGATCATCTTCGGGGGGGTGCGGCGGATCGCCGAGGTGGCGGAGGTGGTGGTGCCGTTCATGGCGATCGGCTACTTCCTGCTGGCGCTGGTGTCGTTGGTCATCCATGCCAGTGAAATTCCTGGCGTGTTGGCTGAGATTGTGCGGGGCGCCTTCGGGTTGAAGTCAGCCCTGGGTGGGGGGATCGGAGCGGCGGTGATGTTCGGTGTCAAACGCGGTTTGTTCTCCAACGAAGCCGGTCTCGGCAGTGCCCCCAACGTGGCGGCTGTGGCGTATGTGAAGCATCCGGTGGAGCAGGGGATCATTCAGGCATTCAGTGTGTTCATCGACACCATCGTTCTCTGCAGTTGCACCGCCTTTCTCATCCTTGTGACGCCCTTGTATCAACCGGATGGCGACGCGGTGGCGGTCACCCTCACCCAACAGGCGATGGGCTACACGATGGGCTGGTGGGGACAGGCCTTCATCACCGTCGCCCTGGTGTTGTTTGCCTTCACGTCCATCATCTACAACTACTACCTCGGTGAAAATGCTCTGAATTACTTCAGTGATTCCAACCAAACCCTGTTTCAGGGGTTGCGATTCGTCACCCTGGTGTTGATCATCTGGGGGGCCAGTCAGGACCTTGCCACGGTGTTTGGTTTTGCTGATCTCACCATGGGGCTGCTGGCGTTGGTGAATCTGGTGGCCTTGGTGATGTTGATGCCTGTGGGATTAAGGATTCTCGCCGATTATGAGCGGCAGCGTCTCACTGGTTTGAGTCCCAGCTTTGTGGCGGCTGATCATGACCATCTGGGCATCGATCCCCGCAGCTGGCCGTCGGGCTGAGGCGGAACCTCAGCGCATCTCGATGGCGTTGAGGCGTTCCCGGAAGGAGCGTGGGGTGTCATTGGTGTCGTTGGCCTGGTTCGACAGCAAGGGGTCGTTAGAGCCTGATTCCAGGGCATTAGGTCGTCGGTACCCTCGGACCGACTGGCCCCGATGGGGCATCGCCTTCAGGGCAAGCTCCTGGGTTTTCGGATCCCGGTTGAGGGGCTGATTCTTCAGTTCACTGCGCACCTGGTTGAGCAGGCGGTAATGGCCAGTGCTGCTGAACTTGCGGAGCAGGGCCTGATCCCAGGCCATCGAGCGTTTCATCATGGTTTCACTGTAATGGGGCCTTCCGGCTTGCCGTACACCAAAGGACCGCAGCAGCGCGGTTGACCGTGATAAATTGTCAGGAGCAACTGGAAGTCGTTTCGACTTCGACTTGGTTTCGATTCAGTCCTGGCGCTCCCGTTGCTGCACCTTCGCCCCCTCATCATGACCGCCAACGGCTGCCTGCGTGTGGGCCAACAGGCCCCTGATTTCACCGCCACCGCAGTGGTTGACCAGGAGTTCAAGGAGATCTCCCTGTCTCAGTACCGCGGCAAGTATGTGGTGCTGTTCTTCTACCCCCTCGATTTCACCTTCGTCTGCCCGACGGAAATCACCGCCTTCAGCGATCGCTACGCTGATTTCTCCAGCAAGAACACCGAAGTGCTGGGCGTGTCGGTGGACAGCCAGTTCAGCCACCTCGCCTGGATCCAGACCCCCCGCAATCAGGGTGGTCTGGGTGACATCGCCTATCCCCTCGTCGCTGACCTCAAGAAAGAGATCGCCAGCGCTTACAACGTGCTCGATGAAGAGGAAGGCGTTGCCCTCCGCGGTCTGTTCATCATCGACCCCGAAGGCGTGATCATGCACGCCACCATCAACAACCTGCCCGTGGGCCGCAACGTTGATGAAACCCTGCGTGTGCTCCAGGCCTTCCAGTATGTGCAGTCGCACCCCGATGAGGTCTGCCCCGCCAACTGGACCCCTGGCGAGAAGACCATGAAGCCCGATCCCGTCGGTTCCAAGGAGTTCTTCGCAGCTGTCAACTGACAGACGCCTGCAAGTCGTCTTGATGTCTGAAGCACTGCAGCCGCCCCACGGGGCGGCTTTTTCATGAGCGCGACAGCTCCTGCACCAAAGCCCCTTCCACCCGTCCGGTCATCAGGGCATTCAGGCCTTCAATCAGATTCGCGGCCATCGCCACACGACTGCCATCACTCACCACCACCCGGGTCAGGGTCGGCAGGCCGCCACGACGGGCCCGCAGATACACCGGCTCCACATACAACAGAGCATTCCCCAGGGGGACCACCAGGAGATTGCCCTGCACCACCTCCGATCCGGCCCGATCCCACAGTCCGAACTGTTGACTGATCGCCGGGTTCTGATTGATCAGGGCCTGGATCTGTTCCGGACCGAAGATCGGCACGTCGGAGGGGAAGCGCAGCAACACCAGCTCGCCGTAGTGCTCATCGTCGCTACGGGCCGCCAGCCAGGCTGAAAGATTCGGGCGGGCCAGGGGGGTGAGGGGCTGCAACAACAGGAATTCCGACGCTTCATTCGCCCTCAGTTGGGCTGTGATGTGATACGGAGCCACAGGAATCTGCTGCTTGCCATAGAGCTCCAGCGGCACCTGCCACACGTCATCGCCGCTGTAAAAGATGCGCGGGTTGGTGACGTGATAGCGAAGTAATTGCTGCACCTGAAGTTCAAACAGACTGGGCGGCACCATCAGATGCTGTCGCAAAGTGCTCGGCAGAGCGCTGATCGGTTCAAACAGCTGGGGAAACAGGCGCTGCCAGCCCCGCACGATCGGGTCGTTCGGTTCCTGCACGTAGAGATGCACGCTGCCGTTGTAGGCATCCACCACCGCTTTCACCGCATTGCGCGCATAGCGCAGCGGCCGGCCATCGGGAAGACTCGAGGCGTAGGGATAGGTGTTCGACGTGGTGAAGCCATCGACAATCCAATATTGATGTTGCTCGCTGTCGTATCCGCTTGTGTCCGCCGGGATCGGCACCGACACCAGATAGGGTTCACCCCAGAACTGCAGAAAGGGCGCCAGGGCCTTCACCCGGCTTTTCACATCCCGGCGCAGCAACAGCCGGGATTCCGAGGTCAAGGAGCCGGTGTTCAGCAGGCGCGGTTCCTTGAGATACACCGCTGCTGCGACGCGATCCAGGCCGGTGCGCAGAGGCACCCCGGCAGCTCCGGAGTAGTGGTTGTAGATGTTGCGATCGCCTTCGGGGAAATCAAACTCCTCCACCGTCGTCGGTGCCACGGCGTAGGGCGATGGCAACAACCCGAAATAGAGCGCGGCCCGGCCGATCGGCACATGCTCTTTCACGTCGGCCGCGCTGATCTGCAGGGCGGGGTTGCCTTCAATTCGGGTCGAGAGACCCAGATCGCTGATGAAATACTCCGGCAGGCCATCGGCAGCCCGGGTGTTCACCGGGCTCATTGTGAAGCCGAAGCCATGGGTGAACACGAAATGGCGGTTCAGCCAGGTGCGGGAGCGATCGGGCAGGGAGGCCTGATCCAGCTCCCGGGCCGCCAGGATCACCTGCTGGCGGCTGTCGGTGTCGTTCTGGAGTTGATAGCGATCCACCGCCGCGTTGGAAAAGCGGTAGTACACCCGCAGCTGCTGCAACTGGCGGTTGGTGGCCAGCAGCGGTTGGCTGTCCCAGAGGCGGATGTTGCGCAGGGTGCTCGCCCCTTTCTCCAGATCGGCCGGTTGCAAGCGCGGGGAAGGATTGATCTCCCGGCTGCTGATCGCGTCGAGTTGAAAGGCCCGCCGGGTGGCGGCAATCGCCCGCTCCAGATAGGGCGTTTCCAGCATCAGTTCCCGCGGCTTCACGACCAGCCACTGCATCGGTGGCACCAGCAACAGTTCCGCCAACAGCGCCAGCGCCGCCACGGTTGCCACGATCAGACGCAGGCGTCGGCGCCGGATTGCCCCCGGGATCGGCACCACCAGCACCGCCAACAGGGCAAAGGCGATCGCTGCCAGTTGCCGCAGGGGCAGCACGAGATGCACATCGAGCCAGCCGGCGCCAGCCACCACGCCATCCTGCGACCAGAGCAACTGATGGCGTGACAGCCAGAGCAGGGCCGCGAACAGCAGGCACACCAGAGCGAGCAGGGGGCGCAACCGTTGTCGTTCCGCCCGGTTGAGGCCTGGAAAGGCCCAGTCCGTCAGTCCGGGGATGCGGCTGAGACGGGCCCAGAGGCTGGTGCTCAGGGTGAGCAGCAGTTGGATCAGCAGCAGTTCCAGGCCGAGGGCGATCGCCGAATAGCGTCCGAGGCCGAAGCTCACATCGGCGCCGAGCAGGGGTTCGCGTTCGCCCAGGGATGGGATCGTCAGTGCCAGCGCCCAGAGCCCCCAGGCGCGCCCCGCAGTGATGCAGAGGCAGATGCTGCCGAGCCCCTGGGCCAGCTGAAGGCCACCCTTCGGCCTGAGGCCCAGCCCCAGGCTCATACTTAGGAGCACCAGGGCCACGCCGGCCGGCCAGCCGGGCTGGATCGGCACGCTCCACCACTGACTCAGGGCAAAGGGATCGACCAGGGCCAGCCAGGTGAGCCGCAGCGCCATCGTCAGACTCGAGGCCGCCACCAGCAGACAGGCGGTGAGGGCGAGTCCGTAACGCCAGCCCTGCAGCGCCCACAGTCCCGGAGTCGTGGCCTGCGCGATGGCCTGTCTGGGGTGGGGTTCAGGCTCGGCGAGCCGCAACCAGCGCCGGCGCCACAACCACGTGGTAGCGGCGAACAGGGCGGCGCCAGCGAAGGCGAGGGTCTGGAGCAGCCAGCGCAGAGCAAGCACGCTCTGCAACTGGAACTGGCCAAACCAGGCCCATTCGATCCGCAGCCGCAACAGCAGCCACACCAGGAGCAGGGCCAGAACAGTCCATGCACCGACTCGCAGGGCTCCAGTCCCCTTCCTGATCAGCACCCGCCGGCCGCTCAATGACCCAGCTCAACTACCCAACGGTAGGGGCGGTGGCGGTTTCGTCGATGCCTGCAAGGGCGAGAAAGCGGTCGGTGTGCAGGGTTTCCTCTTCGATCAGGGCCTCCACCAGCCGATCCATCACCTCTCGCCGACAGCGCAGCAGCGCAATCGCCCGATCCAGCGCCGACTGCGCCAGCTGGCGCACCTGCAGATCGATTTGTCGACCTGTGCTCTCGGCGTAGTCCGGACGGGTCTGGATCAGATCGCGGCCGAGAAAGACCTCATGGCCCGCCCCCTCGAGAGCCACCGGCCCGAGGCTGGAGAAGCCGAAGCGGGTCACCATTTCCCGTGCCAGTTGACTGACCATCTTCAGATCGCCCGAGGCTCCCTGGGTCACTTCGCTGAGGCCGAAGACCACAGTTTCGGCGGCCCGACCACCCAGCGCCACCACCAGGCGAGCCTGCAGGGTGGCGCGGCTGATCAGGCCGGAATCGAGTCGCTCTTCATCGGGCCAGAAGCGGGTGAAGCCGCCCACGCCGCCACTGCGTGGCAACAGCGTCACCTTGTCGACCTTGTCGGCATGGGGGGTGAGCGCCGCCACCAGGGCGTGGCCGATTTCGTGATAAGCAATCAGGCGTTTCTTGGCGCTGTCCTGCAGCGGTGCGGCGGTGAGCCCCATCGTGATCCGCTCCAGGGCGGCCTCGATCTGGGCATCACCGATCGCGCTCACTTGTTGCCTTGCCGTGAGGATCGCCGCCTCATTGAGCAGATTGGCCAGGTCGGCGCCGGAGAAGCCGGGGGTGCGCCGGGCCCAGTCCTGCAGCGAGACCTCTGGAGCCAGGGGACGGGTGCGGGCATGCACCCCCAGGATCGCTTCGCGGCCCTTGCGATCGGGAAGATCGACGTGGATGCGCCGATCAAAACGGCCCGGGCGCATCAGGGCCGTGTCGAGCACATCAGCCCTGTTGGTGGCCGCCAGCAGGATCACACCGGAGTTGTCGGCGAAACCATCCATCTCGGTGAGCAGCTGGTTGAGCGTCTGCTCCCGCTCATCGTTTCCGCCGCCGATGCCGGCGCCGCGTTGACGCCCCACCGCATCGATCTCGTCGATGAACACGATGCAGGGAGCTTTCTCTTTGGCCTTTTTGAAGAGATCGCGCACCCGGCTCGCGCCCACGCCCACAAACAGCTCCACGAATTCGGAGGCGGCCATCGAGAAGAACGGCACCCCCGCTTCACCGGCGATCGCTTTGGCGAGCAGGGTCTTACCGGTGCCGGGAGGTCCCACCAACAACACGCCGCGAGGGATCTTGGCGCCGATCTGAATGAAGCGTTCCGGTGTCTTCAGGAAGGTCACCACCTCCTGCAGTTCTTCCTTGGCTTCATTGATGCCGGCCACATCCTCAAAGCGGGTCGTCACCTCCTCCTGGGATTTCACCCGCGCCTGGCTGCGACCGAAGCCCATGGCGCGATTGGCCACCTGGGCGGAGCGGCGCAACAGCAAGGAGAGCCCCACCACGATCAGGGCGATCAGGGCGAGATTGCCGGCCAGGCCTGCAAGGGCCTGCTCCTGGCGCACATCTTTCACCGTGAGCGGGATGCCGGCCGCTTCGGCGGTGCGCAGCACCTGCTGGTCGTTGGCAAAGATCGGCACGTTGGTGGAGCGCCCATCCGGGTAGTGCACGATCACCTCGCGCCTGGCGGGAACGAGCTGCAGATCCTTCACCTTGCCGGCCTTGATCTGGCTGAGAAGCTCGCTGTAGGTCGGTGGCGGCTCGGGCTTGAAACGTGCCAAGGGATCTGCACGCTGTGCGGGGTCCGGTTGACCTGAACTCACGGCAACACTGCGTTGGCGGCAGCCTAGCGATTTGACGGAGAGACTCTCGGCAGGAGAAGATCATCGTTTGGCAGAGATCGCCGGCGATGGCCGTACCCAAGAAGAAAACCTCCAAGAGCAAGCGCAATCAGCGCCACGCCGTGTGGAAAGCAAAAGCGGCCACCGCAGCCCAGCGGGCCCTCTCGATCGGCAAATCGGTGCTGAGCGGTCGTGCCCAAGGCTTCGTGTACCCCGTTGATGAATCAGCCGAAGCTGACGCCTGATCGCTTGATCATCTGAGCTGCACCTCACGAACCCGGCGGGTTTCCGTGAGGTGCACCACCACGGCCACATCCCTCGGGTTCTGCAAGACCGTTTCAGGGATGGCTGTTTCAATCATCCGCACAAAACCCTCCAGTTCCTCTGCAGGCAAACGGATGCCGGTGCGCTGTTCCATCGCCCGTTCCTGCTCTTCCTTCCAGCGGCGCGAGGCGCTGGGGGAGGGAGCCTTCAGGTGCCAGAGGTCGTCGAGGCGATCCCAGATCGGCTGGTAGTGCACCAGCTGGTTCAGGGCCTGTGCACGCCCCTGTCGTTCGGCTTCGCTCAACGCCAAGGCGCTGATCGCCTCGAAGGACTCCGTCGAGGCATGACCCGGGCAGGCGCCGAGAAACCAGCCCTCCAGCAGCACCACCTGGGCGGTTTGCTGCTGCCAACCGCTGCGGTCGCCCCGGCCTCCGCGCAGCGATTTTTCAAATTGCGGCATCCTCAGCTCACCGCTGCGCCGCCAGCGCTCCAGGCTGGCGTTCAGCAGCTCCAGGTCATGGCTGCCCGGCAGGGCGCGGGGTACGCCCCAGGGGTTCCCGGCCATCGCCTGCTCCAGCTGCTCCCCCGGCCAGTAGAAATCGTCGATGGAGACCACGGCCACCGGGAGGTCCAGGTCGGCTGCGGCGCTGGCCAGCCACCGCGCCAGGGTGCTCTTGCCGCAACCGGGAAGGCCGCTCAGCCCGACCAGGCGGCGCTCCCCAGCACGGCAATGCCGCTCCAGCGCCGTGAGCAGGGGCAGGGCGATGGCCCAGACCCATGGCTCCGCCACCGGGTGGCCCCAGGCCTGGTGCTGAAACGCTGCGCCACCCCGTTGCTGCCAGCGCTCGAGCCAGCGGCCTGCATCCCCCACCTCCAGGGCCGTGAGCAGGTCCGCCAGTCCGGGAACGGCATCGATGGCGAAGGCGGGCTGGTGTTCAGGACCCAAGTTTGTACGCCTCCAGCACCACGGCATACACCACGCCGATGCGCAGATTGTCGAGGGCGAGCCAGGCCAGGGGCCAGGGTTCCGCCTGAACACGGGTGCGCAGCCGCACCATCACCTCGATCATCGCCACCAGGCCGAGCACCACCAGCGGGCGCTGACCGATTTTCTCCAGGTAGTAGCTGGTGAGGTTGTTCCCCAGAAAAAAGCCGATCAGCAGGGTGAGCACGCCCACACTGCGCCGACGCCACGGCCCCACAAAGCTCAGCAGCACGTGGTTGCCCAGGCGTTCCTGCAGCCGTTCGTAGCGGGTGAGCTGCGGCACGATCAGTTGCCGTCGGCCAGAAGGGACTGCAGATACTCCAGCGTCACCACCCCGCTCGGGCAAGGGGGGCCTGACCATTGCCGCGCTGGGGCCTCCATCTCGCCGAGATGCTCAAAAGCGGCTGGATGGGATGCAGCGGCTGGCGCACCGTTGCCGAGCCTGGCGTGCAATCGCTTCTCCCAGGGGGAGGGGGTGAGCAGGCAGCGCAAGCCCGCCGCACTGGCGGAGCGCAGCCCCGCCTCGGAATCCTCGATCGCCACCACGCCATCGCAGTCAACACCGCTGCGTTCCAGGGCGAGTTGATAAGGGGCCGGATCCGGCTTGGTGGCGGCGACATCATCGGCGCTGATCAGGCCCGCGAAGGGATGGCTCTCCGCAGCAAAGACCCCTGTCAGCAGGGCGTGCACCGAGGCAGCGCCGCTGCTGGTGACGATCCATTGCCTCACCCCCGCCTGTTGCAGCGCTGCGATCAGGCGCGCCACCCCAGGCCGCAGAGCGATCGCGCCGCTGCGGGAGCGCGCCAGATAGTGCTTCTGTTTCAAAGCGCGCAACTGGTCGAGACGTGTGGCCTCCAGCGCTTCCCCCCGCTGGGCGGCGTAGGCCTCTATGCGCTGCCGCCCCCCCGCGATCGCGAGCAGCTCGGCGTAAAGGGTTCGGTCCCAGTGCCAGTCGAGTCCGGCCTCGCGGAAGGCGGCATTGAAGGCAGGGCGATGCCCCTCCAGTTCGGTGTCTGCCAGGGTTCCATCCACATCCCAGAACACGGCCTGCAGTTCAGCCACTTGGATTCCCCCGAATGGAAAGCCAGCTTGAAGCAGGACCCACAATGCAGCCATGTTCAGGCGTGGGCCTTGGCTGCAGCAACCCAGGGATCACGGCATCCACAGGTGTGGCAGCTGCCCCCCGCCTGCGGTGAGGATCCCCTCGCGGCTGTGCCCCTGCCCCTGCCGCTGCGGGCGGTGCTGGCCAGGCGCGGCCTGGACCGGGCCCAGGTGGAGGACTTGCTCCAGATGCCGCCTCTGCCTGAGGCCACCGAGCACTTCCCCCAGCTCGCCGTTGCGGTCCGTCGCCTGCGCCGGGCCTGTGATGGCGCTGAAGCGGTGGCGATCTGCGGCGATTACGACGCCGATGGCATGACCAGCACCGCCCTGTTGATCCGGGCTCTCCGCGCGCTCGGCGCCAATCCGGTGGCGGCGATCCCCAGTCGCATGGACGATGGCTATGGCTTGAACCCGGGCATGGTCGAGCGCTTGCACGGCGAGGGGATCCGCCTGTTGGTGACGGTCGACAACGGCGTGTCCGCCGCTGAAGCGCTGAAGGCAGCAGCCCAACGAGGCATGGAGGTGATCCTCACGGACCACCACACCCTGCCCTCTCCGCCACCGGAGGCCCTGGCGTTGATCCATCCGGCCACCACCCCCGAGGCGTCGCCCTATCGCGGTCTGGCCGGGGTGGGGCTCGCCTATGTGCTCGGCCATGCGCTTGCCCAGGCGATGGGGCGGCCGGAGGCGATCGAGACGGCGCGCGATCTGTTCTGCGTTGGCACCATCGCCGATATGGCACCGCTCACCGGAGCCAATCGCAATTGGTTGCGCCAGGGTTTGGCCACGCTCCATCGCAGTCGTTGCGAGGGGCTGCGCGCCCTGCAGCAACTCGCCGGCCTGGAGGAGACGCCCCTGCGCGCCGATGCCATCGGCTTTCAGATCGCGCCCCGGATCAACGCGGTGGGCCGCCTCGGCGATCCGCGCCTGGTGGTGGAGCTGCTCACGGCCGATGACCCTGGGGAGGCGATCGAGCTGGCCCGTCAATGCGATGCCCTCAACCGGCAGCGCCGGGAGTTGTGCGATGCGATCGAGGCGGAGGCGCTGGCGCTGTTGGATGCCGATGGCGACAGCCTGGCGCCGTTTCTGCTGCTCGCCCAGGGGCATTGGCACCATGGCGTCATCGGCATCGTCGCTTCACGCCTGATGGAGCGCTTCCAACGCCCGGTGGCCCTGCTCGCCGGGGAGGGCGATGGACGCTTGCGCGCCTCCGTGCGGGCACCGGAGGGGTTTGCGGTGGATCAGGCGCTCACCAGCTGCGCCGAGCACCTCGAGCGTTTCGGCGGCCATCCCGCTGCGGGGGGGTTCACGGTGCGGGCGGAGGCGGTGCATGCGCTGCACGCCCAGCTCAACGGCCTGGCCCTGGCCTGGCAGCAGAGCCAGCCCCTGGGCCAACCGGTTCGCCCGGAAGCGCTGCTGGCGCTGGACCAGATCGATCGTCGTTTCTGGCAGCACCTGCTCGCCCTGGAGCCTTTCGGTGTGGGCCATCGCTCCCCCGTGTTCTGGGCGCGCGACTGCCAGGTGCTCGAGGAGCGGCGCTTGCGCGGCGGCCACCTGCGCCTGAGCCTGCGCCAGGGTGAGGCCCGGTGCGAAGGAATCGCCTGGCGATGGGACTCGCCCGGTCCCGTCCCCGAGCGCCTGGATCTCGCCTTTCGCGTCGGTCTGAACCGCTGGAACGGTGAGGAACGGTTGCAGTTGGAGATCCTGGCCTTGCGCCAGCATCACGCCGAGATCCGTCTGCAACGCGCCAAGCAGATCTATGTCTGCCGGCGCTGTGGTGAGCAGCAACTGGAGCTACGCAACCCCTCGGGTGATCGGATCCGGGCCCATCGACGGCCGGATGGCGCCATCCGCAGCGATGACTGTCGAGCCGACCATGCCTATGTGGCCGGACTGCTACAAGATGCGGCCATCGGACTCGGCCTTCAACCATGAGCCTGGATACACGACGAAGCAAGGGGCTCTTCCCGGGCCTGATCGAGAGCCCCGCTTCGGCGCTTCCTTCGCTCATCCGTCACCTGATCGGCCTGATCGTGGTGGGCCTGCTCATCGGCCTCGCCTGCTGGCCCCTCAATCTCACCGACACGGTGCAGGACCAGCTCTATCGCCTGTTTCCCACCCGCCCCGATCGCCCCTGGAGCCTGGTGGGCGTGCTGTTCGCCCTGATGCCGATCGTGGTGATGCCCGTGCTGCTGCTGCTGCAGCGTGGCCCCTGGAAGGACGGCGCCGGTTCAGGGATTCCCTCCACCATGAACGGCCTGGAGGACCCCAGCAAACTGCCGAAGGCGATGGCGGCGGCAGGAACGGTGCAGCGGGGTGTGCTCTGGGGCATCGCCACCGTGGCCATGTTTCCGCTCGGTCGGGAAGGTCCGGTGGTGCAGTTCGGTGCCGCTGTGGCCCGCGCCGTTCACAAACGTCTGGCGGGTTGGTTGCCGAGCCTCACCGAGCGACAGATGGTGGCGATCGGCGGCGGTGCCGGCCTGGCCGGTGGTTTCAACACACCCTTGCTCGGGGCGGTGTTCGCCCTGGAGGAACTCACCGCCGACTATTCGATCGTCACGCTTTGGCCCGCCCTGGTGATCAGCGTCTCCGCTGCCGGTTTCAGCCACTGGGGCGGTGAACCGATCTTCGGTCTCGGTGTGATCAACGTGATGGTTCCAGAGGAGGAGCAGCTGTTGATCGCCCTGCCGGTGGGGCTGGTGGGCGGCCTGGTGGGCGGCTTCTTCAACAAGGGGCTGGTCTGGGCCACCAGCCGGTTGATGGAGGTGGTGAAGCGCCGGCCGATCCGCGTCGGTGTGCTGCTCGGCGGGGGGCTGGCGCTTCTGGCGCTGCTCAGCTGGGGCACCAGCAGCTCCGATGGCGAAGCGCTGATCCGTCAGCTGATGGATGAAGGACTCCCCAACGCCGATCCCGCCGGCGGACAGTTTGCGGCGGGCTTCACCAGCCTCTGGATCATCGTGGTGCGCGTGATCGCGCCGATGATCGCCCTGGCGCCAGGGGTGCCTGGCGGTCTGATCGACCCCTCACTCACGTTCGGGGCTGTCGTGGGCTACACCGTCTGCGCCGTTCTCGGCGTCAGCCAGCATCTCGGTATTGCCCTCGGCATGGCAGCGGGGCTGGCGGGAGCGACCCAGCTGCCCTTGGTGTCGATTGTGTTTGCCTGGCGACTCACCGGCGACCAGCAGCTGTTTGCCGGTGTCGTCCTTGCCGCTGTGATCGCTGCCTATGTGGGCCGGCTCGTAGCGCGCCAGCCCGTGTATCACGCCCTCGGCGCGCTTCAGAGGGCGCCGCGCCGGTAGAAGAGGATGAAGATCACGGCGGGGCCTGCCAGCGTGATCAGGGCCAGGGCAGCGAAGTTGGCGATCAAGTGGAAATCGATTCCCATGGGATGGCGCGGTGAGGCGGTGCAATCGTCGCATCAGGCTACGGGGCCTGCAGCCTCGAGCCAGCCCGCTCGGCCTGCCACTGTGATGGCTTGTCACAGCGACCGCTGATGCTCGATGGATCCGGCACCTGGCGCTGTCTCCACCAGTGCGGAGCGTGCTGCCGTCTCGCGCCGGAGGAACGGCCGGAGGCCCTGGAGGTCCTCGATGACGCCCAGCGTCAGCTCTATTTGGAGATGGCCGGTCCGGATGGCTGGTGCCGGCACTACGACAGCGGTGGACGTCGCTGTCGGATTTATGAGGAGCGCCCGGACTTCTGTCGCGTCAGCAACCTCGCCGATCTCTTTGCGGTGGAGGCGAGCGACGCGGAGGCCTTTGCGATCGCCTGTTGCCGCCAGCAGATCCGCTCCGTCTATGGCGGCCGAAGCCTGGAACTGCGTAAGTTCAATCGATTGTTGCGAACAGGCGATGAGTGAGCCCTCCGTGTCCGCCGGCGACGAGGGGCTGTCGCTGAGCTTCACCGCTGTGATGCTCAGCACCTTCACCACCGTCTTTCTGGCGGAACTGGGTGACAAGACCCAGCTCGCCACCCTGTTGCTGTCGGCCCAATCCGGACAGCCCTGGCTCGTGTTCGTCGGAGCGGCCCTCGCCCTGATCAGTTCCAGCCTGGTGGGGGTGCTGGTGGGCCGTTGGCTCTCACGCATCCTGCCGCCGGAGCGGCTTGAGCAGATGGCCGGTCTGTTGATGGTGGGTCTCGGTCTGTGGCTGGGCGTGCAGGCGGTGCAATCGTTGCTGCAGGCGGAGGGCCTCTGAATCGCCATGGACATCACCCTGCTTCTCTCCACCTTCGTCACCGTGTTCCTGGCGGAGCTGGGCGACAAGACCCAGTTGGCCACCGTGGCGATCAGCGGCACCTCGAATCGCCCCGTCGCCGTCTTCATCGGCTCCGCCAGCGCCCTGGTGCTCGCCAGCCTGATCGGTGCAATCGCCGGCGGCTCGATGGCCAGTGTGATCCCGGCGGATCTGCTGCAATTGCTCGCTTCGATCGGTTTTCTGGTGATCGGCCTGCGGTTGCTCTGGCCCCTCTTGCAGAACGTCACCAGTCCGGCCGCCCTGAGCGATGACGAGGCGTCCCCTAAAGTCTGAGTTCACCAGGATGGCGCTGCATCGTCTCCGGACACGTCCCGGGTGATCGTTCCCCCGGCCCTGAAGGCCGGTAAGCCCACGTTCCACGATGAAATTCACGGTCGCTGACCTGCTCGACCAGCTCCCAGCCGAGGGATCCATCGACACCGGCACCCTGGAGAAGATCTTTCGCCTGAGCAACCGCTCCGAGAAAGACAGTCTCCAACTCGCCATCACTGGCCTGGAAAAGATCGGCGTGATCAGCCGCGCCGGCGACGCTGCTGTGCAGCGTTCGGAGGATGAGGGGTTGATCGAGGCCCGTCTGCGCTGCAGCAGCAAAGGCTTCTGCTTTGCCATCCGTGAAGACGGTGGCGAAGACATCTACATCCGTGATCACCAGCTCAACCACGCCTGGAACGGCGACCGGGTGCTGGTGCGGATCACGCGGGAGGGCGGGCGACGTCGCTCACCGGAGGGTGGGGTGCAGTGCATCCTCGAGCGCCAGACCACCAGCCTGTTGGCCCATCTCGATCAGCAGGACGATCGCTGGGTGGCGCTCCCCCTCGACGACCGCCTGCTGGCCACGATCGAAGTGCCGGAGGGCACAGAGGAGACCTCGGCGCTGGTGGAGGTCAAGGTCGACCGCTACCCCGTGGCCCAGTTCCCCGCCCGCGGCCATGTCGCGCGACCCTTGCCTCTCGATGCCGGCCCTGCCGGTGATCGCGATCTGCTGCTCACCAAGGCGAATCTGCATGAGCGACCCGAGGCCCCGCGCAGCAGCCTCAAGGCCCCCAATGCCAAGAAGCGCCACGATCTCACCGCCCAGCCGGCGCTGCTGTTGCGCAGCTGGCGCGCCGAATTGGCCCCGGACTTGCCCGCCGTGCACGTGGAACCCCATGACGGCGGCACCCGGCTCTGGATTCACAGCCCCACCCTGGCGGAACGGCTTAGCCCAGGGAATGCCCTGGATCTCTGGCTGCGCGATCAGGCTGAAGCGATCTGCCTGGGTGATGTGTGGCAGCCCCTGCTCACCAGGGCGCTGATCGACGCTTCCCGCTTTGCGGTGGGTGAGGCCCAGGACGCGATCAGTGTGCGCCTCGATTGCTCCGCCGATGGTGAGCTGCGCGACTGGTCGTTCTGCCTCAGCCGCATCCAACCCGTGGCCTGCGTTGACGCTGAGGCGCTTCAGGCCCTGGCCGCCCGCAAGCCGAAGGCGCGCACGGTGCCCGCCGTGCTCAAACCGATCAAGGATCAGATCGGTCAGCTGGAGACGCTGCTGTTCTGCGCCCGTTCGCTGCAGGTGGATGCCCTCCGCCGTGGTGGCATCGAACTGGATCTGCCCGCCCCTGAGCTCGAGAGCCTTGGTGATCTGCGCGCTGCCTGGCCCGATGCCGGTCGCCACGCCTGGCTGCCCCCCCTCAATCCGGAGGATCCCCAGGCGATTCTCTCCCTGCTGCTGGAGGCCGCCGCACGGGCTTGGGCCCTGCATCGCCAGGACCTGAAGCTGCCTGGCTTGGAGCTGCGGCCCCCCGAGGCCGATGCCTCCAGTCTCACCGATGTGGCCAAAACCGCCGTCGCCCTGGAGCTTCCCCTGGAGCTGGATGACGAGGGCAGTCCCGCAGCTTCGGAGCTGGCGGAGGTCTTCCGCGACAGCCCCTTCCGGCGCGTGTTGGATCAGCAGCTGCGCCAGGCCCTCCCTGACCCACTGTTCACGCTCGCCCGCGGTGAGGAGGCCGAGGAGAGCGACGCGGTGGAGGCCGATGCGGTGGAGGCGGCCATCGCGCCCTGGTGTTGCCCCACCCTGCAGGTGGCCGATCTGATCAACCAGCAGGTGATCGCCAGCCTTCTTCTCGATGGCAAGGATCGTCCCACCGTGCGTCACAAAGACAAGGTGCCGCTGGGGGATCGTGGCGTCGGCGCTCGGATCGACTGGCCCTTGTTCACCCAGAGCCTGACCCAGAAGGTTCATGACTGGTTCAGCGATCGGCTGGTGCAGCGGCTGAATGCGCGCCGTCGTCAGGTGACGGATCTGCAGCGGGACGTGGTGGCGATGATGCAGGCCCGCAGCTGCGAAGCCCTGGTGGGCCAGGAGCACAGCGGCGTCATCAGCGGTGTGCAGAGCTATGGCTTTTTCGTTGAGATTCCGCCGTCGATGGTGGAGGGGCTCGTGCACGTGAGCTCCCTCAACGACGATTGGTACAAGTACCGCTCCCGTCAGAACCGCCTGGTCGGGCGCCGCCATCGGCGTCGCTTCCAACTGGGCGACACGGTGACGGTGCGGATCCTCAAAGTCGACGTGCTGCGCAACCAGATCGATCTGGAGGTGGTGCCCGAATCCCTGCAGCCGCTCCCGGATGACGCTGACGTCTGAATCCCGCCAGGACCCTCCTTATGTGCTGGCGGTGACCGGGGCCTCGGCCCAGCCGCTGGCCGAGCGCTCCCTGCAGCTGTTGTTGCGCAAGGGCCGCCAGGTGCATCTGATTCTGAGTCGCGGTGCCCATGAGGTGTGGACTGCGGAAACCGGGGTGAGCATTCCTGTCGATCCCGAGCAGCAGCAACGGTTCTGGCGTGAGCGTCTTGCCGTGGACACCGGCGCTCTCACCTGTCATCGCTGGAACAACCAGGCCGCGAGTATTGCCAGCGGCAGCGTGCGCACCCGGGGCATGGTGATCGTGCCCTGCAGCATGGGAACGGTGGGCCGGATCGCCGCCGGGATCGCCACCGATTTGGTGGAACGCTGCGCTGATGTGCATCTCAAGGAGGGGCGCCCCCTGGTGATCGCCCCACGCGAGATGCCCTGGAATCTCATCCATCTGCGCAATCTCACCACCCTGGCGGAGGCCGGGGCGAGGATTGCCCCACCGATCCCGGCCTGGTACACCCAACCGAAGAGCCTCGACGACATGGTGGATTTCCTGGTGGTGCGCCTGTTCGATGGGCTGGATGAGGATCTGGCGCCGCTGCAGCGCTGGGGCGACAGCGACCCGCGATGACGGCATTGCAACGGCTGTTGCTGAGCGCTGGCCTGGCGCCGCTGCTGCTCATGGCCTTGGTGGCTGGGCTCAACCTGCGCCGGAGCGTGTCGTTGCGGGTGCTGGTGTGGCGTTCCCCCGCACTCCCGGTGGGGGCCTGGATCGCCATCGCCACCGGAGGTGGCTGTGCCCTGAGCTGTCTGGCGGGCCTGGCGTTGCAGCCTGGAACAGCGCCGCTGCAGCGGCAGGTGCATCGCCGCCAGGATGCCGATCGCCCTGAGGCTGGCTGGGCTGACATGCCCTGGCCGGGACCCGAGCCGCAGGCGAACCACCGCGCCACCCCTTTCCCGGAGCGCGACCTGCGTGATCCCGCTCCCACCGTTGCCGTGCCCTACCGGGTGATTCAGCGCGGAACGAAGCGCACCGCTGAAGCCAAAGCCGAATCGCCCACCGCGACGGCCGCCAGCGCTGCACCGCCTGATCACGACGACTGGTCTGCGGCATCCAGCGAAGACTGGTAAGGGGCTCCGCGCACTGATTACAGTTCCGCCAGCGATGAGCTTCCGGTGAGCGACACTCCAGCAGCGGCCACGCCCAAGCCCAAGCCTCCGAAGCTGGAGGACAAGCCCTTCGCTGCGTTCATCGCTGAAGATTTTCTGCCTGGTTTGCGCAAGGGCCTCGCCGACCATGGCCTCACCCCCACCAGCCTCGATCTGATCGAGGGGGAACGCCCCGTGGTGGGCGGTTCCTGTTGGATGGTCTGTGGTGAACTTCCTCCCGGCCGGCGCTTCTGGCTTTGCTTCAACGAAGCGGCGATCCAGTCGGGGAAGACGATCGCCCTGGCGGATCCCGGCACCGAACCGAGCCTGATCGAATCGTTTCTGATCGATGAGAAGCGCATCACCCTGCCTCTGCTGCTCTCGCGCCTGTTGCAGCGGCTGAATGGTCAGAAGTGGTTGGGAGGCAACTGAACAGTGACACGGCCCGGCGACGTCAACGTCAGGACGGCGCCACCTACGATGGCGCTCAGTGAAGATCAGAGTCGATGGTGCCTCCCACCGCTGTTTCGGAAGCCGCGCCCTCAGCCGATTCCGCCGTTGCCATCAAGGATCCGGTCAAGGACACGATCCTCACGCCCCGGTTCTACACCACCGACTTCGAGGCCATGGCCGCCATGGATCTCCGCCCCAATGAGGCGGAGCTCGAGGCGATCTGTGAAGAATTCCGCAAGGACTACAACCGCCATCATTTCGTCCGCAACGACGACTTTGATGGCGCCGCCGACAAGCTGGATCCCGACACCCGCAAGGTGTTCGTGGAATTCCTGGAGCAGAGCTGCACTTCGGAATTCTCCGGATTTCTGCTCTACAAGGAGCTGAGCCGCCGGATCAAAACCAAGAACCCGCTGCTGGCGGAGTGCTTTGCCCACATGGCCCGGGATGAGGCCCGCCATGCCGGCTTCCTCAACAAAGCGATGAGCGATTTCGGGCTTCAGCTCGATCTCGGCTTTCTCACCGCCAACAAGAAGTACACCTTCTTCAAGCCGAAATTCATCTTCTACGCCACCTATCTCTCGGAGAAGATCGGCTACTGGCGTTACATCACCATCTTCCGCCACCTCGAGCAGAACCCCGATAGCAAGATCTTCCCGATCTTCAATTTCTTCGAGAACTGGTGTCAGGACGAAAACCGTCACGGTGATTTCTTCGATGCCTTGATGAAGGCCCAGCCCGACACCGTGCGTGGGTTCACCGCCCGTCTCTGGTGCCGGTTCTTCCTGCTCGCCGTGTTCGCCACCATGTATGTGCGCGATGTGGCTCGCAAGGAGTTCTACGAAGCCCTTGGCCTTGATGCACGCACCTACGACCGTGTGGTGATCGACAAGACCAACGAAACCTCAGCACGGGTCTTCCCCGTGGTGCTCGACGTGAAGAACCCCCGCTTCTGGGATGGCCTCGAAGCCCTCGTGAGCAACAACGCCGCCCTATCGGCCGTGGATGAAAGCGCTGCGCCTGCACCGCTGAAGCTGCTGCGCAAGCTGCCCCATTGGATCGCCAATGGTGTGCAGATGGCGTCGCTGTTCCTGATGGCACCGGTGCGTAGTGAGGCCTATCAGCCGGCTGTGCGCTGATTCAGGCGGCTGTTCGCAGCGTCAGTTGCCCATAATTGACGCTGACGCAGACGAGGGGCTTGGTCGCTACCCATCCCGCTCCACTCCAGGTGGTTGGCCTGGATCCGCAACGCAGCCCGATTCAGGCCCAGCTCGAACACCTCCTCACCGAGGGGCGACGGGCTGGTGCTGATCTTGTTGAGGTGTTCCTCGAACGCACCGATCACATCGGCGTTCTGGCAGAACAGGATCGGATCACCAGCGTCAGCCCCTCCTTTTCGATGGGGGCCGGAATCCGGGTCTTCAAGGGAGGTCGCGACGGATTCGTGAGCACCGACGATCTCGGCGACGTGGGTCTGCTCAAAGCGCTGGATCAGGCGCTGGCGATGTTGGGGCTCGAGCGTTCCGCTCTGGCCTCCGCTGCCAGGTTTGAAGGCCTCCAGCCCTTGCGTGATTTCGCTGCTGTCAAGCACGACTGGTTGCAGCGATCTCCCGATCTGCGCACGAGCACCGATCGCCTGCTCGAGGGCACCGCTTTGCTGGAGCGCCTCGGACAGCACCTGGAGGTGCGCCGCGGCAGTTACGCGCGCGACTGGCAGGAGGTGCTCGTCGCCGCCAGTGATGGCACCTTTGCCCGCGACATCCGCCTGCATCAGTCCAGTGGCCTGAGCGTGCTCGCCGCCGATGGCGACCATCGCGCCAGTATCGGTCGCCGTTATGGCTCTTCGGATCGGCCCGACGATCTGCGCGAGTGGGACCTGAAAGCTTCGGCTGCGGAGGTGTGTCAGAGCGCCGCCACGATGTTGCGCGCCGACTACGTCGACGGAGGCCAGATGCCTGTGGTCTTGGCCAATCGCTTCGGCGGCGTGATCTTCCATGAGGCCTGCGGCCACTTGCTCGAAACCACCCAGGTGGAGCGCGGCACCACCCCCTTCGCAGACAAGGTGGGTGAGCTGATCGCCCACCCGGCTGTCACCGCGATCGATGAGGGCCTCAGTGCCGGCGCCTTCGGCTCCCTCTCCATGGATGACGAGGGGATGGAAGCGCAGCGCACCGTGTTGATTGAAAACGGGGTGTTGCAACGGTTCCTCAGTGACCGAGCCGGCGAGATGCGCACCGGCCATGCCCGCACCGGCAGTGGCAGGCGCCAGAACCACGGCTTTGCTGCCGCCAGCCGGATGCGCAACACCTACATCGCCGCCGGTCCCCACAAGCCTGAGGATCTGATCGCCTCGATCGACCAGGGGCTTTATTGCAAGTCGATGGGGGGCGGCAGCGTCGGCCCGACGGGCCAGTTCAATTTCTCTGTGGAGGAGGGTTACTTGATTGAGAACGGCAAGCTGGGCAAGCCGGTGAAGGGGGCGACCCTGATCGGTGAGGCCAAGGAGGTGATGCCACGCATCTCCATGTGCGCCGATGATCTCGATCTGGCGGCGGGATTCTGCGGCTCCGTGAGCGGCAGCATTTATGTCACCGTCGGTCAGCCCCACGTCAAGGTGGAGTCCATCACCGTCGGAGGCCGCTGAGATGACATCTTCAGCTCAGACCGCTCAGGCGGAGTTGCAACCGATTGATGTCGCCGCCCTGCGCGACCACCTGCAGAGCTACGCCAGCCGGGAGGGGATTCGCCAATGGGATCTCGGCGCCAGTCGCAGCACCAGCGCCTCGGTGCAGGTGGATCGCGGTGAGGCCAAACAGCTCAAGGCGGCCCAGCGCAGTTCGATCACGGTGCGGGTCTGGAACGACCAAGGCTTGGTCGGCATCACCAGCTGCACGGATCTGTCTCCCGCTGGGCTGGAACGGGCCCTCGCCGGCGCACGGGAGGCGAGCGCCTTCGGCAACAGCGAGGAGATTCCCGCCTTCTCCCCCCTCGCCAAGGCGCCCACGCCCGAGCTGGAGCGTCCGCTGCAACCGGCCCGCGGCATTCAGTCGCTTCTGCACACGCTCAAGGATGCGGAACGGCAGCTGCTGGCGCGCCACAGCGCCATGGACACCGTTCCCTACAACGGCCTCAGTGAGGGGTGCAGCGAGCGCCTCTATCTCAACAGTGAGGGGGCCCTGCGTCAGATGCAGCGCACCCAGGCCAGCCTGTACCTCTATGCCCGGGCGGAGGAGGCTGGCCGCAAGCCGCGCAGCGGTGGTGCCGTGCGCCTCGCCCTCGGCAGCGATCAGCTCGATGTGGCCGGTTGCATCGATGAAGCGGCCAACCGCACCATCAGTCATCTCGCTTACCAACCGATCCCCACCGGCCGCTATCTGGTCTGTTTCACCCCTGAGGCTTTTCTGGATCTGCTCGGAGCCTTCAGCAGCATGCTCAATGCCCGGGCGGTGCTCGATGGTGTCAGTCTCAGCAAGGCGGAGTCGATCGGTGAGCAGGTGGCCGTGCCCTTTCTCTCCCTTCACGACAACGGGCTCCATCCCGGTCATGTCGGTGCCGCCCCCTTCGATGGCGAGGGCACACCGACCCGGCGGCTCAGTCTGATCGAGCAAGGCCGCCTCGTCGGTTTTCTCCATTCCGAAGCGACGGCGCGTCATTTCGGCGTCGCGCCCACCGGTCATGCCGGCCTGGGTGCCAAGGTTTCGGTCGGCCCGGATTGGTTCGAAGTGGGCACCAGCGATGGCATGAGCAGTGGCAACAGTCATCTGCATCACGCCCGCAGCACCGACACGTTCGTGTTGATCGAAGGCCTCAATGCCCTCCATGCCGGTGTCAAGGCCAGCCAGGGCGCCTTTTCCCTGCCCTTTGATGGTTGGTTGGTGCAGGGGGGCGAACGGATCTCGGTGGAATCGGCCACCGTGGCCGGTGACATCCGCGAGCTGCTCAAGGCGATCGTGCATCTGGAGGAGCCGGTGGTCACCCACCAGGGGGTCAGTCCCCATGTGTGGGTGGAGGGCCTCGCCATCACCGGTGATGCCTGAGCGATTCCTCGCGTGAAGATCCTGTTCTGGGGAACGCCGCGCTACGCCGTTCCCAGCCTCGAGGCCTTGCATGCAGCCGGGCACACGATCGTGGCGGTGGTGACCCAGCCCGACCGCCGTCGCGGTCGGGGCAAGGCGTTGCAGCCCTCGCCTGTCAAGGAGAGGGCGTTGCAACTGGGTGTGCCCGTGTTCACGCCGGAGCGGATCCGCCGCGATGCGGAGATGCAGCAGCAACTCGAAGCCCTCGGCGCTGATCTCTCCGTGGTGGTGGCGTTCGGCCAGATTCTGCCGCCTGAGATCCTGCAGCAACCGCCGCTGGGCTGTTGGAACGGCCATGGCTCCCTCCTGCCCCGCTGGCGCGGCGCCGGACCGATCCAGTGGTGTCTGCTCGAGGGCGACGCTGAAACCGGCGTCGGCATCATGGCGATGGAGGAAGGCCTCGACACCGGTCCGGTGCTGTTGGAGCGTCGCCTCGGCATTGGGTTGCTGGAGAACGCCGAGCAACTGGCCATGCGCCTGAGCGTGCTGACGGCGGAGCTGATGGTGGAAGCGATGCCTCGCATTGAAGCGGCTGGACCCGGTCCGGAGTCTGAGCGCTGGCAGCGGCTGGGGCTGCGTCCCCAGGCCGCCGAGGGCATGACCTACGCCCGCATGCTCAGCAAGCAGGATGCCCAGATCGACTGGAGTGCCTCAGCTCTGGCGATTCATCGCCAGGTGATGGGGCTGTATCCCAACGCGGTGAGCCAGTGGCAGGGCAAGCGCCTCAAGATTCTCCAGACCGAGCCCCTGATCGAGCGGCTCTCAGCCCAGCTCTCCAGCGATGCCCGGGAGTGGGTGGGGCGCTGGCCCACCGGGGGGCAAGCCCCGGGAACCGTGCTCGCCTGTCCACCCGGTCTTGGGGTGGTGGTCAGCAGCAGTGGCTGTCCGCTCCTGATTCGGGAAGCGCAGCTGGAGGGCAAAGCACGCTGTGGCGGGCAGGCTCTGATGCAGCAACTTCAGGCTCGGCCCGGTGACCGCCTCGGCTGATGACTGCTGCGCGACTGGCTGTTACGCGACTGGCTGTTACGCGACTGACTGTTGCGTCCCTGCCCATTGCGGCCCTGGGGGCTGCGGCGGCCCCGGCCACCACTGAGATCGAGCGGTGGGGCGCTGAGCACCGTCGGCTCGAAGCCCTGAATCTCCACCCGGGGCAGGGCCTCACCGGTGAGCCGTTCGATCGCTTTCAGCAGCAGGGCTTCCTCCGCAGCCACCAGAGAAATGGCATGGCCGCTTTCACCGGCGCGACCCGTGCGGCCGATTCGATGCACATAGTCTTCCGCCACATTGGGCAGATCCAGGTTCACCACATGGGGGAGCTGTTGGATGTCGATGCCCCGCGCCGCGATGTCGGTGGCGACGAGCACGCGCACGGACCCGTCCTTGAACCCCTGAAGGGCCCTGGTGCGGGCGCCTTGACTTTTGTTGCCATGGATCGCCGCGGCGACCAGGCCCTCCTGGTTGAGTTGGTCGGCCACCTTGTTGGCACCGTGTTTCGTGCGTGAGAACACCAGCACCTGCTGCCAGTCTTCCGATCGAATCAGGTGTGTGAGCAGGGCGGCTTTGCGGCCCATGTCGCAGGGGTGCACCGTCTGTTCGACGGAGCGGGCGGTCTGGTTCGCCGGCGCCACCTGGATCTGGAGGGGGTGATGCAGCATCCCCTGCGCCAATTTGCGAATCGGGGCGCTGAAGGTGGCGGAAAACAGCAGGGTCTGGCGCCGTTCGGGAAGGCGCGACAGCAGACGACGGATGTCGTGGATGAAGCCCATGTCGAGCATCCGGTCGGCCTCATCCAGCACCAGGCACTCCACCGCCTCAAAACGCACCGCCCCCTGCTGGTGCAGATCGAGCAGGCGCCCGGGGGTGGCGACCAGCACATCGACTCCCTGGGCGAGGCGCTGGATCTGGGGATTGATCTTCACGCCACCGAACACCACCTCACTGCGCAGGGGCAGATGGCAGCTGTATTGCCGCACGTTGTCGAGCACCTGAGCCGCCAGTTCCCGGGTCGGCGTGAGCACCAGGGCGCGGATCTGGCGTCGCCCGGCGCGAGCGCCATGGCAGAGCCTCTCGAGCATGGGCAGGGTGAACCCGGCTGTTTTTCCCGTGCCTGTCTGCGCTGCCGCCATCACATCCCGGCCGCTGATCACCGCCGGAATCGCCTGCGCCTGGATCGGAGACGGGGAGCTGTATCCCTTGTCATTCAGGGCGCGGAGCAGCGGTTGGCTGAGCCCGAGGCTGTCAAAACCGCTGCTGCTGGCGGTGTCGGACGCGCTTCTGTCGGCGGGCGTGGTGCGGGAGGCAGGGCTGGATGCAGTGATGATCGAATCGCGCTGGAACTTCAGCCTACGGGCGGGGCTCAGGGCTCTCCGTAGAGCTGCTTCGCCTGCTGCCAGACCCGCTCCAGATCGGCATCCGCCAGGGCCAGCGCTTCCGGATGCAGCGCCTGGAGCCACTGACGCCGCGCCGCTGGTGTGTCGTTGTTGAAGAAGCTCCCCTCCGCCGCCAGCACCCGGAACTTGAGAAACTCCAGCAAGCGGGCCCGCAGCCGCACGGCATCGAGCAGGCGCAGGCGAGCGCGGGGATCCCGCAGTTCCAGCGTTGCCCCTGGCTTCAGGCCCGGAATCCAGGCGGTGAGCAGTTCCACCGTGGTGGCAGGTTGCCAGTGCCGCTGTTTGGTTTCCGGATGGGGGTGGTAGATCCAGCCCATCTGCACCGTGCCGGTGATGCGTAGCTCCACCTGCCAGAAAGAGAAGGTCTCGGGGGGATGGCGATCGGTCCAGGTCACGGCCTGGAAGCAGTGATCCGGATCGCGCAGCTGCAGCTCCAGGGGCGCGAAGCTGAGGTTGAGCGTGCCCGGCCAGCAGCCGCTGAGATCCAGGCCGAGGCGCTCAAAGATCGGCCGTTGCATCGCGATCGTTCCCGCTGGATAGGGCGACGTGTCGCTGCGGCCGGAGGCGACACCATGCCCGGCGCTGATCCGCCCCTGCCACCAATCGGATGCCTTGTCGGCGATGTTGTGGGGCATCGCTTCAGCGCTCCAGGCGGTGGACGCACCGCTCACAGGGGCCATCGGGCATCACTGCACAGCGCAGCAGAGGGCTGAGGGCATTGAGCTTGCAGGTGGGGTCTCCGATCACCCAGCCATGCCGCCAGCGGCGGGCATCGGCCGGCCGGCGCTCGGGTTTCACCAGCAGCACCAGGCTGCTCAGCTGATAACGGCCGGAACGCAGGGTGTAGCGATGGCGCCGTTGCAACACCAGAAAGCTGCGCTCGCCATGCTCGAACCAGCGGCCGGGGTGGGGAGGTTCCTCCAGATCGAGCCGATCGATCAGTCGTTCCGACCCCGCCTGCTTCAGTTCCACCAGCATCGGCTCAGGGTTCCTCCACCAGGGCCATGGTGCGCCGGGAGAAGCCCCAGAGCACCAGGCTCGCCACCACCACCAGCGTGAACCATTCGGGCAGGGGCCAACCGGGCAGAAGCAGGCCCAGGATCAGTTTCAGCCCCACGAATCCCACGGCGGTGTAACCCGCCGTCTCCAGGCGGGGGTAGAGCTCGAGCCAGCGCACGAACAGCCCGGCGGTGAAGCGCAGGGCGATCACACCGATCAGGGCACCACTGATCACCAGCAGCAGCTGGTCGCTGATCGCCACGGCGGCCGCAACACTGTCGATCGAGAAGGCCAGGTCGGTGAGGGCCAGGGCCAGCACGGTGCGGGCCATGCCCGGTGTGACCAGCCCTCCTGCGGCGCCGCTGCCAGGGCCTGGGCTTGCACTGGCCTGGCTGGTGATGAGTGGATCGCCGGAGTGGGTCTGGCGCCAGTGGCTGAAGAACAACCAGAGCAGGTAGGCCCCGGCCAGCCATTGCAGGGGCTGGAAGGCGAGCACCCATTGGGCCATCAGGATCAGACCGATGCGCAGCACAAAGGCGAGCGCGATGCCGATGTTCAGGGCCCGTTGTTCCCGATGCTGATCGTTCTGTTGCCTGGCGATCGCCGCCAGGGCAATGGCGTTGTCGGCCGAGAGAATCAGCTCCAGCGCCACGAGCACCGGGAGCAGGGGAAGCAGCTCTCCCCAGCGATCGACGCCATCGAGCAGGGGCGTGAGCGAGGGAAGGGCGGCGGAATCCATAAGGCCCAGCCTAGAAATGGGCAACTCCCAGCAGTGAGATGCGCACCCAGGCCCGCCTCTGCCACATCGATGAGCGGCGCTGCGTCGTGGAGGTGATGCTGATCGGGGCGGAGGGGGTGATCGCCAGTGCCCTGGGGCAGGGGGCCGATGCGGAAAGCGCCGAGGACCGTGCCTTGAGCCGACTGCAGCAGCGTCTGGCTGCAACCCCTGCCCCTCCTGCGGCAACACCGTCTGCGGCAACACCGCCAGCCGCGGTGCCCCCACCAGCTCCCGCACCTATCGCGGCCCCAGCGCCTGCAGCGTCACCTGCCCCTGCCCCTGCCCCTGCACCCGATCCGGAACCACCCAGTGAGGCCCCGACCGATCCGGAGGACTGGAGCGATGAACTGGCGGCGATCGATCTGGAGTTGCAGCGTCTCGGCTGGGATCGGCAACAGGAGCGTCTCTACCTCGAGCGGGCCTTCGGTCATGGCAGTCGCCATCGACTGACGCGCTACAACGATCTGGTGGCTTTTCTCAAACGCCTGCGCAGCCTCGAACCGGGCATCAGCGCCGAGAGCGCCCCCGTGCCGCTGCGCCGCAGTGATCTGATCAGTCAGGGCGATCAGATGCTGCAGACCCTGCGCTGGAGCTCAGCCCAGGCCAGGGAGTTCCTGCAACAGCACCTGCAGGCCTCCTCCCGCCAACAACTGAGCGATGAACAGCTGCTGCAGTTCAACATGCTCCTCGAGGAACAGTTGCTGGCACTCACGCCGTCGCCTGGCTCCCCCTCCCCCCAGGCTGAAGCGGACCGGGCGGCGGCGGGCTGAACAGGGCCGGAAGCGACAGCGCCACCAGGGCCGATCCCACCGCCACGAGCACCAGCAAGGGAATCGGTCGCACCAACGGCTGCTTCTCGAGCACCGTGCCGCAGCGGGAGCAGATCGGCGTGGCACCACGGGGAGGGCGAAGCACGACGGCGGGCCCGCAACAGCATTCCGGACAGCGAAAACGCGGCATGGGCCCATCAACTGGATGACCCGCAGCGTCGGGCCATCGATTGCGACAATCATGCGTTGCCATCTGCCGCATCGCCATGCCCCTCAGCTCCCTGGTGCGTCTGCTGCAGAGTTCGGCGCTCACCGGAGAGTTGCTGGAACGGCGCTGCCGAGATCAGCGTCTATTGCTCCGGGGTGGCCACAGGGCGGCGCGGGCCCTGGTGGCCACGGCCCTCGCCCGTCGCGCCGATCAGCCACTGCTTGTGGTGGTGCCGACCCTGGAGGAAGCCGGTCGCTGGACGGCGTTGCTGGAGCTGATGGGCTGGAGCAGCACCCAGCTCTATCCCACCAGCGAGGGATCGCCCTACGAACCGTTTGACCCCACCACGGAGATCACCTGGGGCCAGCTGCAGGTGCTCAGCGAACTGCAGAGCGGCAGCGACCGGCCGGATCTGGCGATCGTTGCCACCGAACGCTGCCTCCAGCCCCACCTGCCGCCACCGCAGGCGTTGGCCGAGCGCTGCCGCAGCCTGCGCAAGGGCGACACGGTCGACCTGGAAGAGCTGGCCTCCTGTCTGTCCCAACTGGGCTATGAGCGGGTGTCGAGCATCGACCAGGAGGGCACCTGGAGCCGTCGTGGCGACATCGTCGACATCTTTCCGGTGAGCAGTGAACTGCCGGTGCGGCTGGAGTTCTTTGGCGATGACCTCGACAAGCTGAGGGAATTCGACCCCGCCAGCCAGCGCTCCCTCGATGCGATCGAGAGCCTCCGTCTCACCCCCACCGGCTTCAGCCCCCTGATTGCCGAGCAGCTGCGCGAGCGGATGCCCGATGGCCTGGAGGGCCTGCTCAGCGAGCAGGCCTTGCAGGAGTTGCTTGAGGGCGGCACGCCGGAGGGGATGCGCCGCTTGATGGGCCTGGCCTGGGAAGCCCCTGCCTCCCTGCTCGACTACCTGCCCGCCCATTGCTGTGTAGCGATCGATGAACGGCGCCACGGTCGCGCCCATGGCCAGCAATGGCTTGATCACGCCGAAGAGCAGCACGGGGAGCTGGCCGCTGAGCTGAGCCAGCCCCTGCCGCTGCTGCACCGTCCGATCGAGGCGGCCATGGCCCTGGCGGAAGCCTTCGACGGGTTTGACCTGGCGGAGCTGCAGGAGAACGACGGCCACGCCAATGCCTTTGATCTCACCAGTCGACCGGTGCCGGCCTACCCCAATCAGTTCGGGAAGCTCGGCGAGCTGGTGAAGGGCTATCAGGCCGAAAAGCAGTCGGTGTGGTTGCTTTCAGCCCAGCCCAGCCGCGCCGTCGCCCTGCTCGAGGAGCACGACTGCATCAGTCGGTTTGTGCCCAATGCCGCCGATGCGCCGGCGATTGAACGGCTGGTGGAGCAGGGCACCCCCGTGGCGCTGAAAACGAAGGGAACGGCGGAACTGGAGGGTCTGCAGCTACCCGCCTGGCGGGTGGTGTTGATCACCGACCGTGAATTCTTCGGGCAACACAACCTCGGCAGCAGCGGTTACGTGCGTCGACGGCGCAAGGCGGCCAGCCGCACGGTCGACCCCAACAAGATGCGCCCCGGTGACTACGTGGTGCATCGCAACCACGGCATCGGCCGTTTTCAAAAGCTGGAGAAACTGGCGATCAGCGGTGAGGTGCGCGACTACCTCGTTGTGCAGTACGCCGATGGCCTCCTCCGGGTCGCCGCCGACCAGCTGGGCAGCCTGGGCCGCTTTCGCGCCAACAGCGACACTCCACCCCAACTCAGCAAGATGGGCGGCTCGGCCTGGGTGAAGGCGAAGGAGCGCGCCAGCAAGGCGGTGCGCAAGGTGGCGCTCGATCTTGTGAAGCTTTACGCCGAACGGCATCAGGCCCCGGGCTTTGCCTTTCCCGGCGATGGCCCCTGGCAGGAGGAACTCGAAGACTCCTTCCCCTATGAGCCCACGCCGGATCAGCTCAAGGCCACGGCGGATGTGAAGCGCGACATGGAACAACCCCAGCCGATGGACCGGTTGGTGTGCGGCGATGTGGGCTTCGGCAAGACGGAGGTGGCGATCCGGGCCATCTTCAAGGCGATCACCGCCGGCAAACAGGTGGCGATGCTCGCCCCCACCACCGTGCTTGCTCAGCAGCACTGGCGCACGTTGTCGGAACGCTTTGCCCCCTATCCGATCAAGGTGGCGCTGCTCAATCGTTTCCGCACCGCCAGCGAGCGCAAAGCCATTCTGGAGGGCCTCAAGCAGGGCACGATCGATGCGGTGGTCGGGACCCACCAGTTGCTGAGCAAGAGCACGAGCTTCGACAAGCTCGGCCTGCTGGTGGTGGATGAGGAACAGCGGTTCGGTGTGAATCAGAAGGAGAAGATCAAGGCCCTGCGCAAGGACGTCGACGTGCTCACCCTGTCGGCGACACCGATTCCCCGCACGCTCTACATGAGCCTTTCCGGGGTGCGGGAAATGAGTCTGATCACCACGCCGCCGCCGCTGCGTCGTCCGATCAAGACCCACCTGGCGGCCCTCGATGAGGAGGCGGTGCGCAGTGCGATCCGCCAGGAACTGGATCGCGGTGGTCAGGTGTTCTATGTGGTGCCCCGCGTGGAGGGCATCGAGGAGGTGGCAGCTCAGCTGCGCCAGATGTTGCCGGGGTTGAAGCTGCTCGTGGCCCATGGCCAGATGGCCGAGGGAGAGCTGGAGAGCGCCATGGTGGCGTTCAACGGCGGTGAGGCGGATGTGATGCTCTGCACCACGATCGTGGAGAGCGGCCTCGACATCCCCCGGGTGAACACGATCCTGATCGAGGACGCCCATCGCTTCGGCCTGGCCCAGCTCTATCAGCTGCGCGGACGGGTGGGCCGCAGCGGCATCCAGGCCCATGCCTGGCTGTTTTACCCCGGCGATGCCTCCCTCAGCGATGCCGCCCGCCAGCGCCTGCGGGCGATCCAGGAATTCGCCCAGCTCGGCAGTGGCTATCAGCTCGCCATGCGCGACATGGAGATCCGCGGCGTTGGCAATCTGCTCGGTGTGGAGCAGAGCGGCCAGATGGAGGCGATCGGCTTCGACCTTTACATGGAGATGCTGCAGGAATCGCTGGCTGAGATCCAGGGGCAGGACATTCCGGCGGTGGACGACACCCAGGTGGACCTTCAGGTGACCGCCTTCCTCCCGGCCGACTGGATCACCGACTCCGACGAGAAGATGGCGGCCTATCGCGCTGCGGCTGAATGCACCAGCGCCGAAGCACTGGTGGATCTGGCGGCCACCTGGGCGGACCGCTATGGCGCCCTGCCTGGTCCGGTGCAGTCGTTGCTGCAGCTGATGGACCTCAAGCTGCTCGCCAAGCGCTGTGGTTTTTCCCGGATTCGCCCCGAGAAACCGAACATCGCCTTGGAAACCCCGATGGAGGAGCCGGCCTTCCGTCTGTTGCGCCAGGGGCTGCCCCAGCACCTGCATGGCCGACTGGTGTATCAGGCCGGCACGGGCACCAGCGCCAAGGTGCTCGCCCGCGGCCTCGGGGTGTTGCCGATGGAGAAACAGCTGGAGGAGCTCAAAGGCTGGCTGGAGCTGATGGCGGCCCAGATTCCTGACGCTGAAGGTTTCACCGCCGAGCAGCGACAGGAGCAGGACAAGGCCCGCAATGAGGCGGTGCTGTCGGTGTGATGCGCCTGGCCAGGTCGTGACCCGCAAAAATGAGAAGCGTCCGACACATTGCGCAATTCTTCGTTACAGTTCGCGGAGTACGCGGAGCCGTCGTGGGTGAGTTCATCGATCCGATCAGCAGCGCAGGATCCATGGGCCTCTTCGGCAGCCTGATCGGCGCTGTCGCCCTCGGCGTCTATGCCCTCTGGCAGGACGACACCCAGAACGACGACGATGATTCCACCCCCGGCGGTGGACTGATGCAACCGGTGGCCTGATCGGTCATGGTGCGGCAGCAGCTTCAGTGAGCGCGAAGGTTTCGGGCTGGCGCCCTATCGCTGAACCGCCGACTTGAGATTGGCGGAGCCGGGCTTGTAGGCCCGGCCGCTGCTGGGGGCCGCCAGGGCTTTGATCAGGGTTGTTTCGGCAACGCGATACTGGCTGTCTTTGTTAGTGCCGAGGTCTTCCAGCTTGAGCGATTGGATTTCCTCCTCGCTCATCTCCACCTTCACATCCGGCTTGATGCCGTTTTTGTGAATGTCGGTGCCACTGGGCGTCAGATATTTGGCGATGGTCACCGTCATGCCGGACCCATCCGCCAGGCCGCGCACGGATTGCACCAGGCCTTTGCCGAAGGTTTTCTGGCCCACCAACTGGGCCCGGTGGTTGTCCTGCAGGGCACCGGAGAGGATCTCGCTGGCACTGGCGGAACCTTCATTCACCAGCACCACCACAGGACGCTGGGTCAAAGCACTGCCAGTGGCCCGCCGCACATCCTGAATGCCATCGCGGGTCTTGGTGCTGACGATTTTGCCCTCATCGAGCCACTGGCGGGCGATGTCCACGCTTGCTTCCAGCAAGCCGCCGGGATTGCTGCGCAGATCGAGCACGTAGCCATCCACGCCTTGCTCCTCCAGGCTGCGGATTGCCGCCCGCATCTCCTTGGCAGCGTTGGCATTGAATTGCTTGAGGCGGATGTACCCCACCTTCCGACCGTTGGGGGCGTTGTTGATCTGGCTGCTCACCGAGTGGATTTCGATGCGGGCCCGCACGAGGGGCACCTGCAGCACCTGGCCCTTGCGACGCAGGCCGAGGGTCACCTGGGTCCCTTCCTTGCCGCGGATCAATTTCACCGCGTCTTCGGTGGTCATCCCCTTGGTGGAGGAGCCATCGATCGACACGATCACGTCCTTCGGCTGCACCCCGGCGCGTGAGGCCGGGGTGCCTTCGATCGGCGACACCACCACGATGTCTTTGGTTTCCTTGTCGAGTGAGATCTGAATGCCCACCCCGGTGAGTTCACCGGAGGTGTCGATCTGCATCTCCTTGAATTCCTTCGGATCCAGGAAGCGGGTGTAGGGATCATCGAGGCTGGCGAGCATGCCCCGGATCGCTTCATAGGACTCTTCCGTGCCGTTGTAAGGCTTGGCGAGCAGGTTGCGGCGCAGGCTCTGCCAACGCTCCGGGTTGTATTCGCCGGTGGAGTCGAGGTAGTCGCGATAGACGATCTGCCAGACCTGATCGATCACCTCCTTCGGGCTGTCGGTGATCGCCGAGGACGTGCTGCTCGGGAGCCCCAGGCCGGGCGAGGCCACCGCCACGGCCGCTGAAACGCCGCCCACTCCCAGAAGCACCATCCAGGTGCTGCGGCGATCACGCAGGGAACGGCGGTGCTGGGAGGAGGGCATGGAAAACGTCCCGTCAGGACTGATCCTTCACCCTAACGAGTTCAGGCGGGTTCCACCCAGCGACCGTCGTCTTTGATCAGCTGAATCAGGGCCTCCACCCCTTCGGATTCCGGCACCTTGCGGATCTCGTCCCGTCCGCGATAGAGGGAGATCACCCCGGGGGTCTTGCCCACGTAACCGTAGTCAGCATCGGCCATCTCACCCGGTCCGTTGACGATGCAGCCCATCACGGCGATGTCGAGTCCGGTGAGGTGGGAGGTGGCGGACCGCACCTGATGCAGCACCTCCTCGAGATTAAACAAAGTGCGACCGCAGCTCGGGCAGGCCACGTATTCGACCATCGTCTTGCGCAGCCCCAGGGCCTGGAGGATGGAGAAGCAGACGGGAATCTCCTTCTCCGGTGCTTCGGTGAGGGAGACGCGGATCGTGTCGCCCAGGCCCTCCGCCAGCAGGGTGGCGATCCCGGCGGTGCTTTTGATTCGGCCGTAGTCACCATCGCCCGCCTCGGTGACGCCGAGATGGAGGGGGTAGCGGAACCCCTCCGCATCCATGGTGTCGGCCATCAGCCGGTAAGCCGCCAGCATCACCGGCGCCCGCGAGGCTTTCATCGAAATCACGATGTTGTGGAAGTCGAGCGCATCGCAGAGCCGCACGAATTCCATCGCCGACTCCACCATCCCTTTCGGGGTGTCGCCATAGGTGAACAGCATCCGTTCGGCGAGGGAGCCGTGGTTCACGCCGATGCGCAGGGCCTTGTTCTGCGCTTTGAGCACTTCAACCAGCGGGGCGAAGTCATCGCGGATGCGCGCGCCGATCGCATCGAACTCCGCCTGCGTGAACTCCTGACGGCTGGGGTCGGGCTTGTCGAACACAAACAGCCCGGGGTTGATCCGCACCTTGTCGACGTGGTTCGCCACTTCCAGGGCGATACGAATGCCGTTGTGGTGCACATCCGCCACCAGGGGCACCCCACAGCCCTGGCTGCGCAGCGCCGCGCGGATCTCCTTCATCGCCTTGGCATGCGCCATCGAGGGGGTGGTGACCCGCACGATCTCGCAGCCCGCATCGGCCAGGCGACGAATGCCGGCCACAGCCGCCTCGATGTCGAGCGTGTCCTCGTTGATCATCGATTGCACCACCACCGGGTGCTCACTGCCGATCGGCACATCGCCCACCATCACGGTGCGGGTGACGCGGCGATGGATCTGGGTGTCGTACCGACGGGACGAGCCGACAGAAGAGGTGGCGGTCAAGGGGATGGAGCGCCGAAAGCGGACTCACCCTGACACAGACGCTCCCTGATCTGACGTAGATCCGAGCGGGTCAGGTCGAGCGGTCGTCCGGGCTGCGTCGAGGGATTGCGCAGCAGATAGGAGGGATGGAACAGGGGCATCCAGGCCCGCCCATCCCGCTCGATCCACTGGCCACGCAGACCCGTGATCGGCCCGCGTTCCTCCAGCACCGCCGCCAATGCCGTGGACCCCAGCAACGCCACCACGGCCGGATTGACCAAGGCGATCTGTTGCTCCAACCAGGGGCGACAGGCGGCGAGCTCCTGGCGTTTCGGTTTGCGGTTGCCGGGTGGCCGGCACTTCACGGCATTGCAGATGTACAGGTCATGGTCCGGGTTGAAGCCCGTCTCGCGCAGCAATTGATCGAGCAGGCGTCCGGAGCGCCCCACGAAGGGGCGCCCCTCCGCATCTTCTGACGCGCCCGGCGCTTCGCCGATCAACATCAGCGGTGCCGCAGCCGAACCACGGCTGATCACCACCTGGCGGCGACTGCCGGCCAGGTCACAGGCCTGGCATTGGCGGCAGGCCGTGGCGAGCGTGGTGTCGTTGGTGGTGTCGTCGTTGCTGTGTGCCTTGGTGGCGGACGCGGCTGTGCTCAGGAGGAGCAGCCGATTCCCCTCCGGATCCGCCAGCCAGCATTCGGCACCGAAGGGCTCCTGCCGAGCCGGTTCAACCACCGTGGCGCCGAGTTGGCGCGCGGCATCCACCATGGCGTGGAGTGGCTCCAGCGGGTCTCCTGCCCTGCCGCCCACCTGGTGCTGCAGACAAGGCGCCAGAGCCTGAGCGGCAGCCGGCATGGCGCGTGTGCGGGACGGGCGATAGAGCTGCAGAACCCCACCGCCAGGGAGGTCCACCAGCCAGTGCTGCGCCGCGACGCCTGGGCGAGGGGCCGTCTGAAACAGAGCGCCGTAAAAGCGGGCCAGGGCCTCGGGTTGCTGGGCGGCCAGGACCCAACTGAGGCTGGTGGTGGGGAGGGCCGTCATCGCAGCGCTGCGGGTGCTCCAGTCTGGTTGTCTGGAACACCAGATCAGGCAGGATGGATCATCCCTGCGCACCCGCTGGAGGAGTGCCGCGTTGATGTCAAGCCCGTCAGTTCTCTCCCATCGGGCTGTGGCCCTGAAGCCGTCACTGACGCTTGCGATCAGCGCCCGTGCTCAGGCTTTGAAGGAGGCGGGCCGCGACATCTGCAGCCTCAGCGCCGGTGAACCGGATTTCGACACGCCCGAGTTCATTGTCGAAGCGACACTGAAGGCGCTCCGCGATGGAATCACCCGCTATGGCCCCGCCGCCGGCGATCCCCAGTTACGCGACGCGATCGCCGGCAAACTCAGCAACGAGAACCGGGTGCCCACCGACGCCGCCCAGGTGCTCGTCACCAATGGCGGCAAGCAGGCGATTTACAACCTCTTCCAGGTGCTGCTCAATCCGGGCGATCAGGTGCTCATCCCGGCGCCCTACTGGTTGAGCTATCCCGAGATGGCTCGACTGGCGGGTGCGGAACCGGTGGTGGTGCCTTCGTCTGCTGCGACGGGGTTTCAGTTGGATCTGGAGGCACTCGAGGCGGTGCTCACCCCGCGCAGCCGGCTGCTCGTGCTCAACACACCGAGCAACCCCACCGGCCGGGTGATGCAGCGCACTGAGCTCGAGGTCCTGGCGGCATGGCTGCGCCGCCACCCCGATCTGCTCGTGATGTGCGACGAGATCTATGAGTTCCTGCTGGCCGAGGACGAAAGCCATCACAGCTTGGCGGCCCTGGCTCCCGATCTGGCAGAGCGCATCTTCATTGTCAATGGCTTCGCCAAAGGCTGGGCGATGACCGGCTGGCGCCTGGGCTATCTGGCCGGGCGCGTGGAGGTGATCAAGGCAGCGGCGGCGCTGCAGAGTCAGAGCACCAGCAATGTCTGCAGTTTTGCCCAGCGCGGAGCCCTGGCTGCCCTGGAGGGCTCACGCAGCTGCGTCAGTGCGATGGCGGCGAGTTACACCGAACGCCGTCAGCAGATGATTGCCGGTCTGCAGGCGATCGATGGGTTGACGCTGGTGCCGCCGCGAGGTGCCTTCTATGCCTTTCCCCAGCTTCCCGACGACACCATCGAGTCGGTGGAGTTCTGTCGTCTCGCCCTGGAAGAGGAGGGTCTGGCCTTGGTGCCCGGTGAACCGTTCGGGGATCGGCGTTGCGTCCGGCTGTCCTGCGCTGTGGCCCGTGAGACGATTGCGGATGGTCTTGAGCGCCTGCAGCGATTGCTCGATCGCCTCAGGAGCTGATGCCACACCTCACTGTTCACCACAACGCATTCCCCCACAACCCATGTCCGCCATGCCCGCACGAGAACGCAGGGCCGTCGTGTGCCTTGGCCTGCTGGTCAGCCTCGTCACGACGGCCCTTCCCACCTGGGCGCAGCAGGTGCTGCGCATCGGTGCCATCCCGGATCAGAACCCGGAGCGCCTCAATCGTCTGTACGGCGTCCTGGCGAAGCAGCTCAGCAGTGACCTGAAGGTTCCGGTCCGCTACGTCCCCGTCAGCAACTACCCCGCCGCCGTGACGGCTTTCCGCACCGGCAGCCTCGATCTGGTTTGGTTCGGTGGTCTCACCGGCGTTCAGGCCCGTCTGCAGACGCCCGGCGCCAAGGTGCTGGCCCAACGGGATATCGACGCCAAGTTCCGCAGCGTCTTCATCGCCAACACCGCCAGTGGCCTGAAGCCGATCAGCAGTCAGAAGCAACTCACCACCCTGCGCGGCAAGCGGTTCACTTTCGGTTCGGAAAGCTCCACTTCCGGCCGTCTGATGCCCCAATACTTCCTGCAGCAGGCTGGCGTGTTGCCCAGTCAGTTCGCCGGTGGTCGGCCTGGATTCAGCAAGAGTCACGACGCCACCATCGCGCTGGTGCAGAGCGGTTCCTACCAGGCCGGCGCCCTGAATGAACAGGTGTGGACGTCTGCTGTGAAAGAGGGCCGCGTCGATCCGAGCAAGGTGCGCGTGATCTGGAGAACACCCACCTATGTGGATTACCACTGGGTGGTGCGTCCGGGCCTGGATCAACGCTTCGGCAAGGGCTTCACCACCCGTCTGCAGAAGGCCCTGCTCAGCATCGATCGCACCACCGCCAACGGCAAAACGATCCTCGAACTGTTTGCCGCCGGGTCGTTCATCCCCGCCAAAGACAGTCAATACCAGTCGATCGAACAGGTGGGCCGGCAGCTGGGCAAGATCCGTTGAGCGCTGTGCTCGCCCTGGATCGGGTGTCCGTTGTCGGCCGTGATCTACCGCGTCTCGATGCGGTCTCCCTGGTGTTGCAGCAGGGAGAACGGGTCGCCCTGCTCGGTCCGAGTGGTGCCGGCAAAAGCACCCTGATCGCCGTGGCCAACGGCAGCCTGCGTCCCGATCGGGGCCAGGTGGTCTGGCCGTGGCAGGGACAGGGGCGGAGGCAACGGCGGGCGATCGGCACCCTCTGGCAGGACCTGCGCCTGGTGGAGGAGCTCTCGGTGCAGCAGAACGTCAACGCCGGCGCCCTCGGTCGCCGTTCGCTGGGCTGGGCCCTGCTCAATCTGCTGTTGCCTCTCGACACGGCCGCCTGCAGCCGCTGTCTGGAGTCGGCAGGGTTGGATCCTGGCTTGCTTGAGCAGCCCGTCTCCCGTCTCTCCGGGGGCCAGCGTCAGCGGGTGGCCATCGCCCGTCTGCTTCGTCAGGAACCGGAGTTGCTCCTGGCCGATGAGCCGCTGGCCAGCCTCGACCCCGCCCTGGTGGACGACATCCTCCAGCGCCTGCTGCACCAGAGCGCGGCCACGGTGCTGATCAGTCTCCATCGCCCCGATCTGGTCGATCGCTTCGATCGGGTCGTGGGTCTCCGCGCCGGATCGGTGTGTCTGGATGCGGCTCCAGCTGAGCTCAGCCCGGAGCAACTGGAGCGTTTGTATCGCCCATGAAACTGCATTGGCCGAGTGCGCCCCTGCTCTGTCTGCTACCGGCCCTGGCCCTCGTTCCGGTGCTGGTGGTGGTGGTGCCTGCCCTCCATGCCGGTGGCCTCGCCACCTGGGGGGCCTTCCTGCTGGGCGCTCTGAGGCCCAGCCTGGAGCCGGCGGTGCTCAACGCCGTGCTCCACGGCCTTCAGGTGACGCTCGCCACCGCCTTGCTGAGCTGGGCACTGAGTGTGCTGATCGGTGCGGTTCTGGCCCTGATCAGCGCCGATGTGCTCTGGCTCAGCCAGGGCGGCTCGCCCTGGCCTGGCCGGGCCTTGCGTGTTGTTCTGGCCCTGCCCCGTTCGATCCACGAGCTGATCTGGGGGGTGTTGTTGCTGCAGGTCTTCGGGCTTCACCCCTGGGTGGCCGTGCTCGCGATTGTGATTCCCTACAGCGCTCTGGTCGCGCGGGTCTGGCGTGATCAGCTCGACAGCCTCGATCGACGCCGTCTCATCGCCCTGCTCCAGGGCGGCGCCGGCGCCCCTGCCGCCCTGCTCACCGCGATGGCACCGGTGATGGCGCCGAGCCTGTTCAGCTACGGCGGCTATCGGCTCGAATGTGCGTTGCGCAGCGCCACCCTGCTGGGGGTGTTCGGCCTGGGTGGTCTGGGCACCGAACTGCAGCTGAGTCTTCAGTCGCTCCGATTTGAGGAGTTCTGGACCGCCCTCTGGCCCCTTGTGCTGGTGAGTGTGGCCCTGGAGCAACTGCTCCGTCTCTGGCGCCTGCGCCGCGGTGGTGCGGATCGTTTTGTTGAACAGCGCCAGCAACTCTGGTGTGTGGTGGGTCTGGTTGTCGCCGTCATCGGCGGCGCGCTCTGGATGCAGCAGCTGTTCCCGCCCCAGGAGGGCGCCCTGCCCTGGCAATGGCCGCCCCTGCCGGATCGGGCGGCCCTGATCGCCGCTGCCGGCGAGCTTCCCTGGCTCGCCCTGATGGGAGACACCCTGCTCCTCACCGTTCTGGCCGCCGGTTTGGCCATCGGCCTGCCGCCCCTGGGTCTGCTGCTCTGGCATCGCGGCGGTGGCACCACGCTGCAGAGCCTGATCTGGACCGCGTTGCGGCTGCTTCCCCCACCCTTGACCCTGCTCTTGTTGTTGCTCGCCAATCAACCGAGCCTGGCGCTCGCCGCCCTCGCCCTCGGGCTTCAGAACGCCGGGGTGCTCGGTCGGTTGCTGCTGGAGGGCCTGGAGCAGCAACCCGCTGAGCGGCGCATCGCGATCGAGGCCACCGCTGCGCCGCCGGCCGCCAGCTGGCTCTACGGATCCCTCAGCGGCCAGAGCCATGCCTACCTGGCCTACGCCGCCTACCGCAGTGATGTGATCCTCCGGGAGACGGTGGTGGTGGGCCTGGTGGGGGGCACGGGACTGGGCTGGGCCCTGATCGAAGCCCTGAGCTCATTCCATTGGGCTGCCATCGCCCTGCTGATTGCCGCATTCGCTGGGATCACCCTGGTGGGGGAGTGGCTCAGCGAGCGCCAACGGGCCCACTGGCTGGAGGGCTCCTCACCGCGGGGCCCCGAAGTCCTGCTGCAAAGTTGAGTTCATCTCTCAAAGCCCATCTCTCCCCGCTTCCCTGAACGTTCGCCCCTATGGAGGTCCGTCCCCGTCAACTGATCGTGATCGGCGATAGCGGTGTCTATGGCTGGGGCGATCGGGAGGGGGGCGGTTGGTGTGAGCGACTGCGCCGCGACTGGATGGGCAGTCCGCTCGCGCCGGTGCTCTATCCCCTCGGTGTGCGCGGCGATGGCCTGGAGAAGGTGGCGGAGCGCTGGCAACGGGAATGGGCCTGCCGGGGGGAATTGCGCCGTCAGCTGCCTGAAGGTGTGCTTCTGGCGGTGGGCCTCAATGACACCGCCCGGGTCGGGCGTGTCGATGGGCGCCCGCAGCTGTCGCTGGAGGCCTATCGCTTCGGCTGCGAACAGCTCCTGCGTGCCATCGCGCAGCGAACCGATGTGATGGTGCTGGGCTTGAGTGCCGTGGATGAGGCGGTGATGCCCTTTGCTGGTTGCCTCTGGTATGCCAACGACGCGGTGGCGGACTATGAAGCGGCTCTGGAGGAGGCCTGCCTGGAGGTGGATGTTCCTTTTCTGTCGGTTCACGCCGCCATGCGGACCGAACCGAGCTGGTTGCGCTGGCTGGAGCCCGATGGCATCCATCTCAACGCTGCGGGGCACCACTGGCTGCACCAGCGGTTGATGCACTGGCCGGCGTTGCAGCGTTGGGCAGGCTTCGTGCCGCTGCGTCAGGGCACCCCGCTCGCGCCCTGATCGCGCTCTGATGCATCCGATCGGGTGAGTGCCAATCCTCCCTTTCCTCCGATCGGCTGACTGCTAACCCCTCGCTCCGGGGAGGGCTGGGGTGTGGATTTCACGGACGGTGAAGAGAGTTCACCGTGATGTCCATGACCCAGCAGGCACCCACCGCCAAGATCCGCTGCGGGCGCATCCGCCGCGAATGGCGGCGTTCACTTCCGGAGGCCATTCGCCATCGCAACGGCGAGATCATCAGCCATCTCGGCCTGGCCCATCACGTTGCCGGGCGTCAGTCGACGCGTGGCCATGGCGACTGGGATGACCTGGTGCAGGAGGCGAGCCTGGGATTGATCGCCGCGGTGGAGGGCTTTGACAGCAGCCGTGGTCACCAGCTCAGCAGTTATGCCGTGAGCCGAGCCCATGGCCAGATTCTCCATTTCCGCCGCGATCGGCAGTCCACGATCCGCATCCCCTGGCGACTGCGGTCGTTGTATGGCCGCGGCATGCGTCTGCAGGAGCAGCAGTGGCAGGCCCATGGCGCTCCCCTCAGCGAGGAGGCCCTGATCGCAATGCTTGAGGTGAGCCGGGAGCGTTGGCGGCAGGCCGTTCAGGCCCATGCGCAGGAGGAGGTGCTCAGCCTCGATGGGCCGGGTGTTGAGCCCGGCGAAGCGTTCGGGGAGGTCGCGGCAGAGGATCCGCAGCGGCAGTGGTTGCATCAGGCCTTGCCCCAGTTGCAACCGGAGCAACGGCGCTGGTTGCTGGCCCACTGGGTGGAGGGCGTGTCGCTGCGGGCCCTGGCGCGCCGGGAAGGGGTGCATCCGGCCATGCTCAAGCGTGTGCTGGCGACGGCCCTCGAGCAATTGCGGAGCCTGGCTCAGGTGGAGGCTGAGCCAAGCAGGCCGAGCCCCATTGCCAACAGGGCGGCTAGTGCCGTCTGAATCCCGTTCACCATCTCATTGCTGAGCCAGGCCACCCGCCCCTGGACGAGCGCCCCGAGCACGCTCTCCAAGAGGGTGGCCACGACGCCCACGCTCGCCACCAGGGCCGCGACAGCCGGGGAGGCGATCAGACCGAGCGCCAGCACCACGACCGTCATCAGGGCACTGCCCACCACGCTGGCCAGGGTGCCCTCGAGGCTGATGGCGCCTTCAGTGCCCGCAGGCACGCGATGCAGGTTGGTGATCAGCACCGTGGTGCGTCCCCAGCGCTTGCCGATCTCACTGCCGAAGGTGTCCGCCAGCTTGGCGGCGAAACTGGCGGCGAAACCGATCAGCAGCAGCCTTTCGCTGCCCACCCCCATCCCGATCAGCAGGGCGAGAACCGCACCGGTGAGCGCCGACCCCCACACGTTCGCTGGCCCCCGCTGCCCGCCTCGCGCCTCGGCCAGGCCAGCGGCTTGTTTCTGGGCGAATCCCAGCTTGGTCACAAGCGAGCCCAGGGCGAGATAAAGCACCACCGCCAGCCAGCCCCGCCAGCCCAGGCATCCCCAGAGGATGGTGCCCAGAGCACCGGCATGGATCCAGCCGTTGCGCGTCAGCAGGGGCAGGCGTTGGGCCAGAGCGATCAGCAGGGTGTTGATCAGCAGGGCTGTCAGCATCGCTCTGTGTTGCACTGCCCTAAGGATCGACCGTCAGGGGCCCGGTGCAGCGGATAATCGAGCCACCCCCGGTTCCGATCCAGGCATGGTGCTGAAGCGCAAAGGGTTCTTCCTGAACCTCGAGGAGTCCGCCGATGCCGGCTCCACTCCGCCGGTTCAGGTGGCACCGGTGAAGGCCCCAGTCGCCAAAGACAGCAGCGGCAGCAAGTCATCTGAAGCCAAGGCCGTGCTGACCTCATCGGTCCCTGCCACAGGCGCATCGGATCCGGCGCCTGCTGCTGAGACCGGAAGCAAGCCCGCCCTCACCACCGCCGAAGCGATTGCTGCCGAACTCGCCGCCGCCGAAGCGGCCCGTCCGGCGATGACGATCGCCACCTATGCCCCCGAGGCGCTGCGGCCTGATCAGGCACTGCGCCCCCAACGCCGCCGTCCCGGTGCCAACCTCAAGGGTTTCCGCAGCATGGCCGCCGATCTGTTCAAGAGCTGAGCCCAGTCGGCTTGAACCCCTTCAGCCGCGCTGATCACGCCAGCTCGCCATCTGGGCGACGGCACTCACCGCAGCGGTGGAGGTGCGCAGGATCGATGGGCCGCAGCTGACGGGCGTCCACCCTTTCGCTTCCGCAGCCCGTTCCTCGTCGGCTGTCCAGCCCGCCTCCGGACCGATCGCCACCCAGACCATTCCAGCCTGATCGGGTTGTTGGTTCAGCCACTGTTGCAGGGAGGGCAGCCCGTCCCGGCGTGTGGTCGCCAGGGCTTTCACCGCATCGCTCGATAGCTCACCCCACCAGTCGTCGACGTGGCGACAGGGCAGCAGGCTGGGTTGCCAGAGGCGCTCACACTGCTCCACGGCCTCATCGAGAATCAGTTGCCAGCGTTGCGGTCGCTCCTCGGCCTGCACCGTGCGCCAGTTTGAGCGCAGCGGCTGGATCCGATCGACGCCGAGCTCGCAGGCCATGCGCATCAGCTCATCCATGCCGCGTCGCACCCCCACCACGGCCAGTCCCAGCAGAGGGGATGGCGCTGGTGCCGGGTCGGAGGCCGCCATCGGATCGAGCGCCAGCTCCGCTGGAGAGCAGAGGCCAGCGGTCCACAGCCCACCTTCTCCATCCACCACGGCGACAGCATCGCCGGGCCTGAGCCGGAGAACGCGGCGCAGGTAGTGGCCTTCCCTTTCGTTGAGGGCCAGCCGTCGGTCGCTGTTCAGGCAAGGCTCCAGCCGGGAGCGCTGGATCAGCAGCCGACGCAACTCCGCCAAGGTCTGGGCTCAGTTGAACGAGGGGAAGATGCTGTCGGGGTGCTCTTCCACCGGCCAGTCTTCGTTCTCGCCGCCAATGAGCAGTTCTTCCAGCTGCACCACATCGCTGTCGAGCTGGCGCAGGGCGTTGATCAGCACATCGAGGCCAAGGGCATCGCTGGTGCCCAGATCGACCCAGCAACGGGCCCAGTCCTGGTGGTATTCCAGCTGGCTCATGTTGTGCATCAAGGCCGGCATCGCCGAGGTGGCCTCATCGTTGTCGTAGGCCATCCAGCTGAGTTCATCCCCCTCTTCGTGCGCCTGGAGGTTCTCGGCATTGAAGCCGCCAAGGCGGCCGATCACATACCAGCTGTCGAAGATGCCATCCACGTAGTTGCGCTCGCCCTGGCTGGGCACATCGGCGAAGCGCAGCCACAGCCAGCAGTTGAAGGGATCCACTTCGCGGAATCGGACGTGCATGGCCAGGCTGCAACCTCACCATCATCGCTGCCCCGACCGGTGATCGACCAAGCTGTGCCCAGAATCCTGCACAGAGCGGGGCTGGCCGGGCACCATGCTGGAGCTGAAGGATGTGGTGTACAGGCCGGCCACGGCGGAAAGCGCCGTGCTTCAGGGCATCGATCTGCAGGTGTGCGGCGGCCAACCGCTCTTGATCTCCGGCGCCAGTGGCAGTGGCAAAACGAGCCTGTTGGAGGTGATCAGTGGCTTGAGTGGGCAGCGCCGGGGCCAGGTGCTCTGGAATGAATCCGCCCTGAACCAGCGGCAGCGACGTTGGCTCTGCGGTGTGGTGTTTCAGTTCCCCGAGCGTCATTTCCTCGGACTCACCGTGGCGCAGGAGCTCAAGTTGGGTCATCGCCGTCTTGCCGGCGAGGCCCTGGATCGGGTCTTGGCCCAGGTGGGGCTGCGCGGCATCGATCAACGTCAGGCACCGGAACGCCTCAGTGGTGGGCAGCAGCGTCGTCTCGCCCTGGCGGTGCAGTTGCTGCGTCAACCGAAGGTGCTCCTGCTCGATGAACCCACCGCCGGCCTCGACTGGTCGGTGCGGCAGGAGGTGTTGGCGTTGCTCCACGGTCTGGCCCGGGATCGGGTGCTGGTGGTGGTGACCCATGAACCGGGGCTGTTCGCCGATTGGGGCTGGGCCCACCTGCAGCTCCACAACGGCCGGCTGCGCCCTCTGGCACCATTGCCCCCAGCTGCAGCATCGCCATGAGCGATCGCCTCGTTCGGGCCACCGCCGCGGCTGGAGGCATCCGTCTGGTGGCCGTGACCACCACCGAAGCCACCCGGACCGCCCGCGAGCGCCATGGCCTCTCGTATCTCACCACCGTGATGCTTGGTCGGGCGATGGGGGCGGGTCTGCTGCTCGCCAGTTCGATGAAGGTGGCCCACGGGCGGGTGAATCTGCGGGTGGGGTCCGATGGCCCCCTCAAGGGTCTGATGGTGGATGCCGGTCGCGATGGCACGGTGCGTGGCTACGTGGGCAACCCGCAGCTGGAGCTGGATCCCATTGCCGATGGCGAGGGGCATTACAGCTTTGATTTCGCCGCCGCCGCTGGCACCGGCTATCTGCATGTGGTGCGCGATGAGGGCAAGGGGGAGCCGTTCAGCAGCACAGTGGAACTGGTGCGCGGCGGAATCGGCGAGGATGTGGCTTCGTATCTGCTCCATTCCGAGCAGACCCCATCGGCTGTGTTCGTGGGTGAGCGCATCAACCGCGACGGCCTGCAGTGCAGCGGTGGCCTGCTGGTGCAGGTGTTGCCGAAGGCGGCTGAGGAGCCGGCGTTGGTGGCGCTGCTCGAGGAGCGTTGCCGGGAGATCGAGAATTTCAATGCCCGGCTCGACGCCTGTCAGACCAATCTGGAAGCCCTGCTTCAGGATGTATTTCCGGATCTCGATCCCCGGCCGATCCCGGCCGGAGAACCGAGCCAGAGCGTGCACTTCCATTGCCCTTGCAGCCGCTCCCGCAGCCTCGGGGCTCTGAAGCTGCTCGGGGCCGATGAGCTCACCACCATGCTGGCCGAGGATGGCGGCGCCGAGCTCACCTGCCACTTCTGCAATGCGGTGTATCAGCTTGACGCCGGCGAGCTGCGCCAGCTGATCCAGGAACTGGAGACGGTCGCCTGATCGCGGCCTGATTCAGGCCAGCAGCAGGGCCCCGGCCCAGAGCAGGAGCGCGGCCGGCAGGGCCTGGATCTGCTCTGGGCTGAGCCAACCGATCGTGGCGGCACCGGGCACCAGCGCAAGCAGGCTCGCACCGAGCAGCAGCCCCACGCTGAGCAGGAGCACGCTCCAGCCGAGAGCGGCGAGGGGGCGCCGGCCGCGGCGGATCTGGCTGAGAAACACACCGATGGTGCCGATCGACAACACCAGCTCAGCGCTGCCCACCGCAAACAGCAGCAGCCCCAGGCCGGCGGCCCCTGCCAGGCCCCGCACCATCAGCCCCTGCCCTTCCACCAGGCTCAGGTCCGGCATCCAGCTGCCCGCCTGGGTGGCGGAGCTGGGCAGGGAGAACTGGCGCAGGCGGGTGAGCAGAGCTCCAGGCACACCGCGATCCATCGGCGCGGCTGCCTCCACTTGTTGTTCCCGCTGGGAAGCGGTGGCTGCCGCTGAACTGACGCGGCCTGATTGGCGCTCGCGTAGACGCTCCATCAGCACGGCGTCGTAGGCGGCTTCAACCCGAGCCCGTGCCTGGGGATCGTCGCCCGCAGCGGCGAGGGCTCGATCTCGGGCTTGCTGAACGCCCTCAAAACTGGCATCTCTTGAGATGCTCAGGCGCACGTAGGGATCCTGGGAGCTGGAATCGGAGCCGGAATCAGTCCCGGAAGCCATGGGAGCGTTGGTCTCTACAAGGAGCGTATCGAGCCAATCGTGCCGCCGACGGTTTTGCCCCGAACTGGTTCATCAGAACAGGGGTGGACCATTTCGGTAACCCTGGCGTTGTTCAAAATCGCGACGGCAGTCGCTCAACTGATCGCAGCCGATCCAGCGTCGTCGCTTCAGCAGGGGCATCTGGGGGGGGAGATGGTGCCCCTCCAGCAGTTCGATCTGCCCCTTCTGGGGATGGCGGAAGCAGATGTAATCGATGCCCCCATCCCGGCCGGGGCGATGCAGCCAGATGTTGTCCACGATGGCGGAGCGGACGATGACCTGATTCTGGCGAGCGCGGCATGGCGCTGCGAGGCGTTCAGAGGCTGATCGGTTCGACCCCGCTCACCACCGGCGCGACGGCGCTGAGTTCGAGGGCCGGATGCTCCTCCTGCAATTGGTTGAGGTTCCAGCTGTTCTTGAACAGCAGCACGGGCCGTGACCAGGCGTCCTGCACGGTTTTGCAATTGAAGATCCGACCCACCGTCTCCAGGGCCGGCCAGCCACCACTGACCCAACGGGCCACCTGGTAGCCCATTGGTTCGAGCCGGGTGGCGACACCGTATTCATGCTCAAGGCGGTGCTGCACCACCTCCAGCTGCAGTTGACCCACCGCTGCCAGGATTGGGTCTCGGCGGCTCTGATCGGTGTCGTAGAGGATCTGCACGGCCCCCTCTTCCCGCAGCTCGTTGACGCCTTTGCGGAAGTTCTTGAACGCCGAGGGATTGGGGTTGCGCAGCCAGCTGAAGATTTCCGGACTGAAGCAGGGAATCCCTTCAAATTCCACCTTTGAGCCGGTGTACAGCGTGTCGCCGATGGCGAACATTCCCGGGTTGTTGAGGCCGATCACGTCGCCGGGGTAGGCATCGTCCACCACGGCACGATCCTGTCCGAACAGCTTCTGGGGTCGCGACAGCCGGATCGTTTTGCCGGTGCGGGCATGGCGCACGGTCATGTCTTTTTCGAAGCGGCCGCTGCAGACCCGCACGAAGGCGACCCGATCGCGATGGCGCGGATCCATGTTGGCCTGCAGTTTGAACACGAAGCCACTGAATTCCGGGCGCAGTGGATCGATCAGGCCATCGTGGCCACGCCCATCCAGCCCACTGCGGGCCGTCGGTTTCTGTGCCATCTCCAGAAAGGCATCCAGAAACGGCCTCACACCGAAGTTGGTCATGGCCGAACCGAAGAACACCGGTGTGAGTTCGCCGGCATGCACCAGTTCAAGGTCGAGCTCCGCTCCGGCGGCTTCCAGCAGCTCCATTTCCTCCACCGCCTGCTCCAGCAGCTCCGGTTCCACCAGCTCCGCCAGCTCCGGATCGTCGAGCTGCAACAGGCGTTCCTCTGACTGGCGCCCCCGCTCGGCCCGGCTGAACAGCACCACATCACGACTGCGCCGGTCGATCACCCCGCGGAACTGTTCACCGCTGCCGATCGGCCAGTTCACGGCCCAGGGGGTGAGGCCGAGTTCGGCTTCGATTTCATCGAGCAGGGCCAGGGGCTCCCGCCCGGGCCGGTCCATCTTGTTGATGAAGGTGAAGATCGGGATCTGGCGCATGCGACAGACCTCGAACAGCTTGCGCGTCTGGGGTTCGAGCCCCTTGGCGGCGTCCTCGAGCATGACGGCGTTGTCGGCGGCCGCCAGGGTGCGGTAGGTGTCTTCTGAGAAATCCTGGTGCCCCGGGGTGTCGAGCAGGTTGATCGTGTTGGGGCCGTAGTCGAACTGCAGCACCGTGGAGGTGATCGAGATGCCCCGCTGTTTTTCCAGTTCCATCCAGTCGGAGGTCACCTTGCGCTGCTCCCCGCGCGCTTTCACCGCACCGGCCTGCTGGATCGCACCGCCGTAGAGCAGCAGTTTCTCGGTCAGGGTGGTTTTCCCCGCATCCGGGTGGGAAATGATCGCGAAATTGCGACGACGCTCCACCGCCTGGGCCAGATCCTCGCTGGCGGTGTTGGTGGCGGGAACCGTGGTCATGGGCCTCAGGTGCTGAGCACAGCCTGGCAGCCGATGGGGCCTCGGGTGGCCCTGCGGCTCAGCCGAGCCTGCCCCGCACCTCCAGATAGCGATCCTCCAGCTCCACCACCTTCAACGTCTGCAGTCCGGCGTTGACCAGTTGCTCCCGCACCTCCCCGGCGGTGAAAGCGGCGTGCAGGGAGTTGAGGTAGTCCTGTTGCAGGACAGCCGGCGCGTCGGAACAATGGCGCTCGCGCAGGGCCAGCGCTTGCTCCGGGCTGTTCGGGCGGCGCAGGTCCCGGTGCAGCACGAGGGCACCGGCGCTGCCGTGGCGTTGATGCAACCGCCAGAGATCCTGGGGGTCGTGGAGATGGTGCAGGAGGCTGTTGCTCACGATCACCGTGGCCTCCAGGCTCGGAGCGCGGCTGAGATCCTGCAAGGACCAGGCCTGATAACGCAGTCGCTGCAGTCGGGGCTGATCCTGCTGACGGCGTTGCTCCGCAAGCGCGAGCATGCGGGCTGCCGCATCGACGCCGATCACGTCGGTGTTGGGCCATTGCCGTGCCAGCCGCTCGCTGATGTTGCCTGGCCCGCAGCCCAGATCGAGCAGGCGGTCGTCAGGACCGAGGTTGCGGTCGTTGGCCAGGCAGAGCTGCTGAAGTGCCTCGATCAGGGCCGCATCGCTGCGACTGAAATCGGCGGCTCCATAGGCGGAGACCTGCTCGAGGTCGTCCATCAGCTCCGGTTCGGGGGTGCGTTGCATCAGCTCGTGTGCAGCATCAGGGTCTGGGTGGGGAAGGGGATGTCGATGCCCTCTGCCTCCAGGGTGCTGATCACACGCCGGTTGAGGTCGTGGAGGCTGTCTTCGAAGGCATCGTGGTTGGTGTGGCTGGAGCTGAACTCGAGCACGTGGTCGTAGCTGAAGGCGGCAATCCGCTCCAGCCGGCAGGCGCCATAGCGCAGCTGGGGGTCCTGCTCCACGGCGGCTTTCATCAGCTCGGGCACGCGCGCCAGTTGGTCGGCGGCGGTGCCGTAGGCGATCCCGATGGGGATTTCGGAGAGCTGGGCCCGCTCCACCACTTCCTCCAGTTGCAACAGCAAGGCCTCGCGCTTCTGCAGGTAGGCGGGCCAGCCGTGCAGCTCCACCATTGCAAACACCACCAGCACCGGTGACGACTCGCTGGGCCGCTCGAGGCTGACCAGAGGGTCTGCCAGCCCGGCGAAGGCGGCCAGGGTGCGGCGGGCCTGGTGGAGCACTTCCTCCAGTTGGAACGGTGACCATTCCCCCTCCAGATCGAGGCGGAGTTCCAGCCCCTGCATCGGGGAGCTGTTGCCGGGCAAACCCCGGCGGGAGAAGTTGATGATCGTTGCCTCATCCACCACCGAGTTGGGGATGGTGACGCGACTTTCGAGCGTTTCCAGTTCGAGCGAGCGCAGACCGATCCGGGTCACGAAGCCCAGGTTGTCGCCCACCCGGCAGAACTCACCGACCCGCAGGGGCCGGTCGGTCTGAATCGAGAGGCCGGCGAACAGATTGCCGAGCAGCTTCGAGGCGCCCAGACCGATGGCCAGACCGGGTACGGCCGAGAAGGCGAGCACGGTGCTCGAAGGCAGTCCGAGAAGCAGCAGCAAGCGGTAGACCAACACCACGGCCACCAGGCCGCCGATGGCGCGGCAGAGGGGCATCACCAGATTGCTGACCCGTTGCAGCTGCAGCGGGGTGCCGCCACCCCTCAGCTTCACCAGCCACTCCGAGCCGGTGCGCCCCACCGCCTCGAACACGAAGAACATGAACACCCCAGCCGTGAGATACCAGATCACGTAGAGGGCATAGGTGATCACCACCAGGGGCAGGCCGGTGAAGTTGACGACATCGTCGATGAACACCTCGGTGAAGCGGGTGAGGGGCAGGATCGGCAGCATGATCAACACCCGCCTCCAGGCCATTCGGTCCTGGTTCCAGGGATCCCCTTCCGGTGCCTGGCTGGCCCGCTCTCTGTAGGTCTGCAGCATGAAGCTGCCGAGCCAGGCGAGAAGGAGGAGATACAACACGATGGCCAGAGCGGCACAGGCGATCTGGAACAGGGTCTGATCGGTGATCGGCACTTCGATCAGGTCGCGCACGTTCCTGGGCAGGGCCAGATACCAGGCGGGCGGCACCAGATAGCCCGGGGTGTGCACGAAATCCCGGTAGAACTCGGGCGTGGCAAACGGTTGATCCACCACCGGGACGTCGCGGATTTCCTGATACATCTCCGAGATCGCCGCCACGGTGTTGGCGGAAAACAGGTAGTTGTAGTTCCCGGAGTCGTTGCTGACCTCGGTGGTCAGGGTGATCGCAGTCCCGGGGATCCGCCAGACATCGGCGGGTTTGGTGCGTTTGTCGTTGATCGTCTTCATGCCGGCGGCATCGGGAATGACGATCGGCTGATGGCTGTGGGTGAAGACGTAATCGAGCACGTGTTTGAGCTGAATCGCCGCCTCATCCGCCATGTCGTTGCGCACGCTCTCAGGAAACACGGACGCATCCAGCGCTTTCACCGCGAGTTGGAAGAGAAGCGAGGTGTCGTCGATCTGCTCGCGCCGTTCCAGGGCCTGGGCATCGGTGGTGGACAGGGACGCCACACGTCCAAGCCGATCCGCTCGCCGGCCCACCTCGGCCATGACCGCATAGAAGTTCAGCAGCGTCGCCCTGGGGCTGTCGCCCACCACCTGGTCGAGCACCACATCCGACCAGCCCGCAGCGATGGCTTCGAGTTCGGGAAAGAACGGTTGCTCCTCAATCGGGATCAGCCGGCCTTCACCCGGGCGCTGGTTGCTCACGGCGGGGCGACCAGCGCCGGCCGGCGCTGCCTGCAGGGCGCCCCCCATCTGCACCACCAGCAGCAGCGTGGTGGCGAGCAGGATCACGTGGGAGCGCAGACGCCTCAGGCGATTCCGCTGCATCGTTGACCCCGGAAACACAATGCATGCTGGCAGCTGATCTCACCCGGCGCTGGCACTGCTAGTGGTGGTGGCGCCCCTTGCTGCCACCACCAGTGGCGTTAGGGTGCGGGAACGCTTAATCGATCACCTGTGACCCTCAGCCCCAGCCGAACGGAGGCCGGCTCCATCGAGACCTCCAGCGACACCGCGATCAGCATCGGCAACGGTTTGTCGAGTGATTTCCCCCTGACGGCACCCGCTGCCAATCCGGTCTTCTATCGCACTTACAGCCGTCGCACGGCTTCCGGTCGGGAGAGTTGGAGCGAGGTGGGCGCTCGCAACCTCGGTGGCCTTCAGAAGCTCGGTCAGCTCAGTCCGGAGGAGGTGGCGTTGCTGGCGCGGATGCAGGCTGAGAAAAAGGCGCTGCCCTCCGGCCGCTGGCTCTGGATCGGCGGCACGCCCTGGATCGAGCAGCCTGAAAATTTCTCCGGTGCCTACAACTGCACCTCCACCAACCTGGTGGATTGGCAGGCCTTCGGCCTGATGATGGATCTGGCGATGATGGGCTGCGGCACCGGCGCCATCATCGAGCCCCATCTGATCGAGCGGTTGCCGCAGGTGCGCAATCCGATCGAGGTGGTGTCGGTGACCGACATCGGCCTGACGCCGGCGGGGCAGCGTCAGGAGCACACCAGCCACAGCATCAACGGCGACCGGGTGGCGATCAAGGTGGGCGACACCCGTCGCGGCTGGGTCGACAGTTATCAGTTGCTGCTCGAGCTGAGCAGCGATGCCCGCTTCGAGGGACGCACCGTGCAGGTGGAGGTGGATCTCTCCGATGTGCGGCCGGTGGGCGAAACCCTCAAGGGCTTTGGCGGGATGGCCAATCCCGTGAAGTTGAAGGATCTCTACGGCCGTGTCGCCCGTCTGCTCGGCAAGGCCGTGGGGCGTCGCCTCAATTCCGTCGAGTGTTGTTTGCTGATCGACGAAGCGGCGGTCACGATCGTGGCGGGCAACATCCGTCGCAGCGCCGGCATGCGTCAGTTCGCAGCCGATGATCACGCCGCTGCTGGCGCCAAGGACAACCTCTGGCAGCAGGATGCGGAGGGCAATTGGCGCATCGATCCGGAGCGGGACGCGTTGCGGATGGCTAATCACACCCGCGTGTATCACACCAGACCCAGTCGTGAGGTGCTGCTGGAGGCGGTCACCAAGCAGTTCCACAGCGGTGAGGGCGCGATTCAGTTCGCCCCCGAAGCGATCGCCCGCTCCAATGCCGATCTGCTCACCACCCCGGAGTTGCGCAAGGAATTCATCGACATCTACTGCGATCAGGGCCGCCAGGAGGCCGGACGCTGGTTGAGCCTCAACCATGGTCCGATGGCTGCCGATGAGCTGGAGCACCGATTGGGTCGCTACGGACTCAACCCCTGTGGCGAGATCCTCGGGGCTGATTTCCACTGCAACCTGGCTGAGATCCATCTCAACCAGATCGATCCCAGTGACGAGGAGGGCCAGCGCGATGCCTTCCGCGCCGGCGCCCTGTCGGTGGCCTGTCTGCTCAACCACCGCTTCGAGGTGGAGCGTTACCGCCAGAGCCGCGCCTGGGATCCGATCGTGGGGGTGAGCTTCACGGGGCTGTTCGATTTCTTTGTGCATGCCTTCGGCACCCCCTGGCTGCGCTGGTGGGAGGCCGGTCGCCCCGACAGCGAGGAGGGTCACGCTTTCAAGCAACAGGAGGCGGCCTACCTGAGCCGCTGGAAGCGCATCGTCAACGAGACCGTCTGGGACTACTGCGATCGCCATGGTCTGCGTCGTCCTAACCGCTGCACCACGGTGCAACCGGCAGGCACCAAGAGCCTGCTCACCGGTGCCGCGCCGGGCTGGCATCCGCCCAAGGCACAGCGCTTCATCCGCCGGATCACCTTCCGCAAGAATGATCCTGTGGCGATGGCCTGCATGGACTACGGCTACACCGTGGTGCCGTCCCAGTCGGACAAGGACGAGCAGGGCCGTCTGCTCGACGATCCCTTTGATCCCCGTTGCACCGAGTGGTTGGTGGAGATTCCCACGGAAGTGAGCTGGGCCAACCTGCCCGGAGCTGATGCGGTGGACATCAACGCCTTTTCGGCGATGGCCCAGTTCGATTTCTACATGCAGGTGCAGACGCACTACACCGCCCACAACACCTCGGCCACGATCGAGTTCCGCGAGCACGAGATCGAACCGCTCACCGACGCCCTGCACCAGACGATCGAGCGCGGTGACGGCTACATCTCCGCGGCGTTGTTGGCCCGTTTTGATGCCAACGCCACTTTCCCCCGCCTGCCCTTCGAGCCGATCGATGCCGCCACCTATGAGCGGATGCAGGAGGAGGTGATCCAGCGGCGTGTGAGCCAGAACTTCTTTGAAGCGCTGCAGCGCTATGACGGTGGTGAGCTCAGCGAGGCCGGCCCGGCCGGTTGCGATTCCGACAAATGCCTGCTGCCGCTGGCCAAGCCCCAGGGCTGAATGGCGGCAGTGCGCCGCTTAAACTGTTCGCCTGCCTGGTTGGACCGGGCAGGTGCAGGGAGAGGTGGTCGAGTGGTTGATGGCTCTGGTCTTGAAAACCAGCGAGGTGCAAGCCTCCGTGGGTTCGAATCCCACCCTCTCCGTTTTCACAGGATCCGAAGGGATCCGCAGAAATCCCAAAACCACTGCAGCACAGTCGATCTGCCCTTTTGGCTCGTCCGGGTAGATCCGGGGGAAACCGGTTACTGCCGCTGCGGATGGCGGTATTTTTGGCGGTATAGCCAGCCGGGTGCGGACTTATACCGTCACCCTGCTTGCTAAACCGCCGACATCCTCTCCCGCGCCAGCGTTTCGGCGCTGTCCGCCATGCTCAGTGACAAGGCGATCCAGGCCCTGCGGCCCGACCCGGACCGGCCGGGCACCAAGCACCACGACCGTGACGGTCTCTATCTCTGGGTGGCGCGCTCCGGCTCCAAGACCTGGCGCAAGGACTACCGCTGGCAGGGAGCACGCCGCACCTTCACCATCGGCCCTTACCCGGCCGTGCGGCTCGCCGATGCCCGCAAGCAGGCCCTGGAGCTGAACACCTGGATCAAAGCTGGCATCGATCCGCGCACCCAGGTCCCAACGCAGCAGCGCAACCAGGCCGAAAGCAGCAGCCGTCCCTTCGTCCAGATCGCCCAGGCCTGGTTCGAGCACCACAGCGCCAGCTGGAGCCCCCGCTATTGCAGAGATATGCGGGAGAAACTTAATCACTTCGTGATCCCGGCACTCGGTCAACTGGATATCGAGGCGATCAGCCGCAGCGACATTGAAACCCAGCTGCTCGCGCCCATCCTCGCCAGAGGTGCCAATGAACAAGCCCGCCGCTGCAATGACGTCACCCGTCGCGTGATTGAGCACGCCGTTGATCTCGAACTGCGGCAGGACAACCCCGCCGTCAAAGCCCGCAAGGTCATCGCCGCCACCCGCGTCACCCACTACCACCGCATCAGCTGGGTGGAACTTCCCGAGCTCTTGGAGGTGATCGATCGCTTTGAGCGTCAACGACTGGCCGAGCGCAGCAGCCTCATCGCTCTGCGCCTGATGATGCTCACCCTGGTGCGGCCCAGTGAACTGCGGGAAGCCCGTTGGAGCGAAGTGGATACCGAGGGTCGTCAGTGGATCATTCCCGCTGAACGCATGAAGACCCGTGTTCGGCACATCGTGCCGCTCTCATCACAGGCGCGGCACCTATTCGACATGCAGCGGCCGATCACCGGCCACACCGATCTGGTCTTTCACACCCCCAACCACCGCGGCAGCGGCGAGCTTCGGGTGATGAGCAATGGCTGCCTCTCGATGCTTTTGCGGCGCATGGGCTTCCAGGGGCGGCAGACACCCCATGGCTTCAGGGGCTTCGGGCAGACCAACTGCATCGAGCAGCTCAAGATCCCCAGGGTGGTCACTGAAAAGCAGCTGGCCCATGCCGATGGCAACAGCGTTAGCCGCGCCTACGACTGGGCCGAATACCTCGAGGAGCGCTCCGACATGCTGCAGCGCTGGGCCGATCTACTCGATCAGGTGGCCGTCGCTGCCGGTCTGGCTCCCGTCTCAGAGCTGAGCGCAGCGATGGCTGGACATCCATCAGCGCTGCAGGCGGCCTGACGCTTGGAGGTGATCCAGTCCTCCAGCTCCTGCTGGGACCAGGCCACCGCCCGTGGGCCAATCACGATTTGCCTGGGGAACTCGCCTGTGGCGATCAGGCTGTAGATCGTGGTGCGTGAGAGGCCGACCCGGTGGATCACCTCCGGGAGCCGCAGCAGTCGATCGGTTGCGGATGTCATGGCTGATGGTCTGGGTCTCAGGTGTGTGTCTTGGATTGGTTTGTTGCCTTTCAGTTGGTCTGGTGCAGCAACGCCACCACGGCCGGATCCCAGAGGATCTGCTGGCGGCGCTCTACCCGACTGCAGAGCGGCAGGGCGACACCCCAGTCACGCCCGGCTTCTGTGAGCTGCCAGTCGTCGTCCTCGTTGCGCTGCTGCAATCCGGCGGTAGCGAGCCGCTGGTTGGTGTGGCGGAGCGTTCCCTCCAGACGGTCCGCTACCTGATTAGCCGTCAACCAGACCACCGCTGCACGCTGCGAGACGCGTTGCTTCAGGTCAGACGCGGCGGGACTGCTGTGGGCCTGGATCTCCTCCAGAACGCTGAGCAGGGCCTCGGCATGGGACACCCCGGTGAGTTGGATGATCTCGTCGGCGCCGCGCAGCACCTCCGCTGCGGTCTGCCTGCGGATCGCCTCGATGCTGCGTCGTGGCAGCTCTCCGTTGCCCTCTTGGCGGCGCTGCAGGGAGGGCAACAGGTCATGGGTGAGCCAGCGCCGCATCCGCCGTGCGCTGGCGTTGTCGCTGTTCAGCAGCCTGCGCAGCAGCGTGGCCTCATGGATCAGCGCCAGGGTGAAACCATCGGCGCCGGGGCCCTCTTCTGAATGGAGGCAGTGCTCCTCCTCGTCTCGCCTGTTCGCCATGGCCCAGGCCATCGGGCTCTCCGCCAGCGCAGCGCAGGCATCGGCGACGACGATCCAGGCTTCTCCCTGCTGATCGGTGCTCACCCGGATGCGGTGCCCCTCGAACAGGTAGGGCACCAGAGCGGACGTGCTGCTCATGGCTGGGAAGGTGAGAGGACCAGCAGCACCGTGCTCAGTTGCAGGGCCAGCACCAGCCACAGCAGCCACTGCAGTTGCCGCAGGTCGCCCAGTCGCACGGTGGTGGTGATGGGCCGGCGTGTGCGGCAAAAGGCCGGCAATTGCGGCTGGGCCATGGGCCGCGGCGTGCGGCCAGGGTGTTGGGGGTAGGCCATCAGAACGGCACCTCCTCATCAGCGAACTCATCGCCGTAGTCCTCCCCGTCCGCCAGGGGAATCGCCTGCTGCTGGCGGGCGGCGGCTTCATCAGCCTTGTAGGCCTGCTCCGCCGCTTCGATCCAGGCGGGATCGGTGCCCTCGCGGATGCTCAGCGGCCCGTAGAAACCGATCGTGACGTTGCGCGGCACCGCATCGGCCGCCGCCTGGTCTTCGATCTTGGGGCCCTTGGGGTTGCCGGCCTGGTCGTACTGCTGGGCCCAGCGGGTCTCCAGCACCAGCACATCCCCCACGTTCAGCCGGCCGCGGCGGTGCTGGCGGCGCGCTTCGATCCACTCGCCAAAACCCTTGGCCTTGAGGATCAGCCGCACCCGATCCCCTGGTGCCGGGACCCCGCCCTCATCACCGATGCGCGCCTCCATCGTCGTGCCGGGCATGGCGATCGCATGGACCACCATTTCCTGCTTGACCTTGGGCCGGCCCTGGCGGTCGCTGCCGTTGGGGATCGGCTCCATCGCGCCGCTGCTGAGGTTCTTGCGCAAGCGGTCGCGCTGCTCCGGGCGCACGATCGCCAGATAGGCCACCTCACCGAGGCGCTGTTGACGGATCACCGGCGCCGCACTGCGGCTGCCGTCGTTGAGTTCAATCGCCATGGGACTTGCTGTTCAGGTTGGAAGAGGAAGAGGACAGGGGCAGCAGGGGCTCCAGGCCGGCACCCAGCCGCAACAGGTGATGGGCGGCACCGGAAAGAGACAGCTGGTGCTCGGCCGACAGCTGCTTCACCTGCCGGTAGACATCGCTGTGCACGCAGACGCACAGGGTGTGACGGCCGTGCTGCGACCGCGGCTGGGGCCTGGCGTAGGCGCGGCGGCAGACACTCATGGCGTTCCCCCCGCCAGTTCGCGCTCGAACACGTCGATGAAGTCCTTGTGGCGTCGCTGGGTGATGCGGTCCTTGATCGTCCGCACCTCCCGAGGCACCTGGAAGTGGTGGCGGAACTCGATCGTGAAGCGCTTGCGCGCCTCCTGGGGCATCGCCCCGAGGAACTTGTGCAGCGTGGCGATCTCGTCTGCAGTCAGGGGCTCCAGGCCGGAGTCGCCGGCTTCCGGCCCATCCGGAGCGCCGGTGTCCCACTCGTCGTCTGCGGCGTCAGGGTCGTCCTCAGAGGGGGAGGGTGCGGCGGTTGCGGTGCCGACGCTTGAAGCGCTCGCACCAGGGGCACCTGGCTGCGACGGCTGTGGCTGCGGTCGCACCTGATCCGGCTCGATAGTTCGAGGATAATTGCCCACTGGAATGCCCAGCAGGCCCGCCAACAGGGAAGCGGTCAGCGCATGCCAGGCCGTGCTGCCATCCTGGGGCGCCTGGGCCTCGCTGAACTCCTCGGCGCCGCCGCGGTGCCGCAGGGTCACTCGCAGCACTTCATGCTCCTCGTTGATCAGCTTCTGGGCGCTGAAGGAGAAGCCCAGGGCAAAGGCTGGCGCCGCCGCCTGCACGACCTCCTGCATGGAGGTGTCGGCGATGGCGGCCATCTGGGACTGGAACTGGGCCAAGCCCTCGGCCCACTGGGCGCGGGCCTGCTCGCGGCTCTGCAACAGGGCCTGGTTGAGATCAAAGGCGGCGGTGGGACCTGGCGTCGGCTCCATCCGCCCGCAAGGGGTGGTGGTCATCGAAGGCACTGCGGGACCGGCGCCCGCTTGTCCAGGATATTAGCGGCTCGCTAATCCGAATCTGTATCTTGCGCCACGCAAGACATGGCGTACTCCGAATCTGCTCCGGGAGGTGTGCGTGCCTGCCTCAGTTGGCGCCCGTCTTGGTGGACCATTCCTCCAGCCAGCGCTGCGGCAGCCATGCCTCTCCGTCCCACATGCCCTGCAGCTGCTTGGCGGAATACGGCTCAAAGCCGGCCAGCATCGCCTGGAAGGCCTGCCGCTGTTTGGCTGGCGCTGCCTTGGCAGCCGAACTCAGGGCCTCCATCACGCCAATACCGTGTTGCTTGGCGGTCTGCACCAACTGGCCGCGCCACTGCTCGCTCAGCTTTTCCGCTTCTGCGGCATCGACCTCTGGCTGGGCCGGCAGCACGGGCGCCTGGTAGGCGCTCGGCACCGGCAGCAGGCCCAGGTGGCAGCTCCAGAACTCCGCCGGCCCCCACACCCGCTTCTCGTCATCCATCAGGGGTTTGGCCTGGCTGATCAGGTCCTTGAGGGCCCGGGTGCGCACGCCGTTGAAATCCCTGGCGGCCAGCCGGCGGTTGACCTCGGCGAGGGCAAAGAAACTCTCCGGCCTGGGCTTGGGCGCCTTGCCGTTTTCGAACATGCTCAAGGTGCTCGGCGCCATCACCTCAAAGCCGGCCTCCTTGGCCCACTTATAGGCCGTGTACTGGGTCCAGTTGTTGAGCTCCCGCCAGCGCCTGAGCATCCGGCCGAACTGCTGGCCGGCCTCGAGCTGCTTGGCCTCGATGTACCGGTACTCAGAGCTCATCAGGACTCGAATCTGGCCATTAGCGAGAGGCTAAGGCTTCTGGCGCCGATTGGAATCGGCAGCACCGTGATGCCAGCGGCCATGGGGCCTGGCCCGCTGGCGGCAGTGCCGGCCCTTGCCGCGCCGAGCTTCAGGCTTCACCAGGCCACAGAAAACGGCTTGATCAGGCCGGAACAGCGGCGCAGGCCAGCAGATGGCCTGCTGCAGCAACCGCTCCAGCTGCTGGCGCTGCTCCGGCTCCAGCAACGCCACGGGCTCGACGATGCGGCTGTCGGGCCCCAGGGTCCAGTCATCGCGTTGACAGCCGTACTCCCAGTCGCGCCCATCAGGGGATCGAGCCCACGTGAGTGCCCCAAGCTGTTCGCGCTCGATCGCGATCTCCAGCTGCCAGCCGCTGGTCAGATCGAGCCGCATCCGGCCCCACCAGATCTCACTCCAGGGCCTATCTGCCAGGAAGGCCTCACCCGCCAGCAGCGCCCGCAAGGCCTGCTGGATCTCGGCGGCACAACAGCGGCTCAGGGAGTGCAGAGCGGGTGACGCAAGCCATTGCCAGGGCACCAGAGCGCCCACTCCCCGAGGGCGATCGGCTTGCCGCAGCAGCGGCAATGGCCGGGATGGCGGACGCGGATGCGGCGAAAGCCATGGGGTTCGGCTGTGGGCTGCCTGTGGTGCACCCCTGCCGTCGGCACTCCAGGCGCTGACGCTGCAGAGGGAGGGTGCCCGCTGACCCGCAGGTCGTGCGCGCGGATCAGGCGACAGGCCAGGAAGGCGCTGGTGACGATGAGCGCCTCACCCCACCTGGAGGAGGCGCTCATCGCCACCAGCTTGCGGACCTTCTCCGCTGCCCGATCCGCCGCCGCGCTGTCAACCATGCCCTATTCGTCAATGGAATCAGATTAGCGAGCCTGTGCCAGCATGAATAAACTGATTCGACATGCCGAGGTTCCCATGCCCTCGATGATGACCCCGCTCTCCGTGCAGTTCACGCTTGAGCAGCGGGACTGGCTGGATGCGCGCACCCGTGGCGGTGTGCTCTCGCGTTCCTCGGTGATCCGCCTCATCGTGGCCGAGGCCATGGAACGCGAGCAGCTTGCCAGCAAGCCCCGCCAGCGCCAGGGGCTCGATGGCCAGCGCTGAAGCGGCCACCAGTCCCACTCAGGCCTGTATCAACCGCACTGCCGCCGAGCAGTTCCTCTCCCTGCTGGGCAAGGACCAGGCCAGCGCCCGGCTGCGCGCCTTCCCCCACCGCGCCAACCCAGCCAAGGCGGTGATCGGTGCCCGCAAAGGCCCGTTTGACCTTGATGCGGCCGAGCAGTGGCAGCGAGAAGGCCGGGGCATCTACCTGGTGATCAACGACGGCGGCGACCGCAAATGCGAGATCACGGCCTGCAGGGCGTTCTTCGTGGAGTGGGACGACCGGCCGATCGCCTGGCAGCTGAATGCCTGGAAGGAGCTGGGGCTGCCGGAGCCCTCGCTGATCGTGCTCAGCGGCGGCAAGTCGGCCCACTGCTACTGGCTACTCGACACACCGATCCCGCCGCAGGAGTGGGCACCGCTGCAGGCGGAGCTGATCGCCTACGCCGGCGGTGATCCCCACTGCAAGGACGCCTCACGCGTGTTGCGGCTGCCGGGCTGCTGGTACATCGATGCCGGCGGGCAGCCCACCGCCCTGGTGGAGCTGGTGCACGTGAGCGGCCAGCGCTACGCGCCGGAGGACATCGCCCTGGCGCTGCTGCCCGATGAGTTTGCCGAACCGGTTGCAGATGCCGCACCGCAACCAGAGATTCCCCTGCAGCAGCCCTACGAGGTTCCAGGCACTGGCATTCCGCTGCCTGAGCTGGGCGATGAGGACTTTGGCCCGCCACGGCCGTTGGAGCAGATCCGCGCCGCCCTGGCGGCCATCCCCCGCCGCGTGGCGGGCAGCAACACCTACGCCGACTACCGCAACCTCCTCTGGGGCCTAATCCAGGCCTGCGAGCAGGCCGGCCACGACCGCGAGCTGGCGATCGCCCTGATGGAGGCCCACAGCCCCTCAGCCAGCTGCGGCTGGGACATCCGCCAGGTGGCCAGCTCCGGCGGTGAGCAGATCAACGCTGCCACCTTCTGGTTCCATGCCCGTCAACACGGCTGGTTGCCACCGGAGTCGGCTCATACCCCCAGGCCCCCTGGGGTACAGGCGACAGGCAGCCGCCGACATCAGAGCGACACCGGCGGTCGCCATCCCGGCGGCAAGGGCGGCGAGCGCAGCAGCAATGCCAGGGGCACCAAGGGTTCCGGGCCTGGCCCGCAGCGTTTCTCCCCCAGACCCGACACCCGGGTGTGCTGGGGAAAGGTGCACCTGCCATTCAATCGACGCTTTAACGCCCTGGAACACTGCATCCGCTCCCTGGTGGCTCGGGAGCGCAACAGCCTGCGCCGCAGTGCCCGCGTGCGAGAGGCCCACGCTGCTCTGCAACTCAAGAACGCCTTGCGGCTGCAGGAGATAGGCCAGCTCACCCTCGAGGCCCTCGATCTGCGCAACGGCAATCGCTTCCACCCCCTTACGGAAGACGAACGGGCTGCCATGCCCCCACCGGCGGTGCAGTGGGAGATTCCGCTCTGCATCCCTCGCGCCGATCTGACGATCATTGGAGGGCGGGCCAAGGTGGGCAAGACGCGGCTGGTGCATGCTCTCGCCCGCTGCCTGCTCTGCGCCGAGGATTTTCTTGGCTTTGGGGCACCGGAGGAACCGCGGCCGGTGATCCTTGTGACTGACGATCAGGGCGACGGCGATACCGCCCAGATGCTTCAGCAGCTGGGGATCTGGGATCACCCCTTGCTGCTGTGGTCACGCCGGTTCAGGGTCACCGAGGCCAACCTCGACGCACTTCTGAGTTGCCTGGCCGAACACCGCGGGGCGGTGCTGATTCTTGATTCGTTGCGCTCGATCACCCGCAGCTGCTGCTTTGGCGAGAACGACCCGGAGATGGGCTCGCTGATCTACGACCTCAAGCACCAGGTCACCGACGCCGGCGGCACCATGCTGCTGATCCACCACTGCAACAAGGCCAACGACACCACCGGCACCGAGGCCCTCTCGGGTCACAACGCCATCGCCGGTGCGGCCAACACAATCCTCACCCTGCACTACCTGGCCAAGGGCAACCGGCTGATCAAGGATTCACCCCAGCGTCGGCTCGTGCGTGAGGCCCGCTCTGGCCCGCCAGCGGATCTGGTGGTGTCCATCGACGGCAACACCGGCTCGTTCGCGCGACTCGGCACCTACGACGCGCTGCAGGAGCAGCAGGAGCAGGAGAGCGATTTGGATCGCGCCGCCCAGCGGGTGCGTAAGGCCAGCGAGAAGCAGAAGCAGGCGCTGCGTTATCTCCAGGCCCTGCATACCAATGGACTGGCTGGTGTTGGACTGCTGGAGCTGGTGCAGGCGATCGGCGCGGCGCCTGCAGAAGCGCGCCTGAAACGGGATCTGGAGGGAGAGGCGCTGAGCATCTACAACGCCCTCGGCCGTTTCCTCAGCAACCTGGACGGCCTGGTCATGGCCACCCGTGTGGGCACCAGCGGCCAGAGCTACTACCTGCGCTACGGCCTCAGCGATGCAGGCGCGGAGTGGCTGTCGCGTGAGTTCGATCTGTAGGGGGTGCTTCTTTGAATTCTTTGCACTCCCCTGCACTGCAACCGATCTGGCCGGGTCTGCGGCGTGCGATCTGCCCTGCATGCTTTCGATTCTTTGCTGCCATCCCACGGCCTGAGCAACGCAGCGCCTTTGGTCCCGACGCTCACCAGATCAGGGCTGAATTCATCGTTTTCTTTCCCCTCCACTGCGCTGCAGGCGGTCTGAGTGATTTTTGGGGTGTGATTTCTTGGCCATTCTTTGTGTTCTTTCAGGGCCTGGGCCTGTGGCCTCCTGGGGGCCAAAGAATGTCCAAGAATCGAAAGAATTCGCCGCGCCCAGACCACCCCAGATCAACTGCGCCAGAAGGGAATACAAAGAAAAGAACGAATTTAGTGTTTCATGTGAGGCTGCGGTGATCAGGTGTTCTCTCCCCACAGCCAGCTCTGCTGTTGCTGACCCCAGCAACTGGCTGGCACCGATCCCAGGCCTGCGGCGCACTGACCCCGAGCACCGCTACTGGCTGGGGGATCACCTCTTCGCAGTGTCCGTCACCGGCGTGGTCGGCTCAGCCAAGAGCGACTGGGCGATGGCCCGCATCGAGGCCACCCGCCACGTCTGGGAGCCGCGGGGCCACATCGTGCACCTGGCGCTGGAGGCGCTGCTGCACAGCCGCTTCCATCCCCTGCCCCAGCAACGCCAGCAGGCCAGCCGCCAGCTGGAAAACCTGCGCTCTGGCAACTACCGGGACTGGATCGAGCCGCTGCTGGCCCACCCCCACTGGCAGCAGGTGACGGTGATCGCTTCCGAGCGGCCCACCTGCTGCCTGATCCGCAACCTGGCCGGCACCTACGACACCGGCTACATCCAGCACGCCGATGGCCTGCGGGTGCTCGCTGACCTCAAGACCCTCTCGCGGCCTGGATCGGGCAGCTACTGCACCCGCGCCCAGCTGGGCGGCTACATGGTGCTGGAAGCCACCTGGGGCGTGCACTACGACGCCGGCCAGACGATCTGGGCCCGGCCGGGGGAGACCCGCTTCTCGCCGCTGTATTCCCGCGAGGAATGCCTGGCGGCCTGGGCATCAGCGTGGGCGGGCTACGTGGGCCGCTCTCGGCCCTGGTGAGCCAGCCGCCAACCAACGCAGCAGGCTCGTTGTACCGAATCAGTGCATTCGGACTATCGAGCCGCTATGGTTTGTTGCAGGTCGATTACTCGCGTCTCTTTGTCCCTCGCTGGCTCTGCTGATGGCTGCCACCACCGCCAGCTCTTCCTCAATGGCTAGCGCTGCCCTCGACGCGTTGCTTGATCGCATCACGGTCCTCAAGCTGCAGCAAAAAAGCATCGACGCCGAGCTCTCCTCGCTGCTGGAGCAGCTCAGCGGGGCCCTGGAGGCCGGCGAGCTGGATGCCAACTTCTCCCACAACGGCTGCAGCTTCTCCTGGTCGGCCGGGCGCACCAGCTACGCCTACCCCGAGCCACTGAAACAGCAGGAGCAGGCCCTCAAGGAGGCCCAGCGGCTGGCTGTTGCCACCGGCGCCGCCACGGAGAAACAGGGCAAGGCGTTCTGGACGATCAAGCCGGGCCGGAGCTGAACGATGGCCAATCCCCAGAAGCGCAAGGGGGATGCGGCCGAGCGGGAAGCGGCCCAGCTGCTGAGTGATCTCTTGGGCCTGGTGGTGCGCCGCAAGCTCGGGGCCGGCCGCACCACCACGGCCGGCGGTGACACCGGCGACCTCGATGGCGTGCCGGCCCATGTGATCCAGGTGGCCAGCTGGGCCAACACCGCCGCCGCGGCCCGCCTCAAGCCAGACGAGGCCGCCCTGCAGGCCGAGCACGCCGCCGTGCCGTTCGCGGCGACATTGGTACGTTTCCGCGGCGGCACCTGGCGGGTGGTGCTCACCCCTGAGCAGTGGGCCGCCTATGTGCGGCTGATCCTGAGGCAGTCCCCCCAGGGGACGGCGCTCCCTGCTCTGCCGCCCAGTCGTGGAGGGGGAGCATGAGCCCCGAGCAGCCACCGACAGCGGTCGCTGGCTCAGAACCAGGCACTGAGTCGCTGGATGAGCTGCGTGCTGCCCCGACCCAGCAGGACGACGACGGCAACCCGATCTGGCCGGCCGCCGACCCCAGCCGGCCAGTCGGCAAGGGCAATCCGCCCCGGGGCCGCCGCAACCCGATCCACAAACCGCGCGCCACCCACATGGAGGTGGAGACCCGCATCGCCGAGGCGCAGCTGTGGATCGCCCAGCGGCTGCCACTTGCACAGATCAGGGAAAAAGCAGCCCAGAACTGGGGAATCACCAACATCAAAACGATCAGCCGCTATTTGGCGCTGGCGCGACAGCGAATGGTGGAAGAGCTGCTCACCGACCGGCGCCGTCACCAGGCCGAGCAGATCTTTGCCCTCAATGACTGCGCCCGCCGGGCGATGGACGCGGGCCAGTTCAACGCTGCCGTCGGCGCCTTCCGGGTGATCGCTGAGATCGGCGGGCTGCTGCGAGCCCCCATCAAGCCGCCGGAGCCACGGGCATGAGGACAGCTCCGGCCACAAGGGGACTACCATCGGTGCCCCTGCCCCAAACCTCTGCCGCTGCAGAGGGTGGCTTGCTGCCGGAGCTCGACCCCTGGGGCGACGCCGGCCTGCTGCACCTCCCCACAACCACCACAGCCAAGCCAGCGGAACCCCAGAGCCTGCGCAGCTTCATCGCCGAGGCCTACCCCCGCTACGGCTTCCACCGCTGGGCCGGGCTTCTGATCGAGCTGCTGCAGGCCGTCGCCGATGGCCAGCTGGGCCGCTTGATCGTCACCTGTCCGCCCCGGCTGGGGAAGAGCCTCTTGGTCTCAAAGCTGTTCCCGGCCTACTTCCTGCAGCGCTACCCGCATCTCTTCGCGGCGATCGCGTCGTACTCGGCGGAGCTGGCCTATGCCCACTCCCGAGAGGCGCGCCACTTCTACCGGGTGACCGGCCACCTGCTGGCCCGCGATTCGGCGGCGGTGGGCAACTGGCTCACCCGGCAGCGCGGAGGCTGCATCGCTGCTGGTGTGGATGGCCCGTTCACGGGCAAGGGCTACAGCCTCGGGATCATCGACGACCCCTACAAGGGCCCTGGCGATGCCGCCAGCCCGGCGCTGCGGCAGAAGCTGATCGACTGGCTGCGCTCGGTGTGGCTCACCCGCGCCGAACCGGCCTCAGTGCTCGGGCCGGACGGCAGCACTCAGCCGAACCTCTCGGCGCAGGTGGTGGTCCTCACCCGCTGGGACCACCAGGACGTGATCGGCTGGCTGCTGGAGCAGGAGCTGGGGGAAGCCCCGCAGCACTGGACCGTGCTGGACCTGCCGGCCATCGCTGAGGACCCGACCGATCGCCCCCAGCTGCCGCCCACCTGCACCCTGATCCCCGACTGGCGGCAGCCGGGAGAAGCCCTGTGCCCGGAGCGGTTCCCCCTGCCGGAACTGCTCAAGATCAGGGCCCGTCTCGGGGCCTACTGGTGGGCGGCGCTTTATCAGCAGCGGCCCAGCCCGGCGTCTGGATCCATCTTCCTGAGGCAGTGGATCCGGCCGCCCTTCCCCCGAGAGGGCGGCAGCCAGCGCCACTACGCCCTGCTGGCGCTTTCGTGTGACCTGAGCTTCAAGGGGGAGGCGGAGAGCGACTACTGCGGCTTCTGCCTGGCTGGCCTGCTGGCGCCACCGGCTTGGAATGCCATCCCCCGATCGGGTGAACCCCAGGGGCAGATGGCGCCAGCGGCACTTGAGATCGAGGTGCTCTGGGCCGCTCGGCACCGCTTTGGCCTGCCGGAGGTGATCCGTTTCCTGCTGGGCTGTCTGGAGGCGCTTGAGCAGCAGGGGCTGCGCCCCAATGCCGTGCTGATCGAGGACGCCGCCAACGGGCCGGCGGTGCTGCAGTCCCTGCGGCGGCGGGTGCCGGGGATGCTGCCGATCACTGCGAGAGGCAGCAAGGAAACCCGCGCCCATGCCGTCGCCCCCCTGGTGGAGTCGGGACAGATCCGCTTTCACCACCGCGCCCAGCCGCTGGTGGAGGAAGCCATTCGCTTCCCCAAGGGCAGCAAGGACCTGGTGGATGCCTTCTGCCACGGTGCCCTGTGGCTGGAGGGCCGCTACTGGAAGGCCCAGGGCATCCAGCCGGTGGTGACACCGCTTCTGGTGAGCCGGTGAGCATGCCGATGGTGTCCGCAGTGCGGGAACATCCCAAGCCTTCCGCAGTGGAGAGCCCACGCCCTGCCGTGCTAACTCCTGCTGCTGTGCAGCTGGTGCTGCCGCTCATGGTGGTGTTGGTGGGCGATGCCGCCGGGGCGGAGCGGATGCTGCGGCGACGGCGCTATCGCAGGCCGGCGTGCCATGCCCGTGCGCAGCAGCTGGAGATCAACCTCCATGCTCCAGTGCGACACCACCCCGGAGCCCAGGGTCAGCGGCCTCAGCGCTGCAGGCCCCGGCGAGAGCGGCCGGTGCGGCCCCATGCCGCTGCCGATGCCCTGGCGCTGCAGCACAGGGACCTGGCGGAGAAGGTCGCCGGCAACTTTGCCCGCCGCACTGTCCACCCCAAGGAAGACCTGCTGCAGCTGGCGATGATCGGCTTGATCAAGGCGGCTCGACGGTATGACCCTTCACGGGGACCGTTTCGGCCCTATGGCCGCACCTACGCCAATGGAGAAATCACCCACTTTCTGCGGGACAACGGGTTCCTGCTGAAGGTGCCGCCCACCTGGCGGGAGATTCATGCGCGAGGGCAGCGGTTACTCACCTCAGGAGTTGGTGTCGGCGAGATGCTGGAGCAAATAGGGCTTAGCCGCGAGCAGTGGGTTCAGATTGCTGAGGCCTGCTCAGTGCGGGTGGTTGCCTTCCCTGTTGATTGAATGCTCCTGATCAGCGGTGGGAAGTAGCTAGGTAGACACATCAGAAGCCTTTGGCCCCATCCGCTGGATCTGGATGTTGGGTGGCCTAAGCAACTTTCTCTGCTTCGTCCTGCGCATACTTCACGAGCCATCCCTTAGGGGTTACTTGAATTGTCTTTCGTCGCTTATCTCCTTCATCTTGTGTGCTAACCAGTAATCCAGCATCCTCTAAGTCTTTGACATGCGGACGCAAGGCCATGGAACTATTGAATTCAAACTCTTGAAAATCACTAGGAGAGAAGACGCCACCAAGGCTTACTGCGACTGAGAAGACCTCCCATGCCCGAGGTTTCAACGTTGACTGTGCAGCATTGAGTGCCGCAGACGCCTCTGCATGTAACCACTCGCTAAAGACACTGCGCTTTTCATCAAGAGTTTCTGGGAGATCACGTTCAGCCACCCATTGGCAAAAGTTATCCGCCCTTCCCAGTGTGCTACGGAGATTGCGATGCAAAATATGGTACAAGACCTCAAAGTCCTCTAAGCACAGCGGCAAATACACGCCTTGGGACTCTGGCGCGGCATAAGCAGTAAGACGTGAGCGATAGATCTCTGCAGACAAGGTGTTATCAACGCCGTCAACTTCTATTGGCGTATGCAAGAATCCTTCAAGTCGTGGGGAGGAAACTGTGCCCAGGACGATCCCGAGAGCGCCACACAAAACCCAGCGAAGACCAGGTATTACAAGAAGTCTGTCCCTGAGTTTCTCAAGAAGCTGCCGCACAGTGTCTGAAGTCTGCAATAGCTCCAAGTTGTCGATTACGCAGATAACTCCGCCATCGTTCTGAGTGGGAAACAACTGCTTCAGCCAGAGCTCAACTTCTTTGCGAAAACCACTTCGCTCAAAGCCGGACGAGGTGTTTGTTTCTGAACTTTCCCCTATGTTTGCACCATTGCCTACGATTGAGAAGCCTCCCTGCATTCCGCTGATCTGTGGCGAGTTCAGCCATTTATCGATTGGCCCTGTTTTAATTGAGTCACATAGACCTTGAATTGCCTTGGCACGATCGATCAGAGTTTGCGCCACTGCCATTAAGACCTCGTCAATAAAGTCATCGGCATCCTTGCTTGTGTCCAACTGAAAGACCTTGTTGCATGGTATTAACAGAGGACCATTCCATCCCGAGAGACAATCTCGATACGCCTTAAACGCAGCAACATTGACCAGGCTTGTCTTTCCGACGCCATTCAGCCCTTCAATGGTCGCTATCTTGGGCGGATTGAACAGTTTTCTTTTGAGACTGGCAAGTTCTCTTTCTCTCCCAATAAGGAGTTGCTCTCCTAGCTCAGAGGGCGGCAATGGAGTCACCTGAAATGGGGAATCGTCAAATCTCCATTCTTGATAGATATTCATGACTCCTATGATTGTTAATGGCCTGTGTGCGAGACTCTAGCTAAGATTTTGGCTTTGCCAAGCGCCTCTAGGCAGTCCTCCTAACGCTATATGAGCGGATCCTCGGTAAAAAATAGCCAGGCCCCTGTTGATCCGTATAAGAACTCGAAGTCATTACCGGTTTAACCCTAAACCAACTGCGTAGTAATCACCCTCGGGCAGATGGCTCATCAAGCCTGGTTCATATGCGGACCCGCATATGAACCCTTGCCCCTCGTCCTGGCCGAGCCGCTTACCCGGATGATCTGACTGGAACCCTGCAGATTCTGCATAGCTTTCCCGGTTGCCAATCACGGCCTCTGGCAATGGCTTCGACCCCACCAGCAGCCCGTGCCCACCACCCGCCGCCGCAGGACAACTACCCCCAGCAGCCCCTCCTCCCCACCAGCGCTGCAGCTCCAAGCCCCTGACCAGCCCCCCTGGCTGGAACACCCCACCCTCTCGGGTCTGAGGGACCGTCTCCAGCTGGTCTACGACTGCTGGACCCTGCTGGAGCTGCCTGACGGCACCAGCCGCCGGTCGGTGTATCTGCCCCGCGGCATCGAGGAGCCAGAGACCTGTTATCTCAAGCGCCTGGAAGCGGCCCGGCCCACCAGCTTCTACCGCGATGCCCTGCGCACCTACGCGGGGATGCTGTCGCGCCTGAGCTGGCAGGAGCTTCCTGATTCGCTAAGCCGGGTGGCCACCGACGTGGACGGCCAGGGCACGGATCTGGGGGTGTTCCTGTTCCTGGCCGACCTGCTCACCCTGCGGGATGGCGGCTGTCTGATCCTGCAGCTGCCGCCCCAGCACCACTGGCCTTCAGAAGGGGACCGGCTGGAAGCCCTCGCCAAGGGCGATCGGCTTTCGCTGCCGCGGCTGCAGCTGGTGCCCAGGGGCGACCTGCTCAACTGGCGCCTGCCCACCGATGGCACCAGCGGTGCGCCGGCATCGGGTCCGGTGGAGATCGTCTGGCGGGAGCCGCGCCGCCAGGCCCTGCCGCCCCGCTTCGCCACTGGCAATGCCGCCGTGGCCACGGTCGTGCTCGATGCCCACGGCGGGCTGGTGCCGGACCCGCAGGCTTGGCTCTACCGCAGCCTGTCGCTGAGCGACGACGGCCTGGTGCTGCGCAGCTGGCAGGCCAACCCCAATCCCGGTGCTGCCGATGGCTACGACGTGGTGCCGGTGGGGGAGCCGGAACGGATGCCCCAGCGCTTTGACATACCGGCCCTCTGGTACTCGGTGGATGGCACCGCCTTTGGTGAGGGCGACCTTCCCCACCTGGGCCTGGCGCACCAGTACCTCAACCACTACCGCTGCCGCAGCGAATACGAAGACCTTCTCTCCCGCACGGCCCTGCCGGTGGGTGTGCGCACGGGCCTGGTGGATGCCTACGGCTTCCGCCGCAGTGATGGCGCCCTCGGCTCTGGTGCAGGGACAGGGGGAACAGATGCCCAACGCCCCCAGCGGCTGGTGCTCTCCACCTCCTCCTTCATGGACTTGCCGGAGGGCGCCACGTTCCAGTGGGTCGAAATAGAAGCCCGGTCACTGGCAGAGCACCGGGCCTACCTGCAGCAGCTGGAGGAGGCCATGCGCCGCGACGCCCTGATCCCCGCCGGCGGCCACGGTCCAGCCCGCACCGAGCTGGAGATTTCCCTGACTGCCGGCCAGAGCTTTGCAGTGCTGCAGTCGCTGGCGGGCCAGAAGAGTTCGATGCTCAGCACCCTGCTGCGCCAGTGGACCCGCCTCACTGGCGAAAAGCTTGCGGACACGCCGGCCTGCAGCGTGGAGATCTGCCCGCTGGTGCCGCCGCAGCCACCGCGCAAACCCCAGCCCTCGGTGCAGGAGTGGCTGGTGCTGCATGAGCGGGGGGTGATCGACGGCGTGGAGCTGCGCCAGCAGCTGGGGATCGATGGCAACGCTGACTGAAGACCCGTGGCCTGGGACTGTTTGCGGCGGTGGCCGTTCACTCCCCACAGCGATCCAGCACGGCCTGGATCACCGCCGGTGCAATGCGGAAATCGCTGGCATGCAGTGCAGCGAACACGGCTCTGGCAGAGGCGATCAGGCCGCGTTGGCGGGCCAGGCCGATCACGGCAGCGGTGCCGGCCACGCTGAGGCCGAGCTCCTGGCCCACCGCTCGACCGGCGCGCTCATCGATCAACAGCAGCACCGGCTCGCCGCAGCCCAGAGCCAGGCGGATGCTGGCCGCCTCCCCCTCGTCGAGATCGGGTAGCGCCGGCTCGCTGGTGTCAATCGCGGTGGCCTGCAACCAGCCCGCCGCGAGGGCCTGCTGGATCGGGGCTTCCGTATCTGGATAGCGGCCCGTGAGCACCTCAGCCAGCACCACATCGGTGACCACAACCTCGGTGAACAGCTGCTGCAGCCAGAGCAGCCCGTTCACCCGGGCCAGCGCGATCAGCGGGCTGGCGTCGCTGATGACGATTGCAGCCACTGTTCCAGGGTGTCGAGATCGGCGTTGGTTTCAGCGGCCGTGAGCCGGATCGCAGGGATGCCCAGGCGGCCGAGGTGGGAGATGAAACTGGCCACATCCATCTCGGCCACGCGGGCAGAGCGCACCAGCGACAGCTCACCATCGCGGAACAGGGCCGTCGCCAGCGCTGCCCGCACACCCGGCGCCTGCAGCACGCCCCCCTCTTCCAGGCCGATCAGCAACGCATCGGGATGGTCGCGGTTGAGCACCACGACCGGGCCGCTCCTGGCTTGACGTAGTGCCTCAGCGGGGTTGTGCTTGAGCCCGCTCATGCTCACCGCATGCATGGCCCATCCCTCCAGTGATGATCAGATGGGATCAAGCTAAGGGATAGAAGCTAGGGATGAACCAAGCCGAGGGGTTGAGCTGGCAAGGGTCGGCATGACCCAGTCCTCCCTACCCAGCTGCAGCTGGCGCCCTGGCGACGCCGAGGCCCTGCGCATTGCCCTGTCCATCCCCGTCACCAGTGCCGCCCTGGCGGCCCTGAACCGGGAGATGGCCCAGCTGCAGACCCATTACCCCACAGGGGTCTGCACCGCCCAGGGCTATCTCGATGCCATTGCGGCGCTGGATGAGCAGCTGGCCGCACTGACACCGGCAGAGGTGAACAGCCCGGTGCGCAGCCGGCGCAAGGGCGTGGCCGGTGGCGTGGTGCCCAACCCACTGCCATTGAGCAAGTTGGCGGTGGTGGAGTACGCCACCGAGCTGCTGCTGGAGGAAACCGAGAGCGAGTGGGACCCCGCGGGACCGTCGCCGGCGGTGGTGCTGGGGAAACAGCGCAGCCAACACATCGGCCAGCTGGCGCTGCTGCTGCCGCGGCTGGCCAACTGGCGCCAGTGCAATCCCGACCCCTTCCGGGGATCGCTGCTGCGGGGCTGAGCGATGCAACTCCCCCTGTGGCTGGCGCTGCAGCCCTACTCCAATGCCCGCCTCTGCTTGTTCGAGGTGGACCGGCCCGAGAGCCGCAATCCGGTTCCGATCCGCCGGCATGTAATCGACTGCTTCCTCGAGCAGAGCGGCATCGTCAGCGGCTACAACGACACCGCTCTCACCGACCCCGGCGATGTGCTGCTGCGCGGCTACCTCTGCCGGGCGGCGATCCTGCCGGTGAGCACCAGCAACACCTTCGATTGGTTGGCGGCCGAGCTCGATTGGGGCACACCGGGCTTCCGCGAGGAGGCGCCACTGCCCTGGGATCCAGAGCTGCTGGGCACGGTGCAGGCCCCCTGCCAGGGGGTGATGTGGCTGGGGGATCTGGCCCTGCTGAAACCCCAGGGCGGCCTGCCCAGTGGCGGCCGGGGTCAGTTCGCGGGATGTCTGGTGCAGCACTTCGGGGCGGACTACGGCCCCGGTGGCATTGGTCTGCTGCTGGAGCCGTTGCTGGGGGAAGCGATCCAGCTGGTGCTCAGACCCCACAGCGTGCTGGTGCTGCGGGAGGGCGACACCTTGACCCTGATCGCCGAGCGCTACGGCACCACCGTGGCCACGTTGCGGCGGATCAACCCCCAGCTGGAGAGCACCCAGACAATCACCGCCGTCGAGGGGGATTCGCTGGCGGTGCTGGCTGGCCGCCATGGCACCACCGAGACCAAGCTGCGCAGCCTCAACCCGGTGCTGCAGCAGAGCGAGGCCTACGTCACCGCAGAAGGGGACACGTTGAGCAGCGTGGCGGCTGAGCAGAATATCAGCCTCTCCCTGCTGCGCCAATTCAACCCGGAGCTGAGCAGCTGGCCCAGCACTGAGCCGTTGCCGGCTGGCACCACGCTGCTGCTGCCCGTCTACCGCTCCACCACTCCCATCCCGGCGGGGATGCAATTGCTTGTGCCGGGTTATCTGCCCTCCACGCCGCTGCCAGCGGGGGAGTGGATCGACCTGCCGGCCCGGCGCTCTGCTCCTGTGCTGGAGGAGCTACCTGAGCAGGGCTTTTGAGGAGCTGGCAACAGGGAGAGCGAGCGCAGCCCGGACGGGGCGCTCGCAGCACCACAGCCGTGATGGGTGATGCCCTCCTCCTTCTTTTCAGACTCCTTCCAGTTCCCTGGCCCTACTGCCCAATGGCAGACCTACGCCCAGCACCAGCAGCAGCCCAACCAGGGCCCTGCGAGCTCCATGCCGCCTGCCGCCGACCCCGACCTGCTCGACAGCGACGGCGCTGCTGAAGCGGGTTTGGATGCTGCCGACGATGACGACACCCTCGACCTTTCCCTGCCACAGGACTCCAGCCCCAGCGACAACGACGATCCTCCTGCTGCCACCACCAGCACTGCTGATCCCCTGCGGGCCGAACGCCGCCGCAGCAACCAGTTGGAGAAAGAACTGCGCAAGGCCCGTGCCCAGCTGTCGCGGTTCTCGGAGATCAACCCGGACGAGTACGCCCGCCTGCAGGACGCCGAGCGCAAGCGCGAGGAGTTTGAGCGCCAGGTGGGCGAGCGCGAACGCCAGCTCAACGAGGCCAACTTGCGCCGCGTGCGCAGCGTGGAGAAGGAACGGGACGAGGCCCGCTCCCAGGTGCAGAACCTGCGCAAGGAGCGCTTGATGGAGCGCCTCTTCTCAGAAGCGGAAGGCCGGGTGGGCGGCGATGAACGGGGGACGTTCTTTGACACCTTCGTGACGCTGTGCGGCGGGCACTTCCAGCTGGGGGATGTTGATGGCCGCGAGCGGCTGCTGCCAGTGGACGGCAAGGGCCAACCCCTCACCGCCGATGGTGTGGCCCTCAGCGACGGGGACTACATGGAGGAGCTGCGCCGCCACCCGGTGTACAGCTTCCTGTTCCAGCAGCGCAGTGGCCTCTATTCAGCTGCTGTGCCGGAGAGCGGTCACGAGCACGGGGGAGCGGTGAACCTGCAGACCTTGAGCACCGCCGAGCTGTATCTGGAGGCCGTGAAGGGCACCACGCCCAGGGCGGCCGCGCCACGGCGTTGATCACCCCGCCGTGATGGATCCAGCCCCCAGTTCGGCTCTGCTCGCTCCAAGGCCCGGGCCCGGCGGCAGCGGAGTGCCTACCGCCACTGGCTGTGACCTGCAGTGTAAGGCGAATCGCCTTACACTGGACTCATGGCCACTGTGACGCTCACCAGCAAAGGGCAGCTGACGATTCCGCGGCAGTTGCGAGACGCGCTCGGCCTGACGCCAGGGGCCAGGTTGCAGGCTTCCATCGATCGGAATGGCCGGTTGGTGCTGGTGCCCTCCAAGTACGAGCCTGAGGACCTGTTCCGGGACCGCCCCAAGGTGCATCGGGTGATGACCACCGACGACATGGACCGGGCCATTGCCCGGGCGGTTGGCGGTGAGGACGCTTGATACCAACGTGGTGGTGCGGCTGCTGATCGGGGACGATCCGCAGCAGACCCCGATCGCCGAACAGGCCTTTCTTGATGCCATCGCCAGCGGCGGTGTGTACCTGCCGGATGTGGTGCTGGCTGAGGTGGCCTGGGTGCTGCGGGGCTACGACCTCGAGCGCGCAACCCGCTACCAACTGCTGGAGCGGCTGGTGCGCACCCGTGGCGTTGTGGTGGATGACATCGACGCGGTGATCGATGCCCTCGAGCAGTTCCGCCTGGGAGGAGATCTGGCCGATCAGCTGATCCTGGCCCGGGCCGCCGGCACCGGTGCCCTGCCGGTGCTCAGCTTTGACCGTCGGTTCGCCGCCTCAGAAGGTGTTGAGCTGCTCAGCCCAGGTTGAGCGTCCCACGGAAAGCCCGGCCACCAACCGGCAGCCGGGCCAGAGCCCCCTGGCTCAGCAGACCGAGACGGTGCAGCCGGGGGTGCCCTGCAGCTTGCGGGCAAAGGCGAAGGCCTTCTCGGCGGGGATCAGCCGCATTTTTTTGACGGGCTTGCCGCGGCGGCCAAAAAACGCGATCTCACAGGGGGCGGAGCCGAGCTTGCGGACCCCTGGCCCATAGCGGTGCACCAGGAGCAGGCGGACTTCGCAGACGGGGCCTTGGGGAATGGCCATGGCTGGGGTGGAGCGGAGAACACCGACCAGCCACCTCCCAGTGGCAACGGTGCAAGTGCCGTGCTGCCATCCCACCGCGCCCGGTGAACAGAGGTGCTGGCTCACCTGGGATCGAGGGCTGTCCCAGCTCCGTCACAGCTGATGCGGCCCGCCGCGCAGCGGCGTTCTGGCTGCCCGCTCTGCAGCACCCCCGCCAGCGTTCATCTGTGCCCTGAGCATCGGTCCCGGCCTGGCTGGTGGCAGGGCCTTCCCTGGTGGTTGTCCCCTACTTGCGCTGTGGCCACCCTTGGCCGGAGCCGAGGAGGCCGAGCAGGCGCGAGAGGCGGAGCGGCGCAGGCTGAAAGGGGCACAAGGGCCCCCTGCAGGATCAGGCAGCCGGTATGGACCCACAGCGCTGCAGCCCGCCGCTGCGCAACGACGCCTCGGCTTCCACCTGCTGGCGGTAGCTCAGCTCGGCTTCTGCTTCCAGGGCGCTATCGATCTCATCCACCCGCGCCAGGCATTGCTGGATCGCCGGCAGCACCTCTTCCTCAAGCCGGGAGATCTCCTCTTCTCCATAGGGCCGATTAATCCAGGTGCGGCGCAGCGGCCGGCCGGCATGACCCCTGAGGATCGATTCGATGGCCTTGCCGCAGGACTCCAGCAGCAGGAACGGATCCTCCTCTGGCCGGCAGAACGGCGAGGCAGCAGCAGAGAAGCCAGTGGATGGGATGGCCATGGTGATCGGCGCCAGAACGGCGCAGCGATGGGACCGATCCCAGCGGAGGCCCGACGTCAGGAGGGCCTCAGACTGGAGAGGCCCGAGCAAGCCTTCCCCACGGAGCCGACCATTCCGCTGCTGGTGAACGATCCGCGAACAGTCGATAGCATTGCTATCAGCGTTGGGTGACGCCATGGCTGACCTGTTGGTGCGGGGTGTCGATGACGCCCTCGTGCAGGCCCTCAAGAAGCGGGCCGGGGCCCATGGACGCAGTCAGGAAGCCGAGCTGCGGGCGATCCTGTCCGCGGCGCTGCTGAGCCCACCGCGGCGCAAGCTGGCGGACCTACTGGCGGCCATGCCGGATGTGGGCGTGGATGCCGATTTCCAGCGCCACGACGAGCCAGCGGCGGCGGCCGATGTTTTTGATTGACACCAACGTGATCAGCGAGGCGCGCAAAGGCCGCCGCGCAGATCCAGGGGTGCAGGCCTTCTGGGCAGAGACCGCCCGCGACGACACCCCGCTGTTTCTGGCGGCCGTCACCATCGGTGAGCTGCGCCGCGGCGTGGAGTTGATCCGTTACCGGGGGGATCACCCGCAGGCCCAGCTGCTGGAGCAGTGGCTGCTGGAGGTGCTGGAGACCTACGGCGATCGGGTGCTGGACCTCGATGGTGATGCGGCCCAGATCTGGGGGCGATTGCGGGTGCCCAATCCCCACAACGCCATCGATAAGCAGATCGCTGCCATCGCCCTGCTGCACAACCTCACCGTGGTGACGCGCAACACCGATGATTTCGCCGGCTGCGGGGTGCGGCTGCTGAACCCGTTTCAGGTCCTCTGACGGTCGGATCGCCCATCGACCTCAGCATCTGCTCACCAACGGTTCACCGGTCCATCCGCGTCAGCGCGGCTCCACCCAGCAGCGCCAGCAGCAGGTTGAGGGTGGAATCAAAGCCGCCCTGCAGCTGCTCCAGCGTGCCGGGGCAGATCTGCCCGATCGGCCGGCCTTCCATGGCCCGCTGGCCGCAGACCCCGGCGGCGAGGGAATAGACCAACAGCTGGGTGCCGATCACCACCGCCAGGATCTTGAACACAAACCGCTCCCGGTCAAACGGCGGCTTGGGCGGCCGGGGCACTGGGTCGGCTTGCATCGCTGCTCCTCCCAGGCGATCAGGACCCAACCGGCGGCAGCACGAGCGCGCCGCTCTGCAGCAGCCCCCAGATGCGCTGGGCCTCCGCCTGGCGTCGCTCGGTGTGGGGCGTGCCCGGCCTGAAATAGCCCTCGGCTGTTGCCGCTGATCCGGTCCAGTAGGCCGCCGCTGCGGCTGGAGTCATGCCATGAGGCCGATCCTCAAAGACGCAGGTCCAACCGATCAACGAGCCCTCCGGCGGATCGTGCAGGCCGGCGTACTCCTCGGCGAAGTACTGCTCCTGCCAGTCGTTGCTGTTGGGATCGATCCCGTCAGCGATGGCCTGCAGCCGAGCAGCGTCATAGGCGGTGCGGCGCACGCCCGTGTACTGCATGGCGCCGCGGCCGGCGCCACTGCCGGCCTCCACCACATCAAGGTTCTCCAGCTCCGGTTCACCGGTTTCGACGACCATGCAGCCGAGGAAACCGCAGGCCTCTTCCGCCGTGAGGGATTGGATGACGCCGAGGCTGGCCTCGGTGACGGCGCTGCTGCAGAAGAACTCCAGCCAGTGCTGCAGGTTGGCGTGGGCCAGGGATGGCTCCCCAAAGGTGCATCCCCCTGGGGCCTGGCCCGTCGACACTTTTTTTCCTGGAACACCCCCACGTAGACGGTGCCCTGGCGGTAGAGGGGTAACACCTTGTCGCGCAGATCAGCGTTGTGCAGGCGCACGCAACCGAGGGTGGGGTGCAGGGGCTGCTGCGGTGCCCAGGCCCCAGGCCAGCCGCAGGCCGATCCGCCGCCGTGGAGCATGATCCCGGCCCGACCAACGGCCACCTCCTGGCCCTCCAGCTCCTCCATGTCGAAGGAGTACCAGCCGTAGCCCATGGCGGTGTCGGAGCAGGGGGGATTGGGGTTCTGCTCGTAGTCCGCATAGAGCTTCCCGAGCTTGTAGAGCCCAGGCGGTGTGTCGGTGTTGGTGTGGCTCCAGTCGGTGTCAGCACCCTGGCCGCGCGCCAGGCAGGGAATCTTCCAGAGGAAGGCCCCGGTGTGGTCGTAGGCCTCCATGTCCTCGTCCCGGTCATTCACCAGCAGGTAGGTGTCGCCGGCCTGGACAGGGGCGGCCATCTGCGGGCCGGCCATGCCGGCTTCCTCTGAACCGCGGGGATCCAACCCACCGGTGGGAGTTGGCGGCTGGGATGGCTGCTCGCTGTAGGTGACGGCCCAGGGGGCCTGCTCATCGAGGATCGCGGCCCCTTGGTCGCTGCTGCCGATGGCGGCATACAGCTGCAGAACGCCGCGCAGCTGTTGCGGCTGGCCTGAGTAGAAGCGGAAGCGATCGGCAAACCGCTCGGCGCTCATCGGGGTGGTCATGGGATGGGGTGCTGACCCCTGCCCTTGCCAGCGGGCGCTCAACCCTGCGTCTGCCTGGATCCCGCGCACCCGTGATGCGGTGGGCTGGGAAACCCTGCTGATCCATCCGATACTGAATGGATCCGACTGGTGCCATGGCCAGCGCAGACACTCTGCTTGTATTCGGTCCTGATCAGGTGCTTGCACTGCTGCGTGAGCGCCAAAGCGAATGGCGGCAGCGCTATCAGGTGCAACGCATTGGGCTGTTCGGCTCCATGGCTCGCAACCAGACCACGGCCTCCAGTGACGTAGATGTGTGGGTTGAACTCGATCCCCTCACGCCCTATGCCACCGTCCACCTGAAGCAGGAGCTGGAGGAGTTGCTGCAGCGCCCGGTTGATCTGGTGCGTTTGAGGGAGCGCATGAATCCCGCCCTACGGCAGGCCATACTGCAAGAAGGCATCAGCGCGTGAGCGGTGACCTGTTGTTGCTGCTTACCCCGCTGCGGCAGGCCCTGGAGCGGATCGAGCGCAAGGCACAACCCTTGCTGATGGATCCGGCACTGCTGGACCATGAGGAAGGCCAGGACCTGCTCGATGTGATTTGCATGCAGTTCCTGGCAGCCGGGGAAGCACTCAAACGACTGGACAAGCTCCAGCCTGGGCTTCTGGCAGCGAGCTTTCCTGCTGTCGACTGGAAGGGAGCTATGGGGTTTCGCGATGTCATTGCGCATCAGTACTTCGATCTCGACGCCGAGCAGGTGCTGCTGATCTGCCAGCAGGCCCTACCCGGCGTTCTGGCTGCCGTTCGCGACCTTGAGCAACGCAGTCAGGACACGACCTAAGCCAGAGCCGATGACTGCCCCCGGATGGGGGCAATTGCGGGCCAGCAAACTCCTGCCCACGGCCCCGCAGCTGGGCATCCAGCCACAGCGTCATCCCATCAACACCGGATGGTGGATTTCCTGGGCGGCGTAATCCAGGGCGGCGCTGAGGTCTTCAGGTTCCAGATCAGGGAAGTCGGCCAGGATCTGCTCGCTGCTCAGGCCCGCGGCATAAAGCTCCAGCACATCACGCACGCGAATGCGCATGCCCCGAATGCAGGGCTTCCCGCCGCACTGCTCCGGGTTGTGGGTGATGCGGGATGAGAGCATGGACCCAGGCTAAGCGGCTTTCCTGGTTGTCGATCACACCGCCGCCGCAGCCCCTGACGCACCTGGCAACAGCTGCTGTTGTCACTGGGGCGAAGCCCCGGGAGCGTGCCCTTGGGCCTGACGCTGATCGACGCGCAGAAAGTCGCCCGCCGCGCCGAACAGCTCGCGGTGCTCAAGACCGTTGCAGAGGAGCAGTTGCTGCGCTTGCCCGGCCGCTACGTCTGAGCAGCCACCAGGGGCTGGATCTGCTCCAGCTCGTCGGCCAGTTCAGCGCTGGCCAGCTCAGTGTCGTGGGCGGCCTGGGCCCGCAGCCAGTACCCGGGACTGAGGCCCAGAAACCGGCAGAGGCGCAGATCGGTATCGGCGGTGATCGCCCGCTGGCCCGTCACGATTTCACTGATCCGTGAGGCCGGCACGCCAATGGCCTTGGCCAGCCGGTACTGACTGACACCCAGCGGCTGCAGGAACTCCTCCTGCAGCAGTTCACCGGGGGGGATGGGGGGTAGACGGTTCATGGCAAGGATCAGTGGTAGTCGACGATTTCGACGGCATCGGGGCCGGCGGCCGTCCAGATGAAGCAGAGACGGAACTGGTCGTTGATGCGGATGCTGTGCTGGCCTGCGCGATCACCCCGCAGGGCCTCTAGTCGGTTGCCCGGGGGAACACGCAGGTCGTCCAGACGGCCTGCGATCTCCAGCTGCCTGAGCTTGCGGCGGGCTACGCGTTCAAAGGACTGGAACCTGGGCACGGCCCAGCCCTGGGCCAATCGTTCGGTGTCGGGACATCGGAACGAGCGGATCATCCATCCACCTTAGTTCCGCAGCGCAGAACGGTTGCTGTCTGCTGCGCGAAGGGGCCAGCCAGCCCTGCTTGCGCACCTGGCAACAGCTGCTGTTGTCACTGGGGCGAGGCCCCGGGAGCGTGCCCTTGGGCCTGACCTTGATCGAGGCGCAGAAATACGCCCGCCGTGCCGAGCAGCTGGCGGTGCTCAAGACCTTCGCGGAGGGGGAGCTGCTGCGCCGCCTGCCCTTCCGCAACCTCGTCGGCGGCTCGTTGAGCTTCCCGGCGGAGACCAAGCTCCCCCGCGTGGGTTTTCGGGCGGTGAACGAGGGCTACCGCCAGAGCTACGGGGTGATCAACTCCGATTCGGAGTTCGTGCACCTGTTTGGCGGCGACCTGGATGTGGACCGCTCGATCGTGGACCTGCAGGGCCCTGAGGCCCGCGCTGCCCAGACCGAAATGAAGGTGCGCTCGATGCGCCTCACCTTGGAGGCCGCGATCATCAACGGCGATGACACCTTCGATCCGCGGGCGTTTAACGGGCTGAGCAAACGCCTGGTGCCGGGCGCGGACCAGACGATCGACAACGGCGGCAGCACCCTCAACCTGCTGGCGCTGGAGGCGCTGACCGACAGCGTGATCGGCTACGGCGGCGACAAGGTGCTGATCGCCAGCAAGGCGGCCCGCCGCCAGATCAGCACCGCCTCCCGCCAGGCCGGCGGCGATCTGTATGAGGTGATCGACGGCCGGCACTTCTTCGAGGGGATCGAGATCCTGCTGGTGGAGGAGGACGCCGAGGGCCATGCGGTGCTCGGCTACGACGAACCCGGAGACACCACCTCGATCTACTGCTGTGTGCTGGGGGATGCGGCGGTCTGCGGTCTGCAGGGCCCGTTCGAGGGTCGCTACGGCATCTCGGTGCGGGATTTCGGGGAGGTGCATGACGCGCCGGTGTTCCGCACGCGGGTGGATTGGTACGTGGGCTTTGCGGTGTGCAACCGCAAGGCCGCCGCACGCCTGTTCAACGTCGCCCCGATGCCGCTGGTGGTCTGAGACGTCGCCTGCCACCCCTGCCGCAAGGCCTTTCCCTTTTCTCCGGAGACCTTCCCATGACCTCTCAAGCCACCCGGCTGCTCGACGCCCAGACGGTGCTCGTCGGCTGGATCAATCACTCGGCCACCGACTGCTACGAACACACCCGCAGCAGCGGTGATGTGGTGAACCTCGGCACCGACCTTGAGGCCACCAGCTCCTTTGTGCTCGTGGCCTCCCACCCCGGCCACAGCGAGGCGGTGACGGTGACCCTCGAGCTGGCGCCGCTGCTGGCTGATGGCACGGCCGGCAGCTGGATCACCGCTGCGGCCGTCGCCATCCCTGCCGCTGGCGGCAAGGTGGAGGCGATCATCAGCGGCGCTGCGCTGCTGATCAACCCGGTCGACAACGAGCTGATCACGCCGCCCTGTCTGCGGCTGGCACGGGCGACGGTGTCTCCCTCCACGCCCGCAGGGATGACCGTGGCACTCACCGCCAACCAGGGGCTGTGAGGTGAGCGCCATGAGCAACCCAATCGACACCCTCACCGAGGCGGCCGGAGCCGAGGCCCTGCCGCTGGAGCTGCTGCAGCCCATCGACAGCAGCAACCCCGCCTCCACCCCCGTGCGCCTTTCGGGCCCGGAGCAACGGCTCACCCTCAGCCCGGATCCGGGTGTGGGTGATGCGGCGCTGCTGCCCCCCAGCCAGGTGCTGATCGGCAAGGACGGAATGACCCGCTCGATCTGGCCGGTGCACCTGGCCGGCTGGCAGGCCCTGGGCTGGCAGCTGCACGCGGAGCCGCCGGCACCGGCACCCGAACCAGAACCTGAGCCAGCACTGGAGCCAGAGGCCCCCGAGCCCCCTGCAGACCCCGCCCCCGCCAGCGGAGAAGCGCTGCTGGCCACCGAGACCACCGACTTCCAGGCGATGACCAAGGCCCAGATCATCGAGTACTGCTCGACTGTCCATGGCGTGGAGCTCGATGGCAGCCAGACCAAGGCGGAGCTGGTGGAGCAGGCCACAGCCCTGGAGCTGGGGGATGCCCTGCTCTGATCCCTACCCAGGGCCTGGCAACAGCTGAGCAGCACTGCCCTGCTGCCAATGGCCACTCCTGATCCGGCGGTGCTGGCGGCCCTGGCGGAGCAATGCCGCAGCGAGGCCCGGCCCCGGGGGCTGATCTTCCTGGGCGAGGCCCAACTGCAGGACAGCTGCAGCCCTGAACCACCTCCGGCTGGCGCCGTCTCGGCGGTGCTGGCCCTGGCTCCCCTGCTGAGTGCGGCCGCCGGCGATGGGGTGGTGGTGCTGGCGCTGGACCTGCGCCTGCTCAGCCCCCTGCCGCCCTGACCCCCGCCCCCATCTCGCCAACCCCTTTCTCCACGGATCGCTATGGCCACCACCACTGCCCCAACCGCAGGCCGCGCCCTGCCCCAGCCCACCGACCTGCTGCTGGTGCAGCGCGGTGACACCCCCTACAAGGCCCCCGCCGAGGCGTTGAAGGCCTACATGCTCTCTCCCGCCACCGCCGCAGCGATCGGGGCGATCAAACCGGGCACCAACCTCTCGGTGGATGCCGATGGCACGTTGCATGCCGCCATCTCCGGTGCCCTCACCTACCGCGGTGCGATCGACCCCACCAGCGCCGAGGCTCCTGCAGGGGCTGCGGTGGGGGATGTGTATCTGGCCAGCGCGGCCGGCGTCGCCCTGGCGAGCTGGAGCGGCATCGCCGGAGCAGAGATCGCCCAGGGGGATCTGCTGCTGTTTGACGGCAGCAACTGGAGCACCAATGCCGCCCTGGGGCCCGATGGCGCCGGTGTGGTGCAGGTGCGGGTGAATGCGCCGCTGAGCGTGGATGCCAGTGATCCCGCCCAACCCCTGCTCGCCGTGGCCCTGGCCACGAGCGAGACCAGCGGCGTGGTGCAACTGGCCGATGCGGCAGCCCTGGCGGCCGGCACAGCGGAGCGGGTGGTGGATGCAGCCCAACTGCAGGCCGCCATGGCCAGCGCCCAGCCTGCGGGCAACTACATGCCGCTGGACATCAGCACCCTCCCCGCCCTGCCCTGAGGTTTGATGGCGCTGCAACCCACTGACCTGCTGGCGATCACCCGCCCCAGCGGCGCCGGGGCCGGCAGCTACCAGCTGCCCGCTGCGGCATTGGCGGAGCTGGTGGCCCAGCTGTTGCCGCCCCAGCTGCTGCTGGAAACCGCCGTGCGCAGCGGCAACACCACACTGGCCCTCGCCGATGCGGGCCGGGTGGTGCCGGTGGCCACCAGCAGCAGCGGCGTCACGGTGACGGTGCCGGCCGAGGCGAGCGTGGCCTTTGCCATCGGCACGGTGGTGAACGTGTACAACGCCGGCAGCGCGGCGATCACGGTGGCCGGCGCCAGTGGCGTGACGGTGCGCAATGGCGGCCTGGTGGCGCCCTTGCAGGAGGTGTCTCTGCGCAAGCGGGCCGCCAATGAATGGGTGCTGGCCGGGACGGTGACTGCCAGCAAAGATGACGCCCCTGCTGCTGTTCAAGCAGCCATCCTCAACGTAGCTGGACTGGGGTCAAGTTCTGTTGGTGGTGGATTGATCCAGACCACCTCTGGTTGACGCCAGCAGCGTGTGGATCGTGACCACCGGCGTGGGTGTCGCTTGCGCGCTTGCTCGTACACGACAGCGCGATGTCGACAGATCTCGATGGCCTGACCGCTATGGCGTTGATGGGGCGTCACGAACTTGATGCCGCTGTGGCGGTGCCGATGGTTGTACCAGTCGACAAACGACGCGACCCACTGGCAGGCCTCGTCCTTGCTGGCAAATGGCCGTCTCGGGTAATCAGGCCGGTACTTCGCTGTGCGGAACAGCGATTCGGAGTAGGGGTTGTCATTGCTGACGCGCGGCCGTGAGAACGACCTGAGCACACCCAGTTCTTCCAGCCGGCTTTCCAGCGTCGACGCACGCATGGCATTGCCGTTGTCAGCGTGGAGGATCAGCGGTTGGCGGCGCCTCTTGCTGATCTTCTCTCTCAAGCAGGCTCTGCTCACCAGATCCGCTGCAATGGCTGGATCCTCGCGCTCGGCGACATCCCAGGCCACAACCTTGCGGCTCCAGACGTCAATCACCAGGTAGAGGTACAGCCAGATCCCGCGCACGGTGGTGGGCAGGTAGGTGATGTCCCAGCTCCAAACCTCATTTGGACCAGCGGCCCTCAGCCGTGGCACGGGTCTTGGTTCTTGTGGTGGCCGTGCACGACCCCGCCGGTGAACCTGACCGTGAGCGTGCAGCACCCGGTAAAAGCTGCGTTCCGAACCGATATAAAGCCCGCGATCGGCCAGGACCGGCACGATCTGGCCTGGCGGCAGCGCTGCAAATTCAGGTTCGTTGCAGGTGAGCAGGATCCGTTGGCGTTCCTCCTCACTGAGGCGGTGAGCGACGTGGCGGTGGCTCCCCTTGCGCCGGTCGACGCCATCACCGTCACCAGCAAACTGACGGCGCCAGCGCTGCAGCGTGGTGAGCCCCACGCCGAGCAGCAAGGCCAGCTCACGGGCTCGGGCACCATTGGCCATGCCCTCATCAAGAATATCCAGGGCCTTCCGGCGATCGTCGGGTGACGTCAATCGTCCCCGTCCTCTCCCCAGAAGGCCTGAATCTTTTTTGAGGCGATCAGCAGTGCAGCCGCCTCCGCCAGGGCTTTCTCCTTGCGGCGCAGCTCCTGCTTGAGCCGCTTGATTTCCTTTTGATCCTGGGCGCGGAGCCGTTCAAGCTCCTTCTGCTCTTTCAAGGTGAGCACTGGTTTTTCGTTGGCATCCTGCGATGCCTGACGCCAGCGCTCTACCTGCTCCGGGAACAAGCCCCGCTCGCGGCAGTAGGCACTGAGCTCGGTGGCGTTGAGCCCAGCGGTCTCGAGCACCACCGTGAACTTATCGGTGGCGCCCCAGCCCTCAGGATCCTTCTCGGATGCCGGCACCACCTCTCCCTGCAACCGCCAGGCCTTCCTCCAGTTGTAGAGGGTGACCACGTGAATGCCCAGCTCTGCTGAGATCTGGGCCACGCTCTGCCGCATCGGCGGACTCATCCGCCTTCTCACATCAGCCTTGACGGCCTCGCTGTAGCGACGCATTGCTCTGCTCCATCAAGCCCCCTTGGTGATCGAAATGGAGAGGCGTCAACTTTCCTGGCAGAGGGGGGGAGCACCACATGAACCTGCGCCGCCGCGCACACCTGAGCAGCCGCCATGGCTTTCGGCCAATCCAGGCCACAGGCGGCGTGGTGAGCGAGATCACCGTGGCCGGGGTGCGCTACCGCCTGCACAGCTTCCTGGCGGTGGGCAGCCACAGCTTTGTGGTGCTCGACCCCGGCAGCGATGGCCTGATCGACTACCTCGTGGTGGGCGGTGGCGGGGGAGGCTCCACCGGTGGTGGCGGCGCCGGTGGGGTGCTCACCAAGAGATAATAAATTATCCTCTATCACACTAAGTTGGAATCGCTAGACTGGATAGATCCGTCAGTCACCTTCTTTCCTCTGCACCTCCTGAGGGAGTGAAATCCATTTCCATAGCCAGTTAGCCAAGTCGGTAGCAACAAATACGGTCATTGATTTTGTGCTAAGTCGTCCGACTCCCTCGTCACGCAAGAGTCCGCGTGATACAAGTTCAGAGCATGCCAACTCTAAAACATGACTTTCATAAGAGGAGAAAAGATCCCTCAGATTGATGCTATTGGAGGCTGACCCTGCATGAGTTGCTTTCTCTAAAGTAACAATCCGATGTCCTTCGTAAGGGCCAGTTGCCATAGGAGCATTGACTGCCTCGCGCAGAACAGCTACGTGCATCTCTTCTAGAGATGCAAGAAGACGAGCCGCACTTTCTGCCTCATCCCAAGAAAAGGCTAGAGTTGCCTGACGACCAACTACCTGGACCAGGCGTTGTCGTTTTTGTACGGAGCGAGTATGAATTGCTTGATCTATCGTAGACAAGATAAAGTCTGAAAACCCTTCACTGCCCAGGTCTGCTGCAACCTCTTCAATGGCACTCATGCGTGACTGCAACATCTGAACATAGCTTTCAAGGCGCTGCATCTGGATCTTTGAGGCGCCACCAGCCAACAATGTATCGAGGCTTCCACCTATCCCAGGAATAGCCTGAATACCTGCTCGTATCGCATAAGCGTCGGAATATCGCGTGCGAATCTCTTGAATCTGGCCGCCAACTGAATCAGGCGTCATCTTGCCATTCAAATCAACTCCGGCTTGATAGTACTATTCGCGGCCTCAAAAGCTGCTTTATGCTGACTTTTGGGCAGCTGGACGTGATGGAAGGCCTGGATCCGCGGCAATCCCCTCGCAAAGTTGTCGGTGTTGATATTGATATCCGCCCCCACAACCGCAAAGCCCTCGACGAGCATCCCCTGCGCTTCAAGATGGAGCTGATTGAAGGATCCTCGACGGTGACTTTCAGGAAAGGTGTCACTCCTGGGCTGCCTTTCAGGCCGCCTGCATCAACGGTAGCTGCCCTGGTTCATTGAGTTCATCTGGCGGCTGATTGATCCAGACCACCTCCGGTTGACGCCAACACCTGGTTGATCGTGACCAACGCCTTGGATTGAGCTGTCGGGCTCGCTCGTAGACGACAGCGCGATGGCGGCTGATCTCCACAGCCCGGCCATTGTGACGTTGCTGGGGCGTCACGAATTTGATCCCGCTGTGGCGGTGTTGGTGGTTGTACCAATCGACGAACGCGGCCACCCACTGACAAGCCTGCTCTTTGGAGGCAAATGGCTTGCGGGGGTAATCAGGCCGGTACTTCACTGTCCTGAACAGGGATTCTGAGTACGGGTTGTCGTTGGACACCCGTGGCCGTGAGAACGACCTGAGTACGCCCAGTTCCTCCAACCGGCTTTCCAGCGTGGCTGCACGCATGGCGTTGCCGTTGTCGGCATGGAGAACCAGAGGTTGTTTCCTGCCTTTGCTGATCCGTTCTCTCAGGCAAGCCCTACTCACCAGATCCGCTGCAATCGCTGGATCTTCCCGTTCGGCGACATCCCAGGCCACAACCTTGCGGCTCCAGACGTCGATTACCAGGTAGAGGTAAAGCCAGATCCCGCGCACGGTGGTGGGCAGGTAGGTGATGTCCCAACTCCACACCTGGTTTGCGCCTGAGGCCCTGAGCCGTGGAATGGGGCGCGGTTCCTGTGGTGGCCGTGCACGACCGCGCCTGTGCACCTGTCCGTGGGCGTGGAGCACCCGGTAAAAGCTGCTCTCCGAGCCGATGTACAGCCCCTGATCTGCCAGTGCTGGCACGATCTGACCTGGTGGCAATGCGGCGTACTGGGGCTGGTTGCAGGTGAGCAGGATGCGCTGGCGCTCCTCTTCACTCAGTCTGTGGGAGACCAGGCGTGGGCTGCCTTTACGACGATCGTGACCACCGTCATCACCCGTCAAGGCCTTGCGCCAACGCTTGAGGGTGCGCAGAGAGATCCCGATCTCGCTGCAGGCACGCACCAAACCCGCGCCAGCGGCATGTGCCTCGCTGATCAGCTCGATGGCCTTCTTCCTGTGAGCGGCGCTGGTCAGCCTTCCGCGTCCTCCGAACAGAAGGCTTCCCACTTTTTTCGCAGCACCAGCAGGGCCGCCATCTCCGCCATGGCCTTCTCTTTGCGCTGCAGCTCCTTCTTGAGGGCTTTGATCTCCCGTTGGTCCTGGGCGCGGAGCTTTTCCAGCTCCTTCTGCTCTTTCAAGGTCAGCACTGGCTTTTCATTGGCATCCTGGGCCGCCTGCCGCCAACGCTCCACCTGCTCAGGAAACAGGCCTCGCTCTCGGCAGTAGGCACTGAGTTCGGTGGCGTTCAAGCCAGCCGTCTCCATCACCACCGTGAACTTATCGGCAGCGCTCCAGCCCTCTGGTTCCTTCTCGGATGCCGGCACCACCTCTCCCTGCAACCGCCATGCCTTCCTCCAGTTGTAAAGGGTCACCACGTGAATGCCCAGCTCCTCGGAGATCTGGGCCACGCTTTGCCGCTGCGGTGGGCTCATTCGCCTCCTCACGTCAGCCTTTACAGCCTCGCTGTAACGACGCATTGGTCATGTCCTCAAGCCCCCGGGTGTACTGATCACAGGGGTGACAACTTTCCTGAAACCGGGGGCGATCGACCCCGAGATCATCCAACAGGTGCGAAGCCATGCCGATGGCGTCGATCGGGTGCTGGTGTCCTTGGATTCCAACCACACGCATGAGCACGTGCTCGCTGAACTGAATGCGTACGCCGATCTGGTGTCCGTTGGCAGCTACTGCATCGTGTTTGACACCGTGGTGGAAGACCTACCTGCCGGCTCCTTCCCCGATCGCCCCTGGGACGTCGGCAACAACCCCAAAACAGCCGTTCATGAATGGCTGAAGACCCATCTCGAGTTTGTGATCGACAAGGACATCGACAACAAGCTGTTGATTAGCGTAGCGCCGGATGGGTATTTGAAGAGGGTTGGGTAGTGCGAACAAGCTGGTCTGGAGAATTGCCTATATGATTTAGAATATAAAATCACATTCGCCCCAACGTACATGAGCGTACAATCTATGATCCTTGCCCAGCTCGGTCAAATGGGCATTCAGATCGAGCGCGTTTCCAGTGAAGCAATGAACGGAATAGCGAAAGATATCGCAGAGATGACCGATAGCGGCCTCGACTTTGACGACAAAGATCAGATAAAGGAACTAGAGAAAGTAATTCTGTGGCACATGCATAAGCATCCCGTTTGACGCGCTCTTCCGGGGATCTGCAGTCAAAGGATCTGTAGCTTTTTCGAAACTGAGACCGTGGCGAATATTCCCCTGGATGTACTCTTAGCCTTATTCTGGGTCACCGTGCATTGCTAAGGACAAGTCACTTTTTTCGGTAGATTATGCCCAACGCCAAGATCAGCGGCGGGGGTGGCTCAACAAGGCGCGCTTCATCTGTGCAATCCCGTCCGCTGAATCTTGATGTTATACATTATTGGTATAGCGTTGCTGCTGAATTATCAAAGAACCCGCAGACAATTGCAGCGTTACTTATGCACTGCTTGATCATCTAGGGTTCTCAGAGTCGCCTGACTACATCATCGATGGCATCTTGACACTCGCCTGTTCGACGAGCATCGACGCTAACATTGGTTCCATATACTGAATAGCTTCTTTCTTTCAGATCAGAAAGGGGTGTGCCCAAGTGGGCCGCGACCACTCCCGCGGTATTGAAGTCTCGTAGTGGAACCGAGAATGAAGTCCTAAAACTGTCCAAGTCGTGTGGGGGAGGTGTTATTTGAGCGAATCTTTGAGGTGTATTTTGGAAGGCTGTGTAGAGAGCGTCGGCTGTAGCGTCAGAAAGTGCTCCATATGCTGCAGCTGAGCCCGAGTACTGTGTCAGCCGATTACCAATGACAAGGTGCACCATTGGGCGCAAGATGGCATGTGTATGGGCTTTTGCGGCATAAGTGTACTGCCCATAAAATGGATGAGGAGGGTCTGCTCCATAAATCAATGAAAACATCGCATTAACGGCTACCCGAGACGCATCATCAGCATTTACAGGAACAACTAGTCGGTCGACACCTGATATTGCAATTTCTGTGTAGATACTGAAGCTTGGATTTGTATCAACAAAGACCACCCAATCTTCTTCGGTGCTTGTGGCATTTTCGATGAAACGACGCAAGATGCTGTGAACCCATTTCCAAGGGTGCTCTGCCGGCGGCAGCGCTGCTTGATTTGCTCTTTCGGAGATCAGTGGTGCCATTGGTTCGAGGTTGCCATCTCCACATAGCAGCAATAGATTGGGTGGTATGTGCTGATTCCAGTCACTAGGATTAACTATGAAGTCTGATGGGTGCGGGAGCTGAGCGCCCGAGCCACCTGAAAGGACGGTAGCCAAGTAACCCACCACAGACTTTGGGGTAGGATCAACTTGGCACAGTTGAAGAACTCTGTCTTCACCCTCTTGCCCACCACCGAGCAGAATCATTGATACATTTGCCTGTGGACACATATCAATTACAAGTGCTTTGCGCTCCGGATGAAGCTGTGCGTAACGAGTAGCGAGATGAAAGGTGATTGTACTTTTGCCCACCCCTCCCTTGTTATTCCACAGCGCATAGCTTGCAGCAAGTGACATTAGAGCTCTGATCTTGAGTAAGTGGAAGAACTTTAGGGGATATGGCTCTGAGTCGCCACTTCGGACGCCAGCCCTGCAATGACTTATAGCGCTAAATGGGCGGATCGTTTCGAGGAGATGGTCCGACCCTTCGTGGTCCGCATAGGCACAGGAATTCGTTTCCGGATACCTCTAAACCCATTACGTGCCAGCCAATCACAGGCATATGGTCCTATCTGCCTGGTCCATATGCGGGCCACCCATTGCCACAGCTGAGATCTGAAGGAGGCAAGCCGTCAGCCCCGGCGTAGCCGGTGCTGCTCCTCGGGATTTACACCACTCGGCGGGACGCCCCCCGATGCCCTGCTCACCTATGCCGGGATGCTGTCGCAGCTGGCCTGACAGGAGCTGCCCGACTCCCTGACCCGCGTGGCCACCGATGTGGATGGCCATGGCACCCGGCGGTAGGGCGGCCACGATCCCAACAGCGCCGGCAACGTGATCGGCAGCGGCGACTGGGCGGCCGATCGGATCGTTCCCGATGCCATGCGGGCCCTGGCAGCACGTGCTGGAAGCCGCCCTCCAGCACTGGCCCGGCTCCTGACGCGATGGCTCCGACCCCCACGCCCCGCACGAGGCCGGCCGCCTGCACCTGCAGATCGACAAGGCCCACCACCAGCTCGGCTGGCAGCACCGCTGGCGTGCTGTCTGGCGGAACTGGAGGCTTACGCAGGTTGCAAGCGCAGCCCCGCCTGAGCCATGCTCATAAAACTTGAGCCATCACGCCACCACCCGCTGACCCGCCAGCCCATGCCTGTCTTGCTCCAAAGCTGGTCACTCGTGCAGGCCAAGGCGCTGTATCAGCGCATGGGGCGCCAGCGGCCCAGCTTTTGGCGGGGCTTGGAAGCCGCAGTGGATTGCGAGCCCTTGGCCCGGCCCACAGTCCGCCGATCGATGGGATCCCGGAGTTTGCGGGCCGATCTTGAAGCTTTGCGCGCCGATCGTGATCAGGCACTCTCCCAACTCCTGAATGCCTGAAGAGCCGCTGCCACGGCTGGATCCAGCCGATCAGCCAGCGATGGCCAGGCTTCATGCCGTTGTGGCACTGGCTACGGCTACGTGAAGACCACGTCCTATTTCCGTGAGGTGGTGTGCACGAAACACCCAGGCATCGAAGCGGCCTGGATCCTGCGGGTGATGGCCGCACCCCTGAAGGAACGCAGACAGGCCGACGGCCGCTATGCCCTGTGGGGCCTGGTGCCAGAGGCACAGAACCGTGCGCTCAGGGTCATTACCCTTGAGGACAGAGAGACCGTCCACAACGCCTTCTTCGATCGGGGCTTTCTGAGGTCCCGCACTCCGTCACAACCTCCCCCATCTGCTGTGCCCCCTGCGCCATGAAAATCCGTTACTTCCCGGATACCGACACCCTCCATATCGAGCTGGCCGATCGAGTGAGCAGCAGTTCAGAAGCGATGAGCGACAACTTGATCATCGACTTCGATGAGCTAGGCAAGCCGGTCGGCGTGACTCTCGAGCACTACTCCCAGATCAGTGACAGCAGCACGATCGAGACCCTGCTGCCGATCCACCCGATGCTGCAGCCGGCCTGACCTGTCACGACATCGACAGTCGAGACATGTGACCAATCGCCGCGGAGGTGGTCGATGCATCGTCCCCAACAACTGAGCCTTCAGCTCAAAGGCATGGAGCGGCTGTTGGCTGATCCCGTCAGCGATAGACCCTGCGACGATGGCCGATGCGCACCACCAGGATCACCGGGTCGCTGCGTTGCCATTCGTAGACCACGCGGTAACGGCCCACCCGTAAGCGCCGCAATCCTTCGAATTCACCCTTGAGCGCTGAACGGCTGTTGCTCAGCGACCAGCATCCGCAGCGAGCAGCGCATCGCGCACCTCCGCCCAGTCGAGAACGGGGTCGGCAGGGTCCTTTTCGCGAAGCGCCCTACGGTGAAACCGAGCGCCGCTCCCCAGCGGATGCCATGCCGGGCCAATCACCGGAGCAACGCGCCCAGGGTGCGGCGGATGTCCTTGAGCGGCAGCAGCAGGTGCAGCGGATCGGTGGGTGAACGCTCGAACTCCGGGATCCGGTGCTCGTAGAAGCTCCGGGCTTCCTCAGACTCGGCATGGACCAGCAAGCCACGGCAGCCGATCGCCTCGCCCAGGCTGGCGACTCGGGCGATCACATCCAGCAACAGGGCAGCGCCAAGGCCGTGGCCTTCATGGCGTTCGTCGACCCCCAGACGAGCCAGCAAGGCGATGGGCTGGGTCGCCACGCTCGCCATGCACCAGGCGTAGTAGGCGACCACATGCCGCTGATCCACTGCGGTGACCACAAACACACGGGTGGTACCGGTGCCATGGGCCTGCCGAGCCGTCTCAACCAGCCAGGCTGTCTGCTCTTCCGATCGGCAGCGAAAGCCTGCGAGCTGGTGACGGGCCGCCAGCAGCTCTGGCGGTTGGTAGCCGCTCATGCCTCGGGCTGATCCTCCACTGGAGTGACAAAGGGCGACCGCCGCTGCAGCAGGAGCGCCAGCCCCGGCAGGTTGCGGGCCGGGCGGCTATTGATCCGCTCCCATTCTTTTTGGCCGTCGGCATCGAGCACGAACTGCTCCCGGTCGGCCAGCACCCGCTGGGCCGCCAGGCGCCCCTGAGCGAGCAGGAAGGAACTGCGGTCGGTGCCGAGGGCCGCAGCGGCCCGATCCAGAAGGTCGCGGTCGTCTTCTGTGGCCCGCAGCTCGATTCGGCTGGTCTTGGCCGGCCGGTGACCCTGGGGCTTGGTGCTGGTCAAGGCGACACCCACCCGAAACGTACGGACACTGTACGGTGCTGATCAGAGAGAAGGGGCTGCAGCCTCCACCAGCGCCTCCAGCTGTGAGCGCGCAGCAAAGATGGAACACCTGATCGGCGCTGCTCTGCTGTGGCGCCTCAGAGGATGGCGCCCACCACCACCGCCCAGCCCCTGCCCGGGGCATAGCCATAGGCACCGCCGCCGATCGGCTCCACCATCCAGCGCTTCCCGTAGCCGCAGGCCCGCGAAGCGGTAATTCAGCCGGCTGAACCGCAGCCCCATCCCCTTGACGTTGAGGGTGGTGCCGTGGATCAGATCGGGCTCCCCCCAGGGGTCGTTCACCACCACATGGGTGGGGGTGTGGCCATAGACGATCAGCCAGTGCCCTGAGCCGGTGGGCCGCTCGACCGGGCCCCGGTGGATGTAGCCGCAGGGGACCAGGATGCCACGGTTGATCTGCTGCACGATCAGCTGGAAGTCAGCGTTCTGCACCATCCGGGCCGTGACGCCGAAATGGGCGAGGGCACGCAGCTGGGCGTTGGCGTCGGTGGTGTCGCCACTGGTTCTCTGCTCGTCGTCTGCGACGCCGAGGTGCTGCACCACCGCCAGGTACTGGTCGTCGCCATTGGCGCCCTTGAGCGTGCCGGGCTTGATGGCCTCCAGGAGCATGGCGCAGCTGGAGGAGAAGCAGGTGCGATCGCGCTGGGACAGCTGGGCGGAATCGCGCTGATTGAACCGGGGCACTCCCACCAGCGGGTTGGGGTGGCGCAGAACGGCCGGAGCAGGAGCCCGACCCGGAGCCTTGGTCTCCACCGCGGCCTTCCACAGATCCCGCAGCTCGCTGCCCTCAGCCAGGCGCGGTGATGGGCCTTGGCGGGGTCGTAGTAGGTGACGTAGTTGCTGGTGGGGACTGGAGGCTTCCCCTGCTTGGTGGTTTTGCTCATGGCTGCCACTGCTCCAGTTCCTCCGGCGTTGCCCCCTCCAGCCATCCCGCAAAGGCCTCATCGCCCATCTGGCCCACCGCATGATCCGCTGCTGCCCGCGGGTCGAATAGGGCAAACAGTGGCCTCAGGTCGTCTGTGGCCCAGCTCTCGCCGGTGAGCGCCTCCAGCTTCTGGCGCACCACCTGCTCGAGCTCGGCGCCAGAGCAGCGCTGCAGCAGCCCCGGCAGCAGCGGATCGAGCTGGCAGAACAGCAGGGGCGCGACCGCCAGGATGCGGCGCTGCACAAACCGCCGCGCCAGTGGTTTCACTACCGCCTCCATGGCGCCGAGGGCCAGGAAGGCGATGGCCAGATCAAGCAGCCAGCCCATCGTCCCCGTCCTCGTCGCTTGTGCTGGAGCGGAACTGGCCGAGCCGGTTCCTGGGCGGCAGGTGCCGCACCACGGCAGCCGGGATGCCACCACCGGGGCCGGGGCCGCCGCCACCCGGGCCTTGACCGCCTGGGACCCTGCCGCCGGCACGGCTGGAGTCCATGAAATAAGTGGCGGCCGACTGGCCGGCCAGGGCAATCGCCGGCAGGGCCAAGGCCCAGCGGCTTTCACACAAGATCACGTCCTTGGCTCGGATCTCACAGGCCCCGACAAAGGCCATCAGCGAGAGGATCTCAGCGCCGACCAGGGCCAGGATCGGTGCGGCGTTGCTGCTCATTTGGGGTGGTGCCATCGGCATTGCTGGGGCCACCGCAGGCAGATCGGCCAGCCCTCCATGGGCTTTTGCCAGGTAGGCGCACGGCTCAACTACAGAGAGGGGGCTCAGCCCTCGCTGGTGTGCTGCAGAAGGGGTGCCACCAGCAACCTCCACGGATGATCGTCGCCAGGCTCCAGCTATCGGCCTCGCTGACATCTCCATGGGGTCACAAAGCCGAGGCGAAACTGGCGGCAGCAGGAGCAGCCAGGGTGAGCCCCCCAGCCCAAGGTACGGAGCCGGAACAAAACCGACTAGAGTTGCAGTGGCTAACCGATGGAGACCCCGCAGTGCCATCAACCCTTGAAAAGCCTGCGACCCCCGTTGGCGCAATCAAGAGCTTTGGCCCATTTGGGGCTAAGTACAAAGTTGGCGAGGCTATTCAAAAACTCGACGATGATGACTGGATGGTTGAAGTCGTCTTAATCGAGAGCGGAGAACGAGCGGAATACCGGCTAAGCCGCATCGAGAGCGACCCAGAGGCCGAATAAATGTATGCGGTCGCCTTTGACTTGGTTGTCAGCGAAACCGAGAAGCATCACCCCAAGGGGATTACACAGGCCTACACGGAAATTGCATCGGTCCTTGGGGAGCATGGTTTCAGCCGCGTGCAAGGAAGCCTCTATGTCTCTAGCAATGAAGACATGGCAAATCTATTCCTCGCGATTCAAGCTTTGAGAAGCAGGTCGTGGTTCCCGAAATCCGTGCGTGATATTCGCGCATTCCGAATTGAACAATGGTCTGATTTTACGGCTGTCGTGAAGAGCTGAAGCTGCTCGCTCTTGGGGTAAACGATCAAGGATCTGACAAAGCGCTCAAAAGTCACCGCAGACCGGCCAGCCCTCCATGGGCTTTTGCCAGGCCGGCCCACGCTTAGCGGCCCTACTGCAGGAAGGGGCCTCAGCTCTCAGCGGTGAGCTGCTGGAATCGACCTGTGGACCCTGCGGCCTCTTGCAGCTGGCTGTCCCAGTCGTTGGGTGGGTGACCGCTGGCCAGCATGGCCTGGAACACCCGATAGGCATCGCTCTTGCTGCCATAGGCGCGCTTGGTCTGTTGGTCGTTCACCCAAGCGAGCACGATCACCTTGGAGCGGCTGTGAAAGCGAAAAAACAGCCGGTATTGCTGGAAAAACTTCGCCCTGCGCCAATGCCGATGCTCAGCCCCCAGGGTGGATCCCTGCTGAAACTCCTTGCGGCTGGGATCCTGGGGGATGTCGTGGAGCATCAACCGGGTGATCGCCGCCAGGTGCTTGCTGGTGGCCTTGCTGCCATACCCCTGGGGATCCTTGCGGCGGAGTGCCTCCACATCCGTGATCAGCGCCTCCAGCTGATCGAGAAATAGCGGATGCGCAAACACACGCCAGCCGTTGATCACGACAACCGCCGGGGCGGCTTCATCCGCCATCAGACGATTGGCTTCGAGGGGAGGTTGCTCATGCAGTCGTCATCCTCTGGAGGTGGACCATCGAGATCCACCGCAATCCCGCCCACGAGCTCCTGCAAGCGGCCCGCCAGATCTGCGCTGATGGGCTGGAGACGCTCGGGATGGGCGGCGATGTCTTGCTCCAGCAGAACCAGGAAGGGTGCCAGCGCCGGATCGTCGTCTGCAGGCTCTGGGCAGGCGCGCTGCAGGACCACCTCGCCATTGGCACGGAAGGCATAGCGGATTCGGTCACGCTTGCGTAGCCCCAGGGCCCGCCGCACCGGCTGCGGCACGGTGGTCTGATAGCGATCGGTGAGGGCCGATTCCACCTCCTCGATCGGGGAGTCTCCAGCGGTGGCAGCCGGGGCAGAGGCGGGGAGAACAGCCATCGGACCAACCAAGAGCATTGCAACAATGGTAATGCAACTGCATTGCCGCGACAGCCGGGCGGCCTCAGCCCCCACCGGCAAGCTGCTGGCTGGCCTTGCCCAGAAGCCCCAGACTGGAGGCAGCCCGCTCAACGCCAATGAGCACAGCCGCCGCCCAACGACCCACGGCGATCCTTCACCGCGAGGAGGAGGTGGTCGTGGCCGAGTGCCCGGAGGTCGGCACCGTGAGCCAAGGCGACACCGTGGAAGAAGCCCTGGCCAACCTGCGGGAGGCCACCGAACTGTTCCTGGAGGAGTGTCCGCAGCCGGCGTTGGCGCCAAGGCTACTCACCACCTTTGAGGTGAGCGTTGCCTAAGCTCCCGCGCCTCCCTGCCAGTGACCGCTGGCTGACCCTGACAGAATGGAATGGGTCCACTGACCTGGAGCGGAACCGATGACGCAAGCTCTGTCTGCAGCGGTGGCATCCGCAGCCAAGCTCCCGGAAGAGGAGCAGAACGTGCTGGCGGCGATCCTGCTCGAGGAAATGGAATCAGAGGAGCGCTGGAGCGCCCTGTTCGCTGGATCGCAGAACCTGCTGGAGCGAATGGCCAGTGAAGCCATTCAAGATTTCCAGGCTGGCCGGGTGCAGCCGATCGATGAGCTGCAGTGAACTCAGTTACGACTGATCAGTTCAGACAGCTCTATACCCAGGCGCCCCTCGAAAGGAGACGAAAGATCAGGCGTGCCTACAAGCTTTGGCAACAGAACCCGGCCCATCCTTCTCTGAGATTCAAGAAGGTGCATACAACGCTTCCGATCTACTCGGCCCGTGTCGATCTCGACTGGCGGGCCGTGGGAGTGCTGAAGGACGGCACGTTGATCTGGTTCTGGGTCGGATCACACAAGGCCTATAAGGCCTTGCTGCGGTCGCTCTGACGAGCCCTGCGCGCCAGCCATCAAAGGCATCCGTGCATCAAGCCGCTGCGGCCGTCGCGGCCGGCAGCGACCGTTGCCACTTCTCCAGCCACAGCTCTGGCCGGTAGCGATCCTTCTCCAGCCACAGCACCGACAGCTCGGCCGGGGTGTAGCGGCGAAAGCCGGTGAGCACGGCGTAGAAGTCGCGCCGGTGCTCCTCTGCCGCCAAGGCCATCAGTCCGTCCAGCGCTGCGGCCGCATCGAGCTGGTGCTCTTCGATCAGGCCCTGGAGCTGACGGCGCCAGCGGCTGCTCAGGACAGCAGCCTGAAGACCCCCCGGCTCTCCTCCTGCTGCTGGAGCAGCACCTCATAGGCGGGGATGGTCGGAATGCGCAGCCGGTTGGGGTGCTGGGGACTGGTCGCACCGAGAGGTGCGCGTGGCAGCGCAGTGCTGCTGGGCGTGGGTGGAAGAGGCGTTGCGGTCATGGGGCTCGCCGCTGATGGCGGTGCATGGCACCAGCTCTTGCCATGCAGCCCAAGCCCCAGCCATGGCAGGCAGGAGAAAGCCGGAGGCCAAGAAGCCTCCGGCCCCGGGAGGCTCAGAGCACCTGCACCCTGGCCTGAGGCCCAAGCACCCGCTGCTGATTGGAGGCCAGGATCAGCGCCTCTTCTCGGGGCACGTAGTGCGGCTCAGCAGAGATGTGCCCACTGGCTTCAAAGAAGCCTGGCGGCTTGGTGATCGAGGAAGAGAACCCTTAGAAGCCGGCCAGCGGCATCAAGCAGATGCACCGAGACGATGCGGATCGGGCAGGTGCGGCTGAGAGGGGTGGCGGCCATGGCTGTGCTGGCGAACGACACCGCCGTCAAGCCCCGGCGCCGCCTGCGCCGCGCAAGGGGCGCGGAGCGCAGCGCAGCGACTCGCGTCAGCCCTTGCGCGGTGCGCAAGCCGGGGCAGGCCGGGTGGCGTGATCGCCAGTGCCAGGGCCTGGCAGCCAGGAAGCGTGACACTGACACCGCGATTAGGGTTGAAGGAACGTCCATGCGGACGGCGAGAGCCGCTGCCGTCATGACCCCAGCCGATCAAGCCATTCAGGAGCCGGAAGCTCCCTTCTCCATTCGCCGCCGCCAGCGCGGCGGGCGACGTGTTGTGGCCGTGAGCAGCTCGGTGAGCGCCATGGAGGCCCTGCGGGCCCGCATTCGTGCCCAGAGCAAAACGGTGGCCGATCACATCGCGGCTGATCCTGAGGCCCAAGGGTTCATCGACAACTGGACCACCCCTGAGCCCATCTCCCGCTGACGGCCAGCGTGGAGCTCAAAGCCGGGCAGATCGTCACCGTTGACTGGCGCAAGGAGCCAGACGACCCCGCCCAGAATCCTCAGCCGCCAGAGCCCAACAAGCTCAGGCCAGCTGTTGTGGTGCAGGACACCGAACTGTTTGACCCGGCTTACCCCACGGTGCTGGTGGTGCCGATGACAGGCGACCCTGCCCTGGCCATCCCCGACCTGACCGTGGTCCTGCAGCCCAGCCCCAGCAACGGCTGCACGAAGGTGAGCTACCTGCTCCCGCAGAACCTGACCTGCGTGGCCAAGACACGCCTCACCGCAGCTACCAAGTCACAGATCACCCCAACAGAACTGCAGCAGCTGCGCCAGTTGGTGGTGCTGACCATCGGGGGCCTGGCCTGAATTGGCCTGAAGCACATCCAGGCCAGCCAGTGAGCATGGCGAACCAAGCCGAAGTCGGTACGAGCGCGGGATAGCCCGTAACGAAAGAAGAAGAGCTGCAACGATTCCCGTCAGAGGTCAAATGTAGTTCCAGGCACAAGTCACGTCGCTGACAGGACGCGATGGCTGATTCATGCAAATTCTGCATTTCCAGGCCTGGGTTTTGCCGTCCTACCGGGTAGGGCCGCGATCCAGGATTAGCGGCAGTTGAGCGTGCTGCATGGTCTTCCTGCCGTCAACAAGCGACTTCCCGCCCGATCCCGAGCCGATGAAGCGTGAGGATCTCAACAGCACCTACCGCGAACTGCGCAGCTGCTACACCAGCTCCCTGCGCAGCCGCGGCCAGCACAAAAGCCTGGCCAACAAGGCCAGAAGCGAAGCAGCCCAGCTGCGGGTGCGGCTACTGGCCCTGGCCAAGCGCGAGGCGTCGGTACGCACCGATGTCTACGAAATGCTGGAGATTGTCACCGCTATCGCTGGCGATCTGGAGGATGCCGGTGATGATCTTGTCAATCAATTCGGCCGCTACAAACTTGGACGAAAAACCTATCAAGGTGGCTCTTTTATTGGCGGTCTTGTGCAGGCGGTGATCCGCTTCATCAACCGCTGGACGCACACCAAAGACAAGGTGGTGGAACTCGACAAGAAGCGTCAGGCATTCATCGAGAAAAGCCAGGAGCTGCCGCCGTTGAGCCTCGGCGGCAACGGCCACCAGGGCCCTGTGGAGATTGACGCTCAGCAGCTCGATCTGCAGGTCAACGAGAAGGAGGACACCACCGCAGAGGGAGGCCAGCGTGGGACAGATCGCTGACACCCTGAGGGCCACCCTGCGGGATCTGGCCCAGTCCGATGCCCGCCTCTACCGGGGCCTGCAGGGGGAGCTAGCGGAGTCAACCCCCAGCCAGCCATCGGCGTTGCTGGAAGGAGAAGACTGGGCCAGCCGGGAAGACCTTGAGGGGCTGTCGGTGAAGGTGCTCTGGGGCCTGTGCAAAGAGCGGGGCATCAAGGGCCTCAGCAGCGGCCCCAAGCCGCGGCAGATCGAGGCCCTGCTCAACCATCCAGACGGCCCGCCGCTGCGCAGTGCCCTGCCCACCAAGGTCAGCAAGGGCGTCAAGGCATCGGGCGGCGGCCAGGCCGCCAGCAGCAAAGCCAGTGGCGGTGGCCTGCAGCAGCTGGAGCAGCGGCTCGATCGACTGGAGCTGCTGGTGCTGCTGATCGCCAAGCAGGTGGGTGTGCCCCCGGCGGCAATCGCCCAACTGACGCCTCCTGCAGCCCTTCCGCCAACCTGAAGCACCTCTGTGCTGGCCCCAGCCGATGACGGTGAACCGGGAGTCGCTCGACAAGCTGGGCCGCTTCCTGCTGCGCGGCCTGCGCATCGGCGCCAGCACGGTGGCAATTGTGGAGCTGCTGCGCAACGACTGGACCGGCGGCATCAGTGCCGGCGTGGCCTGGCTGGTGTTCCTCCAGGTGGAACGGCGGCTGCCGCCACCGGGGCAGACGCCATAGGGCTGAACGTCAGGACCCAAGCAGCATGCTGATCATGAGCTGCCAGAGATTGCCTACTTGCAAACGGCGGCTTGGTTTCAGGGCTTCCAGGGTGGACAAGTCAAGATCTTGAGTTAGCGGCGTCAGTTCTCCTTGCCGACAGTTGTAGCCAAAGCGATATCGCATCTTCTTCTGTCTCTCGCTCGCGCTCTTTGCACCGTGCGGCTCTGATTGTCTGAGGAACCAGCTCCCCGGGCTTGATGTTCAGTTCAATCCCGTTGCAGCCCAGAAACGCCACAGCGGAGATGATCGCGATGCGCTTGTTGCCATCGCTGTAGGGATGTGCCTTGGCGAGGCTCACCAACAGGTGGGCAGCCAGGCAAAAAAGGTTGTCTTCCCCGCCGTAGGCAAAGAGATTTCGAGGAGAAGCAATCGCGGCTTCAAGAACGTTGACGTCGCGGATGCCGCAGAGGCCGCCGTGGACCTGGAGGGATTGATCATGCAGTTCGTCGACCAGGTCGCGATCGAGCCATTGCGGCTCAGGCATCGGCAAGCTGCTTCAGCTCGTCCCCGTGCTCGTCATAAAGACGGGCGACAGCAGCCAGAGCACCTGCCCTGCCTGTCAACGGTTTCACTTGCCCGCTCACCCGAATGGGGGCCAAGCCAGGCTGGCTTGCCGGAATAAGCCGGGCCACCCGGGCCTTCGGCTGCTTTGTGCTTTCGGTTGCTTCCATGCCCCCATCTTGGCGCACCTGAACCCCGGCGGGCAGGCGCGGCGGTCATCTCCCCCTCTTGTTGCGAGACCTGAGGCCATTGCCTCAATCCATGCCAGTGAAGCCCGAGAAGCCCAGGGGGGGACGCCCCCGTGCGCTCTGTCGTGCTCAGTTCTGCCCCGCCAGCACCTGCTGCATCACCTCCAGCAACCCATCAGCCAGAGGCCGGTGGCAGCCCAACCGGGTACTCCAAATCGACCCCACCAGCAGCTCCTCCGCACTCACCAGGGCCATGTCCTGACCCTCCAGCAGCTGCAGCTGCTCCAGCGGCACCGATAGCTCAGCCCGAAAGACATGGGCCGTGCGCCGGTGGATGTGATGCACCATCACCAGCTCCAACGCTGGGGGCTGCCAGCTGAGCTCCTCCAGCAGCTCCCGCCGCAGGGCCTGCTCCGGCGTCTCGCCAGGATCCAGGTGCCCGCCAAACAGGCCCCAGCAGCCGGGCGCGACGATCGTGGGGATCTCATCGCGCAGCTGCATCAGCCAGCGGCCCTCCCGCTCCAGCATCGCCAGGGCGACTTCAACAGCCATCGCGCCAGCTCAGGTCGCTGCCGGGCGGCGATGCTGCATGGCGTAGACCGCGGTGGTGATTGGGCAGAAGGGGTTCAGAAGCACGGCGGCAGTCCTGCTGCACCCATGCTGGCGCGACACCAGCACCAGCAGAGGCCGGCACACCCACCTAGGATGTGTACACACTTTGCGGGGGTGCAGCGTGGCTGTCCGTGTCGGCATCCGAGAGCTGCGGGCGCGCCTGGCCTCGCATCTGGAAGCGGCCACCCCTCTTGAGGTGACGCGCCATGGGCGCACCGTTGGGCTCTATGTCCCCCTGCCGCAGGAATCCGATCTCAACGAGCGCGAGCGGCTCCTGGAAGCCGGCCGCCTCATGCAGGTTGAGCTGCAGCGACTGGGTCTGACAGAAGAGGAGCTGGCGGCTGACTTCAAGGCCAGGAGGCGGGGTCAGCTGCAGCGCGTCCCCTGAACCACGGCAACGATGGAGTCCTATCTCGACTGCTGAGCTTCAGGTGGGGTGCCCCTGCCACGAGGCCAACGCCTCCTCGATGTCTGCTGCTTCCAGCTGCGGGTAGGACTGCAGGATCCGCCCGCGGATGCAGGGCTTGCCGCCCATCACGGCGGGATCGTGCCTGATGCGGGGGAAGGCCATGGGCCAACCGTAGGCAGAAGCCGCCAACTTGCCCCCTTCAGGAGAGGGGCTGAGCAGCTGTGCCGGGCTGACGCTGGTGCTGACTTGTGGAGCGCAGCTCCCGGTGCGACACCAGAAACGTCTCAATCCAGTCGTGGTGGCATTTCTGATTGATCCGATCGGCGATGGTGGCAGCGGCCTCGGGCACCTGGAAGCGCTTGCGAAAGGCCCGGGTGAGGCTCTCCAGCAAGGGGCGAGGCAGGGTCCGCAGGGTGCTGTGGAGGTGCTGGATCGTCTCGGTATCGAGGGGGATCTGGCCGCAGTCGGCCTGGGCTGATGGCGGTGGCGTCGGGTCCGTGGCGTGGGTGCGGCGCTGAGCAGGGGAGGCAACGGCGGCGGCGGGAGAACCAGCCTCCGGCCGGATCAGAGAAGACCGCTGCCCACCAGGCCGCTTGGCTCCATCGCCCTGGCCCGCAGCACTGCTGACCTGCCGCTGCGCCTTGTCGTAGAGGGCGAGGCCGAACGGATTCCCGAAGGTCATCAGGGCCCGCTTCATGGCGTCGGTCTCGGCTTCCTTGATGGCGGACTCGTGGGCCTGGCCCAGGTCGGCGTCGATGCCGTGGCCGGCGCCGCTGCCCTCGCGCACCAGAGGCGTCAGGCCTCCGGCGGTGACGGTGACGCGCACACGGGCGGTGTAGGTGACGCCCCAGCCGGGCTTCTGCTCCCGGCTCGTGCCTCTGGCACCGATCAAACGTTCGGCCTGGGCGACGCAGCGGACGGCGATGGTCTGCCGCTGCCAGCCGTCGAAACCAAAGATGCGGTTCGCTTCCGCGATCACCTGCCAGCCTTCGAGGTAGTGGACCTTCGATCGGCCCTGCTCCCGCTGACGGACGTTGGCGCGATCGAGGGGGGCGGAGAGCGCCGCGAGCTGCTCGGGCGAGAAGCCGGAGGGCTGAGCCTGGGGGGCTTCCGGTGCCGAAGTTGGTGCTGGAGCCTCAACGGCGCGGTCAGTTGAGCGGATTAGCTCCAGTGCCGAGGGCGGCCTCTGGCTTGGTCGGGGAGCAGCGGGGCGGCTGGTGGTGCGGGTCCCGTTGGTGGAAGGAGCGGCGACGGTCATGGCGATGGAAGCAATGGTGTGAGGAGGAAGGGAAGGGGGGCCCGGCTGCCCAGCCGGAACCCCAGTTGCATGGGGCCTGTGTCCCGTTCAACAGATGCGCCAGGAGCGACGGGAGAGGAGCCGGGCGCCGGTGATCTCCGTGCCTGCTTTGAGGGCTTCCTTGATGGCGGCCTTGTCCGGCTTGGTGGTGGTGATGACGGTGAGCCACTCGGAATCGAGGACTTCGTCGTCGTCGATCTCGACGGACTGGGACTTGCGGGAGGTGAGCTCGTGGTTCGGGAACGAGAAGCGGGTGGCGGCCGGCTGTAGTTGGGTGAGGACGAACACAAGCGACTCCTCCAGGGCATCGGCCCGGCCGGCATCAGAGCGGGCCAGATCGGTGAGGCGCTTGGCCTGCTGCTGGCGGTAGGCGGCCTGGCCGCGCAGGTGCTCGATCACCCAGCAGGTGGCATCGGCCTTGGCAGCGAGGGCCTGTTTGTTGCCTTCTTCCGCGAGCAGGGCAGCCTCCAGCTCAGCGAGGGCCTGGGCGCGGATGTCGACGTCATCGGTTTCGAGGCGCTGGGCCAGCAAGCCGATGGCGGTGGTGAGCTCCTGGGCCTCGATGCCCAGCTGCCAGAGGGAACCGGAACGCTGCAACGAGCAGGCTGGACCAGAGGCGACGGACTCAGGAGTTGAAGCATCCACTGGAACAGTGGTGATGGGGGTGAGGACAGCCATGGGAAGGACGGCGATGGGATTGGCGAGCGGAGGATGCGGCCGTGCCGCTGAGATCAAGGGAGAGCAGGTGCCTGGCTGATCTGGGCCACGGCGATCGGCACCGGAGAACTGGCGGCCATGCGCCGGGCCTGCTGCACCAGCGAGGCGGTACCGGCACCACCGGGGAAGGCCACCACCAGCACCGAGACCGGGGCGGCGGCGGAGGTGAGGGCTACGGCCCGGCTGATCGCCAGCTCGAGCAGCTCGCGATTGCGGATCGGCCCGGCCGCACGGCCATGGCGGCGCCAATCGGCTGGTAGCACCTCGACGGGCCAGCCCAGCTGACGGGCGGCACGGCCAATGGCGCGATCGGCGCCACGGGCCCCGCCATGGAGCAGCTCATGGACGAGCTGGCCGCCGGTGCGGGCCACCAGGGCAGCGGCGATCTGATCGGCCGACCAGAGGAGATCCCTGCCACCACCAGCAACAAGCACCCGACCAGCAGGAGCGGGCGGCAACGGGGTGATCACCGCCGGCGCCAGCAGCTGCAGAACCGCATGGGGGCCCAATGCAGCGGCTTGAGCCACCACAGAAGGGTGTGAATTCATGACCTACAAAGCAAACGAACGGAGCAGGTTGTCTCGGGATTTCATTGCCGCAGGCGATGGGCTCGGGGCCTTTGGCGCTAACCTTATTCTAGCAGTTCAAATGCACTAAGAATCGAGCAGAGTGGCTGCAGCGCAATGGATTGACGCCTGGCAAACTGATCAGCCGGCAGCATTGAAAGCTGATAAGCAAGGCCACCAGATTCAGCACTAAATGCCCAGCTGGCCGCGCAGCCGCGCGAGGCAACCTACGGCTTCACCCAAGCCGCCTCGAGGCGGACGAAGCCCCGGCCACCGCAGCTGCGGGAGAGCCGCCATGCCCTCCACCCACACATCAGCCCCGGAGCGGAGGGCGGCGGCGGCTGGCCGCTGCACGCCACGGCGTAGCCGTGGCATGCTGAAGGACGGCCGCTGTCGCACCGGGAGGTGCGCTCAACGAATCCGAACGGAGCCCTGCGGCGGTTGCTCAGCCCCAGGGCCCCAGGGAACGTCCAGGAACCCCACCAGCAGCACGCCTCGGTGGGTGCCATGGATCCTCACCAGTCCCGCCTTGGCAGCACGCTCCATACCAGGACGCTCCTTGCGGACCTGCTCGGCGCTGGCCAGCACCCGCACCCAGCCGCCGGTCATGAAGTCCTCGCTGCCTGTTTCAAAGACCTGCAGCCGGCGGTGCTGGTTGCTGTTGCGCTCGTAGTACAGGCCTCCACCGGTGGGGTCGGTCCCCTCTGCCCAGATCTGATCCACCATCAGCTTGCCGATCGCCAGCGGGTCCCGTGCCGCTGCGTCAATGGCCTCACCGTCAAGCACCAGCGGGTTGCCCGGGTCCTCGCGGTTGTCAGAGATGATCAATCGGTCGCCCATGAAAGGGTTCTCCTCAGACCCTTCCTCTCGCGTGATCACGCCTTATGGGTCAATCCAGCGATGCTGATCGTCAGTCTGGCTGCGGATCTGCTTACAGCCTCAGCCAGTACCGGCTCAGCCGTTTCCCCTGAGCACTCCGGTCCGGGTCTCAAGCAGGTCCCACTGCAATCTGGAGCCTCGAATTCCGTCCATCCATCACAGACCGTGAATGACGGTATAAAAGACGGTACAGACGGAGGCACCCATCGTCCCAAGCCATCCCATAGCAGTCGATCCGGTCCGCTGCACACGGACACCCTCTCCGTTTTTTTCTGATTCTGCTCAGTAGAGCAGGAATCCTGGTTCGAAGCCTTCATCGGGCCAGACACCATCCTCGCCGACTTGCCATTGATCCGCCGGGATGGGACCGGAGCTGGGCTGGCTTCCATCGATGCAGCCATCCGGCGTTGTGAAGCCGGAACTGAAGGTTTCGCAGTTGATCGGATCCGCCGGGGCGAGGTCAGGGTCCTGGGCGCGTGCGGCGGGGAATCCCAACAGAAGCAGGGCCAGGAACGCCAGCGGCAGCAGGTCTCGCACGGCAGCTCGGCAGGGTGGTTTCAGCGTAGGGCTCAGAGCTGACTCAGGGTTCCAAGCGGCCAGCCCAGGTTGCGGAGGTGGCGCACCAGCACCCGAGAGGCGGCGAAGTAGTCGTGGCTGTAGGACGCCTTGAAGCCGATCTCCCCCAGAGTGAGCAGCAGCAGGCGATGCTCGCGCCGGGTGCCTTCCCGTTCCGCCAGCAGGGCAAACCCTCGCTGCTCCAGGTCGTCGCGGAGCTCTTGATTCAGATCCGCCGTGAAGCCCACGTGGAGCACATGGTCGACCGCGCGATAGGCGGTGAACACCCTGGCGCCCTGATGCTCTTCGAGAAACTGGTAGCGCTCGGTGACGGCGATCACCGCATCCATCACCGGGGCCTGCAGGGCCTGTTCGATCACGGCAAGGTTGGCCCCACTCATGACGGCATGCCTCCACCGGCAGCGAGCCGCTCCTCGCAGGCCAGCTCGTAATTGCGAATGGCGCCGGAGGGAATGGCGCCGCTGCTTTTGAGCTGACGCACGGACAGTTCCACGCACTGGAGCACCACGCTGGTGAGCTCGCGGCCCTCGCACTGGGCCCAGCTGCGCAGCAGCACATGCAGGCTCGGCGGCACCGACACTGTGAGCTTCACCTGGTTTTCGCGGGGAACGGCCTTCATGCCGGCAGCTGTTGGGCCCTGGTGAGTGACCTGAGAGTAACTCTGGAGTCACTCCGGGGCAACTGCGGGGTTGCTGTGAGGCTCGCCTTCAGCGGCGGAACAGCAGGCAGAGGTTGTTGGCGGGCATCGTTTGGAGCTGCTCCAGCGTCAGCCCCGAGTTGCTGGCGAGTTGCTCGACGGCCTCCAGCTCGCGCACGCCCCAGCGGGGATTGCGGGCCCGCAGGGATTGATCAAACGCGGCATTGCTGTCACTGGTGTGTTGCCCGCCGCGACGGAAGGGGCCATAGAGGATCAGGGCGCCGCCGGCGCTGAGCCGAGCAGCCGCTTCCTCAATCAGGGCCTGGCAGCAGCTCCAGGGGGCGATGTGGATCAGATTGATCGCCACCACGGCATCCAGGTGCTGCTCCAGCCGTTGGGGAAGCGGCCAGGGGCGGGATTCCACATCGAGTGCCAGCGGTGCTGGCAGGTCTGGCATGCCCGGTGGATGGCGAATCCAGGCGCTGATGCTGCGTCGATGGGCCGGATCTGGATCGCTCGTCTGCCAGTGGATGCCTGGGAGCTGCCGCTTGAACCAGAGGGCGTGCTCGCCGCTGCCACTGGCCACTTCCAGCACCACGGCGCCATCGGGGAGCCAGGCTTTTAGTAAGGCGGCGATCGGCTCCCGATTGCGTTCGGTGGCCGGAAAGAACAGGCGGGCATCCTCCATGGTGCTTTTCACTGTGGTTGCAGCCCTTGACCGGGCGTTGGCAATGGATGAAGAGGGAACCCTGCCAGGCCTGGAGCACCAACAGGCCTGGTGCATCAAGTCGTTCCGACTTGAGCTTGAACGTTAACTCCAGTCAGCGCCCACGTAGCTTGAGTTTCTGATCCCCGGCCCGCCTCAGCGGCTTCGCCTGCACCATGCCCCATCCCGCCCGTCTTGCCGCTTTGCAGGCCATCCAGCAGCGACAGCCGCTGGCTTGTGAGGCCACACCACCGCTGGCGAAGATCTGGGCCAGTGATGTGTTCACCCTGGGGCGGATGAAGAATGCCTTGCCCAAAGAGGCCTACAAGGCGGTCCGCAAGGTGATTCGCGATGGCGGCAAGCTCGACCTCGAGGTGGCCGATGTGGTGGCTCAGGCGATGAAGGATTGGGCCGTGGCCCAGGGCGCCCATTACTACGCCCATGTGTTCTATCCGCTCACCAATTCCACCGCGGAGAAGCACGACGGCTTCATCAGCCCCCAGGGTGATGGCGATGCCATCCATGAATTCTCCGGCAAGTTGCTGGTGCAGGGCGAACCGGATGGATCCTCGTTCCCCAACGGTGGCATTCGCTCCACCTTTGAAGCCCGCGGCTACACCGCCTGGGACATCACCAGCCCGGCCTATCTGATGCGCACTCCGAACGGGGTGACCCTGTGTATTCCCACCGTGTTCGTGAGCTGGACCGGTGAAGCGCTCGACAAGAAGACGCCCCTGCTGCGCTCCAACGCCGCGATGAACCGGCAGGCCCAGCGGCTGCTCCGCATTCTGGGCAACCAGGAGGTGGCTCCGGTGAACAGCTCCTGTGGCGCTGAACAGGAGTATTTCCTTGTGGATACCCAGTTCGCGACGCTGCGGCCCGATCTTCTCCTCGCCGGGCGCACCCTTTTCGGGGCGCCTTCACCGAAGGGGCAGCAATTTGATGATCACTATTTCGGAGCGATTCCGGAGCGGGTGCAGGTGTTCATGCAAGACGTGGAGCAGCAGCTCTACCGCCTCGGCATTCCGGCCAAGACCCGCCACAACGAAGTGGCGCCGGGGCAGTTCGAGATCGCTCCCGTGCATGAAGCGGCGAATGTGGCCACCGACCACCAGCAGCTGATCATGACCGTGCTCAAAGGCACGGCCAAACGCCATGGTTTCACCTGCCTGCTGCATGAGAAACCCTTTGCCGGCATCAATGGCTCCGGCAAGCATGTGAACTGGTCGGTGGGCAACAGCACCCAGGGCAATCTGCTCGATCCGGGGCATACCCCACACGACAATCTGCAGTTCCTGCTCTTCTGCGCCGCGGTGATCCGCGGCGTGCATCGTCACGGTCCCCTGCTGCGCGCTGTGGTGGCCACCGCCGGCAATGATCACCGCCTCGGGGCGAACGAAGCGCCACCGGCGATCATCTCCGTGTATCTCGGTCAGCAACTGGAGCAGGTGTTCCAGCAGATTCAGCGTGGCGAAGTCACCGGCAGCGCCAGTGGCGGTGTGATGCGCTTGGGGGTCGACACCCTGCCCGAATTCCCCAAAGACGCCGGAGACCGCAACCGCACCTCGCCCTTTGCCTTCACCGGCAACCGTTTCGAGTTCCGCGCCGTCGGCTCCGGCCAGTCGGTCGCCGGCCCGTTGGTGGCGATGAACACGGTGCTCGCCGATTCCCTTGAGTGGATCAGCGATCGCCTGGAGGCGGAGATGGCTTCAGGTCAGACGCTGGAACAGGCTGCTGGCGCCGTGCTCAAGCAGGTGATGGACCTGCATGGTGCGGCTGTGTTCGGGGGCGATGGTTACGCCGACGCCTGGCACCGGGAAGCGACGGAGCAACGCGGATTGGAGAACCTCCGCAACACGGCGGAGGCCTTGCCCGTGCTCCGTCGCGATGACGTGCGCGATCTCTTCCAGCGCCAGGCGGTGATCAGCCCGGTGGAACTGGAGAGTCGTTATGAGGTGTATGGCGAGCAGTATGTGTTGGCCATCGAGGTGGAGGCCCGCGTGGCCCTTGCGATGGTGCGCACCCAGATCAGCCCCGCCGTGGACAAGCAGATCAGCAGCCTGGCGCGCAGCCTTCAGCAGCAGCACGCCCTTGGCCTCCAGCCCGATCAGCGCCGTCTGCACCAGCTCAGTGACCTGCAGCGACAGATGGACGACCACAGCCTGGCCCTGGAGGGCGAGCTGGATCCACTGCACCACGGCGACACCGCCGCCTCGATGCACCACTGCGCCCAGGTGATCCTGCCCCGCCTCGCCCAGCTCCGGGAGGCGGTGGATGGCCTGGAAGCCAGGGTTGATGACGATCGCTGGCCGCTGCCCTCCTATCGCGAGATGCTGTTCGTGCGTTGAGCGCGTTGCTGTGAGGCAAGCCAGGCAAGCGATCGTGGTGACGTTCGGGCTTTCGGTGTGCGCCGTCAGCCCTGCAGCGTTGGCTCAGTCGCAGGCCGCCGCCCGCCTGCAACCCGTTCAGGTTCTGGCGGTGAACAACGGCCAGGAGCTGTTGGTGGAGATTGATGGCCAGGGCCGCACCCTGCGCCTCAGCTGTTTGCAGGCCCCCAGGCCCCAGCAGCAACCCTGGGCCGAGCAGGCGAAAGATGTTCTTGCCCGGGAGGCCCCGGTGGGCAGCCGTTGGCAATTCCAGCTGCGAGCGCGCGATGTGTATGGGCGCCTGGTGGGCACGCTGCAGCGCAACGGAAAGGATCTGGCCTCAACCTTGCTGCGCCAAGGGCGCGTGTTTGCCTACGACGGTTTTCTGGGCCGCTGCGACGACCTCCCCTACGCCCGCTGGCAGCAGGAGGCGGCGGCACAACGGCTCGGGGTGTGGAGCGTGCCGGGAGGGATCACGCGGCCCTGGGACCAACGGGAGCAGACCGCTGCAGCCGAGCGCCTGGCGCCATGATCCAAGCGTTACCGCCAACGGTGTGCAATCGCACAGCATCGGCCCTCGCTGGCTGAGTGAATGGAGGTACCGACTGATCCGCCATGCCCTACGAACCCGGCAGCACCGATTGCCGTCTTTTGATTGATGCCAAGCAACATCTCGAGGAGGCGATCCGCACCCTCAGCGGTCTGCCCCACACCGACCACATCCAGCGTCAGTTGAAGGCGGTGTACAGACAGCTGGAGGGGATGCATGATCTCAAGCGTGCCGGTGGCGCCGGCATCTCCCTTCGCAACGCTGACTGGTGTTCCGCAACGACCAACGCCCTGCCTGGCTGAACTGGCTGTTCCTGGCGATCTTCCTCTGGAGCTCCTGGCAGCTGGCCGGTTTCTGGTTTGCCCAGCTGCATGGCTGATCGGCACGAAAAAGCTGGATTATGCGTAGGGGTATGCATTCGGCACGAAGAACTGTTCATTGATCGGCGGCCGCACGTAGTCCCCCTGCTCCGGGCGGGGGGGCAGCTCGATCGCCGGCGGTGTCATGTCGTCCCAGGGCACCTTGCTGAGCACATGGCGCAGACAGTTGAGCCGGGCCCGCCGCTTGTCATCGGCCTCCACGGTGAACCAGGGGGCTTCCGGGATGTTGGTGTGGGCGAACATTGCGTCTTTCGCTCGTGAGAATTCCACCCAGCGATTGCGCGCTTCCAGATCCATCGGGCTCAGCTTCCAGCGCCGGGTCGGGTCATCGATCCGCGACTGAAATCGTGCTTCCTGCTCCTTGTCGCTCACGGAGAACCAGTACTTGAGCAGCAGAATGCCGCTGCGCACGATCATCCGCTCGAACTGAGGGCACGCCTCCATGAACTGATCGACCTGGTCGTCGCTGCAGAAGCCCATCACCCGCTCCACACCGGCGCGGTTGTACCAGCTGCGGTCGAATACCACGATTTCGCCGGCGCTGGGGAAATGCTCCACATAGCGCTGGAAATACCACTGGGTTTTCTGTTGATCCGAGGGGGTGCCCAGGGCCACCACCCGACAACCCCTGGGGTTCATCGGCTCGGTCAACCGTTTGATCGTGCCGCCCTTGCCCGCTGCGTCGCGCCCCTCGAAGAGCACGATCATTCGATACCCCGTCGCCTTGATCCAGTACTGCATCTTGACCAGATCGGTCTGGAGACGCACCAGCTCCGACTCGTAGAGCTTCTTGTTGAGCCGATCACCGTTGTGGTTGCGACCTTCCAGCAGGTCATCGAGCAGCTCGGATGGATGGTCGATGTCGCCTTCGCTGCCATCGAGGACCTCGAGCACGGTGTCGGGCAGCTTGCCCTTCACCTTGTTGTGCTTGTGTTTGTCTTTGGCCATCGTGCGCGAGGCTGCCCTCCCCATTGGTGCCGCGATCCGTTGCCAGGACGCCGCAGAGCAAAGCTTTTCTCAACCATTGCCCGGGCAGGGCAGCGCAAGGGCGATGCCGAACCGCCCTGGAGCCGTTGGCGGCTCGCCATGCAGCTGGTGCAGTGAGCCGCCGTGGAGCTGGGCCACATGGGCAACGATCGCCAGGCCCAAGCCGCAGTGTCCCTGCTGGCCTCGGGCTTCATCGAGCCGCTGAAACGGTTGCAGTGCCCGCTCCCATTGATGGGAGGCCATGCCGGCGCCCTGGTCCCACACCTCAACGGTGCAGTGCTGCGGTTGCCGTCGCAGGCGCAACACCACCGGTGGCTCGCCGTAGGTGAAGGCATTGTCGATCAGGTTGGCCACGGCGCGACTGAGGGCGACCGGTCGCACCACGATCTGCACCGGCTCGAGATCCAGACGCAGCAACTCCGAGGAATGGCTGCTCGACACCTCCGCCAGCAGCTGATCGAGGGGGAGATCCACCGGTTCCTCCGCATCGTTGCCACCGGCAAAGAGCAGAAACTGCCCGGTGATCCGTTCCAGGGCCTGCAGATCGTTGGCGCAGCGCTCACGCTCATCGGCATTGAGCTCGGGCAGGGAGAGCCGAAATTGCAGGCGGGTGATCGGTGCCCGCAAATCATGGGCAATCCCCGCCAGCATCGTCGCCCTTTCCTGGCGATTCGCTGCCAGTCGCCGCACCATCGCATTGAACCGATGGGTGAGCCGTTGCACCTCCGGTGCGCCGCGGGCCGGCACCGCCGCCGGGTCTTCCCCATCGCCCACTCGGCGCAGGGCCTTTTCCAGGCCCCTCAGCGGTCGCTCCACCTCCAGCAGCAGAAACAGCCCCCCCGAGATCACCGCGGCCCCCACCAACGACAGCCCCAGCAGGGTGGGCTCGGGGGGCCAGGCCATCGCTGAGCGCAGTTGCAACCGCAACCACACCGGCTCCAACGGGGAGATCAGCTCGATCCACACCACCCGGCCCCGGGCGCTGGCCTGCACCATCGGGCAGTGGGCCAGCCGCTGACAGAGTTGTTGTTGCAGGGCTTCCGCCTGGCGCTGCAACGCCAGCGCGGGCGCTGGCGTTGCGGGTGGTCGTGGACGCACCGCCAGATCGAGGCCGGTGAGTTCACTGACCAGATCAGGCGGGTAGCGCTCCAGTGCCAGTTCGGTGAGACGCACGTTCAAGGCCAGCTCGCGCGCCAGCTGCACCGTTTGCAGCGTTTCGATCTGCCGGCCGAACAGGCCCTGCAGCACGAGCAGGCAGAGGCCCCAGCTCGCCAGCGCCAGCCCGCCCCAGCCCAGGCCCCTGGCCAGGCGAGGGCCCCAGCTGGCTCGACGTTTCATCGCGACCGGGGCGTGCCGTCGGGAACGAACACATAGCCGTAGCCCCACACCGTCTGGATGTAGCGGGGGCGGCTGGGATCGGGCTCCACCAGCTTGCGCACCCGCGACACCTGCACATCCATGCTGCGGGTGTCGGTGTCGCAGCCCGGTCCGCGGGCCAGCTCGATCAGGCGATCGCGGGAGAGGGGGCGATGGGGATGTTGCACAAAGGCGGCCAGGAGGCTGAACTCACCGCTGGTGATCACCGTGGCCTGGCCGTCCTTGCACAGGGTGCGCGCGGCGAGATCGAGTTCGTTGTCGCCGAACTGGATCGATCCACCCTCCGCCAGGGGAGTGCCGGCGGGCATGGCGGTGCGGCGGCGCAACACCGCTTCGATGCGGGCGGAGAGCTCCCGGGGCAGGAACGGCTTGGCCAGGTAGTCGTCAGCCCCCTGCTCAAGGCCGATAATCCGATCGATCCCATCGCCTTTGGCGGTGAGCATCACCACTGGCAGGTCGTCGTCGGCATCCCGCAGCCGGCGCAGCGCCGTGAGGCCGTCATCGCCGGGCATCATCAGATCGAGCACCACCAGGTCGGGGCGCTGGAAGTCGAGGCGAGCTTCGAATTGCTTCACATCGCTGAGGCAACGCACCTCGTAGCCCTGATCGATCAGGTAAGTGCCCACCATCTGGCGCAGCTCAGGATCATCATCCACCACCCAGATCATCGTGGTGCGTGTCATCGCCGCGGCCGCCATCACTCGGCCTTGATCGTATGGAGACCGGCCCCACCTGTCCGCAGGAATCGGACCCTGTCACAGCTCGCGGGCTCTCGGTTGCGGATCAGACATGACCGGGCTGGCGGTCGTCCATAGGGTGGCGTCATGACGCGTGTTTCCGCCACCTTCCTGGCTGTCGGTCTGGCGCTGTGCCCCACCGCCGCTTCGGCCGCACCCGATGGCGTTCGCGCCTATGGCCGCCGGATGGAGGCTCTGTTCGTGCGCATGGATGCCAATCGTGATGGCCGGCTGGACTTGCATGAAGTGCGCGGCCATCCCTATCTGGAGCGCCGGCTGCTGCGCCGGGATTCGCCCGGTTTTCTGCGTATGGAGCATCTGCGCGGTCCGGCAAGTGCGCCCAGCGGTCAACGGCTGCAACGCCGCTTCCGTCAGGCCGATCGCAATGGCGATGGCCGGCTCGATCGTCAGGAGGTGCGCCGGCTGCCCTGGTTGGCGCGTCACTTCCAGAGCCTTGATCTCAATCAAGACGGCGTCCTCACCCTGGAAGAGCTCTGGATGTTGCAGCGCGCCCTTGCCCCTCGCCCCCAACCGTGATTCGCTGCGGCTAGCGCTGCAGTCCGCTGCGCTTCGTCGTTGGCTTCAGGGCCTGACTGAAGGCCCGGAGAATGCGCACACTGCCGCTCACCAGGGCGATCAGGCTCACAAGGAGCAGCGCGGCGAGCAGCAGCACGGCTCCGATCCCGAGCAGGGCCTCGAGCAACTGGCTGAGGCCACGGATCAGATCGGCAATCGCTTCACTCACCACCACCAGGGCATCGATGCGCTGAGGCAACCAGCTCAGGAACGCGAGCAGGCCCACTCCGAGCGCCAGCAGCAGCAGACCCTCCAGACCCTGACGCCAGGGGGCACGCTGCCGTGGCCGAGACCCCTTGGCGAACACCTTGCGTTGGCCACTGAGGGTTTGGATCGGTCTAGGACGACGCTGCTTCATACCACCAAAGGGTGCCCGGCGCCGCGCATCCAGCGTTCAAATTCCAGCACCACCAGTTCGTTGGGGCAATCGATCAAGGTCAGATCACCGACCGTGCAGTCGCCGTAGCCGCTGTGATGCAGGGTGAGGTGATAGCCGGAGCCGCTGAGTCCGCACACTTCAGGGTCACTGCGCACCACCACATCCAGTGCCGCACCGATGCGCGCCACCCGTCGCCTCAGATCTGACCAGCTGGATGCCATGGCAGGGTCCGGCGACGACCCCAATTCTCTTCCTCAGGGTGCGTTCGTCAACGCTTCCTTAACCGCCTGCTCGGCTGCGGGCGGTGCGCTGGGGGGCTGCACCGGCACCATCACCGCCACCACGGCCACGAGCGCCAGCGCCGAAGCGCCCAACAGGGGGGCGCCGAAGCGTCGACCTGCGGGAATCGATTCGCTGAGGTCGCGGCGGGCCAGGGGTTGGAGGCTGGGGCTGGGCCAGGCCACCTGCACATTGGGATCGAGCCGCAGCGCATCAAGGCAGCGCATCAGGTCGGCCAGTTCAGCATCATCGAGCTGGATCGTGAGCGGTTCCACCCCAGGTTGGCTGCTGCGCAGTTGCAGTTGATGCCCCGTGGCGTTGGGGCCGATGCTCACCGGATCCTGCTCGGCACCGAAGCGGCGGGCGACGCCGGAGAGCAGGTGCCGGCTGTAGGCGGTCACCACCTGGAGCAGGGCTTCGAGATGCTCCCGTTTGCCCTCCAGTTCCGGTGCTCCCACCAGTTGGAGGCGCCAGGTGGAGAGGATGCCGATCACACCGCTGCCCTGATCGGAGGAGAAATCGGGCAGACCCTCCACCACCAGGCGCACTGCCGACTGGTCATAGCGATAGGTGAGTTTGAGCATGACGTCAGGGAGTCGGATCGAGAAGGCTGGCGCGCAGACGATCAACACCGCCACTGCCGGCGGCGAGGGCCAGGGTGAGCACCAGTTGTTTCTGCAGCGGTCGGGACTGCTCCGGATCCAGCATCCGCTGCACGGCGCCGCGGCGCGGGTTCATGCGTTCGGCCACCAGATCACGCAGGCGCTGATCGAGCAGATCCCAGCGCTGTTGGCTGAGTGCCTCCGGCTCGCGGCTTGACAGCAGTTGATGCAACAGGGGGTAGAGCCGATCGGCCATGGCGCAGAGCAGCCGGATCAGCGCTTCGGTTTCAGCACCACTCACCACACCGCGGCGCGTCGATCGACGCAGGGGGTTGTGGCAGCGGCGCTTCCACAGTTCCACCCGGTTGGGAAACAACTCCGAGAACCCCAGCTGCTGGGTGGCCCAGAGCATGGCTTCACCGCCATTGAGGTCGAGGGCTTCAACGGTGAGCAGCAACAGATCAAGACGTTCAAATCCCCGTCTGCTCAGCTCGGCGGTGGCGTTCGTCATGGCTGCGATGATGACAGGGCTCTGGCCTTTACGTCACCTCTCCTTGGATCTTCGCCAGCTCATCCGGGACATTCCCGATTTTCCTAAACCTGGAATTCTGTTTCGGGACATCAGCCCCCTGCTGCGGGACCCGGCGGGATGGTCGGAGGTGATGCGGCGCCTCGGTGGTGTGTGCGACCAGTTGCAGCCGGATCTGATCGTGGGGATCGAATCCCGGGGCTTCATCGTGGGCACCGCCCTCGCCACCGATCGGAAACTGGGTTTCGTGCCGGTGCGCAAGCCGGGCAAATTGCCCGGTGAGGTGATTGCGATCGACTACTCGCTGGAATATGGCAGCGATCGCCTTGAAATGCATGCCGATGCCCTGCGGGACGGGGCACGGGTGTTGATTGTGGATGACCTGCTCGCCACCGGCGGCACAGCCAGCGCCACCGCCAGCCTCGTGCAACAGGCCGGCGGTCAGTTGGTGGGCTGCGGCTTTGTTGTGGAGCTGGCTGGTCTGGATGGACGCCGTCGCCTGCCCGATCAGACCCCGGTGGAATCCCTGATCATCTACAGCTGACCCAGGCGCCGCTGCCACTCCAGGACCTCCTGGTATTGCAGGAGGTTGAGCAGGCCGAAACTCCAGAGCACGATCGGCAGGGGTGCTTGCTCCAGCTCCGCCTGGCGCAGGCCCAACTCCAGAGCGTTATCGCTCAGGCCCAGTTTCTGTTGCAGAAACGCGAGCAGCTCCGCTGGCGGTTTTGGTTGGGGCTGCGTGCTGAGCACCATGGCGGCACGGGTTGATGGCCTCAGTCTGGTGGCCGTCGCCCGAATGTCATCGCTGCAGGGTCAAAGGTGATGGGGCAAGGGCCCATCGGTCATCGCTGCTAAGGCCAATCGCCGCAGGCTTGGCGAACGTTGGAGCAGGGCGAGGGCGATGCGGCGCAGACCGAGGAGCAGGGGCTGGCGGTTTGAGAACAGACGCACCAGGGCATCGGTGGCCAGGCCCACCAGGATCAGATCCGGCAAGCGGCGTCGGCTGTAACGGCGGGCGATCCGGCCGGGGGACACGGCTGCAGACGCGTGGTGTTCCAGCAGATCGAGCAGGGTGGCCACATCACGCCAGCAGAGATTGAGCCCCTGGCCGCCGACGGGATGGCAACGGTGGCCCGCTTCCCCCACCAGCAGGCGATGCCCCTGATGCAAGCGCGGGGCCAGGCTCAGCTGGAGGGTCACAGCGCTGGGCTGATCCAGGAGGGCTTCGACCTCAAGCCCGGCCGGAAGCACGCTCGCGAGTTGATCGAGCAAGCGTGGTCCGGTTAAGGAGGCTCGCTCTTGGCATCGCGCCAACGGAGCACTCCAGACGATCTGGAAAGTGCGATCACCGAGGGGCAACACCGCCAGGGGACCTTCGGCCCGGAACAGTTCGTAGGCCAGTCGCGGCTCTGGATCGCGCAGACGCACCTTCAGGGTGAGACAGCCCTGGTTGTAGGGCAGGCTCCAGAACGGCAGCTGCCACTGCTTGCGGTGGGCTGAGCCCGGGCCGTCGCAGGCGATTTCAAGATCAGGCCTGCTGCTGGCGGCCTCTGGCGAACCCTGACTGGCCAGCCTCAGCTCCACAGCGGCTTCGCTGCGCAAGCGATCGAACAGCAACGTCATCAAGGGCTGGTGGTCGAGGATCCAGCCGATCGCAGCAATGCCACGGTTGGCACCGTTCAGATCGTCAGGGCCGAACATCACGACCCGATGCAGCTCCTGGTCCTCAAGCCGCAGGGCCTGGAATGGGATCAGATGCTCCGACAGCGGTCCCCAGAGACCGAGGCGCTCCAACAGGCGCCGCGAGGAATGGGTGAGGGCATAGGCGCGACTGCGTGCCAGGATCTGGTCCTGGCTCAGGGGATCCTGAAGGATCACCGAGCACTGGCGTCGAGCCAGCCCGAGGGCAAGAAGAGCCCCGGTGGGTCCGGCCCCGGCGATCGTCACCCGCAGGAGCGCGTCCTGGGTGCGGCTGACGTCGGTGAGGGGCTGGGTGACCAGGGGAAGGGCCAGGGGCTGCAATGAGTCTGCATCACATGCCCCTGCCATTGCGGCTGATCAGCCGAGGCCGAGCAGGCCGTGGGTGAAGGCTTCACCGCCGAGGGCGAATTCGGTGGCGAGCAGGGCGATGAAGCCGAGCATGGCCATGCGGCCGTTGAGCTTCTCGGCGCGCTCATGGAAGCCCCAGCCGCTTTCCGGAGCCACCACTTCCATGCGGGGCTCGGTGGCGAAGGCGTTGAGGCGACCGCCGTCTTCGGTGGTGACGGTGGCACCGCGGATGGTGGGAGCAGAAGAGGGAGTGGATTGGGTCATGGTTCTCGTGGCGTCTCCCTGAAGTGTAACCCGTTGTTAAGAAATTTTTCGCGCTCGTGACAAGCGGAGTTGGCAGAGCTCTTCGAATGCGGGCCGCAGCAGATAGGGATACTCCCCCACCCAGAGGCGCAGGCCCGGCAGCCAGGCATCACTGAGGGCAGCCACGCGGGAGAAATCCTTGCGGTCGCTGAGCACCAGGCAGCGCAGCCGCGCTCCAGCGCGAATGCTGGCGTATTTCTTCTGCATCGGAAAACTGAGTCGGCCCAGATAGCCGTCCTCATCCGCCAGTTCCAGCACCATCCAGGTGCGCCGTTGTTCCACCAGCTCCAGGTCGCCGTTTTGATCGGCCTGTTCGCGGCGGTTCTCCACCCGTTCGCGGGTGTAGGCCTCAGCCACCTCGCCATCGAACAGGGCGGCTGCCGGATAGCGGCGCAGGGTCGCATTGCGCTGTCCCGCCTCCAGAATCGGCCCCCAGAGGATGTAGAGCAGCAGGGCCACTCCCGCCACCAGCCACACCGAGCCCCAGCGATTGAAGGACAGGGTCTGGCTGATCAACAGGGTGATGACGCCGCCGATGGTGGAAATCAGCACCCGCTGCAGGATTTTGCGTGGGTTGCCCAGGGCAGCGGTGAACTGGTTGCTGGTGGCCACCGCAGGGATCAGCCGCTGCAGCTCACCAGGACGTAGGGGAATCAGCATGACCGGATCGCAGGTGTGGACAGCTCAGTTCAAAGCAGCCGTTCCAGGCCGTACACCAGCCCGTCGAGTTGGCGCACGCGCCGCACGCTGAGCAGCACGCCGGGCATGTAGGCGGAGCGATCGATCGTGTCGTGGCGGAGGGTGTAGGTCTCGCCGGGGGCTCCGAACATCACTTCCTGATGGGCCACCAACCCGGGCAGGCGCAGGGAATGCAGGCGCAGGCCGCTGGGACGCAGGCCACCACGACTGCCCTGCAGCGATTCGTGCTCCTCCACCTCGCTGGGATTGAAGCGTTTGCCCAGCTCCTCCATCAGTTCTGCGGTTTTGATGCAGGTGCCGCTGGGGGCATCGGCCTTGCGGTTGTGGTGCAGTTCCGTGAGCTCGGCGTGGTCGTAGAAGCGGGCCGCCGCCGCTGCGGCCTGTTGCAGCAGCACCATGCCCACCGAGAAGTTGGGGATCACCGCCCCGCCCATCGAGGCCTTCTCGGCGAATAACTGCAGCTCCTTCAGTTGCTCTGGGGAGAGGCCGGTGGTGCCGATCACCGGATGCACCCCATAAGCAATCGCTGCGCGGGTGTGGTCATAGACCACAGAGGGGTGGGTGAAATCCACCATCACGGCCCCCTGCCCCGGGCCCGCCTGACGCACCTCCTGGCTCACGGCACAGAGGCAACCCTCCAGATCGGCGGTGACTGCCACCTCCAGGCTGCCCAGACCCAGCGCTTCACCCACATCGACGCCCTCCTTGCCGCTGGTGGTGTCGACGGCACCTGCGAGCCGGCAATCGGCGGAGGCCTGCACGGTTTTCACCACCTCAGCGCCCATCCGCCCCAGGGCACCCACCACCACCACGGGAATCGGGTTGGCTGTTGCGGTTGTCATCGCGTTGGACTGGCTGGCAAGAGCCTATGGGGCCGGGCGGCTCTGTAACACCAGGGCCTCAACCCTCGCAGCAAGAACACGAACGCCCGTAGGCTTCTTCACATTGCTCAAACCACGCCGATGTTCACGCAGGTTCGCTCCTCCGACCGCCGGATTGCTCCTGCCGAGAACAACAGCCATCAAGCGGTGATGAAGGCTGTGTATGTGGTGCTTGAACCCCAATACCAGAACGCGCTCACCCAGGCCGCCCAGAGCCTCAATGCCCAGAATGGTCCCTTGGGGCTCGAACTGAGCGGCTATCTGATCGAGGAACTGCGCGACCCCGACAACTACGCCGATTTCCAGGCCGATGTGGCCCAGGCGGATGTGTTCATCGCCTCGCTGATCTTCATCGAGGATCTGGCGCAGAAGGTGGTGGAGGCGGTGGCCCCCCATCGGGATCGGCTCAAGGCCGCGGTGGTGTTCCCCTCCATGCCGGAGGTGATGCGCCTCAACAAGCTGGGGAGCTTCTCAATGGCCCAGCTCGGCCAGAGCAAGAGCGCCATTGCCGGCTTCATGAAGAAGCGGAAGGAGTCGGGTGGCGCCGGGTTCCAGGACGCCATGCTCAAGCTCCTCAACACGCTGCCCACCGTTCTCAAGTATTTGCCGGTGGAAAAGGCGCAGGATGCGCGCAGCTTCATGCTCAGTTTCCAGTACTGGCTGGGCGGCACTCCCGACAATCTGCGCAATTTCCTGCTGATGCTGGCGGATAAATACGTGTTCCCGCCGTCGGCTGGGGCGGAGCGCCCGGAGCTGGTGGTGGCCGACCCCGAAGTGTTCCCCGATCTGGGGATCTGGCATCCGCTGGCTCCCTCGATGTTTGAGGACCTCAAGGAGTACCTCAACTGGACAGCCAGCCGCAGCGACCTGAGTGAGGCGGCCCGCAAGGGACCCGTGATCGGTCTGGTGCTGCAGCGCAGCCACATCGTCACCGGGGACGATGCCCATTACGTGGCCGTGGTGCAGGAGCTGGAATTCCGCGGTGCCCGCGTGATTCCGATCTTCTGCGGCGGCCTCGATTTCTCCAAGCCGGTCAACACCTTCTTCTACGACCCGCTCAATCCGGATCAGCCCCTGGTGGACGGGGTGGTGTCGCTCACCGGTTTTGCCCTCGTGGGCGGTCCGGCTCGACAGGATCACCCCAAGGCGATTGATGCGCTCAAGCGCCTGAACCGCCCCTACATGGTGGCGTTGCCCCTGGTGTTCCAGACCACCCAGGAATGGGAAGACAGCGACCTCGGCCTGCACCCCGTGCAGGTGGCGTTGCAGATCGCGATCCCTGAGCTGGATGGTGCGATTGAACCGATTGTGCTCTCCGGCCGTGATGACGCCACCGGCAAGGCCCACACCCTCCAGGATCGGGTCGATGCGATCGCAGAGCGGGCGATCCGCTGGTCGTCGCTGCGGATCAAGCCCCGCGCTGAGAAGAAGCTGGCGATCACCGTGTTCAGCTTCCCGCCCGATAAGGGCAACGTGGGAACGGCCGCCTATCTCGACGTGTTCGGCTCCATCCATCGCGTCCTGGAGGAGATGAAGGCGAAGGGCTACGACGTGCAGAACCTGCCGCGCGATGCCAAAACCTTGATGGAGGCGGTGATCAACGATCCCGAAGCCCTGCAGGGCGCACCGGAATTATCGATTGCCCATCGCATGAGTGTGGAGGAGTACGAACGACTCACGCCGTACTCCGAGCGTCTCGAAGAGAACTGGGGCAAGCCCCCCGGCAATCTCAACAGCGACGGCCAGAACCTGCTGATCTACGGCCGCCACTTCGGCAACGTGTTCGTTGGCGTGCAACCCACCTTCGGCTACGAGGGCGATCCGATGCGCTTGCTGTATTCGCGCAGTGCCAGCCCCCATCATGGTTTTGCTGCCTACTACACCTATCTGGAGAAGATCTGGAAGGCAGATGCGGTGCTCCACTTCGGCACCCACGGCTCCCTCGAGTTCATGCCCGGCAAGCAGATGGGCATGAGTGAAACCTGCTATCCCGATTCCCTGATCGGCGCCCTGCCCAATCTTTATTACTACGCCGCCAACAACCCCTCGGAGGCGACGATCGCCAAACGTCGTGGTTATGCCTCCACGATCAGCTACCTGACGCCACCGGCGGAGAATGCCGGCCTTTATAAGGGCCTCAAGGAACTGGGTGAACTTGTTGGTTCCTACCAGCAGCTGCGGGAAGGCGGTCGCGGCGTGCAGATCGTCAACGCGATCGTGGAAACGGCGCGCCAGTGCAATCTTGACAAGGACGTTGCGCTTCCTGAAGGCGATGCCGCCAGCCTCGATCTTGAGGCCCGCGATGCGGTGGTGGGTGCGGTATATCGCCAGTTGATGGAGATTGAGAGCCGGCTGCTGCCCTGCGGTCTGCACACGATCGGCAAGCCACCCACGGCAGAGGAAGCGATCGCCACCCTGGTGAACATCGCCGCCCTGGAGCGCGAAGAGGAGGGGATCCGGTCGCTGCCGGGTTTGCTGGCGGAGGCACTCGGCCGCAAGATCGGCGACATCTACCGGGGTAACGATGACGGCGTGCTCGCCGATGTGGAGCTCAACCGCACGATCACCGAAACCTCCCGGGCTGCCGTCGGCGCGATGGTGCGCTCCCTCACCGGCCTGGATGGTCGGGTGAATCTGCGCGGCAACTTCGGCTGGTTGCTTGATTGGCTCACCAAGTTCGGCTTCAAGTTGCCGACCCCCTGGTTGCGTGCCTGTTGCAGCGCCGGTTTCACCAGTGTGGATTCAGTGGCGCTCGACAAGCTCTTCGCCTATCTGCGCTTCTGCCTTGAGCAGGTCTGTGCCGATATGGAAATGCAGAGCCTGCTGCGGGCCCTCGATGGTGAATACGTGCTGCCCGGTCCTGGTGGTGACCCGATCCGCAATCCCGGTGTGCTGCCCAGTGGCAAGAACATCCATGCCCTCGATCCCCAGGCCATTCCCACCCGGGCCGCCGTGGCGGCGGCCAAGGGCGTGGTCGACAAGCTGATCGAGCGCCAGCGCGAAGAGCAGGGTGCCTGGCCGGAAACGATCGCCTGCGTGCTCTGGGGCACCGATAACATCAAGACCTACGGCGAGTCGCTCGCCCAGATCCTCTGGTTCATCGGCGTGCGTCCGGTGCCGGATTCCCTCGGCCGGGTGAACAAGCTGGAGTTGATCAGCCTGGAGGAGCTGGGCCGACCCCGCATCGATGTGGTGGTGAATTGCAGTGGTGTGTTCCGCGATCTATTCATCAACCAGATGGCCCTGATCGATCAGGGCGTGAAGATGGCAGCAGAAGCTGATGAGCCTCTCGACCAGAATTTCGTGCGCAGGCACGCGCTGGAGCAGGCCGAGAAGGAAGGCACCAGTCTGCGCGATGCCGCCTGCCGTGTGTTCTCCAATGCCAGCGGCAGCTACAGCTCCAATGTGAACCTGGCGGTGGAGAACAGCACCTGGGAAGAGGAGGGTGAACTGCAGGAGATGTATCTCTCTCGCAAAACCTTCGCTTTCAATGCCGATAACCCCGGCGAGATGAATCAGAAGCGTGAGGTGTTCGAATCGGTGATGAAAACGGCCGATGTGACCTTCCAAAATCTTGATTCCGCTGAGATCTCGCTCACCGATGTGAGCCATTATTTCGATAGCGATCCCACTAACCTGATCAAGGGGTTGCGGGACGACGGCAAGGCTCCCACGAGTTACATCGCCGACACCACCACCGCCAACGCCCAGGTGCGCTCTCTCAGTGAGACGATTCGACTCGACTCGCGCACGAAGCTGCTCAATCCCAAGTGGTATGAGGGCATGCTCAATTCCGGCTACGAGGGTGTGCGGGAGGTGGCCAAACGTCTCAACTTCACCCTGGGTTGGAGTGCCACGTCAGGCCAGGTGGATAATTTCGTGTATGAGGAAGCCAACGAGACCTTCATCAACGATCCGGAGATGCGCAAGCGGTTGATGGAGCTCAACCCCCATAGCTTCCGTCGCATCGTTGGCACCCTGCTGGAAGTGCATGGCCGTGGTTATTGGGAAACGTCCGATGCCAACATCGAGCAACTGCAGGAGCTCTATCAGGAAGTGGAGGACCGGATCGAGGGGGTGGCCCCGGCCGCTTGAGGCTCGGATTACTGCCCTGGATTGTGCTGTCGCTCGGGTTGGGCATCACGGCACTCTGGTGTGCGGATCAGCGCGATTTCCAACGCCTCGAACATGAGCGGATCGAGCGGGACCTCAGTCAAGAGGTCAGCCAGGCAATCAGCGAACGCCTCCACACCAACATCGTGACGCTCGACTCGGTGGTGGGGTTGTTCAACGCTTCCGAGCAGGTGAGCCTGGCCGAATTCACCACTTTTTATGACACCCTGAACGGCCGAGGGTCCACGCTGAAGGGCATCCAGGGCCTCGGCTATGCCGCCGTGGTGCCGGACAGCAATATCGCCGCCTTTGAGCAACAGGTTCGCCGGGAGGGGCAACCGGATTTCACGATCAAACCTCTCCGCCCGAGGGACATCACCACGGCGATCGTGTATCTCCAACCCAACGATTGGCGCAACCAGCGGGCCGTGGGCTACGACATGTATTCCCAATCCACCCGTCGCGATGCGATGCAGCAGGCGGCCCTGACGGGGGAGCCGGTGCTCAGCGGACCGGTGCGCCTGCTGCAGGAAACCAATCTTCAACCCCAGGTAGGAGCGCTTCTGTATCAGGCGGTGTATCGCCAGCCTGAGGCGGTTTTCCCCTCCAGCGAGGACCGGTTACGGCGACTCCGGGGTTGGGCCTATTCGCCTCTGCGGATCGACGATCTGATCGAGGGGGCGCTGGCAACGGTGCAGGCGCCGGCCTTGGAGAGCGCTGCGGTGGTGATTTACGACAGCGATCGCACAATCAAGCGGAATCTTGTTTTTGACAATCGCAATCTTGCCGGCAGTGCCCGGTTGACCCATCCCACCTGGCGCAATCTCATGGTGGCCCAGCGCAACTGGCTGATCGGTGTGCAACTCGATCACCGCAGCATCGATCCGGACGGATGGAGTCAGGGGCTGTTGCTCGAGGCATTGCTGGGCATGAGTCTCAGCGCCCTGGCGGCCGTGATCAGTCAGCGCCTGCTCGCCAGTCACCTGGAGCTGCGCAAGGCGCTGGCACGGGAGCAGGAAGCTGCCAAGGAGCGGGCCCTCGCCACCACGGTGTTTGACACGTCACCCATTGGCATCGTGGTGACCGATCCCGACGGCATCATCGTGCGGGTGAACCCGGCCTTCACGCAACTGAGTGGCTATTCCGATCGGGAGGCCCGGGGGCAGAAAACCAATCTGATGCGCTCCGGTCGCCACGAGACCAGTTTTTATGCGCAGATGTGGACGGCGATCATTCAACGCTGTTACTGGAGCGGCGAAATCTGGAATCGCCACCGCAATGGTCAGATCATGCGCCATGAACTCACCATCACCGCCGTTCTTGATGCTCGCCACCAGATCGCCAACTTTGTGGGCCTGCTGAGCGATGTCAGCGATCGTTATCGCCAGCAGGAGCAGATGCAGTATCTCGCCACCCATGATCCGCTCACCGGTCTGGCGAACCGTGCCCTGCTCGCCGAAGAACTGGAACGCAGCCTTGCCCTCGCCAGGCGGGAGAACCGTGGTGTGGGGTTGTTGTTCATGGATCTGAATGCGTTCAAACCGGTGAACGATCGCTATGGCCACGCCGCCGGCGATTTGCTGCTCCAGTCCCTGGCCAGGCGCCTGAAAGACTGCCTGCGCGACAGTGACACCCTCTGCCGGCAGGGTGGGGATGAATTTGTGGTTCTGGTGCCGAACGCCCCATCGATGGAGAGTCTGCTGGTATTGGCGCGGAAACTGCACCACGCCATTCAGCAGCCGTTTGAAGCGATCACAGGCCTGTCTGAACCGGTGCGCATCTCCGTCAGCATCGGTGTGGCCCGCTGGCCCGATCACGCTGACGATGCCGACAGCCTGATCCGTGCGGCGGATGCGGCGATGTATCGCGCCAAATCGATGCACAAGCCCCGCATCCTCGTGGCGGATTGAGTCCTACCGCCACAGCGCATCGGCCATTTGCGCTACCTGTCGGATCGGGCCGACGTCATGGACGCGCACCATCGCCACCCCCACCGAGGCGCACTGCGCCACCACCGCAGCCGTTCCCCACAGGCGTGCCTTCGCCCGTGGCTCCTCCAGCACCGCACCAATGAAGCGTTTGCGCGATGGACCCACCAGCAAAGGGATGCCCGCATCCCGGAGACGGGGCAGGCCGCGGAGCAGCGCCAGGTTCTGATCGGTGGTCTTGGCAAAGCCCAGGCCCGGATCCCAGATCAGCTGTTGCGGCTGCACGCCACAGGTCAGGGCCCGTTCCGTCGCCCTTTGCAGGGCCTGATGCACTGCCTCCACCACACCAAGGCTGCCGTAGTCGGTGAGGCCATCCATCGTGCGGCTGTCGCCGCGGGAATGCATCAGCACATAGGGGCAGCCCGCTGCAGCGATCAAGGGGAGCATCGCCGGATCACGCGTACCGCCGCTCACATCATTGATCCAGTCGGCACCGGCCTCCAGGGCGGCGGCTGCGACCGGGGCGTGAAAGGTGTCCACCGACAGAATCGCGTCCGGCTGGCTGCGACGGATGGCGCCAAGCACCGGCAGGAGCCGGGCCAGTTCCTCCTCGCTGCCCACCTCGACGGCACCGGGGCGGGTGCTTTGGGCTCCCAGATCGAGCACATCGGCGCCAGAGGCCAGCATCCGCTCCGCTCTGGCGAGCGCCCGCTCCGGTCGATCAAACTGACCGCCGTCGCTGAAGGAATCGGGTGTGAGGTTGAGCACCCCCATCACCCCGGTGCGTTGGCCCCATCCCGCCGGCCAGCGCTGCATGGTTCAGCTCTTCTGGTAGTTGGCGATCCGGCCAAAGCTTTCCGGATCGAGCGACGCCCCACCCACAAGCACGCCGTCGATGTCGCTCATCGCCATCAGTTGGTCGATGTTGCCCGGCTTCACCGATCCGCCGTATTGGATGATCAGATCAGGAGAGCCCACCCAGCTGCGGATCAGGCCACAGATCCGGTTCGCTTCGCTGGCTTCGCAGGTTTTGCCGGTCCCGATCGCCCAGATCGGCTCGTAGGCCACCACCAGCTTGGCGGGATCGAGGCCCTCCAGGCCCTGTTCCACCTGCCGGCGGATCACCCGCTCCGCTTCACCGCGGCTGCGCTGCTCATCGCTTTCGCCCACACACACGATCGGGATCAGGCCATGGCTCTGGGCCGAACGGCCGCGGTGGTTGATCTGTTCGTCGCTTTCGCTGAAGTATTTGCGCGGCTCGCTGTGGCCCACGATCGCGTATCGAACGCCGTGCTCGAGCAGCATGGTGGGGGAGATTTCACCGGTGAAGGCCCCTTCCCCCTCCCAGTGCACGTTCTGGGACGACAGCTCCAGGCGAGAGCCCTGGCCCATGGCCGCCAGGGTGGAGATCGCCGTGAAGGGCGGCGCCACCACCAGATGGCGATCCTCTGGTGTGTTGGCGATCAGCGGCAGAAACACGGTCATCCAGTCCCTGGCCTGGGCACAGGTCATGTGCATCTTCCAGTTGCCAGCGATCACCGGTTTGCGCACGCTTGCGTCCTCTGCAGCTCAGCAGCAGCCAACTTACGGCCCAGGCTGAAGCGGCTCCTCAACGCTGGCGACCTCCAAACCCAGCTGCACGCGATCACCGTTCTGCAGCTGCCGCCCCCGCCGTTGCTCCACCGCACCGTTCACCGACACATCCCCCGCCTGGATGCGCAGCTTCGCTTCCCCACCGGTGCCCACCCAACCCTGCCATTTGAGGAATTGATCGAGCCTCATCACGCCTGGGTCCACAGGATGCCATTGATAGTGTGGCGCGATGCTCAGCCCTTCTGAAGCCGGTTTCCGCCGGTTGTTGCCGCTCCTGCGACCCCATGGACGCCGGCTGCTCTGGGGTGGTCTGAGCATGGCGGTGTTTGTGGGTAGCTGGCCGGTGCTGATGCACCTGGTGGGGCAGTTCATCCCCGCCCTCGGCTCCGGTGACCTCCAGGTGGTGGTGCCCGTGCTGGGCCTGGTGCTGGTGGTGTTTCTGGTGCAGAAACTGGCCCAGTTTCTCCAGGATTCCCTGTTGGCCGGTCCGGCGTTGCAGGTGAGTCAGGCGCTGCGGCGCGATCTGTTTGAGCGGTTGCAACGGGTGGAGCTCGGTGCGCTCGAGAAGCTGTCGGCCGGTGACCTCACCTATCGCCTCACCGAGGATGCGGACCGGGTGAGTGAGGTGATCTACAAAACCCTGCACGACACGATCCCCAGTGCTCTGCAGCTGGTGGCGGTGCTCGGATACATGCTCTGGCTCGACTGGAAGCTCACCCTGGCCATCCTGTTGCTGGCCCCCCTGATCGCCTGGTTGATCAGTCTTTTCGGTGCCCGGGTGATGGCCGCCACCGAACGCAGTCAGAAGAAGGTGAGCGAACTGGCCGGTCTGCTCGGTGAAGCGATCGAGGGGTTGCCGCTGGTGCGGGCCTTTGCGGCGGAACCGTGGTTGCAGGGTCGCTTTGAAGAGGAGATCGATCAGCATCGGCAAGCGCGCTACAACACCTATCGGCTGGTGGCGCTGCAGCATCCGGTGGTGGGGGTGATCGAGGTGCTCGGCATCGCCTTTGTGCTCGTGTTGGCGGCGATCCGCATCAGCAGCGGCGATCTCGACAGCCAGGGGTTGAGCAGCTATCTCACCGGATTGATCGTCTTGATCGATCCGATCGCCCACCTCACCACCAACTACAACGAATTTCAGCAGGGTCAGGCGTCGCTGCGACGCTTGCGGGCGATCGAGAAGGAACCCGCCGAAGCGGCCGACCCCCAGCCAGCCCTGCCGCTGGGTCGCCCCCGTGGTGATCTGGACCTGGAGCGGGTGGAGTTTGCCTATCAGGAGGGGCAGCCTGTGCTGCACGACCTCAGCCTGCAGGTGGCGGCGGGGCAGGTGGTGGCCCTGGTGGGTCCGTCGGGCGCCGGCAAGAGCACCCTGTTTTCGCTGTTGTTGCGCTTCAACACGGCCCAGCGCGGACGGGTGTTACTCGATGGCAAGGACCTGGCCCAGGTGAAGGCCCGGGAGCTGCGGCAGCAGGTGGCCCTGGTGCCGCAGCGCAGCAGTGTGTTTTCCGGAACGATCGCTGAGGCGATTCAGTTCGGGCGCCAGGCCAGCCAGGAGCAGCTGGTGGAGGCGGCGCAGTTAGCCAACGCCCACGACTTCATCATGCGCTTACCGGAGGGGTACAACACCCGCTTGGAGGAGCGGGGCACGAACGTGTCGGGGGGGCAGCTGCAGCGGTTGGCGATTGCCCGGGCCGTGCTCGGCAACCCGGCGGTACTGTTGCTCGATGAGGCCACCAGCGCCCTTGATGCGGAAGCGGAGGCAGCCGTGCAGGTGGGTTTGCGCCAGGCGATGCGCGGTCGCACGGTGCTGGTGATTGCCCATCGCCTGGCCACGGTGCAGGAAGCGGATCGGATTGTGGTGATGGAACACGGGCGCATCCGCGAGCAGGGCAGCCACGATGAGTTGATGCAGCGGGGCGGCCGCTACCGCGAACTCTGCGAGCGCCAGTTCATCCGCGATTTGCAGAACGTTTGAACGCTGTCTGAGCGCCGTGCAGGGCTCAGTACAGTCAGGCCGAATCCGTGACCCCCATCGAGGCCCCTGCCATGACCAGTTCTGCCGGTGAACAGAACCCCGTGCTCACTTTCGAGGGCAAGCGTTATGACCTCAACGCCCTGCCCGACGAGCTGAAGGAGCTGGTGCGGGGCATGCAGGTGGCCGACGCCCAGCTGCGGATGCATGAAGACACCCTCAAGGTGCTCGCCGTTGGCCGCCAGTCGATGGCGATGCAGCTGAACGAGCGCCTCAAGGACATCACCCCTCTTCCGGACGGGAACTGAAGCGGTAGGCGCCGGTGAGTCGGAAGACCACCGGCGAGAGCAGCAGCAGCGCCACAAGGTTGGGCAGGGCCATCAGGCCGTTAAGGATGTCAGCCACGGTCCACACCGTGCTGAAGGTGGCGACAGCGCCCACCACCACCACCGCAACCCAGACGAGGCGGAAGATGGTGAGGGGGAGGCCCACACCCACCAGAAATTCCAGGCAGCGCTCGCTGTAATAACCCCAGCCCAGGATGGTGGTGGCGGTGAAGAGGATCGTGGCGAAGGTCACCAGGTGATCCCCCCCCGGCAATCCCCAGGCGAAGGCGGCTTTGGTCATGTCGACCCCGGCCAGGCCTTCGTTGTATTGGCCACTGATCACAATCACCAGGGCGGTCATCGTGCAGATGATCAAGGTGTCGATCACCGTGCCAAGCATGGCCACCGCACCCTGCAGCACCGGATCACCGGGGCGGGCGGCGGCCTGCGCGATCGGTGCCGTGCCCAGGCCGGCTTCATTGGAGAACACACCCCGGGCGATGCCCTTCTGAATCACCACCCCCACCACGCCACCGGCGGCGGCCTGACCGGTGAAGGCATCGCGCACGATCAGGCCAAGGGCCGCTGGAATCGCCCCGAGGTGGGCGATGAGAATCCAAAGAGCCCCCACGATGTAGATGATCGCCATGAAGGGCACGACCAAACCGGCGATCCGTCCGATCCGCTCGATGCCGCCGATGATCACTGCGAAGGTGATCGCCGCCATCACCACGCCGGTGAGCAGGTCGGGGATGCCGTAATCGTCGAGAGCGTTGGCGAGTTCATGGGCCTGAACGCCGTTGCCGATGCCGAAGCCGGCAAGGGTGCCGAAGATGGCAAACAGGGTTCCGAGCCAGGCCCAGTGGGGGCCCAGACCGTTGCGGATCGCATACATCGGTCCGCCCACGTGTTCGCCGAGTGCATCGGTTTCGCGGAAATGCACCGCCAGGAGCGACTCACCGAATTTGGTGGCGGTGCCGAACAGGGCCACCAGCCACATCCAGAACACGGCGCCTGGTCCTCCCACACCGATGGCGGAGGCGACACCGGCCACATTGCCGGTGCCGATGGTGGCAGCCAAGGCGGTCATCAATCCCTGAAAGGCGCTTACATCGCCTTCGCCGTTGGAGCGGCGAACGGAATCGAGCATCGCCTGCACCGCAAAACCGAGGCGGCGCAGGGGCATGAAGCGCAACCCGATCATCAGATACACGCCGGTGAAGGCAATCAGGGTCAGGGTGACCGGTCCCCAGACCCAGCCGTTGATGGCATTGAGAAACTCCATGCAGCGGCTGACCCCCAGCGCAATCTTTAATTTTTCGATTCAAGCGAAAAAAAACTGATCAGCAATCAGGCGGCGTCGAGGGGCTCACAATCGAGGAACTGGAAGACCTGCTCGGACGCGGGGGTGTCGCCGTGGGCTTCGCTGCTGACGCGACGCTCATGCAGCACCCAGGGGCCACCCTCCTGGAGCGGAACAAAGGTGTCGATGAAGCGATTCAGGCCGCCGCGGGCTTCACCGGTGGCGGGATCGGCGTAGGCGCTGGTGTAGGTGTGGCTCAAATAGCCAGACCCGGTGTCGGTGGTGGAGCCGGTGTGGATCGTGACCACGGTGCCATGAATGTGGCGATGCACCATGGTCACCACCCGGTTGTGGATGCGGTAGCGATCACCGGCATTCTTGCCACCGACGATCACCTCCAACCCCTCATCGTTGCTGTCACCGGCGGTGAAGGTGTTGTCGCCATGCACCTGATCGAAACTGCGCCTCACCCGGTGGATCGCCACTTCCCAGAGCTGGGAGTGAATCGCCTTCTCCACCTCAGGATCCTCGATCCCTTCCACCGTCGCCTTCAGGTCGGCACCAACCTGGAAGCGCCCCTCGAGGTGGCGATCGCCCTGTTTCCAGAGGCAACGGCCGCGATAACCGCCGAACTCCGGATCCCAGGTGTAGCGGTTCTCATAGGCGGCCCGGAAAGCATCCCGGCAGTCGGCTCCCTGAGCTGGGGCGGCGGTGGTGGCGATCGTCACGGGCGCTCGTTTGACAGAGAGATGACCCTAACGAGCCGCCGGTGAGGCATGCACATCCTGGAGTGCATGGATCTCCAGTTGTTGATGCTGCAGGGCATCGATGCCCTCCACCGCAGCGCGGGCGGCGGCCAGAGTGGTCACCGTCGGCACGTTGTAATCCAGAGCGGCACGGCGGATGTAGCGATCATCGTGGGCGGCCTGGCGTCCGATGGGGGTGTTGATCACCAGTTGCACGCTGCCCGAGCGGATCAGATCCTCGATGTTCGGCCGGCCCTCATGCACCTTGAGCACGGGCGTCACCGCCAATCCCGCATCGGCCAGCACCGTGGATGTGCCGGCGGTGGCGATGATCTGGAAACCGAGGTCGATCAGCCGGGAGGCAATCGGCACCAGGGCCGGTTTGTCGCGGTCGTGGGTGGAGAGGAACACGGTGCCACGGGTGGGCAGGCCGTCACCGGCGCCCAGTTCCGCTTTGGCGTAGGCCATGCCGAAATCGGCGGCGGAGCCCATCACCTCACCGGTGGAGCGCATCTCCGGACCCAGCAGCGAATCCGCTCCCGGGAACCGGCGGAAGGGCAGCACCGCCTCCTTCACCGCCTGAAGGGGAGGCACCGGTTCGCTGAGCAAGCCGACCTGCTCGAGGCTTTCGCCGGTCATCAGGCGGGTGGCGATCCGTGCCAGGGGCTGACCGGTGGCCTTGGCCACAAACGGGACGGTGCGGGAGGCGCGGGGATTGGCTTCGATGATGTAGACCACCTCCTTGCCGCTGGTGTCGCGCTGAACGGCGAACTGCAGATTGATCAACCCCTGCACCTTCAGGGCCAGGGCCAGGGCTTTGCTCCAGCGGCGGATCGTGGCCAGGGCCTCCGCACCCAGGGACACGGCAGGCAGGCAGCAGGCGGAATCGCCGGAGTGGATCCCCGCCGGTTCGATGTGTTCCATCAACCCACCGATCACCACCGTGCCGGAGGCGTCGCAGAGGGCATCCACATCCACTTCCGTGGCGTTCTCCAGGTATTGGTCGATCAGCACCGGGTGATCCGGTTCCACCTGCACCGCTTCGGCCATGTAGCGATCCAGCTCCTCTTGATCGAACACCACCTCCATCGCCCGGCCGCCGAGCACATAGGAGGGACGCACCACCACCGGGTACCCCACAGCTGCCGCCACCTCCCGGGCCTCGGCCTCGCTGCGGGCCAGTCCGTTGCGTGGTTGGCGGATGTCCAGCTGCCGCAGGATCGCTTCGAACTGCTCCCGGTCTTCGGCGCGATCGATCGATTCCGGTGAGGTGCCGAGGATGCGTGTGCCGGTCTTGAGGCCCGGCTCGGTTTCTAACCAGCGCAGCAGGGGGAGGGCGAGCTTCAGCGGTGTCTGGCCACCGAACTGCACGATCACCCCCTCCGGCCGCTCCGTTTCGATCACGTTGAGCACGTCTTCGAGGGTGAGCGGCTCGAAATAGAGCCGATCGCTGGTGTCGTAATCGGTCGACACCGTTTCTGGATTGCTGTTCACCATCACCGTGGCGAAGCCCCGCTCCTGGGCGGCAAAGGAGGCGTGACAGCAGCAGTAGTCGAATTCAATGCCCTGGCCGATGCGATTGGGGCCGCCCCCGAGGATCATCACCTTGGCCCGTTCCTCGGGCTGCACCTCGCTCTCCGGCGCCAGGGTCTCCAGGTGACCCTCGGCATTGAGGCGCTGCACCGGTCGTTCGTAGGTGGAGTAGTGATACGGCGTGGTGGAGGCGAATTCAGCCGCACAGGTGTCCACGGTTTTGAACACCGGCCGCACGCCGAGACGGTCGCGCTGGCTGCGCACCGCCAGCTCATCGGACCCCACAGCGAAGGCGATCTGGCGATCGGAGTAGCCCAGCTGCTTGAGTTCGAGCAAGGCCTCAGCCGAGAGTTGCTTCAGTTGCTGCCCCTGCAGCAACCGTTGCTCGGCTGAGATCAGCTGGCGCAGCTTGGCCAGGAACCAGGGGTCGATGCGGCTCAGCTCATGGATCTCGCCATCGCTGCGGCCGGCCAGCATCGCCGCTCGCACCGCCAGGATCCGATCGGGTGATGGGGTGCGCAGGGCCCGCTCCAGATCGGTTTTGCTCCAGACGGCCTCGTCGCGATCACAACCCCAGCCGGAGAGGCCCGTTTCCAGAGAACGCAACGCCTTCTGGAAGGATTCCTCGAAGCAGCGCCCGATCGCCATAGCCTCGCCCACCGATTTCATCGCTGTGGTGAGAATCGCTGGTGATCCCTTGAATTTTTCGAAGGCGAAGCGGGGAATCTTGGTGACGACGTAGTCGATCGTGGGCTCGAAACAGGCGGGTGTTTTGCCGGTGATGTCGTTGAGGATTTCATCGAGTGTGTACCCCACCGCCAGCCGGGCGGCGATCTTGGCGATCGGGAATCCGGTGGCCTTGCTCGCCAGGGCTGAGGACCGACTGACGCGGGGGTTCATCTCGATCACCACCACATCGCCATCGACGGGGTTGATGGCGAACTGGATGTTGCTGCCGCCGGTGGCGACTCCGATTTCTCGAATGATCGCGATCGCTTGGTCGCGCAGGCGTTGATATTCCCGATCGGTGAGGGTCTGAGCCGGCGCCACGGTGATCGAATCGCCGGTGTGCACCCCCATCGGATCGAGGTTTTCGATGCTGCACACAATCACGACGTTGTCGGCCAGATCGCGCATCACCTCCAGTTCGAATTCCTTCCAGCCGAGCAACGACTGCTCGATCAGGATCTGGGAGACGGGGCTGGCATCAAGGCCGCTCTTGCAGATGGCGGCATAGTCCTCCGGGTTGTAGGCGATGCCGCCACCGCTGCCACCGAGGGTGAAGGCGGGGCGGATGATCCGGGGAAAGCTGCCAATGGCGGCACCCACCGCGTCCGCTTCCTCCAGGCTGGAGGCGATGCCCGATGGGCACACCTTCACGCCGATGCGCTCCATCGCCTGTTTGAACAGCAGGCGGTCTTCCGCTTTCTGAATCGCCTGGAGATCGGCGCCGATCAGCTCCACGCCGTAGCGCTCCAGCGTGCCGTTCTCCGACAGAGCAACGGCGAGATTGAGGGCGGTCTGGCCCCCCATGGTGGGCAGCAGGGCGTCGGGGCGCTCCTGTTCAATCACCCGGGTCACCACCTCGGGGGTGAGCGGCTCCACGTAGGTGCGATCGGCCATGTCCGGATCGGTCATGATCGACGCGGGGTTGGAATTCACCAACACCACCTCGAAACCATCGGCGCGGAGCGCTTTGCAGGCCTGGGTTCCCGAGTAATCAAACTCGCAGGCCTGTCCGATCACGATCGGGCCGGATCCCAGGAGCAGAATGCGACGCAGATCAGACCGCCGTGGCATGGGCCTCTTGGGATAGGCAAACCTGTTAAGCCTCCCACGCGGATGCACCTCTCACTGTTCATGCTGCGAAGGATGCTGGATCGAGTCGCTAGCGTGAGGAGATCGGCACGCAAGATCGAGATCATGAGCGAGCTCCAGCGCCTGAAGGGGCTGCTGCCACCGGAGATGCAGAGCTGGGTGTTCGTGGAGGCGGCGGCGGCTGTTGATCCGCCCCTGATCACCCTGGAGGAAATCGGCCGCGATGAGGTGGAGATTCAGGTGGATCTCGAGCCCTGGGACAACCTGGCGCTCGACCACCGCAACCTGCTCTTCTGGCATGAAGTGGGTCGGATCCAGAACGACACGATTCCCCGCGACGGTTGGGAGATGGCGGCCCTTGCCATCGGCCTTGGTGGCGCCATCGGTGAGCTCTGGGTGCAGGACGGCCTGCTGCTGGTGATGGCCCTGGGGCTGTCGGGTTTTGCCGGTTATCGCCTCTATCTCAAAAACAATGCTGAGAAACGGCTGCGGGATGCGATTGCCGCCGATGAACGGGCGATCGACCTGGCCTGCCGTTTCGGCTACAGCGTTCCCAATGCTTATAAGAGTCTGGGTGGTGCTCTGAAGGATCTGATCGAGCAGACGCGCAAGAAGAAGAAGCGGGGCTTCTATGAAGACCGTCTGGAAGCCCTGCGCAAGAGTGCGGGCAAGGCCCGGGCGGAAATGGCCCAACAGCAGGGATCCCGTCAGTCCGTGACCAGCGAGAACGTCTATGGCTGATGGCAGCGCCCCGGCTCCGGAGCTGGAGAGTGTTCAACTGGCGGAACTCGCCGCTGATGCCTGCGACGATCGCAAAGCCACAGACATCGAGCTGATCCGGGTCGATGCCGTTTCGAGCCTGGCGGACTGGCTGGTGATTGCCGGCGGACAGAGTGATGTGCAGGTGCGGGCGATCGCCCGGTCCGTCCAGGATCGGCTCGAGGCCGAAGCCGGCCGGCTGCCGCTGCGCAAGGAGGGCCTCAACGAAGGGCGCTGGGCGTTGCTCGATTACGGCGAATTGATTGTGCACATCCTCCAGCCCGGTGAGCGGGGCTATTACGACCTGGAGGCGTTCTGGAGTCACGGTGAGCGCCGACCCTTCGTAGCGTCGGCAACGACACCGGAGTCCTGAGTTGCGCACGCTGCGTTCAGGCCCGCCTGATTGCACCGATGGCCGCCACTCCCTGCCCTGTTCCGCCGGATCAACGCCCCCAGGAGGAGTTTGAGCAGCTATGCCGCTCCTGGTTCTTCGCCTGGCCCACCCGGGTCCCCCAGGGGCTGGATAGGGCCCTGCTGGTGAGTTGGTTGGTGTTTCTGCCGATCACCGTGCTCGTGGCCAGCGGCAGCTGGACCCTCCGCCATGACCCACCGCGTCTGCTGGCCGCAGGTGCAGTGGCGGCCCTGGTGTTGCCCATGCTGCTGCTCGTGCGTCAGTGGCTGGGTTGGAGCTACGTGCACAAACGTCTGCTCTCAGAGAGGGTGGAATACGAGGAATCCGGTTGGTATGACGGCCAGGTGTGGGAAAAACCCCTGGCCTGGCGTGAGCGGGATCTGCTCATGGCACGCCATGAGGTGCGTCCGATCCTGGGACGACTGGCCCGCTCGATGGCCTGGACCACGGGGTTGCTGCTGGCGGGAGCGAGTCTCTGCCAGGCTCTTTGAGCGCTGTTGACGTCGAGCACCATGGCATTGCCTGCAGGCTTCGGGAGTGGTGGTGCGTCGTTGGCTGGACCAAGCCCGCTGGAGGTGCGCCTGCGGCGGGGTGGTTGTGTGGAATCGGTGCACCGCGTTCATGCGGTGGTGTGCGATCAGCGGGGCCGGATCCTGATGCGGGCCGGACGCCCCGATCACGAAACCTTCATCCGGTCAGCCCTTAAACCCTTCCAGGCCCTACCCCTGCTCAGCAGCGGTGCGGCCGAGCAGTTCCATTGCGGCGAGAAGGGGGTGGCGATCGCCTGTGCCTCCCACGCCGGCACCCCCACCCATGCCCGCGAAGCCTTCAAGTTGCTGTGGAACGCGGATCTGGAGGTGTCGCAGCTGCAGTGTCCTGTCCCGTCAGGGGCGAGCAGCCCGCTGGAACACAACTGTTCCGGCAAGCACGCGGCCTTTCTGGCCACCTGCCGCAAGATGGCCTGGCCCACCGAGAGCTACCTGCAGGGGGACCATCCGGTGCAACGGGAGGTGCATCGGCGTGTGGCCGAGTTGCTCGGTCTGCCCGCCGCGGAACTGGTGGCCGCCCGCGATGATTGCGGCGCTCCGACGCTGCGCCTGCAGTTGGCGCAGATGGCGCTGCTCTATGCCCATCTCGGTGCCTCCACCCTGGCGGAGCTGGAGCAGATCAGCCGGGCGATGCTCGCTCACCCGGAGCTGGTGGCCGGTGAGGGTCGGTTTGACACCGAACTGATGCAACGGGCCCACGGTCAGGTGTTGAGTAAGGGAGGAGCGGAAGGCATCCAGTGCCTGAGCCGAATCGGCGAAGGTCTCGGTGTGGCGATCAAGGTAGATGACGGCTCCAGACGTGCCAAGCAGGCGGTGGCCCTGCATCTGCTGCGCCAACTCGACTGGTTGACCCCCTCAGGGCTGCAGGAGCTCGAGGAGCAGGTGCTGATCCTCAATCCCGGCGTGAGCCTGGAGGTGGAGGGGGCGCTTCGTTTCCAGGAGGGCTGACCGCCCAGGCCGCTGACCGCCCTGCCCATGGTGTCGGGTGACACCAAGTTGTACGATATGGAGGCCGACGCGGGGTAGAGCAGTCTGGTAGCTCGTCGGGCTCATAACCCGAAGGTCGGGAGTTCAAATCTCCCCCCCGCCACCACTTGAAAGCCCCCGGGAGGACCACCTTCCGGGGGCTTTTTGCTGTTGGGGACTGGGATCTTCCAGGTCTGACAGGACAAGTGCCTTTATCCCCTTCATCGGCCTCATGCGGATCAAGGCGCTGCCCACGGCCAGGCTGGGCCTGATTCCGACATCGATCCGCTGATCACCGCACCTGACAGCTGGCTTGAGAAGCACCATCGCTTTGAGGTGCTCAATCAGCTGCTCAACTCCCGCAGTGAATGTGAGGCTCGGCGCCATTGGCGCAGCCATGTGATCGGCCGCGCCTACGGCGAGGGAAAGCTTCACGTGGAGCAGCTTCTGGGCTGAACAGAAGCCAAAGGGGCAGCGCATGACCCCGCGCTTGTCAGATGTCAATCAGGTTGATGTGTGGCGTCAATCAGGTTGACCGGTGAATGAGCTTGGTTTCGGGACCTGCTTCTGGCTTGAAATCCAGTTGGGATCTGGATCGTGACCAGGCCTGTCGCGGCGCGTCAATTCGGTTGTCCTGGTGGGCTTACTGATTGGGTGGGTGGGCCAGTTTTCGTGTCGCCGCCTTGGTTCTGTTTGCTTAGGCCGATGGTGGTTGTGATCGTGCCGGCGATGACGCTCGCGTCAATTACGTTGGCGGGTTGCTCTGATCACTGGAAACCCTTGCAGCAGCTGCTTTCTGCCGGTAGCTCTCGCCTTTGATGCCGATGATGTGGCAGTGGTGCACCAGCCGGTCTACCGCCGCCACAGTCATCGATCCGTTGGGAAAGATGTCGTCCCACTCCCGGAACGGTTGGTTGCTGGTCACCAGCAACGAACGGCGCTCATAGCGGTGGCAGATCAGCTCAAACAGCACCGAGGTCTCCAGTTCGCTGCGGCGCACGTAGGAGATGTCGTCGATCACCAGCAGGCTGTAGCGGTCCAGCTTTTGCAGAATTGCCGGCAGGTCATAGGCCGCCTTGGCCTTCTGCAGCAGCTGCACAAGCGCCGTGGCCGGGAAGAAGCGGCAGGCCTGGTCCTGCGCAGCCATCGCCATCGTGATCGCAATCGCCAGGTGGGTCTTGCCCACGCCGCTAGGGCCAAACAGCAACAGGTTTTCCGCCTGCAGCAGCCAGGTGGTCTGCTGCGTCAGGCCTTGCAGCTCCTGCCATTGACGCGGGTCGAGATGCTGGTGGTCAAACCCGTCGAGCCCTTTCTGCCAAGGGAGATGGGCGCCGCGCAGCAGGCGCTGCTGGCGGGCGATTTGCCGCTGCTCCAGCTCCAGTTCACAGAGCGAGTAGAGGAACTGGCCAGGGCTCCAGCCCTGGGCCTCAGCCTGCTCGGCCAGCGGCTGCCAGTGGCTGCGAAAGCGCGCGAGTTTCAGCTGTTTGAGCAGCAACGGCAAGGTCGCTTCCACCGCCTGAGAGCGAGGAACCGGTAAGGAGGTGGTCATAGGAAGCCAGCAGGTGTTGAGGAATCACGGGATCAGGCAGGGCGCTCCGCCGCGGCGGCAGCCGGAAGCGTTGCTGCAACAGCGAGAGCGACAGGGCCTTGCGTTGGTGGGCTTGCTGCAGGAAGCTGAGCACAAGCTCAAAAGACGCCACCCGCACGGCGACATACAGTGCCTCGACCATCAACCGGGCCGCGCCGTCACGGTCACCGCCGGCCAAGAGCTGTTGCCACAAGCCCCACCAGCGCTCATCGGGGAACAGGTGGCGCTGGTAGCGGCAATGGAGCAGAGCCCGCGGCTTGGCACGTAGGCCATCGATCAGGTGCTCCAGATCGATGCACCAGGCTCGCTTCTCGCCAGAAGCGCCATAAGCGCGTGGGAGCTGGCAAACCCAGTCGCGACCGAGGTAAACGACCAGTCGGTCATGGTGCAAGCGCACCGCAACCTGGCGACCGATCAGGCTCGGCGGCACCGAGTAGACGACCTGGCGCACCTCGATCGTGCTGGTGCTCCGCACCCGCACCGTGAGCAGCTCGTAGTCGGCAAAGCGAAAGGCCGGCAGCGGGCTGAGCACCTCCAATTCCTGTTCGTAGCGCCGTTGCCGCGGGGCATTGAGCGTGCTGAACACCTCAGCGACCAGCTTGCCGTATTCGGCGGGTTCCTCGAAATCGCAGCTGCCGCGCAGGATCAGCTTCTGCTCCAGCCGCCGTTTCACGTGGCCATGGGGTGCCTCGACGATGCCGTTCTCATGGGCCACACCACGGTTATTGCGGCTGGGGCTCAGGCCGTAGTGGCTGCAGAGCGCCTGGTAGCGGGGCGTGATGTCGAGGGCGTAGCTGCCGTCACGGTTGCGGCTGGCGGCCGATAAGCGATCAGTACGCAGTTCTTTTGGCACCCCACCGCAGGCAGCCAGGGCGTTCTGCAAGCCCTCGGAAAGGGCCACAAAGCTCTCGCCGCCATGGATCACCTGCCCGTAAGCCCAGCCACTCCAGGCCAGGCGGTAATGGAACAGCAGGTGCGGGAATGGTTCTCCCCGCAGGGTGATCTCCACGCGCTTGACCTTGGTGAAATCACAGAAGCCGATCTCGCCGGGCTGGTACGCCAGCGGGAACATCACCTCAGGCGTTTGGCCATGGAGGGTCTTCCAGTGCTGAACCCGCCGCTGCAGGGTGCGTTTGACAGAACTCCAGTCCTGATCAGGATTTTGCTCCTGCAGGTGCTCCAGCAGCGTGGTGGGCGTGAGGGCTGGATGGCGTTCAAGCAGGGGAAGCAGCAACGGCTCCCACACCGCCGCCAATGGGTCAGGGCGTCGTCTACTGCGGGGCTTGGCGGCTTTGGGTTGCAAGCGACCGGAGTCGATCCGGTGGGCACTGCTCACCGAGATGCCCGCCGCAGCGGCAGCCACCTCCTGGCGGCTGCCGGCTCGTCGTTTGGACATGTACAGCGAAATCTGTTGAGCGGTGAGGGGAGCAGGCATGTCCCGGTGCCCTGCGCATGGCAACCGGATTCAGCAGAACCCCTCAAGAGCGGTCAACCAGATTGGCGTGACCCCTCAACCAGATTGTCGTCGAACACCGCGCTGGCGCTTAACGTTCGCGGCATGTCCGGGTTGGGGGTTGCGGCCATGGCGATCAATAACCTGCCGATCTGGGCGGACTGTCCCGCTATGGATCAGGCCTGATGCGGATCCTGCTTGATCCAGGCACCCCGGAGCTTCTGCGGCGCTGGTTGATCAACCATGAGGTGAGCACCGCCGCGGAAGAGGGCTGGCCAGTCGCCAGCAGCCTGGACCTGATCCAGCTGGCGCAACAGCGGGGCTATGAGGTGTTGATCAGCACTGATGTGAGCCTGAAACATCAGCCCAACCTGCAGCGTCCAGCGATCGCGATCCTGGTGCTCTCCTCAGGAGAATGGGACAGAGTGGGAGTGATCGCAGGCAACGTCGCCGATGTGGTGAATGCGTTGCGCCCGGGCGAGTACTGCGAGATGACCATCCCCTGACGCCCCCGGGCGGAACGTGAGGCGAGGATCCACTCCACGGCGCGATAGCAGGACTCCCCCAGGGCGATCGGATCACCTGGAGATGCCCGGCGCAGCGTCTCTTGCGGTGCGTCAGAAGCCGGTGGGGTGCATCTGGCGGGGTGCTCAACCCCTGGCACTGGCGGTAGTGAACGAACAACAGTGACAGACAGATGTCCTCTGCAAGCTTCACCGAACGGTGACGCGCTCCTGCAACGTGCCGCTCACGTATTTGTGCAGAACGCTGCTGATCAGGGTCTGATAAGGGATCCCCTCCTGGAGTGCCCGGGTGCGGATGGCCTGGAGATCACCACTGGAGAGGCGGATGTTGATGCGCTGATCCTTCTGCCCTGTAGCCCGGGCGGATTGGCGTAGGTCATTCAGCAGCGCAGGAGTGGCCACGCTGGTCAGCGCACCCTGCTCGAAAGCATCGAGGAGCTGCTGTTCGTCGGCTTCAAGCGCTGGCACAGGGTTCTGTTCAGGCATCGTTCTCTTCGTCAGAAGGATCGGGGGTGTACTGGCGCTGAGCTCTGCGGCTCGGAATGATCGTCTTCAGGACTAAGTGGTCATCTGACTCCGCATAGGGCACTAGGTGCACATAACCGCTGAGCCGGACCACCAGGATCCGTTGACCGGGGTAACGGGCCTGGTTTGGGTGGTCGAGCACGTCGAGCACGTCGAGGAGCTCTCCGGCTTCGATGGCGACCACGACCGTCTCGAAGCAGATCCCCCGTTCGGCCATGAGCTGATCATTCTTTTCAGTGCTCCAGGCGAACGGCTTCATGCCATCAAACTAGCCCGCCTGTGTGCCTGATGTCTTCACGTTGCCTGACGACAGCGATCGGGGTGGCCTGGCCCCCCACCTGCTCAGGCAAGAGGGATGGCCTCCTCTTCTATACGTTGACGCAGCTCAGCCCGCAGACCCCGGCGCGTCACCAGGTCCACCGGAACGCTCAGCAGATCCTCCAGCGCCAGCTTGAGGTCCATGACCTGCCCAAAGCTGGGGCTGGCCGGGAACTCCACCAACCAGCAGATCCAGATCGCTGCCCGGTCGCGCCGTCCCGTGAATCACCGAGCCGAACACCTGGAGGCCCAGCCCGCCATGGCGATGCCGTGTCCACGCCAGTTCTCTCCATGGCACATCCCTCTGCTCCCTGCTGCGAAGTCCGCTTCCTGCTGATGCACGTCTACCCGGCTGGCATCAAGGCCTATGGCCATGAGCGGATCACCATCCCACTCGGCCGGCGCGGCAAGCCCATCAAGAAGCTGCGCCTGATCCCTGCCGAGAGGGCCCATGCCCTGGCGCTGCAGCGCCGCCGCGACGGAGCGTGACTTGGGACCGTGCTGAAAATGGCGCCGTGAGGGGGGAGCCGCCTGGGTTGATGCGGATCCTGCATGAAGACGCGATTCGGGTTGCGCTCAGCCTTCATTCAGTAGAAGTTGGTAGCAGCCCATTCGTTCGCGTTCTAGACGCGTGAGTCCAATTGTTGCCCCCCCCCCCCTGAGTCGGAATTGAGGGAGCTGTTGGCCTTTGTCGCGGTTTGTGATGGCCGTTCCGATCTGCAGCAGGCCATTTCTTGCTGTACATCACCGCAGGAGATCATCGATCTGGCGGCGAAGGAAGGACATGGAATCAGCGTCAAGGCCTTGCGCTCATGCTCTCGCGACCTGGCAGCTGCGTACTGGCCCTGGTCTCAGAAAGGCCACGCCTGGCGTCGGGCCTTTTTTGCGTCTTGATCCGCCCCGCCTGATCCAGTGCTGAGCCCCGCCAGAAGCGGGGCTTTTTCATGGCAATGGCTGGAGGGCCGCTGCTCAAAGCACCGAGACGGTGACGCCAGGGTTGCCCTGCAGCTTGCGGGCGATGACGGGTCGCGGTTGAAGCAAGCTGTGCGCTTGTTGATTGCAGTGCACCAATGCACCAAAGCATTGAGGCGCTCAGTCAGAAAGGATGCAAGTGGAAGCGATGCCGAGTCGCCGTTTTGTACGCGAAAGCAGCAGAGAGCCAATTTGTTAGTTTCTGCGCGCCGGATGCCAACGCCTTCATGGAGATAGATCCGAACCAATTGCCCCGCCGCATTGAGATTGACGTGCCTGAGCGTGTGTTGGAGTGGGTGCGCCAGAAAGCTGCGGAGACGGGCCGCGATCCAGATGAGCTGCTGCTGGAGCTTCTGGATCGGGGACTGCAGCGGGAAGTGAACTGAAAGGCCCACAGGGCCTCGGTTGATTGACGGATGCGTTCAGCCAAAGGCCGCCCGTTCAAGCAGAAAGGCGGCGAGGTTGCTCATCGAGCGTCCCTCCTGGGTGCTGCGCTTGGCGATCTGTTCGTAGACGTGCAAAGGAATGGTGATGGTGATCCTCTGGGGAGCCCGAGCGATCAACAGGGGAGCGACGAAGTGAGACCTTGTCACTGAAGGGAAAGAAATTGTGCTTGGCGACTCTGAAGACCAGCTAGCCCCTGGTCAATATCATGAAGAAAATCTTAAATCTTGCACAAAGTGCATGATTGTGTTGGTTGCTGTGTCGTTGCAGGCGTTGTGCAGGTCTATTGGTTCGATGCGAACGGTTGATCTGCTGCAGAGTGCGGCAGATTTGCTGCAGACAGAAACAGCAACACCCAGCCACTAGCGCGCTGGCAGGCAGCTGGGTGAGGCCCTGTGGCTTAGAGCACCGAGACGGTGACGCAGGGGGGCCCTGCAGCTTGCGGGCGATGGCATGGGCGCGCTCAGCGGGAATCAGGCGCATTTTCTTGACGGGTTTGCCGCGCTTACCGAGCCACTGCAGCTCATAGGGGCTGGTGCCGCCTTTGCCCACGCCGGGCGCATAGCGATGGATGCAGAGGAATCGGATCGGGCAGGAGAGGGGTTGAACAGCGCAGTCCGTGGAGCAGAAGTGCGAGGGACCCCCCGAAGGGGTGCATGGCTCGATCCTTGCCGGGTGAGTAGGCCTGTGGCTGGATGGGGTTGCCCTCGCGCTGTTCTGTGGGCGGCAGTGCTCAACCAGAAGCGGTTGGTCGGTTCGACCCGCGTGAATTCAGAAGTGGGTCCGCTGGGCCTCGGCGCTGTTGCCCCAGAGCTTGCGTTTGGCGGCCTCGGCATCGGCGATGAACAGCCGTGCTTCTGCGCGGTTGGTGCAGGTGCGTGCCCGTTCTTCCAGTTGCATCAACTGCACCAGCTGTTGAGTGGTGGCGGTCATGGTCACCTTCTGGTGTTCCTGCATCAAGGTTAACCCTGGGTTAACCCATTGTGCGCGTTGGCGCGGATGGCGGTTGGGATGGGTCTGATCAGGCGGCGTGGTGCTCCTCTGCGGTGGCATGGAAGGGGAAGGGAGCCGGTGCAATGGTGCTCTGCCGGCGCTGGGCGCGGAGACGGCCGTGTTGCTGTTGCAGCAACTCGATCACCAGCGTGGGGTGGCGATGGATGAGCTCGAGAAAGGAGGCTCGATCCAGGCGCAGCAGCTGCACGGGTGTGAGCGCCCTGGCCGCCAGTTGGTGGTGCTGATGCCGTGAGGCGAGATCGGGATAGGAGAAGAGATCGCCGCTGCGGCAGCGAGAGGAGGAGGCGATATTCGGGCCATCAAGTGACACCAGCCCGCGCTCGACGGCAAAGATGGCGCGGACCGGATCGCCTTGCTGCACGATCACGCTGCCCGTGGGCAGGAACCAGCGATCGGCACCGGTCTGTTCTGCAATCAGCTCGAGGGGTGTAGGCAGGGTGCGCTGGCTGAGAATCTCCATTGCCAACGCCAGGGACTTGATGGAGTTGTAGGCACAGCAGCGCAGCGGCGCCAGGGTCTCCAAGGGAGCGCGTCCTGGTTCCTGTTGTGTTGCCACTCAGGGCTCGCTGCCATTGATCTCCCTGAGCAGCTCCTCCAGCAGCTGGCGTTCGTCTGGTGTGGGTTGATTGCGCAGGGGTTCCGCCATGTGGAGATCGTCGATCAGGCCGTAGAAGCGCACATCGAACCAGAGCAGGAACAGCTCGAGCGTGAGTGGTTGGGGCCAGTGGCTGGGGTCCTCACACCAGCAGCGCAGCTCCTCTCGAAAGATCGGCAGGACATGCTCCCGCAGGCGCTCGTTGGGGGGGCGGTCCTGATCCTGGAGGGGGATCAGATAAAGCGAGGGCTCCAGTTCAGCCAGCATCGTCCCCTCCGGTTCCATTGCATGGGCCCAGGCCCGCATGGGTGAACGGGCGCGGATGCCGATGGCGCAACGATTCACCACTCCCATGCGCCCGTTGCTGAACCGCGCCTGTCGGTGTTCCAGCGAACCTCCTGCACGCAACCGTAGAAGCGGCCATGGCGCCCGTCAGCTGATGAGGAGCCCTACGGGTCGACCGATCAGCCCTGCTTGCTGGCGTTGTCACCGCCGCAGTGTCGTTATGCGCGCTCTGGGATCAGACGATCTCGCGCTAATCCCTGGGCTTCGTAAGCCCGTAAGCTTGTGTACAAGTTATGAATTGATGGCATGGCCGCCAAGCGCTGCACCTCCAGTCGGGAGGGCAAGGTGCTCCTCTCCTGCTGGATCACACCCGAGTTGCGCATGGAACTCGATCGCATCTGGGCCGCCAAGGGCCATCGTCCCCATGGCCGCACCCAGAAGGGGATGGAGGAGGTGCTCTCCCGCTACCTGGCCTCAGAAGCGAGCCAAGGCTGATGGGCCGGGCGACTCCCTATCAGCCGTCCCTGCTGCGTTTGCTGCATGGCGTCACGGCGCTGGTTGTGCCTCTGGCCTGGCTGAGCGGATTGGTGGTGTTGATCAATCACGACGGTCGATGGCTGCAGCTGCCAGCCGTTCCGGGCGATTGGATTGATGTGCATGGAACGATCGGTGTGGTGCTGTGGCCCGTGGCGCTGCTGTTGGCGCTCTATGCCTTCACTGCTGGTCGGGCCCGATTGCGCCACCCGGCCAATGCTGCGGTGTTGATCGGACTGCTGCTGGCGATCGGCAGCGGCAAATTGATGGATGAGGACTGGTTGCGGACCGGTGAACTGGAGCATTGGCCTTATCACCTGCATCTTCTGGCGTGGATGATCATCAGTGGGGCTGTGATCTGGCACGTCGGTGATGTGGTGCGACGCGGCGGTTTGCCCTTGGCAGGTTCCATGGTGAAGTTGACTGTGCGCGAATCAGATCGTCCGCGCCACTGGCCAAAGCAGCTGCTGCAACGGCGATGATGCCATCTCTGCGATTGATTGGACTCTCTTTCCCATGAGTGATCACACCGAGACGAAGCTTTCTGGCCGGGAGATGATCCGTGCCCACGCCTATCCATTGCTGGCCCTGATCAGTACGGCGACTCTGATTGTTGTCGCGTTTTTGTTGACTCCTCAGGCTGTAAGGCATCATCGATACAATCTCTGCATCGATGAGCAGATGCGATTAAGACGCAGTAGTGGTCCAAAAGGCCAGGACGGTCCTGGCAAATTGTTCTATCTCAAGGCCGTTCAGCACTGCGAAGGTCGTTGAGGCAATTGCACTCTTTGTAGTCAGTGTTGGTGACGATGGTGAGCATCGCTCACGTGAGGGTGTTCATGCTCCGTTGCTTCATGGGGTTCGATTTTGTTGCGATGCAGGCCCACCGCCATGGGGGAGAGATCCGCGTGGTGTCAGAGCCGGGGCGCGGAGCCACATTCACGACACTGCTGCCAGCGGCTGGCTGAAGCTGTCCGATCGCCTTGACTCTCCACCTTCTGGAGACAATACGGTTGATGGAAATGCCTGATCCCGTGATGCGCACGCTCCCTCTGGTCCTCGCTCTGGCGGGCCTCTCCATCACCGCCGCCACACCAAGTCACGCCTCAGAGGTGGTGGTGGCTTACCGCTCCTCCAGCTGCGGTTGTTGCAAGGGTTGGCTCGATCACCTCAAGAAAGCTGGCTTCACGGTGCAGGACACCATCGTGAACAATCTCACCGCAATCAAGCAGCGGTACCGCGTTCCCGTCGCATTGGACTCCTGTCACACTGCCACGATCAATGGGTATGTGTTCGAGGGGCACGTGCCGGTCTCAGCGATTGAGAAGCTGCTCAAGGAGCGCCCCAGGGTGGCTGGCATTGCAGTGCCCGGCATGCCTCTGGGTTCTCCGGGGATGGAGTCGCCCTTGAAGCGTGAGACCTACACCGTGTTCACGTTCACCAATTCAGGGGTGATCAAGCCGTTCCAGACGATCAAGGGCTGATGACACCAGTTTCTCCCGAGGCCCGCTCAGCGCTGCGCGATGTTCAGCTTTATCGGATGGACACGCCGGAGCACGCCTGCCCCTGGGGCCTGAAGGCGGTGGCCCTGCTGCAGAGCCAGGGCATTGCGTTTGAGGATCATCCGCTGCGCAGCACTGACGACGTGGAGGCGTTCAAACGCAACCACGGGGTGAGCAGCACGCCCCAGGTGTTCAGCGGACCGGTGCGGATCGGTGGCTACAGCGAACTGGCCGCGCGGTTGGGTGTGAAGGCGGAGGGACTGGAGGTGTCCTACACCCCGGTGATTGTGGTGTTTGTCAGCGCGGCCTTGATGGCCCTTGCCCTCGCCGCGAGCGTGCGGGGCTTCATGGGCCTGGCGATCAGTCTGCTGGCCATGCTCAAGCTCATGGATGTGCCGGCCTTTGCTGCCAGTTTCCTGAAATACGACCTGCTCAGCCAGCGCTGGCGAGCCTGGAGTCGGCTCTACCCAGGGGTCGAGTTACTTGTGGGGCTGGGCATGCTTTTGCAACCGGCGTCTGGCTTGGATGGCCTGGTGGGAGCGGTGGCGGTGTTGTTGGGGGGGATGGGGATGCTGTCGGTGGGCAAGTCAGTGTTCATCGATCACCTCGCCCTCAATTGCGCCTGCGTGGGCGGCAACACGCGCACACCGCTAGGTGTGGTGAGCTTTGCTGAGAACCTGATCATGACCTTGATGGGTGCGTCGCTGCTGTTTGGCGTCAGCTTGAGTCCCATGATGAGGAGCGGTCTGGGATGAACCGGCGCTCGTTTCTCGCCTTGACGGCCGGAGGAGCGGCCGCTGCTTCTGCAGGGTTGCTTGGTCAGCACTGGCTGAGCCGAGCCGGTCAGGTGTCGCCGGTCATGTCTCAGCCTGTTGTGCGTTCGAGCCAAGGCGCCCTGATCCTTGATCTCGTCGCTCAGGAGACGCGGATCACGATCCCGGGGACAGCGGGTCGCGCGCTCACTTACAACGGCCTGCTGCCAGGGCCGGTGTTGGAATTCAACGCTGGTGATGACGTCAAGATCCAACTGCACAATCGGCTGAATCAGCCGACCAATCTTCATTATCACGGCCTTCATGTCTCGCCAGAGGGGAATGCCGACAACGTGTTTCTGAGTGTTCAGCCGGGTGCGAGTCAGAGCTATTCCTTCCAGATTCCAGATGACCATCCAGCCGGGCTGTTTTACTACCACCCCCATCACCATGGAACGGTGTCCGATCAGGTGTTCGGCGGCCTTGGTGGTGCGCTGATCGTGCGCGGCGAACTCGACCGAATTCCTGAGGTGCAGTCCGCTCAGGAAGAGGTGCTGTTTCTCAAAGATCTCCCAGCCGATCGTCAGCCAGGGATGGGCGGAGCGATGCTTGGCCGCGAGGGGTCCGTGCTCACCGTCAATGGGCAGGTCAACCCCACAATTGAGGCCCCTGCCGGAGGATTGCTGCGGCTGAGATTGGTGAATGGCTCCAATGCACGCTTCTGGCGTCTGGCATTGGAAGGGCAGCGACTGCATCTGATCGCCACCGATGGCGGTGCGCTGGAGCAGCCGCTTGCAATCGAAGATCTACTGCTCGTGCCTGGTGCACGCGCCGATGTTCTGGTGCAGATTTCACCGACGGGTGGGCAGTTCCGCCTGCGAAATCGCTCCTACAACCGCGTTGGCCGCAGGATGATGGGAATGCGGCGGATGGTGGCTTCCTCCCAGGGTGAGGAGACCATTGCCACGATTCAGACCCATGGCACGACAACACCAGTGGCGCTCCCCCGGGAATTGCTTCCCATTCAGCCGCTCAACAATCCAGTGCGAACGCGCCGGTTTGTGATGAACCATGGCATGGCACCAAGTATGGGGATGATGTTTCTGATCAACGGGCAGCCTTACGACCATCAACGCATCGACACCCGGGTGCGACTGGGTGATATCGAGGAGTGGGACTTGGTGAATACGGGGGTGATGGACCATCCCTTTCACGTCCATGTCAACCCCATGCAGGTCATCAGCCGCAATGGCGAGCCAGAGCGATTGCTTGCCTGGCGTGATGTGGTGCTGGTACGTGCCGGTGAAACAGTACGGGTTCGAACGCAGTTCCGTGATTTCTCTGGCCGCAGCGTGTACCACTGCCACATTCTCGATCACGAGGATCTGGGCATGATGGGGAATCTCTTGATTGAGGCTTGATCAGCGACCGCCGCAGGATTCCCAGCCAGCGAGCAGGGTGTTGAGATCGTGCTCCAATGCCCTTAGGTCATCAATGCGTTGATGGATTTCCGTGACTTTGTCGCGGATTGTGGCCTGCAGATCCGCGCAGGTGCAGAGTCCTGAACGTCGCGCCTGCAACACTCTGCGGATGCAATCAAGAGGAAGTTCCATGGCACGCAGCGTACGAATCATGGCGATGTCATCAAGGATATCAGCAGAAAATAGGCGATAATGACTATCGGATCGGGTTGTTGGTGCTAGCACCCCTTGATCGCAATAAAAGCGGATTGTTTTGACCGAGACGCCGGAAGCCTTGGCAACAGCTCCGATCTTGAGGAGAGTGTTAGCCATGGCGGAACCTGAACCTGATCAATCAAGTCTGCCATGTCTGAATCAGGTTTCGAGTCCTGATACTTCTTGTTGACGGGTGGCGAGGAGTCGATGAGTGTTTTGCTTGGTGCCGTCGATGCAAGCCATCGATGGTGTTCAATCCATCAGTCATGAGGTGTTGTTGGCCCCCCGGCGGCGGTGGATGAGGATGCCACGCGGCGCAAGGGCTGCGCGAGCCGATCAAGGCGCGATGCGCTGATCGGCCCTTGCGCTCGCGTGTTGTTGTTCTCCTCGCCGCCACCGGGGTGGGTGGTGTGGGTCATTGCAGCAAAGGGGTTCTCCCGCGGCTGCGGTGGCCCGGCGCATTGAGGTCCATCTGCGGCGCCTGGAAGCGGCTGTGGTGGCTGCGTTTCGGGCGCTCGATGGTGTGCGTTGGCTTGCTGATAGAGGGACGCTGGTCGTCACGCCGTGGCCTGAAGTGCAGCTCCTGGCGTCCATCGGACGCTTCTAATCAATGGGCTTGTTAGGCGGCACCTTCAGGAATCTGCGACACGGCAGTAGCAGTAGATGAACTTTTGGGTTGTCCCGAACGGTGTGTGATGCTCCTCTCTCTCCTGCTTTAGAAGAGCGAAGCTCGACCCGAACTGCCCGTGCAACTGCTCTGGCGAATACCGCATTACGGGCAACCCACTGCATTGCGTAGGACCGTCCTCGGCGAACGTAGCGATGATGACATGGCCGTGCGGCTTTACCGAGCGAAGAACCTGGTTCACGTAGGCCTGACGCTCGGCCTCCACCGTCAGGAAATGGAAGACTGCGCGGTCATGCCACACGTCGTAACCATGCTCAGGTAAGGCGGTATCAATGATGTTGCCCTCAATCCATGCCACCGATCGCCCGCGGTCGCCCAGTCGAACCCGCGCAGCTTTTAGTGCTGCGGCTGACAAATCAAGTACTGCGACGGAGCGATAACCATCGCGTAGCAAATCATCAACAAGTGTCGATGCGCCACCTCCAACGTCAATAATAGACGCAGTGCGGGGAACGCCAGTCGCATGGATGAGTTGCAGAGACTGCTCCGCGTGCTCCTGATACCAACTCACGTCGGTGGCTGGCTTGGTGCTGTAAACGTGCTCCCAGTGATCCTTGGATTGCATCACACCTTCCTGTTGATGCCGAACTTAGCCTGCATTTCAGGTTTTGAGACATAGGCCCAATTCAGCCTATGCAAGCGATCCTCGCAGGGCTTTCGCAAGCCTCGCCATCGCCATTGCCATCGAGATAGCGGTGCCGCTGCCGCCTCCAGGCGCGCCGGGCCGCAGGGCGAATATCGGCGAGCCTTGGGCGACGAACAGAACTGCCAAGGCTGGTAAAGGCGTCAAGGCTGCCGGGAGGGTTGCTGGATCAGCCCCAAAATGTCCACCCGGGTCGCTGGACCTTGGCTGCAGGGGTGCTCAGCCGCAGGTGGTTGCCATAACAGAGGGGCTGAAAGTGCCTATGCGATGGCCCGATATTGCCAGGGCACTCCCCGCACCACCATCTCGATGATCTGAGCCACCTCGGGAGGCCCCCCGCCGGCCCCGCGCATTGAGGCCCATCTGCGGCGCCTGGAAGCGGCTGTGGTGGCTGCGTTGCGGGCGCTTGATGGTGTGCCTGGCGCGTACACATGGAGTGGCGCTGCTGAATCAATAGGCGCGGTTGATTGATCGCATGAAGTTCTACAAAGCCAGCCCGAAAAGCCCCGTCTCATGTGGCGCATAGTACGCCCGTACTGATACAATAAGGGGGTGCTCAAGGGAGGACGTCTCGCCCGTTGATTCTCTTGTTGCTGCTGTCTTTTGCTATCTCATTTTCGTCATGGTTTTGTTGTCTGCTGCCGCCGCATTGGCGCCGCCTGTTTGTTCATCGGATCGCTTGTCTGGTTGCACGCAACTGGTGATCGTGGCCGGTGGTGGTCGTGATCTCGATTGGCCCCCGCCTCAGATCGCTGCCCATCTGCTGCAGGCCACCAGTGGCCGCTTGGTTCAGGCCTTGTTCCATGGCGCAGGCCGCGGTGCTGATCAAGCGATTGCCGCTGCCGCTGAGCAATTGGGTTGGCCCCAGATCGCCTGCCCCGCGGCCTGGCAGCAGTTCGGTCGCTCCGCCGGGCCGATCCGCAATCGGCAGATGCTCGTCGCAGCGCTGGAACGCGTTGCGGCTTTGCCACAAGGTTGCGGCCTGCTGGTGCTCGGCTTTCCCGGTGCCAATGGCACCCGCTCCTTGCTCGATCAGGCCCGCGCCATGGCGCAGCGCGCCAGTTCCTTCCCGATCGCGGTGCTCCAGATCCCAGCGGCCTAGCGGCTTGCGGTGGGGTTCAGATCCCCCCCATACCTCTGTTCTTAGCTCTCACGCCTCAGCTTTTCCCCCCTTTGCTTTTCATCCCATGTCTGTTGCCATTCCCCTCACTGCCCCTCCGGTTGAAACTCAGAAGCTGCCCAGCCTTTGGGAGCTCGGCCGTGATCTTGAAGCTGAAACCCACTGGATCGCCCAGTTGGCGGAACGCCTTGATACCGGCGACGACGAGGAACGCGCCCTCGCGATCGCTGATCTGGAGGAATCGCTCGCCTCTGAGGAGCACCAGCGCGAGGCATTTGTGCGTAAGGCCGATGCCACCTGCTGGGTGATCGAACGGCTGCGCGCTGAGGCCAGCTACCACCAGAGCCAGGCGAAACGGTTTGCGGCCCTGGCCAAGGGGGAAGACAACCGCGCTGATGCCCTGGAATCCACCCTGGTCCACCTGCTCGATCGTCTGGAGCCCGGCGCCAGCAGCCACCGGCTCCACGATCACACCCTGCGATCACGCACCACAGAAGCGATCGAGATCGACGATCCCGAGGCCCTGCCCGCTGAGTTGCTCACCACCCAGACGACGAGCACCCCGAACAAAAGCTCGATCAAGGCCCGCATCCGCGCCGTGATTGCAGCAGCCGTGGCGGGCCTGCCCAAACCAGAAGCGGCCCACCTCGCCTTTTCCCTGGCCGCAACAGCCGTGCCCGGCGCGCGGTTGATCAAACGGCGCCACTGGTCCATCACCTGAAGCCCCCCAGGGGGCCAGAGGCCCCCTCTCGGCGGCGGTTGCCGCTGCAGGCCCCACTCCGACTGATCTCTCCACTCCGCACACCCGCATTCCTCACCATGGCCATCACATCCACAGCCAGCACCAGCCAAGCCAGCAAGAGCGCAAGGCCGACGACCAGCCCAGGAACCGAGCGCACCACCATGCCGCGGATGCCCAGGCGCCATCCCTCGGCGCTGCAACTGCTGCGCGACTCGCTCCAGCAGGAGGGTGATGCCACCACGCCCGCTCCAGCGTTGCCAGCCCAGGTTGCAGCTGCTCCAGCTGTTTCTGGATTCAGCTCCCGTCAGCGGGAGCTGCTCGCCGCCCCGCTCGATCGCGCCAAGGTGCGGCAACGGGAACAGGGCCGGATGCGCGTCAGCTACCTCGAGGGCTGGCAGGTGATCGCTGAGGCAAACCGGATCTTTGGCTTTGATGGCTGGGACCGGCTCACCATGGATGCGAGCTGCGTGGCGGAACACGAACGGCCGGTGGGGCGGGAACGCAAGAGCGGCTGGGGGGTGACCTACACCGCCCGGGTGCGGATTGTCGTGATCGCCGGTGAGCGCTGCTTGATCCGCGAGGGCTCCGGTGCCGGCCATGGCATCGACGCCGACCTGGGCCTGGCCCATGAATCAGCGCTCAAGGAAGCCGAAACCGATGCGACCAAACGGGCGCTGATGAGCTTTGGCAACGCCTTTGGCCTGGCGCTCTACGACAAACAGCAACGGCAGGTGAGCAGCACAGCTTCGGCGCAGCCGGCCCCGGTGGCTATAGGCAAAGCTATGCCCGCCGAGGCTCCGGAGGCTCTACTCCCACCCGCTGCCATCACCCGGCTGCAGACCCAGATCAAGGCGCTGCCCCCGGCGCGGCTGGAGGCGTTCGCCAGGGGCTTCCGTGCTGCGTTCCAGGTGCCTGATGCCCAGCCCTCGCTGGCGGGACTGATCACCACAGGCCGCCACCAACGCTGGATCGAGGGCTTCCTGGCGGAGAGCGCTGCTGCCTGACCGACCCCGCGGGCCCACCGGGAGCAACAGAAAAGGCCGGCCAACGGCCGGCCTGGCCTCGGGCCTCAGCAGAGCTGAGAGGACGAGGCCTGCAATGCCTCGATCAAGGCCTCCTGCTCGGCCTCAAGCGCCTGATCGATTTCATCGATGCGGGCGAGGAAGGAGGCGATCACGGGCAGCACCTCCTCTTCCAGGCGTGTGATCTCTTCTTCTCCGTAGGGGTGATCAATCCAGGGCCTGGGGATCAGGAGCCCCTTGGCGGCATGTGAGGCGAGAATCCACTCCACAGCGCGGTAGCAGGACTCAACCAGGGCGATCGGATCACCTGGAGAGGCGGAGATCAGGGAATGAAAAGCCATGAGCAACTGACGCCTGATGGCGCAGCGACGGGACGCCTCAAGGAGCACCCCGCCCGTCAAGGGGCGATGCCGTAAGGGAAGGTGCGATGAGCAGCGGCGCACAGCGGCTCGCTGCGATCGCACCAGAGCAACCAATTCATTCGCCTCGCGTCAGCCCTTGACCAGGGGTGACCCTGGAGAGGCCCGGCGCAGCGTCTCTTGCGGTGTCTCCGGGTGTTGGTGGGGTGCATCTGGCGGGGTGCTCACCCCCTTGGTCAAGCGCTCACCGCCGCCGGCCTTGCCGTCCCAGCCGACGTTCCGCATCAGCTCCCTGATCATCAGAGTGCTCACCTCGATTGCATGTGCTGTTGGCCTGGTTTGGCTCAACGGCAGGCCTTTAGATCCAGTGATGGGGATACGATTCAGATAATCCGTTCAGCCGGCTGAAGAGCACGGCCGTGGCGGTAAGCAATACGGACCCAGCAAACACCGGCAGGAGCACAAACATCGGCTTCGCCTGTAGCAACACCCCCAGCAAGGCCACGGCTCCGGCGGGTGGATGCAGACAACGCAGGCGCTGACCAAGGGCAATGGCGATGCCAACAGCGAGACCCATCACCCAGGGATCGCTGCCCAACCAGTGGACGCAGGCCACGCTGACCAGCGCCGCCAGAGTGTTGCCCATCACAAGGTTGCGTGGCTGTGCCAAGGGGCTTTGGGGATGGCCAAACAGCAACACCGTGGAAGCGCCGAACGGCGCCTCCACCAAGGGGTAATGGCTCCACAGGCTGATCAACCCCAGCAACGTGATCGCCAGCACACCACCAAGCCAGGCCGCCAGGACGTCCCGGTTCTCAAAGCGTGGCTGGAAAGCACGGCCACGTGCACGATCGGCCTGGAGCCAGCGCCACACCATTTGGTATCAAGAGATATCAAATGGTCGTTTGCCTGGTGGCTGGCGTCAAGCCGAATCAGCGCGCCGAACCACTGAAAGACGACTGCGCCTCTGCAATCAGTCAGCTGCTATCGCGCAGGCGATCCTGGAGAGGCCCGGCGCAGCGTCTCTTGCGGTGCCTCCGGGAGTTGGTGGTGCCGTGTTCGACGACAATCTGGTTGAGGGGTCACGCCAATCTGGTTGACCGCTCTTGAGGGGTTCTGCTGAATCCGGTTGCCATGCGCAGGGCACCGGGACATGCCTGCTCCCCTCACCGCTCAACAGATTTCGCTGTACATGTCCAAACGACGAGCCGGCAGCCGCCAGGAGGTGGCTGCCGCTGCGGCGGGCATCTCGGTGAGCAGTGCCCACCGGATCGACTCCGGTCGCTTGCAACCCAAAGCCGCCAAGCCCCGCAGTAGACGACGCCCTGACCCATTGGCGGCGGTGTGGGAGCCGTTGCTGCTTCCCCTGCTTGAACGCCATCCAGCCCTCACGCCCACCACGCTGCTGGAGCACCTGCAGGAGCAAAATCCTGATCAGGACTGGAGTTCTGTCAAACGCACCCTGCAGCGGCGGGTTCAGCACTGGAAGACCCTCCATGGCCAAACGCCTGAGGTGATGTTCCCGCTGGCGTACCAGCCCGGCGAGATCGGCTTCTGTGATTTCACCAAGGTCAAGCGCGTGGAGATCACCCTGCGGGGAGAACCATTCCCGCACCTGCTGTTCCATTACCGCCTGGCCTGGAGTGGCTGGGCTTACGGGCAGGTGATCCATGGCGGCGAGAGCTTTGTGGCCCTTTCCGAGGGCTTGCAGAACGCCCTGGCTGCCTGCGGTGGGGTGCCAAAAGAACTGCGTACTGATCGCTTATCGGCCGCCAGCCGCAACCGTGACGGCAGCTACGCCCTCGACATCACGCCCCGCTACCAGGCGCTCTGCAGCCACTACGGCCTGAGCCCCAGCCGCAATAACCGTGGTGTGGCCCATGAGAACGGCATCGTCGAGGCACCCCATGGCCACGTGAAACGGCGGCTGGAGCAGAAGCTGATCCTGCGCGGCAGCTGCGATTTCGAGGAACCCGCCGAATACGGCAAGCTGGTCGCTGAGGTGTTCAGCACGCTCAATGCCCCGCGGCAACGGCGCTACGAACAGGAATTGGAGGTGCTCAGCCCGCTGCCGGCCTTTCGCTTTGCCGACTACGAGCTGCTCACGGTGCGGGTGCGGAGCACCAGCACGATCGAGGTGCGCCAGGTCGTCTACTCGGTGCCGCCGAGCCTGATCGGTCGCCAGGTTGCGGTGCGCTTGCACCATGACCGACTGGTCGTTTACCTCGGTCGCGACTGGGTTTGCCAGCTCCCACGCGCTTATGGCGCTTCTGGCGAGAAGCGAGCCTGGTGCATCGATCTGGAGCACCTGATCGATGGCCTACGTGCCAAGCCGCGGGCTCTGCTCCATTGCCGCTACCAGCGCCACCTGTTCCCCGATGAGCGCTGGTGGGGCTTGTGGCAACAGCTCTTGGCCGGCGGTGACCGTGACGGCGCGGCCCGGTTGATGGTCGAGGCACTGTATGTCGCCGTGCGGGTGGCGTCTTTTGAGCTTGTGCTCAGCTTCCTGCAGCAAGCCCACCAACGCAAGGCCCTGTCGCTCTCGCTGTTGCAGCAACGCTTCCGGCTGCCGCCGCGGCGGAGCGCCCTGCCTGATCCCGTGATTCCTCAACACCTGCTGGCTTCCTATGACCACCTCCTTACCGGTTCCTCGCTCTCAGGCGGTGGAAGCGACCTTGCCGTTGCTGCTCAAACAGCTGAAACTCGCGCGCTTTCGCAGCCACTGGCAGCCGCTGGCCGAGCAGGCTGAGGCCCAGGGCTGGAGCCCTGGCCAGTTCCTCTACTCGCTCTGTGAACTGGAGCTGGAGCAGCGGCAAATCGCCCGCCAGCAGCGCCTGCTGCGCGGCGCCCATCTCCCTTGGCAGAAAGGGCTCGACGGGTTTGACCACCAGCATCTCGACCCGCGTCAATGGCAGGAGCTGCAAGGCCTGACGCAGCAGACCACCTGGCTGCTGCAGGCGGAAAACCTGTTGCTGTTTGGCCCTAGCGGCGTGGGCAAGACCCACCTGGCGATTGCGATCACGATGGCGATGGCTGCGCAGGACCAGGCCTGCCGCTTCTTCCCGGCCACGGCGCTTGTGCAGCTGCTGCAGAAGGCCAAGGCGGCCTATGACCTGCCGGCAATTCTGCAAAAGCTGGACCGCTACAGCCTGCTGGTGATCGACGACATCTCCTACGTGCGCCGCAGCGAACTGGAGACCTCGGTGCTGTTTGAGCTGATCTGCCACCGCTATGAGCGCCGTTCGTTGCTGGTGACCAGCAACCAACCGTTCCGGGAGTGGGACGACATCTTTCCCAACGGATCGATGACTGTGGCGGCGGTAGACCGGCTGGTGCACCACTGCCACATCATCGGCATCAAAGGCGAGAGCTACCGGCAGAAAGCAGCTGCTGCAAGGGTTTCCAGTGATCAGAGCAACCCGCCAACGTAATTGACGCGAGCGTCATCGCCGGCACGATCACAACCACCATCGGCCTAAGCAAACAGAACCAAGGCGGCGACACGAAAACTGGCCCACCCACCCAATCAGTAAGCCCACCAGGACAACCGAATTGACGCGCCGCGACAGGCCTGGTCACGATCCAGATCCCAACTGGATTTCAAGCCAGAAGCAGGTCCCGAAACCAAGCTCATTCACCGGTCAACCTGATTGACGCCACACATCAACCTGATTGACATCTGACAGTGCGCCTTGATCGGTGTTGCTGTCGTGCTGGGTGTAGTACGGCACCTGGAGCTGGAGGCGATCACCACCGGCCACGGCGCTGTCGTCGGTGCTGGAGCGGTAGGTCTGCACCCAGGGGTGATTCGCCTCGAGAACGGGATGGCCGTTGAGGGCCTGCTGGAGCAGGGCGATCGCCTGGCGCTGGTGGGGTAGAGCGGCGTAGTGGGAAAAGAAATCCAGCAGGACGAGCGGCTCTTCGTCTGCAGAGCTGGTGGCAGTCGAGCTGCTCGTGTCTGGTGCGGTGCTTGTGGCCAGGGCCACTTCTGCCGCGCGCCTGCGGCTCAGGCCGGCAAGAACGCCGTTGACGCTTTTGTTCCAGCGGGGCAACTCCTCACGGATCACCCGATCGATGGCCTCTCCCTGGAGGATGCGGCGGCGCAGGCTGCTGGTTTCAACAGCGCCGAGGCCGACATTGAAGGCCCAGCTGACCAGGGCACCGAACTGCTGATCGTTGAGGCCTGGAATCAGGCGCTCGACGCCGCGTTCAAAGCGCGCAAGATCCTGATCCAGCAGTCGCTCGCATTGCTGCTGGCTGTAGGTCTGCCCGGGCTGCACGTCCGGGCCGGTGTGGCCCCAGCAGCAGGTCCAGGGCGCACCGCCGGTGCCGGGATCGGGATAGCTGCGGAGCTCGAGCCCCTCAAAGGACTGGATCAACTGACGGGCTGCCGCTGTGATCTGACGCTGCATGGGGCCGCATGAGAAGAGGTGGGACAACAGCAGGGTTCCGGGCTGGATCAGAGCGAGGCCAGGAGGGATGGGGCCGGAACCCTGGAGGGACCCGATGCGTAGGCGTTCTGTGCCCGATGCGATTCCGCCCCTGCCCTGCCCTGATGCGCCTGAGGAGAGAAGGCCATCGCCTGAGCTGGGGCTGGCTGAGTGGCCGGCCTCGCTCTGGGCGCTGCTGCGCGATTGGCTGCGTCCGCCGCGGAGTGCTGCTGGGGCGCTCTGGAAGGTGTTCTCAACCCTGAGCCTGGCGGTGCTGCTGGCGAGCGGCTGGCTGCTGTGGCGCCATCCGGAGCTGGTGGTGGAGGTGCTGCTGCAACGGGAGCAGGGCACCTCGATGGCGGTGCTGCTGCAGCGCTGGCCCAGACGCCAACGGCAGGTGATGGAGCTGCTGGCGGGATTTGCCGTGGAGTACCAGCCGACGCAGATCGCCCTGGTGGGCCGTCATTCAGCGGTGGGGATCGAGCTGATCTGGTCGAATGAACCGACGAGCGGCTGGCCGACGGCAACAGCCGGGGTGATGCACGCGAACCTGATGCCAGCGCTGGCGGCGATGCTGCATGGGGAGTGCTGGAGCGGTGCGCTTGTGCATCCGGCCCCCCGCTACCGCGGTGGTGCAGGGGGTGCAGACGGGCCCTGGTTGGTGTGCGGGCTGAGCGATGGCCGTGATGTGCGCGGTTATCTGCTGGTGCACTGGCAGGAGCAGGAGATGGTTCCAGCGGGAGCCGAAAAGCGGCTGGCGGGGTTGCGCCGGGGGATGGAGCAGGTGCTGTTCTGATGGCGAATCCGGGCCCGGAACCCTGCAGGAGAGCCAATCGAGACGACAGGAGGTTGCGTGTGATGGGTGCGGCGGAATGGCTGGCGGCGGGGCTGCTGGCGAGTGCGCTGGCAGCGCCGGTGTCGCAGGCATGGGAGCAGCAGCGCAGTGACGTGCGCTCTGGGAGCGGAGCTGGTGCGGGCTATGTGCTGCGGTCGGACTGCGGCGCTGATGCGCAAGGAGCTGGAGCAGAAGCCAGTGCGGGGCCGTGCCTGATTGAGCTCTCCAGTGGTGTGCGGCTGGGTGTGGCGATGCCCCTGCTGCCCACAGCTGTCAGGAGCGCAGCAGGTCTGGCCGGTGGTGAATCACAGGAGGTGAACTGATGAGCGGTGCCTGGGTGAAACGGCTGATCACCGGTGTGGTGATGGCGATTGCCGCCTGCGCGGTGTTGCTGTTTGCCGGTTGCAGCACAGGAGCGCTGCAGGGAAAGCAGTGCGATGACGGGCAGGAGCGCGCCTTTGCGGTGCTCAGCGGTCTGCTGACGACGGTGATGGGCCTGGCGATCAAGCTGGAGGCCCTCGATGGCCCCGGCGGAGGAACCAACCCCAACCCTGGTGCTGGTGCCGGTTATGGCGTGCAGCGCACGCGGCGGCAGGTGCTCGACCCGGACCGCTGAGGTGGGGCCACGGAGCCCGGAACACGGAGCCCGGAACCCTGTGGCAGCCACATCAGCTGTCATGGATCAGGTTCTGCGCATCGTCTTCTGCAACGGACAGGTGGCGGAGCGCCGTGGCGAAGACGATCTGGTGGCGGCCCTGTTTGCTGCGGATGCTGCGGGCTTGATCGATTACGTGCTGGCGCTGGAGGTAGACAGCGGCCGTTGCTTCTTTTTCACCCGCCCCGGTGATCAGCGCTTTGATGGCGAGACCGTGCTGAAACTGGCGTTCTGAAAGGGGAGGCGCCTGAGTTGATGCGGATCCTGCATGAAAACGCGATTCGGGTTGCGCCCAGCCTTCATTCAGTAGAAGTTGGTAGCAGTCCATTCGTTCGCGTTCTAGACGCGTGAGTCCAATTGTTGCCCCCCCCCTGAGTCGGAATTGAGGGAGCTGTTGGCCTTTGTCGCGGTTTGTGATGGCCGTTCCGATCTGCAGCAGGCCATTTCCTGCTGTACTTCACCGCAGGAGATCATCGATCTGGCGGCGAAGGAAGGACATGGAATCAGCATCAAGGCCTTGCGCTCATGCTCTCGCGACCTGGCAGCTGCGTACTGGCCCTGGTCTCAGAAAGGCCACGCCTGGCGTCGGGCCTTTTTTGCGTCTTGATCCGCCCCGCCTGATCCAAAGCTGAGCCCCGCCATAAGCGGGGCTTTTTCATGGCAATGGCCGGCGGGCCTGTGCTCAGAGCACCGAGACGGTGACGCCGGGTGTGCCCTGCAGCTTGCGGGCGATGGCATGGGCCCGCTCAGCGGGAATCAGGCGCATTTTCTTGACGGGTTTGCCGCGCTTGCCGAGCCACTGCAGCTCAAAGGGGCTGGTGCCGCCTTTGGGGACACCTGGGGCATAGCGATGAATGCAGAGGAAGCGGATCGGGCAGGAGAGGGGTTGAACAGCGGAGGCCATGGAGCGGAAGTGCGAGAGACCCCACCGCTGAGCCACGGCCGCGCAGCCCTCAGGCAAGGACACCCCGCAGGGGTGCATGGCTCGATCCTTGCCGTGTGAGCAGGCCCGTGTCTGGATGGGGCTGCCCTCGCGCTGCTCTGTGGCCGGCAGTGCTCAACCAGAAGCGGTTGGTCGGTTCGACCCGCGTGAATTCAGAAGTGGGTCCGCTGGGCCTCGGCGCTGTTGCCCCAGAGCTTGCGTTTGGCGGCCTCGGCATCGGCGATGAACAGCCGTGCTTCTGCGCGGTTGGTGCAGGTGCGTGCCCGTTCTTCCAGTTGCATCAACTGCACCAGCTGTTGAGTGGTGGCGGTCATGGTCACCTCCGGGTGTTCCTGCATCAAGGTTAACCCTGGGTTAACCCATTGGTGCGCGTTGGCGCGGATGGCGGTTGTGATGGGTCTGATCAGGCGGCGTGGTGCTCCTCTGCGGTGGCATGGAAGGGGAAGGGAGCCGGTGCAATGGTGCTCTGCCGGCGCTGGGCGCGGAGACGGCCGTGTTGCTGTTGCAGCAACTCGATCACCAGCGTGGGGTGGCGATGGATGAGCTCGAGAAAGGAGGCTCGATCCAGGCGCAGCAGCTGCACGGGTGTGAGCGCCCTGGCCGCCAGTTGGTGGTGCTGATGCCGTGAGGCGAGATCGGGATAGGAGAAGAGATCGCCGCTGCGGCAGCGAGAGGAGGAGGCGATATTCGGGCCATCAAGTGACACCAGCCCGCGCTCGACGGCAAAGATGGCGCGGACCGGATCGCCTTGCTGCACGATCACGCTGCCCGTGGGCAGGAACCAGCGATCGGCACCGGTCTGTTCTGCAATCAGCTCGAGGGGTGTAGGCAGGGTGCGCTGGCTGAGAATCTCCATTGCCAACGCCAGGGACTTGATGGAGTTGTAGGCACAGCAGCGCAGCGGCGCCAGGGTCTCCAAGGGAGCGCGTCCTGGTTCCTGTTGTGTTGCCACTCAGGGCTCGCTGCCATTGATCTCCCTGAGCAGCTCCTCCAGCAGCTGGTGTTCGTCTGGTGTGGGTTGATTGCGCAGCGGCTGTTCCATTGCCAGATCATCGATCAGGCCGTAGAAGCGCACATCGAACCAGAGCAGGAACAGCTCGAGCGTGAGCGGTTGGGGCCAGAGGCTGGGGTCCTCACACCAGCAGCGCAGCTCCTCCCGAAAGATCGGCAGGACATGCTCTCGCAGGCGCTCGTTGGGGGGGGGGCGGTCCTGATCCTGGATTGGGATCAGATAGAGCGAGGGTTCGAGATCATCGATCAGAGGGGCTTCTGGTTCCATTGCCTGGGCCCAGGCCCGCATCGGCTCCTTGGCAGAAATGCCGATGGCGCAACGATTCACCACTCCCATGCGTCCATTGCTGAACCGCGCCTGTCGGTGCTTCAGCGAACCTCCTGCACGCAACCGTAGAAACGGCCATGGCGCCCGTCAGCTGATGAGGCGCACTACGGGTCGACCGATCAGCCCTGCTTGCTGGCGTTGTCACCGCCGCAGTGTCGTTTTGCGCGCTCTGGGATCAGAAGATCTCGCGTTAATCCATAGATTTCGTCCAGCTGCGTACACTTGTGTACAAGTTATGAATTGATGGCATGGACGCCAAGCGCTGCACCTCCAGTCGGGAGGGCAAGGTGCTCCTCTCCTGCTGGATCACACCCGAGTTGCGCATGGAACTCGATCGCATCTGGGCCGCCAAGGGCCATCGTCCCCATGGCCGCACCCAGAAGGGGATGGAGGAGGTGCTCTTCCGCTACCTGGCCTCAGAAGCGAGCCAGGGTTGATGGGCCGGGCGACTCCCTATCAGCCGTCTCTCCTGCGTTTGCTGCATGGCGTCACGGCGTTGTTTGTGCCGCTGGCCTGGCTGAGCGGATTGGTGGTGTTGATCAATCACGACGGTCGATGGCTGCAGCTGCCAGCCGTTCCGGGCGATTGGATTGATGTGCATGGAACGATCGGTGTGCTGCTGTGGCCCGTGGCGCTGCTGTTGGCGCTCTATGCCTTCACTGCTGGTCGGGCCCGATTGCGCCACCCGGCCAATGCTGCGGTGTTGATCGGGCTGCTGCTGGCGATCGGCAGCGGCAAATTGATGGATGAGGACTGGTTGCGAACCGGTGAACTGGAGCATTGGCCTTATCACCTGCATCTTCTGGCGTGGATGATCATCAGTGGCGCTGTGATCTGGCACGTCGGTGATGTGGTGCGACGCGGCGGTTTGCCCTTGGCAGGTTCCATGGTGAAGTTGACCGTGCGCGAATCAGATCGTCCGCGCCACTGGCCAAAGCAGCTGCTGCAACGGCGTTGATGCCATCTCAATAGGTGAGAGCTTACATGCTAAGTGATTTTGTTGAGGCCTGGTGTCGGTTGGTTAGTGTAAAAAGCATTCAAAAATATCTGTTTGAGGAACGTTCTGGCTACCGGCAACACGCTCCAGGTCCACCTCCGAAATCTCTGATTGAGTCTTTTTGAGGTCAGCGGTTGAAATCGCAAAGCTTGCAGTCTTGGCAATCACGACCACGGCGTCGGCATCCTCAGCTGCCTTCAGCTCCGCATCAGCATTGACGGCTTCCAGGAAAGCTTTGAGTTGTTCTTCTGAGATCGCCTGGAATCAGTGGAGCACAAAGACGAACTTTTTATACGTGCATAACTGTTGTGTCTGCGCTCATCATGGTCGTGATGGCAAAGCGGCTGAGGGGTGACTCCGGCTCGGGTCGGGCGGCTTCGCATGTAAGATTCAAAGAATTATCTCTATCTATGGAAAGCGAGCCACAGAGCCAACCGCAGGCGAGGCGGCGATGGGGTGCACTGTTCGAATTGTTTCTGGCAATCGCAGCGGAGCAGATCGGGACCTCGGCTATGAAGGCATCGAATGGCTTCACGCAATTGCCACTTACCGTGCTGGCTCTTGCAGGCTACGCCCTCTCCATGCTGTGGTTCGGGAGAAGCATGCGGGTTCTGCCCATGGGATTCGCCTATGCGCTTTGGGTTGGTGTTGGCATGGTGGTGGCGAGTGTTTCGGGTGTTTTTCTTTTTTCAGAGGCTTTAACGCCTTCTGTCTTCCTTGGCTTGATGTTCGTTTTTGTTGGAATTCTTGTTTTGAACTCAAGTCAACAGGAGGCGGCCTGATGTTGCTTGGTTACGCCGTTCTGATTGCCGCCATTCTTTTTGAGAATATTGGCACGACCGCGTTAAAGGGCTCCAATGGCTTTAAGAGGCCAGTCCTGGGTTCTGTCGCGGTCCTGGGATACATCCTGTCGTTCGCTTTTATGGGGCAGGCCTTGGCAAGGCTGCCCCTTGCAATTGCCTATTCCATCTGGTGTGGCCTCGGTATGTCTGTTGTGACCCTGACGGGAATTCTCGTTTATAAAGAGAAATTTGGATGGAAGGTTGCTCTTGGCTTGCTTCTCATCTTCTCAGGAGTCATGATCTCGAACTATCATGGTTTGGTGGAGTCAATGCCAGGAGTCGGAAGGTGATTTGGGACTGTTCAGCTCAGGGATGAGTTTTCGGAGCAAGTCGTGATGTTCCCGCAACGCTTTTTCAGAGTCTCCGAGCAGCCCATGTTCCCAATAGTTCGACGCAGTGGCCTGATAGTGCAGTTCGCAGACATGTTTGTCCTCCAGCATTACCTCCGCATCGATTGCTGTTGATGTTTCCCTGGCGAGTGTCATGCTCTCGCTTTCTCCGTCGTACTTGTACGTCGCTCCCGTCATCACCGAGGTCTGCGCGTCGAGCGGAATAGAGCGGTAGAAGCCTGCTGATTCTGGATAAAAGACAAGCACGGAGACTGGAAACAGGCCGATGTAAAGCCAGGCTTGTGGAATGGAGCGGAAGGGCTCCGGGTGTTGCTCCACCAGCTCTCGGTAGCGCTGATTCAACTCTCGCCTTGATGGGTTCTCGTTGAAGGGGCCTCGGATGCGATGGGTTCCATCAATCCATGGACCTTCCTCGTAGCGACGTCCGTAGAGATCGGTGAGGCCCGGATGGGCAGTGGGGCAGTGGTAACACTCGTTGTCGACGTCGACCATTGCTTTCCAGTTCACCGGTGTGATCGGGCTGGTGTACAGGCCATCGGTTGGTTCGAGTGATTCCAGCGGGTAAACACTGAGCTCGTCCTCGTGTCGCGCCATCATTTCCGCGATCGAGCCCTGCGGCCCAGGTTCAAACCGCAGAAATAGGAAGCCTCGCCAGATCTCTAGCTCCAAGGGCTTCAGTGCCCAGGTGTTGCTGTCCAGATCAGGGAATTTTTCTGGCTGGGAAACTTTCTTAAGCTCTCCTTCCAATGTGTAAATCCAGGCATGAAATGGACACATGATGGCGCCACGACAATGCCCCTGGTCCCCTTCCACCAGCCTTGAGCCCCGATGCCGGCATGTGTTGTGAAAGGCGCGAATCACAGCGTCCTGACCCCGCATCACCAGGGCTCGTTCACCCAGGAGCTCAAAGCTCAGCCAGTCTCCAGGCTGCTTGAGATCGTTGGCGTGACCGACGACATGCCAATGATTAAGAAAAACCTTCTCTTTCTCCAGTTCTAGTAACCGTGCGCTGCGGTAGCTCCAGGCCGGGAGTCCGTCGCGATTCCAGGTGCTTGCCGATGTCATGGTTCGATTCGACTCAACCACTGATAGCAAGCGCGGAGCTGATTGACCTGATCTGACATGGGTCCGCAGGGCGACTCGAGACGTTCCAACCCGGTGAATTGATCTTTTGCAAGGGAGGTTGCTTCAATGTGTGATTGCCAGCATGTTGACAGCAGTGTGATCGATAATCTGTCAATCGAAGAAGCCAGATGCTGCACCTTTGGCCATGTGATCGCAATCTACTGCCAAAACTGACAACAAGCTGATCCAGTGGCTGGCCGACGATTATGTCTTCGATTCTGGGTCCGACGTGGCAAATTCAATTTGGTGCTTGAGGCTGGCTATCAGGAAACAAGGCACCACCAGGTTGCCCTCGAGGCCATCCGCCAATGGCCGGCGAAACCGGCTCGAGCTGTCTTAGCGGCTCCATTGATCGAGCAGGTTGGAGAAGAGCCTGCGGGCCTGCTGTTCGATCTGGGGGTGCAGCTGGCTCCAGTCCTGAAGCAATTGCTCAGGTCCATCGGCTCCCATCGCGGCGATGACGTAGTCCCGATCCTCCTCAATCCAGCGCTCCAGGCTGGGACCACTCACCTCGAGGTGGCATTGCAGAGCGAAGACATGCTGCGCGATGCGAAAGACCTGCTCGCGGCAGTGCAGGGAGGAGCCCAGCAATGTCGCTGAGGCGGGGAGGCGAATGCGATCGCCATGCCAGTGCAAAACGATTTCGCTTGGGTTCATGCCCCTGAGCACGGGTTCCTGCTCTGCGTTCCTGAGCCAGTGAATGGCGCCGTAGCCGACTTCTCTCAAGGGAACGGGTGGTTCACCGACCCGCAGGGGTTCCACCGAGCCACCTGCGGCGATAGCGAGGAGCTGGGCCCCAAGGCAGATGCCGAGGATCGGTTGTTGCATTTGGTGTCTGCAGCGGAGCCACTCGAGCTCCAGTTGCAGCCAGGGCAGCGGATCGGAGGTGCTCATCGGGCCACCGAGCACCAGGGCGATACTGCCAGGCGTTTCGGTGTGATCCGGTAAGCGATCGCCGCAATCAGTCCGGAACACCTCCACAGCCAGCCCACGCTCAAGTGCCAGATCAGCGATGAGATCCGGTCCCTCACAGTCGAGATGTTGAAGCACCAGCAGTCGATCGACCATCAGGGAAACCAGGCGCCATGACCCGGCCGAAGCCGGCAGGACAATGTCACTGTCGGATGCGCTGTCCAGGCTTGTTTGTTGCCGTTGCTGCAGACCAGGCCCTGATCCTCAGGAGATGGTGATGAAGGGATCAATTGGAGGCTAGGAGCCTGTCGCACATAGATCGGCGCACGCTCCTCTCTCCGCCGCCCCTGAATCCGCCCAGATCCCTGTGACAGCAGGGGCTCTGGGTGAGAGAATGGGGCATGGTGAAACCCAAGTCCTTCCGTCCCTGGAATCCCGAGCAGACCCTGCTGCTGTCACCGTCTCCGGTGGAGTGGCTGCCGGAGAACCACCTGGTGTTCTTCCTGCTGGATCTGTCGGCTAAAAGGATCCGCGCGGGGAGAAGGCCTATGACCCGCGGATGATGGTGGTGCTGCTGCTCTACGCCTACTGCGTCGGGCTGCCCAGCTCCCGCAGGATCGAGAAGGCCTGCTGGGAAGACGCCGCCTTCCGGGTGCTCACCGGCAACCAGCAACCGGACCACAGCCGCATCAGTGACTTCCGCCGTCGTCACCTCGATGCCCTGGCCGGGCTGTTTGTTCAGGTGCTGCGGCTGTGTCAGAAGGCCGGGTTGGTGAGCCTGGGCCATGTCGCCCTCGATGGCACCAAGGTGTAGACGAAGTCTTCTCCGAAGGAGTAAGCCAATGCCAGCAGGCACAAGGCCATGAGCCACGAACGGATGCTCAAAAGCGAGAAGCAGCTTGAGAACGAGATACGGGCGCTGCTGCGCAAGGCCGAGATCCTCGATGCCCAGGAAGACGGTCAGTACGGCAAGGGCAAGCGGGGCGATGAGCTGCCGGAAGAGCTGCAGCGCCGAGCCAGCAGGCTGGAGTGGATCCGCAAGGCCAAAGCGGAGTTGGAGGCAGAGGCTGCTGCCGGTAAGGCACGGCAACGGGAGGAACAGGCAGAGGCGGCCGATCAGGAGGCTGCAGACGCCGAGGCCACTGGCGAGGAGCAGCGCAGCAAGCGGGCCATACGCCGGGCCCGTGCAACCCGCCGGCGAGCAGAGGAGGCCCGGAAGCTGGCGACCTTGAAGGCAGAAGCAGCGGGGCTGGACTCCCCAGTCCTCAACGCAGGTGACGATCCGCTGGCGCTGCCCAGTCGCCAGCTCCCCACCGATGCAGCAGGTGAACCCAAACCTCAGGCCCAGCGCAACTTCACGGATCCAGAGAGCCACATCCTCAAAGGCTCGGGCGGCTGGATCCAGGGCTACAACGCCCAGGCCGCAGTGGATGGGGATCACAAGGTGATCGTGGCGATCGGCGTGAGCAACCAGCCCAGCGACGCGGTGCACCTGCTGCCGATGCTGGAGCGGATCGAGGCCAATATCGGTCAACCTCCCGAGGCCCTGATTGCTGACGCGGGGTACTGCAGCACCGCCAACCTGGAGGCGTGCGAGCAAAGGGGCCTGAAGGCCTACATCTCCACGAGCCGGGAGCAACACGGACAGAGGCCCCAGCCATCGCGGGGACCTGCACCCAGAGATCTCGATGCGAAGGGGCGGATGGATCGCAGGCTCAGGTCCAAAGCGGGTCAGGCGATCTATGCCCTGCGCAAGACGATCGTGGAGCCGGTATTCGGTCAGATCAAGGGCGCCAGGGGACTGGATCGCTTCTGCCTGCGCGGCCTGGAGAAGGTGAACGGGGAATGGGCGCTGATGGCCACCACCCACAACCTGCTGAAGCTGTTCCGGGCCTCGACCGCCCCGGCCTGAGGGCCTGGTTCAGTTCGCTCCAGCTGAGAACAGGTATCCCTGAAGCTCAGGGGCTCCATGTCGACGCTATGGCCCCAGCAAAATGTGCGACAGGTTCCTAGCAGATCCAGGTCGCTGCCCGGTCGCGCCGTCCCGTGAATCACCGAGCCGAACACCTGTAGACGCAGCTCACCCAGGGTTGGAGGAGATAAGGAGTCATCTGCTCATCATCGCGGCTTCTGGCTGCAGTGTCGTCCACATCTGATCGTCCGCACCAGGAAGCCATCGCAGGCCTCGGCCCCCAAGCTGATCGAGATGGTCCACCCGGTGGTGACCGCGGCCTTCACTGTCACGGAAGCACCACCAGTTTCAAGAGCTTGGCGGCCTGATTGAGTCGCCGATCGAAGCAGGCGAAGGTGAGCGGAAGCGCAAACTGCTCATGCAACTGATGGGCGGCTGCAAGCTGCACGCTGTCGTAGCCACGCAGGGCGAAGGCTTCGGAGAAGACTCCAGCTTTTTCGACCAGCGACTGGGTGACATCGGCGATTGCAAAGCCAGGCCAAGCCTGCTCAAACATGGATCTGGCCTGTGCCAATCCAGCTTGATTGGCACCCTTGCAGCGAGTGCGCTGGGCCAATGCGGCCATCGACTCGGCCCAGGTGATTCTGCAAACTGCAATTCCTTCTGAAGCGGAGCGCGCCTTGATCATGCTCTCGCTGTCCTGTTCATCAATGAACAGCTTGAGAAGAGCAGAGGTGTCACAGAAAAGGATCACAGTGTCTAGCCACGATCCTCGATCACAATGTCGCTCATCAGTGGACCACCATCATTCAGCTTGACCGGTGGTGGAATGACAGGGTTCTGACCATTCCAGCTGATCACGCCGGCATTGATCGCGCGCTGCAGCGGGCTCGCTGGAGCTGGTGCAGCTGGCTTCACAGCCGTGATGCGGGCGATCGGTTTGCGGTGTGAGGTGACTTCCACCTCCTCACCGGCCTGAACCCGGCCCAGCCATTCGGAGAGGTGGGTCTTGAGATCCCGCACCGAGACCTGGCTTGCGACTACTTCTGACACGACTGACTCCGCTGATGCGACCACAGTAGGTCTGATTTCGGCGCTCATGCCTCGCCTCCCTCCACCATTCCACTTGCCTGGATCCGCTCCTGGCGGCAGTGTGATTTCACCCCTGGGGTTGGCCCCGCATGAGCTGGCAGGCGTTCGAACGCCTGGTGGATGATGCCGAGAGCGATCGGGAGCTCCGCTGGAACTGTGGCAAGCACCCTTTCCACCTAAGGGGGCGATTCCGATCAAGTCCAGAACCTCCTGCAGGAAGCGCAGACCGAAGTGCAACCCGGCGTTGCTGAGCCCCGCACGCTGCTCCAGATCGCGGTACTCCTCCCAGAGCTCCTTGGGGCGGGCCATGGGGCAGAGGAGCTCGAAACGTGAATTGCGCTGTCAAACTGAAGGGAGATCTCACTCAGCCAGGAGGCCTGGCCCGATGGCCACCCTGACCCTGCACGACGTGCCTGATGCGGTGGTGGCGCGGCTTGAGGAGCGTGCCCGTGCCCATGGCCGCAGCCTCAACCATGAAGTGCTGGCAGCCCTGGAGTGCATCGCCGCCGATCCCAGCCCAGTGGAGCCGCCCGTTCCTCTGCCCGAAGACGCGTTGCACAGCATTCGAGCGACCATGGCCCGCTTCCCTGGTTCTGCGCAAGCGGCGCAGCAGCCCCGTGACCCCGGAGAGGTGAGAGCGGAACTTGATGTGTTGGCGCGGCTGAGAAGTCAGTTCAAGGGGCCACCGCTGACCAGCGAAGAAATCATCGCTGCGATTGGGAGAGACAGCCATCCACCGGAATTGGATCGCTTCGGTTACCGCATCAATCCGGAATCCTGATGCTCGTTGCTGATACCAATGTTCTGATCGAGCTGTTCCTACCGACGCAAAACTCCGCAGCCGTTCAGCAATGGCGCGTTGCAGACAAAGATTGGCGACTGCCGGCTCTCTGGGTTTTTGAATTTCGTCATGTCCTGCTGAAGTATCTGCGTGCAGAACGGCTTGATCTGGATGGGGCCATGGCTGCTCCAGCTATGACGCCGAATTCGTGGTGCTCGCTTAGGAGCTGAGCTGCCCGCTACTGACCTTCGATCGGAAGCTGCTCGAACTGTTCCCTGATCTTGCTGTGAAACCTGGTTCGTAACAGCGGCGCCGGCAGGAGTAGGAACAGCCCGATCACATCCACCGCCGGTGCTGGTTCGCTGGGATCGGGGTAGCGGAAATCAACGGCTGCTAACGACAACCGGTTGAGATCGATCGATGACGCACTCCAGCTTTCATCGGCCTGATGCAAAAGATCAGACAACTCACGCAGGTTATGGACTTTGGGAACAGGTTGTTCCATTCGCATCAGTTCAGCCTTGAACAGCTTCTCGAGGCATTGCTGCAGGTGAAAGCAGACATTGCGTTGATGACCACCTGCATTGATCAGGATCAGGCTGTCGTGCCAGTCATCCTCCGCATAGCGGATCCAGGCCTTCACCAATGGGGTGCATTCAGCCATGAAGGACTTCGCCGTGATCCAGTGCTTCCCGGATGAACGGATCTCCCCATCCATACCGCTGCACGGCTGCTTCCGGTTTGCAGAGCAGCAGGTCCACGGGGAACGACGGCGCTGCCAGCTCCAACATGGTGAGCCGCTGCTCAAGCGAACTCCCCTCAAACGGCATCACCACCAAGATGTCTGCGTCGGAATCCCAGCTCGCCTCGCCCCTGGCCTGCGACCCAAATAGGATCACCTTCTCAGGCGCGAAATGATCCACCAGTCTGTTGGTGAAGGCCAACAGGGCTTCACGGGTCACCAGCGGGCTGGGTGTGGCTGCCATGGCTCCATCATCGCGCGCCTTGCGGGATTTTCACGCAAGCGGTATCGGCTGGAACCAGTCGCCCTCAGGGCCTGATGTCGGTGGCCTCGAGCCGCTCCAGCAGCATCTCGAGTGTGCGGGTCTGACGCTCCAGCTGCAGCAGGAAGCCCCCACTGATCAACGCCAGGATCACCAGCCAGACCGCTGAGGTGATGAGCACCAGCCCAGAACAGACCCCAGGCGCGCTTGTCTTGCTGCAACGCCACCCAGCGGTGCGGCCGGGCGTCGTTGCGGATCAGCTTTTTGCGGCGTTTGACGGGATGGTCCGTCATGGCTTCAGACAGGGCGGGTCAGGCGGTTGAGACGCAGGGGCGCTCACCGAGGCTATGGCTTCAAAGTCGGCGTCGAAGGTGACCAGCACAGCGTTGTGGTGCAGGGCTACTGCGGCTATCAGCAGATCCAGGCTCAGCAACGTGCGGCCGATCTGACGGCAGGCCTGGCCAAGATCGATGGCCCGTTGCCAGAGGTTCTCTGGGGTAGCGAGCAGGGTCATGAACTGAGCTCCTGAGCGCGCCTCCGTTCGCGCTCCTGGTCGGCCTCATAGGTGTCCAACTCCACCCCCCACTCACCGTTGAGAAACTTCTGGGCAATCCGAGCCCTGCGCCGCAGCTGCAAAGCCTCCTCCATCAGACGGCGGATGGCGGGTCCTTTTTTGCGCTCGCCCGTCAGGTCAAGGATTTCGCTCATCTCAGAGTCCGATAGTTCAACGGTGACTTTCGTGGTTCGGGCCTCCCAGAGTCGGACTTTGGGGTCAGCATGGCAGCGCTTGTCAATGCGGTGCCTTCCCAGCTGCCTCCAGGCGGCGGAACTGGCCGGCCGGTTGCTGAATGCTGCATCGATCACAACAGCGTCCGCGAACCGGGCCTAGACAGTTTTGAGACGCCTGAGACTCATGTCTGCTTTTGCTGTTGCCTCCACGCCCCGCGGTTCTTCGATCGAAAGGCTCGACTCCGGTCGCTACCGGGTTTGTGACGTCGATCATCACTGCCGTGAGGTTGAGGACGTCTGGACCGCCTTTGAGCTGGTGCACGGTCAGGAGCTGGAGCTCGAGGGTGCACCGCTCTCCGACACCAATCTCGCCCAGCGCAGCTGATCAGCTCTGCCATTCCCTCTGCCAACGCTCATGTCAGCTCAACGCCTCGGTTGCCTGGGTGACGGATTCACGAATGATTGCTTGATCTGCCAGCTTGGGGATGGACCCATTGCGGAAAGCATGAACCGGAGCAGGTGCTTGGGGTGGACCACCGTCGCTGCGCTGGGCCTGACGCTCTCGATGGCGAGTTACCTGGTGCTCCAGGATGGTGCACTGCCCAGGAAAAAGAAGCCGGTGGCGGTGATCACCAGCAAAGAGATTGTCAAGAAGGCCGGCCGCCAGTGAGCTGAGGGGGTTCAAGGGGCTGCTGGTCTGGCTGTTTGTCCTTCAAAGATCACAGTCAACGCCAGTGCCAATTCGCGTGAGCACGCCTGATTTCTTGTTGATTGTCTCCATCCATTCGGCCGTGCCTAATCCAGAGAGGGTTGACCATCACGCTCCTTGTTGCGCCTTCCTGCAGCGCTTGGTTTGTTGGTGCCAAGACCGATGCTGCCCGTCGATGAGCCCTGCCCCTACTGGTGCTGACTTGTTGATCGACCCGTGAATTCAGAAGTGGGTCCGCTGGGCCTCGGCGCTGTCGCCCCAGAGCTTGCGTTTGGCGGCCTCGGCATCGGCGATGAACAGCCGTGCTTCTGCGCGGTTGGTGCAGGTGCGTGCCCGTTCTTCCAGCTGCATCAACTGCACCAGCTGTTGGGTGGTGGCGGTCATGGTCACCTCCTGGTGTTCCTGCATCAAGGTTAACCCTGGGTTAACCCTCGTGTCAGGGCTCGCTGCCATTGATCTCCCTGAGCAGCTCCTCCAGCAGCTGGCGTTCGTCTGGTGTGGGTTGATTGCGCAGCGGCTGTTCCATTGCCAGATCATCGATCAGGCCGTAGAAGCGCACATCGAACCAGAGCAGGAACAGCTCGAGCGTGAGTGGTTGGGGCCAGTGGCTGGGGTCCTCACACCAGCAGCGCAGCTCCTCTCGAAAGATCGGCAGGACATGCTCTCGCAGGCGCTCCTCTACCGGGCGGTCCTGATCCTGGAGGGGGATCAGATAGAGCGAGGGCTCCAGCTCAGCCAGCATCGTCCCCTCCGGTTCCATTGCATGGGCCCAGGCCCGCATCGGCTCCTTGGCAGAAATGCCGATGGCGCAACGATTCACCACTCCCATGCGCCCGTAGCTGAACCGCGCCTGTCGGTGCTTCAGCGAACCTCCTGCACGCAACCGTAGAAACGGCCATGGCGCCCGTCAGCTGATGAGGCGCACTACGGGTCGACCGATCAGCCCTGCTTGCTGGCGTTGTCACCGCCGCAGTGTCGTTTTGCGCGCTCTGGGATCAGAAGATCTCGCGCTAATCACGTGGTTTCGTCCAGTTCCGTAGACTTGCGTACAAGCAAGGAGTTGATGGCATGATCGCCAAGGGCCATCGTCCCCATGGCCGCACCCAGAAGGGGATGGAGGAGGTGCTCTTCCGCTACCTGGCCTCAGAAGCGAGCCAGGGTTGATGGGCCGGGCGACTCCCTATCAGCCGTCTCTCCTGCGTTTGCTGCATGGCATCACGGCGTTGTTTGTGCCGCTGGCCTGGCTGAGCGGATTGGTGGTGTTGATCAATCACGACGGTCGATGGCTGCAACTGTCAGCTGTTCCGGGCGATTGGATTGATGTGCATGGAACGATCGGTGTGGTGCTTTGGCCCGTGGCGCTGCTGTTGGCGCTCTATGCCTTCACTGCTGGTCGGGCCCGATTGCGCCACCCGGCCAATGCTGCGGTGTTGATCGGGCTGCTGCTGGCGATCGGCAGCGGCAAATTGATGGATGAGGACTGGTTGCGAACCGGTGAACTGGAGCATTGGCCTTATCACCTGCATCTTCTGGCGTGGATGATCATCAGTGGCGCTGTGATCTGGCACGTCGGTGATGTGGTGCGACGCGGCGGTTTGCCCTTGGCAGGTTCCATGGTGAAGTTGACAGTGCGCGAATCAGATCGTCCGCGCCACTGGCCAAAGCAGCTGCTGCAACGGCGATGAGCGATTCAAGGCGGTCAAGTGGTCTGAAAGGCCAGGACGGTCCTGGTCAATTGTTCTATCTCAAGGCCGTTCAGCACTGCGAAGGTCGTTGAGGTATTAGCACTCTTTGTAGTCAGTGTTGGTGACGATGGTGAGCATCGCTCACATGGGAATGGTCGTGCTCCTGTTCTTGATGGAGATGCTCATGAGCATGCCAGAACGGTTGCTCGTCTGCGTTCTCAGGCTCAGAATCAGGCGGATGCTCGTGGTTGTGATGCAGGCTTTCGGCCTGGGGGGTATGACGGTGGCGATGGTTATGACGTTGCGGCGCATGCCGGTGTCTGTGGGTGTGTTCATCGCCAAGCAGAAGCACCACCCCGATGAGCATCAGAGCTGATGCCAGCGTGATGGCAATCGTGAGCGGCACTTGCAACACGACGACGGAAAACAATGCACCTACAAAAGGAGCTGCCGCAAACAGCACCGCTTCTCTGGCCGCCCCCAGATTGCGGAGTGCCAGCAGATCCAGCCAGATCGAGAGGCCATAGCCCAGTGCACCGATCAACAGCAAGAGGGCCATCACCGCAGGCGATGGAAATCGTTCCTGCATGACCATGGCGAGGCCCAGCATGGGAGCGGCTGCACCAAGGGATTTGATCGCGGCGATCTGAAGTGGATTGCGCAGAGTCAGGCGTTGGCTGATGGTGTTGTCGATGCCCCAGGCCAGTGTGGCCACGGTGATCCAGGCGCCGCCTTGCCAGGTGCTGCCAGCCAGTGAACCCTCCGAGAGGATCAGGGCCCCGGCAATGGTCAGGCCCGCGGCGAGAACACCACGAGCGCCGATGTGTTCCCGGCCAAGGAGGACTGCGATCAAGAGCGTGAACACGGTTTCCAGATTGAGCAGGAGCGAGCTGGATGCTGGTGAGAGCAGCGCCAGTCCGTTCACCAGGGCCAATGGGCCGATCACACCGCCAAGAAGGGTCAGGATCACCAACCCTCCCCAGTCGCTTTTTTGCACAGGCGTTTCTTGCGATTGCCCGGCCTTGAGCAGCTGCAGGGGCCAGAGCATCAGTGCCGCACCGCCATAAAGCAGGCCCGCCAGGGTCAAGGGAGAGCCAGTCGCCGTGAGCGTGCTGATCAAGGGAGCACTGCATCCGAACAGCAGGGCAGCGCCGAGGCCAGCCCATTGGCCTCGCGATCGTGCCGTGATCTCAGGACTGGGGCTGATCGTCTTTCGCATCAGTCAGAATGGTGATGTGAGGTCGATGCGATCGGCAATGGCTTCGCTGCGGATGGAGTTTCCACAAGACTGATCCAGCCGTTCCAGACGATCAAGGGCTGATGACACAAGTTTCTCCTGAGAATCGTTCAGCGCTGCGGGATGTTCAGCTCTATCGGATGGACACGCCGGAGCACGCCTGCCCCTGGGGCCTGAAGGCGTTGGCTCTGTTGCAGAGCCAGGGCATTGCCTTTGAGGATCATCCGTTGCGCAGCACTGACGACGTGGAGACGTTCAAACGCACCTACGGCGTGAGCAGCACGCCCCAGGTGTTCAGCGGCCCGGTGCGGATCGGTGGCTACAGCGAACTGGCCGCGCGGTTGGGGGTGAAGGCGGAGGGACCGGAGGTGTCCTATACCCCGGTGATTGCGGTCTTTGTCAGCGCGGCCCTGATGGCCCTTGCCCTTGGCGCAGGCCTGCGCGGCTTCATGGGCCTGGCGATCAGTCTGCTGGCGATGCTCAAGCTGATGGATGTGCCGGCCTTTGCCGCCAGTTTCCTGAAATACGACCTGCTCAGCCAGCGCTGGCGGGCCTGGAGCCGGCTCTATCCAGGGGTGGAGTTGCTGGTGGGGCTGGGCATGCTCATGCAACCGGCGTCCGGTCTGGATGGCCTGGTGGGAGCGGTGGCGGTGCTGTTGGGCGGGATGGGGATGCTGTCGGTGGGCAAGGCGGTGTTCATCGATCACCTCGCCCTCAATTGCGCCTGCGTGGGCGGCAACACGCGCACACCGCTTGGTGTGGTGAGCTTGGCCGAGAACCTGATCATGACCTTGATGGGTGCGTCGCTGTTGTTTGGCGTCAGCTCACCATCAGGTTGGTGACCATGCTGAAGATTGTGGAATAGAAGAGGAAGCTGACGATGGCCTGCACGAACACCACACGTCGGGCAAATCCATCCTCCAGTTCAACATCGCTTATCGCAAAGGTCAGCGCAACGCCGAGATGCAGCTCCAGCCAGGTGGTGAACAGTGCTGCGAAAACAGGCAGATCCGCAAAAGCACGTGGATGGGGAGCAATGGAGCGATGGCTCCCCACCGGAGCAGACGCCATGGAGTGTTCTTTCAAGGTAGGTATTGCCACCAAGGCTGGATGACTTGTTGACGGCCGCCCGAAGGCAGGCGCTTTCAGTGATGCAGGCACGTCATCGCACGACACCTCCAGGGAGCGGCGCCTACCTGGCCCTGCTCCTGCCGATCTCCCTGGAACTTGGTAGACCTATGGGGTATGCACGATCTGCATGAGTGTGGCTGAGCTGGAGCGTTTGGTGGAGGCGGCGGAAACCGATGGGACGGTCCGTCACTCCCTTCGCCAGTGCCGATCGCGACGCGAGCTGGTTCTTGTCGCTCGGAAGCTTGGGTACCGCATCACCCGCATCGATCTTGATCACGCTGTGGAGGCCGATCGCCAGGAACAGCGCATCCGCCGACTCAATGCCCAGTGCACCATCGTGTCGCTGACGGATCCAGCCGACAGTGCTGACAGGTAGAACGGGCTCTGGCGCTGTTGCTGAGCGGTGGATCTGCGGCCCTGGGAGGCGATCGTGGTGGGCTCCGGCGCCACCGGTGGTGTGGCCGCCCTCACCCTGGCCGAGGCCGGAGTGCGGGTGTTGGTCATTGAGGCGGGGCGCTCGCTGTCGGTGCGCGATGCCCTGGGCTTTGAACCGCTCAACAGCCTGCGCCGCTTCAGCGCCCTCAGCAGCGGACGACAGCAACGCCAGGCTCAGCATCCCGGCTACTGGAAGCACAACCCCCAGCTTTATATCGACGAACAGGAGCACCCCTACAGCCATCCGGCCGATCGTCCCTTTCTCTGGACCCGTGCCGATCAGGTGGGGGGCCGCAGCCTCACCTGGGGCGGCATCACCCTGCGGCTTTCAGACGCTGATTTTCAGGCGGCTGAACGGGATGGCGTCGGCAGCAGCTGGCCGATTCGCCACGCCGATCTCGATCCGCACTACACGGCCCTGGAGCAACGGCTCGGCGTGCATGGGCAACGCGATGGCTTTGGCCAGGTTCCCGATGGCTGGGCCCAGCAGGCCTTGTCCTCCACCCTCGAGGAACAGCGCTTTGCTGCCGCCGTGCGAGAGCAGCTCGGCTATCCGTGGATGCCCTCCCGTGGCTTCGCGGCCCACCCAGCCAACGCCAGGACGCGTTGGCCCAGCTCCAGCAGCCCCGGGAGCACCCTGCAGGCCGCTCTGGCGACAGGGCGCGTGCAGCTCCTGAGTGATCACCGCGTCGAGAGCTTCGAGCTCAACCGCCATGGCGACCGCGCTGAAGCGGTGATTGCAATCGATCGGGCCACAGGCCAGCGGCAGCGACTTGCGGCTGAGCAGATCGTGCTCTGCGCCTCCACGATCCAGACCCTGCGTCTGCTGTTGCAGTCAGAAGAACAGGCGGCTGAGGGTCGCGGCTTCATCGATCCCTCCGGGCGACTCGGCGTGGCCCTGATGGATCACGTCTCGACCTGCCGCTTTTTTGCCATGCCGGCAGCAACGCCCGCCGATCCAAGCGCTCACGCGGCGACCCCGGCGGAGCTTTCCGGCGCCGGCAGCTTTTTTCTTCCTTTCGGTCATGAGCTGCCCGACACCAGTGCCGCCCTGCCCCTGCGGGGCTATGGCCTCTGGGGCGGCATCAACCGCTTTGATCCGCCCGCCTGGCTCAAACGGCAGCCCGATTGCCGGCTCGGGTTCCTGATCGGCCACGGTGAGGTGCTTCCGGATCCGGCTAATCGGGTCAGCCTTGAGGGGCCTCTCGATCGCTGGGGCAGCCCCACCGTGCACATCGACTGCCGCTGGCGCCGCAATGAGGAGGCGATGACCCGGCACATGGAGCAGACGATCGCCGCTGCAATCGCTGTTGCCGGCGGCACGATGTTGCCCCTGGTCGATCTGGTCAAGGCCCCCCTGATCGAACCGCTGCTGCGCCAGGCGGTCGCCTTGGCTGATGGTGCCGCTCCCCCCGGCTACTACATCCACGAGGTGGGCGGGGCAGCGATGGCGGCCAACGAAGCCGAGGGTGTGGTGGACCCCTGGAATCGGCTCTGGCGTTGCCCGAATGTGCTGGTGGTGGATGGCGCCTGCTGGCCCAGCTCCGCCTGGCAGAGCCCCACGCTCACGATGATGGCGATCACACGCCGGGCCTGTCTGGCGGCGCTCAGGCCTGGGAGCGACTGAACAGGTCGTCGAGGTAGCGCTCCGTCACAGCCCGATCACTGCAACCGTTCTGGAACAGGAAATGGGCCAGGGCGGAACTCATCAGCCGGTATTGATCCCAGTGGGGGTGATCGCCGATGAACTCCTTCATGCCGCGATAGAGCACTTCGGGAATTTCCGCTTCCATACTCACGTAGGTGGGGGCGTTCTCGGCCGCAGCCGATCCATCCACACAGCGTTCCAAACGATTCCGATCCATTCAGCGCCTCTGGCGTCGGCATGACATGACCCCAGTAGGAAGCCACAGAACGGCGGCGGGCGTCAAAAGCTGACGCAATCGATCACCATCTCCCGATCTTAGGCGAGACTCAAGCGCCCCTCGGCGGGACCTTGGCCGTCGGGTGGTCCTTAATACCTTCGCTAGCTCGGCTTGTCGCCATGTCAAGCCGACCTGGTTCCCGATCCTGCATTTCACAGCCGCTGCACCGGTGAAGCGATCTCAACCCCTGGCCTGGGGAAAACGCTGCACAGGTTGTGGAAACGCGGCGCAAAACCGATGGGGTCGCAAGCTGATAAGCCTTGCTAATGCGAGTGAGTCTCGCGAGACCAGGCCGGGAATGAGAAGGATGAGGGGGCGGGAATCACCGGTTTCCTTCAGGTTTCTGTCGCGTTCCCGTTACCGGAAGCCTTGGCGGGCCCCAGGGTGCTCGGCCCGAGGGGATGGGTCGCGTGGGGGTAGGGGTGGTGGCCATGGCTGTTCTCATGGTCATGGCTGTGCTCATGGTCATGGCTGTGGTCGTGCCCGTGGTCATGGCTGTGGCCACCCAGGGGAATCGGGATGCCATCGGGCTGGCAGGCGCCGGTGCATTCGCGCTCGCACAGATCGCAGCCCTCGGTGAGGCCCTCCACGTGATGGTGATGGCTGGCCTGCGCCAGGCCCACCTCCGCCTCGAAGCCCAGCACCTGGGCCCGGTATTTGCACAAGGAACAGTTCATCACCGCCTCGCCGCCCAGCACCTCCTCCAGCCGCTCCAGAAAGGTGTCGAGCACCAGGGGGTGATCGCCGAGATAGGGCGCCGAGAGGAAGTCGATCTCGGGATGGTCGGCGGCCACCTTGTCGGTGTGCATCCGGATCCGGCTCACCAACACGCCGGAGAAGAGGAAGTAGGGGAACACCACAATGCGGCGGAAGCCCAGACGCACCACATGGCGCAGGCCGGGTTCCACCAAGGGGAAGGTGACACCGGAATACACAGTTTCACCCCAACCGAAGCCGAACCCCTCCACCAGCATCCGCGTCACCTTGGCCACATTCGAGTTGGCATCGGGGTCGGAGGAGCCGCGCCCCACCACCACCAGCAGCGTTTCGGCCAAGGGCAGCGCGGGCTCCGCCTCCAGGGTCTCCCGGATCCGGGCGCCAGCGGCGGCGATCATCAGCCGGTCCACCCCCAGCTCACGCCCGTAGTCGATCGGCAGGTTCCACTCGGCGCTGTAGGTGTTCAACACCGAGGGGATGTCGTTTTTGGCGTGGCCCGCAGCAAACAGCATCGCCGGCACGGCGAGCACCCGCTGCACGCCCTGCTCCCGCAACCGATCGAGGGCATCGCGCAGGATCGGTCTGGCGAATTCGAGGTAGCCGTGTTCCACCGGAATCCCCGACAGCTTCGGGCGCAAGCCTTCGGCCAGCTGGGCGAATTCCTCAACAGCCAGTTTGTTGCGGCTGCCGTGGCCGCAGATCAAGACCCCATAGCCCTTGGCCTTCAGTTCCGATAACGATGGGATCACAACGGGAAAGTTCCTGTTCTGACCCTATCGCCATCAGGTCATCGCTCCAATTTCAGTCCTGGCCAAGGCATTGCTGTCACACCGGCCTGGCGTGGCGAACTAGGAGCCTGTCGTGTTGACAGATTCCGGCAGGTCGCATCGAGCGCCGATGACAAAAGCAGGCGTTTCGCTGATGCGATCAAATAGATCCAGACTCTCTTGATTGAGATTGATCAACTCGACTTTGGAGCCGCCTTGCTGAAGCTTACGAATAACCTGGTCGAGAGCTCGCATGCCAGTTTGATCCCAGACATGAGCCTGGGCCATGTCAATCGTAACACGGGCTGGATGGACGTGCTTCTTGAAGCCTGCCAGGAAATACACCGTGCTCACGAAGAAGAGCTGTCCCTGCACCGTGACGTAGAGATGATCGTTGGTGAGCTCAGTGGTGGTAACGGAGATCACTTTGGCCACTTTGCGGCTGAAGAGAATGCCAGCCAGTGCAACCCCGACCACCACCGCGATAGCCAGATTGCGGGTCATCAATGCCAACACCAGGGTGAGCAGCATCACAGAGGTGTCGCTCTTGGGCACGACTTTGACCTTGAGAAACGAATCCCAACTCACCGTGCTGATCGACACCATGATCATCACGCTCACCAGCGCCGCCATCGGGATGCGGGCCAACCAGCTGCTCAGTGAGATCACCAGGATCAAGAGCCCCACGCCAGCCGTGAGGGTCGACAGGCGGTGGCGACCACCAGAGTTCAGGTTGATGACCGACTGGCCGATCATGCCGGCGCCGGCCATGCCTCCAAACAGTCCGGCGGTGATATTCGCGAATCCCTGGGCCCTTGCCTCTGCCTCATAATCGGCTTGCTGATCCAGCATGTCCTCCACGACATTGGCGGTGAGGAACGATTGCAGCAGGCCCACGAATGAAATAGCCAGGGCGGTGGGCAAAATGATCCCCCAGCTGTCCCAGGAGCCGAAGACCGCCGGGATCTGAAAGACAGGCAGGCTGTTCGGGAGCTGGCCCAGGTCACCCACGCGGGGAATGGGTAATTGCAGCCATTCCGCCAGGCCGCTGATCAACAGGATCGCCACCAGGGTCGAAGGCACCAGCTTGGTGAGCCGGGGCAGCCCATAGATGATCAGCAAGCCCAGAGCCACCAATCCCCAGACCCACGGCCAACTGATGCTCTCTCCAGTGGCTGCAAGGCTGGGAATGGTTTCACCGCCGTCGCGGCCGATGCCCAGTTGTGGCAACTGGGCTAAAAAAATCAGCACGCCGATGGCGTTCACAAAGCCCACGGTCACGGCCCGAGGCACGAAACGCATTTGTTGCGCTAGCCGCAGGTAACCCCAGAGAATCTGAAACACACCGGCCAGGATCGTGGCGGCCAGCAGATAAGGCAGCCCATGGGACTGCATCAGGCCGCCCATCAACAGAGCCACACCGGCGGTGCAGGCTGACACCATGGCCGGTCTGCCGCCAAGCAGGGCCACAACGATAAGAATGCAGATCGAGCCGAACAAGCCAACCTGAGGATCCACGCCGGCCACAATTGAGAACGCGATCGCCTCGGGAATGATGCCGAGGGCCACCACAAGGCCAGCGAGGCATTCCTTGGGTATCGCTTGACGGTTGGGAATCAACGACAGACTTTGTGGCACTTTGAATGAAACGAAGAGCAGCAGCTTGATCAACCTGTTCTATACCGCAGCGACTAACGCTCTGATTCGTTCTCCCTATCGCCATAACGCCATTGCCAGAACTTGAGCCCCGTCCCGGTGATCTCTCCCGCTGCATGCGCGACTGGAGCGGGCCGACTCCCGTGCTCGTGCGCAGCGGCGGTACCTCGAGCCGGTCCCGTGATCCAGCCCTGTGGAGCCTCGATCTTCGCACCCATTGCCGTGAGCTGCAGCTCAGCGACAACGGCCACAGGGTGCGCGTCGGCGCCGGCGTGACGATGGCGGAGTTGCAACGGGCTCTGGCTCGAGCAGGGCGCAGCATTCCCACCGGCCTTTCCGGCCTGCCGGGAGCCGGCTATCTGCTCACCGGAGGGATCAGTCCGCTCAGCCGCAGTCAGGGTCTGGCCATCGATCGGATCCTTGCTCTGGAGGGGGTGTGGGGCGATGGGGAGCCGTTGGCGCTCACGGCAGAGCAAAGCCTGGAGGCCGATGGCCATGGCTCTGAGGCTTGGCGGGGTCTGCTCGGGGCGGCGCCGTTTCTGGCGGTGGTGAGCGCGATCGAGCTGTGCACCACCCCACGCCAGCCCCTGCAGATCGCCCGTGCCCTGGTGTCGCCCGAGCAGCTGGCTGAGTGGATTCAGCGGGCGGAGACCTGGCCGGATGGCCTCAGCCTGCAGTGGTTCTGGGCGGAACGGATCGAAATCCTGCTGGTGGCGATCGAGGTGGATGCCCCGTCGGTTCAGGCCTGGGCCGCGTGTCAACCGCAGCTCGCCCGCCTCCCCGGCGCCATGGTGGAGCGAATTGATGGGCTGGAGGCCTTGCCGCCGTTCGGATCGTTGGCGCGCACCCCCCACCAGGGACCGCCTGGCGCTCAGGAGGTGCTCGGCCTGCTGGCGCCCGCCTGGGGGGCGGCGACCCCGGCCCTGATCCAGATGGCGTGCCAGGCGTTGGCGCAACGGCCCGATCCCGGCTGTGCCCTGGCGAGTCAGCAGCTGGGGGGGGCGACCGCCCGGGTGTCTGCAACCGCGACCTCGTTTGTGCATCGCCAGGCGATCTGGAAACCCTGGATCACCGCCGCCTGGCCCGCCGACGATCCAGCGGCGCGGCAGCGCAGCCTGACCTGGCTGCTGCAGCTGCGGGATCAGCTTCGGCCCCACTGCCCCGGGGTTCACCTCGCCCAGCTGCATGACCATCTGCCCTGGCATGGCTGGGAGCTGGAGGCCGCCTTCGGCGATTGGCTTCCCGGTTTGCGACGCCTCAAAGCGCATCACGATCGTCACCGACTCCTGCCGGGGTTGTCATAATCCGCGCCCCCCGCTTCAGCGCTTCTGCGGCGGCTCCGGGGTGTCGGAGGGCTTGAGGAGAACGGCCACCGTGCCCGCCACGATCACCAGAATCAGCAGGCCACCGCCCAGAAGGGGAAGGGTGAGATCGGCATCCATGGCGGTGCGGCAACAAACCCCATGCTGACGCCCGATTCGGTTCAGCGGGTCTGCTGCATCAGCGCCAGGCAGCTGAGCAGGTCTTTGCGCATGCCCTTGAGCCGCTTGCGGATCTGTTCATCCTTCGGTTTGGCCTGCACGTACCGCTCGGTCACATCCACGCCGATGCCGAGCACAAGGCAAAGGGTTTCCACATCGCCGCTCTGGGCAGCCCGCTGCCCGGCGCCATCACGAATCACCTGCAACAGCGCCATCTTGTTGTTGTAAAGCTGGCGATCGTTGGCGTCCCAGGCGCGCACCTCGATCGGTGTGCCAAGGCTGAGGGCCATCCCCACCAGTCCTGCGGTCCAGGGCCAGCTCAGCGTCACGATCCGCCCCGACACGTTTGCGCGGAACTTAGGGACCCTGGCGTCGTTCTGCCATCCTCTCCTCAGCGAGGAGGTTGGAAGCCATGGTCAAGCATCGCCCCATGGCCCTGCTGCTGGGTCTGGCCCTGCTCGCGGGCTGCGCCACCCTCGGTGAGGGCGGCGCCTCACGGCTCGATCTGATCCGACAGCGCGGCAGCCTGCGCTGTGGCGTCAGCGGCAAGATTCCTGGCTTCAGCTACCTGCAGACCGACGGCCGCTATTTCGGTCTTGATGTGGATCTCTGCAAAGCGTTTGCGGCAGCCTTTGTGCCCGAAACCGGCGCTGTCGACTATCGGCCGCTGACGGCACCGGAACGGTTTACGGCCCTGCGCACCGGAGAGATCGATCTGCTCTCGCGCAACACCACCATGAACCTCAGCCGGGATGCGGCGGGTGGCAATGGCCTCAGTTTTGCCCCGGTGGTGTTTCACGACGGCCAGGGCTTGATGGTGTCATCAGGCAGCGGCATCAAGCGGCTGGAGGATCTTCAGGGGAAAAGCATCTGCGTGGGCTCCGGCACCACCACCGAGCAGAATCTCAACGATGCCTTTGAGGCCCGGGGCATCGCCTACACCCCGATCAAATACCAAGACCTGAACCAGGTGGTGGCCGGCTATCTGCAGGGCCGTTGTCAGGCGATGACCTCCGATCGCTCCCAGCTCGCAGCGGCCCGGTCCGGATTCGCCGATCAGCGCAACCACCGGATCCTCGAGGAGGTCCTGAGCAAGGAGCCCCTGGCGCCCGCCTCGGTGGGCGGCGACCAGCGCCTGGCCGATGCGATGCGCTGGGTGGTGTACGCCTTGATCACCGCCGAGGAACTGGGCATCACCCAGGCCAATGTGCAGGAGCGCTACGCCGAAGCACAGCGGCGCCCGGAACTGACCCGGCTGCGGCGGTTCTTCGGGCTCAATGCCGGCCTGGGCGAGACGCTCGGCCTGCGCGATGACTTTGTGGTGCAGGTGATCCAGGCCACTGGCAACTACGGCGAGATCTATGCCCGCAACCTCGGGCCTGACAGCCAGGTGCCGATCCCCCGTGGCCTCAATCGTCTCGGGCGCGATGGCGGTGTGATGGTCGCCCCTCCCTTCCAATGAGCGCTCCCATGTCTGGGCGTCGTCGCTGGTGGCTTCAGGCCCTGGTCGTTCTGGCGGCCCTCACCCTGCTGGGGCTGCTGGTGAACAACCTCACGGTGAATCTGATCCGCACCGGCCTTGGCCTCAGTTTTCGTTGGTTGTCGCGGCCGGCGGGTTTTGCGCTGGCCGAGCATCCGCTGCCCTACGCCCCATCCGACAGCTACGCCTGGGCACTGCTGATGGGGTGGCTCAACAGCCTCAAGGTGATCGTGGCGGGCCTGATCCTGGCCACCCTGCTCGGAGTGAGCGCCGGGGCTGCCCGCCGCAGCGCCAATGCCCTGCTGCGTTGGTTGGCGGCGCTCTATGTGGGCCTGATCCGCCAGATCCCCCTGCTGCTGCAGTTGTTGTTCTGGTATTTCGTCGCCTTTCTCGGGCTGCCCCCCGCCTCGGAACCCCTCAGCCCGCTGCCGGCGCTGCTTCGTCTCTCCAACCAGGGCATCGAGCTGCTCGGCGTGCCCTTGAGTGTGGAGTTCAGTGCGGTGTTGGTGGGCTTATCGGTGTTCAGCGGTGCGGCGATCGCCGAGTTGGTGCGGGGCGGCCTCGATGCGGTGCCCAGGGGGCAGTGGGAGGCCTTCCGCAGCCTCGGGTTGCCGGAAGGGTTGGGCCTGCGACGCGTGATCCTGCCCCAGGCCCTGCCGGCGATCCTGCCCGGACTGAGCAGCCAATATCTCAATCTCGCCAAGAACAGCACCCTGGCGATTGCAGTCGGTTACGCCGATCTCTACGCCGTCAGCGACACCACCATCACCCAGACCGGCCGGGCGATCGAGGGATTCCTGCTGCTGTTGCTCAGTTTTCTTCTGCTCAACCTGCTGATCAATGGCGGCATGCAACTGCTCAATCGTGTGGTCGTGAGCGGACGGCACCGCCCCTAAGCTGCGGCCGTTCTTTCCAGAAAGGTCATGGGATCCCGTCGGATCGCTGCCGTGCTGCTGATCGTTGCCGCGATCGCCGCCATCCTGCTCCCCTTCGCGTCCGGAACGCTGCTCACCATCGGCCTGGGCGGCATCGCCTTCGCGGCCGGTATCGGTCAGTTCCTGCGTCTCGGCGGAGAAACCGGCCTGCAGGCCCGCCTCTTCCGTGTGCTCACCGGCCTGCTCTACTGCGGCGCCGCCATCTGGGTGTTGATCGATCCGATCGACAGTGAAATCAGCCTCACCCTGTTTGTGGGTGTGTTGCTGCTGGTGGAAGGGGTGATGGAACTGGCGGTCGGTGCCACCGCAGCGGTTCCCGCCGCTGGCCTGGCGGTGCTCGATGGTGTCGTTACCGCGATTCTCGGTCTGTTGCTGGTGCTCGAGTGGCCCAGCGACAGCCTCTGGGCCCTGGGCACCCTCTTCGGTGTGGGTCTGTTTCTCTCCGCCCTCAACCTGTTCCAGTCCCCCACCCCCAGCGGCGGCGCCAGCTGATGGGGCGTTGGCGCCATCTCCGGCGCCATCTGCGCCGCCACCCCCTGGATTCGGTCCTGTCCCTGGCGATCCTGCTCCTGATCGCCTGGGCCCTCTGGGCCACCGGCCAGTGGGTGGTGCAGGTGGCCGATTGGCGGCTGGTGAGCGCCAACCTGCCGCTCTACGCCAGTGGCAGTTATCCCGCTGAGCAACGCTGGCGCCCCCTGCTCTGGCTGGCCCTGATCCTGGTGCTCACCCTGGTCACCCTGCTGGCGCCCCGGCCCGCGCCAGGGCAACGTCCCGGACCCTTCCGGTTGGCCCTGCCCTGGTTGTGGCTGCTGATGCTCCCCCTGGGGCTGCCTGTGCTCGCCGGTGGTGCGGGCACCGGGCTCAGTGCTGTTTCGTCCCGGACCTGGGGAGGGCTGGTGCTCACCCTGTTGCTCACGGGCGCCAGTGGACTGCTCGCCCTGCCCCTGGGCGTGATGCTCGCTCTCGGCCGCAGCAGCGACCTGCCGGTGCTCCGTCATGGCAGTCGTCTGTATGTCGATCTGATGCGGGCCGTGCCGCTGATCGCCGTGTTGTTCTTCGGTCAGCTGCTGATCCCCCTGTTTCTGCCCGTGCAGCTCGAACTGAATCGGGTGTTGCGCGCTGTGCTGGCCTTTGCCCTGTTCGCATCGGCCTACGTGGCCGAAGATGTGCGCGGCGGGCTGCAGTCGATTCCCTCCACGCAAAAGGAGGCGGCAGCGGCCCTCGGCCTCAGTGCCTGGCAGAGCCTGCAGCTGGTGGTGTTGCCCCAGGCGCTCCAGATCGCGATTCCCGCCCTCACCAATCAGGCGATCGGCTTGCTGCAGAACACCAGCCTGATGGCCCTGCTCGGCCTGGTGGAATTGCTGGGCATCAGCCGCAGCCTGCTCGCCAACCCCGCCTTCATCGGTCGGCACCTGGAGGTGTATGTGTGGCTGGCGTCGCTCTACTGGCTGCTCTGCACGGCGATGGCCCTGTTGGCCCGTCGCCTTGAGCGTTCCGTCCAGCCGATCCCCCGCGCCCCAGGCCGATGACCACTGCCGCTTCCAGCCCGATCCAGCCGGCGATCCAGGCCAGCGCGATCTGCAAGCGCTACGACCAGGGGCCTGCCGCCCTTGATCAGGTGTCGCTGGAGGTGCGACTGGGTGAGGTGCTGGTGGTGATGGGGCCGTCGGGATCGGGGAAGAGCACCCTGATCCGCACCTTCAATGGGTTGGAGGCGATCGATGCCGGTGCGCTGAATGTGCTCGGGATCCACCTCGATGCCGACCATGACGAGCGCCAGATCCGCCGCATCCGCCGGCGGGTGGGGATGGTGTTTCAACAGTTCAATCTGTTTCCCCATCTCTCGATCCTCGACAACATCACCCTGGCGCCGATCCGGGTGCAGAAGTGCTCCCGCCAGGAGGCCGAGAGCCAGGCACGGCAGTTGCTCGAGCAGATGGGCATCGCAGAACACATCCACAAGCGACCGGGACAGCTCAGCGGTGGTCAGCAGCAGCGGGTGGCGATTGCCCGGGCCCTCGCCCTGAAGCCCGAGGTGATGCTGTTTGATGAACCCACCAGCGCCCTGGATCCGGAACGGGTGAAGGAGGTGCTCGATGCGATGCGTGTGCTGGCGTCCCAGGGCATGACCATGGTGGTGGTGACCCATGAACTGGGTTTCGCCCGGGAGGTGGCCGACCGGGTGTTGTTCATGGATGCCGGCCGGGTGGTGGAGCTCAATGACGCCCGCAGCTTCTTCCGCCACGCCGAAGAGGAACGCAGCCGCCGTTTCCTCAACCAGATGCAGCACTGACTCAAACTGCCTGGAGCCGTTGCAGGGCCCGCTCCGCCGCCATCAGCTCCCGTTCGGTGTGCAGCCAGCTCTCATTGCCCTGGGGCAGCCGGTCCACCTGGTCGGCCAGGCGAAGCAGCAACTGGTCTCGGCGCCCCCGCAGGCTCTCCACCAGAGAGAGCCAGTGCCTGGAGAGGGAGCAGGTCGGTCCGGCGGCAACCATGGAGACAATCTGTAGACAGTTGCCATTCTGGCACAGCTTTGGTTTTGATTTGCTCCTGGCGCTGGCCCTGGTCACCGTGCCGCTCTGGTGGTGGATCCTGCAGAACGGGCTGCCATGAGAGGGGTGAGGCCTGCTGGCGGGCGGAAGACGCGGAAGGTGAGATTGATGCGCGCCGTGCTCACCTTTTTGCGCACGGGCACGGCGTGCAGCCAGGCCTGTTGACAGCCCGCTGCCATCACGAGCAGATCACCATCGCCAAGCTCAAGGTCGTGCCGTTCCCGGGTCTGCCGGTGACGGAACTGAAAGGTGCGGCTGGCACCGAGCGAGAGGGACGCAATCGCCTGATCGGCGACGATCTCCGGCTCGTCGTCGGCATGCCACCCCATGCGGTCGTTTCCATGCCGATAAAGATTGAGCAGACAGCCGTTGAACGGCGTCTTTGCTGCCGTCCGGACCCGCTCGAGCAGGGGCCGGAACCAGTCGGGCCAACCCTCGCCGCGATGGACCACGCCGCTGTAGCGGTAGGCGAGCCCCGGATCGGCCAGAAAGAGGGTGAGACGGGGCACCGGATGCTCCCGCCCGTAGACCCGCACCACCGGTTGCTGCCACAGCAACCGCTCCGAGAGAAGGGCCTGCCAGTGCCGACAGTCGGGTTCCGGTAACCAGCCCCCATACCAGTGCCAGGGACGCGTCATCATGCGGCAATGGATCCAGCGGACCTTGCCCATGGTGGCTGACTCCTCCGATGGGCAGCCGCCCCTGATTGCGGCCCTGCTCCGGCCTGAGGCCTACCCCCATCCGGTGGAGGCGGTGCAGCTGGTGGAAACCCACATCTCCTGGGTTCTGCTCACCGGTCGCTGGGCCTACAAGATCAAAAAACCGATCGATCTTGGCTTTGTGCAGGCCAGCTGCCTCAGCCAGCGGCAGCATTTCTGCCGCGAGGAGCTGCGTTTGAATCGCCGCCTCGCCCCCGATCTCTACTGCGCCGTGGTGTCTGTGCTCGGCCCTGCGGAGCGGGCTCGGATCGCCCTGGTCGAGGGGGCGGAGGGATTGATCGAACCGGCGGTGCGGATGCGTCAGTTTCCGGCCCGATCCCTGCTCAGTCGCTGCCTGGCCGATGGGGTGCCGCGCAGCAGCTTTGAGCAGCTGGCCGAGGATCTGGCCCGCTTCCATCACCGGGCCGAGGCGGCGCCGGTCGGTGGCCGCTTCGGCAACGTCGAGGCGGTGGTCGAACCGGTTGAGACCAACCTGCGGGTGCTGGAGGAGGAGGTGAGCCCAGCCACCAGCCGCCATCTCCTCGCCCGCCATCGCGCCTGGGTGGCCTCCGAGGCCAGCCGCCTCGGGCCCCGGTTCCGGGAACGGCTCCGCGACGGTGCCATCCGGGAATGCCACGGCGATCTGCACTGCGGCAATGTGCATCGCCGCGACGACGGCAGCCTGGAGGTGTTCGATGCCATCGATTTCAACCCGGGCCTGCGTTGGATTGATCCGATCAGTGAGATGGCCTTTCTGGCCATGGATCTGCAGGTGCTCGGTGAGCCAGCGGCGGCGGCGTGTCTGCTCAATCGCTGGTTGGAGTGCAGCGGCGACTACGCCGGGATGGACCTGTGGCGTTGGTATTCGGCCTATCGGGCGATGGTGCGCGCCAAGGTGACAGCGTTGCGGCAGCGCCAGGCCCCGAATCCGGCCAACCAGGAGGAACTGGAGCGCTACCTCGCCCGCGCCGCCGCCATGGAGTCAGCGCCTGGGGGTGGGCTGGTGTTGATGCATGGGCTCAGTGGCAGCGGCAAGTCCTTTTGCAGTGAGCAGCTCGTGGCCTCCCTGCCGGCCCTGCGTCTGCGCTCGGATCTGGAGCGGGCTCGTGCCTTCGGTCGTCTGCCGGGGCAGGAGGGTTGGCGCCACGATGCCGATCCCTACAGCCCGGAAGTGAATGCCTGGCTGTTCGGTCAGCATCTGCCCGCTCTGACGCAGCGACTGCTGAGCAGCGGCTTCCATGTGATCGTGGATGCCACGTTCCTGCGTCAGCGGGAACGGCAGCAGATGTTGCGCCTGGCCTCGCGCTTGCAGCGACCCGCCTGCATCGTGGCCTGCCACTGCAGCGACGCCACCGCCGCCCAGCGGCTGATCCGCCGGCAGCAGCAGGGAAGGGATCCTTCCGAAGCCGACCTGGCGATTCGTCAGCGGCAGCAGCGATGGCTGGAGCCCCTGGTGGACAGCGAACGGAGCCGCTGCCTGCCGTTCGATGAAGGAGATGATCCGGTGGCCCTGGCGGTACAGCTGCGGCAACGCTTGACTGCTGAAGCTGCGTAACGACGCTGCGTAACAAGGGATGACATCGCCCCGGGCCTGATCGGTCCACCCCCATAGATTTCCGCTATGGCAGCGCGCATCACCAAAGACGAGTTTTTGGCCCGGGCGCAGCAGCGCTTCGGTGATCGCTTTGATTATTCCGGCATTCACTATCGCAGCTACAAGAGCCCGATCAAGATCATCTGCCGCAAACATCCCGTGCAGCCGATTTCAATCACACCGGAAAAGCATCTGCAAACCACCGGCGGTTGTCGTCATTGCCTGCGGGAGAAGCGCGTCGAGTCGCTGGAGCGGGAGTTGAATCGCCAGTCGCCGAATCGCCCGTCGCCGGAGCGCCAGCCGGAGACGCCGATCAGCCAGGTGCAGCGTCTGGCCCTGCTGGCCCTGCTTCTCGCTGCGTCCCTTCCGGTTCAGGCCGGCAGCATCACCGCCGAATCGGTGTGGAGTGAAGACGATGCGACGCAGCGCGCCGAGGTGCAGGTGCCCAAAAACAGCACCGTCACCGACAGCCAATGCGAGACCATCCAGGTGAGAAACAGCGACCGTTATCGCTGCACAGTGTTTTTTAAGCCGTAAACCGCATTATTCCGTCAGACTGACGCGTTGATAGCAGAACCAGACCCACTGCTGAAACAGCAGATTGCGGTGGGATCGCCACAGGGTGCGGGGTTGATCGGCATCGAAATTTTCAGGAGGGGGCACATCGCCGCGGGCGCGATCCCGCTCCATTTCCCCAAGGATGCGGGAGGTGTTGTATTCCGGGTGACCCAGATGCATCAGTTGGCGCTGATCGGTGGTTTCAAAGATCGTGTAACCCACCTCCTCGCCATGGGCGAGCAGGCGCAAGCGACCCTGGCGCTGGGCTGCTTCCATCGCCGCATCGCGCAGACCGGCATGGCGACTCTGGGGACAGACAAAGCGGTCGTCCTGGGTGCCCATCAGGGCGTGACCCGGCACCAGACTGCGCAGCGGATACACCCCAAAGAGTTTGCGCTCGAACGGCACCTTGTCGACTCCGGCCAGATAGGCCAGCGCGAAACCGGCCCAGCAGAGGCCCAGGGTGCTGGCACACACCCGCCGCGCCTCCTCGATCAACTCCACCAGTTCAGGCCAGTAGTTCACCTGCTCATAGGGCAGATGTTCAACCGGGGCGCCGGTGATGATCAAGCCATCCAGGGGAGCCTGAGCCGTCGCTTCGTCCCAGCTCACATACAGCTGGTCGAGATGATCGTGATCCCAGGTTTTGTAGCTGTGACTCTGCAGGCGAATCCAGATCGGCTCGATCTGCAAGGGCGACAGCCCGAGTGGATGGAGCAGATTGAACTCATATTGCTTCCCCAACGGCATGATGTTGAGGATGCCGATGCGCAGCGGTCGGATGTCCTGACGTTCCGCCAGGGCCGGTTCAATCCAGGAAATGCCGTTGCGTTCAACCGAGGCGATCTTGTGATAATTACGCGGCAGAATCAGAGCCATGGCGTCCGATTGTGAGGTCGCAGATCAGGGAAGGAGGGCCAGGGCCTGATCGAAATCGGCCTTGATGTCGTCGATGTGCTCCAGACCCACCGAGACCCGCACCATGGTGGGCGTCACACCGGCGGAAGCCTGCTCCGCTTCCGAAAGCTGCTGGTGGGTGGTGGAGGCCGGGTGGATCACCAGGGTCTTGGCATCGCCCACATTGGCCAGATGACTGGCCAGTTTCAGGCCATTGATGAACTGCACCGCATCATCGAAACCGCCTTTGAGGGCGAACATCAGCATGCAGCCCATGCCGCGACCGGTCAGGTAGTGCTTGGCGCGGGTGTGGTAAGGATCCCCGGGGAGACCGGGGTAGCTGACGGACGCCACCTTCGGGTGCTCCTGCAGCCAGCTGGCGAGGGCCATCGCATTCTCAGCATGGCGCTCCACCCGCAGACTCAGGGTCTCCAGGCCCTGCAGCAGCAGGAAGCTGTTGAACGGGCTCACCGCCGGCCCCCAATCCCGCAATCCCTCCAGACGGGCCCGCAGAGCGAAGGCGATGTTGCGGTCATCGGGCACACCGAGCATCTTGCAGATGTCGCTGCCGAAGCCGAAGGCCTGCCAGTGCACCAGGCCGTGATAAGCGGCGCTGGGTTCACTCATCAGGGGGAAGCGGCCATTGCCCCAGTCGAACGTGCCCGCATCAACGATCACACCACCCAGGCTGGTGCCGTGGCCTCCGATCCATTTGGTGGCGCTCTCCACCACCACATCGGCCCCATGCTCGATCGGCCGGAGCAGGGCACCGCAAGCACCCAGGGTGTTGTCGACAATCAGCGGAATGCCCCGCTCCTTGGCAAGGGCGGAGAGGCCGGCGAAATCGGGAATGTTGAAGCGGGGATTGCCCATCGCTTCCACATAGATCGCCTTGGTGTTGGCATCGATCTGGGTCGCGAAGCTGTCCACGTCATCGCCTTCGGCGAACTTCACCTGGATTCCCAGGCGGGGAAACTGCACCTTGAACTGGTTGTAGGTGCCGCCATAGAGGAAGGAGGTCGACACGAGGTTGTCGCCCGCCTGCATGCAGTTGGTGATCGCCAGAAACTGCGCCGACTGGCCCGATGCCGTCGCCAGGGCGGCCACACCCCCTTCCAGGGCCGCCACCCGCTTTTCGAACACATCCGTCGTCGGGTTCATCAGACGGGTGTAGATGTTGCCGAACTCCTTCAGCCCGAAGAGGTTGGCGCCGTGCTCGGCGTCATTGAAGACGTAGGAGCTGGTCTGGTAGATCGGCACCGCCCGGGAGTTGGTCACCGGATCCGGGACCTGGCCGGCGTGGAGCTGGAGGGTCTCGAAACGTTGGGATGCCAAGGCGTGCCAGGTCTGGGTCATCTGTTCTAGCTGGCGGCCCCACCCCCCGGACTCCAGTCGGCGGGGGGCTCGGGCTTGTCACTTTCGGCGAGGGAGGGCAGGGTCTCGCGTACCAGGGGGACGAAGCGGCTGCGCACCTGCTGCCGGAAGCCATCCACCGCCTCAGCGTGCAGCACCGGATAGGCCTGAGGACCGGCCTGATCCCGAAGGGGCCGCCAGCGGTTGTTGTCTTTCGCCTTGAGCTCCTGCAGTGGTGTGCTCAGATCGAGCTGACGCAGTTCTCCCTGGGAGGCGGCCAGCGTGGTCGCCACCCCCGCCAGTTCGTCACGCACCGGGTCAAAGCCCTTGGCCTTGAGCGTGTCGGGCAGGCCGAGCACAGGCTGGTAATAGTTGAGCAGGCGCAGCTCCTCCTCCAGCAGGATCGCCCAGGCGCCCCGGGCCCCCTCCGGCAGTCCAAATCCCGCCTCCGCGCTGGTCATCACGTCGAGGTGAAACTGAAGCCAGCGGTAGTACGACTTGTCGCGCAGGCCTTTGCGCACGGCGGCCTTGCCGCTGAGGATCACGGGGAGGGCCGCTTCCGCCTTGCGCAGAAACAGGCGGTCCTCCCGCTCCAGATTCATCGCTCCCCAGCGCTGGCGGTATTCCCACAGCTCGGCATAGCGGGCCACATCCTCCTCGGACCAGCCCAACGCTTTCAGCTCATCGCCCCGATGGGTCAGTTCCTTGGCCACGCGCAGGATCGGTTTCAATCGATGGCAGCGTAGGCGGTGGCCTCAGGCCCACCCGTTCACGACGCCGGTGGACTGCTGGCGGGTTGCTGCTGAAGATAGGCGCCAACTCCGATCGGCTCGGTCTGGGCGTAACCCACCGGCAGCCAGAGATCCCCCGTCGCTGAAGCGAAATGAATTTCCCAGTGATAAAGCCCGCGATAGGCCGCCGGGTTGTCCTTGAGCAGGGCGGCGTAGCGGAGGACGGCGTCGCCGTAATGGTCGCTGTTGTTGTAACCCCAGAGCCCGCGGCGGATGTCCTTCAGCCCACCCCGCCGCACCAGATAGCGGGCAGCGGCATGGATCGCATCCCAGGGATTGCGGATGTCGCCTCCCTGGCCGATGCCTGGCTCCGCCCAGGTGCTGGGCAGAAACTGCATCGGGCCCTGGGCATTGGCCACTGACACCCCATCGATGCGGCCCATGCCGGTTTCCACCAGGTTCACAGCCGCCAACACCTCCCAGTCGATACCGGTCTTGGCGGCGGCGCTGCGGTAGGCCTTGAGCAATTGGTCAGCCGGTGCGGGTGGGCGGATTCGCCAGGCGGGCAGGCGGTTGCTGGCCGGCCCGCGATGCATGGCCAGGAATTGGCGGCGTGCGGCAATGTGCTGATCGAACACCCAGTGCCAACGCTCTGGCAAGGCGTTGCGCACGGCGGCAGCCCGCTCCGGCTGTTTGGACAGCACCCGATAGATCACCTGCTGCTGATGCGCCAGTGGGGGCAGGGCGCTGCCAGGCAACTGCGGATCGCGGATCGAGGACTCCAGTGCCGCAAGCAGAGTCGCCAGGGCCATGGCGTCCTCCGGAACCAGCGGGTAGTGACGCCCTGTGGCGGTACGGGGCAGGGTTGGATCGGTGGGTAACGCCGGACCCTTGCTGCGTCGTCTCGCGGTCGGTTCGTCGACCTGGGGAGCGTCGCTCTGGGGTTGGGGTCGGGGCTGGCTGGCGATCACCGCCGGCACCAGGGCGGCAGCGATCAGGGGCAGAAGCCAGCGCATCGATCGAGCCATCAACAATTGGTGCAGATCAGGTGGGCAGGAAGGCGCGCCGATCGTGAAAATCAGGCTGGTCGCCGGGGTGGGAGAGGGCCCAGTAGGAG